>NZ_WHMA01000001.1:0-88967 GCF_010994375.1 Halomonas sp. NO4
CTGTGGTCGAGATCGTATGTTGCGTGCAGTGCAGGAGGCGCAACCATCGAGACGCTCAAGGGCTATGTGCAAGGGCAGAAAACGCCAGAATAGAGCCGCTGCGCGGCTCCCGCTTGTATCCCCGCCCGAGTGGGCAGGGGGGTTACACGCGGATTTTGCTAAACGGGAGTCAAACGCGCTGGATGGGAAGAGCGACAGGCCTTCAGGCAGGGCTGCCCGAGGCGAGCAGGGCATGCTCGCGCACGTAGCGGTCGAACTCGGTGAATCCGCCCACGTGCTCTTGGTCGACGAAGATCTGCGGGATGGTGTGTACCGGCTTGCCGATACGCTCGGCGAGGTCGGCCTTGCTGATGCCCTCGGCCCAGATGTCCACGTAGCGCTGGCCGTCGATGGCACCGGCGTCTTCTAGCCGCTCGGCCAGCGCCTGGGCGCGTACGCAGAAGGGGCAGCCGGGGCGACCGTAGATCACGACGAACATTGGCGTTTCTCCTTGCAGGTTCGGCGCTCATTCTGACCGATCGCGGCAAAGGCCGCCAATAGCGGCACGCTAGCCGTGCCATTGGCGAGGGCTATGGGGGCCGGGACTAGGGCTGGTCGAGCTAGGGTTCGCGGGCCTCGTCGAGCTGATTGGCGTCCGCCGCGCGCAGCAGATCGGCAAGCTCGGCGTGCACCTCGGGACTTGCCACCAGCAGGTTTTCGCCGTAGAGGTCCGCCGGGATGCCCTCGGGACAGGGATAGAGGTGGTCGGTGCGCGCACCGGCCTCGCGGGCGATCAGCCAGCCCGCCGCGAAATCCCAGGGCGAGACGCTCTCGTAGTAGGCGTCGAGGCGGCCGCAGGCCACGTCGCACAGGTCCAGCGCCGCGGCACCGTTGCGGCGCACGTCGCGGCAGTGGGTGAGCACCGCCATCAGCCGGCGAATGAGCGGCGGGCGACTGTCGCGGCGATAGGGGAAACCGGTCCCTACCAGGCAGCGCTCGAGTTCGGTGGCGTGGCTGGCGCGAATCGGCTTGCCGTTGCACCACGCGCCCTGGCCCTTGAGTGCCGTGAAGGTCTCGCCGAGAAAGGGCGCGTGCACCACGCCGAGGCACACCTCGCCTTTGCTGGCCCAGGCGATGGAGACTGCCACGTGGCGCAGGCCGTGGGCGAAGTTCACGGTGCCGTCGATGGGGTCGATGACCCAGAGGGCGTCGGCGTCGGCCATATGGTCGCGCTCCGGGGCGAGTTCTTCGCTGAGTCTCGCCTCATCGGGCAGCTGCGCGGCCAGGCGTTCGCTGATCAGGGTGTCGACCGCGACGTCGACATCGGTGACCAGTTCATCTCCCTGCTTGAAGTGGTGGCTGAAGCTGTGCTCGCGGCGGGCATCGATGATGCGTTCGCCCGCTTCCCGGGCGATGGCCTCCGCCAGATCGAGGCGTTCCTGGGGGCGCATGGGCATTCCTCGTCGCGGGGTGAACTGCCAGAATAGCAGCCGTATCGCCCCGTGCCGAACGCGCACCTTGCCAGGAAGGAGACGCCATGCAGAGCCTCAGCCCCGATCAGTACGCGCGATTGCGTCGCCTTGCGTCGGCCTGGGAGCAGGAGCAGGCCACTGACCTGGCGGCCACTTCCCGCGCCAACCCCCGGCTGGGGGTGGACGCACTCTGCTTCCAGCGCTTCACGCCCTCGCAGCCGGACGATCGCCCGGCGACCTATCTGGCCGGTGCGCTGGTCACGCCGGTATCGCTGTCGCTGGTGTTGGTGCCCGCCGAGCCGGACACCCCTTCGCCGGAGCCCGGTGACTATCAGCCGTTTTCCTTCCCATCGGGGCGCTACCCCTTCATCGCCGAGCGTCTCTCCGACGGCACCTGGCTGTGGCGCTGCGAGCTGCTCGACGACCTGTCGGACCTGGAGGCGCCGGAGGAGGCGAGTCGCCTTGCCCAGCGCCTGATGAGCCGGGTGATGGCCCCCGAGGCGTGAGGCTGGCGTCAACGCGAGGCGATGCTTATGCTGGACGCCTTGCACTGCCGCATTCCCACGACCCCATGCAGAGAGGATCCTTCATGACACAAGCGATGACCACCCCGCGCGTGGCCCTGGTCACCGGTACCGCCAGCGGTATCGGCGAGGCCGTCGTCAACCATTTCCGGGAGTTGGGCCACCAGGTGCTCGCCGTGGACTTCAACCCGCAGGCCGCCGAGAAGGCGGAAGCCGTGGGGGCGGTGTTCTTCCAGGCCGACCTGACCGACGCCCAGGCCTGCCAGGCGGCCGTTAACGAGGCCGTCAAGCGCTTCGGCCGGGTCGATATCCTGGTCAACAATGCCGGTATCCAGCATGTCTCGCCCATCGAGGATTTCCCGGAAGCCAAGTGGCGCCAGATCATCGACCTGATGCTGACCGCGCCCTTCCTGCTGAGCCAGGCCTGCTGGCCCTCCATGCGCGACAACGGCTGGGGACGGATCGTCAACATCGCCTCGGTCCATGCCCAGGTGGCCTCGCCCGGCAAGGCGGCCTACATCAGCGCCAAGCACGGTCTGATCGGCTTTACCAAGACCGCGGCCCTGGAGGGCGGCGCCCAGGGGATCACCGCCAACGCCATCTGCCCCGCCTACGTCAAGACGCCCTTGGTGGACAACCAGATCGCCGATCAGGCCAAGCTGCACGGCATGAACGAGCAGGAGGTCATTGAGCAGGTCATGCTAAAGAATGCCGCCATCAAGCGCCTGATCGACCCCAAGGAAGTGGCCCAACTGGTGGCCTACCTCGCCTCGGATGCCGCCAGCGCGGTGACCGGCTCGAGCTGGAACATCGATCTGGGCTGGACGGCTCAGTAACCACGCAGCGATTCCAGAGTACTGCTTACCGCCGCACCGGGCGCTTCTGCAGCTTGCGCTGCAGGGTGCGCCGGTGCATCCCCAAGGCCCGGGCGGTGGCGGAGATGTTGCCGTCGTGCTCCTGCAGGACTTTCTGGATGTGTTCCCAGGCAACCCGGTTGATCGACGGCGGGCTGTCGGCCACCTCGGCGTCCGGGTCGCCCGCCTCGCGGCCCAGGGCCGCGAGAATCTCGTCGGCGTCCGCCGGCTTGCACAGGTAGTTCACCGCACCCAGCTTGATGGCTTCCACGGCCGTGGCGATGCTCGAGTAGCCAGTCAGCACCACCACCCCGCAGTCGGGTACCACCTCGAGCAGCTCGGGCAGCAGCTTGAGACCGGAGCTGTGTTCCAGCTTGAGGTCGAGGGTGGCGATCTCCGGATGGTGTTGCTGTGCCAGGCTCAGCGCCTGGTCGGCGTCGTGGGCCACCAGAACCTCGAAACCGCGCCGCGTCAGGGCGCGCGACAGCACATGGCAGAACATCTCGTCGTCGTCGATGATCAGCAGGCGGGCATCGGAATCTTGCATGGCGACCTCGTCGTGTGTGTGGCTCAGGGGTGGCTGCGAGGCAGGATCACTTCCGTGAGTGTGCCCCCCTCGGGGTGATTGTACAGGCTCACGCCACCGCCGAAGCGGTTGATGGTGGCGTGGGTGAGAAACAGGCCGATGCCCAAGCCCTTGCTCTTGGTCGACACGAAGGTCTCGCCCAGCTGGTCGGCAATGGCCATGGCCACGCCAGGGCCGTGGTCGCGGATGTCGATCACCACCTCGTCGGCGGTCCACTCCAGCGAGATGCGGATGTTGTCGGGACTGGCGTCGGCGGCGTTGTTGAGCAGGTTGGTCAGGGCCTGGTCGAGGGTGGCGTCCACCGTCAGCCAGGGCGTACCGCGATGCTCGGCGACCGCCAGGTGGTGGCTGACATCGGGGCGCAGTACCAGCCAGCGCTGCACCACGCCGGTCAGCCAGTCGCGGGCGTCGCGGCGTTCCGGCACCGCCATGCGGCGACGGTCGGCACTGTCCACCAGGTGGCGCAGGCGCGACTTGCACAGCTCGACCTGCTGGCGCAGCAGGTCGATGTCCTGGCGCAGCGGCTGGTTGTTGCCGGCGTCCTCGCGCATTTCGCTGAGCAGCACCGCCATGGTCGACAGGGGCGTGCCCAGCTCATGCGCGGTGCCCGCCGCCTGGGTGGCGACCGCCAGCACCTGCTCGTTGCGCAGGGCCGCCTCGCGGGTGCGCGACAGGGCCTGGTCGCGGTGACGCAGGGCGTGCGCCATCTTGTAGATGAAGAAGGAGACCAGGCCGGCGGAGAGCGCGAAGTTCAGCCACATCCCCACCACGTGCAGATTGACGCTGTCGTCGCCATAGGGCTGGGTGAACGGTGGCACCGGATGATAGGCGAACAGCAGCAGGGTGTAGGCGAGCAGCGCCACCGCGGCGATGATCCAGGCGCAGTGCCAGGGCAGGGTGGCGGCGGCGATGGTCACCGGGACCAGGTAGTAGGTGATGAAGGGGTTGGTGGCGCCGCCGGTGAAGTAGAACAGCAGCGTCAAGCCCACCAGGTCGGCGAGCAGGTGGAGCAGGTTCTCGGCATGGGTGACCGCCCAGGGACGCCCCAGGCGCCACCAAGTAAAGAGATTGATCAACCCCATGGCCACCACCACTCCGATCACCGCTCCCACCTGCAGGTCGAAGTTGAGCAGTTCGATGCCGATGATGATGGCGGCGAGAAACCCGGTCCAGGTGATGCCGCGCACGATGGTCAGGCGGACCAGGTTGCGGCTCGGGGTCGACAGCGGCAGGGGCAGGGCAGCGGGCATGGTGGCTCCGTGACAGCGAACGGCCCCATGATAGCGCGTCGTGTCGGTGTCGGCAGGGGTAGCGCGGCGACGAGGTCCGATTGTCGCAGACAATCGATGCCGGACCGCACCGAAGAAAAATACGATAAGCCTGCCTTCCCGGCTTTGGATATTCTGGCTTCACATGCCTGAATACGACACGGCTGTCGTGATTGCCTCGGCCGCGCGTCCCCAGGGTGGATAACAACAACGGTACCCAGGCTTCCGTGACGAGCCTGGCCAGGCGGGAGAATCAATCCATGTCGACGGCATCGCGCGCGACGTCTCGGAACATCACCCCCACCCCGCAGAAGACCCAGGTTATCGGTTTTCTGCTGCTGGAAAACTTCACCCTGATCTCGCTGGCCTCGGCCATCGAGCCGTTGCGCATGGCCAACCAGCTTGCCGGCAGCGAGCTCTACCGCTGGTATACCCTCACCTCGGACGGTCAGCCGGTCAGCGCCAGCGATGGCCTGACGGTGACGCCGGACGTCTCGCTGCGCACGCCGCTCGGCCTGGACATGGTGATCGTCTGTGGCGGGGTGGGCCCGCATCGCAGTGTGCAGCGCGAGCACGTCAGCTGGTTGCAGGGTCAGGCGCGCCTGTCGCGGCGCCTGGGGGCGATCTGTACCGGCAGCTGGGCGCTGGCCAAGGCTGGGCTGCTCGACGGCTACGATGTCAGCACCCACTGGGAGTGCATGGCAGCGATGCGCGAGGCCTTTCCGCGCGTCGAGCTGACCACGCGGCTGTTCTGCATCGACCGTGACCGGGCGACCTGCTCGGGGGGCGCGGCGCCGCTCGACATGATGCTCAACCTGATCTGTCGCGACCACGGCCGCGAACTCTCGGCCGGCATTTCCGAGATGTTCATCTGCGAGCGGGTGCGCAGCGACCAGGACCAGCAGCGCATTCCGCTGCGCCACGTGCTGGGCACCAACCAGCCCAAGCTGCTGGAGATCGTGGCGCTCATGGAGGCCAACCTCGAGGAGCCCATCGCGCTCGACGAGCTGGCCTGCTACGTCGGTGTGTCGCGTCGTCAGCTGGAACGGCTGTTCCAGAAGAACCTGCGCTGTTCGCCCTCGCGCTACTACCTCAAGCTGCGATTGACCCGGGCGCGCCAGCTGCTCAAGCAGACGGCGATGTCGATCATAGAGGTGGCCTCGGCGTGCGGCTTCGTTTCCACACCGCACTTCTCCAAGTGCTACCGGGAGTTCTTCGGCATTCCCCCGCGCGACGAGCGGCTCGGCTACCTGGCCCCGCCGGTGCGCCTCAAGCGCAGCGAAGCCGAGGGCCTGTTCAGCCAGGCGGCCTTCGAGGCCATCAACGAGGAGCCGGTTTCCGGCGCCATCGTGGCCCTCGACCAGGCGCGTGGCGAGCCCACCTACGCCAGCGTGGCCGTCGGCAACTGACCCGAGCGTTCGTCCCTCTCCTTGCCCTGAAGAGGCCGCCTGCGCGGCCTCTTTTGCGCGTGCCCGTCGGATGCGCCATGTCGGCGACGGGGTGACGCTTTTGGAATCCTCGCCGTCGTTTCCAGCGGGCGTGCCGCGCACGGCCCGGCGCTATGCTGCCGGCAGGCAACGCCCCCCGACGGAGACCCCGACATGACCCCCAGCGAACTGCACCAGGACGCCATCGTCATCGATGGCTTGATCATCGCCAAGTGGAACCGCGAGCTGTTCGAAGACATGCGACGCGGCGGCCTCTCGGCGGCCAACTGCACCGTCTCGGTGTGGGAGGGTTTCCAGGCCACCGTCGACAACATCGTCAAGTCGAACGCGCTGATGGCCGAGTGCAGCGACCTGGTCCGGTCGGTACGCACCACCGCCGACATCACCCGCGCCAAGGAGGAGGGCAAGACCGGCATCCTCTACGGCTTCCAGAACGCCCACGCCTTCGAGGACCAGATCGGCTACGTCGAGATCTTCAAGCAGCTCGGCGTGGGCATCGTGCAGCTGTGCTACAACACCCAGAACCTGGTGGGCACCGGCTGCTACGAGCGCGACGGCGGGCTTTCTGGCTTCGGCCGGGAGATCGTCGCCGAGATGAACCGCGTGGGCATCATGTGCGATCTCTCCCATGTCGGTTCGCAGACCTCCGAGGAGGTGATCCTCGAGTCCCAGAAGCCGGTCTGCTACTCCCACTGCCTGCCGTCGGGGCTCAAGGAGCACCCGCGCAACAAGTCCGACGAGGAGCTCAGGTTCATCGCCGACCACGGCGGCTTCGTCGGCGTGACCATGTTCACCCCCTTCCTGCGCGCCGGCATCGACGCCACCGTCGACGACTACGTCGAGGCCATCGAGTACGTGATGAACATCGTCGGCGAGGATGCCATCGGCATTGGCACCGACTTCACTCAGGGCCACGGCCAGGACTTCTTCGAGTGGCTCACCCACGACAAGGGCTACGCCCGCCGCCTGACCAGCTTCGGCAAGATCATCAACCCCGAGGGCATTCGCACCATCGGCGAGTTCCCCAATCTCACCGAAGCGCTATTGCGCCGCGGCTTCAGTGAGCCGGTGGTGCGCAAGATCATGGGCGAGAACTGGGTGCGGGTTTTGAAGGATGTTTGGGGCGCCTGACGGCCCGAACCGATTCGCGAATCACCTGCGACAAGAACAACGATTTTCGAGGAATATCACCGTGACCAAGATGGCTCCCGAACTGCCCATCGAAGTGGACGCCGAGACCGGCGTCTGGACCACCGATGCCCTGCCGATGCTCTACGTGCCGCGGCACTTCTTCATCAACAACCATGTGGCAGTGGAGGAAGCGCTGGGTGCCGAGAAGTACGCCCAGATCCTTTACGACGCCGGCTACAAGAGCGCCTGGCACTGGTGCGAGAAGGAGGCCGAGCTGCACGGCCTCGAGGGCGTCGACGTCTTCGAGCACTACATGACGCGCCTCTCTCAGCGGGGCTGGGGCAAGTTCGTCACCGAAGCCATCGACCTCGATGCCGGCACCGCACGGGTGCGCCTGGAGCACAGCGCTTTCGTCTATCAGCTCGGCAAGACCGGTCACAAGGCAGAGTACATGTTCACCGGCTGGTTCGCCGGTGCCATGGACCAGATCCTCGCCGCTCGCGGCAGTCGGCTGCGCACCGTCGCTGAACAGACCCAGAGTGCGGCCGAGGAAGGCTGCGACGTGGGCGTTTTCATCGTCAAGCCGATTTCTGCAACGCAGGGCTGAGGGGAACCACCATGGCATTCGACGCGATCTTCCAGCCGATCCAGATCGGCAAGCTGACCATCCGCAACCGGGTCGTCAGCACCGCTCACGCCGAGGTCTACGCCACCGACGGGGGCATGACCACCGAGCGTTACGTCAAGTATTACGAGGAGAAGGCCAAGGGAGGCTGCGGACTCTGCATCTGCGGCGGCTCCTCGGTGGTCTCCATCGACAGTCCCCAGGGCTGGTGGAGCTCGGTGAATCTCGCCACCGACCGCATCATCCCGCACTTCCAGAATCTCGCCGACGCCGTGCACCGGCACGGCGGCAAGATCATGATCCAGATCACCCACATGGGACGGCGTTCGCGCTGGGACGGCTTCGACTGGCCGACGCTGATGTCGCCCTCCGGCATCCGCGAACCGGTGCACCGCTCCACCTGCAAGTCCATCGAGGAGGAGGAGATCTGGCGCATCGTCGGCGACTTCGCCCAGGCGGCGCGCCGGGCGAAAGAGGGCGGTCTCGACGGCGTCGAACTCTCCGCGGTGCACCAGCACCTGATCGACCAGTTCTGGAGCCCACGGGTCAACAAGCGCGAGGACCAGTGGGGCGGCAGCTTCGAGAACCGCATGCGCTTCGGCATGGAGGTGCTCAAGGCAGTGCGCGCCGAGGTGGGCGACGACTTCGCGGTGGGCATGCGCATCTGCGGCGACGAGTTCCACCCCGACGGCTTGACGCACGAGGACATGAAGCAGATCGCCGCCTACTATGACGCCACCGGCCAGGTCGACTTCTTCGGCGTGATCGGCTCGGGCTGCGACACCCACAATTCGCTCGCCAACGTCATTCCCAACATGTCCTACCCGCCGGAGCCCTTCCTGCACCTGGCGGCGGGCATCAAGGAAGTGGTCGGCGTGCCGGTGATCCACGCCCAGAACATCAAGGATCCCAACCAGGCAAGCCGCATCCTCGAGGGGGGCTATGTGGACCTGGTGGGCATGACTCGGGCGCATATCGCCGACCCCCACCTGATCGCCAAGATCAAGATGGGCCAGGTGGACCAGATCCGGCAGTGCGTGGGTGCCAACTACTGCATTGACCGCCAGTACCAGGGCCTTGACGTGCTGTGCATCCAGAACGCTGCCACCTCGCGGGAGTATCTGGGCCTGCCGCACATCATCGAAAAGAGCGAAGGGCCCAAGCGCCGCGTCGTGGTGGTGGGCGGCGGCCCCGGCGGCATGGAGGCAGCGCGCGTCGCCGCCGAGCGCGGCCACGCGGTGACCCTCTTCGAGGCCGCCGAGGCCCTGGGCGGGCAGATCACCATCGCCGCCCAGGCCCCGCAGCGCGACCAGATCGCCGGCATCACCCGTTGGTACCAGCTCGAGCTTGCGCGACTGGGCGTCGACCTGCGCCTCGGCACTCGCGCCGACGAGGCGACCCTGCTCGACTTGCGCCCCGATGTCGTGGTGCTTGCCACCGGCGGCCAGCCCTTCCTCTCCCAGTTCCCCGAGTGGGGCTACTCGGAAAACGCAGAGGAGAGCCTGGTGGTGAGCACCTGGGACATCCTCTCGGGTCGGGTGGCGCCGGGCAAGAACGTGCTGATCTTCGATGCCATCTGTGAGTTCGCCGGCGTCTCGGCGGCGGATTTTCTCGCCGACAAGGGCGCCAAGGTGGAGATCGTCACCGACGACATCAAGCCCGGTGCGGCGGTGGGTGGCACCACCTTCCCCACCTACTACCGCAGCCTCTACGAGAAGGAGGTGATCATGACCTCCGACCTGATGCTGCACAAGGTCTACCGCGAAGGCGACGGCCTGGTGGCGGTACTCGAAAACGAGTACACCGGCGCCCTCGAGGAGCGGGTGGTCGACCAGGTCGTGGTGGAAAACGGCGTGCGGCCGGACGAGACGCTCTACTACACGCTCAAGGGGCAGTCGCGCAACCACGGGCAGGTGGATCTGGAGGCGCTCTATGCCGCCAAGGCGCAGCCCTGCCTGAGTGAACCGGGCGACGGTTATCTGCTGTTCCGCTTGGGCGACTGCACCGCGCCGCGCAATACGCATGCGGCCATTTATGACGCCCTGCGGCTGTGCAAAGACCTCTGAAAGCTATTGCGCTCGGCCAGGTGTTGTTGACGTTCGGCTCGTCATGCTCATGGAGCAGCCAGTCCACTCCGCTGACTCGCCGAACTTCGCCTAGCCTGGCCGTCGCTCATGACGCTTTCACCATGCCGGCTTCTCCCGGAGCCGAATAACAATAGCAAGCCGTGAGGTGAGCACCATGCTCGATACCCTCCTGCCGATACTGATCTTCTCCGCCCTGGCGCTGGCCGTGATCGGCGCCATGCGGCGCATCCGCCTGTGGCGCCAGGGGCGGCCGTCACCCGTGCCGATTCTCCAGGGCCTGGCCGCCATGCCGCGCCGCTACGTGGTGGATCTCCACCACGTGGTGGCGCGCGACAAGGTAATGTCCAACACTCACGTGGCCACCGCCGGCGGTTTCGTCGCCGCCGCCGTGCTGATGATACTGGTACATGGCCTCGGCCTGGCGCAGGGCGTGCTCGGCTGGGCGCTGCTGGCCGCCAGTGCCGTCATGTTCGTCGGCAGCCTGTTCGTCGCCCGGCGGCGGCGCAACCCGCCCGCGCGCCTTTCCAAGGGCCCCTGGATGCGCCTGCCCAAGAGCCTGATGGCGTTTTCGCTGAGTGTATTCCTGATCACCCTGCCGGCGGTCGGCGTGCTGCCGCAAGACGCTGGCAGTTGGATATTGGCCGTGGCGCTGGCCGCGGTACTGGCCTGGGGCCTGGGCGAGATGGTCTTCGGCATGACCTGGGGCGGGCCCATGAAGCACGCCTTCGCCGGCGCCTTGCATCTGGCCTTCCATCGCCGGCCGGAGCGCTTTTCCACCAAGGCGGGAGGGAAGGGGCGTTCCACCGGTCTCAAGGCGCTCGACCTCGACTCTCCCCAGGCCAAGCTGGGGGTGGAGATGCCCAGCGACTTCACCTGGAACCAGCTGCTCGGCTTCGACGCCTGCGTTCAGTGCGGGCGCTGCGAGGCGGTCTGCCCGGCCTTCGCCGCGGGCCAGCCGCTCAACCCCAAGAAGCTGATCCAGGACATGGTGGTCGGCCTGGCCGGCGGCAGCGATGCCCACTACGCTGGTTCGCCCTATCCGGGCAAGCCGGTGGGGGAACATGCCGGTGGCCCTCATGGCCCGATCGTGGCGCGCGAGGGCAAGGCGCTGGTGGACGCCGAGACGCTGTGGTCGTGCACTACCTGCCGCGCCTGCGTCGAGGAGTGCCCGATGATGATCGAGCACGTCGACGCCATCGTCGACATGCGCCGCTTCCTCACGCTGGAGCATGGCAATACCCCCAACAAGGGGGCAGAGGTGCTCGACAACCTGATCGCCACCGACAACCCCGGGGGCTTCGATCCCGGTTCGCGGCTGCACTGGGCGGCGGATTTGAACCTGCCCCGGATGGCCGATCTCGGCCAGGTCGACGTGCTGCTGTGGCTGGGCGACGGCGTCTTCGACATGCGCAACCAGCGTACCCTTCGGGCCCTGGTGAAGGTGCTGCGTGCGGCCGAGGTCGATTTCGCCGTGCTGGGCGACGAGGAACGCGATAGCGGCGACGTGGCACGGCGCCTGGGGGACGAGGCGACCTTCCAGTCGCTGGCGCGGCGCAATATCGCCACCCTGGCCAAGTACCGCTTCCAGCGCATCGTCACCTGCGACCCCCACAGCTTCCATGTGCTCTGCAACGAGTACCGCGAGCTGGGCGGCCCCGGTGGCGATGCCCACTATACGGTGCTTCACCACAGCACCTTTATCGCTGAGCTCTACGCAGCAGGGCAGCTGCACTTCACGCCCTGGAAGGGGGGGGCGGTCACCTACCACGACCCCTGCTACCTGGGTCGCTACAACGGCGAGTACGAGGCACCACGCGAGGTCCTGCGGGCGCTGGGCATCACCGTGACCGAGATGGCGCGTTCCGGCTTCCGCTCGCGCTGCTGCGGCGGCGGTGGCGGGGCACCGCTCACCGATATCCCCGGCGAGCGGCGCATCCCCGACATGCGCATGGACGACGTGCGAGAGACCGGAGCCGAGCTCGTCGCCGTGGGTTGCCCGCAGTGCACCGCCATGCTCGAGGGGGTAGTGGAGGCAGCCGAGGTGCGGGATATCGCCGAGCTGGTGGCCGACGCCCTGGTGATACTCCCCGTCAAGATGGCCAAGGGGCAGGGCCGTGCCGGCCAAGCCCGTGTCGAGGAGCTGGCATCATGAGCGAGATTCGTCGTCGCGATCCCCGCAGGGAGTGGATCGCCCGCAACCGGCTGCATCGCGACCACGTGAGCGTGCTTGCCGTGCTTGGGCAGGGCAACACCCCGAGCGAGTGGCTGGGGCCGAATGGCGTGATGCGCCGCAACCCCCATGCCGTGGGCTTTATCGGCCCCAACGGCCTCAAGCGCATCGACCGCAGCGGTGGTCAGCAGGGCGGCCCGGCTACGGTCGCGACCGGCACCGCGGCCAGCGACAGCCGCCAGGCGGTGACGATCGAGGCACCCGCCTTCCTGGTGGCGGTAGTGCCCGACATGAGCGGCGGTCGGCTGTCGAGCCACGACCGCGACCTGCTGGGTCTGGCGCGCCAGCTGGCCGATGCCGATCCGGCGCGGCCCGGCGCGGTGCTGGCGGTGCTCTTCGGCAGCCACAAGGAGGAGGCGCTGGGCGAGGCGGGCGTGGACCGCCTGCTGCACCTCGGCGATGACGCCTACGAGGGTTATGCCCCGGAAGCGCGTCTGGCCGTACTTGCCGCTGTGGAACGCGACCTGGCCCCGCGCCACTGGCTACTGCCCGACTCCCCGCTCGGCGGCGCCGACCTGGGACGGCGCCTGGCGGCCCGCCTCGGCGAGCGGCCGGCCACCGGTGTCTGGCAGCTGGAGGCCGACGCCGAGGCCAGGGGGAAGAACGGGAGCGGCTGGCGCTGTACCGCCCGGGGCGCCGCGAACACCCGGGACTTCCTGCGTCCGTTGCCGCGGGTGGCCCTGGCGCTGGCCGAATGCGCCGAGCCGGTCAGCGAGACGCGTCATGCCGCCGAGCCCGTGACGCTGGCTCAGCCGTTGCCCGTGTTGCTGTCGCGTATCGCGGACCTGGGGCCGGTCGCCGTCGACCCCGCCGGCGTGGCGCTGGCCGAGGCGGGGTTCATCCTCTCCGCGGGCAACGGGGTCACCGACTGGGAGGGCTTTCACCACGCTGCCAAGCTGCTGGGGGCCACCCAGGGCGCCTCGCGGGTGGCCGTCGATGACGGTCATATGCCGCGCCACCGCCAGGTAGGCGCCACCGGCACTTGGGTCACCGCCCGGGTCTACGTGGCGGTGGGCATCAGCGGCGCCATCCAGCACCTTCAGGGCATCCAGAGCTGCGACAAGGTGGTGGCGATCAACCGTGACCCGGGCTGCGACATGATCAAGCGCGCCGACCTCGCCGTGATCGGCGATGCGGCCTTGGTGCTCCAGGCCCTGGTCACCCTGGTGGAGCAAGAGCGAGAGGAGAAGCGCCATGCGGCCTGACCCCCAGAAGAGCCCCTCCCTGGCGATCACGGTGCTGGTTTCCGTGGGCTGTCACCCCTTGACCGGCCGGGGGCGCCGTGCCGATCAGGACGCCCGCGGCGTCGAGCTGGCCCGGGCACTGCCGCTGGCCGAGGTCCGGCTGCTCCATGCCGGTGTCCTGGACGCGGGTAGCGACGCCGCGCTGCGCGGCTATCTGGGCATGGGGTTCGATGCCCTGACCCTGATCGAGCAGCCCGAGTCCAGCGACGTGGTACCGGCACTGGCCGAGGTGCTGGCCGATCATCCGCCGACGCTGGTGATCGCCGGGACGCGGGCCGAGCGCGGCGAAGCGTCGGGGCTGCTCCCCTACCTGCTCGCCGAGCGATTAGGCTGGCCGCTGGTGGCCGCCGTCGCCGAGGTGGAGGGCGTCGAAGGGGGGGTGGCGACTCTGCTGCAGGCCCTGCCACGCGGCCAGCGTCGCCGTCTTCAGGTGCGCTTGCCTGCTATCCTCACCGTGGACAGCGCCGCTCCGGCGCCACGCCAGAGCGCCTTCGGGCCGGCGCGGCGCGGTCAGTTGGCCGTGCACGAGGTCGGCGAAGCGGTGCCCGATGCCGAGCTCGTCGAGTGGGTGGAACAGCCGGCCCGCAAACGCCCCAAGCGGCTCAAGATCGTCAAGGCCGCCTCGGCCCGCGACCGCTTCAAGGCCGCCGCGGCCAAGGCCGAGGGTGGCAGCGGCCAGGTGCTCGACGGCGTCACGCCGGAGCAGGGTGCCGAGGCGATTTTGAAGCTGCTGAAGGAAGAGGGTGTGCTGCGCCGCTGATCACGCGGCCTGCCAAGCGACGACAGCCCCGGCCAGGTGCCGGGGCTGTCGTCTGTGCGGGGCAGGGACGAACGTCAGGGCGCGATGCGTCCGCTGGCGTCGGTGAAGCCCATCAGGGAAATATCCAGGGCCATGCGGTTGCCACGCGGCCCGATCAGGCTGAGGGTCGCCGTGCTGCCGGTGCGCAGCGCCTGGACATGCCCGTTCGTCCTTGCGAGGTCGAGCCCCGTCTCTCGCGCAGCCCTGACCAGACGGAAGGCCATCCCCGCAGGATCGCCAGCGGGGTGCCGAGGGTGTGGGGGATGTCGCAATCAGGCATCGCGATGACTCATTGGGGAAGCGTGCCGCTGAGCATTATCGCTAAGGTCTGTGGGTGGCGTTTGCGCCGCTCCCCCTCCCTGCAACACAACAAGACGAAGGAAATCACCCATGAGTGCAGCCAATCGCGGCGTCGTCTACAAGGGGCCTGGTCAGGTCGCCGTCGAATCCATCGCCTATCCGGAACTCGCCCTCGGCAATCGCAAGTGCAACCACGGGGTGATCCTGAAAGTCGTCACCACCAACATCTGCGGCAGCGATCAGCACATGGTGCGTGGCCGCACCACCGCGCCGTCCGGCCTGGTGCTGGGCCACGAGATCACCGGTCTGGTGGTCGAGTGCGGCCGCGATGTCGAATTCATCCAGCCGGGCGACCTGGTCTCGGTGCCGTTCAACATTGCCTGCGGTCGTTGCCGCAACTGCAAGGAGGGCCGGACCGGTATCTGCCTCAACGTCAATCCGGCGCGACCCGGTGCGGCCTACGGCTATGTCGACATGGGTGGCTGGGTCGGCGGCCAGACTGAATATGTCATGGTGCCCTACGCCGACTTCAATCTGCTGAAGTTCCCGGACACCGACCAGGCCATGGAGAAGATCCGTGACCTGACCCTGCTCTCCGATATCTTCCCCACCGGTTTCCACGGCTGTGTCACCGCCGGGGTGGGGCCGGGCAGCACCGTCTATATCGCCGGTGCCGGCCCCGTGGGCCTGGCGGCGGCGGTCTCTGCCCAGCTCCTCGGGGCGGCCTGCGTGATCGTCGGCGACATGATCGAGGAGCGCTTGGCCCAGGCGAGGAGCTTCGGTTGCGAAACCCTCGACCTGACCCAGGATGGCGACATGGCCGACAAGCTCGAGGCGATCCTCGGCGAGCGTGAGGTCGACTGCTTCGTCGACTGTGTCGGCTTTGAAGCCCATGCCTGTGGCTGCAACCACGGCAAGGAGGCCCCTGCCACCGTGCTCAACTCGGCCATGCAGCTGACCCGTGCCGGCGGCCAGATCGGTATTCCGGGCCTCTACGTGACCGAGGATCCGGGCGCGGCCGACGACGCCGCCAAGCAGGGCGCGCTGAGCATGCGCTTCGGCCTGGGCTGGGCCAAGTCCCACTCCTTCCATACCGGCCAGTGTCCGGTGATGAAGTACCATCGCCCGCTGATGCAGGCGATCCTGTTCGGCAAGGTCAATATCGCCGATGCGGTCAATGTCCAGATGATCACCCTCGACCAGGCCCCGCAGGGCTATGCCGACTTCGATGGCGGGGCGGCGAAGAAATTCGTCATCGACCCCCACGGCAGCGTGGCCGCGTAAGGAAGAAACCGAGCTGGCCGACTGCTGGCGCCAAAAGGCGGCGCGGTGAGCCATTTCGGGGTATCGACCCCCACGGCAGCGTGGCGCCTGAGGGGACGGCGGGCGCCGAGTGTCGTCCTCTCGACAGCCCCGGTCACGACCGGGGCTTTTCTCAAAGCGACCTCGGGATATCTCCAGGCTGCACCGCGGTCGACCAGACATTGTTCCTCCAGGTGGCGGGTGCCAACATGATTGGCCAAGGCGCCCAACGACGATAACGAGCCCATGATGACCGTCCAGACCGTGACTCCCCAACGCCGCCTGCGGGGCAAGCCCCGCGGGCGTGACCTCGACCCCAGCGAGCTCGACGCCCTGCGTCGCCTGCTCGGTGACGAGCGCGAGCAGCCGGCACTGCGACGCCGCGACCTGCTGATCGAGCACCTCCACGCCATCCAGGACAGCCGCGGCCACCTGCCGCTCGCCGCGCTGCGCGCGCTTGCCGCCTACATGAAACTGCCCATGGCGGCGGTCTACGAGACGGCGACCTTCTACGCCCACTTCGACGTCATCCACGACGACCAGACCACGCCGCCGGCGATCACCGTGCGAGTCTGCGATTCGCTCTCCTGTCAGCTGGCCGGGGCGGCGACCCTCAAGGCCGAGCTCGAGGCCGGCCTGGACCCGGCCGCGGTGCGCGTGCTGCGTGCGCCCTGCATGGGGCGCTGCGAGACGGCACCGGTGGTGGAGGTGGGCCATCGCCACCTCGGTCATGCCACCCCGCCGGCGGTCGAGGCGGCTATGGCCGACGGTGACCTGCATCCCGAACCGATCGACTGGCCGCGCCTGGACGCCTACCGTGCCGCGGGGGGCTACGCCCTGCTCGACGCCTGCCGGAGCGGGCGCGTCACGGTGGAAGCGCTGATGGCCGAACTCGAGGCGGCCAACCTGCGTGGCCTGGGCGGCGCCGGTTTCCCGACCTTCAAGAAGTGGACCTTCGTGCGCCAGGAGGCGGGGCCGCGGTATTGCGCGATCAACGCCGACGAGGGGGAGCCCGGCACCTTCAAGGACCGCTACTACCTCGAGCGCGAGCCGCACCGCTTCCTCGAGGGCGCCCTGGTGAGCGCCTGGGCCGTGGAGGCCTGTGCGCTCTACATCTACCTGCGCGACGAGTACCCCGGCCTGCACCGGGTGCTCCGCGAGGCGATTGCCGAGCTGGAAGCGGCAGGGCTCGTCGAGCCGGGCTATGTGGTGCTGCGCCGCGGCGCCGGCGCCTACATCTGCGGCGAGGAGTCGGCGATGATCGAGTCGCTGGAGGGCAAGCCCGGCAAGCCGCGCCATCGCCCGCCTTTCGTCGCCCAGAAGGGGCTCTTCGACCGCCCGACACTGGTCAACAACGTGGAAACCGTCTACTGGATCCCGCTGATCCACCAGCGCGGCGCGGCCTGGTTCGCCGACCAGGGGCGACACGGCCGCAGTGGCCTGCGCAGCTTCTCGGTCTCCGGGCGGGTGCAGCGCCCCGGCGTGCACCTGGCGCCGGCCGGGATCACCCTGAACGAGCTGATCGACGATTACTGCGGCGGCATGGCCGAAGGGCACCGCCTCGCCGGCTACCTGCCGGGGGGCGCCTCCGGTGGCATCCTGCCGGCGAGCAAGGCGGACATCCCGCTCGATTTCGACACCCTGCAGGCGGAGGGCTGCTTCATCGGCTCGGCGGCGCTCATCGTGCTGTCGGACCAGGACGACCTGCGCGGCGTGGCCACCAACCTGCTGGCTTTCTTCGCCGACGAGTCGTGCGGGCAGTGCACGCCGTGCCGCGTCGGTAGCGAGAAGATGCTCTCGCTGCTCGAGCGCGAGCAGTGGGACGCCGCGGCACTCGAGCGGCTCGCCCAGGTGATGATGGATGCCTCCATCTGCGGGCTGGGGCAGGCGGCGCCCAATCCGGTGTTGGGGCTGCTCAAGGACTTCCGCGGCGAACTCGCCGCCCAGAACCTGATCATCAAGGGGTGACAAGATGAGTGACACGAGCTTCACCCTGACCCTCGACGGCAGCGCAGTGCGCGCCTATCCCGGCGAGACGCTGTGGCAGGTGGCCAAGCGCGCCGGCGAGACCATTCCCCACCTCTGCTTCCTGGACGCCCCCGGTTACCGCGCCGACGGCAACTGCCGCGCCTGCATGGTGGAGATCGAGGGCGAGCGGGTGCTGGCTGCCAGCTGCATCCGCGAGGCGCGCCCCGACATGGTGGTCAAGAGCGTCTCCTCCGAGCGTGCCCGCGTGGCTCGCGAGGGCGTGCTCGAACTGCTCGCCGTCGACCAGCCCCAGCGCGAGGCCAGCCCCGACCGCTCGAGCCACTTCTGGGCCATGGCCGACCAGCTGGCCGTGGACGCCACGGCGGTGCGCGAGTGGCTGCCCCGCCAGGACGAGCGCACAGCGCCCACCGTGCACCATGTCGCCGAGCGCGAGCGTTCGGAGAGCCACGCTCAGGGGCACGACAGCAGCCACTCGGCGATGCGTGTCAATCTCGATGCCTGCATCGAGTGCAACCTCTGCGTACGCGCCTGCCGCGAGGTGCAGGTCAACGACGTCATCGGCCTGGCCCACCGCGGCGCGGCGTCCAAGATTGTCTTCGACTTCGACGACCCCATGGGCGACAGCACCTGCGTGGCCTGCGGCGAGTGCGTCCAGGCCTGTCCCACCGGGGCGCTGATGGAGGCGACGCTGGTCGACGAGCAGGGGCGCGGCGACTCCGCCGCGGCGGATCGCCAGGTCGATTCCGTCTGCCCCTACTGCGGCGTGGGCTGCCAGCTCACCTACCACGTCAAGGGCGAGCCCGGGAAGGACGAGCGCATCCTCTTCGTCGAGGGCAAGGACGGCCCGGCCAACCAGGGGCGGCTGTGCGTCAAGGGACGCTTCGGCTTCGACTACCCCAACCACCCGGCGCGCCTCACCACCCCGCTGATTCGCCGCGAGGGCGTTGCCAAGGGGCTCGACCCGAACTTCGATCCGGCCCAGCCGCTGACCCATTTTCGCGAGGCGAGCTGGGACGAGGCACTGGACCTGGCCGCCCGAGGGCTTGTCGACCTCAAGGCCGCCCATGGGCCCCAGACGCTGGCCGGCTTCGGCAGCGCCAAGTGCTCCAATGAGGAGGCCTGGCTGTTCCAGAAGCTGGTGCGCACGGGCTTCGGCTCCAACAACGTCGACCACTGCACCCGGCTGTGCCACGCCAGCTCCGTGGCGGCGCTCATGGAGTGCATCGGCTCCGGTGCGGTGACCGCGTCGTTCATGCAGGCGGCCAACGCCGACGTGGTGATTCTCACCGGCTGCAACCCGGCGGTGAACCACCCGGTGGCGGCGACCTTCTTCAAGCAGGCCGCCAAGCGCGGCACCAAGTTCATCGTGCTTGACCCGCGCGGCCAGGCGCTGGACGCCTATGCGCATCTCAGCGTGCGCTTCACGCCGGGGGCCGACGTCTCGCTGTTCAATGCGTTGCTCAACGTCATCGTCAGCGAGGGGCTCTACGACGCGGCCTACATCGCCGAGCACACCGAGGGCTTCGAGGCGCTCAAGGCCCACGTCGCCGAGATGACCCCCGAGGCGATGGCGTCTGCCTGCGGCGTCGAGCCGGCAACCATTCGTGAGGTGGCGCGCCTCTACGCCACGGCCGAGCGGGCGATGATCTTCTGGGGCATGGGGATCTCCCAGCACACCCACGGCACCGACAACGCGCGCTGCCTGATCTCGCTGGCGCTGGCCTGCGGTCACACCGGGCGGCCCGGTACCGGCCTGCACCCGCTGCGCGGCCAGAACAACGTCCAGGGCGCCTCCGACGCCGGCCTGATCCCCATGGTGCTGCCGGACTACCAGCCGGTGGGCGATACCCAGCTGCGTGCCGCCTTCGAGGAGCTCTGGAACACGCCGCTCGACGACCAGCCGGGCCTGACGGTGGTGGAGATCATGCACGCCATCCACGACGGCACCATCCGCGGCATGTACATCCAGGGCGAGAACCCGGCCATGTCCGACCCCGACCTGGACCATGCCCGGGCGGCCCTGGCCAGGCTCGAGCACTTGGTGGTGCAGGACCTCTTCGTTACCGAGACGGCCCAGTTCGCCGACGTCATCCTGCCGGCCTCCAGCTGGTCGGAGAAGGAGGGCACCGTCACCAACACCAACCGCCAGGTGCAGCTCGGGCGGGCCGCGGTGGCGCTGCCGGGCGAGGCCCGGCCCGACTGGTGGATCATCCAGGAGATCGCCCGGCGCTTCGGCCTCGACTGGCGCTACACGCACCCCCGCGAGGTGTTCGCCGAGATGAAACGTGGCATGCCCTCGCTCGACCACATTACCTGGGAGCGGCTCGAGCGCGAGCACTCGGTCAGCTATCCCTGCCCGGCGGACGACGCCCCCGGTGCCGACGTGGTCTATGCGGATGCCTTCCCCACCGCCAGCGGCAAGGCCAGGTTCTCGCCGACATTGCCGCTACCGCCGGATGAGCCGATCGACGCCGACTACCCGGTGGTACTGACCACCGGCCGCCAGCTCGAGCACTGGCACACCGGCTCGATGACGCGCCGGGCCCGCGTGCTCGACGATCTGGAGCCGGCCGCGGTGGCAAGCCTGGCCCCAACGGAAGCACGCCGCCTGGGTGTGGCGCCCGGCGAGCCGCTCACCATCACCACCCGGCGCGGCAGCATCACGCTGGCGGCGCGCGTCGACCCGGCGATGCCGGAGGGCATGGTGTTCGTGCCGTTTTGCTACGCCGAGGCGGCCGCCAACGTGCTGACCAACCCGGCACTGGACCCCTTCGGCAAGATCCCCGAGTTCAAGTACGCGGCGGCTCGGCTGTCCAGGGCAGCATCGACCGCCATGGGCGATACTGTCGAACAACGGTAATAGGGAGGGTGGGACGATGATGATCGCAGACCTGATCGACGGCGACGACTTCCGCCAGCGCCTGGTGGCGCTGGGAGTGCGCATTCCCGACGGCGCCTGTCCCGAGACCTGCGCGCGCATGGCGCGGCTGATGCACGAGCAGGTGGGTATCGAGGGGCTGGCGGTGCTGGTGGCCGAGCTCGAGGCCCAGCGCGAGGTGATGCTGCCCTCGGTGCGTCTGGCGCTAGAGCAGAACCTACGCCCGGCAGTGGAAGAGCGCGAGCGTCACTAATCCCCGCAGGATTGCCTTATACCCTAGCGCCGCCTTGCCCGGATCGGGCAAGGCGGCGCGCGGCAACGGGCCCGACCTTGGGGGGCGGGCCCATGTTGTTCAAGGATTTCCTGAAGGGTAGGCGGCTAGCGGAAGCTGCCCTCGCCGTCAGGGCGGCGAGGGGATACGTCAGCCCTGTACCATCTGCAATTGTGGGGCGCTCTGTCCGAGGTTCTCCTGCAGCCGCTCGCTGTACCAGTCGATGAAGTCGATCACGCCGAACTCATAGGTTGCGGAGTAGGGGCCCGGCTCGTAGGCCTTGGAGTTGATGCCGCGCTGGTTCTCCTCGGCGAGGCGACGGTCCTGGTCGTTGGTGGCGTCCCACACGTGACGCATCTGCTCGGGGTGGTAGTCCACGCCCTCCACGGCCTCCTTGTGCACCAGCCACTTGGTGGTGACCAGGGTCTGCTGCGGGCCCAGCGGCATGACACGAAATACTACCGCGTGGTCGCCCATGAAGTGGTTCCAGGAGTTGGGCAGGTGGAGGATGCGCAGCGACCCCATGTCGGGGCTCTCGAGGCGTCCCATCAGCATCTGGCAGGCGGGCTTGCCGTCCATGGTCATGGAGACGGTGCCGTCGAGCAAGGGCGTGCGGGTCAGGCGGTTGCGCTTGCCGAAGCGCTTGAGCTGCCAGGGCACCTGCTGGGTGTCCCAGTCGGCCTGCTTGCGCGCGACAAGCGCCTTGTAGGTCGGGGTGGCGCGCGGGTCGTCGGTGTCGTCGAACTCCTGCAGGGAGTTGAGCAGTTCGGGGTGGGCGCCGTTGCAGTGGTAGCACTCGCGGTTGTTCTCGATGACCAGCTTCCAGTTGGCCTGCTCGACGATGGAGGACTCCACGGCCACCTTGACGTTGGCCATGTCGTAGGGTTCCAGGTAGTGCTCGAGAGTGACCAGGAAGTCATCGATGGCCGGCGGCTCGTCGGCGAGGCTGATGAAGAGGTAGCCTCCGGCGCTCTTCACGTGGATCGGCTTGAGGCCGTAGGCGGCCAGGTCGAAGTGCTCGCCCATGTCGCTGCCGGCAAACAGCAGGCGACCGTCGAGTTCGTAGGTCCACTGGTGGTAGGGGCACACCAGCTTGGCGACCTTGCCCTTCTCCTTCACGCACAGCCGCGAGCCGCGATGCCGGCAGACGTTGTGGAAGCCGTGCACGGCGCCGTCGCTGCCGCGCACGAGGATCACCGGGTTGTCGCCCACCTCCAGGGTCATGAAGTTACCCTTGGCGGGAATCTCGCACGTCATGCCGGCGAACAGCCACTCCTTCTCGAAGATCTCCTGCATGTCCAGGGCGAAGAACCGGGCATCGTTGTAGAACGGCTGGGGCAGGGAGAAATTGGGCCGGCGGCGACGCAGGCTCTCGGCCACTTCCTGACGCGCGTTGGCCAGCGGATCATCGAGGGAGACGGGGTCAAAGGCAGACATGGGAGATATTCCTCGTTGTTGGTTGGGCGAATGCCGGGCACGTTCGTCGCCGTGTCGCAAGCGGAGTGTGCGCCACGGCCTTGGGGTACCCATGTCCGCCAGCGACCCGAAACGATGCCCGAGCGACCTTGACCAGCGGTGGGTCGCGACGGCGAGGGGGTGATGGATATCTCGATGTCGTAGCCAGAACAGTCGCAACGGACCCACAGGCCGCAGAATGCGCTCAGACAGTGCGGTGGCGGCTGTCGAGGCGTTCCCCGCTCAACCCTGGCGAGACGACAATGACAATGAACTTCCTCAATCCGGTGACGACCCAGACCTGGACCAACGGGCGCCACCTGGTGCGCTGTGTCAAGGTGATCCAGGAAACCTGGGACGTGCGTACCTTCTGCTTCATGGCCGAACAGCCGGTGCTGTTCTTCTTCAAGCCGGGGCAGTTCGTGACCCTGGAGCTGGAGATCGAGGGCGAGCCGATCATGCGCTCCTACACGATCTCGAGTTCGCCCTCGGTACCCTACAGCTTCTCGATCACCGTCAAGCGGATGCCCGGCGGCAAGGTCTCCAATTGGTTGCACGACCACCTCAAGGCGGGCTCTGAGCTGGCGGTGCACGGCCCGGTGGGTAATTTCAACGCCATCGACTATCCGGCCGACAAGCTGCTGATGCTCTCCGGCGGGGTGGGCATCACGCCGCTGATGTCGATGACCCGCTGGTACTTCGACACCAATGCCGCCGTTGACCTGGAGTTCGTGCACAGCGCGCGCTCTCCCAGCGACATCATCTTCCACCGCGAGCTGGAGCACATCTTCTCGCGCATCCCTGAATTCAAGCTGCACCTGATCAGCGAGCGCAGCGACGAGCTGGGCCAGATCTGGTCCGGCTTTCGCGGCTTCCTGACTCGGCCGATGCTGGAACTGATGGTGCCCGACTACCTGGATCGCGAGATCTTCTGCTGTGGTCCCACCCCCTACATGAAGGCGGTCCGGCAGCTTCTCGCTGACCAGGGCTACGACATGAGCCGCTACCACGAGGAGTCCTTCGGCGCGACCCCGGTGGAGGTCCAGGAGGAAGCGCTCGAGCACGCCGAACAGGCGGAGGCGGAAGCCGAGGAAGTCGATGTCGCCGAGATGATCCGCGTGGAATTCAGCACCACCGGCAAGAGCGTGCGCATCCAGCCCGGCGAGACGGTGCATGCGGCCGCGGCCAAGCTGGGCCTGCACATCCCCAAGGCGTGTGGCATGGGCATCTGTGGCACCTGCCGGATTCCGTTGAGCGCGGGGCAGGTCGACATGGAGCACAACGGCGGCATCACCGACGAGGATATCGAAGAGGGCTACATCCTCTCCTGTTGCAGCAAGCCGCGGTGTGACGTGGTCCTCGACTACTGAAGATGCCGCAGCCCCGGTTGGTTGCATCCGCCCTCCCGCCTTGACAAGCGGGCAGGGCGAGCTAGGTTGAGAGTAGACCGGTCGGTCTATTGGAGGCGACAACGGGAGACTCATGGCACAAGACACGAAGCAGCGGCTGCTGGATGCGGGACTCGAGATGCTTCTGCGGCATGGCTACAACGATCTTGGCGTGCAAGCCCTGCTGACGGCCACGAACACGCCGAAGGGATCGTTTTACCACTACTTCCCCAGCAAGGAGGCCTTCGCCCTCGAACTCATCGAGTGCTACATGGTGGAAGTGCACCGGGGGCTGGATGCCACCCTGGGGGATCGTTCGCTGCCGCCGCTGGCACGGGTGCGCCGCTTCTTCGAGCTGACCCAGGAAAAGTACCGCGAGGAGGGATACCTGGGGTGCATGCTCGGCGGGGTCGGTCAGGAGCTCTCGGGCGTCAACGAGGTGTTCCGGGCCAAGATCGAGCAGTGCTTCAACGCGATCGCCGAACGCATTGCCGGCTGCCTGGAAGAGGCGCGCCAGCGAGGCGACCTGCCGGCGGACTTCGCGTCGCGCCGCATGGCCGATCTGTTGGTGAACTGCTGGGAGGGCGCGGCGCTGCGCACGCGGCTGCGTCGCGACCCCACCTCGCTGCAGGCCATGCTGGACTTCTACTTTGCCGCCGCCACGGGGTGAGTTTTTTTACCCTGTCACTAGACCGACCGGTCGGTTCGAGGTGGGCGCCTACCTGCCCATCAAACTCTGGAAAACAACTCACGGAGCGATTCACTCCGTACCCCGAGTGGAGGTGCACCATGGCAACTTCAACTCTCTTCGACCGCCTGGGCGGCAGTGACGGCATCCAGGCCCTGGTCGACGACATCGTCGACGCGCACCTGGCCAACCCGGCCATCCAGGCACGCTATCTTCCCCTGAGTGAGGATCCCAAGCGCATGGCGACGGCCAAACGGCATCTGGTCGACTTCATCACGACCGGTTCCGGCGGGCCGGCGGTCTATGAGGGGCGCAATATGCTCGAAATACATCGGGGGATGAATATCGGTGAGGGCGAATACATGGCCGCCATCGATGACATCCTGGGCGCGCTCGATCGCCACGGCGCCGACGAGCAGACCCGCAAGGACATGCTGGCCATTGCCTACTCGCTGAAGGACGAGATCATTCGCGTCTGACCGGCCGTCCCCGGTCCGAACGGCGGGCCGGGGACGTTATGCCTCCCTCCGCTGTCTCGCCTATCTCCTATCTCGTCTATCCCCCCCCTCAGCCGCATGGCGTATTGCCAGACGACACCGGTGTCGCAAACGCATCGGGGCGTGACGCCGCCAAGCATCTTGACCCCCAGGGCACAGGGATACCATCGCCGCAAGGATGGCAGAGTGATCAACGGCTGCTCCTTGCCACGACAACAACCCTGGAGGCCTGCATGTCCCACCGCGATGGGTTTGCCCACACCGATTCCCTGGCATCCTTCGATGCTCCCCTGGCCTTGGCCATCAACGAGGAAACCGCTCGCCAGGAGGCGCACATCGAGCTGATCGCCTCCGAGAACTACGCCAGCCGCCGCGTCATGGAGGCCCAGGGCACCCAGCTCACCAACAAGTACGCCGAGGGCTATCCGGGCAAGCGCTACTACGGGGGCTGCGAGTTCGTCGACAAGGTCGAGCGCCTGGCCATCGAGCGCGCCTGCGACCTCTTCGGTGCCGACTACGCCAACGTTCAGCCCCACTCCGGCGCCCAGGCCAATGCCGCCGCTTTCATGGCGCTGGTCAAGCCGGGCGACACCGTGCTGGGCATGAGCCTGGCCCACGGCGGTCACCTGACCCACGGCGCGGCGCCCAACTTCTCCGGCAAGCACTACCATGCCGTGCAGTACGGCCTGAACGCCGATACCGGCGAGATCGACTACGCCGAGGTCGAGCGCCTGGCCCACGAGCACCGGCCCAAGCTGATCATCGCCGGCTTCTCTGCCTACTCGCGGGTCGTCGACTGGCGGCGCTTCCGCGCCATTGCCGACGCGGTGGACGCCTGGCTGCTGGTGGACATGGCCCATGTGGCGGGTCTGGTAGCCGCCGATCTCTACCCGAGCCCGCTGCCGCACGCTCACGTGGTGACCACCACCACCCACAAGACGCTGCGCGGCCCGCGCGGTGGCCTGATTCTCTCCGCCCACAACGACCCGGAGCTGCACAAGAAGCTGAATGCCGCGGTCTTCCCCGGGCAGCAGGGCGGCCCGCTGATGCACGTCATCGCCGCCAAGGCGGTCGCCTTCAAGGAGGCGATGTGCCAGGAGTTCGTGCGCTACCAGCAGCAGGTGATCGACAACGCCCGCGCCATGGCAGAGGTGTTCATCGAGCGAGGCTATGACGTGGTCTCGGGCGGGACCGACAACCATCTCTTCCTGCTGTCGCTGATCCGTCAGGGCGTCACCGGCAAGGATGCGGACGCGTCCCTGGGACGGGCATGCATCACCGTCAACAAGAACTCGGTGCCGAACGATCCCCAGAGCCCCTTCGTTACGTCCGGCCTGCGCATCGGCACCCCAGCGGTGACCACCCGCGGCTTCGACGTCGCCGACTGCCAAGCATTGGCCGGCTGGATCGCCGACCTTCTCGATGGCCTGGCAGCGGGCGAGTCCACCGAGGCACTCGAGGCCGACGTGCGTGACAAGGTGGCCGCCCTCTGCGACCGCTACCCGGTGTATGGTGGCGTTGCGGCTGCAGCCGACAGCGCCGCCGAGCCGGCCGCCGCAACCCTGGGCTAGGAAGGGAGATCACTCATGCAGCGCTATTCCGGCTTCGGCCTGGTCAAGCACGCCCTGAGCCACCACGAGAACTGGCAGCGCCAGTGGCGTAACCCCACGCCGAAGCAGCAGTACGACGTGGTCATCGTGGGTGGCGGGGGGCACGGCCTGGCCACGGCCTACTACCTGGCCAAGGTCCACGGCATCACCAACGTGGCGGTGATCGAGAAGGGCTGGCTGGGCGGCGGCAACACCGCCCGCAATACCACCATCGTGCGCTCCAACTACCTGTGGGACGAGGCGGCTGCGCTCTACGAGCATTCGATGAAGCTGTGGGAAGGGCTCTCCCAGGACCTCAACTACAACGTGATGTTCTCTCAGCGTGGCGTGCTCAACCTGGGCCACACCCTGCAGGACATGCGTGACATCCAGCGCCGCGTCAACGCCAACCGCTTGAACGGCATCGACGGCGAGGTGCTCGATGCCGCCGGGGTGCAGGAGATTGTGCCGATCCTCGACTGCTCCAAGCGTGCCCGCTATCCCGTGCTGGGCGCTTCCTGGCAGCCGCGCGCCGGGGTGGCGCGCCACGATGCCGTGGCCTGGGGCTATGCGCGCGGCGCCGATGCGCTGGGCGTGGACATCTTGCAGCAGACCGAGGTGACCGGCTTCAAGATCCGCGACGGTCGTGTCCTCGGGGTGCACACCAACCGTGGCGACATCGAGGCCAGGACCGTGGGCTGCGTGGCCGCCGGCAACTCCGGGGTGCTCGCCAGGATGGCCGGCATCAAGCTGCCCATCGAGTCGCACCCGCTGCAGGCGCTGGTCTCCGAGCCGATCAAGCCGGTGCTCGACACCGTGGTGATGTCCAACCACGTGCACGGCTACATCAGTCAGTCCGACAAGGGCGACCTGGTGATCGGCGCCGGCATCGACGGCTACAACGGCTACGGCCAGCGTGGCAGTTACCCCACCGTGGAGCACACCCTGCAGGCGATCGTCGAGATGTTCCCGATCTTCTCGCGGGTGCGCATGAATCGGCAGTGGGGTGGCATCGTCGACACCTGCCCGGATGCCTGCCCGATCCTCTCCGCCACCCCGGTGAAGGGGCTCTTCTTCAACTGCGGCTGGGGCACCGGCGGCTTCAAGGCCACCCCGGGGTCGGGCCACGTCTTCGCCGCGACACTCGCAAAGGGGGAGGCGCATCCGCTGGCCGCGTCCTTCAGCATCGACCGCTTCCACAGCGGGGCGCTGATCGACGAGCACGGCGCCGCTGGCGTGGCGCATTAAGGGAGAACAACAATGTTGCATATCTATTGCCCCTACTGCGAAGAGCTTCGCGAGGAAGAGGAGTTTCACCCCAAGGGCCAGGCGCATATCGCCCGTCCGGCGGATCCCGACGCCTGCTCCGATGACGAGTGGGGCGACTACCTCTTCTTTCGCGACAACCCGCGCGGCATCCACCACGAACTCTGGGTGCACGCCGTGGGCTGTCGCAAGTTCTTCAACGTGACGCGACACACCGTCACCTACGAGATTCTCGAGACCTACAAGATGGGCGAGCAGCCAAGCGTCACGGCGACCTCCCCGGCAGACGATGCGGCCGCCCGGGTGGCGGCCGAACCGAGTGAAGCCTCTCGACAGGAGGGAGCGCGGGCATGAGCCAGATCCATCGCACGGCCCGGGGTGGGCGTATCGACCGTAACCGCCAGCTGACCTTCACCTTCAACGGCAAGCGCTACCAGGGCCATCCCGGCGATACCCTGGCCTCGGCACTGCTCGCCAACGGGGTGGCCATCGTCAACCGCAGCTTCAAGTACTCGCGGCCGCGCGGCATCGTCGCCGCGGGCGCCGAGGAGCCCAATGCCGTCGTGCAGTTGGGGGCGAGCGAGGCGGCCCAGGTGCCCAACGTGCGCGCGACCCAGCAGGCCCTCTACGACGGCTTGGTGGCGCGCAGCACCAACGGCTGGCCCAACGTGAAGCGCGACCTGATGGGGCTGGTCGGCAAGCTGGGCGGCGCCTTCATGCCCCCGGGCTTCTACTACAAGACCTTCATGGCGCCTGCCTCCCTGTGGATGACCTACGAGAAGTACATTCGCAAGAGTGCCGGCCTGGGTCGCAGCCCCACCGAGGCGGACCCGGACATCTACGATCACCTCCACCAGCACTGCGAGGTGCTGGTGATCGGCGCCGGCCCGGCGGGCCTGGCCGCAGCGCTGGCCGCGGCGCGCAGCGGCGCACGGGTGATCCTCTGTGACGAGCAGGAGGAGATGGGTGGTTCGCTGCTGGACAGCCGCGAGACCCTCGCCGGCGAGCCGGCCGAGGCCTGGGCGACCCAGGTGATCGAGGAACTGAAGGGGCTTGCCAACGTCACCTTGCTGCCCCGCACCACCGCCAACGGCTACCACGACCACCACTTCGTGACACTGCACGAACGGTGCACCGAGCACCTGGCCGACACCGCCCCGCGGACGGCCAACGGCGCCCGCCAGAGCCGCGCGCGCCTGCACCGGGTGCGGGCTGGCCAGGTGGTGTTGGCCACCGGTGCCCACGAGCGGCCGCTGGTCTATGCGGGCAATGACGTACCGGGCAACCTCTTGGCCGGCGCCGTCTCCACCTACATCCGCCGTTATGGCGTGGTGCCGGGCCAGCAGCTGGTGCTCTCCGTCAACAACGACTACGCCTACCGCGCCGCTCTGGACTGGCACGAGGCGGGGCGCGAGGTGGTGGCCATCGTCGATGCGCGTCCGGCCCCGGAGGGCGACTGGGTGACCGAGGCCAAGGCCAAGGGCATCCGCGTGATTACCGGCAGCGCGGTGATCGAGGCCAAGGGCGCGGGGCGTGTCAGCGCCGCGCGGGTGGCGGCGATCGACATCGACGGCTTCCGGGTCACCGGCCGCGTCGAGGAGCTTGCCTGCGACACCGTCGCCAGTTCCGGCGGCTATAGCCCGGTGATCCACCTCGCCTCGCACACCGGTGCGCGGCCGACCTGGAACGACGAGATTCTCGGCTTCGTGCCGGGCCTCGTGAAGGGCGTCCACGCTGCGGGTGGCGCCAATGGCCTCTACGCCCTGGGCGAGGTATTGGCCAGCGGCCTGGAGATCGGCGTCCGGGCTGCGGCCGCCACCGGCCACCCGTCCTCGGGCTTCGAGCTGCCGAGTGCCGAGGTGCGTCGCGATGGGCCCCAGGTCGCGCTCTTTCAGGTGCCCCACGAGAAGCCGACCCTGCGTGCGCCCAAGCAGTTCGTCGACCAGCAGAACGATGTCACCGCGGCGGGCATCGAACTCGCCACCCGCGAGGGCTTCGAGTCCATCGAGCACGTCAAGCGCTACACCGCCATGGGCTTCGGCACCGACCAGGGCAAGCTCGGCAACATCAACGGCATGGCGATCGCCGCGCGCTGCCTGAAACGATCGATTCCCGAGGTGGGCACCACGGTGTTCCGCCCCAACTATACGCCAGTGACCTTCGGCGCCATCGTCGGCCGTCACTGCGGCGAGCTCTTCGATCCCGAGCGCTACACGGCCCTGCAGCAGTGGCACGTGGAACACGGCGCTGCGTTCGAGGACGTCGGCCAGTGGAAGCGCCCCTGGTACTATCCCCAGGCACGGGCGCAGTCGGGCAACGGCCAACGCGAAACCCTGCACGAGGCGGTGGCACGCGAGTGCCGAGCGGTGCGCGAGACGGTCGGCATCCTGGATGCCTCGACGCTCGGCAAGATCGACATCCAGGGCGCGGATGCCCGCGAGTTCCTGGGGCGAATCTACACCAACAAGTGGCAGAAGCTCGATGTCGGCAAGTGCCGCTACGGGTTGATGTGCAAGGACGACGGCATGGTCACCGACGACGGCGTGACCGCCTGCCTGGCCGACAACCACTTCCTGATGACCACCACCACCGGCGGCGCCGCGGCGATCCTCGAGTGGCTGGAGCTGTGGCACCAGACCGAGTGGCCGGAGCTCGATGTCACCTTCACCTCGGTGACCGATCACTGGGCGACCATGACCATCACCGGGCCAGAGGCGCGCAAGCTGCTCGCCGAGATCACCGACATCGATCTCGACCGGGACCGCTTCAAGTTCATGGAGTGGCGGCAAGGCAAGGTGGCCGGGGTGCCGGCGCGGGTGTTCCGCATCTCCTTCACCGGCGAGCTCACCTACGAGATCAACGTCCAGGCCAACTACGCCCGGCACGTGTGGGAGACGCTGTTCCGCCACGGCGAGAAGTACGGCCTCACCCCCTACGGCACCGAGACCATGCACGTCCTGCGTGCCGAGAAGGGTTTCATCATTGTTGGCCAGGACACCGACGGCTCGGTAACGCCGGAGGACCTGGGCATGCAGTGGTGCGTGGGCTATGACAAGCCGTTTCCGTGGATCGGCAAGCGGGCGCTGTCACGCCCCGACACCCGCCGCGAGGGCCGCAAGCAGCTCGTCGGCCTGAGGCCCCGTGATCCCAAGGTAGTGCTGGAGGAGGGCGCGCAGATCGTGCTCGATCCGACCCATGCCATCCCCATGCCGATGGTAGGCCACGTGACCTCGAGCTACTACAGCCCGACGCTGGATGCGGGCTTCGCCCTGGCGGTGGTCAAGGGCGGCCACCACAAGCTGGGTGCGACCGTCTACCTGCCCATGGCCGACGGCACCACCCACGAAGCCGAAATCGTCAGCACGATCTTCTACGACCCCAAGGGAGAGCGCCAGCATGTCTAAGGCCGCTGTTTTCGACACCCGCACCGACGCGGCGATCGCCGTCGAGTCACCGCTGGCCTACAGCTACCGGCGCAGCGGCGCACCGACGCCGGGACCGCACAGTCAGGTGACGATCCGTGAGCGTGCCTTCCTCGGTCACCTGATCCTGCGCGGCGGCGCCATCGTCCTCGACGAGGCGGTGCGCGAGGTGCTGGGCATGAACCTGCCGGGCAAGCCCCAGGGGCTCGTGCACGACGCCAGCGGCGAGCGCTCGATCCAGTGGCTCTCCCCCGACGAGTGGCTCTTGATCGTGCCGGGCGGCGAGGAGTTCGATTTCGAAAACCGCCTGCGCGAGGCCCTGGGCGATGCCCGCTTCGCAATCGTCAACGTCGGGGGCGGCCAGACGCTGCTCGAACTGGAAGGGCCGAAGGCGCGCGAGCTGCTGATGAAGAGCGTGGTCTACGACGTCCATCCGGACCACTTTCCGGTGGGCAAGGGGGTGACCACGGTGTTCGCCAAGGCCACGGCGATCCTGCGCCGCCCCTCTGATACGCGCTGGGAGCTGGTGCTGCGCCGCAGCTTCGCCGACTACTGCTACCGCTGGCTACTCGACGCCGGCGAGGAGTACGCCATCGGCGTGGTGCGGTGACGCCGCTCAGCACACCTCACAGCAGGCAAACGGCCGGGGAACTCCCCGGCCGTTTCTGTTTTATGTGCTCATGCCGACGGTGAGCGGTCGGAGCAGATGTTGGCCTGGTGTCCCAGGCCATGCGTCACGGGCGTGGCGCCGCGTGCCTTCCACACCCGCGAGGGTTTGGCCCCCTCGCCTGCGTAGTCGGCGCAGGTGTCGTGGCGGATGAGTTCGCTGGCGACACAGGTCACCACCAGCCACCCCCGCTGCGGCGGCGCCTGCCAGCGAACGGTCACTACGAGGCGGTGGTCGTCGCCCACGGCGCTTTCGCCTTCCACCTGTACCTCTCCGCGCAGGTCGCGCGACTGCAGCCACTCCAGGGCGGCCACCTGGGCACACTGCTCGGCCGGCGCCAGGCGCGAATCGCCGCGATAGCAGGGCAGGTAGGGCCGGCCTTCGGCCTCGGCCTGCAGCAGGAGGGGGATGTCGTCAAAGGCGATGCGGCCGTACTTGTGCCGCTGCGGGAAGACGATGGCGCTGGCCGCCAGGCGGCATCCGCCCAGGTGGGTGCTCTCCCACACCTCGAAGAGGTGGGGCTGGCGCCGGGCCTCGTCGGCGATCGCCTGGTAGGTGCGAAAGCCGAATTTGGCGCAGCACTTGTCCTTCTTGCCGTGGGTGCAGCACAAGATCAGCGAGCCCTCGACGCGGTCCGCCTGCCAGCGCGCGAGCGCTGCGCCGCCCTGCAGGGCCTGGAGGAAGGCGAGCAACTCGTCACGCGGCACGTCGTAGCGCAGGCGCTCGGGCATCAGGAAGATGCAGTGCCGGTGACTGGGCTGCTCCCGGCGATGGATCAGGTTGACGCGCCGGCCACTTGCGGCGATGGCCTCGATCTCCGTGGAGACTTCCTCCGGCATGTCGCCGGCCCGGCGCATGCTGCGCTGCCAGTGCGCGCGTGGCCAGCTGATCAGCAGGTTGTGCTCGGCATGGGTGCCGGTGCCGACCAGCGGGTCGCCGATGGCCAGGCTCTCCTCGGCGCAGAAGTGTCGGGGTTTGGCGGTCATGGCTGGGTCGGGGCCGTCGTGGCGTGAAGGGGAGAGGCGGCGGCCAGCGGCGCTGGGCTCGAGCCAGCGAGCGTGGGCACGCAGACCAGGCGCTGGGTATGCGGGTCGCGTATCACGTTGGCGTCAAGATCGAAGACCTGCTTGAGATGGGCGGCGGTGAACACCGCTTCGGGGGAGCCGCTGTGCTTGACACGCCCCTGGCGCATCATCACCAGCTCGTCGGCGTAGGCAGCGGCCAGGTTCAGGTCGTGCAGCACCACCAGGAGCGTGCGGCCCTGCTCATGGGCAAGGCGCACCAGCAGTTCAAGCAGGTCGACCTGCACCTTCAGATCAAGGAAGGTGGTCGGCTCGTCGAGCAGTACGAGCTCCGTTTCCTGGGCCAACACCATGGCGATCCAGCAGCGCTGACGCTGGCCGCCCGAGAGGGCATCCACGGGCCGTGCGGCAAACTCCGTGACCCGGGCGATGGCCATGGCGTCGTCCACTGCCCGCTCGTCGTCCCGCGACCACTGCTGCCACAGCCGCTGGTGGGGAAAACGCCCCATACCGACCAGCTCGCGGACCGTGAGCCCCTCGGGGGAGGTGGGACTCTGCGGCAGGATACCCAACTTGCGCGCGACGTCGCGGGTGGGGGTTCGATGAATATCCTTGCCGTCGAGCAGAACCTGCCCGCGCTCGGGGCCGAGCGTGCGCGCCAGTGTCTTGAGTAGCGTCGATTTGCCGCTGCCGTTGGGGCCGAGCAGGATCGTCAGACGTCCCTCGATCACTTGGAAATCGACATTGTCGAGAACGCGGCGTCCCTCGTAGCCGACGCAGAGGTTCTCCCCCCGCAGGCGCTGGGCAGTCATGCTGGCTGTTACCTCAAAACTGAGAATCATTTGTATCTTCGAGCGGGAGTGTGGCATTGTCAGCGCCTTTCTGTCCATTCTCCTGTAGCAGGAAGCGATCATGAGCCGTTCGATACCCGTTGCCCTGTGGACCACTGCCTGTTTGCTCGTGCTGGCAGGCTTGCCGTGGGCGGCTTGGGGCGAGCCGGTGCGGACGATCGAGCACGCTTTCGATGACACCCGGGTCGAAGGCGCGCCGCAGCGCATCGTGACCCTCTATCAGGGCGCCACGGACAGCGCCCTGGCCCTGGGGCTCGAGCCGGTGGGGGTGGTGGAGTCCTGGCTGGAGCGCCCCATGTACCGCTACCTGCGCGACAGCCTGTCCGAGCACGTGCGCTATCTGGGCCTGGAGACCCAGCCGGACCTGGAGGCAGTAGCTGGGCTCGCCCCCGACCTGATCATTGGCGCCCGCTATCGCCAGGCCGCCGTTTACCCGCTGCTGTCGCGCATCGCGCCCACGGTGATTGCCGATACCGCTTACGACTTCGAGGCCATGCTCATGCTCGTGGGCGAGGCCACGGGCCGCCAGGCCCGGGCCCGGGCGCTGCTCGACGCCTGGCACGAGCGGGTCGCCGACTTCCGCTGCCGAGCCGCGGCCGCGCTGGGTGATGCCTGGCCGCAGCGGGTGTCGGTGGTCAGCTTTCGCGGCGACCACGTGCGCCTCTACTACGACGGTTTCGCCCGCCGCCTTCTCGACCAACTGGGTTTTCGCCGGCCCGCCGGCCAGGACGGCCCTGGCTGGGGCATCAAGCTGGTCAGCCGCGAGAGCCTGCCGGCCATGGACGCCGATGCCATCTTCGTCTTCATGCGCGACGACCCGGCGGTGGCCGAACTCCATCGCGACTGGACCGCGCATCCGCTGTGGCAGAACCTTACGGCGGTCGAGCAGGGCAGGGTCTACCGGGTCGACCCGGTGCTCTGGAGCATGGGGAGCGGCATCCTGGCGGCCAACCGCCTGCTGGACGAACTCTATGCCCACTATGGTTTGAAGAACAATGGCTTGAAGAGTGATGTCCAGCAGGACGATGGCCAACCGGAAGGGAAGAGGGAGTCATGCTGACGACGTCCGTGGCCAAGCTCCTGGGCCTGCTGTTCGTGGCGGCCCTGACGCTTGCCGCCGGCCTGGCCAGCCTGCTGCTGGGCGCCACCGAGATTGCCCCGATGATGCTGGTAGAAGCCTTCCGGGCGCCCGATCCGGGGTCCGTGGAGCATCTGATCGTGCTCACCGAGCGCCTGCCCCGGGCGATCATCGCCGCCCTGGTGGGCGCTAGCCTGGCGGTGGCCGGCGCCCTGATGCAGACCCTGACCCGCAACGCCCTGGCGGCGCCGAGCATCTTCGGCATCAACGCCGGGGCCATGTGCTTCGTGGTGGTGGCTAGCGCCGTCTTCACCCTGCGCTCGCCGCTGGCGCTGGTCTGGGTGGCCTTCCTCGGTGCCCTGGTGGCGGCGTTGCTGGTCGCCCTGCTGGGGCGCGAGCGGGGCGGCGGCATCTCGCCGGTGCGAGTGGTGCTGGCCGGGGTGGCGGTCACTGCACTCTTCGTCTCCCTGGCCCAGGGGCTGCTGATCATCGACCAGGAGCGCTTCGAGAGCCTGCTGCTGTGGCTGGCAGGCTCGGTGGCGGGACGCGGCCTGGAGGTCATGATGCCGCTATTGCCGTTCTTCCTGGTCGCGGCCCTGCTGTGCCTGCTGCTGGTGCGCCAGCTCAACCTGCTGGCGCTGGACGACGAGGTGGTCAAGGGGCTGGGGCAGCGCACCGGCCGGGTCAAGCTGCTGGCCGGGGCGGTGGTCATCGTGCTGGCCGGGGGCTCGGTGGCGGTGGCCGGCATGATCGGTTTTGTGGGGCTGATCGTGCCGCACATGGTGCGCGCCCTGTATGGCCGTGACCACCGCTGGGTGCTACCCGGCTGCGCCTTGCTGGGCGCCGGTCTGCTGCTGGCCGCCGACACCCTGGCGCGCTTCCTGATGCCGCCCCAGGAGGTGCCGGTGGGCGTAATGACGGCGCTGCTCGGCACCCCGTTCTTCCTCTATCTCGCCCGCCGTCGGAGCCTGGCCCCATGACCTTCCCTCTTGTCTTGCGCGCTGCTGGCGGGCGCCTGTCACTACGCTTCGATCGCCGCACCCTGGCGGTGACCTTGCTGCTGGCCCTGGCGCTCGCCGGGAGCGCCATGGCGTCGCTGAGCCTGGGCAGCCAGGCCACGACGCCAGCCGCGGTGCTGGAGGCGCTGCTGTTTCCGGAGCACAGCGACATCGCCCTGATCGTCCACGAGATCCGCCTGCCGCGGGTGCTGCTGGCGATCCTGGTGGGCGCCTGCCTGGGGGTGGCCGGGCTGCTGCTGCAGGGCCTGGTGCGCAACCCCCTGGCCTCGCCGGACGTGATCGGCATCACCGGTGGCGCCTCCTTGGCGGCGGTGTGCTTCCTGGCGCTGGGGGGAGCGGCCCTGGGCGAGGCCTGGCTGCCGCTGGCGGCAATGCTCGGTGCGCTGTTGGTGGCCCTGGGAATCCTCGCCCTGACCGGTCGCGGCATGACGCCGACGCGACTGGTACTGATCGGTATCGGTATCGCCGCCGCACTGGGGGCGGCCACTACCTTGGTGCTGGTGCTCGCCGCCGACACCATGGCGATGCAGGCCTATGTGTGGCTCACCGGCAGCCTCTACGCCGCCCAGTGGCGTGAGGTGGCGGGGCTCGCTCCCTGGGCTCTGCTGGGTTTGCCCCTGGCGCTCGGGCTGGCGCGCCGCCTGGACGCCCTGGCCCTCGGCGACGACCTGGCCACGGGGTTGGGCACGGCAGTCTCCGGTACACGGCTCTCCCTGCTGCTGCTGGCCGTGGCCCTCTCCGGTGCGGCAGTGGCCTTTGCCGGTGGGCTGAGCTTCATCGGCCTGCTCGCCCCGCACATCGCCCGTCGCCTGGTGGTACGCGGTCATACCGCCCTGGTGCCGGTGACCGCCCTGATCGGCGCCCTGATCCTGCTGCACGCCGACCTGCTGGGCCGACTCGCCTTCCTGCCCCGCGACCTGCCGGCGGGAATCTTCGTTGCCGGGATCGGGGCGCCGTTCTTCGTCTATCTACTCTATCGCTGGCGCTGACGGGGCATTGCGCTCCGGCCGTGGCCAGGATCGGTGTCCCGCCTCTCTACGCTCGCGACATGCATCGGTGCTTGCCGCCACAAAAAAGCGGCGCCGGGGCGCCGCCAACCAGTAAGCCAGTTCCCTGCGTGGAACTCAGAAGTCCAGCTGGTAGCCCAGGGTGAGCGTGCGGCCGCGGCCCTTAAAGTAATAGTCGTCGCTGACCCGGCCCGCCTGGGAGTAGTAGGTGACGTAGTCCTCGTCGGTCAGGTTCTCGATGCCGAAGGACATCCGGCCCACGGGCAGGCGATAGGCCAGGGCGGCGTCCACCAGGCCGTAGCCGTCGAACTCCAGATCGGGGTTGTCGACGCTGCGATCGAAGTAGTAGCTGGTTTGCAGGTGGGTGGAGAGCTTGTCGGTCCAGCCGGCACTCCAGGCCAGCTTGAAGGTGTCCGGGGCGATATTGATACCGGTCAGTTTCTTGTCGACGCTGCCATCGCCGTCGGTGTCCGACTTGCCCTCGGCGTGGGTGTAGGAGAGACGCAGTTCGTGGGCGTCACTCAGGTGCATCTTGCCGGTGACTTCCACACCGCGGATCTCGGTCTTCTCGCGCTTGCCCACCCAGACGCCGTTCTCCGAGGTCAGGCGCTGACCGAAGTCGGAGTCCGACTCGTAGTAGCTCAGCTCCAGGCCGTAGCGCTGCCAGTCGAAGCGGGCGCCGACCTCGCGGTTGTCGGTGACGATGGGCTGCAGCGTCAGCAGGCTGTCGATGTCCAGGCCGGGGGTCTTGATGCCCCGCAGCACCCGGCCCACGTCGGGCATGCCGAAGCCCTCCGAGTAGTTGGCGTACAGCTGGGCCCAGTCGGTGACCTGGTAGACCAGGCCCAAGTTGAACAGGGTCTCGTCGAAGCTCGGGTTGCCGCCCTCCACGGTGACGTTGTCTTGGGTAACGTTGCTGCGATCAATGGTCTGGAAAGTGTCGACCTCGAGCTCGGCGTATTCGTGACGCACGCCGGCATGCAGGGTCAGCGGGTCGATCAGCTGGAACTCGCCCTGCACGAAGGGCGCCAGGTTGCGATAGCGGCTCTCCGGCACATAGGTGCGTCCGGTATGGACCAGCATCTGGCGGGTCTCGTCCTGGAGCAGGTCGAGGCCTGCGGTCAGGGCGAGACGGTCGTCGAGCAGGCCGTCGCGGTTCAGGGTGAACTTGGCGCCCAGCTTGTCGGACTCGTTGCGCGTCTGGTCGAACTGCGTCTCGCCATTGTCATCCAGGTAGGGGAAGTACGGGGTGGTGCCGAAGCGGGCACGGAAGCGCTGGTGGTAGAGCTGGGCATCCAGCTCGTTGCCGAGCCAGTCGGCGTGGGAATAGGCCAGCCGCGCCGTGGTGACGTCATTGAAGCCGGGCTCTCCCTCACGATCGCCCTTGCGGGCCGTCGTGGGAATCCCCGCGTCGCGGTCGCCGGTCACCGGGACGTAGTCGTCGCCCTCTTCCAGGTCGAAATGGTTGAGAGAGAATTCGAGGTTCTGGTTGTCGTCGAGCCAGTAGCCGAGCTTGGCGAAGAGGTCGTAGCTCGTGGAGTTCTGGATCTCGCCGGGGTAGGCGATGCCTACGATCTCGTCGTTGCCATCGAAGAAGACTGATCTTACCCAGCAATCGTGGACACCGATCTAAGCGATCATTCGGCCCTCGAAGGCCTCCGGGCTGATCATCCCAATCGCACTGTGCCGGCGCTGCCGGTTGTAGTCCATCTCGATGTACTCGAACACTTGCCGCCGCATGGCTTCCCGGGTCTCGAATCGCTCGCCATGGATCGCTTCCACCTTGAGGCTGTGGAAGAAGCTCTCGGCACAGGCATTGTCGTAGCAGTTGCCTTTGGCACTCATGCTGCACTGGAGGTCGTGCCGGGTCAGCAGCGATTGGTACAGGGTCGAACAGTACTGGCTGCCGCGATCCGAATGCACGATGACCTGCTTCGGCATCTTACGGCGCCACAGCGCCATCTGGAGCGTGTCTCCGACCAGGTCAGCGGTCATCCGCTCGCTCATCGCCCAGCCGATCACCTTGCGTGAGAACAGGTCGATCAGGACCGCCAAGTAGAGCCACCCTTCACCAGTCGCCAAATAGGTGATGTCGCCGGCCCATTTCTGGTTCGGCGCCGTGGCGGTGAAGTCTTGCTCCAGCAGGTTGGGCGCCACCGGCAGCGAGTGTCGCGAGTTCGTCGTCGCCTTGAACTTGCGGGCCGCCTTGGCCCGTAGGCCTTGCCGCTGGAGGCTGGCGGCGACAGTCTTGCGGTTCACCGGCAGCCCCTTGTCTCGCAGGTCCAGAGCCAATCTGGGGGCGCCTGAGCGCCCCTTGCGATGATGGTAGGCCTCGGTCACCTGCTGGTCGAGAATCGCCTGCTGGCGGTGCCGAGGCGACGGCGAACCATCGCGCTGTCGCCACGCGTAGTAGCCGCTGCGAGCGACGCCGAGAACCGCACACATGCGCTGGATGCTGAATGCCTGACGATGCTGATGGATAAAGGCGTACTTCACTTCAGGCTCTTGGCAAAGTACACCGCGGCTTTTTTTGCAATTTCAAGCTCTTCCGACTTCTCGGCCAGTTGGCGCTTGAGCCGGGCATTCTCGTCGGCCAGGGCTTGCTCGCGCTCTGAGGCGCTTTGCCGCTGCTGGGCCTTGGCTCGCCACTGGTAGAGCTGGCTGGGCTGAAGGCCAAGCTCTCGGGCGGCGGCACTGATGCCGATCCGGTCGGAGAGAGCCAGCGCCTCGGCCTTGTAGTCCTGGGAGTAGCGGGTACGGGTCTTCTTCATCGAAGCTGCTTGCCTTGCCATGGGTCACCTCGTCTCAGTGTACTGTCTTAACGAGGTGTCCACTGCTGCTGGGCAAGATCAGACGCCACGTTCCTGGCGGGTTGCCGCGGCCAGGTAGTCCCAGTCGCCGCGCTGGCCGCTGATGCGATAGTCCAGCTTGTGACCGAAGCCCTCCGATTCGAAGTCGTCGTCGCTGGTCAGGCTGACCCCGACGTGCTGGTTGACGCCCTCGGCGTCGGCACGGCGGGTGACGAAGTTGATGATGCCGCCGGTGGCACCCAGGCCGTGTTCGGCACTGGCGCCGTGGATCACCTCGATGCGCTCGACCATGGACAGGTCGATGGTGTAGCTGTCGCGGGCGCTGTCACGCAGCGGGTTGGACTGCGGGACGCCATCGATCAGGAACAGCGGCGAACGGCCGCGGAACGTCTCGCCGGCATTGGAGAGCTTCTGGCGGCTGGGCGAATAGGAGGGGATCAGGTTGCTGAGCACCTGGCCCGGGTCCTGCGTGATGGCGAGCTGCTGCTCGATCTGCTCACGGGTGATGACGGTGACCTTCTGCGGGGTTTCCCCCGCGCGGCTCTTGTTACGCGTGGCGGTTACCACCAAGGGGGAGAGAGATTCCCGGGAGGTTGCCGTGTCATTGTCATCGGCGGGGGATTGGGCGAGAGCCAGGGACGGCAAGGTGGTGCAGAGGACGGCGGGCAGCAGCCAGCTCGCCCGCGGATGCCTGGGATGGGACATGACAGAGAATGTTCCTTGCTTTGATGCATAACGTTATGGGTTGGAGGCACTGACTCGGACCGCCGGGGGTGGTCGACCAGCGCAGCAACACTAATAAAACGTCTTATCAAATGCAAGAAATTTGCATTTGTATCAATGAGGGCGGCGCAGCCCCCACAGGAAGTAAGTGCCGCCGACCAGCGAAGCGACCAGGCCGGCGGGGATCTCCTCGGGAAACAGGAGCTGGCGCCCCAGCCAGTCGGCGGCGACCATCAGCAGGGCGCCGATCAGCGCGGCCCCGGCAAGGTGCATCCGTGCTCGGGCGAAGCCGAGCAGTCGGGCCATGTGCGGGGCGAGCAGGCCGACGAAGGAGAGCGGCCCCACGACCAGAGTGGCGGAGGCGGTGAGCAGGGCCACCAGCAGCAGCAGGCTGAGCCGTGCGCGATCCAGCTCGATGCCCAGCGACCGGGCGGTGGGGGCGCCGAGGGGCAGGATGTCGAGCCAGCGGGTGAAGGGCTGGCTGATGAGTACCAGTACGATGGCCGCACCAGCCACCGCGAGCGCCGCTGGCAGGTCGACGTAGTAGGTGGAGCCGGAGAGCCAGGCGATGACCTGCTGGCCGCGCGGGTCGCCGCCGGCCAGCACGATGGCGCGCACGGCGTCGAACAGCGCGGTGATCGCCACGCCGGAGAGTAGTAGACGCTCGGGGCGGAAGCCACTGCGGCGATTGACCAGCAGCAGTACGCCGAGAGCGGCCAGGGCGCCGCCGGTGCCCACAACCACCAGGGTGAGATTGCCCGGCACCGGGAGCAGGAAGATCGCCGAGATCAACGCGATGGCACTGCCGCCGCTGATGCCCAGGATCTCGGGGCTGGCCATGGAGTTGGCGGTAAGGCGCTGGATCAGGGTGCCGGCCACGGCGAGCAGTACGCCGCTGCCGGCGGCGGCCAGCAGGCGGGGCAGACGCCACTCCAGTACCGCCCAGTCGCCGGTCAACAGCCAGCCGGCGCGGCCCTGGCCCACCAGCAGGGCGATGACTGCCATAGCCAGTGCGGCGATGGCCATCATTGCGGCCAGCCGACCGGGCACGGGATGGCGTCGACCGAAGGTCGGGGCGGCCGTGCCGGGGCGCTGTTCGAGCTTGAGCCGGGGGATCAACCACAGCAGCAGCGGGGCGCCGAGGGCGGCGGTGGTCGCGCCCGTGGGGATCAGCGTCGGCAGCGTACCCGCGAAGCGTTGCAGCAGCAGGTCGGTGGTGGCGAGCAGCAGGGCGCCCAGCAGCGTCGACCAGAGCAGGCGCTCGCCGAGCCGCCGGGCGCCGGCGAGGCGCACGATGTTGGGGGCGGCCAAGCCGATGAAGCCGATCACCCCGACCACGCTCACCACGCAGCCGGTGAGGAAGACGGCCACCCCCAGGCCGGCCAGCCGCAGGTGCTTGAGCGAGACGCCGAGGCTCTTGGCGCTGGCATCGTCGAGCTCGAGCACAGCCAGCGGACGCAACAGCAGCCATGCCGCCACGCCGCCGAGGGCCAGGCGCGGGGCCAGGAAGGCCGCATCGCCCCAGCCGTTTTGGGCCAGCGAACCCGCCCCCCAGACCAGCAGCCCCTTGAGCGCCTCCTGATGAAAGAGCAGCAGCACCATGCCCAGGGCACCGAAGTAGAGATTGACCACCAAGCCGGCGAGCACCACCACCACCGGCGACAGGCCGCGCCGCCAGGTCAGGGCGAAGACCAGTGCCATGGCGCCCGACCCGCCGGCCAGCGCCACCCACTCGCGACCGATGACCAGCAGCCCCGGGGCCAGCAGGGTGGCTGCCATCAGCGCCAGATTGGCGCCGCTCGCTACGCCCAGGGTGGTGGGAGCGGCCAGGGGGTTACGCAGCACCTGCTGCATCAGCACCCCGGCCAGCGCCAGGCCGCTGCCAGCGAGCAGCGCCATGGCGAGCCGCGGCCACCAGGCGTAGTGACGCACCAGCGATTCGGTGTCCTGCAACGATGGCTGGAACAGCGCCGAGAGCCCGGCGGTGAGATCATGGCCGGTCAGCGAAGCGCCAGCCAGCCCCAGCAGAGCAATGACGAGGCCGAGACACAGCAGCGCCGGGGTGCGCGGTCGAGCCAGGTTAGCCGTGCTCATCGTGCTGCTCCGTGAGGGCGGCGACCAGCGTCTCGGCGAAGCGCTGGGCCGAGGGCAGTGCGCCAAAACTCCATACCGGCGGCAGGGTGATCAGGCTGTTGTCGCGCACGCTGGGTATCGACCGCCACAGGCCGCTGTCACCCAGTGCGGCTTCTACGCCGGCCGGATAGGGCTCGACGACCACCAGACGGCCCTCGAGGCCGGCCAGGGCCTCGATGCCCACCAGAGCAAACCCCCAGGCGTTGGTCTTCCCGGGCCAGGCATTGTCGATCCCCAGGCGGTCGAGGACCGCCTGATAGAGGCCGTTGTCACCGAAGACCCGCACGTGACGCTCATCCATGAACTGCGCCATCAGCAGCGGCCCGGGGTTCGCCGGGAGCTGCTTGCGCAGCTTGGCCAGCGTGGCCTCAGTGTCGGCGATCAGCATCTCGGCGGCGTTGGGGCGATCCACCAGGGCAGCAACGCGGCGGGTCAGTTCACGCATCTCCCGCCAGGTCTCGATATCCGGGCTGTAGAGCGCCAGGTGCTCGACCGGGGCGATGCGCGACAGGCGCGGCGCCAGGTTGGCGAACATCGGCGAGATCAGGATGTGGTGCGGTTCGAGACTGGCCAACAGCTCGAGGTTGGGCTGGGTTCGCAGACCGAGGTCGACCACGGAAGGAGGCAGGGCGGGCTTGCCGACCCAGTCGTGGTAGGCATCGACCTGGGCCACAGCGGTCGGCTCCACGCCCAGGGCCACCAGGGTTTCGGCGAGCGTCCAATCCAGCGTTGCCACCCGGAGGGGCTCGCCGCGAACGGGCAGGATCACCAGCAGCGACAGCAACAGCAGCGCCAGCTGAACGAAGGCGAGCCTGCGGCAAGGGTTCGACAAGGACACGACAAGCTCCGAGTGATGACGGGGAACAGGCTAGCGCACCCACGAGACAGCTGTGCTGGGCGAGCGATACGCTAATCCATTTGCTAACGAGTATCAATAACTAGATGGCGCCTGCCTCGCCTTACCTTGACAGATCTATATATAGTTGCCATAAAATTAAAAAGCACAACATATGGTGTTTCCTGTGCTAACAAGCGTCATGTCCGCCTTCACGGAGAGGGTGCAAGGAGAGAGTGATGGAGGAGAGAGCAATGGAAGTTCTTGTGTACAGCCGTCCGGCCTGTGTGCAATGCGTGGCTACCTACCGTGCCCTGGAACGGCAAGGCATCGATTTTCGGGTTATCGACATCGAGGCCGACCCGGCCGGGCGGAGGGCCGTGGAAGAGCTGGGCTACCGGCAGCTGCCGGTGGTGATTGCTGGCGAGGAGCACTGGTCGGGCTTTCGTCCGGATCGCATCCAGGAACTGGCGTGACGGTCGCGATGCCATTGGAATATCCGATCGCGCATGGCGAGCTGGTTTACTTCTCGACCCGGTCGAGCAATACCCGGCGTTTCGTGGAGAAACTCGAGTTGCCGGCTCGACGCATTCCGCTGGAGCGCGATGCGCAACCGCTGCGAGCGAGACGGCCCTACATCCTGGTGGTGCCGACCTATGGCGGTGGCAGCGAAAAGGGGGCGGTGCCTGGGCCGGTCATTCGCTTTCTCAACGACGAGACGAACCGCGCCCTGATCCGTGGGGTGATCGCCGCCGGCAACACCAACTTCGGGGCCGCCTTCGGGCTGGCTGGGCGCATCGTCGCCGACAAGTGCGGCGTGCCTTTTCTGTATCGATTCGAACTGCTGGGCACCGATGACGACGTGGCCCGGGTCCGCAAGGGAGTGACAGAGTTTTGGAAACGACAAGCCTAGCCGAACCGAACCGTGAGATGTCGGCCAAAAGCGCGGGGCGTACGTTGGACTATCACGCCCTCAATGCCATGCTCAATTTGTATGGCCCGAGCGGCGAGCTGCAGCTGGAAAAGGATCGCGAAGCGGCGCGCCAGTACTTCCTGCAGCACGTCAACCAGAACACGGTGTTCTTCCACTCGCTGGAAGAGAAGCTCGATTACCTGGTCGAGGAGGATTACTACGAGGCCGAGGTACTGGCCCAATACGATGCCGGATTCATCAAGGCGCTTTTCGAGCAGGCCTACGCTTACAAGTTTCGTTTTCCCAGCTTTCTCGGCGCTTTCAAATACTATACCAGCTACACGCTCAAGACCTTCGACGGCAAGCGCTACCTGGAGCGCTACGAAGACCGCGTCTGCATGGTGGCTCTGACCTTGGCACGCGGTAACGAAACGCTGGCTCGCGCTCTGGTCGACGAGATCGTCAGCGGGCGCTTCCAGCCCGCCACGCCGACCTTTCTCAACTGCGGTAAGCGACAGCGGGGCGAACTGGTGTCGTGCTTTCTGCTACGCATCGAAGACAACATGGAGTCCATCGGTCGCGCCATCAACTCGGCGCTGCAGCTCTCCAAGCGTGGAGGCGGCGTAGCGCTACTGCTCAGCAATATCCGCGAGGTAGGGGCGCCGATCAAGCACATCGAGAACCAGTCGTCGGGCATCATCCCGATCATGAAACTGCTCGAGGACGCCTTCTCCTACGCCAACCAGCTGGGCGCTCGCCAGGGCGCCGGCGCGGTTTATCTCAATGCGCACCATCCGGATATCCTGCGCTTCCTCGACACCAAGCGCGAGAATGCCGACGAGAAGATCCGCATCAAGACGCTGTCGCTGGGCGTGACCATTCCCGACATCACCTTCGAGCTGGCCAAGCGCAACGAGGCGATGTACCTGTTCTCGCCCTACGACGTCGAACGCGTCTACGGCGTGCCGTTCGGCGACATCAGCGTGACCGAGAAATATCACGAGATGGTGGCCGACGGGCGCATTCGCAAGAGCAAGATCGACGCACGAGCCTTCTTCCAGACCCTGGCCGAGGTGCAGTTCGAGTCCGGCTATCCCTATGTGATGTTCGAGGACAACGTGAATCGCGCCAACCCGATCGCCGGTCGCGTCAACATGAGCAATCTGTGCTCGGAGATTCTGCAGGTCAACACCTCGAGTCGCTACGATGACGATCTGGGCTATCGTGAAATCGGTGAAGACATTTCCTGCAACCTGGGCTCCATGAACATCGCCAAGGTGATGGACTCCGGCGACATCGGCACCAGCGTCGAGATCGCGGTGCGCGGTCTCACCGCCGTGGCGGAGATGACCGAGATCAGCTCGGTGCCTTCCGTGGCCAACGGCAACGCGCGCTCGCGCGCCATCGGCTTGGGGCAGATGAACCTGCACGGCTTCCTGGCACGCGAGCGCATCCACTATGGATCGGAGGAAGGGCTGGACTTCACCAACCTCTACTTCTACTGCGTGGCCTATCATGCCCTGCGCGCTTCCAACCGGCTGGCCATGGAGCGCGGCGAGAGCTTCGCCGGTTTCGCCGATTCCGACTATGCCAGCGGCGTCTTCTTCGACAAGTACACCGAGCGGGCCTGGCAACCGCGTACCGAGACGGTTCGGGCGTTGTTCGAACGATCCGGCATTGCCATTCCCGATCAGGATGAGTGGCGTGCGCTCAAGGAAGCGGTGAGGGTCCATGGGCTCTACAACCGCAACCTGCAGGCGGTGCCGCCCACCGGTTCGATCTCCTACATCAACCACTCGACGTCGAGCATTCATCCGGTGGCCGCCCAGATCGAGATCCGCAAGGAGGGCAAGCTGGGGCGCGTCTACTACCCGGCGCCGTTTCTCGCCGACGACAACCTCGACTACTACCGGGACGCCTACGAGATCGGCCCGGAGGCGATCATCGACACCTACGCCGAGGCGTCGCAGCACGTCGACCAGGGCCTCTCGCTGACGCTGTTCTTCTCCGATACCGCCACCACGCGCGACATCAACAAGGCGCAGATCTACGCCTGGCGCAAGGGGATCAAGACGCTCTACTACGTGCGCCTGCGCCAACGTGCGCTGGAAGGAACCGAAGTCGAGGGCTGCGTTTCTTGTACGCTATAAAGGATTTACCGATATGACCACTGCATCCAAGCGGCTTTCCCGAGTCGACGCCATCAATTGGAACCGCCTGCAGGACGACAAGGATCTGGAGGTGTGGAACCGCCTGACCAGCAACTTCTGGCTGCCGGAGAAAGTGCCGCTCTCCAACGACATCCCGTCGTGGAACACCCTCACGACCCAGGAGCAGCAGCTGACCATCCGCGTCTTCACCGGCCTGACGCTGCTTGACACTATCCAGAGCAGCGTCGGTGCTCCGGCGCTGATGCCCGATGCGCGCACGCCCCATGAAGAGGCGGTCTACGCCAATATCGCCTTCATGGAAGCGGTACACGCGCGCTCCTACAGCTCGATCTTCTCCACGCTGTGCACTACCCGCAACGTCGATGACGCCTTCCGCTGGAGCGAGGAGAACCCGACGCTGCAGGCCAAGTCGGAGCTGATCCTTGAGCGCTACCGCGCCGATGACCCACTGATGCGCAAGGTCGCCAGCGTGTTCCTCGAATCGTTCCTCTTCTACTCCGGCTTCTATCTGCCGATGTACTGGTCGAGCCACGCCAAGCTGTCAAACACCGCCGACCTGATCCGCCTGATCATCCGCGACGAGGCGGTGCACGGCTACTACATCGGCTACAAGTTCCAGCAGGCTCTGGCCGAGGCCTCGGCGGAGCGCCAGGCGGCGGTCAAGGAGTACGCCTTCGAGCTACTGCTGGAGCTCTACGACAACGAGGTCAAGTACACGGAGTCGCTCTACGACGCGGTGGGGCTGACCGAAGACGTCAAGAAGTTCCTCCACTACAACGCCAACAAGGCGCTGATGAACCTGGGCTATGAAGCGCTGTTCCCGGCCAGTGTCACGGACGTCGACCCCACCATCATGGCCGCGTTATCGCCGAGTGCCGACGAGAACCACGACTTCTTCTCGGGCTCCGGTTCGTCGTACGTCATCGGCCGTGCGGTGGCCACCGAGGACGAGGACTGGGCGTTCTGATCGGGCCTACAGGGCGACGGCAATCGCATGATGCGAGGTGGGATGCGGCATCACCTGCATGGGCAGGCCGTAGATGGCCTCCAGGGTGGCGCTGTTCATCAGCGCCTCGGGGGTGCCCTGAGCCAGCACTCGACCGCTGTGCAGCGCCAGCAGTTCATCGCAGTAGCGTGATGCCATGTTGATGTCGTGCAGCACGATGATCACGCCGAGGCCCAGCTCGTGGCAGAGCTGGCGCACCAGCGCCAGCACTTCCACCTGGTGGGCGATGTCCAGTGCCGCCAGGGGCTCGTCGAGCAGCAGGAAGCGGCTCTCCTGGGCGATCAGCATGGCCAGCCACACCCGCTGGCGCTCGCCGCCGGAGAGGGTGTCCACCAGCCGGTCGGCATAGGCCTCGGTATGGGTCAGTTCGATGGCTCGGTCGATGGCGGCCTCGTCCTGGCGGGTGTGGCGGCCCAGCAGGCCGTGCCAGGGGTAGCGGCCGAAGCCGATCAGCTCCCGCCCGGTGAGGCTCTCGGCGCTGGGCAGGTGCTGGGGAAGATAGGCCACCCGGCGGGCGAATTCGCGATGTCCCCAGTCGGCGAGGAGGCGTCCGTCGAAGCGGATCTCGCCACGGCTCGCCGGTTGCTGTCGGGCGAGCAGCTTGATCAGCGTCGACTTGCCGGATCCGTTGTGGCCGATGAGCCCGTGGATCTGGCCTTCGTGGAAACGGTGCTCCACGGGGTTCAGCAGGCTCTTGTCAGCAACTGCGAATGAGGCGCCCCTGACCTCGAACATGACGGTGTGTCCATGGTGATGAATGAGTCCGCCCCGCAAAATAAACGATAAGCGTTCTCTATTCCACCCCTGCCTGGCAAGAACTACTTGCGGGACCGCGATGGCGTATCGGTGGTGGGGTTGCTGCTTCCCTCAGGGGCGCCGCCAGGCGCTCAGGAAACGGCGAGCGGCGTGCTGCCAGGAGTGAGACGTCGCTTTGACCGGCGGTGCCGACAGTAGAGCAGTGGCGTCCTTCAGCGGTGCCATGATGGCGTCCAGATGGTGTCGGCAGAGCTGGCTGTTCAAGGCGCCCGGGCACTGAGCGAGCAGCAGTCCGCAGTGGTAGAGAGCGGTATCCAGCGCCTCTCTCACCTCCGGGAAGGCTGACGCCTCTGTCCGGGATTTCTGCAGCTCACGCGAGAGCATGGTGATCAGGCTGGTGTCGAGCCAGCAGGGCAGCGAGTCGTTCGCCTTGCCCGCCATGGAGTGTTGGATGGCCTGAAAGGAGACGTACAAAAAGGTGCACGTGTAGAAGAGCTGGGAGCGTTCTGCGTTCATGGCGACGGCTCGCATTCGCTGGGGATTCGCTGGAAATGAAATTCATTCTCGAATGTAGCCGGAGACTGGCCTTCTGTCAAAACCTCTCGCTGGATGTAGGAGAGGGACCAAATGGTGAGTGAGGGGGCGACCGAGAAGTGGCGGACAAGTTCCGCGAATGTTGAAAGTGAAAAAAACAAGCATTATCATTCGCGTCCGCTACAGAGGCATCTCGGCTTGCTTTGGAGAGAAGCCGGGACCATTCGCAACCACTGCATTCCTAGGCCGTTTCATGCATCCCAAGACCCCACCAACTGTATTACATCCGTTGTCCCTGGCCGTGCGCCGGTGCTTGTTCCTGTCCCTTACCGGTGCCGCTATGGTTGCACCGGCGGCTACGATGGCCCAGGAAACGGCCAATTCCCAGGAAAACTCGAATGACCTGGGAACCATCACTGTCGAGGCCGAGGCCCTGTCGATCGTCACGGAGGGGACTGAGAGCTACCGCGCTCCCCTTACCAGCACTGCCACACGGCTTGATTTGACGCCCCGCGAGACGCCGCAATCGGTCTCGGCGGTCACCCAGGCCCAGATTGAAGACTTCAACCTTGACACCATTAACGATGCCTTGGAGTCCACGCCTGGCGTGACGGTGGAACGGGTCGAGACGGACCGGACCTACTATTCCTCGCGGGGCTTCGAGATCTCAAACCTGCAGGTCGACGGATTGCGCCTGCCGATGCCCTACAATAACGTCCACGGTGATATCGACACCGCCGTCTACGACCGCATCGAAGTAGTGCGAGGTGCCACAGGGCTAATGTCTGGCTCGGGCAATCCGGCGGCCACCGTCAATTTCATCCGCAAGCGTCCGACTGATTCGCCCCAAGCTTCAGTTTCGGGCACTCTGGGCAGTTGGGATCGCCGTCGCTTGGAGTTAGATGTTTCCGGCCCCCTCGACGATGAGGGGCGGGTACGTGGGCGCCTGGTGGCTGCGGGCCTGGATACCGATTCCTATCTGGATCGACTGCATCGGGAGCGCGGAGTGCTCTATGGCGTGCTGGAGGCCGACCTCACCGACAGTACCCAATTGGCTCTGGGCCATACCTGGCAAAACAACAATACCGACAGCAACATGTGGGGAGCCTTGCCGCTCTACGATTCCGCCGGCAGCCCCACAAACTATGACCGTTCGACCTCCCCGGCGCCCGACTGGTCCTATTGGGACGGCGAGACCCATCGCAGCTTCGTTGAGTTGACCCAGCGGCTCTCCGATAACTGGTCGATAAAGGGCACTGTCACTCACTTAGACATGCTGTCTGATACCAAGCTGTTCTACATTGGTACTGTTCCAGACGCCTCGACGGGCCGAATCCCCAACAGCTTCTACTTGAGCAAGTTTGACCGTCACCTCGAGCAGTGGGTTGCTGATATCCATGCCAAGGGGAATATCGAGGCATTCGGTCGCACCCATCAGCTGGTACTGGGCTCTGACTGGAGCCAGAGTCGTGTCCAGCAGAGCTCACTCTACGCGGCGGCCACGGAGGATCTTCCCCCGTTGGACGAATGGGATGGTAGCTATCCAGAGCCAGAGTTTGGTGATCCCGACTTTGTCCATGATGTCACTTTCAAGGAGCGCAGCCTCTACAGTGCGGGTAAGCTAGACTTGGCCAACCGCTGGACGGCGGTGGTCGGCGCTCGTCTCAGCTGGCTGGATCATGTGGGCGAGCAATATGGGAGCTCTCAGGACACCACGCTGGACAACGAGCTGACGCCCTACGCCGGCCTGATCTACGACGTTACTGACCAGGCCTCGCTCTACGCCAGCTACACCGAGATCTTTAATCCTCAGACTGCGACCGATCGTAACGGTGATTTCCTCGATCCCATTGAGGGCACGAGCTACGAGGTCGGGATCAAGGCCGACGTTTTCGATGGCGGAGCCGATGCGGCCCTGGCGCTGTTCCGCACCGAGCAAAACAACGTGGCTCAACTTGTCGGCAACATTGGTGGCCGTGACGTTTATGAAGGTGCCGACGGTATTACCAGCGAGGGCGTGGATGTGACGCTGGCCGGTGAGCTGACTCCGGGCTGGCAGGCCAGTGTCGGTTACACATACCTGGAGATCGAAGACGCAGAGGGCGAGGCCACCAATACCTATATCCCTCGCAACATGGTGCGGGCCACTACCAGCTACCGGCCTGCATCACTGGATGCGCTCAAGGTTGGTGCCCGCGTACGCTGGCAGGACGATATCGAACGTGAGCGCGACTTTGATGACAGCAAGACTCGTCAGGAGGCCTATGCCCTGGTCGACCTGATGGCCAGCTACGATATCAACGAGAACCTGACCGCCTCGCTGAACCTCAACAACGTCACCGACGAGAAGTACCTCACGAGTCTCAAGTGGGACCAAGGGTTCTACGGCGCACCGCGCCACGTGATGGCGAATCTGACCTGGAGATATTAATCTCCGGCGAATATGTCCGCAAACGATGGCTCGCTGAAAACAGCGGGCCATTGCTTTATGTATGCCGAATGGCTAACCGCAGAGTCTTTTAGGCAGAGCGAGCTTTCTGGCGACAAACCTCTAACGGACAGTTGCCGCAATAACCCAGGTCGTCGATCAAGTAGCGGATGCAGCACATGCGTCGAACCCGCTGCGATTGCCCGTCGCTCGGGTCGTGGTAGCGCACGGGTTGATACAGTGGGTTGCGTCGGCCATCGGCCAGCTGGCGACGTTCGAGCAGTTCGAAGGCGGGCTTGGCACTGTCGGGGCGGGCCAGCGGATGGGTGGAGATGGCATGGGCGAAATGCTCGAAGACGTTGCCGGCATTGCTCCAGAAAACCCGTGGCGAGGCGCCCGAGCAGCTGGCCAGGGTGTCGATGAGCGGGGCGAGATGGCCGTCGAGCAGGGTGCTGAAGCGTCTTGCCAACGCCCCGGACGCCAGCGGTTCCCCTTCATCGGCAATGGCCAGGCGTTCGGTCTGCCCGTCCTCGGTCTGGTGGAGGCCGGTCCGTTCCAGGTCGAGCGGCAGGTCGCGGCTCAGCAGCAGGTTGGCGGCAAGCCCCGGGGCGAGCAGGGCGCTGAAGTGCCACTTCGACCACAGCGAGGCCACTGCGCGGGGGTCGCCGCCGGGATAGCGAGACGCGAACCGCTCGAGCAGGGTGTCCAACCAGGCGGCATCGCTCAGGTGTCGCGCCGGTGACAGCGCGGGATCGTCGTGACCCAGTGACGGCGGCGTCATCGCAGCCAGCGGGCCACGATAGAGTGATGCCAGCAGGGCGCTCACGAGGGGAGCCCCGCCAGCACGACGTGAGAAACGATCAGGCCGCCCGTCTGAGCGGCCCGGTGAGCACCGGCATGGGGATCCATTCTGTCTTCCAGTGATCGGGTCAGGGGCTAGGCGTTGGACCTAGTTTGACCACCTAGGATATCACCGATGCCATTAATATCAATGATAAGGATTCGTATTATATCGGTGTGAGCAACGCCTTGCCCGATGCGAGCGGCCGGCTCAGGCCGACCGCGTGCGCGTCACACATTGGAGTCGGGGAAAGCGGCCTTGCGCGTGGCCATGTAGGCCTGCAACGCTTCGTCGACCGCCGGGTCGAGGGGCGGGGCTTCGTACTCGGCGAGCAGCGTCTTCCAGCGGGCGTTGGCACGCTGGGCCATGTCCAGCCGGCCGTCGGCGTTCCACTGCTCGAAGCTGTTGTTATCGGTGATCGGCGAGCGATAGAAGGCCTCCTTGAAGTTGGCCTGGGTATGGGCGCAGCCCAGGAAGTGCTTGCCGGGGCCGACCTCGCGGATGGCGTCCATGGCCTGGCCGTTCTCCGAGAGGTCCACTCCCTTGAGCAGGGTCTGCATCATGCCGGCCTGGTCGGCGTCCATGACGAACTTCTCGTAGCCCATGGCCAGGCCGCCCTCCAGCCAGCCCGCTGAGTGCAGGGCGAAGTTGACCCCGCCCAGGGTGGTCGGCAGCAGGGTGTTGGCGCTTTCGCTGGCGGCCTGGGCATCGGGCAGCTTGGAGGCAGTGAGGGAGCCGCCGGAGCGGAAAGGCACGCCGAGGCGGCGGGCCAGTTGGGCCATGACGTAGAGAACCAGCGCCGGCTCCGGGGTGCCGAAGGTGGGCGCGCCGGACTGCATCGACATGGAGCTCGCGAAGCTGCCCATCACCACCGGCGCGCCGGGGTTGACCAGCTGTACGAAGGCCATGCCGGCCATGGCCTCGGCCAGGGTCTGGGCGGCGGTGCCGGCGACGGTGACCGGGGACATGGCGCCCGCCAGGATGAAGGGGGTAATGATGCAGGCCTGGTTGGCGCGCGCATAGACCTTGGCGGCACCCAGCATGGTGTCGTCGAAGGTCATCGGCGAGTTGGCGTTGATCAGGCTGATCACGCAGGTACGCGGCTTGTCGGTCTCGGGGTCGATCCACCGCTCGCCGAACAGGATCCTGGCCATCTCCACCGTGTCCCGGGCGCGATCCGGGTGCGTCACCGACCCCATGAATGCTTTGTCCGAGTACTTCATGTGGGTGTAGAGCATGTCCAGGTGACGCTTGTTGACCGGCAGGTCGACCGGCTCGCAGATGGTGCCGCCGGAGTGGTGCAGGCTCGGTGACAGGTAGGCGAGCTTGACGAAGTTCTGGAAGTCCTCGAGCGTGCCGTAGCGGCGCCCCTTGTCGATGTCGTAGACGAACGGGCAGCCGTAGGCGGGCACATGGACGGTATGGGCACCGCCGATCTCCACGTTGCGCGCCGGGTTGCGCGCCTGCTGGGTGAACTGGCGGGGCGCGCTGTCCTGGATCAGTCGGAGGCACAGGCCGCGTGGCATGCGCACCCGCTCGCCCTGCACGTCGGCACCGGCATCGCGCCACAGCTGCAGGGCTTCCGCGTCGCCGCGAAAGTCGATCCCCACTTCCTCGTGGATGGTGTCGGCGTTGTGCTCGATGAGCGCCAGTCCCTCCTCGTCGAGCACCTCGAAGTAGGGAATCCGGCGGGTGGCGTAGGGCAGGACTTCAGCCTGAACGGCGCCCAGGCCGCTGCGGCGGGCGCTGCTGGCGCGGGTACGGCGGCGTGCGGTGGGTGCGGTCATGGGCGTCTCCGATGCTGTGGGGGATTGGCTGCGCGAATCAGGCCGGGGAGGTCGCCGCGTCACCCCAGGCCCGCGACAGGATGTCATCGGGAACGGGGACGCCGTGCTGGCGGCAGGCGGCGTGCAGGGTGTTGAGCAGCAGGCAGGCGATGGTCATGGGCCCGACGCCGCCGGGTACCGGGGTGATGGCGCCGGCCACCTGGCTGGCGCTGGCGAAATCCACGTCGCCGACCAGGCGTGTGCGCCCCTCCTCGGCGACGCGGTTGATGCCCACGTCGATCACCGTGGCGCCGGGCTTGATCCAGTCGCCCCGCACCAGGCCCGGGCGGCCCATGGCAGCGACCAGGATATCCGCCTGGCGACACAGGGCCGCGAGGTTGTCGGTGCGCGAGTGGGCCACGGTGACCGTGCAGTGCTCGCGCAGCAGCAGGCTCGCCAGCGGCTTGCCGACGATGTTGGAACGGCCCAGCACCACGGCATGTCGGCCGCTCAGCTCGCCCAGCTGATGCTTGAGCAGCAACAGGCAGGCCAGCGGAGTGCAGGGCACCAGCGACGGGTTGCCGGTCGCCATCAGGCCCACGTTGAGGGGATGGAAGCCGTCGATGTCCTTGTCCGGTGCAATGGCCCGAATCACCTGCGCCTGGCTCACCTGCGACGGCAGCGGCAGCTGGACCAGAATGCCGTGCACTCGCGGGTCGCGGTTGAGTCGCTTGATCAGCTCGAGCAGCTCGGCTTGCGTCACTCTGTTGGCCAAACGGGACTCGAACGAGGCCATGCCGGCCTCGCAGGCCTGGGTGGCCTTGTTGCGCACGTAGACCTGGCTGGCCGGATCTTCCCCGACCAGGATCACGGCCAGGCCCGGTGTGATCCCATGGCGCTCACGCAGACGACTCACCTGCTGTCCGAGTTCCTCGCGCAGCCGTGTCGCCAGCGTCTTGCCATTGATCAGCGCAGGCATGCTCCCTCCTTGCGTCAGCGAAACACCACGGTCTTGTTGCCGTTGGTGAAGACGCGGTGTTCCAGGTGGTAGCGCACCGCCCGTGACAGCGCCATGTTCTCGGCATCGCGACCCACGGCGGCCAGTTGGGCCGGGCTGTAGGTATGGTCGACGCGCTCGACGACCTGCTCGATGATCGGCCCTTCGTCCAGGTCGGTGCTGACATAGTGGGCGGTGGCACCGATCAGTTTGACGCCGCGCTCGAAGGCCTGGTGATACGGCTTGGCGCCCTTGAATCCTGGCAGGAAGGAGTGATGGATGTTGATCGCGCGGCCGGCAAGTTCCTCGCACAGCTTGGGAGAAAGGATCTGCATGTAGCGCGCCAGAACGACCAGTTCCGTCCTCGTTTCCTCGATGAGTGCCAGCAGGGCGCGTTCCTGTTCCTGTTTGGTTTCCGGGGTAATGGGCAAATGGTGGAAGGGGATCTCGTACCAGTCGGCGAGCCGCTTGAGGTCGGTGTGATTGGAGACGATGGCCGGAATCGTCATCTTGATCTCGCCGGTGCGCTGGCGGTACAGAAGATCGTCCAGGCAGTGGTCGAATTTCGAGACCATCACCAGCACGCGAGGCGGCGTCAGGGTGTCGTGCATGTCCCACGCCATGCCATCGAGCTCACCGACCCCGAGGCCGAATTCGGCCTTGAGGTCCTCCAGCGGTGGGGTGATTCCCGGAGTCGTGGAGAAGACACAGCGCACATAGAAATTGCCGGTATCACTCTCGTCGAATTGCGCCATCTCCATGATGTAGCAGTTGCGCTGAGCGAGAAACGTGGAAAGGCGGGAAATGGTGCCGATGGCGCCACGGCAACTCGCCTTCAGCACGTAAACATTCTTTCCTTCGGTCATCGCGGACATGGCGGCACTCGCTGGCTTGGCGGTTTTTGTTGGGGTCTGCCAGGCAATGTACTCCGGACTGGCCCGGCCGCATGTCTGCAGGCGACGCCAAGCGTCGCTGCCGCGACTCGGATTGGCAAGTTGGCAGAACGTGGAACCCTCGGTAAATCAGCCGTCTGCAAGGGGCGTTGGTGAAGGGGACGGCAAGGGGCGCATTGGCGTTTTTCGGTATGTGGGCGTCGCTGGTGTCAATGTCGACTGCGGGCCGTCGGCCTACGCTGCTGGGCAAGCTCACCTCGAGCGGCCGTACCCCACGACCGGGAGCGCAGTGCCATGACCGATTCGTACCAGGAAGATGACGACTTCGATCTCAACGAGCTCTCCGACGACGAGCTTGTCGAGCAGATGCATGATGACCTCTACAATGGCCTGCGCGATGAGGTGATCGAAGGTACCGAGATACTCCTCGAGCGTGGCTGGGGAGCCGGTCGTGTACTCGACGAGGCGCTGGTGGGCGGCATGGCGATCGTGGGGGTCGATTTTCGCGACGGCATTCTCTTCGTGCCGGAGGTGCTGATGGCGGCCAATGCCATGAAAGGGGGCATGGAAGTCCTGCGCCCGTTGCTGGCCGCCTCCGACTCGGAAACCGTCGGCAAGATCGTCATCGGGACCGTCAAGGGCGACATCCACGACATTGGCAAGAATCTGGTGTCGATGATGCTGGAAGGGGCCGGCTTCGAGGTGATCGACATCGGCATCAATATCCCGGTGGAGACCTACCTCGCGGCCCTGGAGGAGCACCGGCCGGATATCCTCGGCATGTCAGCGCTGCTCACCACCACCATGCCCTACATGAAAGTCGTCATCGATACCCTGGTGGAAAAGGGCCTGCGTGACGACGTCATCATCATGGTGGGTGGCGCGCCCTTGAACGAGGAGTTTGGCCGGGCCATCGGGGCCGATGCCTACTGCCGCGATGCCGGCATTGCGGTGGACATGGCCAAGGAACTCATCGCTCGACGGCGTGCCGCCTGAGTCGCCGGGGAGCGCTCCCATGGCTACCCTGTCGATCATCGCCTGCGGCGCCCTGGCCCGGGAAATTCGAGCCCTGATCACGGCCAATGGCTGGCAAGAAGTCAGCCTGACCTGCCTGCCGGCGGACCTCCACAACCGCCCGGAACAGATCCCCGCCGCCGTGGACGACACGCTGGCGAAGGCGCCCAACGACTCACGTCTGTTCGTCGCCTATGGTGACTGCGGCACTGGGGGGCGCCTCGATGCCGCGCTGGCCCGATACGGCGCCGAGCGGCTGCCGGGGGCTCACTGCTACGACGCCTTTGCCGGCGAGTCGGTGATGGCGGCGCTCAGCGAGCAGGAGCCGGGTACTTTCTACCTGACCGACTTCCTGGTGCGCCACTTCGAGCGCCTGGTGATCCGGGAGCTGGGCATCGAGCGTCATCCAGAGCTGGTTCCTGCCTATTTTGGCCACTATCGCCGGGTCGTCTACCTGTCGCAGCGACGCGATCCCGCCCTCGAACGTCAGGCGCGCCAGGCCGCCGAGCGCCTGGGGCTCGCTTTCGAGACACGGCACACCGGCTATGGCGGCCTGGAAACCACGCTGGTGCGACTGCTGGGGCCGGAACAGTCGGCACCTCTTCCGACACGCGAGGAGGCGATATGGCCGCACTGACCATCGTCAGCTGGCGGGACATTCCCGCTCAGGTGATCGCCAAACAGGGCCGCAGGAGCGCCAGGGTGCTGCTCTCGCCGCGCTTCCAGCATGCCATCGACCGGGCCGCCATGCGCGCCGGACGGGGCGGCTCGGAAGCGTACCTAGACGACTGGCAGCGCAGTGAACCGCGAGCTTGCGACGACGATCTGCAGGCCGAAGCCGAGGCGGAAGCGGCACGGCTCGAGACGCGATTCGACGACGCGGCGCTCCAGCGGCTGGTGCGCGGCAAGGGCCTGGCCGAGCCAGCCTGATGGCGCCAAGCGAGGAGGAGCGATGTACAAGGTGAGACGCTGGGTGGTTCGCCATGCGCGGGGGTTCGAGCGGCTCTACCGGGTCTTCGAACCGCTGCTGGTCAAGCTGCATCCCGTCTGGCAGCGCATTGGCTACGGTCGTGCCGAGGTGCCGGTGAGGGCCGTGGAGAACGTCGTCAAGGGCGTGCTGTTCGACTGCCGGATGTGTGGCCAATGCGTGCTCTCGTCGACGGGCATGTCGTGCCCGATGAACTGCCCCAAGAACCTGCGCAACGGCCCCTGTGGCGGGGTGCGCCCGAACGGCCACTGTGAGGTCGAGCCCGAGATGCGCTGCGTGTGGGTCGATGCCTGGGAGGGGAGTCGCCGAATGCAGTACGGCGATCGCATCCAGGTGGTGCAAGAACCCGTGGACTATCGCCTGCAGGGCACGTCGTCCTGGCTGCGCGTGGTGCGCGAGCGGGCCGAAGCATCCCGCCAACCGGCGGAACAGGGAGCCGCACGATGAAATTCGACGATGAGCCCGTACCCGGCTACTCCCTGCCCATTCTGCCGGGGCACGTCTCACCCGGGCGGCTGGAGCGCGTGCTGCGCGCCGGCAAGTTCGCCATCACCAGCGAGATCGACCCGCCGGATTCCGCCGACCCGGCCGAGGTGCTCAAACGTGCGGCGATTTTCGATGGCTACGTGGATGCCATCAATGCCACCGACGGTTCCGGCGCGCACTGCCACATGTCCAGCGTGGGGGTCTGCTCGCTGCTCACCCGGGTGGGCTACGCCACCATCCTGCAGATGTCGTGTCGCGACCGGAACCGCATCGCCATGCAGGGGGAGATCCTCGGCGCGGCGGCCATGGGGGCCTGCAACCTGCTGTGCCTGACTGGCGACGGCGTCCAGGCGGGCGATCATCCCCAGGCCAAGCCGGTGTTCGATCTCGATTCGATGTCGCTGCTGGAGATCGCCCGCGGGATGCGCGACGACTGCCGCTTTCAGAGTGGGCGCCGGATCGATCTGCCGCCGCGCATCTTTCTCGGCGCCGCCGAGAATCCCTTCGTGCCGCCGATGGCGTGGCGGCCGCACCGGTTGGCCAAGAAGGTGGCCGCCGGGGCGCAGTTCATCCAGACCCAGTACTGCTTCGATGTGCCGCGGCTGCGCGACTTCATGCTCAAGGTGAACGACCTGGGCCTGCTCGAGGGGCCCGGTCGGGTATTCGTTCTGGCCGGCCTGGGGCCGCTCGCCTCGGCACGCAGCGCGCGGTGGATTCGCGACAACGTGCCCGGCGTGCATATCCCGGATGCGGTGGTCGAGCGCCTCGAAGGAGCCAGGAACCAGAAGGAGGAGGGCAAGCGGCTGTGCATGGACCTGCTCAACGAGGTGCGCGAGATCCCCGGGATCAGCGGTGCCCATATCATGGCTTACCGCCAGGAGCACACCGTGGCCGAGATCATCGAGACCACCGGCGTGCTGGAGGGGCGGGTGCCCTGGTACCCGGGACGCGACAACCCGGCCGAACGCAATCCCGAATCGCCCGAGGCCCTCGAGCCGGTTCAGGAGTGACGTCACCGACATCATTGCTTGCGCCATGGTTGGCATGACAACGACCAGACACCACCACCGAGGAAGCATCATGACCGATACCGTCATCAGCTCGCACAAGAAGGAAGTCGTGATTGGCTTCGAGCGGCCCTTCGTGGTCATCGGCGAGCGCATCAACCCCACTGGGCGCAAACAGCTGGCCGCGGAAATGGCCGCCGGCGACTACTCGCGCGTGGTCAAGGACGTGGAGGACCAGCTGGCCCACGGCGCGCACATGCTGGACGTCAACGCCGGCATTCCTCTGGCCGATGAGCCGGCGATCCTGGCCCAGACCATCGAGCTGGTGCAGTCGCTCACCGACGTGCCGCTGTGCATCGACTCCTCGATCATCAAGGCGCTGGAGGCGGGCCTGTCCGTCTACAAGGGCAAGGCGCTGGTCAACTCGGTCACCGGGGAGGACGAAAGCCTCGAGGCGGTGCTGCCGCTGGTGAAAAAGCACGGCGCGGCCGTGGTGGCGATCAGCAACGACGAGACGGGCATCTCCCAGGACCCGGACGTGCGCTTCGCCATCGCCAAGAAGATCGTCGAGCGCGCCGCCGATCACGGCATTCCCGCCTGCGACGTGGTGGTCGACCCGCTGGTGATGCCGATCGGCGCCGTGGGCACGGCGGGCCGCCAGGTCTTTGCCCTGTGTCATCGCATGCAGAAGGAGCTCAAGGTCAACACCACCTGCGGCGCTTCCAACGTCAGCTTCGGCCTGCCCAACCGCAACGGCATCAATGCGGCGTTCGTGAGCATGGCCATTGCCTCGGGGCTGACCTCGGCGATCACCAACCCGCTGCACAGCGAGATCATGACCTCGATCCTGGGCGCCGACGTGATGATGGGCCACGACCCCGACTGCATGCGCTGGATCAAGCGTTTCCGCGAGCCACCGGCGATGGGGGCGGACGGCGCCGAAGGGCGCGGGCGGCGCCAGACCCGCCGTCGCCGTGCCACCACCTGAAGCCGGTTTGCCACGCCATCACCATGCCCGGCGGCGGGGAGGTTTCCATGTATGAAGCACGCGAGGCGCTCGTCGTCTTCACCCCTTCCGGTCGCCGTGGGCGCTTCCCGGTGGGGACCCCGGTGCTGGAGGCCGCCCGCGCGCTGGGGGTCGACATCGATTCGGTGTGCGGCGGGCGAGGCCTGTGCGGCCGCTGCCAGGTGGACCTCTGCGAGGGGCACTTCGCCAAGCACGGCGTCGCGTCGTGGCCGGACCACCTCACTGCCAAGAGTGACACCGAGCGGGCCTGGGAGACGCGCCGCGGTCCGCTGCGGGCCGGTCGCCGCCTGAGCTGCTCGACCCAGCTGCTCGGCGACGCAGTGATCGACGTGCCCGCCATGAGCCAGGTGTACCGCCAGGTCGTGCGCAAGCGCGCCGAAGTGCTGGATATCGCGCTCGATCCTATCGTGCGCCTCTACTACGTGGCAGTGCCGCCGCCGGACATGAATGTGCCGGCCTCCGACTTGCGCCGCCTCAAGGAGGCCTTGACCCGAGAGTGGAGCCTGGATGGCCTCGAAACCGATATCCGCGTGATCCAGCAGCTGCAGACGGCCCTGCGCCAGGGAGACTGGGGCGTGACCGTGGCGGTCCACGACGATCGACGCCTCATTGGGGTGTGGCCGGGTTTTCAGTCGCAGGTCTACGGCATGGCGGTGGACGTGGGCTCCACGACCATTGCCGCCCATCTGTGCCACCTGCAGACCGGCGAGGTGGTCGCTTCCGCCGGACGCATGAACCCGCAGATTCGCTACGGCGAGGATCTGATGAGCCGGGTCTCCTACCTCATGATGAATCCCGGTGGCGAGGTCGCCATGACACGCTCGGTGCGCGAGGCCATCAACGCGCTCACGCTGGCGCTGGCCGACGAGGCGGGCGTCGCCGTGGAGACCATCCTCGAGGCCACCGTTGTCGGCAACCCGATCATGCAGAGCCTGGTGTTCGGCATCGATCCGGTGGAGCTGGGCGGGGCGCCCTTCGCGCTGGCCACCGACGAGGCCATCGACGGGCTCTGGGCCACCGAGATGGACCTGGTCATCCACCCCAACGCTCGGGTCTACGGCCTGCCGTGCATCGCCGGGCACGTGGGGGCCGATACCTCCGGCATGATCCTCTCCGAGACCCCCTACCTGGGCGAGGAGCTGATGCTGCTGGTTGACGTGGGCACCAACGCCGAGATCGTGCTGGGCAACCGCCACCGGCTGCTGGCCTGCTCCAGCCCCACCGGCCCGGCCTTCGAGGGCGCGCAGATCAGCGGAGGGCAGCGCGCCGCCGCCGGAGCCATCGAGCGGGTGCGCATCGACCCGCTGACGCTCGAGCCGCGCTACCGGGTGATCGGTTGCGAGCAGTGGTCCGACGAGCCGGGATTCGCCGAGGCCGTGGCGCCACATGGGGTCACCGGCATCTGCGGTTCGGGCATCATCGAGGTCGTCGCCGAGCTGTACCTGGCCGGTATCATCACCCCGGAGGGCGTCGTGCAGGGTGGCCTGGCGGCGCGCAGCGAGCGCATCGTGGCCGACGGGCGCACCTTCTCCTACGTCTTGCATCGCGACGACAGCCGCACCCTGGCCATCACCCAGAATGACATCCGCGCCATCCAGCTGGCCAAGGCAGCGCTCTACGCGGGCATCCGCCTGCTGATGGAGCAGTTCGGCACCCAGCGCGTCGATCACATTCGCCTCGCCGGCGCCTTCGGTGCGCACATCGACGTCAAGTACGCCATGATCCTGGGGCTGATCCCCGACTGTGATCTCGAGCATGTCACCTCGGCCGGCAACGCCGCCGGCACGGGGGCGCGCATCGCCCTGCTCAGCCGCAAGGCGCGCCGCGAGATCGAGGAAGTGGTGCGCCGCGTGGAGAAGGTCGAGACGGCCACCGAGCCGCGCTTCCAACAGCACTTCGTGGATGCCATGGCGATCCCGCACCGTCACGATCTCTTCCCGCAGCTCAGTGCCCACGTGAGCCTGCCGGCGATCACCGAGGAGACCGACAACGCGGTGCGCCGCGGCCGGCGCCGGCGGCGTCAGCGGGTCTGAGGCTTCCCCATAACCGCAACTGAATTGTCACCTGCTATGTTCTGGCGTGGCTGTTCCCTGTGACTAATGGCGACTCATCAAGGTGTCGTGAGAGGTCGCTCGCACCCCCGTCATCCCTGACGTAACATGCGCATAATGTTGAGAGGTGAGTGGGCGCGTGGCAGGAAGCAAAGCACAGGGAGAAGTGAATCAGTCATGGCCGTTAACTACCATCTGGGTGATTTCCCGCCCGAACAGCTTGATTGGCCTCAGCTCATTCCTCTGCTGGGGCCAGCGTCTGCAGCCGTAGCGCGCTATGACGGTACCTTGGCGGCCATCCCCAATGCGTCGGTGCTGCTCTCGCCTCTTACGACTCAGGAGGCGGTGCTGTCATCGCGCATTGAAGGCACTCAGGCCACCATGGGTGAGGTGCTGGAGTTCGAGGCGGAAGGGGGCAAGCCTGAACTGAGCCCCGACCGCCGTGCCGACATCCAGGAGATCCAGAACTACCGTGCCGCAGTGCGCCAGGCAGAGAAACTGCTGCAGGAGCTGCCATTGTCCCAGCGCGTCATCCTCGAGGCGCACAAGGTGCTGCTCTCCGGGGTGAGAGGCCATGGCAAGTCACCAGGGGCCTATCGCCGCATTCCCAACTGGATTGGACCCGCTGGCTGCAGTATCGAGCAGGCTCGCTTCGTTCCCATCTCGGCCGAGAAGTTGCCGGATGCCATGAGTGCCTGGGAGCGCTATGCCCATTCGGAGGCACCCGACCGTCTCGTGCAGCTGGCCATTCTGCATGCGGAGTTTGAGGCCCTGCACCCTTTTCTGGACGGTAATGGTCGGCTTGGGCGAATGCTGGTGCCGCTGTTCATGTGGCAGTCGGGACTGATACAGCGGCCAATGTTCTATATCAGCGCCTTCTTCGAATCCAGCCGCGATGAGTATTACGACCGGCTGCTTGCGGTCTCCCGCGATGGCGACTGGACGGGCTGGTGCCGCTTCTTCCTCCAAGCCGTGCAGTCACAGGCAGAGGAGAACCAGCGGCGCGCCACCCAGATCCTTGATCTGTACGAGCGTATGAAGCGCGAGCTGCCGGAGCTGACGCGATCGCAGTATGCCATTCTGGCCCTGGACTGGATCTTCGAGCGGCCGATCTTCAAAAGCTCGGATTTCGTGACCAGCGCGGGCATTCCGGAAGGCACGGCCAAGCGTATCCTGTCACTTCTGCGCCGAGAGTCGGTACTGCGTGACCTGATGGAAGCCAGCGGGCGCCGGGCCGCCGTACTGTGTTTTCCTGCGCTGTTGAATATCGCCGAAGGGGCAGAGGCGTTTTGAGGATCATCGGTGAGCCACAATAGATCTTGTGGATCATTTTTGCCAAAATATGAGCCACAAGCATCGTTGTCGCCTACGCGTGAGCGACAAGCCGATCAAGCGTACCCTGGGGCTGAAGCTGCGTACCCGCGGCAAGACGTGGTCTCCCATCGCCGATGAGCTGTGATGCTTCGCGCTGTGCAGCGAGTTTGTGTGAGACCGCCGGCGATGAAAAAAAGCACCGCTGCCTTCCATGGCGGCCGGCGTCTCCGTCACCAGCGCACCTCCTCCTGAACCTGTCGACGGCACAGCCGGCCCTACAACTGCTGCCCGTGAAGGCTTAGAATGCCGCCACTGGTCCATTCACGCAGGGTGCCGGCTATCGCCGGCACCGCACAGACGGCGATACGCAACTCCATGGCGGACTCCTCCACCCTGGCCCGGGAAGTCGGGCTGCGACGTACCTTCGCGATTATCTCGCACCCCGACGCGGGCAAGACCACCATTACCGAGAAGATGCTGCTGTTCGGCAACGCCATCCAGCTCGCCGGCTCGGTGAAGAGCAAGCGCGACGATCGCCACGCCACCTCCGACTGGATGAAGATGGAGCAGGAGCGCGGCATCTCGGTGACCACCTCGGTGATGCAGTTCCCCTACGGTGGGCGGATCGTCAACCTGCTCGACACTCCCGGCCACGAGGACTTCTCCGAGGATACCTACCGCACCCTCACTGCGGTGGACTCGGCGCTGATGGTGATCGACGGCGCCAAGGGCGTCGAGGCGCGCACCATCAAGCTGATGGAAGTCTGCCGCCTGCGCACCACGCCGATCCTCACCTTCGTCAACAAGCTCGACCGCGAGGTGCGCGACCCCGTCGAGGTGATGGACGAAGTGGAAGAGGTGCTCAATATCCAGTGTGCGCCCATGACCTGGCCGATCGGCATGGGGCGTCGCTTCAAGGGCGTCTATCACCTCTACAACGACGTGATTCACCTCTACACCCAGGGGCAGGGCAGCCGGATTCCCGAGGACAAGCGCATCGAGGGGCTCGACAACCCCGAAGTCGATGAGGTGCTCGGTGAGGATCTCGCCGAGGAGCTGCGCATGGAGGTGGAACTGGTGCGCGGGGCTTCCCACGAATTCGATCTGGACGCCTACCGTCGCGGCGAGCTGACGCCGGTCTATTTCGGCACCGCCATGGGCAACTTCGGGGTGCGCGAGATGCTGGATGGCTTCGTGGAATACGCGCCGACACCCCAGCCGCGGGAGACCGACACTCGCATCGTGGAGGCGGAGGACGGTCGCTTTACCGGCTTCGTGTTCAAGATCCAGGCCAACATGGACCCCAACCATCGCGACCGTATCGCCTTCCTGCGCGTCTGCTCGGGCAAGTACGAGAAGAACATGAAGATGCGCCACGTGCGCATCGGCAAGGACGTCAAGATCGCCGATGCCCTCACCTTCATGGCCTCCGACCGCTCTCACGTGGAGGAGGCCTGGCCCGGCGACATCATCGGCCTGCACAACCACGGCACAATCCAGATCGGCGACACCTTCACCCAGGGTGAGACCATGCGCTTCACCGGCATCCCGCACTTCGCGCCGGAGCTCTTCAAGCGCGTGCGCCTCAAGGACCCGATGAAGATGAAGGCGCTGCAGAAGGGGCTGCAGCAGCTCTCCGAGGAGGGCGCCACCCAGGTGTTCATGCCGCTGGACAACAACGACCTGATCCTCGGCGCCGTGGGAACGCTGCAGTTCGACGTAGTCGCCCACCGCCTCAAGGAGGAGTACAAGGTCGACTGCCTCTACGAGGGCGTGAACGTCCATACGGCGCGCTGGATCTACTGCGACGATGCCAAGAAGCTCGAGGAGTTCAAGCGCAAGGCGAGCGCCAACCTGGCCATCGATGGCGGCGGCTACCTGACCTATATCGCCCCGACGCGGGTCAACCTGCAGATGACCCAGGAGCGCTGGCCGGAGATCCGCTTCCAGCCCACCCGGGAGCACTGATCCCCTATGCTCATCGACGCCCACTGCCATCTGGACTTTCCCGACTTCGACGCCGACCGCGAGGCGGTGCTCGAGCGGGCCAGGGCAACGGGCGTCGGCCACTACGTGGTGCCGGGCACGACCCGGGCGCGCTGGCCGGGCGTGCTGGCGCTGGGAGCGCGGGCTGATGTCAGCGTCTGCTTGGGGCTGCATCCCTGTTTCATGGACGAACATGGCGAGGGCGATGCCGAGGCCTTGGCCAGCATGCTCGACGAACATCCGGAAGTGCAGGCGCTGGGAGAGTGCGGTATCGACGCGCGCTTCGAGGAGACGCTGGATGACCAGTGGGCACTGTTTAACGCTCAGCTGCGCCTGGCCAAGTCACGCCAGCTGCCGGCAGTGATCCACTGCGTGCATGCCAACGACCAGGTCTCCAAGCGACTGCGTCAGCTCGACCTCCCCGCCGGCGGGCTGATCCACGCCTTTGCCGGCTCCCCGGATCAGGCGTGGAAGTTTCTCGACCTCGGCTTCGTCGTCGGCCTGGGCGGTGCGGTCACCTACGAGCGCGCCCAGCGCCTGTGGCGCGCGGTCAAGCGCCTGCCCGAGGATGGCTTCGTACTCGAGACCGACAGCCCCGACATGCCGCTGTGCGGCTATCAAGGCCAGCGTAACGAACCGGCGCGCATCACCGAGGTGTGCCGCGTGGTGGCGAAGCTGCGCGGTGAGAGTGAGGGGCAGGTGGCGGCGAATAGCACTGCCACGGCCAAGCGGGTGTTCGGTCTGGACTACGCTTTGTCTGGAAACTGCCTGCGCTCGGTCATACGGCGTTAAAAATCGGCTCAAAGTACTCATTTACACCACGTAAACTCCGTCTTTTCACCGATTTTTGCCTTGTCTGACCATCGCTCGACGACTTTTCGGACAAAGCTTAGTTCGGTTTACCGGGCTGCCAGCTCTTCCGGGTCCAGTCGTTCCACCGCATAGGGCAACTTCAGCGGTTTGAGCCGCTGGCCGTCGACGCTAAGCGGACCGATCTCCTCCTTGGTGCTGAGCACGGCCAGGATCTCCGCCTGGCCGTAGGCGTCGAGCTCGGCGGCGAGCACCTCGCCCTGGGCCTTGTCGTTGGCGTCCGTCACCGCGGCGCCGGGAGCGGGCAGGCTGTCGCCCTCCAACTGGGCGCGGAACAGGCGCTTCTTCACCTGGCCGCGGAAATGGGCGCGCGCCACCACCTCCTGTCCCGTGTAGCACCCCTTCTTGAAACTGATGCCGCCCAGCGCTTCCCAGTTGATCATCTGCGGCAGCAGGGCGTCGCGGTGATGCGGTGTCAGCCAGTAGAGCCCTGCCTGGATGTCATGCAGGCACCAGGCGGCGTTGCCCACCAGGGTGGCCTGGGAGGCAAGTTGCGTGACGGCCGCCTCGGCGCGCTCCGCGGGCAGGCAGACCAACTGCCGGGGGCGCGGCCCCGGGTGGGTGAGCAACTGGACATCTGCGTCCCCGGCCTGATGCCACACCGGCGGCGGCACCAGGTCGAGGCGCACCTCAGCGAGTGCCTCGGCTTCCTTGCCGATCAGGCCGATGAGGGCCAGGTCGTCGCGGGGCTCGAGCTCTGCCTTGTAGAAGGCGGCGAACTTGCCGAGGTGGTCGGCGAGGGGAGCCACCAGCCCCCGATGCAGCAGGAGCCGATAGTGGTCCGGAGCCACGCGCAGAAGCTGGGCGTTGGCCAGCATGCGCCCTTTGGGGGTGCAGAAGACGGTGAGCGGCGCAAACTCGCCGTTGGCCAGGCTGACCTGGGCGCTGGCCTGGCCCTGCAGGAAGCGTTCGGCATCGGCGCCGTGCACGTCGATCACGCCCAGGTGCACCAGCGGGCACACCACGGTGCCGTCCAGCGCCAGCCGGGTGGCGTCGTCGACGTCGAATGCCACGCGGTCGTCGCTTGTGCGATGTCCGTGCAAGGCGTCAATCCAGTCGTTCATGCCTCGGGCTCCAGTCTCGTCATCTCGGGGAAATCACCGGTTGCTGTATGGGTATGCGGGCGTTCGACGGGAATTGCAACCGGCTGTCGGCCAGTCACCGCCATGCTAGACTGCCCCTTTCCCTGCAATCCGTGCAGTCCGGAGTTCGTTCATGGCCTACCAGTCGCTCACCTTCAAGGGCGTTACCGACGCCGAGCAGATCAACCGCATCACCACGGCGTTGATGATGCTCGACGGCGTCGAGAGTGTCGAGGTTGGCCGACACGGTGCCGAGATCGAGGGGCGCGTGCGCCACGACGACCTGATCCGGGCGGTGCGTGCCCTCAAACTGCCCATCGATGTCGAATAAGCCAGCCGAGGTCCCGTCATGAAGAAGGCCATTCAGGTCACCAGCGAACGCAACCACGTCTTCCGTCAGCGCGTCGAGATCGACGGCTTCGACGAGCTCTACGTTGATGTGCCCAAGGCCTACGGCGGTGAGGGCACGGCACCGGACCCCCATGACTACTTCGACCTCTCGCTGGGGGCCTGCAAGGCGATCACCGCGCAGATGTATGCCCAGCGCAAGAAGTGGCCGCTCGACGGCATCAGCGTCACAGTCAACCGTGACGACAGCGAGGAACGCAAGGGGGTGTATCGACTCGAAGTGGTGATGTCGTTCCACGGCATCGATGACCCCGAGCAGCAGGCGCGGCTCGAGGAGATCAGCCACAAGTGCCCGATCCATCGCCTCATGACCGGCGCCACTGTCGAGGTCACCACCCGCACCGCCGATGATCTGGCTCACAGCTGAGCCGGCCACGGAGACGTCATGAACAAGCCGTTTCGCCTGCAGTCGAAATTCCAGCCCGCCGGCGACCAGCCCACGGCCATCGACGGGTTGGTGACCGGGCTGGAAGCCGGGCTCGCCCACCAGACCCTGCTCGGTGTCACCGGCTCCGGCAAGACCTTCACCATGGCCAACTTGGTGGAGCGCCTGCAGCGCCCGACCATCGTCATGGCGCCCAACAAGACGCTGGCCGCCCAGCTCTACGGCGAGTTCAAGTCGTTCTTCCCCGACAATGCCGTGGAGTATTTCGTCTCCTACTACGACTACTACCAGCCCGAGGCGTACGTGCCCTCGTCGGACACCTTCATCGAGAAGGACGCCTCCATCAACGACCACATCGAGCAGATGCGCCTTTCCGCCACCAAGGCACTGCTTGAGCGCCGCGACGCCCTGATCGTGGTGTCGGTGTCGGCGATCTATGGCCTGGGCGACCCCGACCAGTACCTCAAGATGCGCCTGCACTTCACCCGGGGCGAGCTGATCGACCAGCGCACCTTCCTGCGCCGCCTGGCGGAGCTGCAGTACACCCGCAACGACATGGACTTCCGGCGCGGCACCTACCGGGTGCGCGGCGATGTCATCGACATCTATCCCGCCGATGCCGAGGACGAGGCGGTGCGCGTCGAGCTCTTCGACGACGAGATCGACTCGATCCGCCTCTTCGATCCGCTCACCGGCGAGGTGCGGGGCCAGGTGCCGCGCATGACCATCTACCCCAAGTCGCACTACGTGACGCCCCGCGAGACCATCCTGGGGGCCATCGATGCCATCAAGGCGGAGCTGGTCGAACGCCTGGCGTGGCTCAGGCAGCACGAGCGGCTGGTGGAGGCGCAGCGCCTGGAGCAGCGCACCCTCTACGACATCGAGATGATGCTGGAACTGGGCTACTGCAACGGCATCGAGAACTACTCGCGCTACCTCTCGGGGCGCAATCCAGGCGAGCCGCCACCCACCTTCTTCGACTACCTGCCCGACGATGCACTGCTGTTCATCGACGAGTCCCACGTCAGCGTTCCCCAGGTGGGCGGCATGTACAAGGGGGACCGCTCGCGCAAGGAGACGCTGGTGGAGTACGGGTTCCGCCTGCCGTCGGCGCTGGACAACCGCCCCATGACCTTCCAGGAGTGGGAGCGCATCAGCCCCCAGACGATCTTTGTCTCGGCGACGCCCGGCCCCTACGAGGCCGAGCACGAAGGGCAGCGGGTGGAGCAGGTGGTGCGTCCCACCGGGCTGCTCGACCCCGAACTGGAGGTTCGCCCGGCCTCGACTCAGGTCGACGACCTGCTTTCGGAGATTCGCCTGCGCAGCGAAGTGGGCGAGCGGGTGCTGGTGACTACCCTCACCAAGCGCATGGCCGAGGATCTCACCGAATACCTCGACGAGCACGACGTGCGCGTGCGCTACCTGCACTCCGATATCGATACCGTGGAACGGGTGGAGATCATCCGCGACCTGCGCCTGGGCCAGTTCGACGTCCTGGTGGGCATCAATTTGCTGCGCGAAGGCCTCGACATTCCCGAGGTCTCGCTGGTGGCAATCCTCGATGCCGATAAGGAAGGCTTCCTGCGCAACGAGCGCTCGTTGATCCAGACCATCGGGAGGGCGGCACGTAACGCCCATGGCAAGGCGATCCTCTATGGCGACAGGGTGACCGACTCCATGCGTCGCGCCATCGACGAGACCGAGCGGCGTCGCGCCAAGCAGAGGGCCCACAACGAGGAGCACGGCATCACCCCGCAGACCGTCACCCGCTCGGTGGCCGACATCATGGAGGCTGCCCAGGCGCCGGGACGCAAGGGCAAGGGGCGCAAGAGCGAGCGCAAGGTCGCAGAGGGCGCGGCGATCTACGACCCCGCCGATTTGTCACCCGAGCAACTCCGCCGCGAGCTCACCCGCGTGGAGGACGCCATGCACGAGGCGGCCCAGAACCTGGAGTTCGAGGAGGCGGCGCGACTTCGCGACCGGCTGCATGAGCTCAAGGAGCGCCAGCTGACTCTGGGAGCCGTCTGACGGTGCCCGAGGGGCCCGAGATCCGCCGCGCCGCCGATACCCTGCATCTTCCTGCCTGCCGGGCCTGGTTTATACCGTTATCTTTCGTCGGCTCAGACCAGGCTCACCTTCATTGGTGGAAAGGCGCTGCCGGCAGGGCGGCAGGTGCGCTATAATCCGCCTCCGTTCGAGCCCGCCGCGCTGGCCGTGACGCCGCCTCGAGAGCGGGCATGCCGACAATGCCAAGGAGTTCCTTGCCCATGACCGTGATCCGCCAGGACGACCTGATCGACAGCGTCGCCGATGCCCTGCAGTACATCTCCTACTACCATCCCAAGGACTTCATCGACGCCATGGCGGCGGCCTACGAGCGCGAGGAGAACCCGGCGGCCAAGGATGCCATTGCTCAGATTCTGATCAATTCGCGGATGTGCGCCACCGGCCATCGCCCGATCTGCCAGGACACCGGCATCGTCACCGTCTTCGTTCATGTGGGCATGAGCGTGCGCTTCGAGGCGGACATGAGCCTCGACGACATGATCAATGAGGGCGTGCGCCGCGCCTACCAACTGCCCGACAACGTCCTGCGCGCCTCGGTGCTGGCCGACCCCGACGGCAAGCGCCAGAACACCAAGGACAACACCCCGGCGGTGATCCACCACAAGCTGGTGCCCGGCGACACCGTCGAGGTGCATGTGGCCGCCAAGGGCGGGGGCAGCGAGGCGAAGTCCAAGTTCGCCATGCTCAATCCTTCCGACAGCGTGGTCGACTGGGTGATGGAGCAACTGCCCAAGATGGGCGCCGGCTGGTGCCCGCCCGGCATGCTGGGCATCGGCATCGGCGGCACGGCCGAGAAGGCCATGGAAATTGCCAAGGAGGCGCTGCTCGATCCCATCGACATTCAAGAGCTGCAGGCCCGCGGCGCGTCCAATCGCGCCGAAGAGCTGCGCCTGGAGCTCTTCGACAAGGTCAACAAGAGCGGCATCGGCGCCCAGGGCCTGGGCGGGCTGACCACGGTGCTTGACATCAAGGTCAAGGACTACCCGACCCACGCCGCCAACAAGCCGGTGGCGATCATCCCCAACTGTGCGGCCACCCGCCATGCCCACTTCACCCTGGACGGCTCCGGCCCCGCCGCGCTGCTGGCGCCCAAGCTGGAGGACTGGCCGGAGATCACCCGCGAGGCGGGCGACAACGTCAAGCGCGTCGACCTCGACAGCGTGACGCCGGAGGAGGTGCGCAGCTGGCATCCCGGCGACACCCTGCTGCTCAACGGCAAGCTGCTCACCGGCCGCGACGCCGCCCACAAGCGCATGGTCGACATGATCGCCAAGGGCGAGCCGCTGCCGGTGGACCTCAAGGGCCGCTTTATCTACTACGTGGGCCCGGTGGATCCGGTACGCGACGAGGTGGTGGGTCCGGCCGGCCCCACGACGGCGACGCGCATGGACAAGTTCACCCGCACCATGCTCGAGGCGACCGGCCTGCTGGGCATGGTCGGCAAGGCCGAGCGCGGCGAGGCGGCCATCGAGGCGATTCGCGACAACCAGGCGGTCTACCTGATGGCGGTGGGTGGCTCCGCCTACCTGGTCGCCCAGGCGATCAAGCAGGCCCGTGTGGTCGGCTTCGAGGACTTGGGCATGGAGGCCATCTACGAGTTCGAGGTGGAGGACATGCCGGTCACCGTGGCGGTCGACAGCCAGGGCACCTCGGTGCACCAGACCGGCCCGGCCAAGTGGAAGGAGATCATCGCCGAGCGCGCCTGATTCCGCTGAGGCACCCCGCGAGCGGCCCCGTCATCTGGCGGGGCCGCTGACGTTTGGTTATGCTGTAGAACGCTGTTTTTTCTAGGAGTGCGTTACAGGGAGCGCGCATGACGTCCTGGCTGATGGGCCTGGCCATTTTCCTCGTGCACCTGCTGGGTGTCGTCTCGGCGGTGATGGCGCTCATGTCCAGTCGTACCTCCCAGGGCGCCGTGGCCTGGATCATCTCGCTGGTCACCTTTCCCTACCTGGCGGTGCCCGCCTACTGGTTCTTCGGTCGGCCGCGCTTCTACGGCTACGTCACCGCGCGTGGCGAGCGCGATACCGTGCTGCGCCGCGTCCTGGCGCGCTACCGCGAACAGATCGATCCCTATCTGGCCGATGCCCGCGACCCGGATTCGCGGGCCGTGGAGCAGCTGGCCATGATGCCGTTGACACGGGGCAACCGGGCCGAGCTGCTGATCGATGGGCGTGCGACCTTCGACAGCCTGTTTGCCGGCATAGAGTCCGCCGAGGACTATCTGCTGGTGCAGTTCTTCATCGTGCGCCAGGATGCCCTCGGGCTCGAGCTCCAGGCGCGTCTGCTGCACGCTGCGGAGCGCGGGGTGCGCATCTACTTTCTGTATGACGAAATGGGCAGTCGCAAGCTTCCCGAGGGTTACCTGCGTGAGCTGGCCGAGGCGGGTGTGCAGGTCAGCGCCTTCCGCTCGTCGCGGGGCTTCAAGCACCGCTTTCAGCTCAATTTCCGCAACCACCGCAAGGTGCTGGTGGTCGACGGTCGGGAAGGCTGGCTGGGCGGGTTCAACGTGGGTGTGGAGTACCTCGGCCAGCATCCACGCCATGGCCCGTGGCGCGATACCCATCTCAAACTCACCGGCCCCAGTGTGCTGGGGCTGCAGGAGGCGTTCTGGGAGGACTGGCACTGGGCCACGGGGGAGGTGATCGGGCTCAACTGGGAGCCGCAGGTGGTCTGCTCGGAGTCGCAGAACGTGGTGATCGTTCCATCGGGACCGGCGGACCGCCAGGAGACGGCGAGCCTGCTGGTCCAGCATGCCATTCACAGCGCCCACGAGCGCCTGTGGGTGACCAGCCCCTACTTCGTGCCCGACCAGGGCGTGCAGGATGCGCTGCGCCTCGCCGCCATGCGCGGGGTGGACGTGCGCATCATGATCCCCGAACATCCGGATCACCTGCTGGTGTTTCTCTCGGCGTTCGCCTTCCTGCCCGAAATGGTGCGCGCCGGCGTCAAGGTATACCGCTACCAGCCGGGTTTCCTGCATCAGAAGGTGATGCTCATCGATGACAGTACGGCCTGTGTGGGCACGGTGAACCTGGACAATCGCTCTTTCCGGCTCAACTTCGAGATCACCGCCTTCATTCCCGACCGGCGTTTCGCCGCCGAGGTGCGCCTGATGCTCGAGCGCGACTTCGCCGCCTGCCGGCGCATCGGCTACGACGAGCTCCGCAACCGACCGCTGTGGCGCAAGCTGGTGTCGCGTGCCGCCTACCTGACCTCACCGATCCAGTAGCCGCTTGGGTTCGTCTGGCCGCTGGGGTACATTAGTCGGCGCTTGATGCCGCGCCGGGCGCTGCCCGTCCCCTGTCCACGCCCGTCATCGGAGTCACGGTGAACCTCGAGACCAAATGGCTGGAAGACTTCGTCGCCCTGGCCAATACCCGCAGCTTTTCCGCCTCCGCCCGCCAGCGCCATGTTACCCAGCCGGCCTTCAGTCGGCGCATCCGTTCGCTGGAGCAGGCGGTGGGCGTGACCCTGGTGGACCGCTCCACCACGCCGGTCAACCTCACTCCCGAGGGGCAGCTGTTCCTGGTCACCGCGCGCAACCTCGTCGAGCAGCTCAACGAGTGCCTTGGCCACCTGCGCGGGCTCTCCATGGCGCGCGAGGCGCTGGACATCGTGGCGGCGCATTCACTGGCGCTGAGCTTCTATCCGCAGTGGATCTCGCGGCTTCAGGAGGGGCTCGGCGAGCTACCCACGCGCCTGGTGGCCATGAACGTGGGTGAGGCGATCCACGTGCTGCGCGAAGGCAACTGCGACCTGATGCTCGCCTACCATGACCAGTACGCCACCATGCAGCTCGACGCCGAGGTGTTTCCCTCCTTCTCCATCGGCCAGGTCAAGATGGTACCGGTGAGCCTTCCGGACGATCGTGGCGCGCCGCGCTACAGCCTCGAGAGCCAGGTGCCGATTCCCTACCTTGCCTATACCCAGGGCGCCTTCCTGGGGCGCAGCGTGCGCATGCTGCTCAAGAACGACCCGCTGCGCCTGCGCCTGCGCACGGTCTACGAGACCGCCATGGCCGAGGGCCTCAAAGGCATGGTGCTGCAGGGCGTGGGACTCGCGTGGATTCCCGACTTCTGTATCCGTGAGGAACTCAACAGCGGGCGCCTGGTGCGCGCCGGCGGCGAGCAGTGGGACGTGCCGCTGGAGATTCGTCTCTACCGCTGCTCGCTGGTGCACAAGCCGGGTGTGGAGAAGCTGTGGCGGCAGATGATGAAGTTGCCTCGCGACTTCCTGCAGGCTTAAGTCCCGCTGAAATCGGCAGGCAGGCCGAGAAAGTTCTGGATGATGAAGAAGTGGTCCTCGAAGAGGCCCTCCGGTTCGAGCTCGGCCAGCGGCACCCAGCGCGCGTGATCGCCGCCCTTGACCGGCTTGAGCCGGGGAAGCTGCTGGTCGGGCCGCAGGGCGAAGTAGAAGGCCTCGGCCAGGGTGCGCCCACGCCAGCTACGGTGTGGCTCGTCGAACAGGCGCTGGCCGCGCAGCGAGCCCTTGAGCACCGGCTCCGGCACCTTGAGTCGTACCCGCTCGCGCAGTTCGCGAAGGCAGGCATCCAGCAGACGTTCATGCGGGTTGATGAAGCCGCCGGGCAGCGCAAGGAGGCCTTTGCCAGGGGCGGCGGTGCGCTTGACCAGCAGCACGTGCCCCGACTGGACCACCACGGCATTGACGGTGACGAAGATGGGCGGGTAGGGGGCCTGGGCCCACGCCTGGCGATACTGCTCGAGCAGCTGTTGCTCTTCCAGCAGCTGGCGGTGGGCGTCGCTGTCGACGAAGTCGCGCAGGGCGTCACACACGCCGGGCGGCAGGTCGTGGGTGGCGCCGGTGCTCAGGTAGTCCGCCGCGGAGGAGGGGGAGCGGAACAGGCGCTCGCGGATCTGGCTGGCGGTGATCCCCTCGACCAGCGGCACGCTCACCGACTCCCACTGCGGGAACAGCGACAGGTAGTAGCTGGACTGACCGCGGCTGGCGCCGATCAGGCCGATGCGCGGCAGTCGCGCATGGTACGGACCGGCGATGTCGCGTACCTTGCGCTGCACGTCGCGCACCCAGACGTCGTTGTTGTAGAGCGCATCGAGCAGCGGCACGATGGCCAGGCGCGCGTTCTCCTCCTCGTCGAAGCAGCCGCGCAGCATGGCCTGGCGTTCGTCGAAGCGCCAGGGGTTGCGCAGCGAGCGTGCCTGCCAGGCCGATCCCACCAGCACGATCACTTGACCTGCATGGCGCAACGCCTCGTGGATCACCGCCAGATGGCCCAGATGCGGCGGTTGGAAACGGCCGATGAAGACCAGGCAGTCGAATTCCGGGGCGTCGTCAGGCATCGGCGATTCCTTCGCGGCGGCGTGGGTGGGCCATTATGGGGGGCAGCTCGGGCCGCTGCAATGCGCTACCCTGGCCGCGTCGCCGGGCTCTGACCCGCCACGTCCGGCGTACCGACAAGGAGTAGAGCCGCCATGGAATTCCTACGCTTCTGGTATCGCGTGGTCCACGAGGCCGCCGCGCACTGGGTACAGCGCAACGCCTTCAGCTATGCCGGTTCGCTGGCGTTCTACACGCTTTTCTCGCTGGCCCCGACGGTGATCATCGCCGTCACGGTGATCGGCGTGGTGCTCGGCGAGGAGGCGGCGCAGGGCCAGCTCGTCGCCCAGCTGCAGGGGACCCTGGGCCGCGAGGCGGCGCTGGCCATCGAACAGGCGGTGGCGGCCTCGCGCATCGAGGAGAGCGGGCTGTTGCCCAGCGTGCTGGGCATCGGGGCGCTGCTGGTGGGGGCGACGGCGGTATTTGCCCAGCTGCAATTCTCGCTGAACACCCTGTGGGGCGTCACCGCGAGGCCGAGCAGCAACAGCCTGCTCATCTTTCTCAAGAATCGTCTGCTGTCGCTGACCGTGGTGCTGGCCATCGGGGTGATCCTGCTGGTGACCCTGGTGCTCGGCGTGGTGATGCGGGCGCTGCTGCAGCTGGCGGGCGAACTGCTGCCCTTCGTCGGGGCGCTCACTCAGGGGGCAGAGTTTCTCATTGCCCTGGCGATGATCTCGGTGCTCTTCGCGACGATCTTCAAGATCCTGCCCGACGTGGTGCTGAGTTGGCGCGACGTCGCGGTGGGTGCCGTGGTGACGGCCCTGCTGTTCACGATCGGGCGCAGTCTCATCGCGGCCTATCTCGCCTACACGGCCACGGCCTCGACCTACGGGGCGGCGGGCTCAGTGGTGGTGATCCTGCTGTGGGTCTACTACAGCTCGCTGATTTTGCTCTTCGGGGCCGCCCTGACGCGCAGCCATCTGCTGGCGCGCGGGCAGCGTATCGTGCCGCGCAACACGGCGGTAGTGGTGCGTCGTGAGCTGCTGGACACTTGAGTCGGGCGGCATGGCCGCCCGGCTTCGCTCCTAGCTCGCGAGTCGCTCGCGCGCCAGCTGGTCGGCGATGGAGGCGGGACTGATCTGCTCGGCCGTGGCCCGGGCGAAGATCTCGTCGAGGGTATCGCGGATGCGTTCGACATGGGCCATCACCGCCTCGCGTGTGTAGTGCCCACGCTGCTGCCACTCCACCTCTATGACGCCGCCGGCATTGGCCACGTAGTCCGGGGCGTAGAGAATGCCGCGCTCATGCAGGCGCTCGGCCATGTCGGGGGTGGCCAGCTGGTTGTTGGCAGCGCCGCACACGACCCGGGCCTTCAGGCGGTCGATGACCTCGGCGTTGAGCACCGCGCCCATGGCGCAAGGGGCGAAGAGGTCGACCTCGGCGTCGAAGATGGCATCCGGGGCGACTTTCTCGGCGCCCAGTTCCTCGGCGAGGTGGGCAAGGGCCTCGCGATTGACGTCGGTGAGCACCAGGCTGGCACCGGCCGCATGCAGGTGGCGGGCGAGATGCGCTCCCACGTGCCCTACGCCCTGGATGGCCACGCGCAGGCCGTCGAGGGTATCGCGGCCCAGGCCGTGGTGCACCGCACTCGTCAGCGCGCAGAACACGCCCCAGGCAGTGAAGGGAGAGGGATCTCCGGATTCGCCCGGTTGGCGTCCCAGACCGCTGACGTGGGGGGTCGCCTCCCGAATCAGGCGCATGTCCGCCTCGCTGGAGCCGGAGTCCTCGGCGGTGATGTAGCCTCCGCCAAGCGAGTCGACCAGGCGCCCCATGGCACGCAGCAGCTCGGGCGTCTTGTCGCGGCGCGGGTCGGCGATGATCACCGCCTTGCCGCCGCCCAGCGGCAGGTCGGCCAGTGCCGACTTGTAGGTCATGCCCCGCGAGAGGCGCAGTACGTCGGTGAGGGCGTCGGCTTCGCCAGCATAGGGGAAGATGCGCAGGCCGCCCAGGGCGGGGCCGCGGCGGGTGTCGTGAATGGCGATGATGGCGCGCAGGCCGCTCGCCTCGTCGCTGCCGAAGACGATCTGCTGATGGTGGTCGAACTCGGGGTGGTCAAAGACCGGCATGGCGTGTCTCCCTTGTGAGGACGGACGTTGTTGTTGTGCCCGGTCAGGGCGGTCGGAAGCGGGGTGGGCTTCCCGGGGCGGTCGGTGCTTGTGGCGATGACCTGCCCTGGCTAAAGCTTAGAGCATTCGCGCAGGGCCGGGAACCCTGGTCCCCGGCCGGCGGGAATGCTAGAACGGGGAGGCGAGTCCATCAGGGAGGTGTTGCGATGAGCAAGCGTTGCGTCAAGGCCGTGGTCACGGGCAAGGTACAGGGCGTGTGGTTCCGCCGGGCCACCCAGGAACAGGCGTTGCAGCACGGCGTCACCGGCTATGCCAAGAACCTGCCGGATGGCCGCGTGGAGGTGTTGCTGTGCGGCGACGGGGAGGCCGTCAACCAGGTGGCCACCTGGCTCTGGCAGGGGCCACCCAATGCCCAGGTCACCCACGTCGAGTTCGAACCCCTCGAGCCGCGTGATCCGGATACCTTCGTCACTCTGTGACGCCAGGCCCTTACTCCAGCGTGGCCGCGATCCACTCCACCACGGCATCGCCATCCACTTCCAGGCAGGCTTCGACGAGCGGGGTCTGCGACCAGCGCGGCGCGATGAAGGCGCGACCTTCGGGGGCGAAGACGGTCTGCCCCTCGGCCTCGCCGCGGGTCACCACGTTGAGGTGCCCCGGGGCGGTGGTGAAGAGGTCGGGGCGAAGCAGCCAGGCCAGTGCGCAGCTGTCGTGGGGGCAGCAGCCGTCGATGCCCAAGAATTCACGATAGAAGTCGCGGTAGAAGGCGTAGCTGCCGGCCAGCACCCGGCCCAGTTCGCCCTGGCCGACGGCGATGCGCGCCATGTGCGATTCATCGAGCACGCAGCGGTGGGTGACGTCCAGGCCCACCAGGGTCAGTGGCCAGCCGGCGGTCAGCACCCGCGATGCGGCGTCGGGGTCGTTGAACATGTTGGCCTCGGCCACCGGGGTGACGTTGCCGCCCTCGCGGATCGAGCCGCCCATGACCACCACGCGCTTGACCTTCTCGGTGAGCGCCGGGTCGAGCTGCAATGCCGCGGCCAGATTGCCCACCGGCCCCACGGAAACGAGGGTCACCTCACCGGGTCGGGCGTTCACGGTGTCGACGATGAACTGCGCGGCACTGCGCGGATCCGCCTGGCCGGTTACCTCGGGCAGGGTAATGTCGCCCAGGCCGTTGGCGCCGTGGATATGCGCTGGCGCCGGATGGCGTGCCTTGACCAGCGGGCCGGCGGCGCCCTGAGCCACCGGCACGTCGTCGCGTCCGGCCAGTTGCGCGAGTAGCAGGGCGTTATGGGTGGCAGTGGCTACGTCGACGTTGCCGTAGGTGGTGGTCAGGCCGAGCAGTTCGATCTCGGGATGACGCAGGGCGATGGCGATGGCCTGGGCGTCATCGACGCCGGGGTCGGTATCGAAGATGATCGGATGCGACACGTTGGCTCCTTGATCGTGGGTGGGTGCAAGTGACGGGCTGGGCGCTCAGCCGCCAATGCCGTAGCGCAGGGCTTGCTCGACATCGGCGCGGCCGGGAATGCTCTCCGCGGCGCCGGGGCGCGTGACGCCGAGGGCTGCGGCGGTGGCGGCAACCTCCAGGCAGCGCGGCAGGGCGTCGCCCGCCTGTAGCCGGGCCAGAAAGTATCCGATGAAGGAGTCGCCCGCGGCGGTGGTGTCGACGGCTTCCACCGCCAGCGCCGGCTGGTGGTGGCGGGTGGTCCCGTGCTGGTACCAGGCGCCGTCGTTGCCCAGCGTCAGTACGGTGGCGGTCTCCGGCAGGCGCTCATGCAGGGCCGCGAGCAGCTGCTCGGCGGGCACGCCTTCTTCCACGCCGGCCAGCCAGGCGGCTTCACCGCGGTTGACGAACAGCAGGTCGCAGGCGGTCAACGGCAGCTGGGTGATGGCATCGCTCATGGGTGCCGGGTTGAAAGCGAGGCGCACGCCATCCTGGCGAGCCCGAGAGAATAGATCGGGCAGGGCGCTGCATTCGTTCTGGGTGAGAATCCAGTCGCCGGGTTCGCAGGCGTCGAACAGCGCGTCGATGTCGGTTGCCGTGAAGCCGTGGTTGGCGCCGGGGAAGAGAAGGATGGCGTTCTCGCCGTGATCGTCGACCTGGATGATGGCGTGCCCGCTGGGGGCATCGACCAGCTCGGTAAAGGTGACGTTGACGCCGGCCCGGGCGAGGATGTCGCGCGCCCAGGCATCCTGGCGGCCGATGCGCCCCCAGTGGGACACCTCGCCGCCGGCCAGTGCCATGGCCAGTGATTGGTTGGCGCCCTTGCCCCCGAGGCCGACATGGTAGTCGTGGCTGGCCAGCGTCTCGCCCGGCCGCACCAGGTGCGGGACTCGATAGACATGGTCGAGGTTGATCGACCCGATGTTGTGCAGCATGGCCCATTCCGTGGTTGATTGGCGTGCTGTTTCGAGTATCGAGGGGGGCAACGTTGGCTGCAACCTCGATGGGCTTCAATAAGGACTTATACCGTTATCTACTTTTCCATAAATCCCTCCTCACACCCTAACAACAGAAAGCAACAGGGGAGGGGGGTCAGCCTCGATAGAAGTGGCGCAGGTTGTCGGCCGTCAATGCCACCACGTTCTGGCGCGCCTCAGGGGTGATCCAGGCGCTGTGGGGCGTGACGATCAGGTTGAGCGGCTCCGCCAAGGCGTCGATCAGGGGGTGTCCGTCACGCGGGGGTTCCGTCGGCAGGACATCGACGCCCAGACCGCCCAGACGGCCGCTGCGCAGTGCGGCCAGTGCCGCTTCCTCGTCGATGATACCGCCTCGGGCGCAGTTGATCAGCAGGGCATCCGGCTTGAGAGTGGCCAGGCGATCGGCGTCGAACAGGTGCCGCGTGGCCTCGGTGAGCGGGCAGTGCAGGCTGATGACGTCGGCCTCGGGGGCGAGCGTGTCGATGCCCGGCCGGGCGTCGGCCGCCTCGTTGCCCGGGCGGGCGGCGTAGGTAACGTTCATGCCGAAGGCCTCGGCGAGCTTGCCGACGCGCTTGCCCAGCTCGCCCTGGCCGACGATCGCCAGCTGCTTGCCCTCGAGCTGCAGGGTGCGGTGGTCCATGCGGCAGAAGAAGGGCGATTCCCCCCAGCGGCCGGCCGCCACGTCGCGCTGATAGAGCGGCAGGCGGTTGGCCAGGGCCAGCATCAGCATCAGGGTGTGCTGCGCCACGCTGGCAGTACCGTAGGCGGTGACGTTCTTGACCGTAATGCCCAGTCGCTCGGCCGCGGCCATGTCGATGTTGTTGGTGCCGGTGGCGAGCACGCAGATCAGCTCGAGCTCGGGGAGTGCTTCCAGGGTCGGCGCGTCCAGCACTACCTTGTTGACGATGGCCACCTTGGCGCCGGAAAGCCGCTCGCGGCTCTCCGCGGTGGTACTCAGGTCGTGCACGTCGAGGCGGTCCACCTGATCGCGGATGGGCGAAAGGTCGACATCGGGGCCCAGGCTGGCGGCGTCGAGAATCACAGCTTTCATGGCGGTTTCCTTGTTATCGCGGCGGGGTTGTCAGGTCAGGTGCGGGGCTGGGACAGGCCCCCGCTGTCACGCTATACTATCGGGCTTTGATGGCAGGCTTGGAAAGTGTCGAGTCCGGCCCTATATCTTCGCCGGTGGTTGCGCTGTCGAACCAGAGTGAGAAAAACCATGCCCATCTACGAATATCAGTGCAAGGCCTGCGGTCATCGTCTGGAGAAGCTCCAGAAGGTCAGTGCCGCTCCGTTGACCGACTGTCCCGCCTGCCAGGCTCCCGAACTCGGTCGTCTCATCTCCGCCGCCGGCTTCCGCCTCGCCGGAGGCGGCTGGTACGAGACCGATTTCAAGTCCGGCAGCAAGAAGAACCTGGCCGGCGACGGCGGCGGCGCCAGCGATGCACCGGCCAGCGGCAAGACCCCGGCCAAGGACGGCGCCGCGGCCTGAGGCCCGGCGCCGAGCGACCTACAACCTTTTCGACAACGCGAGAACACAGGATACGACATGCGCAGCCATTATTGCGGCCAGCTCAACGAGACCCTGGTGGACCAGACGGTCACCCTGTGCGGCTGGGTTCATCGCCGCCGTGACCACGGGGGCGTGATCTTCCTCGACATGCGCGACCGCGACGGTATCGCCCAGGTCGTGGTCGACCCCGACACCGCCGAGGCCTTCGCCAATGCCGACCGCGCCCGCAGCGAGTACGTGCTGCGCATCCAGGGCCGCGTGCGCCTGCGTCCCGAGGGGACCCAGAACCCCAACATGCCCACCGGCCTGATCGAGGTACTGGCCAAGGACGTGGAAGTCCTCAACACCGCCGCCACACCCCCTTTCCAGCTCGACGAGCACGGTAAGGTAGGCGAGGAGGTCCGCCTCAAGTACCGCTATATCGACCTGCGCCGCCCCGACATGATCGACAAGCTGCGCCTGCGCTCGCGCATATCCCACAGCGTGCGTGCTTTCCTCGAGGGCGAGGGCTTTCTCGACATCGAGACCCCGATCCTCACCCGTGCCACCCCGGAGGGGGCTCGCGACTACCTGGTGCCGAGCCGCACCCATGCCGGCAGCTTCTTCGCGCTGCCCCAGTCGCCGCAGTTGTTCAAGCAGCTGCTGATGGTGGCCGGCTTCGACCGCTACTACCAGATCGCCAAGTGCTTCCGTGACGAGGACCTGCGTGCCGACCGTCAGCCGGAATTCACGCAGATCGACCTGGAGGCCTCCTTTGTCGAGGAGGACGACATCATGCGGATCACCGAGGCGATGGTTCGCCGGCTCTTCCAGGAGGTGCTGGCCGTTGAACTGCCCGAGTTCCCGCGCATGAGCTGGGCCGAGGCTATGAACCGATACGGCTCCGACAAGCCGGACCTGCGCATCCCGCTGGAGCTCACCGACGTCGACGATCTGATGCAGCAGGTGGACTTCAAGGTCTTTTCCGGCCCGGCCAACGCCGAGGACGGTCGCGTGGCCGCGCTCAAGGTGCCGGGCGGTGCCAAGCTGTCGCGCAAGGAGATCGACGACTACACCAAGTTCGTGGGTATCTACGGCGCCAAGGGCCTGGCCTGGATCAAGGTCAACGAGCGCGCCAAGGGCCTCGAGGGCCTGCAGTCGCCCATCGTCAAGTTCATGGAGAACGTGGTCGAGGCACTGCTCGATCGCGTGGGGGCCGAGGATGGCGACATCATCTTCTTCGGGGCCGACAAGGCGCGCACCGTCAACGAGGCGATCGGCGCGCTGCGCGTCAAGCTCGGTGAGGATCTCGACCTCTACACCCAGGCGTGGGCCCCGCTGTGGGTGGTGGACTTCCCGATGTTCGAGGAGGAGGACGACGGCAGCCTGAGCCCGCTCCACCACCCCTTCACCTCGCCCTCGTGCAGCCCCGAGGCGCTCAAGGCCGATCCCGCCGCGGCGCTGTCGCGTGCCTACGACATGGTGCTCAACGGCACCGAGCTGGGCGGCGGCTCCATCCGTATCCACGACCAAGCCATGCAGAACACGGTGTTCGAGATTCTCGGCATCGACGAGACGGAAGCCCGCGAGAAGTTCGGCTTCCTGCTCGATGCCCTGCAGTACGGGGCGCCGCCCCACGGTGGTCTGGCCTTCGGCCTCGATCGCCTAGTGATGCTGATGGCCGGCGCGCGCACCATCCGCGAAGTGATCGCCTTCCCCAAGACCCAGAGCGCCGCCTGTCTGATGACCGACGCGCCGGGCGTGGTGACCAGCGATCAGCTGCGCGAGCTCAACATTCGCCTGAGCCAGAAGGCCAAGGCGGAAACCGCCGGCGAGTAGGGCGCCGCCGTCTTTCTTGTCCTGTCACCGGCGCCCCAGGGCGCCGGTGTCGTCTCGAATCCACGCGACCCGGAGGATGCGATGGCAGGCCACAGCAAGTGGGCCAACATCAAGCACCGCAAGGCGGCCCAGGACGCCAAGCGCGGCAAGATCTTTTCCAAGCTGATCCGTGAGCTCAACGTGGCGGCGCGCCAGGGCGGGCCGGACCCCGCCGACAATCCCCGGCTGCGCGCCGCCATCGACAAGGCCCTGGCCAACAACATGACCAAGGACACCATCCAGCGCGCCGTCGACCGGGGCGCCGGCAACACCGATGGTGACGCCATGGAGGAGTGTGTCTACGAGGGCTATGGCCCGGAAGGGGTAGCCATCCTCGTGGAGTGCATGACCGACAATCGCAATCGCACCGTTTCCGACGTCCGCCACGCCTTCAACAAATACGGCGGCAATCTCGGCACCAGCGGTTCGGTGGCCTTCCTGTTCCACAAGCAGGGGCGATTGCTGCTGCCCGAGGGCGTGGCCGAGGAGACCGCCATGGAGGCCACCCTGGAAGCGGAGCCCGAGGAGATCGAGACGCGCGATGACGGGCGCCTCGAGGTGGTCACTACCCCCGAGGCCTTCGGGCGGGTCAAGGACGCCCTGCTGGCGGCGGGCATCGAGTCGGAGCAGAGCGAGGTGGGGCTCTACCCCGATACCTACACGCCGATCGCCGACGCCGAGCTCGCGCACCAGGTGATCCGGCTGATCGACCGGCTCGAGGACCTGGATGACGTCCAGAACGTCTATACCAACGCCTCCTTCGACGACGAGGTGCTCGATGCACTCGCCTGAGTGGCCGTCGTGCTGATTCTGGGCATCGACCCCGGCTCGCGCCTCACCGGCTACGGCGTGCTGGACGCCTCCACGACGACGCCGCGCTACGTGGCGAGCGGCTGCATTCGCATCCAGGCAGATGACCTGGCCCAGAAGCTGGCCCAGATTTATGCCGGTATCAGCGAGCTGATCGCCGTGCATGCACCCGGTGAGTTCGCCATCGAGCAGGTGTTCATGTCGAAGAACGCGGACTCGGCGCTCAAACTCGGCCAGGCCCGGGGTACCGCTATCGTCTGCGCGGCCAACCATGGCCTGCCGGTCAGCGAGTACGGCCCGCGGCAGATCAAGCAGGCGGTCGCCGGCACCGGCAGTGCCGACAAGGCCCAGGTGCAGCACATGGTGACCGCCATCCTGGGCCTGGACGGCACGCCCCAGGCCGATGCGGCCGATGCCCTGGCCATTGCCCTGACCCACGCCCATGCGCGCCAGGGTCTGCTCACCGCCGGCAGTTTCGGTGGCCATCGTCGACGGCGGCGGGGCACGTCGTGGCGTGATTTTCAACCCTGACGGCGATGCTGTCGGGCGACCATGACGGTTCGCGAACGCTGTTTGAGGAGGGCTGGCCAGCCGCCCGGGCGGCCAGTATAGTGGCGCCATGGCAAGCACATGGCGCGCCGCGCCACCGCCCACACGGAGCCGGCCTGCCAAGCAACAGGAACCCTGCCCATGATAGGACGCCTGCGTGGCACCCTTCTCGACAAGCAGCCCCCCTGGCTGGTGGTGGATGTGGCCGGTGTCGGTTACGAGCTCGAGGCCTCGATGACCACCCTGGTGACGCTGCCCGGTGTCGGCGAAGGCGTGTCGCTCTATACCCATCTGGTGGTGCGCGACGACGCCCACCTGCTCTACGGCTTCGCCCGCGAGCAGGAGCGCGCCCTGTTCCGGGCGCTGATTCGCGTCAACGGCATCGGCCCCAAGCTCGCCCTGGCGATCCTCTCGGGCATGGACGAGACGGCTTTCATGCACTGCGTGATGGATGACGACGCCAAGGCGCTCACGCGCCTGCCCGGCGTAGGCAAGAAGACCGCCGAGCGGCTGATCATCGAGATGCGCGACCGCTTTCCCCACTGGGAGCGGAGCGACGCCGCGGCGTTCGCCCCTGCGGGCGCCGCCGGAGCCAGCGCTGCCGCGGCGCGGCAGGATCCGCTGGCCGATGCCGAAGCCGCGCTGGTCAGCCTGGGCTACAAGCCGGCCGAGGCGACGAAGATGCTGGCGGACGTGGACGAGGGACTGTCCACCGAGGCCATGATCAAGGCGGCGCTGACGCGTCGGCTGGCAGGTTGAGCAAGATGACGAGCCCCGGGAGACCCGAGATGCGAGCCGACGGTCGAGACGGCGAGGAGTGGCATGATTGACAACGATCGACTGATTGCCGCCGACGAGCGCGAGGGCGAGAGCCGCATCGATTACGCCATCCGGCCCAAGCGGCTGGCCGAGTACATCGGCCAGCCGCGTGTGCGCGAGCAGCTGGACATCTTCATCAGCGCCGCCCGGGGGCGGGACGAGAGCCTTGACCATACCCTGGTGTTCGGCCCGCCGGGGCTCGGCAAGACCACGCTCGCCAACATCATCGCCACCGAGATGGGGGTGGGACTGAAGTCGACCTCCGGCCCGGTGCTGGAGCGTGCCGGCGATCTGGCCGCCATGCTCACCAACCTGCAGCCCGGCGATGTGCTCTTCATCGACGAGATCCACCGCCTCTCGCCGGTGGTGGAGGAGATCCTCTACCCGGCGATGGAGGACTTCCAGCTCGATATCGTCATCGGCGAGGGGCCCGCGGCGCGCTCCATCAAACTCGACCTGCCGCGCTTCACCCTGGTGGGAGCCACCACCCGGGCGGGCCTGCTGACCTCGCCGCTGCGCGACCGCTTCGGCATCGTGCAGCGTCTGGAGTTCTACGCCACCGACGAGCTCACCGAGATCGTCAGCCGCTCGGCGCGGCTGCTCGGTGTCGAGACCGACGTTGCCGGAGCCACCGAGGTGGCCCGCCGCTCGCGTGGCACGCCGCGCATCGCCAACCGCCTGCTGCGCCGGGTGCGCGACTTTGCCGAGGTGCGCGGCAACGGCCGCGTCGATGCCGCCATCGCCGATCAGGCGCTCAACATGCTGCATGTTGACCACCATGGCCTCGACCACATGGACCGTCGCCTGCTGCTGGCGATGATCGAGAAGTTCGACGGCGGCCCGGTGGGCGTGGATTCGCTGTCGGCGGCCATCGGCGAGGAGCGCGACACCATCGAGGATGTCATCGAGCCCTACCTGATCCAGCAAGGGCTGATGATGCGCACCCCGCGCGGGCGGGTGGTGACACGCCAGGCCTGGCAGCACTTCGGCCTGGCTGTCCACGACCAGGCTCTGGATGCGCCCGGCGAGGTGCGGCCGTGAGCGAGTTCCATCTGCCGGTGCGCGTCTATATCGAGGATACCGATGCCGGTGGCATCGTCTACTACGTCAACTACCTCAAATACATGGAGCGGGCACGCAGCGAGTGGCTGCGCCAGTGCGGCTTCACCCAACGCGCGCTTCTCGACGCGGGCATCCAACTGGTGGTGCATCGCCTCGAGTGCCGCTACGCCAAGCCCGCCCGGCTGGACGACGACCTGACGGTCAGCGCGACCGTCCAGTCGCACGGCCGTTGCCGCCTGCAGTTTGCACAGACGGTAACGCGACGCGGGGAACCCTTGTGCGAGGCCAGGGTCGACATCGCCTGTCTGGATGCCGCCCGCCTCAAGCCAACGCCATGGCCGCCGGCGCTTGCCGCGGCTTTCCACGGATAATTGCACGACCGACGAGGATGCCCGTGAACGACTCCATGTCCATTCCCCACCTGATCATGAGCGCCAGCACCGTGGTGCAGCTGGTCATGCTGATCCTGGTGATCGGCTCCCTGCTCTCCTGGGTGGTGATCTTTCAGCGCACCTTCATCATGCGCCGTGCGCGCAAGGCCCATCAGGCCTTCGAGGAGCGCTTCTGGTCCGGCGTCGACCTCAACGAACTGTATCGCGAGACCCCGGCCGAACAGGAGACCCAGGGCGCCGAGCACGTCTTTCGCGCCGGTTTCCGGGAATTCAACCGTCTGCTGACCAAGACCCGCAGCCCCGAGGCGATTCTCGACGGGGTGCAGCGCAGCATGCGGGTGGCCTGGTCGCGGGAGGAGGAGCGCCTCAACCTGCACCTGGTGTTTCTGGCCACCGTGGCCTCGGCCAGCCCCTACATCGGCCTGTTCGGCACCGTCTGGGGGATCATGGGCTCCTTCCAGTCGCTCTCCATGGCCCAGCAGGCGACGCTCGCCACCGTGGCCCCCTGGATCGCCGAGGCTCTGATCGCTACCGCCATGGGCCTGTTCGCTGCCATTCCCGCGGTGATCTTCTACAACCGGCTCTCCAACGAGTCCGGCCGTCTGCTGGGCAAGTACGAGGACTTCGCCGAGGAGTTCCACTCCATCCTGCACCGCAACCTGCAGGGACGCGGCGAATCCGCCAGCGCCTGAGGGAGTCGCACCCATGCATGGACCTTTCAACCGCGGCGGCCGCCGCAAGCCCATGGGCGAGATCAACGTCGTGCCCTTCATCGACGTCATGCTGGTGCTGCTGGTGATCTTCATGATCACCGCACCCATGCTCACCCAGGGCGTGCAGGTCGAGCTGCCCCAGGTGAGTTCCGAGCCCATCGAGCAATCGCAGGACAACGAGCCGATCATCGTGTCGGTCGACCGGGAGGGCGCCTACCACCTGATGCTTGGCGAGGACGAAAGCCGCCTTGAGTTGGAGGAGCTCACCGATCGGGTGATCATCCTGCTCGAGCGCCAGCCCGGTACCCCGGTGCTGGTGCGCGGCGACCGCAACGTGCCCTATGGCCAGATCGTGACGCTGATGAGCAGCCTGCAGGTCGCCGGCGTGGCCAACGTGGGCCTGATCTCCGAGCCCCCGCCGAGTGACTGAGGAGCGAGACGACGCCATGGCTCGACACGATCAGCGCGTTGGTTACGGCCTGCCGGTGGTACTGGCCGTCGGCCTGCACGTCCTGGCGGTGGTAATCAGCATGGTGAGCCTGCCGGAGGCGACCCCGGAGCCACCGTCCAACGGTATCGTGCAGGCCACCCTGGTGAGCACAGAGGCGGCGACGGACCAGGCCCAGCGCGCCGAGGAGGCGCGTGCCCGGGCAGCGGCGCGCCAGGAAGAAGAGGCAGCGGCGCAGCGCCAGGCCGAGGAGGAAGAGGCGGCCCGCGCCGAGGCGGAAGCCGAGCAGCAGGCCGCCGAAGAAGCAGAACGCCAGCGTCAGGCGCAAGAACAGGCCGCCGAGGAGGCCGAGGCACTTGAGGAAGCACGTCGCCAGGCGGAAGCCGAGGCCCAGCGCCGTGCCGAAGAGGCGGAACGCCAGGCGGCGCTGCGCGAGCAGCAGGAAGCCGAGGCCGAACGCCAGCGTCAGGCCGAGGAGCAGCGCCGCCGCGAGGAAGAAGCCGAGCGCCAGCGTCAGGCCGAGGAG
>NZ_WHMA01000001.1:88977-315710 GCF_010994375.1 Halomonas sp. NO4
TGAGCGCCAGCGTCAGGCCGAGGAGCAACGCCGCCGCGAGGAAGAAGCCGAACGCCAGCGCCAGGCCGAGGAGCAACGCCGCCGCGAGGAAGAAGCCGAGCGCCAGCGCCAGGCCGAGGAGCAACGCCGCCGCGAGGAAGAAGCCGAACGCCAGCGCCAGGCCGAGGAGCAACGCCGCCGCGAGGAAGAAGCCGAGCGCCAGAGCCAGGCCGCCGAAGCGGCCAGCCAGGGGCTCGACCGCGCCATCGAGGGCGAGTCCGATGCGGTGGCCAATGCCAATCAGGCCAGTGAAGCGGCCAACAGCTTCATCAACCTGGTACGGCGGGCGGTGGAGCAGGCCTGGGTGATCCCGCCCGGCGCCGGCAACGGCCTGACGGCCATCGTGCAGGTTCGTCTGGGGCCTTCGGGTGAACTGTTCGCGGCTACCATTACCCAAGGTAGCGGTGACAACGCCTTCGACCGCTCGGCGATACAGGCCGTGGAAGCCGCCGCGCCCTTCAACGAGCTGCGCCAGCTGCCCGCCAACGCGCAACGCAGCTTCCGAGAGTTCAACCTGAGATTCACACCGGGGGATATCCGCTGATGAAAGCCCTGATGACTGCCTGGCTGGGTGCCGTGCTGCTGTGTTTCGCCACCCTGGCCCAGGCCGACCTCACCATCGAGATCACCCGCGGCAGCGACGAGGCAACACCCATTGCCGTGGTGCCCTTCGCCGCAGAGGGGGAGGCCCCGCCCGAGGACGTGGCCCAGATTGTCAGCGACGACCTGGAGCGCAGTGGCTTCTTCGCGCCCCTGGCCCGGGATGCCATGTTCGAACGCCCCTCACGCAGCGATGGGGTCCGCTACGGCGAGTGGCGGGCGCTGGACGTGCGCTACCTGGTCGTGGGGGAAGTGAGTCGCGCTGACGACGGCTACCGCATCCGCTACGAGCTGCTGGACGTCAGTGGTGGACGGCGCCTGCTCGGCGAGACGGTCACCGCAGGGGGCAACGAACTGCGTGGCGGCGCGCACTTCATCAGCGACCAGGTGTTCGAGGAGATCACTGGCATTCGCGGTGCCTTCTCCACGCGCATCGCCTACATCACGGCCCAGGGAGTGAGCGACGATCAGCAGTTCGGCCTCTATGTGGCCGATGCCGACGGCCACAACAGCCAGCAGGTTCTGGAGTCGCGCCTGCCCATCCTCTCGCCGGCCTGGTCGCCCGATGGCCAGAAACTGGCGTATGTCTCCTTCGAGACGGAGCGGCCGGCCATCTACGTCCAGGATCTGGCAACCGGCCAGCGCGTCCGCGTCTCCTCCTTCGACGGCCTCAACAGCGCACCGGCCTGGTCGCCGGACGGGCGCCGCCTGGCCATGTCGCTGTCCCGGGACGGCCAGCCGGAGATCTACGTGATGACCATCGCCGACCGCAGCGTCGAGCGCATCACCAACAGTTCCAGCATCGATACCGAGCCGGACTGGGCCCCGGACGGGCGGAGCCTGCTGTTCACTTCCGATCGCAGCGGCGGTCCGCAGATCTATCGTCACGACCTGGCCAGTGGCGAGCAGGAGCGCCTCACCTTCACCGGCAACTACAACGCCCGCGGGCGCTTTGCCCCCGACGGCGAGGCGATCTTCCTGATCCACCGCAGCAGCAGCGGCTACCAGGTCGCGCGGCAGGATCTCGAGTCGGGGCGCCTGGTCACCCTGAGCGAGACGCGCTGGGATGAATCGCCCAGTGTTGCCCCCAACGGGACCATGGTAATCTTCGCCACCCGGCAGGGAGACAGCGGGGTGTTGAGCGCCGTGTCCGCCGATGGGCGTGCGTCCTACCGCCTGCCCTCGGCCCAGGGTGATGTGCGGGAGCCTGCCTGGTCACCGTTTCTGAATTGATAGGCCACTCAAGGAGTTTTGACGATGCAACTCAAGTCACATGCCAGAACCCTGGCCATTGCCTTCTCACTGGCGCTCATTGCCGGTTGCTCCAGCACCGGTGGTACCCAGGACGGCACCATGGACGGCAGCCGTAGCGGCACAGGCACAGGCACCGGCACCGCCGGGACCGGCCAGGTCAGCAGCAGCGGTATCGGCACCGATGGCGAGCGCGTGGGCCAGCAAGCCGACGGCCGTATTCCCGAAGTGCGCACCATCTACTTCGACTTCGACAGCGATACCATCAAGTCCGAGTTCGAGTCGGTGCTCACCGCCCATGCGCGCTACCTGCGCGGCAACGGCGGCGCCGAGGTGGTGCTCCAGGGGCATACCGACGAGCGCGGCACCCGCGAGTACAACATGGCGCTGGGTGAGCGTCGCGCGCGCGCCGTGCGGCGTTTCCTGGAGGTGCAGGGCGTCTCGCCGTCGCAGGTCGAGGTGGTCAGCTATGGCGAGGAGCGCCCGGCCGTGGGCGGCCACGACGACGAGGCCTACGCCGAGAATCGTCGTGTCCTCTTCGCCTACTGATCGCTACGGCGCCCAGCGTCGATGGAGTCATGCATGAAACACGGTCTGAAACGACTGTGCGGCGCGGGAGCCCTGTTGCTCCCGCTGTCCGTATGGTTGCCGGTGATGGCCCAGCAGGGGCCGGTGGTGGAGGACCTGCGCGACCAGCCTCGCTCATTCCTCGACCAGACGGAGGTCCGCGAGGAAGCCGGCGGTAGCCTGGTGATCTTCAACCAAGTGCAGCAGCACGAGGAGCAGCTGCGCCAGCTGCGTGGCCAGGTCGAGGAACTGCGCCACCAGCTCGAGCAGCTGCGTCGCCAGACGCGGCAGCAGTACCTGGATCTCGACGAGCGGCTGATGGCCGGGAGTGCGGGTATCGAAGCGAGCCCCGAGGTCGATGACGCGACGGCGCGCCAAGTCGCCGAAACGCCGTCGCCGAGCGGTACCAGCGCCGATACCCAGGCCGCCTACCAGGCCGCCTTCGCCCACGTGCAGTCGCGCGAGTTCGCGGAGGCGATCCGCGCCTTCGAAGGTTTCGTGGCCGAGCACCCGGACAGCAGCTTGACCGCCAACGGCTACTACTGGCTGGGGGAGCTGCACTCGGCAGAGGCCAACCTGGCCGAGGCGGAAGCCGCCTTCCGGCGGGTGATCGACGACTTTCCCGACAGCAGCAAGCTGCCCGACGCGCTCTACAAGCTGGGCCTGGTCAAGGCGCGCCAGGGCGAGCCGGAAGCGAGCCGGGAGCTGCTCGAGCGGGTCCGCGACGATTACCCCGACACCAGTGCCGCCGGCCTTGCCACGGATTTCCTGCGCCAGTCGCTGTGATGCCCGTCCCCGCGAGAAGGAGCTGCCATGAACTGCAAGATCGACTACCAGGCGCCGGCCGGCCTGCTCAAGGAACGGATCATTCTGGTTACCGGGGCGGGTGACGGTATCGGCCGCGCCGCCGCCCTGGCGTTCGCGCGCCACGGCGCCACCGTGGTCCTGTTGGGGCGTACGCTCTCCAAGCTGGAGACGGTCTACGACGAGATCGAAGCCGAGGGGCTGCCCCAGCCGGCGATCTTCCCCCTCAACTTCGAGGGCGCCACCCTCAAGGACTACCACGACATGGCCGAGACCCTGGACAAGGAGTTCGGCCGCCTCGACGGGTTGCTGCACAACGCGGGCCTGCTGGGCAATATCACGCCTTTCGCGCAGTACAACCCGGCGCTGTGGGAGCAGGTGATGCAGGTCAACATCAACGGACCGATCTGGATGACCCAGGCGCTGCTGCCCCTGCTGGAGACCTCGCCGGACGCCTCGGTGGTGTTCACCTCCTCCGGCGTGGGGCGGAAGGGGCGTGCTTACTGGGGCGCCTACAGCGTCTCCAAGTTCGCCACCGAGGGCTTCATAGAGGTGCTCGCCGACGAGGTGGAGCACCTGGGCAATATCCGCGTCAACAGCCTCAATCCGGGTGCCACCCGCACCCGCATGCGCGCCACCGCCTACCCCGGCGAAGACCCGGAAACGCTACGCACGCCCGAGGAGATCCTGCCGACCTACCTGTGGCTGATGGGCCCCGACAGTCGGGGGCATAATGGCGAGCGCTTCGACGCCCAGCCTCCTAGGTAACAAATGGCTGCGCGTGCGAATCGCTGCGTTGCCCGGATGCTCGCATTCCTCACGTATAACTCCATACGCTCAGGATGCTGTGCTCCGGGCGCCTTGCGCTACATCCCGCTCGCCGATTTGCGCTAACTTTCTGTTTCCTAAAGAAGGTCAAGCGTCTTCTAACAGGGCGGCAACCAGGGCCTCGCCGGTGGCGTACCAGCGGTCGGCGGGCCAATCATGGTAGTCCTCGCCTTCCTCGATGTAGCCGTAGCCCACCGCCACGCCGACCATGCCGGCGTGGCGCGCCGCCTCCATGTCACGGCGATGGTCGCCGATGTACCAGCAGCGCTCGGCCGGCAGGCCAAGCCGCTCGGCGGCGTGTCGCAGCGGCGCCGGGTCGGGCTTGCGCACCGGCAGGTCGTCGGCACACACCAGCACCCCCGGCTTCAGCCCCAGGGCATCGACCAGCGGAGCGGCATAGGCGCGAGGCTTGTTGGTGACGATGCCCCAGGGGCGTTCGGCTGCCTCCCATCCGCTCAGCAGTTGGGCGAGCGGCGGGAAGACCCGGCTCTCCACGGCGACGGCCTCGCCGTAGGCAGCGAGCAGGAAGACGCGGGCCGCGTCATGGCCATCGGCCGCCTTCTCCAGGCCCAGCGCCAGGGTCACCAGGGCGCTGCCGCCGTTGGAGACCTGAGCGCGGATCTCGGAGTAGGGCAGGGGAGCCAGGCCGTGATGGCTGCGCAGGGCATTGGTGGCGCGCGCCAGGTCGGGCGCCGTGTCAACCAGGGTGCCATCGAGATCGAAGAGCAGGGCGTCGGGGTGCGGGATCACGGCTGCTCCCGTCGGCAATGCATCAGGTAGTTGACCGAGACGTCGCTGGCCGACAGCCGGTAGCGATGGGTCAGGGGGTTGTAGACCAGCCCGTTCTGTTCGCGTACCTCGAGTCCCGCCTCGCGACACCAGCCGGCCAGCTCCGAGGGGCGGATGAATCTGGCGTAGTCGTGGGTGCCGCGGGGCAGCATGCGTAGCAGGTACTCGGCACCCAGGATGGCCAGGGCGTAGGCCTTGGGGTTGCGGTTGATCGTGGAGAAGAAGACGTGGCCGCCCGGCTTGACCAGGGTCGCGCAGGCGCGAATGACCGAGCCCGGGTCGGGGACGTGCTCGAGCATCTCGAGGCAGGTGACCACGTCGTACTCGCCGGGGTGCGCCTCGGCCATCGCCTCGGCGCTGGACTGCCGGTAGTCGACCTCGATGCCGCTCTCCTGAGCGTGCAGGCGGGCCACGCCGAGCGGGGCCTCGCCCATGTCGATACCGGTTACCCGGGCACCGCGGTGGGCCATGGCCTCGGCCAGCAGCCCGCCGCCGCAGCCCACGTCGACGACCCGGCGCCCGGCCAGGCCGCAGCGCGCATCGATGAAGTCGAGGCGCAAGGGGTTGATGTCGTGCAGCGGCTTGAATTCGCTCTCCGGGTCCCACCAGCGACTGGCCAGGGACTCGAACTTGGCGACCTCCGAGGGGTCAACGTTGGAATGCGGGGCGCTAGCGCTCATGGGAGCTCTCCATGTGATGGGTCGACCGCCATTAGCATCGGCCGTCTCCTTCGGTATCATGGCGGCATTGTACCCGTAGCGGACGCGGCATTCCCATGATCCGATCGCGAATGCGCGGTCGCGCCCCTTGAGATCCCCCGACAAGGACGATTCCATGATTCGCAAGGCTGTACTTCCCGTTGCCGGCTTGGGTACGCGCTGCTTGCCGGCTTCCAAGGCGATACCCAAGGAGATGATCACCATCGTCGACCGCCCCGTCATCCAGTACGTGGTGGAGGAGGCCGTCGCCGCCGGGATCCGCGACATCGTGCTTGTCACCCACTCCAGCAAGAGCGCCATCGAGAACCATTTCGACAAGCATTTCGAGCTGGAAGCAACCCTCGAGGCCAAGGGCAAGCACGATCTGCTCGAGGCGGTGCGCGGCATCGTACCCAAGGACGTCAACATCATCAGCGTTCGCCAGCCCGAGCCGCTGGGCCTTGGCCATGCGGTGCTCTGTGCCCGGCCGGTGATCGGTGACGACGAACCCTTCGCCGTGCTGCTGCCGGACGTTCTGGTCGACGACTACGGCCTTGCCCACAACGACCTGGCGGGCATGATCGCCGCCTTCGACGCCACCGGGCTCAGCCAGCTGATGGTCGAGGAGGTGCCCTGGGAGCGCGTTCACCAGTACGGCATCGTGGCGCCCGAGCAGGCGGTGCCCGCGGCCGGAGAGTCGGCACCGCTGGCCGGAATGGTCGAGAAGCCCGCGCGCGAGGCGGCGCCCTCCAACCTGGCCGTGATCGGCCGCTACGTGCTGCCCGGGCACATCTTCCCGCTGCTGGCCGAGACGCCGCCGGGAGCCGGCAACGAGATCCAGTTGACCGATGCCATCGACACCCTCCGCGCCGCTGACGGCGTGGACGCCTGGCGCATGCGCGGCCAGACCTTCGACTGCGGCAACCCCCTGGGCTACCTCGAGGCGACCCTTGCCTACGGCAGTCGCCACCCCGAGATCGGTGCCGACTTCCGCGAGCTGATCACCCGCCACGCGCGGTCGGAGTGACCGCCATGCGCATCGAGATTCGCGGTAGCGAGCTGGCCGCCGCCACGGCGGCGGCAGCCCTCTCCTGGGTCGGACATCGAGTGCACTGGGTGCCCCACCAGAGCATGCCCTGGTCGGCCCTGCAACACGCCGACTGGCTCGCGCGGGAGCCGGAATTGCGGGCTCGCCTGGCAGAGGGGCGCGAGCAGGGCGCCCTCACGGTGGATGGCAGCGAGCCCCGCGAGCCGGGTGCCGCCGACGTGCTGTGGCTGGCCTTGTCGCCCGAGCAGCGCGGCGATGCCGATGGGCTGGTAGCCGAAGTGACGCGCGACCGCTCCCGGCCGCTGCTGCTGGTCAACAACTCCACCTTTCCCGTGGGCGAGACCGAGCGGCTGGAAGGCAACCTCGGCGAGGCGGCGCGCGCCGTGGCCCTGGTCGATACCCTCGAGGAGGGGCGTGCCTGGGAGAGCTTCACCCGGCCCGGACGCTGGCTGCTCGGCTGTGACGACAACTGGGCCGAATCCCAGGTTCGCGAGCTGCTGCGTGCCTTCAACCGTCGGCGCGACGTCTTCCAGCGCATGCCGCGGCGAGCCGCCGAGCTCACCAAGCTCGCCACCATTGGCATGCTGGCGACCCGCATCAGCTACATGAACGAGATCGCGGGCCTCGCCGACACCCTGGGCGTGGACGTCGAGTACGTGCGCCAGGGCATGGGCGCCGACTCGCGGATCGGCTACGAGTACCTCTACCCGGGCTGCGGCTTCGGCGGCCCCAACTTCTCCCGCGACCTGATGCGCCTGGCCGACGTGCAGGAGGCGAGCGGCCGTCACTCGGCGCTGCTCGAGCAGGTGCTCGACATCAACGAGCAGAAGAAGGAGACACTCTTTCGCAAGCTGTGGACCCACTTCCACGGTCGCCTGGAGGGCCGCACCCTGGCGATCTGGGGCGCCGCCTTCAAGCCCGGCTCGGCACGTATCGACCATTCCCCGGTGCTCCCGCTGCTCCACGCCCTCTGGGCCCAGGGCGTCGATGTGCGCCTCCACGACCCGGCCGCCACGCCGGCAATGCGTGCGGAGCTCGGAGAGCATCCGCGCCTGACGCTTTTCGACGGCGACCCCTATCGGACCTGCGAGGGCGCCGATGCCCTGATGCTGGTCACCGAGTGGAAGCACTACTGGAACCCGGACTGGGGACGCCTGGCGGGGCTGCTCAACGAGCGCTTGCTGCTCGACGGACGCAACATCTATGACCCCCGGCACGTGGCGGGCTGGGGGTTGACCTACCGCGGCATCGGCCGCCGTGCCGATCCGGACGAACAGCGTTCGTGACGTTGACAGGGCCGCGTGCGCGAGGCCGAACCCCCCGCGTACAATGGACGGGCATCCGTCGTTCCCGGTGACAAGGAGTTAGCCATGCCCGAAGCGCGTCCCCCCGAGCGACGTCCCATCGTACCGGACCCGGAGGCCAGCGTGTCGCGCGCCCGTCGTGTTTCCGCACCCGCGCCCCGGCTATGGCCGGTCTATCTGCTGTTGCTGCTGCTGATCGCGGGCCTCGGTGCCCTGGCCTGGTTCGGTTGGCAGGAGCGGGTGCGCCTCGATGCCCGTTGGGAGCGCCTCGCCGGCGAGATGTCCAACGTTCATGCCCGCTTCGATGCCCAGGAGGGCCGCGGCGACTGGCTGGAGCATCTGGAAACCCGACTCGACACCCTGGAAGGGCGCAATGACGCCCTCGAGGCGCGCACCACCGGACTCGAGATCGAACTCGAGCAGCGCGCCGGCGGTGACGCCGAACGCCTCGCGGCGCTCGAGACGCGCCTCGATGACCTGGGCGGCCGTCTCGATACCCTCGACCAGGAGGCAGCCACCCGCGATGCGCTGATGGCCGCCCTGCGAGCCTCCCTGAATGCCCTCGAGCGCGCTGGCGAGGAGGGGCGCCAGGTGCTGGCGACACGGCTCGAGACGCTGGCAACGGCGGGGGAGCGGCGTGACGAGCAGATCGAGGCGCAGGCGGCACGGCTGGCCGAGCGCGAGGCGACGCTGGACACCCTCGAGTCGCGGGATGATGAGACGCGGGAACGTCTCGAGACACTCAGCGAGCGGTTCGCCGGCGTCGAGGAGCGCCTCGCGGGGCTTGCCGAGAATCGAGAGGACGACGCCGCGGCACTGGCTGACCTGCAGGAGAGTCTCGCCTCCGCCGAATCCGAGCTGCGCGAACTGCGTCGTTCGCAGGTGGCGTTGAACGCCGAGCTGGAAACCCTGCGGCAGTAACCTTGCATGGCCGGTCGCCGGTCGTCCCGCCGATGGAGTCAGCCGGGGAATCCGAGATGATGGTAAAACGCGTGATCGCCTGCCTGGGGGCCATGATCGTGGGCCTGGGCCTGGCCCAGGGGGCAGCGGCCCTCGAGGCTCGCATCGACGGGATCGAGGGTGAAGCGGCGGACAACGTGCGCTACTACCTGAGCGACCTGGAGGCCGAGCAGTATGGCCGCGAGCGGCTGGTGGGCGAGATCCGGCGGCGAATCCGCGAGGCGCTGCGCGTGTATGGCTACTATGAGCCCACCATCGAGCCGCGGCTCGAGGAGAGCGACCCGCCTCGCGAGGTGGCGCTCACCATCGAGCCCGGCCCCCAGGTGCGCATCGAGACGCTGGAGCTGAACCTCAGCGGGGACGCCGCGAACGATCCGCCGTTTCGCGAGGTGTTCGACGACTTCCCCCTTACGGAGGGCGATCCCCTGGCCCACGCCCCCTGGGATCGCATGCGCAGCCGCCTGGCGGGTCTCTCCCTGGAGCGCGGCTACTTCGACTGGCGCTTCGTCGAGCGGCGCATGGAAGTGCGCCCCTTTGCCCAGAGTGCGCGCCTCTACCTGACGCTCGACAGCGGCCCCCGCTATCGCTTCGGCAACGTCGCTATACGGGGCAGCCACATCGAACCGGCACGGCTGCGGCGCATGGCCCCCTTTCGTGCCGGCGACCCCTACCGCGCCGGTGACGTGGCCGTCTACTCCCAGCGCCTGGGCCAGGCCGGCTGGTTCGACTCGATCAGCGTGCGCCCCCGCCTGGACGACGAGCGCGAACTCGCCCTCCCGCCCGCCACGCTCGGCTGGTGGCGGGTCGTGGCCACCGAAGGGGAAGGGGGGCTGGATCGCGAGCGCGAGGCCTCCCTCGAGCCGCGCGTCGCCGCCTCGGCCCTGGAGGCCGTGACCAGCCTGACGGCCTCGGCAACCCCCGAGATGCCCATCGACGTGGTAGTGACGCCGGCCGACCGTCACCAGTTCGAGGTCGGCGTGGGTTATGCCACCGACGTGGGGCCACGGCTGCGCTTCTCCTGGCACCAGCCGTGGATCAATCGGCTGGGGCACAGTCTCGATCACGACCTCTATCTCTCGGCGCCGGAACAGCGTTTCACCGGAACCTATCTGATGCCGCTGGATAACCCCCTGCGCGACCAGTACCGCCTGCAATACGGCCTGCGCCACCTCGACAACGAGGACACGCGGACCCTCGAGAGCACCGTGGAGTTCGCGCGGCGCTGGGAGTTCGAGAATCGCTGGGTGCAGACGCTCTTTGTGCGCGCCACCTTCGAGGACTTCACCCAGGGGGGGGAGGCCGACAGCGTCCTCATCTACTACCCCGGCATCAGCTGGTCGCGCACCCGAACCCGAAACCCCCGCTTTCCCACCTGGGGCGACCGGCAGCGATTCGGTATCGAGTACTCCAGCTCCCTGTGGGGTTCCGATGCGGATTTCCTGCGTCTCACCGGCGACACCGAGTGGATCCGTATGCTGGGTGACGACAACCGTTTCGTCGGCCGTGTCGGAATGGGGGCCATCCAGACCGATGACTTCTCGCAGATACCACCGTCGCTGCGCTTTTTCACTGGCGGTGACCGCAGCGTGCGCGGCTACGCCTACGAGAGCCTGGCGCCGCGCAACGCCGAGGGCGAGTTGCGCGGCGGCGAGCAGCTGCTCACGACCAGCCTGGAGTACCAGCGGCGAGTTACCGGTGACTGGTGGGCGGCGGCCTTCGTCGATACCGGCGACGCCTTCGACGACTGGTGGCCCGAGACCCTCAACACCGGCGCCGGCCTCGGCGTGCGTTGGGTCTCCCCGGTGGGGCCGATCCGCGTCGACATCGCCCACCCCTTCGACGACGAGGAGGATGCGTGGCGCCTGCACTTCGCCATAGGTCCGGAATTCTGATGCGTCGTTTTGCGAGAAGTCGTGCCCTGATTCGTGCCCTGCTGGGCCTGGCGATCGCCCTTCCGCTGTGGTGCCTGGGCCTCGTGCTCCTGGTGCTGGGCCTCGCCCTGTCGCCCTGGGGCACGGGGCTGTTGCTGGAAGAGGGCGCCAAGCGCGGCTATTACCAGCTCGAGGCCGCCGAGGGGGCGCCACTCGACCGCCTGGTGCTGCATGGCCTGCGTGTCGAGGCAGGGCCGGCGTCTGTGGCTGTCGACCGGTTCGAGCTGGCCTGGGCCGAGGACTGCCTGCTGCGCGGGCGGCTATGCCTCGACCGGCTCGCTGCCCAAGGGGCTCAGGTACGGCTGAGTCGCAGCGAGGCAGAAGCGGCGGACAGCCCCGAGCCCACCGGCGAGGCGCCCGGCGAGATCCGACTGCCGCTGCCCGTGGTGCTGCGCGAGCTCAGCCTCGTCGATGTGTCTGTCCGGCTCGCCGACGGCACCCAGCTGCACTTCGACGACTTCACTTCCGGGGCCGAGGCCGAGGCCTCCTCGCTGACGCTGTCGCCGACGCGACTGACGGGGCTCCACCTGGCCCTGCCGCTGTCGGCCGGCGCGCGCCTGGCCCTCAGCCAGGCGGAACACGAGGGGCCCCGTCTAACCGCCGAAGCCATCGACGCGACCGTAGCCGCCCAGTCGCCGCTGCCGGCGGGGGCCGCCGCCGAACTCGAGGGCCTTGCGGACACGCCACCAGCGGAGCGGGAGCGTCTGACCCTGCCCAGCATTGCCTTTCCGCTGGACATCTCGGTGCCCGAACTGGTGGTCGAGGACATCCTCCTCACGGGGCCCATCGACTACCAGGTGCGGCGTCTCGCCCTGACGCTCTCGGCAAGCGACCATACCCTGGAGGTGGCGCCCCTCGAAGTGGCGAGCCGGGATGTGGATGCACGGCTCTCGGCCCGCGTGGAGCTGCGCGACGACTATCCGCTCGAGGCGCGCCTGGAGAGCGCCCTGTGGTTGCCCGAACGCTTCCCGGCGCTGGCCGGCGAACGCCTGACGCTCGACCTGCAGGGCAGCCTGGCCGCGCTCGAGGCCCAGCTCCGCGCCCGCGGCCCCGTCCAGGCCGACCTGCAAGCCCGCCTCGATGCCCTGGACCCGACCCTGCCGTTCACCGCCTCGCTGGACAGCCCGCTGCTGCAGTGGCCGCTTCCGTCCCCCTCCGCCGTCACCCCAGATAGTGAGGAGGCGGCAGAACCCGCCGGCGCCGAGCCCTATCTGGCCGAGGACTTGGCGCTGCGCCTGGAGGGCAACCTCACCGACTACCGCGCGTCACTGTCGACCCAGCTCGAGGGGCCGCAGATCCCGCGTACCCGGGTGGCACTCTCGGGCAGCGGTGACCGCACGCACTTTGCCTGGACGCCGCTGTCGCTCACTCTGGGGCGCGCCTCCGCAGTGAGTCGGGGCCAGGTCGCCTGGGACGACGGCCTGGCGGTCGAGGCCGGATTGCGCCTCGACAACATCGACCCGGGGCGCTTCACCGAGGCCGTGCAGGGACAGCTGAGCGGGGATCTCCAACTGAGCTTTCGCCAGACGGCGGCGGGCTGGCGGGTGTCGATACCCGAGGTGGCCATCGAGGGCGAGCTGGCCGAGCGGCCACTGTCGCTCCAGACAAGGCTCTCCGGCGACAGCGACATGCGTTGGCAGATCGAGCGCTTCGATTTCCGCCAGGGCGACAACCGCCTGACTGCCAGTGGCGAGGTGGCCGAGACGGCCCTCGACCTGAGCGGCGAGATCGCCATGCCGGCGCTGGCCTCCCTGCACGAGGCCCTGGGCGGCTCGCTGCGCGGCGAGTTCACCACCTCGGGGAGCCTCGAGTCGCCACAAATTGAGCTGGCCCTGGACGGTGAGGGGCTCGCCTTCGCCGAGAATCGCGTGACGACGCTGCGGCTGGCGGGGGAGGCCAGCGGCATCGACGACCCCGCCTTCGACCTTGCCCTCGACGTCGGTGGCGTGGCTGCCGGCGGTCAGCGGCTGGAGTCGCTGCGCCTCGAGCTGGCGGGTCGCCTCTCCGACCATCGCCTGACGCTCGACGTCAGCGGCGGCGAGGGGCTGCCGGTGAGTACCGCCGCCCTGCGCCTGGCGGGCGGGCTCTCGGAGGATCGCCAGCGCTACCGCGGCACGCTCGATCCGCTGAACGTCGCCAGCGACTACGGCGACCTGGCCCTGGCAGAGGCCCTGGCCTTCGAGATCAACCTGCCGCAAGCGCAGGGCCAGGTGCAGCCCTTCTGCCTGCGCCGCGACCAGGGCGGGCAGTTGTGCCTCGACGAGGCCATGACCGCCAGTGCCGAGCAGGGCCGGGCGGCGCTGTCGTTGCGTGAGCTGCCCATGGGCCTGATCGAGACCTGGCTGCCCGAGACCTGGCAGGTGGAAGGCGAGAGCGGCCTGACCCTGATGGCCGAGTGGCAAGGCGGCGGCGCCGACTGGCAGGCCACTGCCGAGCTGGCGAGCCGTGTCGCGGTGACCGGGGAGGACGCCTACGGCCAGCCCTGGGAGCTGCCCGCCTCGCGCCTCGACGCCACCCTGGAGGCAACCGCGGATCGCGCCGACCTGGACCTGACCCTGGGCCTGGCCGAATCGGGCCGCGTGGCGCTGACCCTGGCGATTGCCGAGCCGCTGGAGGCAGGGCGCCTGGAGGGCGAGCTGCGCCTCGATGACCTCCAGCTGTCGCGCTATCGTACCCTGGTGGTGGGCCTCGAGACCCTGGAGGGAACGCTGGAGGGCGACGTGACGATCGCCGGGAACCGGGAAGCGCCGAGCCTCGATGGCCAGGTGTCGCTGGCCGGGTTGCAGGTGAGCGGCGCCGACGTCCCGGTGGTGGTGCGGGACGGCGAGCTGCGGGTCGATTTCGCCGGGGACAATGCGCGCATCGACGGTTTCCTGGCCGCCGAGGAGGGGCGGCTGGCCATCGGCGGCGATGCCGCCTGGCCGGCCCCCGATGACTGGGAGCTGGACATCGCCCTCGACGGCACCGCGGAGCCCCTGCTGGTTGCTCTGCCAGCGTTTGGTCGGTTGCGCGTGGCCCCGGACATGCGCGTGCGCATCGACCCGGGACTGCTGCAGGTACGCGGCCAGGTGCAGGTGCCCTGGGCGCGACTCGAGGTCGGCCAGCGGCCCGAGGCCGCGGTGAGCCCCAGCCCCGACGAGGTGATCATCACCGAGCGTGAAGACGCCCGCCGCCGCGAGGCAGCACAGGCGGCGGATGGCGCCGACGCCACCACCGCCGCAGCGCTCAACGAGGCGGGCATGGCGGTGGACGTCCAGATCGACCTGCGCCTCGGCCCCGACATGGAGCTCGAGGCCTACGGGCTCAGCTCCGGCCTGGATGGCACCCTCGAGGTGCGCCAGCAGAACGGCCCGGTGCAACTCTTCGGCGACGTCAACCTGACCGACGGGCGTTTCCGCGCCTTCGGTCAGGACCTGCTCATCCGCCAGGGCGCGCTGCTGTTCAGCGGGCCGCCCGATCAGCCGCTGCTCGACTTCGAGGCGATCCGCAATCCCGAGGTCACCGAGGATGGCGTGGTCGCCGGCTTGCGCGTCGAGGGGTTTGCCGCCGCGCCCAACCTGACCATCTTCGCCGAGCCGGCGATGGACGAGGCGCGGGCGCTCTCCTACCTTCTGCGCGGGCGAGCGCCCAGCGACAGCGACACCGATGGGGCCCTGACCTCGGCGCTGGTCGGCCTGACGGTGGGGCAGACCGGGGGCGCGGTGGGCGCCATCGGTCAGGCTTTCGGCATCGGCGACCTCAGCCTCGAGACCGCCGGCGGCGGCGAGGACAGCCAGGTGGTGGTCAGCGGCTATCTCACCGAGGACTTGCGCGTCAGCTACGGGGTGGGGATCTTCTCGCCGATCGCCGAGCTGGCCCTGCGCTACACCCTGTGGCGAAATCTCTACCTGGAGGCGGTTTCCGGAGCCGCGCAGGCGGTCGACCTGGTGTACACCTTCAGCCGACCGGGCAACCCGCCGGAGATCGACTCGTCGCGCTGAAGGACCGTCGTGCAAGGCCCCCTGGCTTTCTTCCATACTGCATCATGACATCGCCACACAGGGAGACGCCCATGATCATCGACCCATCCCGCGCCCTGCCGGGGCGCGAGTCACCGCTGTCGATCAGCGGCGTGCACGCCGTCACCGGTCGCTCCATGCTGCCGCCCTTTCCCGAAGGGCACGAAGAGATCGTGCTCGGCCTGGGCTGTTTCTGGGGCGCCGAGCGTCTCTTCTGGGAGCTGCCGGGCGTCTACGTCACGGCGGTGGGGTATGCCGGCGGGGTGACGCCCAACCCCACCTACGAGGAGACCTGCACCGGCCTGACCGGCCACGCCGAGGTGGTGCGCGTGGTCTTCGATCCCGCCCGGCTCGCGCTGGAGGAACTCTTGCGGGTGTTCTGGGAGGCCCACGACCCCACTCAGGGCATGCGCCAGGGCAACGATGTCGGCAGCCAGTACCGTTCGGCGATCTACACCACTCGCGAGGCGCAGCGGGACGTGGCCGAGCGCAGCCGCGATGCCTACCAGCGTGCCCTCGACCGGGCGGGCCGGGGGCGCATCACCACCGAGATCGCGCCCCTCGAGGCCTTCTACCCGGCCGAGGAGTACCATCAGCAGTACCTGCACAAGAATCCCCTCGGTTACTGCGGCCTCAAGGGCACGGGCGTCAGCTGTCCGATCTGACGCGGCGACTGTCCCGCGGCTGACAGGGCACGGGAGGGGTGGCCCAGTCGGTCAGCTCCTTGGCCAGGCGACGAGAGAGCCAGGGACGCAGGCGGCCCTGGCGCCCCTCGAGGAAGCCGACGTGACCGCCGTGGCGGGCGATCTCCAGGCGCACGGCGTCGCTGGGGGGCGGCAGCCGGGTGAAGAGGTCGCGGGATGTGAAGGGGTCGTCCTCGGCATGCAGGATCAAGGTCGGCAGCTCGATCTCGCCGAGCAGGCGTCCCGCCGAGGCGCGACGATAGTAGTCGTCGGCGTCGTCGAAGTCGTGCAGGGGGGCGGTGACCGCGTCGTCATAGGCGCGCAGGCTGCGAAGGCCCGCCAGCTGACGGGCGTCGAGGGAGAGCGGAAAGTCGTCGTCGGCCAGCTTGCGGCGCACCTTGGCCTTGAGCGAGCGAAGCAGGTGGCGCTCGTAGACCCGCGCGAACCCTCGGTGCAGGCTGTCGGCACTGGCGGCAAGGTCGAGCGGGGCGCTGATCACGATGGCGCCGGCGAGATCCAGTCCGTCGCCGCCCTGCTCGGCGACCAGCTTGAGCAGCATGTTGCCGCCCAGCGAGACGCCGACGGCCACCTTGAGCGCATGGGGATAGCGGTGGGCCAGCTGGCCGATCAGCCAGTAGGCGTCCGCGGTGTCGCCGCTGTGATAGGCGCGCGGCAGGCGATTGGGCTGGGTGCCGCAGCCGCGGAAGTGCATGAGCACGGCGCGCCAACCGAGGCGAGTAGCGGTGCCCAGCAGCCAGCGCGCATAGGGAGAGGCAAGGGAGCCTTCCAGGCCGTGGAAGAGCACCAGGATCGGCGCCTGCAGGTCGCGCGGCGCCGGCTGGGCCCAGGCGAGTTCGACGAAGTCGCCGTCGGGCAGCTCGAGGATCTCCCGACGGTGGGCAAGGCGCTGGCGTGGCAGCAGGCGCGGCAGCAGTGTCTGCACGTGCGGATTGGCAAGCCCTCGAGGCGGCTGAAAATCGGCAATGTGCAGGTGGCCGGCCATGATGGGTTCACTCGCTGCGCTTAGGGCTCGGGCGTCAGGTTGTCGGCGCCGTGGCGGGTGATCCGCACGTTGTCCTCGATACGGATGCCGCCATGGGAGGCCAGTCGTTCCACCTTGGCCCAGTCGATGTCGGCGGCCACCGACGATTCCCGCAGCGGCGCCAGCAGCATCGGGATCACATAACATCCAGGTTCTATGGTGACCACCATTCCCGCTTCCAGTTCACGCGTCAGTCGTAACGCCGGGTCGGCCTCTGGCGGTGGCAGCGGGGTGCCGTCGGCGGCGCTCCGCCCGGCCACGTCATGTACCTGCAAGCCTAGCAGGTGGCCGAGCCCGTGGGGGCAGAAGGCGCGGGTGATGCCGTTTTCCACGGCGGCCTCGGCGCTGCAGCCGACCAGGCCGTGCTCGACCAGCAGCGCAGCCAGTTCGCGATGCATGCGCTGGTGCAGGGCGACGAAGGAGACGCCCGGTGCCAGGCTCGCCACCAGGCGGTCTTTGAGCGCCGTCATGCCAGCGATAAGCGTGGCGAAGAGCGGCTCGGCGTCGGGCCCGGCCCAACTGCGGGTGATGTCGGCGCAGTAGCCACGATGGCGATGCCCCGCATCCACCAGCAGGCTGTGGCGCCGGGCCGGCGGGGCGGTGTCATAGTGCTGGTAGTGCAGTACGCCCCCGTGGGCGTTGAGGCCCACGATGTTGCCGTAGGGCACCTCGCTCTCGCGCTGCCGCGAGGCGGCGAGATAGGCGAGCTGGATATCGAGCTCGGCTGCGTGGCCGTCGAGAAAGGCGTCGCGGGCCGCCCGGTGGCCGGCCATGGCCTGGCGATTGGCGTCGCGCAGGCACGCGACCTCGTAGTCGCTCTTGCGCACCCGCCCCTCGTCCAACTCGGCGGTGAGCCTCGGCGGATTGAGCGCTGCGCCGAGGGAGGCGGCGATCTCGGGGGCTACCTCGCCAAGTATCGCGTAGCGACCGGCGGGCAGGGTCGGGGGCTGCTCGAAACGCCCTTTTTCGATCACGAAGCGATCGACCCAGGCCTCGTCGGGCAGGCGGGCGGGCCGGTGCCAGAAGTCGTCGGGGGCATGGAAATAGAGCCTCGGGCGCTCGCCGGGGCGGATCAGCAGCCAGCAGTGGGCGAGCCCCGGCATCGGCACCCAGTGCAGGAGGTGGGCGTAGGTGGCGAAGCTCGCCGCCTGATCGTCGGCGAAGTGGTAATGCGGGTGACCGCTGTAGAGCAGCACGCCGTCCAGATCGTGGCGGGCTAGTGTGGCGGCGTAGGCGCTCTCGAGGGCGTCCAGGTGGCCTGCATGAAGGGTGTCGAAGTCGGGGGGCATGCTGGGTCTCCGAGTCGGTGCTGTCAGGCGGGCGTGGTCGGCAAGAGGCTCTCCCAGAAGGCGTCCAGTGCCGAGTGGGTGTCGTCGGCCCGGCGGTAGAGGCGAATCTCCAAGGGCACCTGCCAGCGCTCACCCCCGGCGGGCACCAGGGTGCCGGCGGTGAGTGCCTGGCGCACGGCGCGCTCGGGCAGCCAGCCGATGCCGTAGCCCAGGGCGACCAGCTCGCGGATATTGCCGCTCTGGATGCTCTCGTTGAGGATGCTGAAGTCCGGCGTCTCGCCGAGGCGGGCCAGGTGGGCGCGAATGGCGGCGTCGATCAGGCCGCGCGGGTGGTAGGCGATCAGCGGCAGGCGTGCCGCCCCCTCGAGGGCGAAGCGCGGCCGGCCGTCCGCTTCCGGCAGCGAGACGGGAATCAGCCGCTCCTGGCCCAGGGAGTACGAGACGAAGCCTTCGGTATCGGGCTCGGCGCCGCAGGGCGTGCGTGGCCAGTAGCAGAGCACCATGTCGCACTCCTCCCGGGCCAGCGCCCGGAAGTAGTCGTCGGCCAGCCAGCCGGTGGCGCGCAGGTAGGGCGTCACCGGCGAGGGCAGGGGCCACTGGCCGAGCCAGTGGGGCACGAAGTGCACCAGCAGACTCTGCGGTGCGGCGAGTCGGATGTGCCCGTCCTGCTGTTCGGCGAGGTGCGCCAGCCTCCGCCGTCCCTCGGCGACGCGCTGGGTGACGTCGTGACACAGCCCCAGGAACTCCTCGCCGGCGGGGGTGAGCGACAGCGGCAGGGTCTGGCGGTTGATCAGCGTGGTGCCCATCTCCTCCTCGAGCAGCTTGATGCGCCGCGAGAAGGTCGGCTGGGTGACGTTCTGCTGCTCGGCAGCCCGCGAGAAGTGCTGGGTGCGGGCCAGCGCGATGAAGTCTTCCAGCCAGCGTAGTTCCATGTCGTCTCCCAGGGCCGGCGGATACCAAACCGCCCATTATGCCAGAGTCAAAGTGGGCTCAGTCGAGCCGCCCTTCCTCGACGGCATGACAGGCCACCCGGGCGCCGTCGTCACTGGCGATCAGCGCCGGTACTTCCTCGCGGCAGCGTGCGTTGGCGTGGGGGCAGCGGGCATGGAAGACGCAGCCCGAGGGCAGGTTGACCGGCGTGGGCACCTCGCCTTCCAGGCGGATGTGCTGGGGGCGGTCGTCCTCGAGGCGCGGGATCGCCGACATCAACGCCTGGGTGTAGGGGTGGCGCGGCGTCGCGAACAGCGTCGCGGTGGGCGCCACCTCGCAGACCCGGCCCAGGTACATCACCGCCACGCGGGTGCCGAAGTGTTCCACCACGGCGAGGTCGTGGGTGATGAACAGGTAGGTGAGGTGGCGATCGCGCTGGGCGTCCATCAGCAGGTTGAGCACCTGAGCCTGGATGGAGACGTCGAGTGCCGAGATCGGTTCGTCGGCGACGATGAACTCCGGATCCACGGCCAGCGCCCGGGCGATGGCGATGCGCTGCCGCTGGCCGCCGGAGAACTCGTGACCGTAGCGCTTACCCCAGTCGGGCGCGATGCCCACCGAGGCCATCACCTCGGCGACCTGGTCGCGCACCTGCTGCTGGCTCCAGTCGGGGTGGTGCAGGCGGATCGGCTCCTCCAGGGTCTGCTGGATGGTCATGCGCGGGTTGAGCGACGCATAGGGGTTCTGGAAGATCATCTGCATGCGTCGGCGGTAGGGCATCAGAGCCCGGGTCGAGAGGTCGTCGATTCGCGTGCCGTCGTAGCGAATCTCGCCCGCCGACGGGTGCAGCAAGCCCATCACCGTACGCGCCACCGTGGACTTGCCGCAGCCCGACTCGCCGACCACGCAGAGCGCCTCGCCGCGCTGGATCTCCAGGTCGACGCCGTTGATGGCGTGCACGTACTCCTGCTCGCGAACGAGCTTGCCGCCCTTGAACTTGAGCTGCTCGAGGAAGTCGCCGGATAGCGAGAAGCGCTTCTCGAGGCCGCGAATCTCCAGTAGCGGTCGGATGGCCTCGGGGGCCGCTGTCTCGCGCACGGGCGCGGTCGCTGTGGCGGTCATCGTGCTGTCTCCTCGGCCGGGATGCGTTCGCGCTCGAGCATCTCGGCGACCATGTGGCAGGCCACCCGGCAGTTGCCGGAGGTGACGAACTCGGGCACCTGTGAACGACAAGCGGAGCGTTCGCTGCCGTCGACACGCTGCGTAAAACCGCAGCGCGGGTGGAAGGCGCAGCCGCTCGGCAGGTTGTCGAGCGAGGGCATGCTGCCGGGAATCTGGTTGAGGCGGCTGCCCGGGGTGGCCATCTGCGGCAGGGCGTTCATCAGCCCTTGGGTATAGGGGTGCTGGGGGTCGTTGATGATCTCCCGGGTCGGGCCCTGCTCGATCACCCGGCCGGCATACATCACCAGCATGCGCTGGGTCACCTGGCTGACCACCCCCAGGTCGTGAGTGATCAGGATCAGGCCGACGTTGTGCTTCTCGCACAGCTCCAGCAGCAGCGCCATGATCTCGGCCTGGATGGTCACGTCGAGCGCTGTGGTGGGCTCGTCGGCGATGATGATGTCGGGGTCGAGCAGCAGGGCGATGGCAATGATCACACGTTGCCGCATGCCGCCGGAGAGCTCGTGGGGGTACTGGTCGAGGCGCGCCTCGGGCGAGGGGATCTGCACCTGCTCCAGCTTGCGCAGGGCGATGGCGCGTGCCTCGCGGCTGGCGATGCGGCGGTGCGCCTTTAAGCACTCGACCATCTGCTCGCCGATGGTGAGCACCGGGTTGAGCGTCATCATCGGGTCCTGGAAGATCATCGAGATGCGGTGTCCGCGGATCTTGCGCAGCGCCCGGTCGCTCATGCCGGTGAGCTCCTGGCCGTCGAAGCGAATGCTGCCGCCGGCAATATAGCCGGGCTTGGCGATCAGGTTGAGCAGGCTGAAGGCGGCGACCGACTTGCCGGCGCCGGATTCGCCCACGATGCCCAGCCGCTCGCCGCGGTCGAGGCTGAAGCAGACGTCGCGCAGGGCCTTGACGTCGCCGCGGCGCAGAGCAAAGCGCACGTCGAGGTGATTGACTTCGAGAAGTGACATGGGGACTCCTTGGCCTCAGCCCTTGTAGAGGCGCGGGTTGAGCACGTCGCGCAGCCAGTCGCCGAGCAGGTTGATGACCAGCACCAGCGCGACCAGCATGGCGCCGGGGATCAGGGTGATCCACCAGGAGCCGGACTGGATGTAGTCGAAGCCCGACTTGATCAGCGAGCCCAGCGACGGGTGGGTCTCCGGCATGCCCAGCCCCAGGAAGGAGAGCGCGGCCTCGGAGATGATGGCGTTGGCCACCTGTACCGTGGAGATGACGAAGATCGGCGACAGGGTGTTGGGCAGGATGTGGCGGAACATGATGCGCCGGCTGGAGAGCCCCATGGTGCGGGCGGCGTCGACGTACTCCTTGCCCTTCTCGGCGAGCACGGAGGCACGCACGGTACGCGCGTACTGGGGCCACTCGGCCAGGCCGATGATCAGCACCAGCAGCGGCACGGCGTAGTCGCTGAAGGTGGCGCCGCCGAAGATCGCCTTGACCAGGGCACCCACCACGATGGCCACCATCAGCGTGGAGAAGGAGAGCTGGATGTCGGCGAGGCGCATCAGGAAGGCATCGACCCGGCCGCCCAGGTAGCCGGCCAGCAGGCCGAAGCAGACACCCAGGAGGGCCTGCAGGGCCACGGCGCCAAAACCGATGATCAGCGACACCCGCGCCCCGTAGAGGATGGTGGAGAGCAGGTCGCGGCCCTGGGCGTCCGTGCCCATCAGGTAGGCGGGGTCGCTGCCGTCGATCCAGAAGGGCGGCAGCTCCGAGGCGAGGATGTCGATCTGCGCCAGGTCGTAGGGGTTCATCGGCGCCAGCCACGGCGCCAGCACGGCCACCGTTACCAGCACCAGGAAGGCCAGTAGGCTGATCTGGGCGACCAGGTCGCGCTTGAAGCTGTAGAGCAGGTAGGAGTCGCGAAAGCGCGCCCAGCGGCTCGTCACGGGGGGGCTCTCGATGGAGGAGTTCGCAGTGCTCATGCGGGTTTCCCTGTCAGCTTGACGGTGGGGTTGACCAGCCCGTAGATCAGGTCGACCAGGGTATTGGTGATCACGAAGATCAGGCCCACGATCATCAGGTAGGTAACGATCAGCGGAATGTCGGAGCGCTCGATGGCGTCCAGGAACATCAGCCCCATGCCGGGCCACTGGAAGACCGTCTCGGTGAGGATGGTGTAGGCCACCAGGGTGCCGATCTGCACCCCGCCCACGGTGATCACCGGCAGCATGGTGTTCTTCAGCGCGTGCAGGAAGTAGATGCGGCGCAGGCGGATGCCCTTGGCCCGGGCGAACTTGACGTACTCCGACTGCAACACCTCGAGCATCTCCGCACGGATCAGGCGGATGAACAGCGGCAGCATGATCGAGGCCAGCGAAATCGCCGGCAGTACCAGGTAGAGCAGGCCGCGCGGCGAAGCGAAGTTGGTGTACCAGGTGCCGACGACGTGCACCGGATCACCGCGGCCGTAGGCGGGCATGCCGCCCTCGGTGCTGATCAGGCCGTTGAGCCAGGTGCCCCAGGCGGTATCCGCGGGGAAGGGCGACCAGTTCACGCCGATGGCGAACAGCTGGATGAGCACGATGGCCGTCAGGAACACGGGGATCGAGATCCCCACGATGGAGACGCCCATGAAGAAGCGCGACAGCCAGGCCCGCGGCTTGATGGCGCTGTACACGCCGATGGGCACCGAGAGCACGATGATCAGGAAGGTGGCTGCGGCCACCAGTTCCAGCGTCGCCGGCAGGTGCCGGCCGATCACCTCGGTGGTGGGCTGGTTGAAGTTGTAGGAGTAGCCGAAGTCGAGCTGGGCGGCGTTCTTGGCGAAGCGCAGGTATTGCACCAGGAAGGGGTCGTTGAGCCCCAGCTCCTCGCGCAGGGCCTCGCGCTCGCTCTCGGGGACCGACTGGCCGACCATCTGCTGGATGGGGTCGCCGAGGTTGTCCTGGATGGCGAAGGCGATCACGCTGATGACGAACATCACCAGCAGCGCATGGAAGAGGCGCTTGACCAGAAAGGCGATCATGGGGGGCGTCCTGTGGGCAACGCAGGGTGACACGCCCATGGGGGCGTGTCACCGGATCGGGTTCAAGGGGCGGCCGACCCGAGGGCCGGCGCCTGGGTTCACTCGGCGTCGATGACCAAGTCCCCGAGGTAGGGGAAGTTCATGACGTTGAGCACCGGCTCGATGTTCACGTGGGGCGCGGCGGCCCAGGCCAGATCCTGCCAGTGCAGCGGCACGACGGCGGCCTCGTCGAAGAGCGTCTGCTCGACCTGCTGGAGCATCTCGGCGCGCTTCTCGAGATCGACCTCCAGGTTGGCCTCGGCGACCAGCTTGTCGAGCTCCGGGTTGCAGTAGTTGCCGGCGTTGTACTGGCCGGCGCCGGTGTCGGCATCGGGGCAGGCGGTCAGGTACTCGTGGAAGTTGGCACTGTCCTCGGTGTCCGAGTGCCAGCCGATCAACATCATGTCGGCGGCGCGGTCGTCGTACTCGCCCCAGTACTGCGCCTTGGGCAGCGTCTTGAGGTCCACGTCGACGTTGATGCGCGCCAGCATGGCGGCCACCGCCTGGGCGATCTTGGCATCGTTCACGTAGCGGTTGTTGGGCGCCATCATGGTGATCTCGAAGCCATTGGCGTAACCGGCTTCCTCCATGAGTGCCTTCGCCTTGTCGAGGTCATAACGACGCTCGAGCGAGTCGATATGCCCGGCATAGCCTTTCGGCGAGAACTGGGCGGCCGGGGTGGCGAAGCCCTTCATCAGACGGTCGGCGATGCCGTCCTGGTTGACCGCATAGGCAAAGGCCTGACGCACTCGCTCGTCCTGGAAGGCCTCGACGCGCTCCTGGTTCATGTGGAAGAAGATGATGCGTGTGCCCGACATGGTGACCAGTTCGGCGTTATCGCTCTCGCGCACGCGCTCCAGGTCGTTGGGCGGCACCGGGGCGATGAAGTCGACGTCGCCGGAGAGCAGGGCGGCCACGCGGGTGGCGTTCTCGCTGATCGGGGTGAGCACGATGGTGTCGACGTTGCCGGGGGAGTTTTCATCCCAGTAGTCGGCGTTGCGGGCGAATTCCACGCGCACGCCCTGCTGACGCTCGGTGACGGTGTAGGGACCGGTGCCGGAGGCGTTGCGCGAGGCGAAGGAGTTGCCGTTCTTGACGATCTCATCCTTGGGGTCGCCGTCCGCATCCGTGCCCGAGTAGAACTGGCTGTCCAGCGGGAAGATGTAGGTGGCCAGGTTGAGCAGCAGCGGATAGGGCTTGGCGGTCTTGAACTCGACGGTGTGTGCGTCGAGGGCGGTGACGCTCTCGATGGGGGTGAAGATCGCCTTGAAATCCGGGCTGCGCTTGAGGCGCTCGACCGTCCACGCCACGTCCTCGGCGGTGAAGGCGTTGCCGCTGTGAAATTCGACGCCCTCGCGCAGGGTCATGCGCATGGTGGTGTCGTCGACCTGCTCCCAGGCGGTGGCCAGGCGCGGCTCGAAGTCGAGGTCACTCGTCCAGCGCACCAGCGGGTCGTGGGTCATGTGCGAGAGCTGAAGGATGCCCCCGGAGAGCTGCTCGTGGATGTCCAGCGATACCGGGTCGGCGTCGTAGGCCATGCGCAGGGTGGTGTCGGCGGTGGCCACGCTCGGCAGCAGCGCCGCGCCGCTCAGGGTGGCGCCGATCATGCCGGCCAGCAGGGTCTTCTTGAAGGTCATCTGTGGTTCCCTTGTGGGGTTGTTGTAGGCACGCGGCCCGGGCGGCCGCGCCACATGGTGCGACCGACAACATAGAGACCCGCTCGTGAGGAGGACAATCGAAATTCCGACAGGCGCCATGCGCCTGGCGAATAGGTCGCCCACCGGCGACGCCGCAGATCAGTCGCCGGACGGCGCCGTGACGCGCTCGATGCGGTAGAGGGTGGCCACCTGGTCGAGGCCGGTCACGCTGCACTCGAGGTCGCGAATGCGACCATCGTCTAGGCCGTAGATCCAGCCGTGGACCGCCAGCGGCTGCTCGCGCTGCCACGCCTGCTGGATGATCTTGTTGCGGCACAGGTTCATGACCTGGGCCCGGACGTTGAGCTCGCACATGCGATCGACCTGCGCCTCCAGCGGCAACTCGGCCAGGGTGTCGCGGTGCTGGCTGTAGAGTTCGCGCACCGAATGCAGCCACAGATCGACCATGCCGTTGTCGCCCCCGGCAACTGCGGCCTTGACCCCGCCACAGCCATAGTGGCCGACCACCATGATGTGGCGCACTTGGAGTACATCCACGGCATACTGGAGGACCGAGAGGGCATTGAGGTCGTTGTGGTGCACGAGGTTGGCGACGTTGCGGTGCACGAAGACCTCGCCGGGCGGCAGCGAGATGATCTGGTTGGCGGGCACACGGCTATCCGAGCAGCCGATCCACAGGTAGTCGGGGTTCTGCTGGCGGGACAGCCGGGCGAAGAAGTCCGGGTCCTCCTGGTGCATGCGCTGCGACCAGGCGCGGTTGTTGTCGAGCAGGGCAGCGATCTCCTGTTTCATCTCGGCAGGTCCTGTAGGCAATCGGTGGGGGTGGCCAGAGGGTGGCGGGGCTCCAGCGGTGGCCCCGACCTTGTAACCCCGGGGGGTGGCGGCGTCAACCGCGCCCTCCCGGGGCCGCGGGGATGGCTGCTATCATCTCGCCAGTCGAGCGGGGCCGCGGGGATGGCTGCTATCATCTCGCCAGTCGAGCGGGGCCGCCAGCGCCCCGTGTCATCAGCAAGGAGACTGCCGTGTCAGACTTCGATTACGACCTCTTCGTCATCGGTGCCGGTTCCGGCGGCGTACGTGCCGCCCGCACCGCGGCGGCCGCAGGCGCTCGGGTAGCGGTGGCCGAGGATCGCTACCTGGGAGGCACCTGCGTCAACGTGGGCTGCGTGCCCAAGAAGCTCTACTCGTACGCCGCCCACTTCCACGACGCCTTCGACGACAGCGCCGGCTTCGGCTGGACGCTCGCCGAGGCACCGCGCTTCGAGTGGACCACCCTGCGCGACAACAAGGTCAGCGAGATCAAGCGCCTCAATGGCATCTACGCCAACCTGCTGGATAACGCCGGGGTGCGCCTGATTCATGGGCGAGCACGGGTGCAAGATGCCCATCACGTCGAGGTGGCGGGAGAGCGCCTCAGCGCCGAGAAGATCCTGGTAGCGGTGGGCGGCTGGCCCTGGGTGCCGGACTTTCCCGGCAACGAGCACGTGGTGACCTCCAACGAGGTCTTCGATCTGGAGCACTTCCCCGAGCGCTTCCTGGTGCTGGGCGGCGGCTACATCGCCGTGGAGTTCGCCAGCATCTTCAATGGGCTGGGCAGCGATACCCACCTGATCTACCGCGGCGAGCTCTTCCTGCGCGGCTTCGACCAGGAGGTACGCGAGTTCACCCGCGACGAGATGGACAAGAAGGGGGTCCAGGTCCACTTCGGAACCAATATCGAGCGCATCGACCGAGGGGAGAATGGCCTCGCGGTAACCCTGACCAGCGGCGAGCGGCTGGAGGTCGACGCTGTCCTGGCGGCGACGGGGCGTCGCCCCAACCTGGCCGACCTGGGGCTCGACACCCTGGGCGTGGCGCTCAATAGCGACAGCAGCCTGGCGGTCAACGCGCGTTTCGAAACCTCGGTGCCCTCGATCCTCGCCCTGGGCGACGTCAGCGGGGGGCCGGAGCTGACACCGGTGGCGCTGGCCGAGGCGATGCAGCTGGTGCAGCACCATTTCGGCGACACACCGCCCCCGCCGCTGGATTACGAGCGTATCGCCACCGCGGTGTTCTGCCATCCCAACATCGGCACCGTGGGGCTTTCCGAAGACGCCGCCCGCGAGCGCTACGGCGCCATTCGCGTCTACCGCACGGACTTTCGCCCTCTCAAGCACACCCTCTCGGGCAGCCAGGAGCGCTGCCTGATGAAGCTGATCGTCGACGACGCCAGCGACGTGGTGGTGGGCGCGCACATGGTGGGCGAGGAGGCCGGCGAGGTGATCCAGGGCATTGCCATCGCCGTGCGCGCCGGGCTCACCAAGGCGGATTTCGATGCCACCGTGGGTATTCATCCCACCGGCGCCGAAGAGTTCGTGACCCTGCGCACGCCCAGCCGCCACTGAGCCAAGCCGCCGGGGCAGGCGCGCCACCCGTGACGGGCCATCCTTCGGAATGGCCCGCTCCCGTTGGTCCGGCGCGTTGGCAGGAGGTGCCGGCAACGAGCGTGAGCTAAACTGATGAAGGGCGGAGGAGCGAGACAGGACAGCTCCGGCATAACATGCTGTTATGGAATACGCCGCCGGCCATAATGCTCGTTTTGATTTGGCAGTCAGCCCTGCTATCATGGGCGTCGACATCGCTACAGCGAAGCCAGAACATGAACCTGACACCACAGCCCTTCACACCTTCTGCCGACCTTGCCCGCCCCAGCGTGGCGGACGCCGTCGTTGGCAGCGACGCCGCACCGTTGTTCATCCGCAAGCCCAACCCGGACGACGGCTGGGGCATCTACGAGCTGGTCAAGTCCTGTCCGCCGCTGGACGTGAACTCCGCCTACGCCTACCTGCTGCTGGCGACCCAGTTCCGCGACACCTGCGCGGTGGCCACCGACGAAGAGGGCGAGATCGTCGGCTTCGTCTCCGGCTACGTGAAGAGCAACGCCCCCGACACCTACTTCCTGTGGCAGGTGGCCGTGGGCGAGAAGGCACGTGGCACGGGACTCGCCCGGCGCCTGGTCGAGGCGGTGATGACCCGCCCCGAGCTGGCCGAGGTGCATCACCTGGAGACCACGATCACGCCCGACAACCAGGCCTCCTGGGGGCTCTTCCGCCGCCTGGCCGGTCGCTGGCAGGCGCCCCTCAACAGCCGTGAGTACTTCTCCACGGACCAGCTCGGCGGCGAGCATGACCCCGAGAACCTTGTGCGCATCGGTCCCTTCGAGACCGGTCGACTCTGACCCGCCATTCCGACACATCCGCCCGGATGATCGTGTACCGCTCATCCGTGGCAGCCGCTATACCATTCCCATCCCAAGGAGGTCGCACGATGCAGACCCAGACCCTCGAACGCATGGAATCCAACGTTCGCACCTATTCGCGCTCCTTTCCGGTGGTTTTCACCCAGGCCAAGAATGCCCGCCTGACCGATGAAACCGGCCGCGAGTACATCGATTTCCTGGCCGGCGCCGGCACGCTCAACTACGGGCACAACAACCCGCACCTCAAGCAGGCGCTGATGGACTATCTGGCCAGCGACGGCATCGTCCACGGCCTTGACTTCTGGACCGCCGCCAAGCGCGACTACCTCGAGACCCTCGAGGAGGTGATCCTCAAGCCGCGCGGCCTGGAATACAAGGTGCACCTGCCGGGGCCGACCGGCACCAACGCCGTCGAGGCGGCCATTCGCCTGGCACGTGTTGCCAAGGGGCGGCACAACATCGTCAGCTTCACCAACGGCTTCCATGGGGTGACCATGGGCGCGCTGGCCGCCACCGGCAATCGCAAGTTCCGCGAAGCCACTGGCGGCATCCCCACGCAGGGCTCCTCCTTCATGCCCTTTGACGGCTACATGGGCGAGCATATCGACACGCTGGACTACTTCGAGAAGCTGCTCGCCGACAAGTCGGGCGGCCTGGACACCCCGGCGGCGGTCATCGTCGAGACCGTGCAGGGGGAGGGCGGCATCAACGTCGCTGGCCTGGAGTGGCTCAAGCGCCTGGAGGGCATCTGCCGCGACCACGACATCCTGCTGATCATCGACGACATCCAGGCGGGCTGCGGGCGCACCGGCAAGTTCTTCAGCTTCGAGCACGCCGGCATCACCCCGGACATCGTCACCAACTCCAAGTCGCTCTCCGGCTTCGGCCTGCCGTTCGCCCACGTGCTGATGCGCCCGGAGCTCGACAAGTGGAAGCCCGGCCAGTACAACGGCACGTTCCGCGGCTTCAACCTGGCCTTCACCACGGCGGCCGCCGCCATGCGCCAGTACTGGAGTGACGACACCTTCGAGCGTGACGTTCAGCGCAAGGGCAGGGTGGTTGCCGATCGTTTCCAGAAGATCGCCGCCTGGATGCGCGAACAGGGCATCGAGGCCTCCGAGCGCGGCCGCGGCCTGATGCGCGGTATCGACGTGGGGAGTGGCGACATCGCGGACAAGATCACCGCCAAGGCGTTCGAGAACGGTCTGGTGATCGAGACCAGCGGCCAGGATGGCGAGGTGGTCAAGTGCCTGTGCCCGCTGACCATCCCCGACGAGGACCTGCTGAAGGGCCTGGATATCCTCGAAGAGAGTACCAAGCAGGCACTCAGCTAAGCTGTGTAAAGGGCCGCCGCGAGGAGCGCGGGCAGCGAGACGCTCCCCGGCGGCCCGGTCATCGGCCGGCATCTGGCCGGCCTGTCACCGGAACCTACGGAGATTCCCCATGATTGTCCGCAACCTGGAAGTTGCCCGCGAGACAGATCGCCTGGTCAAGGCCGAGAACGGCAACTGGGACAGCACGCGCCTGTCGCTGGCCGATGACGGCGGCAACTGCTCGTTTCACATCACGCGCATCTACGAAAACACCGAAACCCACATCCACTACAAGCACCACTTCGAGGCGGTCTACTGCATCGAGGGTGATGGCGAAGTGGAAACCCTGGCCGACGGCAAAATCTGGCCGATCAAGCCGGGCGATATCTACATTCTCGACCAGCACGACGAGCATCTGCTGCGGGCCTTCAAGACCATGCACCTGGCCTGCGTCTTCACGCCGGGGCTGACCGGCAAGGAAGTGCACCGTGAGGATGGCTCCTACGCCCCGTCCCACGAAGAAGCCGACGACACCAAGCCACTCTGACATTGATGACGCTCTGACAAACGCCACCAGTCAGTGTTGACGCCCCGATCCTGCCGGTCGGGGCGTTCGCCATTGCGAGATGATATTGGCGGGATTGGGTGACGGCACGATAAAGCCCGCCATAGGGGCCGCATCAATGGGTTCGCATAATGTATAGGGGGTTAAATCAGCGGCAGGCCGAACAGCACCCCTCCCCCGTAGCCCGCCACGCCCACAACCACGGGCGTTGCAGCCATTTCGAGCTGCCGCCGAATCGCCTTCCACACCGGGGACGCGACGTTCCCAGCCTCCCGTTCAATGTGCAGGTCAACAACGACCGTTTTCGGGTCGATTCCTAGCTCTTCAGCCACGCGAATTCCGGTTTCATCGGACATCGTTCCCTGCCCGTTTTTCCACCGATAGACGGTTTGATGTTTCACGCCAAGAATTTGGGCAATCCGGTAGTCGGAGGCCCCGCCGTGCGCGGCTTTCAGGCGTGTCAATAGTTCCAGGGTATTCATTTTAATTCTCCGGGGACGCGACGTTCCACGCCAAGGATAGACCACTATGCAATTGCTTAACGACTGTCCGCGCCAATTGCATACGCACTCGGCGCGTGCATATCCTGTGTTCGTCCGTTCGCTGGATAGGCCCCACCGGGCCGCCCCGGGAGTGATCGCCCGGGGTTTCCGCCAGCGACAAGCGAACCGGAGCGACCTATGGATGCCCTCGATGCCTTCGCCACCCCTGGTATTACTCCCCCCGCTGCTTTCCATGCTCTACGCCGTGAGCTGCACACCGCTGCCGGCCCTGAGCGCATAGCCGCCCACCGGGCGTTTCAGGAAGCCGAGACGCTCCGCCAGCGCGCGGAATACCTGTTCGACGCCATGGTGGTGCACGCCGGCACCGGCCTGGGCGACTGGTACTGCAAGCTGGCGACCCGGTTTCACCAGCTCGCCGAGGAAGCCGAGGCCGATGGCCACGAGTTACTCGGCGCCGCTGACGACGCCGCGGGGGTGCTGTCATGAACCGCGCCGATACGAACCGCGCCGATACCGAGTGGCTGGGCCGCGAGGCCGCCTATCTGGCGTGGCACCTGGCCGCAGGCCGTGCTGCCCTCGCTGAGCGCTACTGGCGCGAGTGGATCGAGCATGGCGAGCGCGGGGTGGTGGCATGAATCAGACCGGAAAAGCCGCCCTGGACGAAATGCGCGACGAGGTGCGGGCCATGGCCTGCCGCTACATGGAGCGGGCCAAGGCGTTCCGCAAGGCCGGCGACGAGCAGGCAGCCGGAGGGCTCAAGATCGCATCGCAGGAGCTGCACTGCGTGGCCGACGAGGTGCACCAGGCGGGAATGACGCGCACCTACCGACCTGAGCCCAAGCTCGAGGAAGAGCAGTTGGGGCTGACCCTGTGACCAGCCACGCCGCCGCCGTCGAACGCCAGGCCGTCGCCGATGCCCTGCTGCGCTGTGGCCCCTGGTACTGCACCCACGACGATGAAGCCATCATTTCGCACGCCGAGCGCCAGGCAGACGAGATCGCCCGCATTCGCGCCAGGGGCGGCGATGCCGCCGCCCTGGACGCCGCCGCCCGCCGCTGCGCCGCCCATGGCATCGCCCTGCCCGACACCGAGGGCGAGCGCGGCCAGATCGCCCGCCTTGCATGCCCGCTGTGGTGGCGCCGCCAGATACGCCGCCTCAACGCCCGCCGTCTTGAGCAGCAGCAGCGCGTGCTGGGCCGCGTCCACGACCGCGCCGGCATATACGTGAGTGACGAGGGCTACCGCGCCCGACGCCGCCAGGTCGCCCGTAATGCCCGCCTGCTCGAAGCCGTGGCCGCCGTCAATGAGCTGGGCCAGGAGTACACGCTCGCCGAGCTGGCCGAGGTGGGGCTCGCCAATCCCAACAACCGCCGCGCCGAGCTGATGCTGCGCATTGCCGACACCGAGGCCGAGGCAATCCGGTTGGGGCATGTGGGCCTGTTCGTCACGCTCACATGCCCGAGCCGGTTTCACGCCGTATGGCGGGGCACCGCCCGCCAGAATCCCAAATGGGAAGGCGCCGAGCGCCCCGACCCGCGCCAGGCGCAAGCCCATCTGCAAAACCTGTGGGCCAGGGCACGCGCCAAGCTGGGTCGCGAGGGTATCGGTATCTACGGAATCCGCGTCGTGGAGCCCCATCACGACGGTTGCCCGCACTGGCATCTGCTGATGTGGTGCGAGCCCGACAACGCGCCCGCCGTGACCGCCATCTTGCGCGCCTATGCCCTGGAGGACTCCCCCGAGGAAGTGGCGCGGCGTCCCGGCGACACCGACGCGAAGGCCGCCGCCCGCGAGCAGGTGCGCTTCAAGCCGGTGACGATCGACACCGCCCGGGGATCGGCAGCGGGCTACGTGGCGAAATACATATCGAAGAACATCAACGGCGAGCAGTTCGAGCGCGGCGCCGTGGACGGCGACCATCTGGACGCCTACGGCCACGACCTGACCAGCAGCGCCCCGCGCATCGAGGCGTGGGCGTCGACCTGGGGCATTCGTCAGTTCCAGTTTTTCGGCCTGCCGTCGGTCACGGTCTGGCGCCAGGCGCGGCGCATCCGCGACGCCGCCGACCTGCTGCAATGGATGGAAGAGCGCGACCCCGACGCCGCCGCCGTGGCCGTGCTGGGCCGCATCTGGAAGGCCGCCGACAGCGGCGACTGGGCGGGCTACCTGCGCGAAATGGGCGGGCCGATGACCAAGCGCGCCGATCAGCCCGCCAGGCCGTGGCGCATCCTGCGCCACACCGGCAGGGGTGACGGCGAGTTGCAGACCGGCGCCTACGGCGAGCCGGTCGAATCGCCCCTGGGCATCGTCGTGCATGGCGTCGAGTGCCTGACCCAGCGCCACCGCTGGGAGACGCGCCGCCGCGCCCCCGGCGACAGCCGGGAGGGGTTGACCTTCGCCGCCGCAGGCGGCGCTTGGACTCGTGTCAATAACTGTACGCCGGCCCCACCGGGGCCGCGTGCCGCAACATTCACGGGCCGCGTTTTCGGCCCGAAAAGCTCCCCACTATCAGAGTGGGAATGGCACGTCACCGAATCCTACCGCCGCATGAAGCCCCCGATACCCCGCCCCGAGGTCGAGCGCATCCAGCGCCAGGCCGCCCTGGACGCCGCCGCCTACTACCGAGCCGCCGACCTGCACCGGCTCGAGCGCGAGGACGCCGCCCGCCACCGCGAGCTGATCGACGAGGGCGAGGCCGCCGTGGTGCGCATGCTCGCCCGTGGAGAGATCACCCCCACCCAAGCACGAGAGGCACTGACATGACCAACGCCGAACTCGCCCAGCGCCGCGCCCAACTGGCCGACAAACAGCGCGCCATAGCCGGCATGCCGGCCATGGCCGCCATGGGCACCATCAAGAACGCCGCCCTGCTGATGGCCGAGATCACCGACGAGCTGGCCCGCCGCGAGCTGGTACGGGGCGAGCTGACCCGCATGGAGGGCGCCGCCGATGAGTAACCCCAGCCTGGGCACCATCGCCTGCCCGACCTGCGCAACCGAGGGAGCCGACGTGCGCCAGACCAAGCGCCGCGGCGCCCACCTGTACTGGCAGTGCGCCGAGTGCGGGCTGATGCAGCCCACCGGCGCCGCCATCCAGGGCCGGCTGTGGCGGGAGACGGACTGGCACGCTGGGGCGCAGCCCATTCGCCCCGCCAACGTCCCGCAGGCCGTCGAGCGCGGCCAGAAACCGGACTTTGACCCGAGCGAGGCCGAGCCCGAGGGCGACGCCGCGACCGAGGCGCAACCGACCGAGCGACCCAGCGCTGCGCGTGGCGTGGGCCTGCTGCTGCTCGGCGCCCTGGGCCTGGGCGTGATCCTGGCCACCCACTGACCGACAAGGAACCCGACATGACACTCGAAGCGACCCACGCAGGAACCGACGCCGCCGACGAGATCGAGGCGCTCGCCCAACAGGCCGAGTGGGAGGAACAGGCCGAGCAGGCGCAGGCCGAGCCCGACCCCGGCGAGTGGGAAGACGGCGAAGCGCAGGAAGAGCAGGCCCGCGCCCTGGCCAAAATGGCCGTGCAGGGCGTGGAAATGGCGGCGGGACTGATCCACCCCGGCCACGGTCTGGACAGCCAAAGCCGCGCCCACGGCGAGGACGTGATGCTGCCGGTCGCCCGCGACTTCTCCGGCGAGGTGCCCGAGTGGCTGCGCCCCTACATGCACTACCTGGGCGCGGGGCTGTGGATCGGCGGCGTGCTGGTGGGCGCCTACCGGGCGCGGCGCGCCGAGGACGCCGAGCGCGAGCGCCAGGCCGAGCAGCAGGCGGGGGAGGGCGCCCATGGCGGTCAATCCTGACACCAGCCTGCCCAACCGCCACCGCCTGGTGATCGGCGCCACCGGGGCCGGGAAAAGCCAGCTAATCCGCGAGCTGATACCCGCCAGCGGGGTGTGCCTGCTCGGCTGGGACACCGACGAGGATCACCCCGGCCACCACTACGCCAGCCGCGCCGCCTACGCCAAGGCGGTGGCCGCTGCGCTACGGTCGGGGCGACCGTTCCGGCTGCTGTGGGCGGGGGCCAACGACCTGAAGACCTGGGAGTGGTGGTGCGGGCTCGCCTTCGCCGCCCTGGATGGCCGACGCCCCACCGAGCTGCTGGTGGAGGAACTGGCCGACGTGTCGCCCACGGCGGGCAAGGCGTCGCCCGCCTTCGGCGAGCTGATCCGCCGCGCCCGCAAGTACAACGGCGGGCTGACGCTCGCCACCCAGCGCGGGACCGAGATCAGTAAAACCGTCTATACCCAGTGCGCCGAGTACTGGATAGGCCGCGTCGAGGCGACCGACCTGCGCCACATGGAGCGATTGACCGCGCTGCCCGCCGACCGCATCGCCGGCATCGACAACCTGCACTACGTGCGCAAGCGGGGCGCGGACGTGACGTTTCACCGCCTGGAATTCCACGGCAAGCGCCGATATCTGACCGAACTGACCGACTGATACTTGAGCGATGGCCGAAGGAACGGCAAACCTGCCCCCGACAGCACCCCGCGTCGGGGGCTTTTTTCGTTACCACGCCAGAGGGCAGGGCACATGAACGACGTAGTGCAGAAATACCGCGACAACCTGGACTGGAGCATTGTTATCAGCTCCATCACCGCCGCCGTGATCATCGGGGCCGGCGCCTACGGCCTGCGAAAAGCCGGTTTGCGCACCGCCGCCAACATCGTCAAGTAAGGGAGCCAGCCAATGCGCCTCACCCAACGGATGCCGTCGCTGTCAAATGTCAGCGCCGGCGGCACCGCGACCCTAAACATGCCCATCGGGCGCACCTACGAACGGCTGATCCTGGCCTATTCGGGCGTGACCCGGGCGCAAATGAAACAAATCCGCCTGCTGATCGACGGCAAACCCGTCATCGAGTTCGCCGACGCCGAGCAGGCCGCCGCGCTCAATAAATACTATGGCCGCCACGACAGCGCCGGCCACCTCACCCTGTGGTTCGTGCGCCCCGAAATGCAGCGCCTCGAACACCAGCGGTTGACCGGGATCGGCACCGGCGACCGCGAGGGCAACGGGCGCGTGTCGACCCTGCAACTCGAACTCGATATCGACGCCGCCGCGGCGAACCCCAAGATCACCGCGCATGCCGTGCAGAGCGACCCCAAGCCGCTGGGCATGCTGAATAAGATCAAGCGGTTTACCTACAGCTCGGCCACCGCCGGCACCTTCGAGATCGACAATATCCCGCGTGGCCCGCGCCTCATGGCCGTGCATTTCAAGAAAACCGCCGATGACGTGAGCCGCGTCGAGGTCGAGCAGAATTCCCGCAAGATCGTCGAGGGCGACAAGGCACTGCTGCAATTCCTGCAGAAGGAAGCGGGGCGCACCCCGCAGGCGACCTACCTGGCCGTCGACTGGACGCAGGAAGGCGACGTCTATCAGTCCATCGCCACCGACCCGCGCGAGATTCAAGACCAGCGATTCCGGCTCACCCTGGAAACCGCCGGGGCCGTCGATGTGCTGGTGGAATACCTCGACAATTTCGCGGGCATCTGACCGGAGGGCCAGCCCATGAGCTGGATTGACAACATCAACGACGAGGTGTCGACCGGCTACTCCTGGGGCGGCATCAGCGACCTGACCCAAGCGGGGCGCGGCCTGTTCGGCGACGCCCTGGGCGCCTGGGTGACGGTCGAGAAGGTCAAGGGCATGAAGGAAAGCCAGGCGGCCAGCCAGACCGCCACCCGCGACACCGCCACTTACCCCAGCGGCAGCCAGGCGCCGCAGCAGGCCGGCACCGGCCTGACCGGCGGCGCCGGCCTCACCCCGGCGCACCTGATGGTCGGCGGCGCCCTGCTGGCGGGCCTGTTTTTGATCGCGAGGGGGTGACGCATGGCGATGCCAGCGATGCCCAACGTCACCGGGGGCGCGGCGGGGCCGTCGAGCGCCGCCGACACCGGCGACGTGTCGGGCATGGGCGGTATGTCCGTGGGCGACTACTACGCCAGGGGCAGCCGCGTACGCAAGGATAACGGCCTGGGCTGGGTCGAGCTGGCAGTGATCGGCGCGGTGGCCCTGGGGGCGCTGTGGGTATGGCGCAACTGACCCCCAGCGATGCGGCGATCCTCGCCCCGGCACTCGGCGACGACGCCGAGACGGTCGCCGCCGAGATCGAGGCCGGCGCGTCGCGCCTGGTGCGCTACGACGACGGCAGCCGCATCGTGCTGCGCCTGGAACCGCGCCCCGAGCGCCCCGAGCTGGTGATTGTCGGCGGGGCCGGCGAGGACGCCCCCGGCAAGGTCGCCGCCATCGTCGAGCATGCCGAGCGTCAGGGCTGGTCGGTCAGGTTCCACACCCGCCGCCCCGCGCTGGGCCGCCTGCTCGCCCGCCTGGGCTTCACCGAGATCGAGAGGGTTTACGCACATGGGCGGTAGCAGCAGAAGCAGCACGCGCCGGACGTACAACACCACCAACGTCAGCCAGCAGGGCGAAGGCAACGTCCACGGCAACAACAACCGCGTCACCATCGAGCGCGCCGACGCGCTGGCCCTGGAGCATATCGCCGACGTGCTGGGCGCGGGCGTGCAGGACGTGACCGAGGCCGGCGAAGAGCAGACCCGCCGCACCCTGGACGCCACCGTGTCGATCAACCGCGACAGCCTCGACAGCATGGAGAACGTCAGCGGCGACGCCATCAACCTCGCCCGCGAGGTGGCGCAGGCCGGCGAGGAAGGATCGCAGCGCGCCATGGACTTCGTGGCCAACTACACCGAACGCGCCCAGACCGGCAACGCCGCCGAGGCCACCCGCACCGTCATGTGGGTCGCCGCCGTGGCTGGCGTGACCCTGGTGGGCATCGCCTGGGCGAGCAAGGGAGGCATCAAGGCATGAGCGACAGCAACCGAGGCGCGCTGCGCGATTACGTCCTCAACATCGAGCCCGGCGCGCAGCAGCTCGTGCAGGCGGTGGGCGAATATTTCCGCGTCACCGACGCCAGCGGCGGGCGCGTCACCGTCGAGACGAGCCGGGGCGACAGTTTCGAGGTGCAGGGGGGCGAGGGCGCCCGCGTGCGCCCCTTCGACACCCTGCGCATTCGCAATGACTCGGGCGTGACCTTGCGAGTCAGGCTGATCGCCGGCACCGGCGAGTTCGAGTCAAACCGCACCACCGGCAGCGTGGCGCTCGACGCCGCCGCCACGATTCAAGCCGTGGGCGACATTGCCGGGGGCGAGACGATCCCGGCCAACCCCGACCGCCGGCAACTGGTCATGCGCGCGAGCATTAACAACGGCCAGGCCGTGACCATCGCCGGGCTACCGATCCAGCCCGGCGACACCTTCGAGCTTGACGTGACCGGCGCCGTCGAGGTGGGCGGCGATGCCGGCGACGTGCTGCATGTCGCGGAGGTCGTCTAATGGCCCGCCTGACCGCCGCCGCCGCAGGCGCCGAGCCGGGCGCCGTACAAACCTTTGCCATGGCCGCGCCGCCGCGCGGCTGGCTCAAGTGCAACGGCGCCGAGGTGGCCCGCGCCGACTACCCGCGCCTATTCGCTGCCATCGGCGAAACCCACGGCGCCGGCGACGGCGCGACCACCTTCAACTTGCCCGACTTGCGCGGCGAGTTCGTGCGCGGCCTGGACGATGGCCGAGGGGTCGACAGCGGGCGCGGGCTGGGCAGCAGCCAAGGCGATGACAACAAAAGTCACAGCCACAGCGCGAGTACCAACAGCACCGGCAGCCATGGGCACAGCGGCAGCACCAACAGCACCGGCAGTCATAGCCATTCGTATACCGGACAAAACGCCAATGATGGAAACCTGAATAACGGCTCATGGGCTGGCGGTGACAATGCAGCGAAAACAACAGGAGCTGCCGGCAACCACTGGCACAGCCTGAGCATCAACGGCAACGGTAACCACTCGCACAGCGTCAGCGTGGGCAACAGCGGCGGCAGCGAAACCCGCCCGCGTAACGTCGCCATGCTCTACGCCATCAAGACATAAGGGGCCGATATGACACCTGCACGCCAGATTATCACCGCCGAGGGGCTGGTATTCGTCGCCCTGGGCACGCACTACACCGTCGATACCGCCGCGCTCGCCGCCGAGGGCGTCGCCTTCGTGGGCGAACACAATGGCGCCCGCTGGATCGAGCGCGAGCCGTTCACCGGGCGCGTGACCGACATTCCCGCAGAGCTGGGCGCCCAGATCGACGCCGCCTTTGCCGACGCCGACCAGCAGCACGCCGACCATCTGGCCGCGCTGGAAGCCGCCGCCGCCGAGCCGACCGGGGAAGAGCCCGCATGATTCGCGCCGTCCTGGGGCTTGCCCTGCTGGCCGGGGGTGCTTGGTACCTGCTGGGCCGCCAGCCACGCGCCTTCGGCACCTCGGGCGTGCCGTACCAGCCCACGCAGGGCGCCTTTGACGACAGCGGCGGCGTGCCGCTGCTCGGCGACTGGTGGACGAACCGCCAAAGCCACGAGCTGAGCGACGGACGCCTCAACCTGGGCTGGCTCGACGACTGGCTGGGCGCCGAGGACGACACCGACCACACCATACCCGGCATCAGTGACACCCTCGACTGGAGCATTTTTGACATGGCACAGCCCCGCGGCATCCGCAACAACAACCCCGGCAACATCGAGTACACCGGCACCCGCTGGCAGGGACTCGATGACCCGCCCTCAGATGGCCGCTTCATGCGCTTCACCGCGCCGGAGTACGGCATTCGCGCACTCGCCCGCGTCCTCGACACCTACACCAACACCCACGGCATCACCAACGTCATGGGCATCATCAACCGCTGGGCGCCCAGCCACGAGAACCCGACCAACGCCTACGCCGAGCACGTCGCCCACGCCCTGGGCGTCGGCGTGTGGGACGAGATCGACGTGATGGCCCGCCGCCCCGAGCTTGTGCGGGCAATCATCGAGTTTGAGAACGGCGAACAGCCGTACAGCTCGGCCACCATCATGAAAGGGGTACGCATGGCATGAAAATCAACCTCGACCTGGGCACCGTCGCCCTGCTCGGCCTCGGCGGCTACCTGCTCTATCGGCTGACCACCGGCGAGCGCCCCGCCATCCTGCGCCCCGTCCAGCCCGACGCCCTGGGCGCCGCCGGCGCCTGGCTCGACTGGAACCTGGGCACCTGGGACTTCCGCGATTGGGACTTCTCGCTGGGCGGCGGCATCGAGCCCTACGGGCGCCGCGAGGCCGACGAGATCGCCGCCGTGGCCGAGCGCATCAACCAACAGACCGGCTGGAACAGCGGCAGCATGGGGAGCCTGTGATGAAATTGACCGACAAACAGAAAAAGGCCGCGTCATACGGCATCGTGGGCGTGCTGGCCTGGTTCTCGGGAACCTTCATTCCGCCCGAAATGATCGCCGAAATCCTGGGCGCGTTCTGAGCCATGGCGGATGGCGGAATCATCATCGAGGCGATCCAGGCCGGGGGAAACCTGGGCTTGCTGCTGATGGGCCTGGCCCTGATGCGCACCAATGCCCGCGTCACCCGCCTGGAACTCGCCCGAGAACTGGAGAGGGAGCAACGCCGTGGCCACTAAGCGCGAGGCACTGAATCAATGCGGGCGGCTCAAGAAGGGCTACAAGTTCCGCAAGGGCGGGCGCATCGTGTCCGTCAAGGGCAAGGCCAAGGGCCGCCGCGCCCAGCGCGGCAGCCAGGGGCGGCTATTCTGACGGCGCCGGATAGTCGGGGCGCAGCTCCCGGCCATCGGGGGCCACTAAGACCGTGAAGGGCCGGCGCGTGGGCGCCGGCCCGTGTCGTGTGCGCACCTGCCAGCCCGCCCAGCCGCGCCACGGCACCACCTGACCCGACAGGATCGCCAGCAGCGCGGCGCGTTCCGGCGAGGGCCGCTGCGTGCCGCGTGCCCAGCGCTGGGCGGTTTTCTCGTGCACGCCGAGCAGGCGCACCGCCTCGCCGACGGTCACCGCCACCGCGCCGTGGGCGGTATCCAGCAAAATCCATTCGTGAAAGTTTTGCATCGCAATCGCTCCAGCCGTTCGATTTTTATCAAGTGCCGCCGCGTCCATCGGCGAGCGGCGATGCAAGGCAATCAGGCCGAGAAATCTGGTGCAGATGACTTAGGAAAAAAGGGGAAGGATCAAGCGGGAAGGGATCAGGAAAATCGCACCCAATCGAGTGCGCATAATGTATATTATGTTAAATTAGAGGTGTGGCTAACGGAGCACCCGCTATACTCATTGGGACCACGTCTTCCGCGCGTTCGGTACGGGATTGTCGCGTTGGACAAGCGGCGCGGCGACTCCGTATCATCACCCATCATTTTTTTTCGAAGCCCCTGCATGTGCCACTTCCTGCGATCCTCTGCCCTATTCTCCCTGGCCGTGCTGCTGACCGGCTGTAACCTGGTTCCCGAGCGTGACCCCGCCGAGCCACCGCTGACCCGCCAGGCGTTCCAGTCCCGAATCGATCGACTGGAGACGACGCTGTCGAACCGCTGCGACGTTGGCCAACTGGCGCTACAGGAACAGCAGCGCGAGCAGCAGGCGCTAATGGCAGACGTGCGCGAACTGGGTGGCCTGCTGCGTGACTTGCGCGGGGATCTGGCCAGTCGCGATGACGAGAGCTCACCCCGCGACGCTGACGCTGCGGCTTGTCGCAACGAGATCGCCCAGTTCGATAACAAGGAGGTGCTGGGGCGCAGCGAGTGGATCGGCCTGCCCGAGGTCGGGACCTATCTCAGGGCACGCATAGACTCGGGCGCCAACACCTCATCGATTTCCGCCATCGACATCACCGAGTTCGAGCGCGACGGCGAGGACTGGGTCCGCTTCAAGCTCGGCCTGGTCGATAGCGACAGCGTCGTCGACAGCGTGCGCGACCAGTGGATCGAGGCCCCCGTGGAGCGCCGGGTGCGCGTCATCCAGACCGTCGGCGAGGAGTCACGCCCCGTGATCAGCCTGCTGATGACGCTGGGGCCGATTCGCGAAACGGTCGAGTTTACCCTCACGGATCGTACCAGCCTGGACTATCCGATCCTTCTCGGACGCCGCTTCCTCATGGACATTGCCGTGGTCGACGTGGCTGAGCAGTACCTGCACGAACGTCCCGAGTATGCTGACGGCTCCGCCGGGGCCGCCGCCGAAGGCACTGAAGCCAGCGATGCGGCCCAGCCCGACGACGATGCCTGATGACCGGGGCGGCGCCCCGCTCAAGGAAGATACATGTCACGACTCCCCTTCTACCTGATCGTCGCCCTGCTGCTGGTTGCGGGCATCGCCCTGTCCATTCACCGCCACCTCCAGTTCGAGGTGCCCTGGACACCCGGCGAGCAGCGCCAGATCTGGGAGATTCAGGCGCAGGTCACTTTCACGGCCGAAGGGGGGCCAGTCAAGGTCAATCTTGCCCTCCCCTCCAGCCAGCGCGGGTTTCGCATCCTGACCGAGCACACGGCCTCGCCCGGCTACGGGCTGTCGTTCCTGGAGGAGAACGGTGGCCGACGCGCCGAGTGGGCAACGCGCGAAGCGCAAGGCAATCAGCAGCTCTTCTACAGCGTCCAGGCCCTGGTGGCGCCAGATGCGCGGAACGGGGGCGTGGAAGCACCGCCGCTGCGCGAGGACATCGTCTGGGAGCCGCCCTACGACACCGCCGCCAGCCAGGTCATCGAGCGCGCCTGGGCGCGCAGTGCGGACGCCTACACCTTTGCCCGGCAGCTGATTCGCGACTTCACCGAGGAGCGCGAAGGCGAGAACGCGCGCCTGTTGCTCACGCAGTTCGATCGCACGCCGCTGCTGGTGCGGCTGCTCCATCAGGCGGGCGTGACGGCCCGGGCGGTCAGCGGACTGCGACTCGAGGATGGCCGCCGGCGGCAGAGCCTCACCCCCTGGATCCAGGTCTTCGACGGCAGCGACTGGACGCTTTTCGACCCGCGTTCCGGCACCCAGGGGCAGCCTGACAACCTGCTGCTCTGGGAATCCGCCGGGGAGTCGGTGCTCGAGGTCGAAGGCGGCACCAGTTCGCGCATCGACTTCGCGATGATCTCGCGGAGCCAGCCGGCAGCCGCGGCCGTGCGCAGCCAGCTGGTGGAGGACACCCTGCTCAACTTCTCGATCCACAGCCTGCCGCTGGAAGAGCAGGCGCTGTTCCAGACAATCCTGCTGATTCCCATCGGCGCCCTGGTGGTCGTGCTACTGCGCGTGCTGGTGGGGATCAAGACCTCAGGGACCTTCATGCCCGTGCTGATCGCCCTGGCGTTCATCCAGACCTCCCTGCTGACCGGTATCGTGGGCTTCCTGCTGGTCGTCGCGGTGGGACTGGTGATTCGCAACTACCTCTCCTACCTCAATCTGCTGTTGGTAGCGAGAGTCTCGGCGGTGATCATCACCGTCATCGCCATCATCTCGCTGTTCTCGGTGCTCTCCTACCGCATGGGACTCAACGCCGGTTTGACCATCACCTTCTTCCCCATGATCATCCTCGCCTGGACCATCGAGCGGATGTCCATCCTGTGGGAAGAGGAAGGGGCCAAGGAGGTGCTGATCCAGGGAGGCGGCAGCCTGCTGACCGCGGTGCTCGCCTACCTGGCCATGAACAACCCCTGGATTCGCCACATCACCTTCAATTTTCTGGGCGTACAGCTGATACTCATGGCGCTGATCCTGTTGCTCGGCAACTACACCGGCTACCGCTTGCTTGAGCTGCGCCGCTTCAAGCCCGTTACCGAGGATTGATCTTTATGTGGGCCTGGCCCAAGCAACTGCGCACCCGCGGCATCGTCGGCATGAACCGTCGCAACATCCGTTATATCGGGCGCTACAACGATCGACGGCTCTACCCGCTGGTGGATGACAAGCTCAAGACCAAGCTGCTGGCCGAGCGCCACGGCATCACCACGCCTGCCCTGATCGGCACCGTCACCACCCAGTTCGGGGTCAAGCACATTCGCGAGATGATCACCGACGTCGCTGGCTTCGTCATCAAGCCCGCCAAGGGCAGCGGGGGCAAGGGCATCCTGGTGGTCGAGCGCGTGGAAGGCGACCGCTACATCAAGCCCAGCGGGGTGGCACTAACCCTCGCGGACCTCGAGCGCCACGTCTCCAACATCCTCTCCGGACTCTATTCGCTGGGTGGCACGCCGGACGTGGCCGTGGTCGAGGCGCTGATCAACTTCGACGAGCGCTTCTCCGCCTATACCTACGAGGGCGTGCCCGACATTCGGGTCGTGGTGTTTCGCGGCTATCCCGTGATGGCCATGATGCGCCTTTCCACGGCCGCCTCGGACGGCAAGGCCAACCTCCACCAGGGGGCCGTCGGCGTGGGGCTCGACATCGCCACCGGGCGGGCGCTGCGCGGCGTGCAGTTCGACCGGACGCGCCAGGCGCACCCCGACACCGGCCATGAGCTGGCGAGCCTGGTCATTCCCGAGTGGCGCACCCTGCTGCTGTTGGCCGCCAGTTGCTACGAGGTGACCGGGCTTGGCTACCTGGGCACCGACATGGTGCTCGACCGCGACCGTGGCCCGATGCTGCTCGAGCTCAATGCGCGTCCCGGCCTGGCCATTCAGATGGCCAACGGCGAAGGCCTGCGCCGGCGCCTCGATCTCGTTGAGCGTGAAGCGCATGGCGCCGAGGTGTCGGCACGCGTCGACTTCGCCCAGCGCCAATTCGCCCGGCAGGGCGAGCTGCCGCCGCCCGCTGAAGGGGTGCCGCTGGCCGGTGTAGCGGCCGGCGCGTACAATGGAGAGCGGTTTTCAGCGTAGCGGACCCGCCATGACCAATTCCAGCAGTCTGCTCCAGCAGGCGGAGCGACAGTGCCAGCGCCACGGGGTGCGCTTCACGCCGATTCGCCGTCGTGTGCTCGAGATGATTGCCGATACCAGCGGCGGATTGAAGGCCTACGAGCTTCTCGATCGCCTGGCTGCGGAGCATGCGGCAGCGCGCCCGCCGACCATCTATCGCGCCCTTGACTTCCTGATCGACCAGGGGCTGGTGCATCGCATCGAGTCCCTCAACGCCTTCGTGGCCTGCCCCTGCCCGGAACATGCGCACGGCTTCCAGCTGCTCATCTGCCGCGACTGCGGCCGTGTGGAGGAGCTGCACCTCGACGACGTCAATACCCAGCTCGACAGCCGAGCGCGCGACCTGGGGTTTCGTGTCGAGCGCCAGACCATCGAGCTGCTGGGACGCTGCGAGGCCTGCTTGCAGACGGCCGCGGCCAACGCCTGAGAACCCTTTTCTCTTTCTGCTTCTGCTTCTCTATTCTGATTCCGGAGTGCCCATGGCCGATCTCTTCAAGCAACTCGAGCGCGCCACCGGCGACGTGCGCGAACCCCTCACCCGAGTGCTCGAGGCCGTGAGCTTCAATGCCGATGGCCTGATTCCTGCCATTGCCCAGCAGCACGACAGCGGCGAGGTGCTGATGATGGCGTGGATGAACCGCGAGGCGCTGGAGGAGACGTTGCGCACCGGGCGTGTCTGCTACTGGTCGCGGTCGCGCGGCAAGCTGTGGCGCAAGGGGGAGTCCTCGGGCCAGCAGCAGCACCTCCGGTCGGCGCACCTCGACTGCGACGGCGACACCCTGCTGCTGCAGGTCGACCAGACCGGGCCGGCCTGTCACACCGGGCGGCTCAGCTGCTTCTACCTGGCCCTGGAGGGCGAGACGGCGCGGGTGACCAGTGAACCGCTGATCGACCCCGAAGCGCTTTACGGCACGTCCCCGGAGGGGCGCTGAGCCGTGCCCTGCCTGGTGGCCGCCTGGCTCACCCGCCTCGGCCGTGCTCTATCCAATGGCCTGGGGTTGGTGATGATCGGCCTGGTGAAGCTCTATCAGGTCACCCTGAGCCCGCTGCTCGGTCCGCGCTGTCGCTACTGGCCGAGCTGCTCGCACTACACCCTGGAAGCGCTTCGCGTGCACGGCACGCTCCAGGGCGGATGGCTGGCGGCGCGGCGTATCCTGCGTTGCCACCCCGGCTGCGAAGGCGGCATCGACCCGGTTCCCGGCGGCCCCAGCGAGGCGCTGTGCCGGGCCGATCCGGAGCTCGATGAGGACTTTCGCCCGCGCTGAGTTCCGGCTGCGTTGAAGCGGCGCCTCTCAAGCGGCCGTCTCCGCTTCGGCCACCTCGTAGATGCGTGCAAGCATGCTGTGCAGGCCGTTGCTGCGCGTCGGTGAAAGATGCTTGTCGAGCCCCAGGTCCTGCAGGAAGTGCGGACTGGTGTCACGAATCTCCGCCGCCGGGCGGTCATTGTAGATACGCATCAGCACGGCGATCAGCCCCGACACGATGGCGGCATCCGAGATGGCCTGGAAGTGAAGCTGCTCGCCGTCGCGGCGATGGTGCATCCAGACGTTCGACTGGCAGCCCTCGATCTTGTGCTCGGCGGTCTTCCACTCGTCCGGGAAGGCCGGCAGCTGCCTGCCCATGTCGATGATGTACTGGTAGCGGTCCATCCAGTTGTCGAACATCTCGAACTCTTCCTGCAGCGCCTGCTGGGCCTGTTCGGCAGTGGTCTCGGCACTCATGGCGACTCCTTGAAAGGGTTGGGATCATTATAACGCGTCGTCACCCCTGGCGACGAGGCCGTGGGCTGCCTGCTGCTGGTGCCACTCCTCATCTTCGGCATGCAGGTAGCGGGTCGTGGTGTCCAGGCGCGCATGACGGGCGGTGGCGGCCAGGAAGCGCAGCTCCACGCCGGCCTGGGCCTGGTGGGTCAGCGCCGTGTGGCGTAGCCAGTGGGGCGTGGCCTGGCGCAGGCGTGCCACCTGGGGCGCCACCGCCCTGCCCCGTTCGTCCTCCAGCGCCTCGGCGGCCTCCTGAAACGTCTCGCGAACCAGCCGGTAGAGGCGGTTGTCGCCCAGCGGGCGCGTACCGTTCAGGGCACGCAGCAGCGGCGTGGCCTCTCCCGGTTCGGGGAGCGGCGCCAGCCCCAACTGGGCCCGCCAGGCTTCGAGCAGTGGCAGCATGTCCGGCGGCACGGGAATCGCCGCTACCTTGTCCCCCTTGCCGACCACCCGCCACCACCAGCGTCCTTCCCGACGGTGGAAGTCGTGCATCCGTGCCGCACTCATCTCGCTGATCCGCGGGGCGAGCAGATAGGCGAAGCCGAACACCAGTCGTTGCCGTTCCCGCTCGAAGCGCTGGCGCGGTGTCGCGCGCTGAGACAGCGGCCGGTTTAGCCAGGCCCATAGCCACTCCCACAGCGACCGTTCCAGGTAGCGCTCCACCCGGCCCTGCCGATTGTCGAGGCGCCGACGCTTGTCGCGCATCAGGCGAAAGGGGTTGTGGCTGACCCAGCCCGCTTCCACCAGCCAGGCGAACAGGCCTTGCAGAATCACCAGGCTCTGGCGCCGGCTGGCCGCCGACAGCGGCCCGCGGAAGGGGCGCCACTCGGGACTCGTGCGCGGCCGTGCCGGCCCCGTCCAGCGTGCCCGCGGCTGTGGGTCGGCAAGAAAAGCCTCGAAGGCGTCGAGATCCTCGCGGCGCAGCGAGCCTAGCCCCCTGCCCTGCTCGCCGAGCCACAGCAGCAGCCGCTCCGCCTCGCGGCGATAGGCGCGCTGGGTGCGGGGACTTGCGCGGTACTCGGCGAGCCAGTGGGCGACGGCCTCGGCATCGCCATTCGCCGCGATACGCACCTCGCCGGCTGCGGGCATGGCGGCAACCGGCGCAAGGTCGGGTGCCTGACGGTTGTCGAGCGGCGGGTTGCCCGGGGGCGGCTGCGACACGAAACAGGGCTCCTTCGGCGTGACCGGGACAACTCTACCGCCGTATCAGCAATAAAAGCAAGATAAGCCGCGTAATCTTGACTTTATTGTCTTTAACGTAGTGTATATTACGTTATATGTAATATGCTGAATGGTATCGAAGCACCCGACGCATCGGGTAAGCTCGCGCCGGCCAGACCCGGTGAAGATCAGCAAGGAGAACGTCATGGCACGCAGCGGTGTGCAATACGAAGATGTGCAGCGGGCGGTGGAGACACTGCTTGACCAGGGAGAAACGCCCAGCGTGCAGAAGGTGCGCGAGATACTGGGGACCGGCAGCTTCACCACCATCAACGAGCATCTGCGCGAGTGGCGGGCGCGGCGTGATGCCAGTCGTGACGCACCGCCGACGCACGCCATGCCGGAGGCGGTGGCATCGCTTGCCGAGCGGCTGTGGACCCAGGCTCAGGAGGCGGCCGGCGACGCCCTGGCGCAGTACCGCGACGCCGCCGATCGTCGCGTGGAGGCGGCCCACGAAGCGACACAGGATGCCGAGCGCCAAGCCGAGGATGCCGCTCAGCGCGAGGCCGCCCTGGCCGCGCACCTCGGCGAGACACAGCAGCGGCTGGAGGCGCGCAGCGCCGCCCTGGCCACGGCCGAGGCCGAGCGTGACCAGCGCCGGAGCGAGGCGGAACAGCTTGGCGAACGGGTGCAACGCCTGACTCGCCAGTTGGAAAAGCAGCAAACCGAGCACGAGCGGCGCCTGGCCTCCCAGCAGGAGGCCCAGGCGCAGCGTGAGACGCAGTTGCGCGAGCGGTTGAGCCAGGAGGAGCAGCGCCACGAGAGCGCCGAAGCGCGGCTGATGGCGCTACTCGACGAGGCGCGCCAGGAGCGGCAGGCCGTGGAGAAGGCGCGCGTCGCCCGTGAGCGTCAGCTGGAGACGCGCCTGGCGGCGCTGCAGGAAGAGGTGAAGGCGACTCGCGGCGCCTTGGCCGAGGAGGAGCAGCGCCACCGCGAGGCCAACTGGGCCTGCCACCGGGCCGAGGAGCTGGCGCAGGCACGCCAGCATGAAAAGGCCCTGCTGCAGGCACGCATCGACGAACAGCGCCGCCTGCTCGATGAGCAGGCGCGCCGTTTGCGCGAGCTCGAGTCGCAGTTCAATCGCTGGCTATGGCAGGAGCCGGCGCCGGCAAGGCCCGAGGCGGGCCCGCACGACAACAGCGAAGACCCGGACGAGGCCGGATCTTCGGCAGCGGAGAAGCGCTGAGGGAGGTGCTTACCGAGACATCGCGGCGAGGTGACGGCCCTCGCCTCGCCGGCGACTCAGCGGTAGTAGGCGTTGGTCGTGTCCGTGTGGTCGGTCACGTCGCGAATGCCGGAAAGCTCGGGGATGCGCTCCATCAAGGTACGCTCCACGCCCTGCTTGAGGGTGAGGTCGACCGCGGCACAGCCCTGGCAGCCGCCGCCGAAGGCGAGCACGGCAATCTGATCCTCGGTCAGCTCGATCAGTTTGATCTCGCCGCCGTGGGCGGCCAGACCGGGATTGATCTCGCTGTAGAGCACGTAGTTGACGCGATCCTCCAAGGGGCTGTCGGCGTTGACCTTGGGCATCTTGGCGTTGGGCGCCTTGATGGTGAGCTGGCCGCCCATACGGTCGGCGTTGAAGTCGACCACGGCCTCCTCGAGGAAGGGAATGCTGTGCTTGTCGACGTAGACGGCAAGCTTCTTGAGGTCGAGGCGCTCGTCGGTCGGCTCTTCCTCGCCGGGCCGGCAGTAAGCCAGGCAGGTCTCCGCGTAGGGCGTCCCCGGCTGGGTGATGAAGATGCGCACGGCGATACCCTCGACGTTCTGCTTGGCGAGCAGTTCGGCGAGGTAGTCCTGGGCGCTGTCGGTAATCTGGATGATCTCGCTCATGGTATTCTCGCTAGCCTGGCTGCCGGTCGCTCAGGCAGCCGTCATTGGTCTGACGCCATGGTAAGCAAAAGCCGCGGGCGACACAATCCCGACTGTTTTGGTCGGTTTTTGGCCGCTGCCCTGCCCTCGCTGCGGCGCTTTTGCTACCATGGCGCCTCTAATATCGCGGCGCCGCCCATGCTCACAAGACGCCCCAAAGCGCAGCGGCGACCTGCCAATCTCGACGTGACTTCGCTGGAGACCGACCCGACCCATGGCTGCCGTTCCCACTGCCCTGACCGCCTCTCTCACCGAACGCCTCGCCGAGCGCATCCTGATGCTCGACGGAGGCATGGGCACCATGCTGCAGAATGCCGGGCTCTCCGAAGCGGAGTTCCGCGGCGAGCGCTTCGCCGACTGGGCCACCGACCTCAAGGGCAACAACGACCTGCTGGCACTGACCTGTCCCGACCTGGTGACGCGTATCCACCGCGAGTATCTCGAGGCAGGGGCCGACATCGTCGAGACCAACACCTTCAACAGCACCCGCCTCTCCCAGGCCGATTACAACATGGAGGCGCTCGTCCCCGAGCTCAACCGCGAGGCGGCGCGACTGGCCCGCGCGGTGTGCGACGCCGTGGCCGAGGAAACCCGGGTGCCGCGCTACGTGGCCGGGGTGCTGGGGCCGACCTCGCGCACCGCCTCGCTCTCCCCCGACGTCAACGATCCGGCCAAGCGCAACGTCACCTTCGACGAACTGCGCGACAACTATTACGAGGCGGCCGAGGCGCTGATCGAGGGCGGCTCGGACCTGATCCTGATCGAGACCATCTTCGACACCCTCAACGCCAAGGCGGCGATCTACGCCCTGGAGGTGCTCTTCGAGGCGCGCGGCGAGCGGCTGCCGGTGATGATCTCCGGCACCATCACCGACGCCTCCGGGCGCACGCTCTCCGGCCAGACCACCGAGGCGTTCTGGAACTCGCTGCGTCATGCCCGGCCGCTCTCCATCGGCCTGAACTGCGCGCTGGGCGCCGAGGAACTGCGTCCCTACGTCGAGGAGCTGGCCACCAAGGCGGATACCTTCGTCTCCGCTCACCCCAACGCTGGGCTGCCCAACGAGTTCGGCGAGTACGACCAGACGCCCGAGGAGATGGCGGCCATCGTCGCCGAGTTCGCCGAAAGCGGGCTGGTCAACATCATCGGCGGCTGCTGCGGCTCCACGCCCGAGCACATCGCCGCCATCCACCGGGCCATTCAGGGCGTAGCGCCCCGCCCGGTGCCGGAGATCCCCCGGACCTGTCGCCTGTCGGGGCTTGAGCCCTTCAACATCGGCGCCGAGTCGCTGTTCGTCAACGTCGGCGAGCGCACCAACGTCACCGGCTCGGCACGCTTCAAGCGCCTGATCGTCGAGGAGGACTACACCACGGCGCTGGAGGTGGCCCTCGAGCAGGTGGAGAACGGCGCCCAGATGATAGACGTCAACATGGACGAGGGCATGCTGGAGTCGCAGGAGGCGATGGTGCGCTTCCTCAACCTGATCGCCGGCGAGCCCGATATCGCCAAGGTCCCGATCATGATCGACTCCTCCAAGTGGGAGATCATCGAGGCGGGCCTCAAGTGTGTGCAGGGCAAGGCGGTGGTCAACTCCATCTCGCTCAAGGAGGGCGAGGCGGCCTTCCGCGAGCAGGCCACCGTCTGCCGCCGTCACGGTGCCGCCATCGTGGTGATGGCCTTCGACGAGAAGGGCCAGGCGGATACTTTCGCGCGCAAGACCGAGATCTGTCAGCGCGCCTACCGGCTGCTGGTCGACGAGCTCGACTTCCCGCCCGAAGACATCATCTTCGACCCCAACATCTTCGCCATCGCCACCGGTATCGAGGAACACGACAACTACGCGGTGGATTTCATCGAAGCGACCCGCTGGATCCGCGAGCACCTGCCCCATGCCCTGGTCTCGGGCGGCGTCTCCAACGTCTCCTTCTCCTTTCGCGGCAACAACACCGTGCGCGAGGCGATCCACTCGGTGTTCCTCTACTATGCCATCCGCGCCGGGCTCACCATGGGCATCGTCAATGCCGGCCAGCTGGCCGTCTATGACGACTTGCCGGGCGAACTCCGCGAGGCGGTCGAGGACGTGGTGCTCAATCGCCGCAGCGACAGCACCGAACGCCTGGTCGACCTGGCCGAGAAGTACAAGGGAGACGGTTCGGGCGGCGCCCGCAAGGAAGACCTGGAGTGGCGCAGCTGGGAGGTGGAGAAACGCATCGAGCACGCTCTGGTAAAGGGCATCACCGCCTACATCGAAGAGGACACCGAGCTGGCCCGTCAGCGGGCGCAGCAGCCCATCGAAGTGATCGAGGGGCCGCTGATGAACGGCATGAACGTGGTGGGTGACCTGTTCGGCGCGGGCAAGATGTTCCTGCCCCAGGTGGTCAAGTCGGCCCGGGTCATGAAGCAGGCGGTGGCCTACCTGATTCCCTACATCGAAGCGGAAAAGGCCAGGAACGAGGATACCCGGGCCAAGGGCAAGATCGTCATGGCCACGGTGAAGGGGGACGTCCACGACATCGGCAAGAACATCGTCGGCGTGGTCCTGCAGTGCAATAACTACGAGGTAATCGACCTCGGCGTCATGGTGCCGGCGGAAAAGATCCTGCAGACCGCCCGCGAGGTGAATGCCGACATCATCGGCCTCTCGGGGCTCATTACCCCGTCGCTCGATGAAATGGTCCATGTGGCCAAGGAGATGCAGCGCCAGGGCTTTACCCTCCCGCTGCTGATCGGCGGGGCCACCACCTCCAAGGCGCATACCGCGGTGAAGGTCGAGCCCGGCTACGACCAGCCGGTGATCTACGTGGCGGACGCTTCGCGCGCCGTCGGGGTGGCCGGCAAGCTGCTCTCGCCGGGCCACAAGGCGGAGTACGTGGCGCAGATTCGCGAGGAGTACGATCAGGTCCGTGCGCGCAACGCCAAGCGCCGCCCCAAGGCCGCCGATCTCAGCTATGCCGAGGCGCGACGCCGCAAGCTGGCCATCGACTGGGCCAGCTACACACCGCCACGCCCGCGTCTCACCGGCCTCAAGGTATTCGACGGCTACGACCTCGAGGAGCTCGTCGAGCGCATCGACTGGACGCCCTTCTTCATGAGCTGGGAGCTCTCCGGCAAGTTTCCCAAGATTCTCGACGATCCCAAGGTCGGCGAAGCGGCACGCAGTCTCTATGCCGATGCCCAGGCCATGCTGCGTCGGCTGGTCGACGAGCGGCTGGTGCACCCCCGCGGCGTGATCGGCCTGTGGCCCGCTAACAGCGTCGATGACGACGTCATCGAGGTGTATTCCGACGAGTCGCGCACCCAGGTAATCGAGCGACTGCACCACATCCGCCAGCAGACCACCAAGAACCGCGACGGCGTCTGTTACAGCCTGGCCGATTTCGTGGCGCCCCGTTACGACGCGGACGGGAAGCCGACCGGCAAGCTCGACTGGATCGGCGGCTTCGCGGTAACCACCGGCCATGGCGTCGAACAACTCGCCGAGCAGTACAAGGCCGCCGGCGACGACTACAACGCCATCCTAGTCCAGGCCCTCACCGACCGCCTTGCCGAGGCCTTTGCCGAGCGCCTGCACGAACGGGTGCGCAAGGAGTTCTGGGGCTACGTGCCCGAGGAGGGACTCGACAACGAGGCGCTGATCGCCGAGAAGTACCAGGGCATCCGCCCCGCCCCGGGCTACCCGGCCTGCCCCGACCACACCGAGAAGACGCGGCTGTTCCACCTGCTCGACGCACCCGCCAACGCGGGGATCGAACTCACCGAGAACTTCGCCATGTGGCCGGCGGCGGCGGTATCCGGTTGGTACTTCTCGCATCCCCAGTCCAAGTACTTCGCCACCGGCAAGATCACCCGTGACCAGGTGGAGGCGCTGGCCGAACGCAAGGGCATGACGCTGGTGGAGCTCGAACGCTGGCTCTCGCCGGTACTCTCCTACGACCCGGCATGACCTCGCTGGGCCGGGACGAGCGGCTGGATCGCCTGCGACTCGATCCGCACCGACGCCAGCGCATCCTGCGCCTGGCCCTGCCGATCGTGGCCGGCATGCTGTCGCAGAGCCTGATCAACCTGATCGATGCGGCCTTGGTGGGTGCCCTCGGCGAGGTGCCGCTGGCCGGGGTGGGCATCGGCGGTTACGCCATGTTCCTAGTGACCGCCCTGGTCTTCGGCCTCTCTTCTGGAGTGCAGGCCCAGACAGCCCGACGCCACGGCGAGGAGGACTGGCCCCGCCTGGCGGTGCCGCTCAATGCCGGGCTGATCATCGCGGCGCTGCTGGCCGCCCCGGTCACCCTGCTCTGTCTGTGGCAGGCACCTGCCCTCCTGGCTCTGCTCAACCAGGAGCCGGCCGTGCATGCCGAGGCGGTGGCCTACTTTCGCTGGCGGGTGGTGTCGCTCGCTGCGGTGGCCATGATCTTCTGTTTCCGCGGCTACTGGAACGGCATCCAGCAGACAGCCATCTACCTGCGTATCCTGCTGGTGATGCACGTCGTCAACGTGGCCGCCAGCCTGGTGCTGATCTTCGGCTACCTGGGCCTGCCGGCCATGGGCACGGCCGGTGCCGGCGCCGGCACCACCCTGTCGCTCTTCGCGGGACTGGCCATCTGGGCCGGGGTGAGCGCCCGCCATGCGCGGCGGCGCGGTTTTCTCGGCGACCTGCCACGGCGACTGACCGTTGTCACTACCCTGCGCCTGGCCACGCCACACTCCTTCCAGCAGCTGTGGTTTGCCGCCGGCTATGCCGTGCTGTTCTGGATACTGGGGCAGATCGACACCGCCAGCGTGGCCGTGGGTCACGTACTGGTGAACCTCTCGCTGCTGCTGATCCTGCCCGGCGTGGGGCTGGGCATGGCCGCCATGAGCCTGGTGGGCCAGGCACTGGGGCGGCGCGCCCACGGCGATGCCCATCGCTGGGGCTGGGACGTGGTGCGCCTGGCCTGGCTCTGCCTGGCGGCGCTGGCCCTACCCATGGCGCTCTTCCCCGACGCGGTGTTGGCGTTGTTCCTGCACGACCCTGCGCTGGTCGCCCTCGGGCGCGTGCCGCTGCAGCTCACCGCCGCCATGATCGTGCTCGATGCCGCCGCCCTGGTGCTCGGCCAGGCGCTGCTCGGTGCCGGGGCCAATCGTACCGTGATGACCACCACCCTGACCCTGCAGTGGCTGGTCTTCCTGCCGCTGGCCTGGTGGGTGGGCGTGGCGCTCGAGCAGGGGCTGCTCGGCATCTGGTGGGTGCAGCTCGGCTATCGCTGTCTCAACTCGGCGTGGTTTGCGGCGATCTGGCAACGCCGCCGCTGGCAGCAGCTTGAGGTCTAGCGGCCTGCCTGGCAGGATGGAAGCGCCATATATTCTTTTTTGAATAAAAAGTATAAATATTTATTCTTTCATCGAATAAAGCCGGGGCGTTATGGTGCCCCCTGACGATTCGCCAATCTCTCTGCAGCAGGACCGGCCGAATGTATCGCTATGACACCCACGACCAGACCTTGGTCAACGAACGCGTCGCCCAGTTTCGCGACCAGATGAACCGTTATCTGGCCGGGCGGCTCAGCGAGGAGGAGTTTCTGCCCCTGCGCGTGCAGAATGGCCTCTATGTCCAGCGCTACGCCCCGATGCTGCGCATCGCCATTCCCTACGGCATGCTGGCCTCCTATCAGCTGCGCAAGCTCGGCGATCTGGCCCGCGACTACGACCGCGGCTACGGCCATTTCACCACCCGTACCAACCTGCAGCTCAACTGGCCAAAGCTGGAGACGGTGCCCGACATGCTGGGCGAGCTGGCCAGCGTGCAGATGCACTCCATCCAGACCAGCGGCAACGACATCCGCAACACCACCACCGACCAATTCTCCGGGGTGGCCGAGGACGAGGAGGTCGATCCGCGTCCCTGGTGCGAGCTGATCCGCCAGTGGTCGACCTTCCACCCCGAGTTCACCTACCTGCCGCGCAAGTTCAAGATCGCCGTCACCGGCGCGGCCGAGGATCGCGCGGCGATCCAGGTGCACGACGTGGGCCTGCGCCTGTGGCGCGACGAACACGATGAGGTACGCGTCAAGGTGCTGGCCGGTGGCGGGCTGGGCCGCACGCCGATGATCGGCGACGTGGTGCGCGAGGACCTCCCCTGGCAGCACCTGCTCACCTACCTGGAAGCCCTGGTGCGCGTCTATAACCAGTTCGGCCGCCGTGACAACAAGTTCAAGGCGCGCATCAAAATCCTGGTGAAGGCTCTGGGCATCGAGGAGTTCCGCCGCCGGGTCGATGCCGAGTGGGCCCACCTCAAGGAGGGCAGCCAGACCCTGACCCGCGAAACCGTCGAGGCCATGCAGGCCCACTTCATCGATCCCGAGCGCCGCGAGGTGCCGGCCGCGGCCCAGGCCGAGATCGAGCGGCTGCGCGGCGAGAACCGCGCCTTCGCGCGTTTCATGACCAACAACGTGCACGGCCACAAGGTCCCCGGCTACAAGGCGGTGACCCTATCGCTCAAGCGCCGCGGCCACTCCCCCGGCGACGTGACCTGGGAGCAGATGCACCAGATCGCCGACCTGGCCGACGAATACAGCTTTGGCGAGCTGCGCGTCACCCACGAGCAGAACCTGGTGCTCACCGACGTGCCCATGGACCGCCTCGAGGCGCTGTGGCACGAGTTGGAGGCGCTGGGTCTGGCCAATCCCACGGTGGGCACCCTGGCCGACCTGATCTGCTGCCCCGGCGGCGACTACTGCGCCCTAGCCAACGCTAAGTCGATCCCCGTCGCCCAGGCGATCCAGGAGCGCTTCGAGGACTTGGATTTCCTCTACGACCTGGGGCCGCTGGAGCTCAACATCTCGGGCTGCATGAACGCCTGCGGTCACCACCATGTCGGCCACATCGGCATCCTCGGCGTCGACAAGAAGGGCGAAGAGTTCTACCAGATCTCGTTGGGCGGTGCCCAGGGCGACGAGGCGTCGCTGGGCAAGATCCTGGGGCCGTCGTTCTACCGCGACAGTGTCCCGGACGTCATCGACAAGGTGCTGCAGGTCTACGTCGGCGAGCGCCACGACGGCGAGACCTTCCTCGACACCTATCGCCGTATCGGTCTCAAACCCTTCAAGGAGCGGGTCTATGCCTGATCAAGCCACCGTCACACGTCCCCTCATTCGTCGGGGAGTGCCCGACGCGGATCGCTGGACCCTGATTCGCGATCCCGAGTCCGCGCTCCCCGAGGGGCCGGCCATCGTGCCGCTCGAGCAGTGGCGGGAAGCCGCGCCGAGCGAGGACCTGGCGCCCTGGCTTGCCAGCGACACCGAACTGACGCCGGAGCTGGCCGATGCCCTGCAGGACGCGCCGCTGATCGCCATCGACTTCCCCAAGTTCACCGACGGTCGCGGCTATTCGCTGGCCCGGCTGCTGCGCGAGCGCTATGGCTACCCGGGTGAGATCCGCGCCATCGGCGACGTGCTGGTGGACCAGGTGTTCTTCCTGACCCGCTGTGGTTTCGATGCCCTCTCGCTGCGCGAGGACCAGTGGCTGGAGGATGCCCTGCGTGCCCTCAACGCCTTCAGCCGCGCTTACCAGCCGGCCGTGGACGAGCCCGAACCGCTGTTCCGCCATCGCCTGCGCGAGGCGATCCACGAGGCCGAGCCTGCCTTCGCGTGAGATCAGCCTTCTATCAAATGACGCCGACCCTTAGGTCAGCGTCTTAGTATCGGCGCGACGTCAGCCACGCCGCTTCTGCTGGCGTTCGCGGTTTGCGGCCCGTGCGCGTTCGCTCTTGCGCAGCATCACCCAGGTGGCGCCCAGGCCACCGTCGGACGGCTGGGCGGAAACGAAGGCCTGCACCTGCTCGAACTGGGCCAGCCACTTGGCCAGATAGGAGCGCAGCACGTTGGGGGCGCTGTCGATCTCGCGGCCGCGGCCATGCACGATCAACACCGAGCGCAGGTCATGGGCCTGGGCTTCCTCGATGAAGCCGGGCAGCGTGCGGCGACACTCGGCGAGGGGGCGGCGCAGCAGGTGCAGCCGCGCCTGGGCTGCATAGCCGCCATGGCGCAGGCGGTCCACCACCCCCTGCTGGATGCCGTCGCGGCGGAACTCCAGGGGATCGAAGGGCGGTAGCAGTTCGACGAAGTCGTCGGAGAGGAAGCTGTCGCCCGCGCTTTCGGCCTCGGCGCTCTCGCGCCGGGCCAGCTGCGCTTCGCTGGGCGCCCGACGCGGCCGGCCGGGGTCGGCGCGGTTGCCTTCACGCCGCAAGGGTTGCACGTCCCCCATCAGGGCCCGAAAGTCGTGATCGTCGCGTGCCGACTGTGTCATGGCGTACCTCCGGGGTCGTCTGGGGAAGTTCCATGCTAGCAGAGCACCGCCACGGGCTTAAGTCGGGCCGCACGGCGTGGCAGGATGGCGGCTATCCGCCGCTTGCCATCCCGCTGAGGAGTGCCATGCGCCTGCTTCGTTGGTCCGTTACCCTGTTGCTCCTCGCCCCCTTGGCGCTGGCCGGTTGGCTATGGTGGACCCTGCTCAGCCCCTTCACCTACGACCGCCCCGAGCATCTGCCACCGGTCGAGACAGGCCCCCATGCGGTCTTCGTCTACGGCACGCTGCGCCATGCCCCGGTGCGCTGGCTGGTCTACGGGCGCGTCGGCGACCCGCAACCGGCGGTGCTCGAGGACTTTCGCCGCGAGGGTCTCGATATCGCCGAGGCGCCCGGGAAGGCGGTCGAGGGCGTGGTGCTCGAGGTCTCCGCCCGGGAGCTCGCCCGGCTCGACCGCTACGAGCGGCTGGGGATTCGCTATGAACGCGTGCGCGTGACCCTTTCCGACGGAAGCCAGGCCTGGGCATACCAGCGGCTGGACAGGGCGGCCGAGCCCGAAGCGCAGTTGTGAGCCACTCCCCCCCCTTCTACAATGGCCGCCACTTCGTCACGGATCGAGGAGCCGGCATGCCCATTACCCTGTATCACAACCCTCGCTGTTCCAAGTCGCGCCAGGCCCTGGCGCTGCTGGAGGAGCGCGGCATCGAGGTGCGCCAGCGCCGCTACCTGGACGAGCCGCCGAGCGAGGCCGAGCTGCGCGACCTGCTGTCGCGGCTCGACGCCGACGGCCATGCCCTGGTGCGCACCCAGGAAGCCGAATGGAAGGCGATGGACCCGGAGGTCGATCTGAGCGACCAGGAGCAGGTGATCGCGGCTATCGTTGCCCATCCCCGCCTGCTGGAGCGCCCCATTGCCGACGACGGCGAGCGAGCGGTGCTCGGTCGTCCGCCGGAAGACGTGCTCGCCCTGGTCGATGCCGACTGATCCCCCCGCCTGCCGCCCCACCCGCCACCAGGAGCCCGGATGAGCGCCTCCCTGCCCTACGTATTGATCCTCTACTACTCCCGCTACGGGGCCACCCGCGCCATGGCCGAGCAGTTCGCCGCCGGCGTCGAGTCCTGTCCGGGCATCGATGCCCGGCTGCGCACCGTGCCGCCGGTATCGCCGACCTGCGAGGCGGTGGACCCGGAGATTCCCGCCGAAGGCGCCATCTACGCCAGCCTCGACGACCTGCGCCACTGCGCGGGCCTGGCGCTGGGCAGCCCGACGCGCTTCGGCAACATGGCCGCCCCGCTCAAGCACTTCGTCGACTCCACCAGCGAACTGTGGCTGGGCGGGGCGCTGAACGACAAGCCGGCCACCGCCTTCACCTCCACCGCCAGTCTGCACGGTGGCCAGGAGACCACGCTGATCTCGATGCTGCTGCCGCTACTGCACCTTGGCATGGTCTACGCCGGCATTCCCTACAGCGAGACCGAGCTCATGGAAACCACCACGGGTGGCACCCCCTATGGCGCCAGCCACCTGGCCGGCCAGCGCAGTGATCGCGTGCTGGACGACCACGAACGCCACCTGGTGCGGGCTCAGGGGCAGCGCCTTGCTCGCCTGGCCCTGGCCCTGCAGCCGCTGCGGGAGGCGCCATGAGACGCTGGCTGGAGTCACTGGAAGCCCAATACGGCGTGGATGTGCTGACCGAGCGGGCGCGACGACTGGTCCTCGGCAGCCTGGCGGTCCTGCTGGTACTGCTGGTTTGGGGCGGTCTGTCGATGCAGGCCGGCGACAATCCCCTGTTGCCGATCCTCATTCGCATCCTGCCGCTGGTGCTCTTCCTCCCTTCGATTCTCGGTCGCCGGCCGCGGGGCCATGCGTGGCTGGCCTTCGTCAGCCTGCTCTACTTCGCCCAGGGGGTGATGCTGGCCACCCTGCCCGGCCAGGGTCTGCTCGGCCTACTGGAGGCCGTGAGCGCTCTGGCGCTGTTCACCGGCAGCATGTTCTATGCGCGCTTTCGCAGCCGGCAGCTGAAGGCAAGCCAACAGCGCTGAGGAGAGGTGGCCCGGCCGGTGCCGGGGGCGTCGAGAAACAGGTGTTGTGCTCCTTTCGCGCAGCAGCGACCATAGCGGGAAACGATGAGGAGACCGCCATGACACGCAACATTGCCGATATTCGCCGCGACTACGAGGGCGGACGGCTGGATGAGGATCAGGTGCCCGACGACCCTCGGGTGCTGTTCGACGAATGGATGACCCTGGCCCTGGAAAACGAAGGCGAGGACGGCAACGCCATGACGCTGGCCACGGTGGACAGCCAGGGGCTGCCGCATGCGCGGGTGTTGCTGCTCAAGGGCTATGACGAGCAGGGTCTGGTCTTCTACACCAACTATCACAGCCACAAGGGCAGCGAGCTGGCCAATGTGCCGCATGCTGCCCTAGTGTTCTGGTGGCCGTCGCTGTCCCGCCAGGTGCGTGTCGAGGGGCGCGTCGAGCAGGTCTCGGCCGAGGAGTCGGACGCCTACTTCGAAAGCCGCCCGCGGGCCAGCCAGTTGGGCGCCTGGATTGCCACCCAGAGCGTGGTGATTCCCGGCCGCCAGTGGATCGAGGAGCGTCAGCATCGCTTCGAACAGGCCTACGAGGGCCAGACGGTGCCCCGCCCGGTGCACTGGGGCGGCTACCGCGTGATTCCCGACATGTTTGAGTTCTGGCAGGGACAGCCCAGCCGCCTGCACGACCGGTTGCGCTTCGAACAGCGCGAGGGCCGCTGGCACCTCTTCCGTATGGCGCCCTGAAACGCCGCATCTCCTGTGTCGTAACGTAAAAGTCCCCTCGCGCGGGGGCTGATGTTCGGGGTTGCCGTGTCAGTCGGGTAGGCTTTCCAGGCGGTGCCGCTGCCACTCGCTCTCCGGCTCGTTGAGCCGCAACACGGCGTCCACTACCTGCTCCTCCATGTTGTAGCGCTGCTTGAAGCCCAGGTGCTTCATCAGCGCCCGCATGGGGTGGTTGTCGACCATGATCTTGCCGATCATCTCCAGGGTGCCCACGCTCTGACAGTAGGCGATCATCTTGTTCATCAGCAGGCTGCCGAGCCCCTGTCCCTTCATGTCGTCACGCACGATGATCGAGAACTCGGTGCGGATGTTGTCCGGGTCGTTCCACACCCGCACCACCCCCAGCATCTCCTTGCTGCCGTCCGCCTTCTGGTGCTCGGCGATGAAGGCCATCTGCCGGTCGTAGTTGATGTGCGAGAGGATCGACAGGTCGCGCTGGGTGAGATCCGACTTGTTGTGGAAGTAGCGGAAGCGAATGCTCTCCTCGGAGAGCTGCTCGTGGAAGCTGGTGATCAGCGGTGCGTCCTCGGCACGGATGGGGCGCACCTCGACGGCCATGCCGTTCTTGAGCGTCGTCCATTCGCGCAGCTCCTCCGGGTAGGGCATGATCGCGAAGCGCGCCGGCGCGCCGAGATCGAGGGCGAAGTCGACCGCCTGGATGCCGTCGCGGTTGAGCAGCAGCGGATTGAGCTCCAGGCCGCGCAGGTCGAGCAAGTCCGAGGCCATCTGCGAGAGTTTGACCAGCAGCTCGCAGAGGCGGTCCAGGTCGCGCTCGGGATGACTCGAGTGCTCGCGAATCAGCCGCGCGGCGTGGGTGCGCCCCACCACGTCGGCGGCCAGGGTCATGTTGAGCGGCGGCAGTGCCACCTGGCGGTCGGCCAGGATATTGACCTTGTAGCCGCCGATGCCGAAAACGATCACCGGACCGAACACCGGATCGCGGGTGATGCCGGCGCAGACCTGCAGCGAGTGCTTGCCGCGCTGCATGGGCTGCAGGCAAAACTCGCGAATGGCCATGGTCGGGAACTTCTCGCCCACCTTCTCGCCGAGCTGCTCAACGCCTTCGGCGACCTGTTCCGGCGTGGTCAAATCCTGCAGCAGCCCGGCGGAGAGCTTGTGCGGGTGACGGCGATAGCGAAACGGCACGCAGTTGCCCTCGTGCACCACCTTGAGCGCCATGGGGCCGGCCATTTCCGCCGCGGCGGCTGCGCCCTCCTCGGGAGTTCGCACGTAGCGGCCGGGCGCCACGGGAATGCCGTAGGCCTCGAGGACCTGCGCCGTCTCCGAATGGGAGAGGCTGTCGCGGCCCTCCGCCTTGGCGCGCTGGATCAGCGCGCGGCACTCGGCGCGAATGTCGCTGGTGGTGGCAAAGGGCAGGCTGGGCGGCGTCTCCTGCAGCAGCGCCTGGACGCGCTGGTAGTCCACCATGTGCATGAAGGCCTTGACCGCCTTCTCCGGCGAGACATAGGTGGGAATCCCGGCCAGGCTGCAGGCGTGGCGGGCATCCAGCGCCCCCTCCAGGCCCATCCAACTGGTCAGCAGGTTGCGCCGGAAACGCTTGCGGCTGGCGATGAGCGCCTCAGCCGTGGCTTTGGAGGGTGCCAGGCGCGTCGGAGCGTGAACCACCAGCACGGCGTCCACGCCGGGGTCGGCGGCGACGATCTCCAGTGCCTCGACGAACTTCTCCGGGGTGGCGTTGCCGCCCAAGTCCACCGGATTCTCGCCGGGCTTGCTCATGTCGAAATCGCCGTCGCAGAGGGCATCGTGGGTCTCGCGGGAGAAGGCCGCGAGACGCCCGCCGGCGCTGATCAGCTTGTCGATGGCGAGCATTGCCGGCCCCAGGCCGTTGGCGACGATGGCCAGTCGGTCGCCCTTGAGCGGCTTCATCTGCGACAGCGTCATCAGGGCGTCGAAGAGCTCGTCGGAGTCGTTGACGCGCACCACGCCGGCTCGCGAGAAGGCGGCGTCGAAGATCACGTCGCGGTTGGCAATCCCGGGCGTGGGCGGCAGGTTGAAGAGGTCCGACTCCGGCGTGCGCCCGCTCTTGATGGCCAGCACCAGTCGATGGCGCGAGGCGTCGCGCAGCGCCGTCATGAAGTGCAGAGAATCCTGGATGCGTTCCAGGTGCAGGAGGATGGCCTGAGTGGGCGCATACTGGTTGATGTAGTCGAGCAGGTCGGGAAGCATGACGTCGACGCTGTCGCCGACCGTGATCAGGTGCGAGAAGCCGATGCCGCGCCCCGCCGCCCAATCGATCATGGCGTTGCCGAGCATCCCCGACTGCCCCAGGTAGGCCACCTTGCCCGCTTTGACCGGCTGGCTGGCGTAGGAGGCGTTGAGGTGACGCCCGGGCACGATCAACCCCATGCACTCCGGACCCAGCACGCGAATGCCGGACTCCCGGGCGGCGGTGAGCATGCGGTCGCGAATCGACGCCTGGCCGGATTCGGCGTCGTCCAGATGGGCACCCGCGGAGAGCACCAGGGCGGCCTTGACGCCGACCCGGCCCAGTTGAGCGATCACCTTGGGCAGCGTCGCGGCGGGCGAGGCGACCACCGCCAGGTCAGGCGTCTCCGGCAGATCGCGGATGTGCGCCACACAGGGGCGGCCGAACACCGTGTCGTAGCCCTTGGGGTTGACCGCCCATACCGAGCCGCGGAAACCGGCATCCTCAAGGTTGCGGATCACCAGGCCGCCGATGGAGTGCGCCTTCTCCGAGGCGCCGACGACCGCCACGGTGCGAGGTTCGAAGAAGTGCCGCAGGAATCGGGTGCCCAAGTCGTGTCCTCCTCCAGGTCAATGGCTCCACCCTGTGTACGACTTATTGCGACTGTCGTGCAAGGGATTGAGCGCATTAAGGTGACTTCAATCATTCTGGAGCGCGCGCATGATCACGGCCTATATCACCCACCCGGACTGCAATCTGCATCACATGGGCCCCGACCACCCTGAAAGCCCCCTGCGCCTGGAGGCCATCCGCGCCCGTTTGGCGCTGGCCGGCGTGCTGCAGCAGACCATGCAGTCCGAAGCGCAGCCTGCCTCCGAGGAGGAGTTGGCGCGGGTTCACCCCCTGCGCCACCTGCGCGCCCTCGACAAGTGCGTCCCCGAAAGCGGCATCGTCACCCTCGACAGTGACACCCTGATGAACCCCGACAGCCTGCGCGCGGCCCGGGTGGCGGCGGGTGCGGTGATCCGCGGCGTCGACCAGGTGTTTCGGCGCCAGGCCGACAACGTCTTCTGTGCCGTTCGCCCGCCGGGCCACCATGCCGAGGCGGCCGACGCCATGGGCTTCTGCTTCTACAACAACGTCGCCGTGGGAGCGGCCCACGCGCGCGCCAAATACAGCGCCCGGCGCGTCGCCATCCTCGATTTCGACGTGCACCAGTGCAACGGCACCATCGACATCTTCAAGGACGATCCCGAGGTGCTGATCTGCACCAGCTTCCAGTACCCTTTCTACCCCTGGCGCTACCTGCGCAGCGAGTGGCAGAACGTGGTCAACACGCCGCTCGAGGCCGGCACCGACAGTGCCGGCTTCCGGCGCGCCATCGAGGACGACTGGCTGCCGGCACTGCACGCCTTCAAGCCCGAGATCGTCCTGCTGTCGGCCGGTTTCGACGCCCACCACGAGGACCCCCTGGCCGAGCTGTGCCTGACCGAGGCGGACTACCACTGGGTGACGCACTTGGCCATGGAGATCGCTGCCCTCTACGCCGACAACCGACTGGTCTCGGTACTCGAGGGCGGCTACGACCTCGACTCCCTGGGGCGCAGTACCGAGGCCCACCTCAAGGCACTGCTCGGCCTGCCCTTCGACACCTGACGCACAGGACATTGCGGGGGTCGTTTCCGCAATGCCGGCGCGGCCATTTGTGGTACGCTTTCGGGAAATTCTGTTTCCGATAGTGAACGCCTAGATGACCACGACCACCGACCAGGAGGCCGCGCTGCGTATCGCGTCCGGTCGCAAGCCCTTCGTGGAGCCGCTGCGCCTGGGCGAGCGCCTCAGGGAGCTGCGCCTGGCCAACCAGTGGACCCTGGAGGACGTCAGCCGCCGCACCGGCCTGGCGCGTTCCACGCTCTCCAAGATCGAGAACGACCAGATCTCGCCCACCTTCACGGCGGTGCAGAAACTGATCAACGGCCTGGGCATCGACCTGCCCCAGCTGCTCACGCCGCCGCGCAGCCAACCGCGCACCATGGGGCGGCGCGACCTGACCCGCCGGGGTGACGGCCAGCACCACCCCACCCCCACCTACGAGCATGAGCTCCTGAGCTGCGAGCTGGCGCAGAAGCGCATGATCCCCTTCAAGACCATCGTGCGCGCTCGCCACTTCGACGAGTTCAGCGAGTGGGTGCGCCATGACGGCGAGGAATTCCTGATGGTCCTCGAAGGGGCGGTCCGCCTCTACACCGAGTTCTACGAGCCGCTCACCCTGGGGGCGGGCGACAGCATCTACTTCGACAGCGACATGGGGCACGCCCTGGTGTCGGTGAGCGATGAGGATGCAGTGGTTCTGTCCGTCTGCACCCCGGCGGAAACCTAGGCTTTCGCCCGTGCCCGATCACCCGGTCGCCGCGGCGGCACGGCGTCAAGAACCAGGCGCGCGTCGGCATGGATCGCTTGGAAGTGGCGCCCCTTGGCGCGGGCGATCAGCAGCACGCCGAAGCGGCTGGCCAGCTCCACGCCCTTCTGGGTCACGCCCGAGCGAGAGACCAGCACGCTGATGCCCATCTGGGCGACCTTGAGCACCATTTCCGAGGTCAACCGCCCGGTGGTGTAGAAGAGATCGGCCGAGGCGGACGCGACGCCGCCCACTCCCGCCGCTGCCAGCCACTGGCGTCCCGCCAGGGTGTCCACGGCGTTGTGGCGCCCCACGTCCTCCACGAAATCGAGCACCTCCGCCTGGCGGCACAGCGCACAGCCGTGCACCGCGCCGGCGCTCTTGTAGGTCTCGTTGAAGTCGTTCAGGCGCTCCAGCAGCGCATAGAGCACCGACTGCGGCAGCTGGGTCGCCGGCAGCGGCGTGAGCGCCGTGGCCTCCAGCAGGCGACCGAACACCGTGCCCTGACCGCAGCCCGTGGTCACGGTGCGTTGGCCCAGGCGCGCCTCGAGATCGTCCGGGAGGTGGCGGGTGACCACCGCCGCGGCTTCCACCTCCCAGTCGACGTGAACGGCAGTGAGATCCTCGAGAGCGCCGAGCAGTCCCTGGTTGCGCAGGTAGCCCACCACCAGCGCCTCGGGATCGGCTCCCAGCGTCATCAGGGTGACGATCTCGCGGCGGTTGAGATAGAGCGTCAGGGGGCGCTCGGCGGCGATGGCCTGCCGGCGAGGTTCCCCGTACTCGTCGACCACGTCGACTTCCACCGTGGCGGGCAGGCGAGCCCGACTCAGGCTCAACGATGGCATGGCAAGCTCCTCGGCGTAGCGTTGATCCCCATGATGGCACTCCTCGACGCGGACGTCTTTACTGAAAGCCATCGGCCAATCCACCACCGGAGATCATGCCATGACGGGCAGTGTGAGCCGACGCCCGCTGAGCTTCGCTCTCGCCGGGGAGTCACAGCGTATCAAGGGATTCGCCACCACTCGCTGGCGTATCGTCGACCTGGCGCCGGGCGACGGCGGCCCCTGGGTGCTGAGTCTTCAGCTCTATCTCACCGAGCGGGCCGCCTACCGATTCAACCTCACCGGCGGTTCACCGCGCCTCTTCGTGCGTGCCGGTGACGCTGGTGAGACTCCCCGCCCCACGGCCATCTCGGCGAGCCAGGACGTGGCCGCCGCCTGGCTCGATGGCGAGCAGCAGGTGCTGGAGGTCGCCATGCCCCTGGCCATCCAGGCCTGGGTCGAGGCCTACCTGGCCCGCCACGGGGAGGCGCCGGACGAGGGGCGCAAAAAGAAGCGCCCGGGGGCGGGCCGTGCCCGGGAGGTGAACCCATGAACCGTCTGAACCGCTGGTCGGAACGCAAGCGGGCCGGTCAGGCTGTCCCCGCGAGCGACGCGCCCGCCCACACTGAGTCAAGCCAAGACGCTGACGCCATGGTTGAGGCGCCTCGCGAGGCTTCGGCGGACGCCACACCACCCCCCGAGCCGGGCAGCCTCGACCACACCCTGCCCGACCCGGACAGCCTGGCCCCCGGCAGCGACATCAAGGCGTTCCTGTCCCCCGGCGTGAGCGCCGGGCTGCGCCGACGCGCCCTGCGTCGTCTCTTCGCCGCCGATCATTACGGGGTGCGCGACGGACTGGACGACTACGACGACGACTACCGCCGCCAGCTCCAACCCCTGGCCAGCGAGCTGGCCCAGCGGCTGCGTCAGTGGACACGGCAAGTCTCCGGCGAGGAAGGCCCCCGCGAGGTAGGCACGAGCGAGACGGCCGGCGGTGATCATGCCACCGGTCACTCCCATGATGAGGAAGTGGCAGCCGACAACAGCAGCGCGACCACCGGTGAGGAGGACGAAACCCTCCCTCGTGAGGCGGTGCCGCCTCAGTCCGCCTTAGACGAAGGATGTAGTGGCAAGAACGCCGAAAGCGACCAACACTGAAACATTAGCAAGCCTTCAAACGGCTTTGGCTCACAACAACGACAGTAACGACACGATAACAATTACAGACCGTGAGACCGCATGAACCAACATATCCAGCTGGTATCGGATAACGAGCCGTCGAACCGGCTCGCCCGAGCCCACGCCTTCCGCCGTATCTCCTGGCCGGTCAACCTGGCACCGGCGGGCGTCGACTACCTCAGCCGCGGCCACGCCCTACTGCTGGGCAACGAGCGCGACGTGCGCCGCGCTGCCCAGGCCCTGGCCGGCACTCGCCTGGCCAGTCTGACCCTGCTGTTCACCGAGCCCGTGAAGGGAGCGAGCGACGCCGCTGACGCGGCCCTGCTCAAGGCCACCCGGCATCTCGCCAGCCATGCGCTCACCGCTGCCCAGGCCCGCACGCTTCGCCTCGACGGCCATCTCGGCCGGTTCATGGTAAGCGTCGAGCAGGCGGGCGAGCGGCTCGATCTCGCCCGCGCTCTCGCTGACCGCGCGCACTTCGATTGCGTCCTCGACCTCGGCGAGCGCCCTGCCCTCGTCCTCGAGCTGCCGCCGCCGGGCTATATCGCCACCCGAAGCGACGATCCCGACCATGCAGCGCAGCTCGATGCCTTCGGCGAGCTCATCGGGGAGTTCGACAAGCCGCGCTACTTCCAGGTGAACGCCGACCTCTGTGCCCACTCGGCCAACGGCAATGGCGGCTGCACCCGCTGTCTCGAGGTGTGTCCGGCGGATGCCATCGCCAGCCGCCAGGGGCGCATCGACGCCTGGATCGAGATCGACCCCTTCCGTTGCCACGGTGTGGGTAGCTGCAGCAGCGCCTGCCCCACCGGGGCCATCCAGTTCCGCGTGCCGGAAACGCAGCGGCAGCAGGAGACGCTCGTTGCCTGGCTGGCGGCCTACCGCGAGGCGGGTGGCACGACACCGGTGGTGCGTTTCACCCCGGCCCAGTATCTGGACGAGGAGCACCTGTCTGGTGACGACGAGCCGGCCGGCCACGTACTCGACGTCCCCCTCGAGGAGCTGGGCGCCGCCGGCCACGACCAGTGGCTTGCCGCGCTCGCCGCCGGCGCCGCCGAGATGCGCCTTCAGTATCATCCCGACATGCCGCCACGCCTGGTGGACTTCCTGGACGGCGAATTGGCGCTCGCCCGCGCGCTGCTCGTGGCACTGGGGCATGACCCGGAGCGCATCCAGCCACTGACGGTGAACGACCGCAAGGGGCGCGACGCGATCCCCCCGCACGGCGTGCTGACGGCCGAGCCGCTGCAGTTCGATAGCGACGACAAGCGCACGCGCCTCGACCAAGTGCTCGGGCGCCTGGCAGCGCTGGGTGCGCCGAGCGGGGAGCGCCAAGCCCTGCCGGCGGGCGCTCCCTACGGCGGGCTGGCGGTCGATGCCCAGGCCTGCACCCTGTGCATGGCCTGCGTGGCGAGCTGCCCCACCCCGGCCCTGGCAGCCGGCAGCGACAGCCCACAGCTGAGCTTTCGCGAGGCGGACTGCGTGCAGTGTGGCCTCTGTGCCGAGGCCTGCCCGGAAGACGCCATCCGCCTGGTGCCCGGTTTCCTGGCCGACGCGACTCGTCGCGAGCGCAGGGTGTGCCACGAAGAAGCACCGTTCGACTGCATCCGCTGCGGCAAACCGTTCGCCACGGCCAGCACCATCGCCACGATCAAGGCCAAGCTCGCCGATCACCCCTACTTCGCCGGCGAAGCCATGGCACGCCTCGAAATGTGCGAGGACTGTCGTGTCCGCGATGTCTGGCGGACGCTGGCCCACGACCCCGAGTCCCAGTTGAAGGTATAGCCATGCGTGATGCTCCCGATTGCACCCAGGACGAGACCCGCGCGCTGCGTGCCGACATCTATCGCCTGCTGGCGCGCCTGCTGCGTGAGCCGCCGAGCCACGAGCTGCTCGACTGGCTCGCGGGGCTCGATGTCGACGTGAGCGAGGGCGACCTCGCCACCCACTGGGCCGGGCTGGTCGAGGCGGCCCGGCAGGCCACGCCCGAGGACCTGGCGCGCGCGCATTTCCGTCATCTGGTCGGGGTGATCCAGGGCGAGATCACTCCCTACGCCTCCTGGTATCGGAACGGCGAACTGATGGATGAGGCCCTGCTCAGCCTGCGCCGCGACCTGCGCACGCTGGGCATTGCGCGTCGCGAGGCCGTCCCCGAACCCGAGGATCACCTGGCCGCCCTGTGCGAGAGCATGGCCCTGCTGATCGAGGCCGGCAGCGGCGACGAGGCGCGCTTCTTCATGGCGCACCTCGCCCCCTGGGCGACGGAGTGCCTGGCTGACCTGGCGCGCGTCGACACCCTCTTCTATGCCCGGCTCGGCGAGCTGGGCATCGCTTTCCTGGCCCATGAACGCCACCACCTCGAGGACGAGGCGGTACAGGATCCCGTGCGCCTCGTCGAGCCGTGAGTCGGGCTGCCTGCGCACACTGACAAGCCCATGACCCAACCGGAAGACAGCGACCACAGCAACGACAACAACGCCCCTGAGGCATCGATCGTCGAGGAGAACACCATGCCAACCACACGCAACCCGCAGCGCCGGCGTTTCTTGAAGCACCTGGGCCTGGGAACGGCGGCAGCCGGCGCGGCCACCGCCGTGGGGCACGTCACTTTCGTGCAGGCCGAGCCCGAGCCGAGCCGTGACGAGACCGAGCGCTCGACCCGCTACCGGGAGACCGAGCACGTCCGTACCTTCTACGCCACCCTGCGTGACTGACGACAGAGCCAGGAGACCATCGCCATGCGACTGACCCGGAAATCCGATCTTCCCCAGGCGAAGGGACTTGGCATCTCTCGACGCCAGTTCCTCAAGCGTAGTGGTGCCGCCACCGGCGGCCTGGCTGCGGCCGGCTTCATGGGCGCACCGATGATGCAGCGGACCCGCGCAGCGGACAAGACGCCGGTGCTCGACTCGCCGGTGGAGACCAAGCGCACCGTTTGTTCCCACTGTTCGGTGGGCTGTGGTGTCTATGCCGAGGTGCAGGAAGGCATCTGGACCCGCCAGGAGCCCGCCTTCGACCACCCCATCAGCCGTGGCGCACACTGCGCCAAGGGCGCCTCGTTGCGACAGCACGGCCACTCCAGTCGCCGCCTCAAGTACCCCATGAAACTGGTGGGGGGCGAGTGGCAGCGCCTCTCCTGGGAAGAGGCCATCGAGGAGATTGGCGACAAGGTGCTCGAGCTCACCGAGCAGCACGGCCCCGACAGCATCTACTGGCTGGGCTCGGCCAAGTTCAACAACGAACAGGCCTACCTGCTGCGCAAGTTCGCGGCCCTGGCCGGCACCAATAACACCGACCATCAAGCGCGCATCTGCCACTCCACCACCGTGGCCGGGGTGGCCAACACCTGGGGTTACGGGGCGATGACCAACTCGCTCAATGACCTGCAGAACAGCAAGTCGATCATGTTCATCGGTTCCAACCCCAGCGAGGCGCACCCAGTGGCCATGCAGCATATCCTGCTGGCCAAGGAGCGCAGCGGCGCCCAGATCATCGTCGTCGACCCGCGCTTCACGCGTACCGCTGCCAAGGCCGACAGCTTCGTGCGCATCCGGCCCGGCTCCGACGTGGCCTTCATCTGGGGCCTGCTGTGGCATATCTTCGAGAACGGCTGGGAAGATCGCGAATACATCAATCAGCGGGTCTACGCCATGGACGAGGTGCGTACCGAGGTGGCGAACTTCCCGCCCAGCGAGGTGGAGCGCATCACCGGCGTGCCCGAGGCACAGATGCGCGATACCGCCCAGCGCCTGGCCGAGAACCGCCCCGGCTGCATCGTCTGGTGCATGGGCGGCACCCAGCACACCACCGGCAACAACAACACCCGCGCCTACTGCATCCTCGAGCTGGCGCTGGGCAATATCGGCAAGTCCGGCGGCGGGGCCAATATCTTCCGCGGCCACGACAACGTCCAGGGCGCCACCGACCTGGGGCTGATGTCGCACTCCCTGCCCGGCTACTACGGCCTCGCCGAGGGCGCCTGGGCTCACTGGGCACGCGTCTGGGACCTCGATCTCGACTGGCTCAAGGGTCGTTTCGACTCGACCGAGTACGCCGACGGCCAGCCCATGTATTCCAGCGGCATCACAGTGTCGCGCTGGATCGACGGGGTGCTCGAAGAAGAGGAGGCGATCTCACAGCGTACCCGGCTCAAGGCGATGTTCTACTGGGGGCATGCGGTCAACTCCCAGACCCGCGGGCCCGAGATGCAGCAGGCCATGCAGCAGCTGGAGATGATGGTCATCGTCGACCCCTACCCCACCGTGGCCGGCGTCATGCACGGCCGCAGCGACGGCGTCTACCTGCTGCCGGCGGCCACTCAGTTCGAGACCTACGGCAGCGTGACCGCGACCAACCGTTCGCTGCAGTGGCGCGACAAGGTGATCGATCCGCTGTTCGAGTCGAAGCCCGACCACGAGATCATGTATCTGCTGGCCCGTAAGCTGGGCTTCGGCGACGAACTGGTCAAGAACTATGAGATGAACGGCGACGAGCCTCTGATCGAGGACATCACCCGCGAATTCAACCGCGGCATGTGGACGGTGGGCTATACCGGCCAGAGCCCCGAGCGTCTCAAGGCCCACCAGCAGAACTGGCACACCTTCAGCTTCCGTACGCTGCAGGCCCAGGGAGGCCCGGCCGACGGCGACTACTACGGCCTGCCCTGGCCCTGCTGGGGCAATGCCGAGATGGGCCACCCCGGAACGCCGATCCTCTACGACACCAGCAAGCCCGTCTCCGAGGGTGGCTTGACGTTCCGCGCGCGCTTCGGCATCGAACGCGACGGCGAGAACATCCTCTCCGACGGCTCCTACAGTGCCGGCTCCGAGTTGGAGGACGGCTACCCGGAGTTCACCGCCGAGATGCTCAGGGACCTCGGCTGGTGGGACGATCTCAGCGACGACGAGAAAGCCGAGGCCGAGGGCAAGAACTGGAAGACCGACCTCTCCGGCGGCATTCAGCGGGTGGCCATCGCCCACGAGTGCTCTCCCTTCGGCAATGCCAAGGCGCGCTGCAATGTCTGGACCTTCCCCGACCCCATCCCCAAGCACCGCGAACCGCTCTACACCAGCCGTCGCGACCTGGTCGAGGACTATCCCACCTGGGATGACGTGGCTTCCCACTATCGGCTCCCCACGCTCTACAAGAGCATCCAGGAGAACGACGTCACCGGCGATTACCCCATCATCCTCACCTCAGGGCGCCTGGTGGAGTACGAAGGCGGCGGCGAGGAGACGCGCTCCATGTCGTGGCTCGCCGAGCTGCAGCAGGAGATGTTCGTCGAGATCAACCCGGCGCTGGCCAATGACCTGGGCATCGCCGAGGGCGACGACGTCTGGGTCGAGGGGGCTGAGGGCGGCCGTGTGCGCGTCAAGGCGCTGGTCACGCCCCGCGTGGCCCGTGAGGTGGTGTTCATGCCCTTCCACTTCGGCGGCATGTTCCAGGGCGAGAGCCTGCACGACCGCTACCCCGAAGGCTCGGCACCCTACGTGCTCGGCGAGGCGGCCAACACGGCGACCACCTACGGCTACGACACCGTGACGCAGATGCAGGAAACCAAGTGCACCCTGTGTCGCATCGAGAAGGCCAGCTGACGGCACCCGGTACCAGGAGATTCCCATGGCTCAGATGAAATTCATGTGCGACGCGGAACGCTGCATCGAGTGCAACGGCTGCGTCACCGCCTGCAAGAACGCCAATGACGTGGAGTGGGGTGTCCAGCGCCGGCGGGTGGTCACCCTCGACGACGGCGAGCCCGGCGAAGTGTCGATCTCGGTAGCCTGCATGCACTGCGACGATGCGCCCTGCATGGCGGTCTGCCCCACCGACTGCTTCTACAAGACCGACGACGGCATTGTGCTCCACGACAAGGACCTGTGCATCGGCTGCGGCTACTGCCTCTATGCCTGCCCCTTCGGTGCCCCGCAGTTCCCCAAGCAGAACGCCTTCGGCGAGCGCGGCAAGATGGACAAGTGCACCTACTGCGCCGGCGGCCCGGCGGAGACCAAAGAGGAGGAGTACCAGAAGTACGGGGCCAATCGCATTGCCGAGGGCAAGCTGCCGCTGTGTGCCGAGATGTGCTCCACCAAGGCGCTGCTTGCCGGTGACGCCCAGGAAGTGGCCGACATCTTCCGCCAGCGGGTGGTGCGGCGCGGCCACCGCGACGGCGGCTGGTCCGGCAACCAGCGCCGAGAGCGGATGCGCACCGGCCAGGGTGACGACCTGTCCGCGGCCGACTCGCTGGCCTACGACGCCGCCCGCCAGGGCTGAGGAGGTGATGTCATGAGCCACTTCATTGACCGGCAGTCGCTATGGCGATTGCCACTGCTCGCCCTGCTGCTAGTGGTTGGTCTGGTGCTCTCGCAGAGTGTCATGGCCCAGGCCGATCCCGAGCGCGAGGCGGCCACGGCGGTGCCGGCGCTGGATGCCGATACCTGGCGCCAAGTGCGCAGCGGCGAGACCGGGCCTAACTTCCGCGATTCGCGGGCGGGAAGCGACTACAACCTGGTCAACGCCAGCGGGGAGACCTGGCGACAGCTGCGCAACCGCTGGGTCTCGCCCTTCGGACTCATCGTCATTGGCAGCATGCTCGTGGTGATTGCGCTGTTCTACGTGATCATCGGGCGCAAGGACCTCAGCGCGCCGCGCACCGGTCGCAAGCTGTTGCGCTGGCCGCTGGTGGTGCGGTCGCTCCACTGGACGGTTGCCACGCTCTTCATTGTCCTGGCGCTCACCGGACTCAATCTGCTGTACGGCAAATTCGTTTTCCGCTCGCTGTTCGGCGATGCGTTCTGGGCCAGCATGATTTCCGTCTCCAAGGTGGCTCACAACTACCTGGGACCGCTGTTCGGCATCCTGCTGGTCGTACTGTTGCTTCGCTTGCTCAAGCGCAACCTGCCCAAACGTCACGACATTACCTGGTTCATGAAGGGCGGCGGACTGGTCGGCAAGCAGCACGTCGACGCCGGCTTCGCCAACGGCGGTGAAAAAGCGTGGTTCTGGGTGCTTGCCACCGTGGGGATCCTGGTTATCGCCTCGGGCGTGGTGATGGACTTCCCCAACTACGGCCAGGGCCGCGATACCATGCAGTGGGCCAACATCCTGCACGCCGTGGGCGCACTGGGCCTGACAGCCTTGGCGTTCGGTCATATCTATATCGGCACCATTGGCTCCGAAGGGTCGCTGGAGGGCATGACCACCGGCTACGTGGATGAAACCTGGGCCAAGGACCATCACAACCTCTGGTACGAGGAGGTGAAGGGAGAGGCCGTGGATGAACAAACTCTCGCCGACGAGGCTGCCGAGGGGACCCGTAGCGATCCGGCGCCGCGATCGGGATGAATCCGGGATATTCCATTACCGACACCGCCCGACCACGGGCGGTGTCTTTTGTTATGCTGGCGGAAAGGCCCACTACAGGAGCGCGCAAGTGACCATGCAACACCTCGACGAGACGACACGAACCGAACTCGAGGCCGCGGCCTTCCGTCGGCTGCTCGACCACCTCGATGCGCACAAGGAAGTGCAGAACATCGACCTGATGATCCTGGCCGACTTCTGTCGCAACTGCCTCTCCAAGTGGCTGGTAGCCGCCGCCGAGGAGCGGGGTGCCGAGCTCGACTACGAAAGCGCCCGCGAGTACGTCTACGGCATGCCCTATGCAGAGTGGAAGGCGCAGTACCAAAAGGAGGCCACCCCGGAGCAGCAGGCCGCCTTCGCGACGCGCCAGGCCCGAAAGCAGGAGAGCGACAACGCATGAACGAGGCGATGATTCCGCTCTCCATCGCGGTATTGACCATCTCCGACACCCGTGACGAATCGACCGACCGCAGCGGCGCCCTGCTCGCCGAGCGCCTGGCGGCCGCCGGGCATCGCCTGGCAGAGCGGCGTATCGTCATCGACGACGTCTACCGCATCCGTGCCGCGGTGTCGGCCTGGATCGCCGACCCCGAGATCCAGGTGATCCTCACCACCGGGGGCACCGGCTTCACCGGCCGAGACTCCACGCCCGAGGCGGTATCGGTACTGCTCGACAAGCGCATCGAAGGCTTCGGCGAGCAGTTCCGCCAGCTCTCCTTCGCCGAGATCGGCAGCTCGACCATCCAGAGCCGCTGCCTGGGCGGCCTGGCCAACGCCACCGTGGTGTTCTGCCTGCCGGGCTCCAGCGGCGCCTGTCGCACGGCCTGGGACGGCCTGCTCGCCGAGCAGCTGGACAGCCGGCACAAGCCCTGCAACTTCGCTAACCTGGTGATCCCGGAGCGGGGGCAGCATGGCTGACGGCAATCCGTTGCAGAGCGTGGAGGCGGCGCTGGCCGCCCTGCTGGCCGATGTCGCGCCGCTGGATGCCGAACGGATCGAGTGCGACCGCGCCGCCGGCCGCGTCCTGGCCGAGGCGGTGACGGCCACCCTGGACGTGCCGCCCTTCGACAACAGCGCCATGGATGGCTACGCCCTCCACCACGCCGACGCCGGTCAGGCGTTGCCGGTCACCCAGCGCATCACCGCCGGCACCTCGCCCTCTCCTCTACCCCGCGGCGAATGTGCCCGCATCTTCACAGGGGGCGAGATCCCACCCGGCGCCGACTGCGTCGTCATGCAGGAGGCCGTCACGCTCATCGAAGAGAATGTGCAGGTTACCGGCGACATTCCCGCCGGCAACAACGTGCGCCGACGCGGCCGCGACGTGGCCGCCGGCGCGCCCCTGCTGCCGGCCGGGCAGTGGCTCGAGGCGGCAGCCCTCGGCCATCTCGCCGGCCAGGGCATCACCACAGTCACGGTGCGACGCAGGCCGCGAGTGGCGCTTCTCTCCACCGGCGACGAGATCGTAGCCCCCGGCGAGCCGCTGGGACCGGGTCAGATCTACAACTCCAACCGGCCCATGCTGGAGCGCCTGCTGACGCGTTTCGGTGCCGAGGTGGTAATGCAGGCCGCCGTGCCCGACAGTGCCAACGAGACACGGCGTCTGCTTCGGCAGGCGGCTGAATGCGCCGACGTGGTGGTCACCACCGGGGGTGTCAGCGTCGGCGAGGCGGATCACGTCAAGGCGGCGGTGGGCGAACTGGGACAGCTCGACCTGTGGCGTATCGCCATGCGTCCCGGCAAACCGTTGGCACTCGGTCGCTTGCCGCGCCGTGGCGAGGGAGGCGAGGCGCGGTTCGTGGGCCTACCCGGCAATCCGGTCTCCACCTTCGTGGGTGCCTGGCTCTTCCTCCGGCCGCTGCTGGGTGCCCTGCTCGACTGCCCGAAGCTGGCCAAGCTGCCGACGCTCACCGCCCGGGCCGCCTTCGCTGCCGAAACCGGCCCGCGCCGTCACTTCCTGCGTGTGCGCCTCGAGTTCGGCCCCGAGGGCATCCTGGCACACGCCTTTCGGGACCAGAATTCCGCCGTGCTCGCCTCCTGCATCGAGGCGGATGCCCTTGCCGTCATTGCGGAGCACGGTCGAGTGAAGGAGGGAGACGCGGTGCATTGCCTATGGCTGCAGCTGCCGTGACTCTCTTCTAGGTCATTTCAAGACTCGTCGCCGAGTGCCGCCTCCAGTTCCGGCCAGAGCCGCTGGAAGTCGGCCGCCAGGCTGGGATAGTCCGCCGCCAGCCAGGGCGTCAGTTCGGCAAGCCGATTGGGGCCTGACAGACGCCGCCCGATCCCCTCGACGGCCCGGCAGGTAAAGCCGAAGTCACGGTAGCGGCGCAGCCAGTCCTGCTCGACGAGCAGCGGCATCATGCCCGCCAGGCGAGCCGGCGCGGGACGCGAGGCCAGCAGGTGATAGCAGCGCGGGATGAGTAGCCTGTCGCGGCCGTCTTGCCTCAATTCGGCGGCAATGAAGTGATCCCATATCAGGTCCAGCGCTATGCCGGCATAGCGGCGCAGCTCCGGTGGCGAACGCCGGCGCGCGGCGAGGACCACCGGGTGTCGGTCGACGTAGGCATCGACGCGGCGATGGTGGCGAATGCCTTGGGCCACGGCATCCGGCCAGGCCGTGAGGTCACGCCCCTTCACCCCGTCGGCGATCAGGTTGCCGTACAGGAAGTCGTCGCTGCCGCCGCGGGCGAGCCAGGCGTGGGCGAGGAAATTCACGCGACGACTCCTGGCGCCTGCTGTTGGCACCGACTCACAGGCAGTTAGTGGGCTTGGGTAGCCCGGCCAGGCGTGCGCCCACCTTGGCGGGGCTGTCGGGGAAGAGTTTCATGAGGTGCAGCGAGCGCCCCTTCTCCGGCCCGAGCGCCTGAGCGACGGACTTGACCAGCGGTCGCATGGCCGGGGCGTTCTCGAAACGGGCGTAGAAGTCGCGCAGCACCTCGATGACTTCCCAGTGCTCCTCCGAGAGAGTGCGGCCCTCTTCCTCGGCCAGGGCCGTGGCGACCTCGGGCGTCCAGTCCGCCAGATCGACCAGGTAGCCCTCCGGGTCGAGCGCAATGGCGCGCTCGCCCACCTGTAGATAGCGATATGTCTCCGTGGAGGCCATCAGAACCAGCTCACCGTCTTGTCCGCTTCCTCCGTCAGCTCGACGAAACCGTCGACGTCCACCACCTGGACGGCTTCGTCGCAGCGCCCCTCCAGGCCGCGCGATACCAGATCCTCGCGCAGGGCGAATAATCGGTCGAGTACCGGCTCGAAATGGCGCACCTGCGCGGGCAGTGCCCCTTGCACTCCATCCTCGATCAGCAGCAGGCGATCGTCGGGGCCCATGCTGGCCAGGGCGTCGCGGTAGACCAGGCTGCCGCCCGGCGAGCGATTGAGTATGTGCAGGATCATGGGTGACCTCGCGGTTGCGCGCTGGGGCGCTATCTAGAAGACCAGCACCTGAGGGTGGGCGGCGAGAATGGCCGGCGTGTCCGCCGCCTCGAGGGGCTCGGCGGCCAGCAGCAAGTCGTCGCGCGTCAGGCCGAACCTGGCCAGGGCGGCGGCATCGACGTAGAGCGACTCGATATCGTACATGCCGAGCATCTCCAAGGTGGCGGACGTGCCCTTCTGGCCCAGGGCGCCGCTGTCCTGCCCTTCGAGCAGCGCCATGACACCCTCGCCCTGGAACAGCAATGTGACCGACTGGCCGAAGGCGGCGGCCACGAGAGCGGCGTCGAGGCCTTCGCGCAGCCAGCTGCTGCCGTGCGGCGCATGGCGCAGGATCACCAGAAGCTCACCCGGGGGGTCAGATTGTGCCATGGGCGGGCCTCCTCAAGGGGGAAATGTCACCAACCGATCACAGCGCCGGCCCAGCTCGATCAGCTGGCCCAGCCCCGTGAGCTCGAATGGCGGCTCGACGCTATGGCCCTCCTTGCCGTGGCGTGCGGCTTCACGCTCGTCGAGCAGGCCTCGGCGCAGGGCCGAGGCGATGCAGACCAGGAGTTCGGTACCGTGGCGCTCGTGCAGCTCGCGCCAGGCGTCCGGCAGGTGGGGTTCGTCCTGGGGCGGTGCAGCGAGACGTGCGGCGTTGTAGACCCCGTCGTGGTAGAAGAAGACGCTGTCGAGCCTGTGGCCCCGTTCAGGCAGGGCCATGGCGAATCGCAGCGCCGAGTGCGAGGCCTGCTGGCTGTAGGGAGCGCCCTGAACGAGCAATGCGTAGCGCATGGCAATCGTGTCGGTGTGGAAGTGGTGACAGCCTCAAATGCACAGGCCCCGCCGTAGCGGGGCCTGGCGGTAACGGCAACCGGGCTCGGTCATTCGTTGCTCATGATGCCGAGCAGCGAGAGCAGGCTGACGAAGAGGTTGTAGATCGAGACGTAGAGCGTGATGGTGGCCAGGATGTAGTTGGTCTCGCCGGCGCGGTGCACGATCTCGCTGGTCTGATAGAGAATGGCCGCCGAGGCGAAGAGCACGAAACCGGCAGACACCATCAGCATCAGCGTGGGGATCTGGAAGATCAGGCCGGCGACCATCGCCAGGACGAGCACGATGGCGCCCGCCACCAGGAAGTTGGCCAGGAAGCCGAAATCCTTCTTGGTCACCAGGGCCACGGCAGAGAGCCCCACGAAGGTCAGGCCGGTCATGGCCAGGGCATTCATGATCAGCGCGGCACCGTTGGGCATGGCCAGATAGGCGCTGAGGATCGGGCCCAGAGTGAAGCCCATGAAGCCGGTGAAGGCGAAGGTCGACAGCAGCCCCATGGCCGAGTTGGCGGTCTTGTGCACCAGGAACATCAGGCCGTAGGCGCCGATGAAGAACACGAAGATGTTCATCCGCTCGATACCCATCGCCATGGCGGCGCCCGCGGTCACCGCGGAAAACAGCAGCGTCATGGCCAGCAGCCCGTACGTGTTGCGCAACACCTTGTTGGTGCTGACCGCCTGGGACGTCTGCTGCGTCACATGAGTGTCTTGATAGGCCATTGGTACAGAGCTCCCTGTGATTGATCTGGGTAGACCTTTGGTTGACCTAGAATGCCCACTCCGTGTTCCCCGCGCAAGCCCTTGCCTGCGCTCATCTCAACGCTGCTTCTTCCCTGGAGTCGTGATGCAGGATCTCCCGCGCCACCCGGGCGGCCGTCACGCAGACATCGTCCCCTGCCGCTTCCAACCCCGCCAGATCCAGCCATACCAGCTCGCTGGCATCGTCGGCGGCCATGGGTTCCCCGCCACGCCAGTGCAGGCGGATCACCACGATCACGTAGTGCGACAGCAACTCACCCGCGGCATCGTGGCTCAGCATGTCGATGGCGGTGAGCACCCCGCGAGGCACGCCCTCCAAGCCGGTCTCCTCGCGCAGCTCGCGCACCGCGGCCGCCTGAAGGGTCTCACCCGGCTCGACCTTGCCACCCGGCAGAGCCAGGCGCCCGGCATTGGGGGAATTTCGCCGCCGCACCATCAAAATTCGGTCCTGGCAGACCACGGCCGCGGAGACCGAGGCGATGGGGCGAACGGACGAGGCGTGATTCTTGCTCATCGCTTTACCCTACCATGCCGGGTTACGATGCGTCGCCGCACGCGAAAGCGCCCCGCAACATGGCTTGTCAAGGCAAAGACAAGGAGCTGCGGGGCGCTTTCTGATTTGATTTGGGTGAGTGGCGGAGGGACAGGGATTCGAACCCTGGGAAGGCTCTCACCTTCGCCGGTTTTCAAGACCGGTGCATTCAACCGCTCTGCCATCCCTCCGGCTCACGGCGAAGCATCTTATCAGCTTTTCGGCCGGGGTCAAGAGCGGTGTGCGATCAAGGCGTTACCCGTTCAGTAAAGACGCAGGCCGACACGGGTGACCTTGTTGCCGTCCATCTCGTTGACGACCCAGTGAATACCGTGCCAGTCGACGTCGTCGCCGACCACGGGGTGCCCTCCGACGCGCAGCGAGACGAACTCACCGAGCGTCATGTCCGTCTCGCCGGGGCTCAGGGTGAGGCCGTAGGCGCTGGCGATGTCGCCCATGCGCGCGTCGCCGTCGAAGGTGAAGGTGCCGAAGAAGGCACGCTCCTGCTTGAGGCGGGTCTCGCCGCTGAACAGTCGGTTCAGCGCCGGCAGGTCGTCGGCCCGGCCGATCACGCAGATGACATCGCCCAGCTTGAGCCGGGTGCTGCCCTTGGGGTGAAGCATGGCGTGTTCACGAAACAGGGCCGAGATCACCGCGCCGGAGGGAAAGCGCAACAGTCGAATGGGCACATCGTCCAGGTCGCTGTTGTCGACCTTGTAGACGAACATCTCGTAGTCGTTCTCCGGCAGGATGCCGAGCGGCCCGCGATGGTTGGGGGTAACCCCCTTGGGAATCTCGACTCGCATCCAGCGTGCCATCAGCGGCAGGCTGCCACCCTGGATCAGCAGCGACAGCAGCACCACGGCGAAGGCCACGTTGAAGTAGAGCGAGGCGTTCTCGACCCCGCCGATCACCGGAAAGATCGCCAGCACGATGGGCACGGCCCCGCGCAGCCCCACCCAGGCGATGAAGAAGAGCTCCCGCCAGCGGAACTTGAAGAACGGCTTGACGCTGATGAACACGGCGAGTGGCCGAGCCACCAGGATCAGCGCCAGGGCCACGACGGTCGCCGGCAGGGCGTACTCCAGCAGTTCCGAGGGCGTGACCAGCAGCCCCAGGACCAGGAAGAGGCCGATCTGGCTGAGCCAAGCCAGGCCGTCGTGGACGGGCAGAATGAAGTTGAGGTGGCGCCCCGGCTGATTGCCGATCATCAGCCCGGTGAGGTAGATGGCCAGAAAGCCGCTGCCGCCCAGGAATCCGGTCAGCCCGAAGACGGCAAACCCCAGCGCCAGGGCCAGCAGCGAGTAGAGCCCGGGCGCGAGGTCGAGCCAGCGTAACAGGCGCCCGCTCAGCCAGCCACCGCCCACGCCGAGGATCAGCGCCAGGCCGAACTGGCTGGCCAGGAACAGCAGCGTACCCAGGGGTCCTCCCAGGTCGCCGACCAGCAGCTCGACCAGCAGCAGCGTCAGGAAGATCGCCATGGGGTCGTTGGTGCCCGACTCGATCTCCAGGGTGGCGCTAACCCGCTCGTTGAGGTGCACCCCCCGCCCGCTGAGCATGGAGAAGACCGCCGCAGCATCCGTTGAACCGACGATGGCACCGACCAGCAAGCCCTGGATCAACGACAGGTCGAATACCTGCATGGCGATGACGCCGATCAGTGCGCTGGTGACGAAAACCCCCAGGGTGGCCAGGGAGAGCGCGGGCCTGAATCCGACCCGGAAGGTCTTGAGCCGGGTGCGCAAGCCGCCATCCAGCAGGATCATCGCCAGGGCCAGGTGGCCGATCAGAAAGGCCAGAGAGTAGTCGTCGAACTGGATACCCAGCACGCCCTCTTCGCCTGCCAGCATGCCCAGCGCCAGGAAGATCAGCAGCAGGGGGAAGCCCACCAGGGTGGAAAGGCGGCTGGCAATCACGCTCAGGGCAAGCAGAAAGCCGCTGAGAAGAAAGAGGGTGTTGATGGTATCCATAGCTTCCTCGCAGGCGGGCGAGCCATTATGCCACGCTCGCTGCCCGTTCGCCGTTGGCGTCGCCGCTGGCTTCGACAAGGTGGCCAGGGATAAACTGGCGCCTCACCAATGGCTGGAGTGCCAACCCGCTCATGCACAAGGTTCCTCGCGCCCCCTTTCTCGCCGTCCTCCTTGCCGTGCTGCCAAGCGCCCTGATCGCACCCATGGCCCTCGCCGAGGCCACCGATGGCGAAGAGGAGGCATTGACCCTGGACACCGAGGTCCTGGTGCCGCCGAGCCTGGTGGTCGCGGAAGCGCCGGCTGCAAAGGGAACGCCGGGCAGGCCGTTGATCGAGGCGCCGCACCTCGTCGAGGTCCCGCCGGTGGTGGAAGGTCCCTCCTTCCTGGCCTCCCCCGCCGTCGTCGAGCCGGCTCCCGAGCTGGTTGTCCCCGAGGTGCCGTCGGTGGCCTTCGAGCCCGCCGAGCCGATCGCTCCGCCGCCGGTGACCCACCTCAGCATCACGCTCGACTGGTACCTGAACCCCCAGCATGCGGCCCTGCTGGTGGCGCGAGAGAAGGGCTTCTTCAAGCGCCGGGGACTGGAAGTGACACTGGTCAGCCCCGCCGACCCCAACGTGCCCGCCAAGCTGCTGGCTGCCGGCCGCACCGATCTGGCCCTGGGCCGCCAGCCCCTGCTGCATCTGCTGGTGGATAAGGGCGCCCCGCTGGTACGGGTGGCGACCCTCATCGACACACCGCTGTCGGGGCTGGTGCTGCGCCAGTCACTGCTCGAGGAGGAGCCCGAATCCGCGGAAGCCACGGAAGCGGTCGATGGAAATGTCGACGAGCCCCAGGCGCTCGCGAAGCTGCGCCTCGGCTACACAGTACAGGACAGCGCCGCCCTGCTGAGCTCGCCGCTGGGCTCTGCCAACGGCCTGCCCGAGCGTATCGACCTCGAGGACGTGAACTACGGGGTGCTCGACGCCATGCGCGAGGGGAACCTGGATGGCGTGGTGATCCACCAGCGCCACCTCGTGCCGCGTCAGCTGGCCGACGAGGGCATTCCCACGCGTACGCTGCGGCTCGAGGAGCATGGCCTTCCCGCCCACGACGGCCTGATTCTGATGGCCAACCGCGACCGGTTGGCTACCCAGCGGGATGCCATTCGCGAACTCGTCGCCGCCCTCGAGGAGGCCACCCTATGGATCCTCAACCACCGCGAGGCCGCCTGGGAGCTCATGACGGCAGCGGAGCCGGCCCTCGACGATCCCATCATGGGGGAGGCCTGGCTGGATGTATTCCCGCGTCTTGCCCAGCGTCCCGCCGCCGTGGACCAGGGGCGTTACGCCCGCTTCGAGGAGCTGCTGCTGGAAGCCGGGGTGATCGAGACCCGCCAGCCGGTGGAACGCCTGGCGGTGGACCTGGGCACGCCGGAGCCCTGAGGGTTATGCCTCGAGCGTGGCGAGGAAGTCGTTGACCGCCGCCTGGAACGCCTCGGGCTGTTCGGCGTGCAGCCAGTGCCCTGCCTCGCCGAGAGTGACCACCTGCGCCGTGGGCAATACTTCGCGAAGCGCGGGCAGCATGGCATCGGTCACGTAGGGAGAGCGTCCGCCGCGCAGCACCAGTACCGGCCCGTCGTAGCTTCCCTCTCCTTCCGGCGCCTGCATGATCGCCTCATAGTCGCCCTCGATCTGCTCGAGCCCGATGCGCAGCCGTAGCACGCCGTCGTCGCTGCGCTCCAGGTTGGTGGCGAGAAACAGCCGTATGGGGCGCTCCGTCACGTGTTCGGCGAGCAGCGCATCCGCCTCGCGGCGGTTAGTGGGCTCTCCCTCGGCGACCCGGCGCAGGGCAGCAAAGACGTCATCATGGCCGTGCCCGTAGGCCTGGGGAGCGATGTCGGCCACGATCAGCGACGCGACCCGTTCCGGATGCAGGCGGGCCAGGCTGATGACCACCTTGCCGCCCATGGAGTGACCCAGCAGGTGGGCACGCTCGATGCCCAGCTTATCCAGCAGGGCGAGCAGGTCGGCTGCCATGGCGGCATAGCCCATGCCGTCGGCATGCGGTGAACGCCCGTGGTTGCGCAGATCGACGGCCACCACCCGGTGCTGCTCCTGCCACTGCTTGACGTGGGAGCGCCAGTTGTCGGCGCTGCCCAGCAGTCCGTGCACGACGACGAGGGGCGTGCCCTCCCCGCCGGTGTCCACATGATTGAGCTCGACGGTCATCGGACCTCCCATATCGGTTGCTTGAATCAGGCGCGCTGCGGGGCCAGGTCCTGCTGCCCGGTGGCAGCGACCAGCCGACGACTCAACCAGGCGAGCAGCACGCCGTAGAGCGGCAGGAAGAAGAGCAGGCTGATACCCAGCTTGATCACGTAGTCGACCCAGGCGATCTCGATCCAGTTGGCCGCCATGAAGGGATCCGGGCTGTTGTAGAACGCCATGGAAAAGAACGCGGCGGTGTCGGCCAGGTTGCCGAAGATGGTCGATACGGCCGGGGCGATCCACCAGGCTCGCAGCCTGCGCAGCCGATCGAAGACCTGAACATCGAGCAGCTGACCGAGCACATAGGCCATGAAGCTGGCCAGGGCGATGCGGGCCACGAAGAGGTTGGGCTCGCTCAACGCCTCGAGGCCCGCGAAACTGCCGCGCGGGAAGATCACCGACACCAGGTAGGAGATCACCAGCGCCGGCAGCATGACGCGCAGGATGATGGCGCGCGCCGGCTCCTTGCCGAAGAGACGCACGGTCAGGTCGGTGGCCAGGAAGATGAAGGGGAAGCTGAAGGCCCCCCAGGTGGTGTGGAAACCGAACAGGGTGAACGGAATCTGTACCAGGTAGTTGCTGGCGGCGATCACCAGGATATGGAAGCTCACCAGCAGGGCGAGACAACGGCGGTACTGTACGGGCGGAAGCGTGAACATCGGCAGGTCCTTTTTCGTGCGCGGCTGAGCTCGCCGCGGGAGGGGTGAGGGAACCCTCGTGACTGGAAGGCGCGTAGTATACGCGCCAGGCCCGGACAGGCCAAGGCAACGGCCGCACAGCACGACGCCGCCCGGAGGCGGCGTCGCAGGGGCTCGGCCAGCGGAGTCTTCAGACCTGACGGGCCTCGTGAGCGGCGCCCACGTCGCGCTCCTTCATGGCCTCGTGGACGTCCTCGAGGCTCGCCGGATCGTCGATGGTCGATGGCACCCCGTACTCCTTGCCGTCGGCGATGTTGCGCAGCAGCTTGCGCAGAATCTTGCCGGAGCGGGTCTTGGGCAGGCGGTTGACCACGAGCACCTGCTTGAAGCAGGCGACAGGGCCGATCTGCTGGCGTACCTTGTCGATCAGCTCCTGCTCCAGGGCTACCTCGTCACCCTCGAAGCCGTCCTTGGGAATCACCAGCCCCACGGGCACCTGACCCTTGAGCGCATCGTGGATGCCGATCACCGCGCACTCGGCCACGGCCGGATGGGCGCCCACCACCTCTTCCATCTCGCCGGTCGAGAGGCGGTGGCCGGCGACATTGATGACGTCGTCGGTGCGCCCCATGATGAAAAGGTAGCCATCCTCGTCGAAGTAGCCGCCGTCGCCGGTGAGATAGTAACCGGGGAACGCCGCCATGTAGGCGCTGTGGAAGCGCTGCGGGTCGCCCCAGATGCCGGTCAGGCAGCCGGGCGGCAGCGGCTGCTTGATGACCACGCTGCCCTGCTCCATGGCGTGGGCGCGCTCTCCTTCGCGATCCAGGATCTGCACGTCGAATCCCGGTACCGGCACGGTGGCGCTGCCCGCCTTCGTGGGCATGGGCTCGAGGCCGTGGAGGTTGGCGGCGATCGGCCAACCGGTCTCGGTCTGCCACCAGTGGTCGATCACCGGCACGTCGAGCAGGTCGTCCAGCCAGTGGAAGGTCGGCGGATCGAGACGCTCGCCGGCCAGGAACAGCGCCTTGAGACAGGAGATATCGTACTGCTCGAGCAGCTTGGCGTCCGGGTCCTCCTTCTTGATGGCGCGGAAGGCAGTGGGGGCCGTGAAGAAGCTCTTCACCCGGTACTCGCTGATCAGGCGCCAGAAGGCGCCGGCATCCGGCGTCTTCACCGGCTTGCCCTCGTAGACCACCGTGGTGCAGCCGCGCAGCAGCGGCGCATAGACGATGTAGGAGTGGCCGACTACCCAGCCCACGTCCGAGGCGGAGAAGAACACCTCGCCCGGCGCCACGTCGTAGATCGCCTCCATGGAGTAGTGCAGCGCCACGGCATAGCCGCCGGTGTCGCGCACCACGCCCTTGGGCTTGCCGGTGGTGCCCGAGGTGTAGAGCACGTAGAGCGGGTCGCTGCCCTTGACGGGCACGCAGTCGGCGGGCTCGGCTTCGGCGACCAGCGCGGCCCAGTCATGATCGCGAGGGCCCAGGGTGGCCGGTTGCCGCTCACGCTGCAGGATCACGCAGGCATCCGGCTGGTGCTCGCTCTGGGCAATGGCGTCGTCCAGGATCGGCTTGTAGGGAATGACGCGCTCGACCTCGATGCCGCAGGACGCCGCCACTACCACCTTGGGCTTGGCGTCGTCGATGCGCACGGCCAGTTCGTGGGGCGCGAAGCCGCCGAAGACGACGGAGTGCACCGCGCCGAGTCGCGCGCAGGCGTACATGGCCATCAGCGCCTCGGGCACCATGGGCATGTAGATGACCACCCGATCGCCCTTCTCGACCCCCAGGCGGCGCAGCGCACCGGCCACGCGGGCTACCTCGTCGCGCATCTCGCGATAGGTCAGGGTGCGCTTGCTGTCCGTGACCGGAGAATCCCAGAAGACGGCCGGTTGCTCGCCGCGTCCCTCCTCGACGTGATGGTCAAGGGCCGCGTGGCAGATGTTGAGCTCGCCATCGACGAACCAGCGCGCGTGCTGCTGCTCGTCGTACTGGAGAATGGTGGAGGGCGGCGTGAACCACGGGATGCGGCGAGCCTGCTCTGCCCAGAAGGATTCGGGCCGCTCGATGGAGTGCTGGAATTCGGTCTTGTAGGTGGTCATGGGTTTCCTGTCCGGCGTCGAAGTTGCCACGATGATTGTTGACACTTTAGAGATTTTCTCGCGGATTTCCTTCATACCATCGGCTAAGGATGGTGAAAGCGCCGAAGTGAGAGTCAATATTGTTGACAACCGTGCGAGGTCGGAGCCAGGGCAGCCCTATCTTCGTTGACACGGCGTTTGACAGGATCGGAACCACTATCAAAGATGACTAAATGAGTGATGCCATGAAAATCGGCCACTGGCTGTGAGCGATGCGGCATTGTCCGTGCCGCCGCTCGACCCGGCTCCCGACGCCATCCTGACGAGTGCCACCAGCGCACGGCGAGCCGATAAAGGGAGACCATGATGAGCACCTCACACAGCGCGGCTGCACGCCTGCTCGATGCAGGAGACGACGCCATTGACGAGGCCACGGCCCTGCTCAAGGCCGTCGCCAACGACAATCGCTTGCGCATTCTCTGCCTGCTCGACGGCACGGAACTCTCCGTCACCGAACTCAACCGCCGCCTGGCGCTGAGCCAGTCGGCACTGTCGCAGCACCTGGCGATCCTGCGTCGGGAGGGTCTGGTCACGACGCGTCGCGCCTCCCAGACCATCTACTATTCGGTACACGGGGAGCAGGCGCCGGCCCTGGTCGAGACGCTAGCGCGCCTGCAGGGTCTCTGAGCGTCAGCGTTTCTCCCAGCGACCGGCATCCAGGCGTTCGAGCAGCCGGTCGACGCCACGCTCCACGCCGTGGGAAACGGCCATGCCCAGGCGTTCGCCCATCGACCGCCGCGACTCCAGCCGCACGGCGATGACCCGTGCCGTTTCCATGCGCGACACCAGATAGGCTTCGCTGGTGTCCAGGGCATCGATCAGGCCGCGCCCGAGGGCATCGCGCCCGTGCCACACCTCGCCGGTGGCCACGGCATCGACGTCCAGATCCGGGCGACGCTCGGCCACATGGGCCTTGAACAGCTGGTGGGTGTTGTCCAGGTCGGACTGGAACTTGTCGCGTCCTTCCGGGGTGTTCTCGCCGAACACGGTGAGCGTGCGCTTGTATTCGCCGGCCGTCAGCAGCTCCACGTCGACGTCGTGGCGCTTGAGCAGGCGGTGGAGGTTGGGCAGCTGCGCCACCACGCCAATGGAGCCGAGCACCGCGAAGGGCGCAGCACGCAACTGGTCGGCGGCGCACGCCATCAGGTAGCCGCCGCTGGCTGCCACCTTGTCGACGCACACCGTGGTGGTCAAACCGGCCTCACGCAGGCGATCCACCTGGGCGGCGGCCAGGCCATAGGCGTGCACCAGCCCGCCCGCGGATTCCAGACGCAGTACCACCTCGTCACCCGCCTCGGCACTCGCCAGCACCGCGGTGATCTCCTCGGCGAAGCGCCCGGTACCGCTGGCGCGGATGTCGCCGTGAAAGTCGAGCACCCACACCGTCTGCTGCGATTCCGATGTCTCCTTGCCGCCGCGGCGGCCACGCGCCTTGTCGTCGCGCCGGAACGCCTTGAGCAGCCGCTTGCGGGCGCCCGGCTCGCTGGCGGCGAGAGCCAGCCGGCGACGCCGGTACTCGCGGCGATCGTTGAGCTGCTCGACGCGCAGACGCAGGCGTTCACTGCCCTCGCCGCGAAACCGTGCGATCGCTGCCAGCGCCAGGCCCACGATCAGCGCCAGGACCACGAGCTGGGCCACAAAGAGTCCTAATTCGGTCAGCCACTCTTCCACCCTGAGATCTCCGCTACCACATTCGATGGGTCCATCCTGCCGTCGCCCGGCGCGCAGCACAATGCTCTTGATTAAAACGATCGTTCGAAATACGCTTTCGTCGCAGGATGGGTGCCATCTCACCTCTCCCCACGACACGATTCCCCATGACACCCTGAAAAGGAACGACCATGTCCCGCTCCACGCTCGAGAAACTGCAACAGCGCTTCGATCCCCAGGCCGCCCAGGGGATGGATGACGTCTTCCAGTTCCACTTCAGCGATGCCGGCAGCCACTATCTGGTAGTCCAGGACGGTAGCCTGGCTGTCCACGAGGGCGAACACGACGACCCCTCGGTCACCCTGAGCATGAGCAGCGACACCCTCAAGGGCGTCATGACCGGCGAAATCAGCGGCATGAGCGCCTTCATGACTGGCAAGCTCAAGGCCACCGGCAACGTCATGCTGGCCACCAAGCTCTCGAGTCTTTTCCCCAATCGCTGACACGGCCGACCGCTCGTCTCAGCGGGTAGCCGTCGCCACCTCCGCCAGGTGCGTCTCGATCAGCGCCCGCGAGATCGAGTAGAGGGGCGGCAGCTGGGGCAGCCGCCCTGGCCGGAACCAGGCGGCATCGACGATTTCGACGCCGTCGATGTGCAGCTCCCGGCTCGCCGCCTCGGCGAAGAAGCCCAGCATCAGCGAATGCGGAAAGGGCCACGCCTGGCTGCGATAGTAGCGCACCCGCCCCACCGGCAGGCCCACCTCCTCGTGGATCTCGCGGCGCACGGCGTCCTCAGCGGACTCACCGGGCTCGATGAAGCCCGCCAGCGTGGAGTAGCGCCCCGGCGGAAAGCGCGGGCTGCGAGCCAGCAGCAGGCTCTCGCCGTGGGTCACCAGGGTGATGATGCAGGGCGAGATGCGCGGGTAGTTGCGGTGACCGCAGTGCGGGCAGAGCATGGCGAATTCGCGGTCCAGCCGCGCGGAAGGCGCGCCGCAACGCCCGCAGAAGCGGTGGTCGCGCAGCCAGGCGGCCACCTGCAGGGCGGTGGAGAGCAGCGGAAACCATGACTCGGGCAAGCGTGACAGCCAGTGGCGGCCGTCCGGCCAGCTCTCCTCGGCCTGCGCCTCCACGGCCAGCGCCACCGGAACCTCATCCCAGTAGCAGAGCGGCTGCCAGGTGCTCGACCAGGACTGCTGCAGCTGAAGGGGGGAGCCGTCGGGGCCGGGGGCAATGCGCCCCTCCGCGATGCGGATCACCCACCCCGCTGTTTCCGCCAGCGGCAACTCGCGACGCAGCATCAGCGGGGCTCCGCGGTGAGCTCCGAGCGTTCGCCCAGGTCATCCCAATGGCAGTGGCCCGCCGCCTGGCGAATCTGCTCCAGCTTGGCGCGATGGGCAGCGAGCTCCGCGTCGTTCGGGCTGGCCACGCGCAGGGTGCCGGGGGCCAGCGACAGCCGGCGAATCGCGAGCCCGCCGGCGACTGCTTCGCTGCTGCCGCTGTCGTCGGCATCCAGGGTCAGCGCCGTCTGCCCGCCGGTCATCGCCAGGTAGACCTCGGCGAGGATTTCGGCATCGAGCAGGGCGCCGTGCAACACTCGATGCCCGTTGTCGATCTCGTAGCGCTTGCACAGGGCGTCGAGGTTGTTGCGCTGGCCGGGGTGGCGATCACGTGCCAGCTTCAGGGTGTCGAGAATGCGGCAATGCTCCGCCACCGGCCCCAGGCGCGGCTCGCGACGCTCGGCGGCCAGCAGCTGGAATTCGTGGTCGATGAAGCCCACGTCGAAGGCGGCGTTGTGGATCACCAGCTCGGCGCCGCGGATGTAGTCCCAGAACGCCTGGGCGATCTCGGCAAAGCGGGGCTCGTCGGCCACCCGCTCATTGGTGATGCCGTGCACACCGATCGCCTCGGCGTCGATCTCGCGCTCAGGGTTGATGTACTGGTGGAAGTTGTTACCGGTCAGACGGCGGTTGACCAGCTCCACGGCACCGATCTCGATCAGGCGGTGCCCGTCGCGCGGGTCGATGCCGGTCGTCTCGGTATCCAGAACTATCTGTCGCATGGGACTCACTCCTGGTTGGAGAGGGCGGCGCTGGCCGTCTGTTCGTCGATGGCGGCATTGGCCAGGGCATCGGCCCGCTCGTTGCCGGGGTGGCCGCTGTGCCCCTTCACCCAGTGCCACTGGATGCGGTGGCGCCGGGTCTCGTCGAGCAGCTCACGCCACAGTTCGGCATTCTTCACCGGCTGGCGGCTCGCCGTCTTCCAGCCACGCTTCTGCCAGCCATGAATCCACTCGGTGATGCCGCGGCGCAGGTACTCCGAGTCGGTCCAGAGCTCCACCTCGCAGCGACGCTTGAGGGCGCGCAGTGCCATGATCGCCGCCATCAGCTCCATGCGATTGTTGGTCGTCATGGCTTCGGCGCCCTTGAGCGCCTTCTCGTGCTGGCCGCTCTGCAGCACCGCGCCCCAGCCGCCCGGTCCCGGGTTGCCGCGACAGGCGCCATCGGTGTAAACGGTGACCCGGGGCAGCGGGCCATCCGAGGGTGCATCACTCAAGCTCGCATACCCTTTCGCTGTGGCGCCCGACGCGCGAGGCATGCCCCAGGGCACCGCCACCCAGCGCGTTGCCGAGGCTCAGCTGGGGGCGCTGGACATGGGCCAGCCGATTGTGGCGTCGAGCGCGGATGATGTAGCTGTCGCCCAAGGGCAGGTTGTGTCGCCGGCCCAAGGTCTCCAGCGTGGCATTGCGCGGCAGGCTGCCGGGCAGATGAAAGCCGCAGTAGTCTACCCGCTCGATCTGGAAGTCGACAAACGCCAACCAATCCCGCAGCCCGGCCGGGGTTCGCCAACGGCCACGCCACGGCAGGCGGTGCCGATGGCCGGGCCACAGACGGGCGAGGCCCGCCGGCCCCATGGGGGCCCAGCCGAAGATGATCAGGTGGCCGTCGTCGGCGGTGACCCGAGCGGCTTCCTGCAGAAGGCGGTGAGGATTGGGTACCACTTCAAGCAGATGATGGACGACGACCAGGTGCAGGCACTCGTCGGGCAGTGCCAGGGCGTCCGGCGGGCAGACCAGGGTCGAGGGTCCCTCGGCGAGCTCGGCCGTGGGCGCCCAGCGCAAGGCATGCCGGATCGGGCACATCTCGGTCAGGCTGGGCGCCATGCCCAGCTCCAGGCGGTGCCCGCCGTGCAGGCGCTCGCAGATGGGCCCTAGGCAGGCGCGCTCGGTGCGCCAGTGCGCACCGCCATCGGCACTCGCCCAGTAACGCTGCCCTTCCCGGTAAAGCCGTGCCAGGGCGATGGCCTCCTGCGCGTTTGACATCGTCGACCATCACCTCCAAGATTGTGTGTTTTGTAAGCCGTTTCCAGACCGCTCGCAGCATGCGGGCCGGCCCCATTCCGCTCACTCGGTTGACGACGCAACGAGGACAACCTGCCCATGCTGAGCGTGACACCGATTCCCGCGTTTAACGATAACTATATCTGGCTTCTGCGTCAGGACACGAGCCCCAACGTGTGCGTCGTGGATCCAGGCGATGCCGAGCCCGTCATCCAGCTGCTGGAGCGTGAGGGCCTGACCCTGGCGAGCGTGATGATCACCCACCATCATCACGACCATACCGGCGGCCTGCCGGAGCTCATCCAGCGCTACGCGCCCCACGTGATCGGCCCCCACAACCCGCAGATCGAAGGCATCGACGAGCGCGTGGAGGATGGCGACACCTGCCGGGTGATGGGGCGTCGCTTCGATATCATGGCCGTACCGGGCCACACCCTCGATCATATCGCCTACTTCACCGCGGGCATCCCTCCTCTGCTCTTCTGTGGCGATTCGCTCTTTTCGGCGGGTTGCGGCCGGCTCTTCGAAGGTTCCCCCGAGCAGATGCACCACTCACTTAAGCGCCTCGCGGAACTTCCCGACGACACCCTGGTGTTCGCCGCCCACGAATACACGCTCGCCAATCTGCGCTTCGCCAGCGCTGCCGATCCCCACAACCCCGATGTGGCGGCGGCAATGGCCGAGACGGAACGTGCCCGGGAACTGGACCGCCCCACCCTGCCCAGCGACCTGGGCCGTGAACGGCGCATCAACCCGTTCCTGCGTTGTGCTGACCCCGAGGTGCGTGCGGCGGCCGCTGCTCAGGGCGACACCGACACCGACCTGGCTACCTTTACCACCCTGCGGGCCTGGAAGGATCGATTCTGATCGCCACCGACGTGATCCCGAACACCCCCGCGATCTCGCCGTCCTGCGATTAGCAAGGAGACTGCATGACCTATCGAACAGCCCGCCGCCAGGGCATCGGCCTGGCCAGCAGCCTCGCGTTGATCTGCGCCCTGGCTCTGGCTGGCCCCGTCACCCAGGCTGCCACCTTGAACCCCCATGCCGTCGAGCCGACGCGCCACTTCTGGAATGCCCTGCAGCTCAAGCCCCGCGCCGCGGATGCCTGGGCGCGGCTGCGCAATGCCATGCAGTGGGAACTGCATATCGACGACCCCCGAGTGCAGCACTGGATCGACAAGCTGCGTGCCAGTCCGCAGAACGTGCACGAGATCGCCGAACGCGCCCGCCCCTGGCTGGCGTGGATCACCGAGCAGATCGAGCAGCGCGACCTGCCGGGCGAACTGGCCCTGATCCCCTTCATCGAAAGTTCCTTCGATCCGCATGCCCTTAGCCACCGCGGTGCCGCCGGGATGTGGCAGTTCATGCCGGGTACCGCCGACGCCCTGGGCCTGCAGCGTCTGCAGGGATACGACGGCCGGCTCGACGTGGCGGCCGCCACGCAAGCCGCCCTCGACTACATCGAACTGCAGGCCGAGCAGTGGTACGACGGCAACATCGAACTCTCCCTGGCAGCCTACAATGCCGGCGCCGGCACCGTGAACCGGGCACGCAACGCGGCCCTGGCCCGCGGAGAACGAGGCGATTACTGGAATCTCGACCTGCCTGGCGAGACCATGAACTACCTCCCCAAGCTGCATGCGATTGCCGCCATCGTCGCCGATCCTGAGACGTACGACATCGAGCTGCCCGCCATCGAGACAGCCCCGGCTGTTGCCGAGGTGCCGGTGGACCAGCCGCTCGACCTGCGTCGACTGGCCGACATGGCGGGCGTCAGCCACACCGAAATCGCCGACCTCAATCCGGCGCTCAGCGGCAGCCAGGTACGCCCGGGCACGGCCGAAGTGGTGATGATTCCCAGTGAGCATGAGGCGACGGTCCTGGCCCGCCTGGGTGATGAGCCGGCCCGTAACGACTCGCCTGGTGCCGCAGAGTACGTGGTGCAGCAAGGCGATACCCTGTCGCGCATCGCCGGCCGCCATGGGATCAGCGTCGACGAGATCCGCCGTCACAACAGCCTCCGCGGCGACGTGATCCAGGTCGGCCAGGTGCTCGACATGCCCAGCCAGAGCCTGGCATCTCGCTGATCGCCGGGTCAAAAACCGGCATGGCAGTTTACACGGGGCAAGGCTCCTGACACCTTATGGCGGTCGTCTCCCCGAGGACCAGAGGATTCCGCCAAGGATGTCACTGCTATCAATCGGCGCCTGCCGCCTGCGCCACAGCCTGCTGAGCCTGGTCGTGCTGGCCATGCCGGCCCTGGGCAACCCGGAGACCAGCGTTCCGACTGTCCACGGGCTGGCCCTCTACGACGAGCCAGCCCTACCCGCGGACTTTGCGCACTTCCCCTACGTCAATCCCGATGCGCCCAAGGGCGGCAGTATGACGCAGGCCGCCGTGGGCTCCAGCTTCGACTCGACCAATCCCTTCATCATCCGCGGCACGCCAGCCGCTGGGGTCTCGGTGATCTACGACACCCTGCTCGAGGGCAACCCCGACGAGCCGTTCAGCGTCTATGGCCTGCTCGCCGAAGGCATTCGCCTGGATCCCGACCGCCACTGGATCGAGTTTGACCTTCGCCCCGAGGCGCGCTTCCAGGATGGCGAGCCGGTCACGGCCGAGGACGTGGTGTTCAGCTTCAATCTACTGATCGAAGAGGGCAACCCCTTCTATCGCAGTTACTACGCCGAGGTGGAAAACGTCGAGGCACTGGATGAGCAGACGGTGCGCTTCACCTTCCGCTCCAACGAGTCGCGGGAGCTGCCACTGATCGTCGGCCAGCTGCCGATCCTGCCGAAGCACTACTGGGTCGAGCGCGACTTCACTTCGCCGACCCTCGACCGCCACCCCGGCTCCGGGCCCTACCGAATCGCCGAGGTAGAGCCGGGCCGGCGCATCGTCTACGCGCGCGATCCGGACTACTGGGGGCGCGACCTACCGGTCAACCGTGGACGCCACAACATCGACCGTCGTATCTACGACTACTACCGTGATCGCGACATCGCCTGGGAAGCCTTCAAGGCGGGCATCATCGACTACCGCACCGATGCCCGGGCCGCCACCTGGGCCATCGGCTACGACTTTCCCGCCTACCACGACGGCCTGGTCAAGCGCCTCACCGTGCCCGACGGCCAGCCCGCCACCATGCAGGCGTTCATCTACAACCTGCGCCGCGACAAGTTCAGCGACCGCCGCGTGCGCGAGGCGCTCGCGCTGACCTTCGACTTTCCCTGGCTCAACGCCAACCTCTTCTACGACAGCTACCGACGCACCCGAAGCTATTTCCAGAATTCCGAGATGGCCGCCGAAGGCATGCCGAGCGAGGCCGAGCTCGCCCTGCTCACGCCCCACCGCGACAGCCTACCGCCGGAGGTCTTCGAGGCCGCGCTGCCCATCGACCATCCCGATGAGCTGCGCGAGCGCCTGCGCCATGCCTATGAACTGCTGCAGGCGGCAGGCTATGTCGTCGAGGAGGGGCGCCTGATCCACAGCGAGACGGGCCGACCGTTGAGCCTCGAGGTGCTGCTCTTCGATACCGGCATGGAGCGGGTGGTCCAGCCGATGCTGCGCAACATGGCGCGCCTGGGGGTCGAGGGCAGCATTCGCATCGTCGATATCAACCAGTATCTCAACCGCCTGCGCAACTTCGACTTCGACATGGTGGTCGGCCAGTTTCCGCAGTCGAACAACCCCGGCAACGAGCAGCGCGAATACTGGACCAGCGACTATGCCGAGACTCCGCAGAGTCGCAACCTGATGGGGCTTGCCCGCCCGTCGGTGGATGCCCTCGTCGACCACCTGATCCGCGCCGACAGCCGGGCGGAGTTGAACACCGCCACCCGGGCCCTGGACCGGGTGCTGCGCTGGCTGTTCATCACGATTCCCCACTACCATTCCGGCGAGACGCGGATCGGACTCTGGGACAAGTTCAGCTACCCCGAGCCCTTCCCCGAGTACGGCTTCGACCTGGCCGCCTGGTGGGTCGACGCCGAGCGAGCCGCCGAGATCAACCAGCGGCTGCACGGCCGCTGACGCCTGGACAAGGATGCCCCCGTGAGCCGTTACGTTCTACGCCGACTGCTGCTGATGATCCCCACCCTGGTGGGCATCATGCTGCTCAACTTCATCATCGTGCAGGCCGCTCCCGGGGGCCCTATCGACCAGATGCTGGCCCGCTTCGAGGGCGCCGACAGCATGGCCAGCACGCGCCTAGATACCGGCGGTGGCGACGTGGTGGTGCGCGACGAGTCACGCGGCGCCCGGGGCATCGACCCGCGTTTCATCGAGCAGCTCGAGCAGCAGTTCGGCTTCGACAAGCCCGCCCACGAGCGCTTCCTGGGCATGATGGCCGACTACGCCACCTTCGACTTCGGCAACAGTTTCTTCCGCGACCGCCCGGTGGTGGAGCTGATGATCGAGCGCCTGCCGGTGTCGGTCTCCCTGGGCCTGTGGACCACCCTGCTCGTCTACCTGATCTCCATTCCGCTGGGCATTCGCAAGGCGCTGCACCACGGCTCGCGCTTCGACGTCTGGAGCTCGGGGCTGGTGATCGTCGGCTACGCCATACCCGGCTTCCTGTTCGCCATCCTGCTGATCGTGCTCTTCGCCGGCGGCAGCTACTGGGACCTCTTCCCGCTGCGCGGACTCACTTCGCCGGACTTCGACACGTTCTCGACCTGGGGCAAGGTCAAGGACTACGCCTGGCACATCACCCTGCCGGTGGTGGCCATGACCATCGGCAGCTTCGCGACCCTGACCATGCTCACCAAGAACAGCTTCCTCGACGAGATCCACAAGCAGTACGTGCTCACCGCTCGCGCCAAGGGAGCCAGCGACCGGCGCACGCTCTATGGCCATGTTTTTCGCAACGCCATGCTGATCATCATCGCCGGCCTGCCCGGCGCGCTGGTCACCATCTTCTTCACCGGCTCGCTGCTCATCGAGGTGATCTTCTCCCTGGAGGGGCTAGGCCTGCTCGGCTTCGAGGCGGTCATGCAGCGCGACTACCCGGTGATCTTCGGCACCCTCTTCCTCTATACCCTGATCGGGCTGATCCTCAAGCTGGTCTCCGATCTGACCTACGTGTGGGTCGATCCGCGCATCGACTTCGAAACCCGGGAGTCCTGAACCATGGCCCTCGCCTTCACGTCACGACTCTCCCCCATCACCCGGCGGCGCCTTGGTGTGTTCCGCGACAACCGGCGCGCCTGGGTGTCGCTGTGGGCCTTCCTGGCGCTCTTTGCGGTGAGTCTTGCCGCCGAGCTGATCGCCAACGACAAGCCCTTGGTGATGCGCTACGACGGCCAGTGGTACCTGCCCCTGCTGGTGGACTACCCAGAGACCGAGTTCGGCGGATTCCTGCCCACCGGCACTGATTACCACGACCCCTTCATCCGCGAACAGCTCGCCGATAACGGCTGGGCGCTGTGGCCGCCGATTCCCTTCTCCTACCAGACACTGGACATGCAGATGATGCGCCCCTCGCCGGCGCCCCCCGACGCCCGTCACTGGCTGGGGACCGACGATCAGGGACGCGACGTCCTGGCCCGGGTGATCTACGGCTTTCGCCTCTCGGTGATCTTCGCCCTGGTGCTGACGGCGGGCTCGCTGATCCTGGGCGTGGTGGTGGGTGGTATCCAGGGCTACGTCGGCGGCAAGACCGACCTGATCGGCCAGCGCCTCACCGAGATCTGGTCGGGGCTGCCGGTACTCTTCCTGCTGATCATCCTGGCGAGTTTCGTGCAGCCCGGCTTCTGGTGGCTGCTCGGCATCATGCTGCTCTTCTCCTGGTTGGGGCTGGTCGACGTGGTGCGCGCCGAATTCCTGCGCGCGCGCAATCTCGAGTACGTGCGCGCCGCCAAGGCGATGGGCCTCCCGCCCCGGCTGATCATGTGGCGCCACGTGCTGCCCAATGCCATGGTCGCCACCCTGACCTTCGTGCCCTTCCTCTTCACCGGGGCCATCACCAGCCTCACGGCGCTGGACTTCCTCGGCTTCGGCCTGCCACCCGGTTCGCCGTCACTGGGGGAGCTGGTCGCCCAGGGCAAGAACAACCTGCATGCTCCCTGGCTCGGCATCACCGCCTTCGTCAGCCTGTCGCTGATGCTCTCGCTGCTGGTGTTCATCGGCGAGGGGCTGCGCGATGCCTTCGACCCGCGCCACATTCAGCACGCCACGCCCCCCGACCCTGTGCCGAGGACCCAGACCAATGCCTGATTCCGCCTCCGATACGCTGTTCCGCCTGGACGAGCTGAGCATCGCCTTCGATGGCGCCACGGTGGTCGAACGCCTGTCGCTGTCCATTCGCCGCGGCGAGACGCTGGCCCTGGTGGGGGAGTCGGGCTCCGGCAAGTCGGTGTCCGCGCTGGGCGTCATGAACCTGCTGCCCGGCAACGCCCGGGTCACCGGGGGGCGCTGGCTGGGCGACACCGACCTTGCCCGCCTGCGTCCGCGGGCGTGGCAGGGGCTGCGCGGCGGCCGGGTGGGCTTCGTCTTCCAGGAACCCATGACCTCACTCAACCCGCTGCACACCGTGGCCAAGCAGATCGGCGAGACGCTGCGCCTGCACCAGGGCCTCTCCGGGCGAGCGGCCCGGGAGCGCAGCCGCGAGCTCCTCGTGCAGGTAAAGCTGCCGCGCCCCGACGAGCTGCTCGACGCCTGGCCCCACCAGCTCTCCGGCGGGCAGCGTCAGCGGGTGATGATCGCCATGGCGATTGCCAACGACCCGGAGCTGCTGATCGCCGACGAGCCCACCACGGCACTCGACGTCACCGTGCAGCAGGAGATCCTGGCGCTGCTCGCCGAGCTGCGTGATCGCCACGGCATGGGCATGCTCTTCATCACCCACGACCTCAACCTGGTGCGGCGGCACGCCGACCGGGTCTGCGTGCTCTTCAACGGCCGGGAGCAGGAGACGGGGCCGGTGAGCCGGGTTTTCGACGCCCCGCAGAGCGCCTACACCCGCACCCTGCTGGCCGCCGAGCCGGAGGGGCGGCCCACCCCCCTGCCCCGCATCACCCCGCTGCTCGAGGCCAAGCGCCTCGCCGTGCGCTTTGCCCGCCCGAAACGGCTGCTGGCCCCTCGCCCGCCGGCCTTCGAGGCGGTCAAGCCGCTCGACCTCACGCTGGGGCGTGGCGAGACCCTGGGCATCGTCGGCGAATCCGGCTCGGGCAAGACGACCCTGGCGCTGGCCCTGCTGCGTCTCACCGAGTGCCAGGGCGAGATTACCTTCGCCGAGGAGCGCCTCGACCGGCTCAGCGGCAAGGCGCTGCGACTGCGTCGCCGCCGCTTCCAGGTGGTCTTCCAGGACCCCTACGGGTCGCTCTCCCCCCGCCTGCCCGTCTCGGAGATCGTCAGCGAAGGGTTGCGCTTCCACTATCCCGAGTTGGAGGCCGCCGAGGTGCAGCGTCGCGTGCGCGAGACGCTGCGCGAGGTGGGCCTGCCGGAGAACTGCGCAGCGCGCTACCCTCACGAGTTCTCCGGCGGCCAGCGGCAGCGCATCGCGGTCGCCCGCGCCATCATTCTGGAGCCCGAGCTGCTGGTCCTCGACGAGCCCACCTCGGCGCTCGACCGCACCGTACAGAAGCAACTGATCGTCCTACTGCGCGACCTCCAGGCGCGGCGCGGCCTGAGCTACCTGTGCATCAGCCACGACCTGGCGGTGGTGCGCGCCATGGCGCACCGGGTGATGGTGCTCAAGGAGGGCGAGGTGGTCGAGCAGGGAGAGTGCCTCGAAGTCCTGCAGGCGCCGCGGACCGCCTACACCCGCGCCCTGGTGGCGGCCGCCGGGCTCTCGGCCTCCGCGGTGCCCGTCGGCGAGCCGTGACGACGGCCTCTCGGCAGGGCGTTAGGTGGCGCCGGGTCAGAAAGCCGCGATCTCCTCGGCGCTGAGTGCCCGCCAGGCGCCCTCGGGCAGGTCCGCCAGGGCCAGCGGCCCCACCGACTCGCGGTGCAGGGCGACGACGTGGTTGCCGACGACGGCAAACATGCGCTTGACCTGGTGGTACCGGCCCTCGAACAGGGTCAACTCGGCCACCCGGGGTTCGCGCATGATCAGCTCGGCGGGACGCGTGGGCTTGGTGTCGCCCTCCAGCAGCAGCCCCTCGGCAAAGCACCGCGCCGCCTGTTCCAGTGCCTCGCCGGCCAGCGGCTCGGCCAGGCTGACGCGGTAGACCTTGCCACAGCGCCGGCGTGGCGCCGTCACCCGATGCGACCACTGGCCGTCATCGGTCAGCAGCACCAGGCCGGTGGTATCCACGTCGAGCCGCCCCACCGGCTGGAGCCGTTCCGCCTTGGGTAGGTCGATCAAGTCGATGGCGCGAAGGTAGAGCCCGCGCCGCGCCGTGCACTCCACGCCGGGCGGCTTGTGCAGCATCAGGTAGCGCCGCCCCACCAGGACCAGCGGTTCGTCGTGCCAGGTGACCCGGCTCGCCTCGTCCACCTGGGTGGCGGCCTGCTTCACCAGTTCCCCGTTCACGCGCACCTCGCCGCGCTGCAGGGCCTTTTTGGCCAGGCCGCGCGTGAGGTCGGTGGTTTCGGCAAGGAAGCGGTCGAGCCGCATCAGTAGCCCACCCCATCGGAGAGGGTGAAATGGTCAGCATCCCGCCAGGCGGGAAACTTCTCGCGGAACGCCTGGAGCTCGTCCAGCGACAGGGTGGCGGTCTCGACGAAAGGCGTGTCGCGCGGCTCGTCGATCAGCGCCTCGCCCTTGAAGTCGACCAGCATGGAGTCGCCGGCGTAGCCCAGCCCCTTGGCGTCCTCGCCCACGCGATTCACCCCGATCACCGGGCAAAGGTTCTCGATGGCTCGGGCCTGGAGCAGGATGCGCCAGGGGTGACGGCGCGGCGCGGGCCAGTTGGCCACGCACAGCAGAGCATCGTACTCGAAGTGCTCGTCGGGGCCCGGCTGCTGGCGAAGCCAGACGGGAAAGCGCAGGTCGTAGCAGACGCTGAGCAGGATGCGAAAGCCCTTGAGGGTGACGATGACGCGCTCGTGGCCCATGGCGTAGCGCTCGTGCTCGCCGGCCATGCGGAAGAGGTGACGCTTGTCGTAGTGCACCCGGCTGCCGTCGGGACGGGCCCAGACCAGGCGGTTGTAGAAGTGCCCCTCATCTTCGATGGCCACGCTGCCGGTCACCACGCAGCGGCGGCGGCGGGCCTGTTCGCTGAGCCAGGCCACCGTGCGGCTCTCGGCCATGGGTTCGGCCATCTCGCGCGAGTTCATGGTGAAGCCGGTGGCGAACATCTCCGGCAGCACGATCAGGTCAGTGTCGTCACCGCCGAGATCGCCCAGCGTCTCCTCGAGCAGGCGACAGTTGGCATCGGGATCTTCCCAGCGCAGGTCGCACTGCACCAGGGTGGTACGCAGTTCACTCATCTCGGGTTCCTGTTGCGCGATGGGCATGCTTTCCAGCGTACCGCAGCGTCTCGGCCACGTCAGCCCGCATCGACGCCCGTCGCCCCATGGCGGGCGAGCCATTCGCCTGCTAAGTTAAGCCTTTTGCCAGGAGCCCGGCATGTCCCCCACTCTCTCCCCTGACCGCGAAGCCGCCCAGGGCGTTGCCTTCGGGCTCGCCGCCTATGTGATGTGGGGATGCTTTCCGCTCTTCTTCGCCCTCTTCCAGGGTGTGCCCGCCTTCGAGGTACTGATCCATCGCGTCATCTGGTCCTGCGTCTTCCTGGTCGGCCTGATCACCCTGATGCGCCGCTGGGCGCCGATTCGCCTGGCGCTGGCCGAACCGCGCCGGCTGGGGCGCGTGCTCGGCTGCGCCCTGCTGATCGCCACCAACTGGGGGCTCTACATCTACGCCGTGGAGAGTCGCCAGGTCTTCCAGGCGAGCCTGGGCTATTTCCTTACTCCGCTGGTCAACGTGGCCCTGGGGATGCTGGTCCTGCGCGAACGCATGGCCGCCCTGCAGGGCGTGGCCGTGGCGATCGCCGGCGTGGCCATCGCCATTCAGCTGATGCTGCTCGGCGAGCTGCCCTGGATCAGCCTGGTGCTCGCTTTCTCCTTTGGCACCTACGGCCTGCTGCGCAAGCAGGTGCCGCTGGACGGGCTCTCCGGCCTCTTCGTCGAGACCCTGTTGCTGCTGCCCCTGGGGCTCGTGGCGCTGGCCTGGCTGAGTTCGGTCGAGCTGTCGCACTTCCTGGAGGCACCGCGCACCACGGCGCTGCTCGTCGCCAGCGGGGTGATCACCGCCCTGCCGCTGCTCGCCTTTGCCGGGGCGGCTCGCCGGTTGCGCCTGGCCACGCTGGGGTTTCTGATGTACCTCAACCCCTCCATCCAGTTCTTCCTCGCCCTGCTGGTGTTCCGTGAGCCGCTAGCACCCACCCAGTTGGCCACCTTCGTGTTGATCTGGACCGGGCTTGCGCTCTACTCCTGGTCGGCGTGGCAGGGGCGTACGCGCCGCCCGGCCCCCGGGGCACCCCGCCAGTCCAGCTAGCCTCACCGCCCATGCGCTACGCTGACCCCATGAATTCGCCCGGGTCGCCACCGCCGGGCCGCCCGCGTATCCTGCTGGTCGGCGCCGGCCATGCTCACCTCCACGTGATTCGCCACCGTCATCGCCTGGCGAGCGCCGAACTCGTGGTGGTGGACCCCGGCGGCTTCTGGTATTCGGGGCTGGCCACCGGGATGCTCGGCGGGCGCGTCGCCCCCGCCGAGGACCGCCTCGACCCGCGCCGGCTGTGCCGTCGCCATGACGCCACCCTGCTGCGCGCCCGACTGGACGGTGTCGATCTGACCACCCGCGAGGCGTGCCTCGACGACGGGCGTCGCCTGGGTTTCTCGCTGCTCTCGCTCAACCTCGGCTCGCAGGTCGATCACCCTCCGGCACGCCGCCCCGGGCCGAGGGTCTGGACGGTGAAGCCGATCCCCCAGCTGGCCAACCTGCGCCGCCAGCTGGAGCGCGCCTTCGACCGGGGCGAGACGCCACGTGTCGCCGTGGTCGGCGGCGGTCCGAGCGGGGTGGAGGTCGCCTGTAACCTGGCGGCCCTGGCACAGCGCCGCTCGGGGGAGATCGAGGTGACCCTGGTCACGCGGGGCGCCAGCGTGCTCGGCGAGGCACCGCCACGCGCACAGCGCTGGCTGGCGCGCCATCTCGGGCGCCTGGGGGTGCGGGTCAAGACCGAAACGCGCGCGGTGGGCCATGCGCCGGGCGGCCTGATGGTGAGCGACGAGACGGTGCCCATGGGGGAGGACAGCCTGGATCTGGTGATAGCCGAGCATGTGGTTCATGCCAGCGGGCTACAGCCGCCGGCCGTGGCGGAAGCGCTGGGCCTGCCCTGCATCGAGGCGCGCGGCCTGGCGATTCACGCCACCCTGCAGAGCACCGGCGACGCCGATATCTTCGCCGTGGGCGACTGCGCTGCCCTCCCCGGCCGGGCGCTGCCCCGCCAGGGCGTCTACGGGGTGCGCCAGGGGCCGGTGCTGCTCGACAACCTGGCGGCGCGGCTCTATGGGCGCGGGCTGCGCGACTTCGTCCCCCAGCGCCAGGCGTTGGCCATCCTCGACCTGGGCCAAGGCCTGGGGCTTGCCCTGCGTGGGCGCCACTGGTGGGCTGGGCGCGGCGCCCTGCGCTGGAAACGTTGGCTGGATGCGCGTTTCCTGCGTCGCTACCGCGGCTGAGGCGTCACCAGCCTGGCCAGGCCATCTGCGTGCTCAGACCACCTCGGGCTTGTAGCCGACGCGGAAGCCCCCCCAGTGCTTGCCGTCGACGAACACCGGCACGGAGAGGTCGTGCATGATCTCGCCGGTATCGCGTTTGTAGGTCTGCAGCAGCAGCGGCTCCTGGTGCGCCCCGCAGCGACTCCCGGTGGGATCGTCGTAGATCCGCTTGCTGCGGCTCAGCTTGAGGTCGTGCTCGTAGTCGCCGTTGGGCGGTTCGCTGACATGGTGATTGTGGGTGGGCACGTAGCCGCGCCGGTCGGTGCTGATGGCGTAGGCGAGCCCCTGGGCGCCGAGCAGCGGCTCCTGAACCTCGGGGAAGTGGCGGTCGGTGTAGTCGTCGAAGTCGGTGCGGTACTGCACGGGGTTGGTACCGGCAACCGGCCGATAGTCGGGCTCGAAGAGCGTACGGGCCTCGATCTCGCCACGCTTGATGCCCGCCTCGAGCAGCCTGCCGACCTGAGCTGCAGCCTCGCGGGTGGCCGCCAGCACCTGCTGATGACGGCCCTCGAGGCGCTGCTGGGCCAGGGCGCCGTCGACGCCCTCCGCCGCTTCCATCAGCGAGCGGGCCTGGCCGGCCAACCCATGCATGTCGCGATTGCCCTGCTCGGTCTCCTCCTCGAGGGTGCTGAGCGTACCGGCGACCCGCTGGGTGTGCCGGTTGGTGTCCTCCATGGCCTCGGCGATGGAGCGGATCTCGCTCTCCACTCGGTCGAAGTCGCCGGTCATCTCGGTGAGCTGCTCGCCCACCTTGCCCATCTCCTGGGCCCGGTCGCCGACCCGCTGCATCAGGTGACCGATGGTATCGACGACGCGATGGCTGCTGTCGCCGATATCACCGACCAGCGCCTCCACGTTGCGGGTGGCGTCCGCCGTGCGTCCGGCGAGCTGGCGCACCTCGCCGGCGACCACGGCAAAGCCCCGCCCGTGTTCGCCGGCGCGGGCGGCCTCGATGGAGGCGTTGAGCGACAGCAGGTTGGTCTGTTCGGCGATCTCCTCGATCAGCGAGGTGACGTGGCGCACGCTATCGGCCTTTTCGCTGAGGAGGTTGAGCAGTTCCAGCGCCTCCTCCGAGCGGCTCGCCAGCGCCTGCATCTCGGTGATGACCTGATCCAGGGATTCGCGGCTCACGTGGCTGGCGTCCCGCGAGCGGCTGGCCAGCGATGCCACGTTGCCAGCACTGGCGGCCACCTGCTCGATGGCCGCGGTGATGGCCGCCATGCTCGACGACGCCTCGCGCACGACTCCCTCCTGGCGGTCCAGTCGCCGGTCCATCTGATCGGCGTGGTGAGAGACCTCCGCCGAGGCGATGGCGGTATTGCTGGCCCGCTCGATCAAGCCATGGGCCATGCGTCGCAGGGAGAGGTAATCGCGGGTGGGTGGCAGCCAGGCCACGAGGCGCCCGCTCTCCAGCCGCTCGGCACTGGCCGTGAAGACGCTCGTCATGCCGGACAGCACCAGCAGCGCGCCCGCGGCGCCGCCCAGGCCCAGGGTAACCGCGCCCAGCACGCCAGCCCCGGCCACCACAATGAGTATCAAGCCGATACCCAGCAGCGCCAGGCCGGCTACCACGATCAGAATCTGCATGACACGTTCTCTTTTGTTGTCGATGTCATGCGCAGCTTACCGTGTCGACAGGCTGATCCCTCTAGCACTTTCGCCTGTCATACCAAAGCGTGATTCCCGTCGGAGAGCATCAGACGGCACGCCGGATCGTGCCGTCATCCGCCATCGCCGCGAGGCACCGACCCTGGCGGCGTGATCGATCACTGCTGGCTGGCAGCCAGGGCCTGGTCGAGGTCGGCGATGATGTCGTCGACATGCTCGATGCCGATGGAAAGCCGCACCATATCGGGCTTGACCCCGGCCGCTTCCAGCTCCTGGTCGTTGAGCTGACGGTGGGTGGTCGAGGCGGGAATCGACGAACAGGTCTTGGCGTCGCCGATGTTTACCAGCCGCAGGATCATGCCCAGGGCGTCGTAGAAGCGCGCCCCGGCCTCGCGGCCGCCGCGGATGCCGAAGCTGAGGATGCCGGAGGCCTGGCCATCCATGTACTTCTGCGCCAGCTCATGATCCTTGTGGCTGGACAGGCCGGCATACTGCACCCAGGTGACCGCGTCGTGGGCTTCCAGGTATTCGGCGACCCGGCGCGCATTGGCGCAGACCCGCTCGATGCGCAGGGCCAGCGTCTCCAGCCCCTGCAGCAGGTTCCATGCCGCCTGGGCGGAGAGTGCTGCCCCCATGTTGCGCAGCGGCACCACCCGCGCCCGACCGATGAAGGCGGCTTCGCCCAGGTCGCGGGTGTAGCACACGCCATGGTAAGACACGTCCGGCTCGTTGAGCAGCGGGAAGCGCTCCGGGTAGTCGGCCCAGGGGAAGCGGCCGGAATCGACGATCACCCCGCCCACGGTGGTGCCGTGGCCGCCGATGTATTTGGTGGCCGAGTGGATCACGATGTCGGCGCCGTGCTCGATGGGCCGCCACAGGAAGGGCGTCGGCACGGTATTGTCGACCATCACCGGCACGCCATGACGATGGGCCACCTCGGCCAGGCGTTCCAGGTCGACCACGCTGCCCGAGGGGTTGCCCACGGTCTCGCAGAACACGGCCTTGGTGCGCTCGTCGATGAGCGACTCGATACCCGCGATGTCATCCTTGTCGGCGAAGCGCACCTCGATGCCCTGGCGCGGCAGGGTGTGGGCGAAGAGGTTGTAGGTGCCGCCGTAGAGCTCGCTGATCGAGACGATGTTATCGCCCGCCTCGGCGATGGTCTGGATGGCATAGGTGATGGCGGCCATGCCCGAGGCTACCGCCAGTCCGGCAATGCCGCCTTCAAGAGCCGCCAGGCGCTGTTCGAGCACCGCGCAGGTGGGGTTCATGATGCGCGAGTAGATATTGCCTTCCACCTTGAGGTCGAAGAGGTCGGCGGCGTGCTGGGCGTCGTCGAAGGCAAAGGAGGTGGTCTGGTGAATGGGCACGGCCACGGCCTTCTGCTCGTCGGGGGCGTAGCCGTGATGCAAGGCGAGGGTTTCGGGTCGCATGTAGAGGTCCTTGTCGTTTGATCCCGCCCCGATGCTAGCCAAGTCTCAACCTCGGCACCAATATCGTTTAGTCTGGTAGCCTTTCGCGGGCCCTGGCGCCCCCTTCCCCGTGATTGACGAGAACGGATGCTGAAACGTCACCTGCCAATCCTCAGCTGGCTGCCCCACTACAACCGACGCCTGTGCAGTGCCGACCTGCTGGCCGGCGTCATCGTCACCGTGATGGTGATCCCCCAGTCGCTGGCCTATGCCATCCTGGCCGGACTGCCGGCGGTGGTCGGGCTCTACGCCAGCCTGCTGCCGATGCTCGTCTACGCCTTGCTCGGTACCAGTCGCACCCTGGCGGTGGGCCCCGTCGCCATCGTGGCACTGATGACCGGGGCCGCCCTCGCCAACGTGGCCTCGCCGGGGACGCCCGAATACCTGGAGGCGGCACTGGTTCTCTCGCTGCTGTCCGGTCTCATGCTCATCGCCATGGGGCTGCTGCGCATGGGGTTTCTGGCCAACTTTCTGAGTCACCCGGTGATCGGGGGCTTCCTCTCCGCCGCGGGCCTGCTGATCGCGGTGAGCCAGGCGGGCCACCTCCTGGGGCTCGAGGTCGAGGCCAGCGGTCTCTTTCCCCGCCTCGCCGAGATCGTCAGCGGCCTGCCCCACTTGAACGGCCCGACGCTGGCCATCGGCAGCGCCACCCTGCTGTTTCTGGTTGCCATGCGTCTGCGCGGCAAGCAGGCCCTCCGCGGGCTGCGTCTGCCGCCGTCGCTGGCCGACCTGGTGACCCGTACCGGCCCCGTGCTGGCGGTGGTGGTCACCACCTGGCTCACCTGGTGGCTCGACCTCGCCGCGCAGGGCGTGGCGGTGGTCGGCGACATCCCGCGCGGCCTGCCGCCCCTCACCCTGCCCGGCTTCGAGCTCTCCCTGTGGCAGAGCCTGCTCGTGCCGGCGCTGCTGATCAGCGTGGTGGGCTTCGTCGAATCCGTCTCCATGGGCCAGATGCTCGCCGCGCGCCGCCGGGAGCGCATTTCACCCAATCAGGAACTCGTGGGCCTGGGCGGCGCCAACCTCGCCGCGGCCTTCTCGGCCGGGATGCCCGTGACCGGCGGCCTGTCGCGAACCGTGATCAACTTCGATGCCGGGGCCCGCACGCCCATGGCGGGGATCTTCGCCGCCGCAGGCATCGCCCTGGTCACGCTGCTGTTCACTCCGTTGCTTGCTCACCTGCCGATCGCCACCCTGGCGGCCACCATCACCGTATCGATCCTGACCCTGGTGGATGTACCCATGATCCGCCAGACCTGGCGCTACTCGCGCAGCGACTTCTCGGCCATGGCGGCGACCATCGCCCTGACCCTGGTGGAGGGCGTCGAGGCGGGCATCATCGGCGGCGTGGCCCTCTCCATCGGCCTTTTCCTCTACCGCACCAGCCGCCCCCACAGCGCCCTGGTGGGCCGCATCCCGGGCACCGAACACTTCCGCAACGTGGTCCGGCACGACACCGAGACCGCCTCGCACCTGGCGCTGCTGCGCATCGACGAGAGCCTCTACTTCGCCAATGCGCGCTACCTGGAGGATCTCGTCTACGACCTGGTGGCCACCCGCCCGGAGCTCGAGCAGGTGGTACTGATCTGCTCGGCCGTCAACCTCATCGACGCCTCGGCGCTGGAGAGCCTCGATGCCATCAATGCGCGTCTCAAGGACTCCGGCGTCACCCTTCACCTGGCCGAGGTCAAGGGCCCGGTGATGGACCAGCTCAAGCGCAGCGACTTCCTCGACGCCATGACCGGGCGGGTTTTTTTGAGCACCTACGCGGCCTGGCGCGAACTGGCCCGCGAGCCGGAGTGACACGCCTTCACCGCGACCGCGCCCAACTCCTATGCTGGAAGGAAACGCCGAAGCGATCTCAGGAGGCAGATCACCATGCGCATAGCGGAAGGCTTCGTCGGCGCCATTGGCGCCACTCCCCTGCTTCGCCTGCCCAGCCTGTCCCGCGCCAGCGGCTGCGAGATCCTGGGCAAGGCCGAATTCATGAACCCGGGCGGCTCGGTGAAGGACCGCGCGGCCCTCTACATCGTCCTCGACGCCGAACGCCGCGGCGCCCTGAGCCCCGGCGGCACCGTGGTGGAAGGCACCGCCGGCAACACGGGCATCGGCTTGGCGCACATCTGCCACGCCCGCGGCTACCGCTGCGTGATCGTCATTCCCGAGACCCAGACCCGCGAGAAGATCGATCTATTGCGCACTCTCGGCGCCGAGGTGCATACCGTGCCCGCCGCCCCCTACAGCGACCCCAACAACTACCAGAAGGTCGCCCAGCGCATGGCCGCGGAGCGGGACAACGCCATCTGGGCCAACCAGTTCGACAACCCGGCCAACCGCGAGGCCCACTACGCGACCACCGGCCCCGAACTCTGGGAGCAGACCGACGGCCAGCTCGATGCCTTCGTGGCGGCGACCGGCACCGGCGGCACCCTGGCCGGGGTGGCCCGCTACCTCAAGGAGCAGCGCAGGGACATCCGCTGCGTGCTCGCCGATCCCACCGGCAGCGCCCTCTATCGCTACGTCAAGGCCGGCGAACCGGAGGTCCTCGGCCCTGGCTCCATCACCGAGGGCATCGGCAGTAGCCGGGTCACCGCCAACCTGGAGGGCACGCCGATCGACGACGCCCTGCAGATCGACGATCAGCAGGCGGTGACCACCGTCTATCGGCTGCTCGCCGACGAAGGACTCTTCCTCGGCAGCTCGTCGGGCATCAACGTGGCGGCGGCGCTGCAGGTCGCCGAGCAGCTGGGGCCGGGACACACCATCGTCACCGTGCTGTGCGACGGCGGCGCGCGCTACGCCTCACGCCTGTTCGACCGCGAGTGGTTGGCCGGCAAGGGGCTCGCGGTGCCCTGATGTCGCACGTCGCCACCGGGTGTCGTGGCGCAGCGCTTATCGGAAGGGCGTCGATTGGGTATCCTGTTCGGCAAAAGCCAGGAATATCGACACATGGATGGCACCCCCATGGAGCACGCCCCGCGCCAGAACCTGGGCATCAGCGCCTACCACTGGCTGAAGCGCGACATCATTCGCGGCATCTTCCAGCCGGGCGAAAAGCTGCTGATGAGCCGACTCAAGGAGCGCTACGACCTGGGCATCGGCCCGCTGCGCGAAGCGCTCTCCCAACTCGTTGCCGAGCGCCTGGTGGTGGCAATCAGCCAACGCGGCTACCGGGTCGCCCCCATGTCGCTGGCCGAGCTCGCCGACCTCTACGACGCCCGCGCCCAGATCGAGGGGCTGATCCTCAAGCTCGCCATCGAGCGCGGTGACGATGCCTGGGAAGCCGAGATCCTCGCCACGGCGCACACCCTGTCCAAGGTCATGGAGGTCAACACCCCCGACGAACTGCTGGACGTCTGGGACACTCGCCACAAGGCCTTCCATACCGCCATTGCCAGTGGCTGCGGCTCCCCTCACCTGCTCCAGGTGCGCCAGAGCCTGTTCGACCAGGTGGAGCGCTATCGTCACCTGTGGCTTCGCGAAACGGTCTTCTCCGAGGAAGCGCTGGCACGCAAGCGTCGTGAACACGCCGCCCTCGTGGACGTCATCCTGGCGCGCAATGCCGAGCGCGCCGCCGAGATGATGCGCGAGCACCTGATGACCCCGGTGCCGATCATCACCGAGGTCATGAAACGCCAGGGGCTGGCCTGAACCACAGGCAGCGTGACAGCGACGCGTCATCGTACTGTCACCGACACGGACGACACTGGCGCAGTGACAAGTCAGGTAACGCTTTGTATCTTTCCAGTAGGTAGCGCTCCCGCGATGGCTCGGGAAGCGCTGTCGCCCCAGCCCACGGAGACGACGACATGCCCCATCTGCTGCGATTTTCTCGTGACATCGAAACGCGCCTCGAGCGACTGGCCCAGCAGACGGGCGTGAGCAAGGCGGAACTGATCGAGCGCTGCGTCGCCCTGGCGCTGGAGGAACTGGAAGCGCCCCTGCTGCTGGAGGAGAGACCCCACCGCACGCCGCGGGAGGCGCCAACCCTGGATCAGGTGCTGCGCGAGAGCGGCCTGGGGGCTTAGCGCCCCCGCTCAGTCGAACTGCCGGCGAAATCGCCGATAGTCGGCCAGTGCGCGCTCGGGTGACTGAGCGGCCAGGCGTACCCTCTGGCCCGGCACGCATTGCGCCAGCCGCGACGCGGCCAGCGGGGTCAGGGCACCGAGACGCGGATAGCCGCCGATGGTCTGGCGATCGTTGAGCAAGACGATGGGCTGGCCATCCGGTGGCACCTGAACGGCGCCGAGCCCCAGCCCCTCGGAGATCAGGGAATCAATCCGGCAGCGCAGCACCGGCCCTGTCAGGCGCACCCCCATCCGGTCGGCACGGTCGTCGACTTCCCATGACGCGTTGAAGGCAGCGTAAAGGCTCCCCCCGTGGAAGTCGGCAATCTGCGCGCCTGGCAGCAGTGCCAGGCGGCAGTCGGCCCGGTAATCCGGCTGCGCCTCCCCCGGCACCTCGGGTGACGCCGAGAACGGCTCGGCGGGGGCCGCGCGCAGCTCATCGCCTTCGGCCAAGGGTCGCCCTCGCCCATCGTGGCCCCCCAGGCCTTCGCGTACCACGCAAGCGCAACTGCCCAGCACCGGCTCTGCCACAAAACCGCCCGCCACTGCCAGATAGGCTCGCAATCCGGCCTGGGGCGAGGCGAAGGCGAGGCGCTGCCCTTCGCGCGCGGTGACACGCGTCCAGAGCGGCAAGGGATCGCCATCCAGGGTGGCGCCCAGGTCTGCGCCGGCCACAGCGAGGGCCAGGTCCCGAGCCACCTCGAGTTCCAGTCCGCCGAAGGTCACCTCCAGGGCTGGCGTGCCCCAGGCATTGCCGGCCAGGCGATTGGCCCAGGCCCAGGCGTTCAGATCGGCGGGACCGCCTTGTGTCACCCCCAGCCGTCGCGCACCGAAACGGCCGGCATCTTGCAGTAAAGCCAGCGGTCCGGGATGTAGGACGCGAAATGAGATAACGGTATAATTACTACCCATCAACGCGCCTCCTCGATCGGCGTCACGTCCCCACCCTGGCGCTGCAGAGTGTCGCGATCCACGGGCACGAAGCGCACGCGATCCCCTACCTGGAGCAGGCTGAAGCCCTCCCGGTCGCGGTCGAAGAGCCGGGCCGAGGTACGCCCCAACAGGTTCCAACCGCCCGGCGTCTGCATCGGATAGGCGGCGGTCTGTCGCCCGGTGATCGCCACGCTGCCCAGCGGCACTCGGCGGCGCGGCGTCTCGAGTCGCGGCGTCGCCAGGCGCTCGTCGAGCAACCCCATGAAGGCGAAGCCGGGGACAAAGCCCAGGGCGAAAACCCGGTAGACCCCCTGGCTGTGGCAGTCGATCACCTGCTCCACGGAGAGGCCTGCATGGGCCGCCACGCGCTCGAGATCGGGCCCGACGCTGGGATCGTACCAGGTGGGCAACTCGTGCACCTCCCCCGCCGCGGCTTGCTCATCATCCGGCGCCAGATCGGTGAGGAGTTCGACAAGCCGGCAACGCGCCTTATCCGGCGAAAGCTGCAACGGATCGAAGACCACCAGCAGCGTGGTGTAGGACGGCACCAGGTCCACCAGGGTGTCGCCGAACGCCGCCTCGCAGCGCCGGGTGAGTGCCGCCAGCCAAGGCAGGTTGGCTTCGTCGATGCGCGCGAAGAGACGCACCAGCCAGCCATCCAGGCCGGCCGACTCGAGGCGGGGCAACCGGTCACGCTCGCTCACGAGGCCGCCTCGAGGGCCTGAAGCGCCTGGCGGATCGCCTTCACGGCGGCAATGGACTCGGGATTGTCCCCATGCACGCAGAGGGTGTCGGCTTCGAGCACCAGCTCGCTGCCGTCGCTGGCGGTGAGAGGCGCCCCGCTGGCGATGCGCCGCGCCTGGTCGACGATGACGTCGGGATCGTGGTGCACCGCCCCCGGCTCGCGGCGCGAGACCAGTCGCCCGTGGCCGTCGTAGGCGCGGTCGGCGAAGGCCTCGAACCACAGCGTCACGCCTTCACGACGCGCCAGCTCACGCATGGATTCCGTGTCGCGGGTGGCCATCACCATCAGCGGCAGCGCCGGGTCGTAGGCCGCCACGGCGCGCATCACCGCCGCCAGGGTGTCGCGATCCCGCACCATGTCGTTGTAGAGGGCGCCATGGGGTTTGACGTAGCCAAGCGTGACGCCTTCGGCGCGCCCCACACCAGCGAGCGCCCCCACCTGATAGAGCACCAGGTTCTCGATCTCGCTGGGCGAACAGGCCAGTGAACGGCGCCCGAAGCCGACCAGGTCCGGGTAGGCGGGATGCGCGCCCACCGTCACGCCGTGTTCGGCCGCCAGGCGCAGGGTGCGCCGCATGACATCGGGGTCCGAAGCGTGAAAGCCGCAGGCAACGTTGGCCAGATCCACGTAGGGCATGACCTCTGCGTCACGGCCCATGACCCAAGGGCCCAGGCTCTCCCCCATGTCGGCGTTGAGTCGCAGTCTCGGCATGAACACCTCCTTGAAAGGGCATCTCCCCGGGAATGTATCAATAAGTGGGACCTGAAGCAGGGGCTACGCACAGGAAAGTTGATGCAGCGTATGGCGGCCGTGCGACGCCCTTCCCGACGGGCGCTATGCTCTACCCATAGCGAGGCGCGCTTCGCCAACAAGACCGACAACACCGGTAACGAGAGGAAACCACGATGACCGCCAAGACACCGCTGCTGGCCGGGATGGCCGCCACCCTCGGTTTCAGCCTAGCCATTTCCTCAACCGGCGCCCAGGCCGCCACCGAATGGGACATGCCAACACCCTATGGGGATCGCACCTTCCACACCGTCAATATCCGCGAATTCGCCGATGCCGTTCGGGAGCGCACCGATGGCGAACTCGACATCACCGTGCACGCCAACGGCTCGCTGATCGGCCACCCCGAGATCAAGAACTCGGTGCGCCGCGGTATCGTGCCCATCGGCGAGCTGATCATGTCTCGCCTGGCCAACGAGAACCCCATCTTCGAGGTGGATTCCGTGCCCTACCTGGCGGCCAGCTACGAGGAGGCCGGCGCCCTGTGGGACGCCTCGCGCGAGATCATCAGCGAAGAACTGGGCGAACAGGGGTTGCGCCTGCTGTTCGCCGTGCCCTGGCCGCCCCAGGGGATCTACACCCAGCAGCCGCTGACCGGCCCCGATGACCTGCAGAACCTCAGCATGCGCGCCTACAACGCCGCCAGCGAGCGCCTCGCCCAGCTGGCCGGCGCCGTGCCCACCCAGGTGGAGGTGCCGGACATCCCCACTGCCTTCAGCACCGGCCGCGTAGACGCCATGATCACCTCGCCGGCCACCGGCGCCGACACCCAGGCCTGGGACTACCTGAGCCATTTCAACCATGCCCAGCTGTGGTTGCCCAAGAACATGGTCATCGTCAACGAGCAAGCGTTCTCGCGTCTCGACGAGGCCACCCGCGAGGCGGTGCTGGAGGCCGCCGCCGAGGCCGAGGAGCGTGGCTGGGCCATGAGCCGCGAAGAGACCGACGAGGCGCTGGCCGTGCTCGAGGAGAACGGCATCGAGGTGAGCGAGCCCACCCCCGAGCTCGCCGAGAAGCTGCGCGAGATCGGTGACACCATGACCAGCGAATGGGCCGAGGAAGCCGGCGAGCAGGGAGCCGCCATTCTCGAGGCCTACGAAGCAGCCCGCCAATGATCGCTGCGGTCCCGGCCAGCCGGGGCCGAGCTCCCTGCCGCCAGGGTTTGCCACCATGCGCTATCGACTTAGGCCGCTCTACAACCTGGGCGGCTATCTCTCCGCTGCCTGCCTGTGCCTGATCTGCACCCTGATCACCGCGCAGATCGTGGGGCGCCTGCTCGACCGGGTCGCCACGCAGCTCGGGGCCGGCCGTATCGGCCTGACCATCCCGGGGCTCGCCCAGATCTCGGGTTACCTGCTGGTGGGTGCGAGTTTCCTGGGGCTGGCCTACACCTTCGTCAACGGTGGCCATATCCGGGTCACCCTGTTGATCGGGCGCCTGCCCGCCGCCATCCGCGTCTACTTCGAGGTGTTCTGCCTGAGCATCGCCGCCGCGCTGAGCCTCTATCTCGCCTGGAACCTCGGCTGGCTGCTCGCCGACAGCATCGCCTACGGGGAAACCTCCTACGGCCTGGTGAACATTCCGCTGTGGATTCCCCAGACGGCCATGCTCACCGGCGTGGTGTTGCTCTGCCTGGCGCTGATCGAGGCCTGGCTGATCACCCTCGTCACCGCCGTGACGCGCCCGAGGGACTTCACCATCGACGACACGGGCCACTCGTGAACCGGGAGAGACCACCATGCTGACGATGATGCTCTCGCTCCTCGTCGCCCTGCTGGTGTTGCTCGGCAGCGGCGTCTGGGTGGCCTTTTCGCTGATGGCGCTGGGCTGGATCGGGCTCTCCCAGTTCACCAACATCCCCACCGGCGACGTCATGGCGACCAACGTTTGGGGCTCGAGCTACAGCTGGGAGCTGACCGCCCTGCCCATGTTCATCTGGATGGGCGAGATCCTCTTCCGTTCCCGGCTCGCCAACGACATGTTCACCGGGCTGTCGCCCTGGATGCGGCGGGTACCGGGCCGACTGCTGCACACCAACGTGGTGGGCTGCGCGCTCTTCGCCGCAGTCTCGGGCTCCTCGGCGGCCACCTGTGCCACCATGGGCAAGATGACCCTGCCCGAGCTCACCCGGCGGGGCTACGACGAGCGCCTGGTGATCGGCAGCCTGGCGGGCTCGGCCACCCTGGGCCTGCTGATTCCGCCCTCGATCATCCTGATCGTGTTTGCCGTGGCCACCGACCAGTCGATCGCCCGCCTGTTCATTGCCGGTATCCTTCCCGGGTTGATGCTGGTCTCGCTGTTCGCCCTCTACCTGATGCTGTGGTCGTGGCGCTATCCCGAGCGCGTGCCGGCCCCCGACCCGGGCATCGGCCTGGGCGAGAAACTGCGCCGCTCGCGGCGCCTGCTGCCCATGCTGGCACTCATCATCGGCGTGATCGGCTCCATCTACGCCGGCCTCGCCTCGCCCACCGAGGCCGCCGCCGTGGGGGTCGTGCTCTCCCTGCTGCTGGCGCGCGTGCAGGGCAGCATGGATCGCCACGTCTTCCGCGATGCGCTGCTCGGTGCCGTGCGCACCTCGATCATGATCGCCTTCATTCTCGCCGGCGCCTCCTTCCTGACCGCTGCCATGGGCTTCACCGGCCTGCCCCGCGACCTGGCCGCCTGGATCGCCGCGCAGGAGCTCTCGCCGTGGATGCTGCTCGCGGCCCTCACCCTCTTCTTCATCGTACTGGGCTGCTTTCTGGACGGCATCTCGGTAGTGGTGCTGACCACCTCGATCATGCTGCCGATGGTGGAGGCCGCCGGCATCGACCTGATCTGGTTCGGGATCTTCCTGGTGATCGTGGTAGAGATGTCGCAGATCACCCCCCCGGTGGGCTTCAACCTCTTCGTGCTCCAGGGCATGACCGGGCGCAACATTCTCAGCATCGCCTGGGCGGCGATGCCCTTCTTCCTGCTGATGATGCTGGGTGTCGTCCTGATCACCCTCTTCCCGGCGATCGTCACCTTCCTGCCCGAGGCGATGGGGAATCGCTGAGGCGACGCTCCGGAGGCGCCTCCAGCTCCGCCAGGGCCGCCCGGGGATCGCGAGGGTAGTAGCGCTCCGGCTGGCGCTGCACGTGGGTGAAGAAGCGGGTGTCCTTGTAGGGCATCTTCATGAAGCCGGAGACGCCCAGGCCGGTGATCTGGTCCACGGCGGCGAGGATGTCGTCGAGGCGCTGACGAAACTCCGCCTCCCGGGAGGGATCGAGCAGCCGGTAGTAGCTGTGGATCTTGAGATGGGCGGGCAGCGCCTCGAAGATGATCATGCCGGTATGGTGGATCTCGTTGAGCGCCTCCAGCGAGGCGATGATCGGCTCGGGCAGCACCAGGAACTCCTCGGGGTCGGGGCCGTCCTCGAAGTAGCTGTGCAGCCGCGAGCGATCCTCCAGTTCCGGCACCGCACTCACCTCGTAGCGCAGGCGCATCCCCGGCTCGAGGTGGAACGGCTCCTCGGGGTCGTCGCGGTCCAGGTGCAGGGTGTCGCGAGCATTGAACAGGCAGCTCTTGAAGATCCCTCGACGGTAGATGGCCCGCGCCAGGTTGACCATGTTGTTGACCGCCGCCACGAAGGCCGGCTTGAGCGCCGGGTCGTGGAGGTTGAGCGAGGTGTCGATGTAGACGCCCTCCGCCTCCCAGCGCACCGCAAGCCCGCCCACCACCGGGTACTTACCAAGCCGGCTGACCGCCGCCAGGAACGCCTTCTCGGTCTCGCCCATGCCCTGCATGAAGTTCTTGTAGTAGCGGTCGAGCTGGACATCGTTGACGTCGCTGAGCGTCTCCTCGCCGCCCTCCTCGCGCAGGAAGGCCTTGCGCGAGCTGTAGACGACGGTGTCGATCTCGTGGGTCGAGGGTCGCACCCAGGTCGGTACCAGCGGCGCCTCGGGTGGCTCGGGGAGATCGATCATCACGGTGCGGGCCAGGCGCGGCATCTCGCGCACGAAGTGATCGCCGGCCTGGCGCCGGGTGGCGGGATCGGGATCGAGCATGCCGTCGAGCATGCGCGCGAACTCCATGGGCAGTCCCAGCGAGGTCGCGGGGATGGCGCGATGGCCGAAGCGGCACGACTGGGCCGAGGCGAGCGCATAGAGGGTGCCCGCCGCGCCCTGCTCGTCGAAGCGCGGCGAGGACAGTGCGCCATTGAGCTGCTCGTCGCCGATGAAGTAGACGTCGCCCAGGCGGGCGTTGGTCTGCTGCAGATTGTCGGACATCAGTTCCATGACGTTGGTCGCCACGAACTGCAGGTTGGCATCGAGCTGGGCGAACACCGAGGAACCCCAGTCGATCAGGGCCACCGTCTCACGGGCGGCGTCGAAGACCAGGTTGGAGGGCTTGATGTCGCCGTGGACGATGGGTTTGCCGGCCGGGCCGGCTTCCCGGCGCAGGGCGCGCAGGATGTCCGCCAGCTGGTCGGCGATACGCACGATCAGCCGCGGTGCGAGGCGCCCTTCCTGGAGCGAGACCTCCTCCAGGTTGAGCCCCGGCGCGCGCTGCATGACCAGGATCGACTGGCTGCGCACGCGCTGGAAGGCGATCAGCTTGGGCACTCGCGGATGGTCGACCTGCTCCAGCATGAAGGCCTCTTCCTCGAGGCGGTCCTGAAGGTGCTGGGGCAGGTTGACCCGGGTGAACTTGAAGACGTACTCCTCGCCGTGGGCGGTGATGCCGGCGAAGACGAAGCCGTAGGCACCCTTGCCGATCAGCTCGATGTCCCGGTAGCCCAGCTGCTCGAGCTGGGCCTGACACAGCGCCACCCATTCCTTGAGCTTGCGGGCGTCGTCGTGACTGAGCAGGTAGATCGACTGCTCTTCCGGGATGTAGAACTGCTGCAGGGGTGCCTGGGGCATGGCGCTGCTCCTCAGCCGAGATGCAGGAGCATCGTCTCCGGCGCTTCCAGATAGCCCTTCCAGGCATTGCAGAAGCGGGCAATGGTGCCGCCGTCGATGATTCGGTGGTCCCCGGCCCAGGTGACCGTCATGATCGCCCGGCGCACCACCTCGCCGGCCTCGTCGAAGCGCGGCAGCCACTGGATCTTGCCAATGGCGACAATCGCCACTTCCGGGGCGTTGATGATCGGCGCCGCATAGGTGCCACCCAGCGCCCCGATATTGGAGATGCTGATGGTACCGCCCTTGAGGTCTTCCTGGGCCACCTTGCCGCTGCGCGCCGCCTCGGTGAGGCGCTGGATCTCGCCGGCCACCTCGAGCAGGGTACGTCGCTCCACGCCCTTGACGTTGGGTACCAGCAACCCGGCCTGGCTGTCCACCGCCATGCCCACGTTGACCGAGGGCAGGTAGTGGATCTCGCTGGCGGCTGCATCGAGGCGGGCATTGAGAATCGGCTCCTCGCGTACCGCCAGCGCCATCGCCTTCATGAAGAACGGCATCAGCGTCAGGCGCGCTCCCTTTGCCTCGGCCTGCGGTTTCAGGCGCTCGCGCAGCGCAAGCAGCGCCGTGACGTCGATCTCCTCGCCATACTGAAAATGCGGGATGGTAGTGGCGGCTTCCACCATGCGCTTGGCCATCACCGCGCGCACCCCGCGCAGGGGCTCCACGCGCACCTCGCTCGCCTCAGCCTCGGACGCGAGTGCCGGCGACGGAGTGGACTGGGCTGGAGAGGCCGTTGCGGCGGAGAGGGCAGCCCCCTGCTCCAGGTAGCGCAGCACGTCCTCCTTGAGCACCCGCCCCTGCTTGCCGGTGCCGGGCACGTCCTCCAGGGCGAGGTCGTACTCGCGCATCAGGCGACGCACCGCCGGTGCGGCGGGAATGCGACCGTAGGGGCCGTAGCCGCCGGCCGCGCGCGGTGACGCGTCCGCGGGCCTGGTCCGTCGAGACGCGGGCTCGGGCTCGGCAGGCCGCGCATCGGCCGCGCGCGCCGGAGCCGCGTCGGACGCCGTATCCTCGACGCTGTCGGGCACATAGGCAAAGAGCGGCGCATGCACCTTGGCCACCTCGCCCTTGGGCACGTGAAGCCGACTCACTCGCCCCCCTTCCGGCGCGGTGATCTCCACCAAGGCCTTGTCGGTCATGACGTCGACCACCGGCTGGTCCTCGGCGATGTGCTCGCCTTCGGCCACACGCCACTCCACCACCTCACACTCGACGATGCCCTCGCCGATATCGGGAAGGATGAAGTCCTTGGCCGCGGCCGTCGGTTTTTCGACCCCCTCGCTGGGTTCGGCCGGCGCCGGCTGCTGGGCGACGGAGTCACCGCCGGGTGCCGCTGCCGTCGTCTCAGCCGCTTGCTGGGGTGTATCGGCATCCGCCGGCTCTCCCTCGGCGGGCTCGTAGGCGAACAATGGCGCGTGCACCTTGGCCACCTCGCCCTTGGGCACATGGAGCCGGGTGATACGCCCCGCCTCGGGCGCGGTGATCTCGACCAGCGCCTTGTCGGTCATCACCTCGACGACCGGCTGGTCCTCCTCGATGACGTCGCCCTCGGCGACCCGCCACTCCACGATCTCGCATTCCACGATACCTTCGCCGATATCGGGCAGCATGAACTCACTCATCTTGCGTCTCCTGTCCTGATACCGGTCGTCAAAATTCCACACTGGCGCGGATGGCCTCATAGACCTTGAGGTGATCCGGCATGTACTCCTTCTCCAGTGTCAGCGGGAAGGGCGTGTCCAGGCCGGTCACCCGCGCGATGGGCGACTCCAGGTACAGGAAGCAGCGCTCCTGGATGGCCGCGGCGATTTCGCCGGCGAATCCCCCGGTGAGCGGCGCCTCGTGGGCGATCACCAGCCGGCCGGTCTTGAGCACCGACTCCGCCACGGTGTCCTCGTCCCAAGGCAGGATGGAGCGAAGGTCGATCACTTCGCAGGAGATGCCCGACTTCTCGGCCTGCTCGACGGCACGGTCGATCATCTCCATCTGGGCGCCCCAGCCGAGCACGGTGACATCGGTACCCTCCTTGGTCACCTCGGCCTCGCCGATGGGCAGCTGGTAGTCGTCTTCCGGCACCTCGCCGGTGGAGGCGCGGTAGAGCCGCTTGGGCTCGAAGAAGATCACCGGGTCGGGGTCACGGATCGCCGAGAGCAGCAAGCCCTTGGCCTGGTAGGGATTGCGCGGCACCACGACCTTGAGCCCCGGGGTGTGCGCGAAATAGGCCTCGGGAGACTGGGAGTGGTAGAGCCCGCCGGAGATGCCGCCACCGTAGGGGGTGCGGATGGTCAGGCCGCCAACGTTGAAGAGGTCGCCGGAGCGGAAGCGGAACTTGGCCGTCTCGTTGACGATCTGGTCGAAGGCCGGAAAGATGTAGTCGGCAAACTGGATCTCGGCCACCGGCACGGAGCCCTGGGCGGCCAGGCCGTTGGCGAAGCCGATGATGCCCTGTTCCACCAGCGGCGTGTTGAAGCAGCGCGACTTGCCGTAGCGCTCCTGCAGGTGGCTGGTGGCGCGAAACACGCCGCCGAACACCCCTACGTCCTCGCCGAAGCAGATCACCCGCTCGTCTTCCGCCATGGCGATATCCAGGGCATTGTTGATCGCCTGCAGCATGTTCATGGTCGGCATCTCAGGCACCTCCCTGGTCGTCATCGGCCGGTTTGTCGGCGGCATCCTCGGCGCGCACGTCGGGATCCAGCGACCGCGCTCCCTTGGGGTACTCGTCGGGATAGCGACGGATGTGGCGCTTGAGAGCGTCGAGCTGGCGCTGCAGGGCCGGAGTCACGTCGGCATAGACATCGGTGACCAGGCTGTCCAGGGGCGGCGGCGGGCGCTTCTCGGCACGCTTCATGGTCTCCAGGACTTCGCGGCGCAGGCTCTCCTGCAGCGCCTTCTCCTCGTCGTCGCTCCACCACCCCTTGTCGGTGAGCCAGCGCCGCATGCGTAGGATGGGGTCCTTCTCGCGCCAGGCATCCTCCTCCTTGCGCGAGCGGTAGCCGGAAGGGTCGTCCGAGGAGGAGTGGGCGGCCAGACGGTAGGTCATCGCCTCGATCAGCACCGGCTGATTCTTGTCCACGGCGATGGCGCGCGCCGCCTGAGTGGCACGATAGACGGCCAGGATATCGTTGCCATCCACGCGGATGACATGCATGCGATAGCCGAAGGCACGTGGCGCAATGCCGTCGGCGGCGAACTGCTCATGGGCCGGCGTGGAGATGGCATAGCCGTTGTTGCGGCAGAAGAAGATCACCGGCACCTCGTGCACCGCGGCCATGTTCAGGGCGGCGTGGAAATCCCCTTCGGAGGCGGCACCCTCGCCGAAGAAGGTGATGGTGCAGTTCCCTTCGCCGGCCATCTTCTGGCCATAGGCGTAGCCGGTGGCCTGGGGGATCTGGGTAGCCAGGGGCGACGAGATCGTCATGTAGTGCAGCTTGCGCGACCCGTAGTGGATCGGCATCTGACGCCCCTTGCCGTAGTCGAGCTCGTTGCCGAACAGCTGGTTCATGAACTCGTCGTAGGTGAAGCCGCGGTAGACCAGTGCGCCCTGTTCGCGGTACTGGGCCATGATCATGTCGGTGTCGTCGAGCGCCGCCGTGGCACCGACAACGGCGGCCTCCTCGCCGGTGCACTGCATGTAGAAGGAGAGGCGCCCCTGGCGCTGCGCCGCCAGCATGCGCTCGTCGAGCACCCGGGTGGTGAGCATGGCGCGATAGATGCGCAGCGCCTTGTCCCGGTCCTGGTCGAGGTCGGGCACCTCGGCGCCCTCGAAGAGGGTGCCGTCCTGCTGCAGTAACCGGTAGGTCGGGATATGGAACTCATCGCCGGTCATGAACGCCAGCGCATGGACATCTTCTGTTGTTGTCATCTTCCTGGTCCTTGGGTGGTGGCAGGAGGAAAACCGCCCCTTGTGAGGGCAGTGTTGTCATAACTGTAGCGCCGCGCCAGAGGTTCGCTCCAACGCAGCGCCGATAATACGACAGTTGACGTTAACGTCAAATCGTCAGAAAGGCTCACCCATGATGCCCGCGTCAGCCCTGCCGCACCACCCGGCGCTGCAGGCGTTCGAAGGCGCTGTCCACGGTGATCGCCAGCAGGCCGATGAGCAGTGCCCCCTGCAGCACGTAGGCGGTATTGCCATTGACGATGCCGGAGATGATGGGATCGCCCAGGTTGCTGGCGCCCACGGTAGCGCCGATGGCGGCGGTGGCGACATTGATGGTCACCGAGGTACGCACCCCGGCGAGGATCACCGGGGCGGCCAGCGGCAGCTCCACCTGACGCAGGATCTGGCCGGGGGTCATACCCATGCCGCGGGCCGCCTCGTGCACGCCCGGATCGATGCCCTGAATGCCGGCCAGGGTGTTGCGCACGATGGGCAACAGGCCATAAAGCAGCAGGGCCACCACGATCGGCAGGGTACCGAAGCCCAGTGCCGGCACTGCCAGCGCCAGCACGGCGACAGGGGGAAAGGTCTGGCCGATGGAGGCGAGCTGAGTCACCAGCGGCAGGAAGTCGCGCCCCGCCGGTCGTGTCACCGCCACCGCGCCACCCACGCCGAGCAGCACGGCCAGGAGTGAAGCCAGCCCCACTACCATCACGTGCTGGCCCAGCAGCGCCAGGAAGCTGGCACGCACATAGAGCACGTCGCGACTGTCGGGCTCGATGACGCGCAACGGACCTTCGAGCAGCCCCATTCCCAGGCTCAGCGCCAACAGCAGCGCCAGCCAGGCGAGCGGCACCCACCAACCGGCCAGCGAGTGACGTTGCCTGACGACATCCCCGCTCATGCCTTGCTCCCCACCAGCCGGCGCAGCGACAGCTCGCCGATGGGAATGTCGTCATCGTCGACCACGGTGAGGCGGTCGACGCGGTGCCACAGCATCAGCGACAGCGCCTGATTGAGGGGAACATCGACCGCGACGCGCTCGTGGGCAAGCAGGCGCGGTCCCAGCGGCAGCATGCGGTCGCGCACCCGGGTCAGGGCGGCTTCCTTGAGGCCACGCGCATCGCCGCCGAGCATCGAGGCCACGAAATCGTCCACCGGCTCGTGGAGCAGCTCGAGGGGCGGCCCCTGCTGGACGATGCGCCCCTGGCGCATGACCACCAGGCGGTCGGCCAGCGCCAGGGCCTCGTCCATGTCGTGGGTAACGAAGACGATGGTCTTGTGCAGGCGCGCCTGAAGGTCGAGCAGTTCGTGCTGCAGCGCCTCGCGGGTGATCGGATCGAGGGCCCCGAAGGGCTCGTCCATGAGCAGGATCTCGGGGTCGGCTGCCAGGGCTCGGGCCACGCCGACCCGCTGCGCCTGACCGCCAGAGAGCTGGTGGGGATACTTGGCGGCGAACTCCTCGATCGGCAGGCCGAGCAGCGCCATCAGCGTCTCGACCCGCTCGCGCACCTGGGCGCGCGGCCACTTGAGCAGCCGTGGCACCAGACCGATGTTGCGTGCCACCGTCCAGTGCGGAAACAGGCCGGTATTCTGGATCACGTAGCCGATGCGCCGGCGCAGGGTCACCTCGTCGAAGGTCCTCACCGGCTGGCCGTCGAGATGGATCTCCCCGTCGCTGTGTTCGATGAGCCGGTTGATCATGCGCAGGGTGGTGGACTTGCCGCAGCCCGAGGTACCGACCAGCACGCACAGCTCGCCCTTCTGCACCCGCAGCGAGATGGCGTCGACCGCCACCTCCTCGCCGAAACGCTTGGTGACGTCGAACAGCTCGATCACGTCGTTCCTCCCTGACGCAGCCAGTCGGCAAGGGCGCTGAGCAGCGCATCGACCATCAGGGCCAGGGCGATGATCGGCAACGCCCCGAGCAGCACCAGGTCCATCGCCGCCTGCCCCAGCCCCTGAAAAATGAAGGTACCGAGCCCCCCGGCACCGATCAGTGCCGCCACCGCGGTGAGCCCGATGGCCTGCACGGTGGTGATGCGAATGCCCTCCAGCACCACCGGCAGGGCCAGCGGCAGGCGGACCTGGAGAAACACCTGGCGCTGGCTCATACCCATGCCGCGCGCCGCCTCGATCACGGCGGGGTCGACCTCTTCCAGGGCCACGAAGGTGTTGCGCACCATGGGGAGCAGGCTGTAGCCGAGCAGCGCCAGCCAGGCCGGCGCCCAGCCGATGCCGCTCACGCCCAGTGCCGCCAACCACTCCACCCGTGATGCCAGCCAGGCCAGCGGCGCCAGCAGCAATCCGAACAGGGCGATACTGGGAATGGTCTGCAGGAAGTTGAGTATCCCGAACCCCACGCGGCGCACGCCGGCACGGCGACGCATGGCGAGCGCCAGGCACACGCCCAGCAACAGTGCTGCCCCCACCGCCGACCCGACCAAGGCGAGGTGCTGACCGATGGCACCCACGAACTGATCGCTGCGCACCTGGTACTCGCGATAGAGCGCCAGGGGAGCCAGCCACTGCATCAGGCAGACCCACCAGGCGAGCAGGACCGGCAGCAGCAGGGCCCAGCCCAGGGGGCGAGACAGGGCCAGGCGCGCCCGCAACTCGATCAGCGCCAGCAACCACAGGAAGAGCAGCAACCAGAGCGCACTCCCCAGGCCCAGTCGCGAGGCGGCTTCCAGGGTCGCCGCCACGCCCGACAGCCACAGAGGCATGGCGGCCAGCAGGCCAACGACCAGGACCAGGGCGGCGCGCAGATGCCATGTGAAGGGGCGCCAGGCCAGCGTGGCCACGCCCAGCATGGGTACCGTGGCCAGGAGCGCCACGCCCCAGCCCAGCGCCTCCTGGGCCCGCTGAGGGGTTCCCGGCACGATGCGGTTGGGCGCCACGCTGATCGCCGGCAGGGTCAGCCAGGCGACCACGCCGACGAGCATCAACACCAGCAGCACGGCATTGGGCTTGGACCTTGCCTGCTGCACGCGCTACTCCGTTGTCTCGAGACCGTCGAGGAAGCGGGCAGCGACCTCGCTGGGAGCGATGCCATTCACCGCCACCTCGCCGTTGAGGCGCTGCAGGGTTTCCAGATCCAGGGCGGAGAAGACCGGTTCGAGCAGCGTCTCGATCTCGGGATAGGCCTCGAGGACGGCTTCGCGGACCACGGGTGCCGGCTGGTACACCGGCTGCACGCCGAGCGAGTCCTCCAGCACCACCAGGCCCAGGGCGCCCAGGCCACCATCGGTACCGTAAGTCATGGCGGCGTTCACGCCGCTGGTCTGCTGGGCGGCGGCACGCATGGTGGCGGCGGTGTTGCCCCCTGAGAGAACCAGCAGTTGGTCGGACGACAGTTCGAAGCCATAGGCTTCCTGGAAGGCGGGCAGCGCCTGGGGGGACTCGACGAACTCGGCGCTGGCCGCGAACTTGAACTCGCCGCCGTCGGCCAGGTAGTCCGCCAGGTCCTCTAGCGTCTCGAGACCATGCTCCTCGGCCAGGTCGGCACGCACGCTCATCGCCCAGGTGTTGTTGGCCTCGGCGGGCGTCAGCCACACCAGCCCGTTCTCGGCGTCACGCTCGCGCACCGTGGCCAGCGCCTCGTCGGCATCGTGCCAGACGTCGCTGCCGGTCATGTCGAAGAAGAAGGCGCCGTTGCCGGTGTATTCGGGATAGATGTCGATCTCGCCGGTCAGCAGCGCCTCCCGGACGATGCTGGTGCCGCCGAGCTGCAGGCGATCCTCGGTCGCGATGCCGGCCTGCTCCAGGCGCTGGAGAATCAGTTCCCCCAGTACGGAGCCTTCGGTATCGATCTTGGAGGCCACCACCACCGGTTCGTTGGCATGGGCCACCGAGAGCGTCAGCGCAGAGCCGGCAGCCAGGGCCGCCAGGCCGATCAGGGAGCGGTTCATCGTCACCACCCGTTCGTTGTGAATGTACGCAGAGTATAAGGCGTGTACAGTTTGCCTGTCAGACGCCGATCTCAACGCGACACCGACCCGCCATGCGAGATACCGCCACCTCCCTACTCGACCGTTGGCATCACCCCCTGGTGAGGGACCTGGCGTGGCTGCTGGCTTGCCCCGACCTGGTCGATGGCAGCTGGCCGCCGCGCCCCGGCCGCGACGACCTGGGCCTGTCCGACCCCGCGCACCTCGACGCCTGGCTCGCCGACCTCGAAGGGAACCCGGCCGCCCTCGAGGCGTGCGTCGGCGACACCCTCGCGGGGCGCATGGGGCTCTACCATGAACGGCTGTGGCAATTCCTGCTGGCGCACTCACCCGGTACCCGCCTGCTCGCCCACAACCTCAGGGTCCACCGCGAGAAGCAGACCCTGGGCGAGCTGGACCTGCTCTACTGCCGCGACGATCGCGCCATACCGATCCACCTGGAGGTGGCCATCAAGTTCTACCTGGGCCTGCCGGAAGGCCCGGGCGAGGCGGCGGACCCGGCACGCTGGATCGGCCCCGGGGGTGCCGACAGCCTGGCCTGCAAGCTCGCCCACCTGCGCGACCATCAGCTACCCCTGAGCAGCCGCGCCGAAGCGCGTGAAGTTATCCGCGAGGCACTCGCCGACCGGCTGCCGGGCCCGCTGATGACGATTACCCGTCGCCTGGCCTTGCCCGGCGTGCTCTTTCAGCCGTGGCGCGCCCCCCTGCCCACCCCGCGCGGCAGCGCGGCAACACACTGGCAGGGACGCTGGCTGAGGTGGTCGGAGTGGCGCGACTTTCGGGATGGACTGCCCCCCAGCACCCGTGGCGCCTGGCTGGCCCGCCCGCACTGGCTAGCCCTGCCGCGTGACCCAGCCTTCGTGGCACTGCGCACCTTGGAGGCCCGTCTCGCCCAGCACTTCGCCGACCCCGGCTCGCCGGTGCAGGTGGCACTGGCCACCCCGGCGGGGAGGCAACGGCTGTTCATCGTGGACGACGACTGGCCACGGCAGATCCCGCTGCCGCCGCGCCAGCCGCCGAGTCAGACGCGCTCGCCCGGCGGCTCGTAAATCCAGCGGGTGCCCTCCCGCGAGTCCTTGAGCTGAATGCCCAGGGCCGCCAGTTCGTCGCGAATGGCGTCGGCCGCGGCAAAGTCCCTGGCTTTCTTGGCCTCGGCGCGCGCGGCGATCTTTGCCTCGATCTCGGCCTCGGGCAGCGGCAGCGCGACCTCGCCCCCCTTGAGGAAGTACGCCGGCTCCTGGTCGAGGAGTCCCAGCACGTCACCCAGACGCTTGAGCTCGAAGGCCAGCGCCGGCGCCTGTTGGGGCTCTTCCTGCTTGGCGCGGTTGAGCTCGCGCGCCAGGTCGAAGAGCACGGAGAGCGCTTCGGGAGTGTTGAAATCGTCGTCCATGGCGGCGCCGAAGCGCTCGGTGAATCGCGCATCCACCTCGCCCTCGGCCGGCTCCACGCCGTCGAGCGCATTGTAGAAGCGCTCCAGCGAGCGCCTCGCCTCACCCAGCGCCTCCGGGGCATAGTTGATGGGGCTGCGGTAGTGGCTGGCCACCAGCAGGTAGCGCACCACTTCCGGATCGTGGACTTCAAGCACCTCACGAATGGTGAAGAAGTTGCCCAGCGACTTGGACATCTTCTCCTGATTCACCCGCACGGCGCCGGCATGCATCCAGGTGTTGACGAAGGGCTTGTCGTTGGCCGCTTCGCTCTGGGCGATCTCATTCTCGTGGTGGGGGAAGGTGAGATCGGGCCCGCCGCCGTGGATGTCGAAGGTCTCGCCCAGGCAGCACCGGGACATGGCCGAGCACTCGATATGCCAGCCGGGACGCCCTTCGCCCCAGGGCGACGGCCAGCTCGCCTCGCCAGGCTTGGCCGCCTTCCACAGCACGAAATCCAGCGGATCCTCCTTGTGCTCGCCCACCACGATCCGCGCTCCGGCGCGCATCTCGTCAGGATCGCGGTTGTTGAGCTTGCCGTAGCCCTCGAACTTCCTCACCCGGTAGTAGACATCGCCGTTGACCGCGGCATAGGCGAAGCCCTTGGCGATCAGCGTCTCGATCATGGCAACGATATCGCCCACGTGGCGCGTGGCGCGCGGCTCGCGGTCGGGACGCAGCACTCGGAGCCTCGCCTCGTCCTCGCGCATTGCCTCGATCATGCGCTCGGTCAGCGACCCAATCGACTCGCCGTTCTCCTCGGCCCGACGCAGGATCTTGTCGTCGATGTCGGTGATGTTGCGCACGTAGGTCACATCGAAGCCGCGATGGCGCAGATAGCGGGTGATGACGTCGAAGGCCACCATCACCCGGGCATGCCCCAGGTGACAGTAGTCGTACACCGTCATGCCACAGACGTACATGCGCACCTGGCCCGGGTCGATGGGCGTGAAGGCTTCCTTGCGCCGGGTCAGGGTATTGTAGATCAGCAGGTCTGCGCTCACGTTCACCCCTTCTTCTTGATCTTGGCCCAGGAATCCTTCAACCCCACGGTGCGATTGAATACCCGCTTGCCGTCGCAGCAGGCGTGACGATCGGCACAGAAGTAGCCCACCCGTTCGAACTGGAAGCGCGACTCGGGCGCGGCGGCGGCGAGGCTCGGCTCGCCGATGGCCTGCAGCGTGACCAGTGACTCGGGGTGCAGATGCTCGAGGAAGTCGGCATCCTTGTCCTTGTCGGGCTGCTCGACCTGGAAGAGGTTGTCGTAGAGGCGCACTTCCATGGGCACGCCGTGCGCGGCGCTGACCCAGTGGATCACCCCCTTCACCTTGCGACCCTCCGGGTTCTTGCCCAGGGTGTCGAAGTCCACCGAGCAGCGTAGCTCGCTGACCTCGCCGGCGGCATTCTTGACCACCTCGTCGCAGCGGATCACATAGCTGTTGCGCAGGCGCACCTCCTTGCCCGGCGCCAGGCGGAAGAACTTCTTGGGCGGCTCCTCCATGAAGTCGTCCTGGTCGATATAGATCTCGCGGGTGAACGGCACGCGGCGCACCGCCATATCCTCCCGCGCCGGATGGCCGGGCACCTCGTAGACTTCCTCGTGGTCTTCCGCCACGTTGGTCAGCACCACCTTGAGCGGCTTCAGCACACACATTGCCCGTGGCGCATTGTCCTCGAGGTCGGAGCGGATCGCGTGGTAGAGCATGGCGATATCGACCAGGCCGCCGTCGGCGCGCGTCACGCCGATCATCTCGCAGAACTTGCGGATCGAAGCCGGCGTGTAGCCGCGCCGACGCATGCCGGAGATTGTCGGCATGCGCGGATCGTCCCAGCCGTCGACGATACCCTGGTCCACCAGCAGTTTGAGCTTGCGCTTGGAGGTAAGGGTGTAGTTCATGTTGAGCCGCGCGAACTCGATCTGGCGCGGCGTCGTGGGTACCGGCAGATTGGCCAGGAACCAGTCGTAGAGCGGCCGGTGATCCTCGAACTCCAGGGTGCAGATGGAGTGTGTCACGCCTTCGATGGCATCCGACTGGCCGTGGGTGAAGTCATAGGAGGGGTAGATCTTCCACGCCTCGCCGGTCTGGTGATGGCTGGCATGGCGGATGCGGTAGAGGATGGGATCGCGCAGGTTGATGTTGGGCGCGGCCATATCGATCTTGGCGCGCAGCACCTTCTCCCCCTCGGCGAACTCACCGACACGCATGCGCTCGAGCAGGTCCAGGTTCTCCTCGGCGCTGCGCTCGCGATACGGACTGGGCGTGCCCGCCTCGGTCAGGGTGCCGCGATACTCGCGGATCTCGTCGGGCGAGAGGTCGTCGACGTACGCCTTGCCCTCGCGCACCAGGTGCTGCGCCCAGGCATAAAGCTGCTCGAAGTAGTCGGACGCAAACCGTACGGGACCTGACCAGGCAAACCCCAACCAGCTGACATCCTCCTTGATGGCATCGATGTAGGCCTGCTCCTCCTTCGCCGGATTGGTATCGTCGAAGCGCAGGTGACAATCGCCACCGAACTGCTCGGCCAGCCCGAAGTTCAGGCAGATCGACTTGGCGTGGCCGATATGCAGGAAACCGTTGGGCTCCGGAGGAAAGCGGGTGACGATCTGGGTGGTGCGACCCGCCGCGATCTCCTCCTGGATCTGGTTACGAATGAAGTTCGGCGCGCTGGTGGTTTCGGTGGTCATGGTTGGAAAGGCAACCTCTGGTTGAAATGCGGGCCTGGCGGTCGAACGCCGGGTATGGCCGGGTTCCCGCGCCTTCGCTTCGCGCAGCGAAGCAAAACCGCTATTATAGCGCCACGCCCATGCATGGCGCCAAGGCGCGCCCCGCTTCCTGACGAGGGATACCCGCAATGATCGTTCTTCAGACCAATTTCGGCGACATCCACGTCGCCCTCGATCACGACAACGCCCCCAAGACCGCCGCCAACTTCGAGCAGTACGTGCGCGACGGCTTCTACGACGGCACCCTCTTCCACCGCGTCATCGACGGCTTCATGGTCCAGGGCGGCGGCTTCGACACCGACTTCAACCAGAAGCCGACCCGCGACCCCGTCGAGAACGAGGCCGACAATGGCCTCAAGAATGCCACGGGCACACTGGCCATGGCCCGCACCCAGGACCCGCACTCCGCCACCGCACAGTTCTTCATCAACGTGGCCGACAACGACTTCCTCAACCACAGCGGCAAGTCCATCCAGGGCTGGGGCTACTGCGTATTCGGCAAGGTGGTCGACGGCATGGACGTGGTGGAGAAGATCAAGGCGGTGCCCACCACGCGTCGTGGCATGCATGCCGACGTGCCCGCCGAGGATGTCGTCATCCAGCGCGCTTACGTCGCCGAGACGCCAAACAGCGATGCCTGAGCCTTTCGCGCCCGCCCTTCCGGCGGGCGCTTGCGTTTCTGACACCCCGCCGCCCAACGACAAGAGCCCTGCGAGACGAGGCCCATGAGCACGCTGCTGATTTCCGACCTGCACCTGCACCCCGGCGCTCCCGAGCTGACCGAGCGCTTCCTCGACTGGCTCGGGCACCGCGCTCGCCAGGCCGAGGCGCTCTACATCCTGGGCGACTTCTTCGACGCCTGGATCGGCGACGATCTGCTCGACCTCGGAGACGCCGACCCCACCGGTCACGCGGCGCTGGCCAGGCGGGTGGTGACCGCCCTGCGTGAGCTCAGCGACAGCGGTACGGCCCTCTATCTCATGCACGGCAACCGCGACTTCCTGCTCGGCGAGCGCTTTGCCCGCGACGCGGGGGCCACCCTGCTGCCCGATCCCAGCGTAATGCCCCTGGGTGGCGCGCCGGTCCTGCTGATGCACGGCGACAGCCTCTGCACCGGCGATGACACCTACCAGGCCTTCCGCACGCAGGCACGCAATCCCCAGTGGCAGCGACAAATCCTGGCCCTGCCGATTCCCGACCGGCTGGCGCTGGCCCATTCGCTGCGCGAGCAGTCCGGCGAGGCCACATCCAACAAGGCCGACGCGATCATGGACGTCACCCCCGCGGAGGTGGTGCACGTCATGCACGCCCACGGGGTGGCGATCCTGATCCACGGCCATACGCATCGCCCCGCCGTGCACGGTCTCGAGGTCGATGGCCAGCCCGCCCGCCGGCTGGTGCTCGGCGACTGGCAGCCCGACCAGGGTTGGGAAATCGAGGTCGACGGAAACGGCCATCCCGAGCTCAGGGCCTTTTCTCTCGTCTAATGGCGGCAACAACGCGCAACACCGGACACTCTCTGCCGGCCCAGGCCAGCGCCAAATGAGGGACGACGGCCCGCCTATCCATTCAGGCAGGCGTTGAGACGAACCTCCAGCCAGTCGGCATCCGGCAACGCTCCCACCTCGGCAATGATCTCCAGGCGGGAATCCTGACGCCAGGCGGTGGGCTCGAGGCTCACCGTGCCCGCCGAGCGGTTATAGCGCTTCCAGCCCGCCTCGGTGTGCAGCACCCCCTTGACGCGCAGCCCGGACGGCAGATCACCGAGCAGCGCCGAGACGCGATCCAGTTCGAAGGCATCGTCGGGGTGCCAGCGCCAGCCCAGTGTCGCATAGCCCAGGGCTGCGCCCTCCTCGCGGACGGGATGCCCCGGCGTCGGTGCCGAGACGTCCATTCCCTCCAGCTCCACGCTGCCTGCCGCCTGCTGGCGCAGCCGCCGGTGCGCTTCGCTCTCCGGCAACGGGCGTTGCCCCGCCTCGGCAGGCGCGCTCTCGCCGCTCAGCAGCGACACGGCCAGCTCACCGTGGGGCGCCTGCCGTATCCACTTCTTGCGTGGCCAGCTCGCGTCCAGCCACGCCTGGGCGGCGGTCAGCTGGTCCGGGCTGGCCAGGTCGGTCATGGTCAAGGCCACGGCATCGGCCATGGCCAGTTGGTCGCGAAAGGTCTCGTGCTCCCGCGACCGGGGGTCGTCGAAGCGGCGCGGATCGAGCACGGCGATGATGTCGTGGACGGAGAGCACGCCGTCAAACGCCTCGCCGCGCAGCACCTCGAGCAACCCGGCCGGATGACCCAGGCCGGACGGCTCGATCAGCAAGCGATCGGGGCGGTGCCGGTGCAGGAGATTGACCAGGGCGGCCTGCATCACGAAGGCGAGCTGGCAGCACAGGCAGCCTCCCGGCAGCCCCTTGACCACTACCCCCGCCTGAGTATCGAACATGGCCTGATCGATCCCCACCTGGCCGAACTCGTTGACCAGCACGGCCCAGGTTTCCTGCGCCGGCTTCTGATCGATGAGGCTGCGGATCAGGCTGCTCTTGCCGCTACCCAGAAAGCCGGTGACCAGATGCACCGGCACGTTCATAACAGGTCCTTGAGACACGCTTGACTCCGGTACGCCTTGATTTGTTACAGGGTAACATCCTTGCGGCCACTGTCATTCAATAAGCCGAGAGCGTTGGTGTTCTTGCTTGTCTTTATGAAGATAACGGTATAAATATGCCGACCAAAGCCCCTCATAACAAAGGGGCACCCTTGGGTGCCCCTGGACTGTACGGCGGCGATCGCGATTCAGTAGCGCTCGATCTCCGCGGTATCACGCAGGTGAGCCCGCAGCGCCTGAATGGCGGACTGGCCGCGGAGCTGCTCGGCCATGCGGGCGACAAAGGCTTCCGTCTGCTCGTCGGGTTCGGCGTCGGCCACATTTTCGAGAGCGATCAGCACCACCCGCTCACCGTCGCTGGCCTGGCCATAGACTGGCTGGTCACGCTCAGGGTGCGGCAAGCGGAAAGCGGTCTGGACGACGAACCGAGGCGCCTCGCCGGTTTGGCGAGTGGCTCCCTCGACCCGCTGCCATTCGAGGTCGAGCGACTCGCCGTCGCGCAGGCGCTCTACGCGCTCTCGCGACACCTCAAGCAAGGCCTCCTGCGTCTTGCGCTGCTCCACGGCCGCTCGGACATCAACACGCACCTCTTCGAGGGGGCGCGTCGCGGCCTCGCGGTGCTCGGCTACCCGCAACACCAGGCGGCGGTCAGCATCGAGCTCGACGACCTCGCTGTTGAAACCCTCGCTCAGCACGTCCTGGCTGAAGGCTTCGCTCATCACGCCAGGCTCCCCCAGGACGCCGCTGGCGCTGTCGCGCGATACCCAGCCGCTCTCCCGCAGCTCGAGGTCGAGGCTCTCGGCCACGCTGGCCAGATCCTCGGCCGCGAAGCTCTCGTCGATCAACGCCTGAACACGGCGATTGAAGGTGTCATCGACGGCCTGAAGGGCAAGCTCGCGCTCCAGTTCATCGCGCATCTCCTCGAGAGGCGGCATGTCGAGTTCGGTTACTTTGACCAGGTGCAGGCCATTGCTGGTTTCGACGATCTCGGATACCTGGCCGACACCGATGCCGAAGGCGGCATCGTCGAAAGCGTCACCGAAGAAGCCGGGGCTGATGAAGCCCAGGTCACCGCCCTGCTCCGCCGTGGTGGCGTCATCGGAGAATTCACGCGCCAGCTCGGCAAAGGATTCACTTTCCGCCAGGCGCTCGCGGACCCTCTCCAGGCGTGCCCTCGCCTCCTCACGGCTACGCTCACCGTTGAAGGTGACCATGATGTGGGAGACCCGCCGATCGGCATCGCGGCTGCGAGCTTCCCAGGCGTCGCGGATCGCCTCGTCACTCACCTCAGCGGACTCGGCCATGGCCTGGCGATCGAGGATCACGTACTCGAGACGGACCTGCTCAGGGCGGCGGTACTGCTCGGCATTGGCCTCGTAGTAGGCCTGGATCTCCGCATCGCTGACCGCCACCGGTTCGCTGAGCTGCTCGGGAGTGAGCTGATGATGACGGAAGGTGCGGGTCTGACGCTGAAGTGCCGCGAGACGCTCGCGCTCGCGCTCCAGGGTGAAGTCACTCATGGCCACGCCCAGCTGCAGCTGCTGGCGCATCATGTCGACCTTCAAGGCCTCGCGGAAGGAAAGCGGCGTGAAGCCGGCACTCGCCAGCCGGTTGCGGAACAGCTCCTGCGAGAAGCGCCCCTCCTGATCCTGAAACTCCTGCAGGTTCACGATCACCTGGTCGATCTGCTCCTCGGAGAGGTAGAGGCCGCCGTCCTCTGCGTAGGACGTCATCAGCTGCTCACCGATGAGGCTGTCGAGCACCTCCCCGCGCAGGGCGCGCTCCTGCTCGGGCGGCACCTGGCCGGAGCGAATGGCGCGCTGGACCTCCAGCTCGAGCTGCTGGCGGGTGATCGGCTCGCCGTTGACCTCAGCGATCTCGTCGCCGCTGCCGCCGATGAGCCCCACCAGCGACTCGATGCCGAACAGGGCCAGTGCCGCGACGACGGCACCGACGATGATCTTGGCGCCCCAGCTCCGGGAGCGGTCTCGAATACTTTGCAGCATGCAGGCCTCGGTGATTAAGTAACGGAAATCGCGACCATTATACGCACGGCCCGGGCCTTCCGACCATGCCGCTCGCCAGGCTGGCCACAACCGAGAAAAAGGCGCATCGCCATGGCGATGCGCCTCTCTGTTGTCGCTCCGAGTGGGCGTGGCAGTGGCACCGCGGCTGCAGTGCCCGTAGCCCCATCGTCACTCAGTTGACGGAGTCCTTGAGCGCCTTGCCGGCCTTGAAGGTCGGCACCTTGGCAGCGCTGATCTGGATCGGCTCGCCGGTCTGCGGGTTGCGGCCAGTACGCGCCGCGCGCTCCTTGACGGAGAACGTACCGAAACCCACCAGGGAAACGGTGTCACCGCTCTTGAGGCTATCGGTGACGGTGTCGACCATCGCGTCCAACGCGCGCGTCGCGGCTGCCTTGGGAATATCAGCAGACGCGGCGATGGCTTCGATCAGCTCGGATTTGTTCACACTTCACCCCTTGACTGTTTCAGATAATGGCTCTTATCAGCGCGACTCTCGGCCAACAATTCGATCACGGCATGGCTGCAGTTTATAGCAATGCCGAAAAAGACGTGTCAAGCAACCTGCGGCGCCGAACCGCGCCATGCCGGCATTCTAAGACCGGTATGGCGCGAAGAAATGATCAATGCGTGCTGATCATTGAAGCCGAGGCTGCCGGCTCATCCGCGCGGGAATCCTCACCTTTCACCTCGGTTATTTCTGTCAGTGCAGCTTCCAGAACCTCGTCGATCCAACGCACGGGCCGGATTTCCAGTGCATCCTTGATGTTGTCCGGGACCTCCTTGAGGTCACGACGATTCTCTTCCGGAATGAGCACCGACTTTATACCACCGCGGCGGGCAGCCAGCAATTTCTCCTTTAGCCCACCGATCGGCATCACTTCACCGCGCAGGTTCACTTCGCCGGTCATGGCCAGGTCACAACGAACCGGTCGACCGGTATAGGCGGAGACCATGGCCGTGACCATGGCAATGCCCGCACTGGGACCATCCTTGGGCGTAGCCCCTTCCGGAACGTGGATGTGCAGGTCTTCCTTCTCGAAACGCTCGGGATCGATGCCCAGCTTCAGTGCCCGGGCACGCACCACGGTTTGCGCGGCGCTCACCGACTCCTTCATGACATCGCCGAGCGAGCCGGTCTTGTTGATGCGCCCCTTGCCGGGGGTGACCACCGATTCGATGTTGAGCAGTTCGCCGCCCACCGAGGTCCAGGCAAGACCGGTGACCCGCCCCACCTGATCCTCCTGATCGGCCAGGCCATAGCTGTAGCGGCGCACGCCGGCATGGGTCTCGATATCCGCAGCGGTGAGCGTCGCCGGGGCCTGCGCTCCGGCGTGCTCCTCACCTTCGAGGCGCTGGCGCAGCACCTTGCGGCACACCTTGGCGATCTGGCGCTCGAGCTCGCGGACGCCCGCCTCGCGAGTATAGTAGCGGATCAGTTCGAGCAGCGCCTCGTCGGAGAACGCCAGTTCCTCATCCTTGAAGCCGTTGGCCTTGAGCTGCTTGGGCACCAGATAGCGCCGAGCAATGGCGAGCTTCTCGTCCTCGGTGTAGCCCGGCAGGCGAATGACCTCCATGCGATCCAGCAGCGGACCGGGAATGTTCATCGAGTTGGCGGTGCAGATGAACATGGTCTCGGAGAGGTCGTAATCCAGCTCCAGGTAGTGATCGCTGAATTTGTCGTTCTGCTCCGGATCGAGCACTTCCAGCAAGGCCGAGGCCGGGTCACCGCGATGGTCCATGCCGATCTTGTCGACCTCGTCGAGCAGGAACAGCGGGTTCTTGACCCCGGCCTTGCTCATGCGCTGGATCAGCTTGCCGGGCAGTGAACCGATATAGGTGCGGCGATGGCCGCGGATCTCGGACTCGTCGCGTACGCCCCCGAGCGCCAGGCGCACGTACTTGCGGTTGGTGGCACGGGCGATGGATTGCCCCAGCGACGTCTTGCCCACGCCGGGCGGGCCGACCAGGCACAGCACCGGCCCCTTGAGCTTGCGCACGCGCTTCTGGACGGCCAGATACTCGAGAATGCGTTCCTTCACCTCGTCCAGGCCATAGTGATCCTCGTCAAGCACCTGGTGGGCGTGCACCAGGTCATGCTTGACCCGGGAGCGCTTCTTCCAGGGCACGGAGATCAACCAATCGAGCCAGGAGCGCACCACCGTGGCTTCGGCGGAGCTGGGCGACATCATCTTCAGCTTGCCGAGCTCCTGGGAGGCCTTCTCGCGGGCCTCCTTGGGCATACCCGATTCCTCGATGGCATTCTCGTACTTCTCGGCCTCGTTGGGTACGTTCTCGAGCTCGCCCATCTCCTTCTGGATGGCCTTCATCTGCTCGTTGAGATAGTACTCACGCTGGGCCTTCTCCATCTGATCCTTGACGCGCGAGCGGATGCGCTTCTCGACCTGCAGCAGGTCGATCTCGGACTCGATCAGCGCCATCAGGTGCTCGATGCGGTCGCGCACCCGGTCCATCTCGAGCAGCTGCTGCTTGTCATGGATCTTCAACGACAGGTGGGCACAGATGGTGTCGACCAGTCGACTGGGATCCTCGATGCCTGACAGCGAGTTGAGCACCTCGTTGGGCACTTTCTTGGAGAGCTTGACGTACTGCTCGAACTGGTTGAGCAGCACGCGCACCAAGGCCTCCTGCTCGCGCTCGGTGAGCGGCTGACTGTCGCGCAGCACGGCCTCGGCCTGGCTGTAGCCGCCGTCGGTGTGGTGGACGGCCCGCAGATCGGCGCGTGAGGTCCCCTCGATCAGTACCTTGACCGTGCCATCGGGCAGCTTGAGCAGCTGCATGATCTCGGCCACGGTACCGATGGTGAAGAGATCATCGGTGCCCGGATCGTCTTGGCCGGCCTCACGCTGGGCCACCAGCAGCACGCGCTTGTCCGCTTCCATGGCAGCGTCGAGGGCCTGGATCGACTTTTCGCGCCCCACGAACAGCGGTATCACCATCTGCGGATAGACGACGACATCGCGCAGTGGCAAGAGGGGCAGACTCAGGGTCTGTTCGGCGTTCTGCTGCATCGCAGACTTTCCTCAAACGTAATCGGGTGGATATTCAAGGAGTGGGGGCATGACGCGGTCGTTGCAAGGGCCTGGGCGGCCGTAACGCACAAAGGGGTCGCCAGGCGACCCCTTGCATTCGCTACAGGCTCGAAGTAAGAACGTGCCGCGCCTCAGCCGTCGGTACCGTCGACGCGCTGCTCCTGCTGGGAATAGATGAGCAGCGGGTCGCTCTCGCCGGCGATCACCGCGGCATCGATGACCACCTTGGTCACCCCCTCCATGGAGGGAATCTCGTACATGGTGTCGAGCAGCACCGACTCAAGGATGGAGCGCAGGCCCCGGGCGCCGGTCTTGCGGGCCATGGCCTTCTGAGCAACGGCGCGCAGGGCGTCTTCGCGGAACTCGAGCTCGACGTCTTCCATGTCGAAGAGGCGCGAGTACTGCTTGATCAGCGAGTTCTTCGGCTCGGTGAGGATCTGGATGAGCGCATCCTCGCTGAGCTCGGTGAGGGTCGCGATCACCGGCAGGCGACCCACGAACTCGGGAATCAGGCCGAACTTCACCAGGTCCTCGGGCTCGACGTCGAGCAGCAGGTCGCCCACGCCCTTGGTCTCGTCCTTGCTCTTCACCGTAGCATTGAAGCCGATGCCGCCCTTCTCGGCGCGATCGCGAATCACCTTGTCCAGGCCGGCAAAGGCACCGCCGACGATGAACAGGATGTTGGCAGTATCGACCTGCAGGAACTCCTGCTGGGGATGCTTGCGCCCGCCCTGGGGCGGCACAGACGCCGTGGTGCCTTCGATCAGCTTGAGCAGCGCCTGCTGGACGCCCTCTCCCGACACGTCACGCGTGATGGAGGGGTTGTCCGACTTGCGCGAGATCTTGTCGATCTCGTCGATGTAGACGATGCCGCGCTGGGCCTTCTCGACGTCGTATTCACATTTCTGGAGCAGCTTCTGGATGATGTTCTCGACGTCCTCGCCGACATAGCCCGCCTCGGTGAGGGTGGTGGCATCGGCGATGGTGAAGGGCACGTTGAGCAGCCGCGCCATGGTCTCGGCCAGCAGCGTCTTGCCGCTGCCGGTGGGACCGATGAGCAGGATGTTGGACTTGCCCAGTTCGACGTCATCCCCCTTCACGCCGGCACGCAACCGCTTGTAGTGATTGTAGACGGCCACGGACAGCACCGTCTTGGCACGGTCCTGACCAATCACATAGTCATCCAGCGTGTGGCGGATCTCGCGGGGAACGGGCAGACGCTCCTCGTCGCTCTCGGCATCGGCATCGAGAACTTCCTCGCGAATGATGTCGTTGCACAGATCGACACACTCGTCACAGATATACACGGACGGGCCGGCGATGAGCTTGCGCACTTCGTTCTGGTTCTTGCCACAGAACGAGCAGTAGAGCAGCTTGCCGCCTTCGTCCTTGCCTTTGCCGTCGGCCATTCGCGTACCTCTGTCGCTTCGGCGGCACGGTGCCGCCGGTGATCACGTATCGGGGGCGTGTCTAGATCACGCTATCAGGATGTCGGCCGCTTATCCAGCACGGCATCGATCAGGCCATACTCCGCGGCCTCAGCGCCGCTCATGAAGTTGTCGCGATCGGTATCCCGGGCGATGGTCTCGATGGCCTGGCCGGTATGGTGGGCCAGGATGCGGTTGAGCTTGTCGCGGATGCCGAGAATCTCGCGGGTATGGATCTCGATGTCCGAGGCCTGCCCCTGATAGCCGCCGAGGGGCTGGTGAATCATCATCCGCGAGTTGGGCAGGCAGTAGCGCTTACCGGCCGCGCCACCGGCCAACAGCAGCGCCCCCATGCTGGCAGCCTGGCCGAGGCACACGGTGGAGACATCCGGCTTGACGAACTGCATGGTGTCGTAGATCGACATGCCCGCGGTCACCCCGCCACCCGGCGAGTTGATGTACAGGTGGATGTCCTTGTCCGGGTTCTCGGATTCAAGGAACAGCAGCTGGGCCACCACCAGGTTGGCAGTGTAGTCTTCCACCGGACCGATCAGGAAGATCACACGCTCCTTGAGCAGGCGGGAGTAGATGTCGTAGGCCCGCTCGCCGCGCGCGCTCTGCTCGACCACCATCGGCACCAGGCCGCCGGCGTTGTGGATATCGAACTCGTTGCTCATCTGTTTGATGTCCTTGCATCCGCTGAATGGAAGCAACTGGGCCACCCCGTCCGTCGCGGGCAGACCGTCGACGAACGGGGTCGGCTGCTGGCACCTCAGGCCTTGTCGGCCTCGCCTTCCGTGTTCGCTTCGTCGTCCTGCTCAGGCTGCTGCTGGGCCGCAGCCAGCGCCTCCTGGTAGCTCATCTCCACGTCCTTGACGGTAGCCTGCTCGAGAAGGCGATCGACGGCCTTCTCCTCGAGCAGCGCCGACTTGACCTGGGTCTTCAGCTGGTCGTTGCCCATGTAGTAGTCAACGACCTGCTGCGGCTCCTGGTATTGCTCGGCGAGCTCCTCGACGCGCGCCTTGATCTCGTCATCGGTGGCGTCGAGCTCACCCTGTTTGATCACCTCGGCCAGCAGCAGCCCCACCTGAACGCGCCCCTTGGCCTGTTCGGCGAACAGCTCATTGGGCAGCTGGGAAACGTCGAAATCCTCGCCGAGGCCGAACTGCTGGGCGGCCTGCCGCTTGAGGGCGTCGGTCTCCTGCTGGATCAGCGCCTGCGGCACCGGCACCTCGTTGGCCTTCTTGAGCGCCTCGAGCACCTGCTGCTTGACGCGGTTGTCGACCGCCTGCTTGGCCTCGCGGGTCATGTTCTTCTTGACCTCGGCGCGGAAGGCCTCGACATCACCTCCTTCGACACCGAAGCGCTGGATGAATTCAGCGTCGACCTCCGGCAGCTGCTGGGCACTGACCTTGTGCACCTTGACCTTGAAGGTCGCTTCCTTGCCGGCCAGGTGCTCGGCCTGGTAGTCCTCCGGGAAGGTAACCTTGACCTCCTTCTCGTCGCCGGCCTTGGCCCCCACCAGCTGCTCCTCGAAGCCGGGAATGAAGCTGCCTGACCCCAGCACCAGCTCGTGCCCCTCGGCGCTGCCCCCCTCGAAGGGCTCGTCACCCAGGAAGCCCTGGAAGTCGATGGTCAGTTGGTCGCCGTCCTCGGCGGCACGCTCGACCTCTTCCCAGCTGGCGTTCTGCTTGCGCAGCGTCTCGATCATCTCGTCGACGTCGGCATCGGTCACTTCAACCACCGGCCGTTCGACTTCCGTTCCCTCGATGGAGGCGAGCTCGATTTCCGGGTAGACCTCCAGGGAGGCAACGAACTCGAGGTCCTTGCCAGCCTCGTTGACCTGCGGCTCGATATTCGGATACCCCGCCGGATTGAGGTTCTCTTCGGTGATGGCCTTGACGTAGCGCTCGCGCATCACTTCGCCCACCACTTCGTCGCGCACCCCGCGGCCGTAGCGCTGACGGACCACGGACAGGGGCACATGGCCCTTGCGGAAACCGTCCAGGCGCACGTTCTTCGCGGTGTCCTTGAGGCGAGCCTCGACGGCTTGATCGACCTCGGCCGCAGGCACCTGGAACGTGACACGGCGCTCGATCTGGGAGGTCGCTTCGACGGAAACTTGCATGAATAGTCCTCTACCGACTGGGGGCGTTGTGTTGAATGCGTGGATGCGTAAAAGAGTGATTTTAAGAATCCCACCCTGCGCTGGCAAGCGCCACGGCCTTGAGATGGGGGCACCGGCGGGCATTGCAAGGGGCGTATCGACGGGATTTTTCCAACATCGGGAAGCAGCGTGCAGCCGTGCTGCCGATACCGCGCGAACAAAAAAAACGACGCACAGGTCGCAGTCGACCGAAGGGCCGGGAAGAGACTGGGGCAGGAAGGGAAAACCGGTGCAATGGGGTGGATGATGGGGATCGAACCCACGACCACCGGAGCCACAATCCGGGGCTCTACCACTGAGCTACATCCACCACTGCAATACCGGGTACGTCGAGATGGGGTGGATGATGGGGATCGAACCCACGACCACCGGAGCCACAATCCGGGGCTCTACCACTGAGCTACATCCACCATATCGACTGCTCGAACCGCTGACTCCCAACTGCGCACGGCATGGCGCGCCCAGCAGGACTCGAACCTGCAACCCACGGCTTAGAAGGCCGTTGCTCTATCCGGTTGAGCTATGGGCGCATTCTATGTTCAATGACGCCAGACCGCAACCCTGAACGCGAATTTCATCAATTCAAACAGGAGGTTGTGGTCGGGGTGGAGGGATTTGAACCCCCGACATCCTGCTCCCAAAGCAGGCGCGCTACCAGACTGCGCTACACCCCGCCGGCCTTCGCACGGCCTCGATGCCGCCATCGGGCCTCATCGAGCGCTGCGTATTCTACCCGAGAATCCCCCACGGTCAATAGCCGCCTGACCTGACAGGGCTTTAGCGCTTTGCCTGAGCAGGCGACCGTGCGAAAATCCCCACCCTTTCTGGTGCCTACCCGCTGCCGCCGGCACCCTTTCGCTACCATCCGTTCACCACCACCAGGGGAAGAGACGATGACCGCTCAACGCATCGATGGCAAAGCCGTAGCCGCCGAGGTCCGCCAGCAGGTCGCGCGCCAGGTGGAGGCGCGCCATGCCGAAGGCAAGCGCACACCCGGCTTGGCTGTCATCGTGGTGGGCGACGACCCAGCCTCCCACGTCTACGTGAGCAACAAGCATCGCGCCTGCGAGCAGGCCGGCGTGCTCTCTTTCCGTCATACGCTGCCCGACGACACCACCCAGCAGGCGCTCGAAAGGCTGATCGACGACCTCAATGCCGACCCGAGGGTCGACGGCATTCTCCTTCAGTTGCCGCTGCCCGCCCACCTCGACGAACGGCCACTGCTCGAGCGCATCCTGCCCGACAAGGACGTCGACGGCTTCCACCCCTACAACCTCGGCCGCCTCGCGCAGCGCCTTCCCCTGCTGCGTCCCTGCACCCCCAAGGGAGTGATGACGCTGCTGGCGGCCAGCGGGCTCAAGGTGCGCGGCCTGGATGCTACCGTGGTGGGCGCCTCCAATATCGTCGGCCGCCCCATGGCACTGGAACTGATGCTCGCCGGCTGCACCACCACGGTGTGCCACCGATTCACCCGTGATCTGGAGGCCCACGTGCGCCGCGCCGAGCTGCTCGTGGTGGCCGTGGGCAAACCGGGTATCGTCAAGGGCGAGTGGGTACGCGACGATGCGATCGTCATCGACGTGGGCATCAACCGCGAGGCGGATGGTCGCCTGGTGGGCGACGTGGAATTCGGCCCCGCCGCCGAGCGGGCGTCCTGGATCACCCCCGTGCCGGGCGGTGTCGGCCCCATGACCGTCGCCTCGTTGCTCGAGAACACCCTGCACGCCGCGGAACTGCATGACGCCATGGCACCGGCGTCGCCTCAAGACTGACAGGCCGGGGTGCTTCGTCTAGAATGCGCGTTTTCTCTTTCACCTGCCGGAGCGCGCCCATGAGCGACAAGATGAACGTCGAAAGCTTCAACCTCGACCACACCAAGGTGAAGGCCCCCTACGTGCGCCTGGCCGACATCAAGACCGGCGCGAACGGCGATCGCATTCACAAGTACGACATGCGCATCTGCCAGCCCAACCAGGACCACATGGAGATGCCCGCCCTGCACTCCCTGGAGCACCTGATGGCCGAGCTGTCGCGGAACCATTCCGACAAGGTCGTCGACATCAGCCCCATGGGGTGCCAGACCGGCTTCTACGTGGCCCTGATCAACCACAACGACTACGACGACGTGCTGCGCCTGCTGCAGCACACTCTCGAGGACGTGCTGGAAGCCACCGAGGTGCCCGCCTGCAACGAGATGCAGTGCGGCTGGGCGGCCAGCCACAGCCTGGAAGGCGCCCAGACCATCGCCCGCCGCTTCCTCGCCCAGCGCGACGAGTGGCCCCAGGTCTTCGCCGAGCCGGCGTGATCCCGCTTTCCTGACCTCGCCGGAGAGAACGCAAAAAGATGAAACGCATCGGCATTATCGGCGCCATGGCCCAGGAAGTGGCCCACCTCGCCTCGCTGCTGGAAGGCGGCCGGACCCGCACCCACGTCGGCTGCACCTTCCATCACGGGCGCCTTCATGGCGTGGACGTGGTGATCCTGCAATCCGGCATCGGCAAGGTAAATGCCGCCATCGGCACCACCCTGCTGCTTGACGTCTACCAGCCAGAAGCGATCATCAACACCGGCTCGGCGGGAGGCTTCGGCGAGGGCCTGACCATCGGCGACATCGTGGTCTCCAGCGAAGTGCGCCATCACGACGTCGATGCCGTGGTGTTCGGCTACGAGCACGGCCAGGTGCCGAAGATGCCGGCCGCCTACCTGCCCGACGAACGGCTGGTGCGCGTCGCGCGCGAATGCGTCGAGGCGCTCGGCGAGGTGCGCGTGGTGGAAGGCCTGATCGCCACCGGCGACGTCTTCATGGCCTGCCCCGAGCGGGTCGCTCAGACACGCTCGCGTTTTCCCACCATGCTCGCCGCCGAGATGGAAGCCGCCGCTATTGCCCAGACCTGCCACCTCTATGGCTGTCCCTTCGTGGTGATTCGCGCCCTCTCCGACATCGCCGGCGGCGGCGACAACCACCTCTCCTTCGAGCAGTTCCTCGACCAGGCAGCCGACCACTCCGCTCGCATGGTCGAGGCCATGGTCGCTCGCCTGGCCACCCCCGCGCCCCAGGTCGATTCCCAGACAGTCGCAGGCTGAGCCGTCAGCCGAGAACAAGCCGAGATCGAACGGCCGCCCTCAAGGGCGGCTGTTGCGTCTCACTCGAGCGCGGCTCTCGAAGCCGCGAATCAGCGGGCCAGCTGCCATTCCAGGCTTTCTCCCGCCAGCAGCGGCACGATGCGTTGGCCATCCGCGTAGGGCAGCGAGGCCGGCAGCGTCCAGGGCTCGCGCACCAGAGTGACGCTATCGCGGTTGCGCGGCATGCCGTAGAAGTCGGGACCGAAGTGGCTGGCAAAGCCTTCCAGGCGCTTCAGGGCGCCGGCCTGTTCGAACGCCGTGGCGTAAAGCTCGATGGCCGCCGGGGCGGTATAGGCGCCGGCGCAACCGCAGGCCGACTCCTTGTCGCCCTGGGCATGGGGAGCACTGTCGGTCCCCAGGAAGAACTTGGGGCTGCCCGAGGTGGCCGCGACCAGCAGCGCCTCGCGATGCCGCTCGCGCTTGAGGATCGGCAGGCAGTAGTAGTGAGGGCGAATGCCGCCCACCAGCATGTGGTTGCGGTTGAAGAGCAGGTGATGGGCGGTGATGGTCGCCGCGACGTTGGCCGGTGCCTCGCTGACGAAACGGGCCGCCTCGGCAGTGGTGATGTGCTCGCACACCACCTTGAGGTCGGGATGCCGTTCGAGCAGCGGCTTCAACACCTCCTCGATGAACACCGCCTCGCGATCGAAGATGTCGATCTCGGCAGCGGTCACCTCGCCGTGGACCAGCAGCGGCATGCCCAGCCGCGCCATGGTGGCAATCGCCGCCTCGCACTTGGCGAGGTCGGTGACTCCGGAAGCCGAATTGGTCGTCGCGCCGGCGGGATAGAGCTTCACCGCGTGCACGAGGCCGCTGGCATGGGCACGTTCGATCTCCTCGGCCGGGGTATTGTCGGTGAGGTAGAGCGTCATCAGCGGCTCGAAGGCACTGCCTTCGGGGCGCGCGGCGAGGATGCGTTCGCGGTAAGCCAGCGCCTGCTCGGTGGTGGTGACGGGCGGCTTGAGGTTGGGCATGATGATCGCCCGCCCCATCTGGCGGGCCGAGGCGGGAACCACGGCCTGCAAGGCATCGCCATCGCGCAGGTGCAGGTGCCAGTCGTCGGGTCGCGTCAGGGTGATAGCGTTCACGGTCGTTCCTGTGGTCGGCATGGATTGGCCAGTCGGCGCCTGGGGCACCGAGTATACCGCATGCCTGGGCGTACCGGGTGGCGTCAACCGCCAGGGAATCAGGCAGCGCGGCGCGATTTCCCGTATCATCGACGCCGTTTCAGCCGGAGAGTCATCGCCATGCCCAGAGTCCGCCACTACGCCGACATCGTCGCCATCCTGGCCGGCCTGATGTGGATCCTGGTGTTCTGGTCGGTGAGCATCTCGGCCAGCATGGACAGCATGGAACCGGTGCTCGCCGCCCTGCTATTGCTCGGCACCATGATCTTGCTGAGCTTCGTGCATCGCCCTATCCGCATCCACCTGAGCCGCTATCACGTGCGCAAGCGACGCACGGAAATGTGGATGCACATCCTGGCACTGCCCATGCTGCTGGCGCTGCTGCTCGGCGTGGTGCTGGAAGTGCTGATTGCCCCGCTCAGCGGCCAGCAGAAGATGCTGCTGTTCAACATCCTGGCCACCGCCGGCTGGGTGGTCTATGTGATGACCCTGGTGGTCAAGTTCATCATCCACCAGTGCAAGCGGCGGCGCTGACCGCCGTCGCACAGCCCTCGCCTAGAAGCGGTCGGCGCGGAAGGGCGTCATGTCCACAACCGGCTCTTCCCCTTCCATCATTTCCGCCAGCACGCGGCCCGTCACCGGCCCCAGGGTGAAGCCCTGGTGGCCATGGCCAAAGGCGAACCATAGCCCGTCATGGCGAGGCGCGGGACCGATTACCGGCTTCATGTCGGGCAGACAGGGGCGCGCGCCCTTCCAGGGCTCGGGGTCGAGGCGCTCACCCAGGCCGGGATAGAGGCGGCGCGCCTCGGCCTCGGCAGCATCCAGCTGACCGGAACGCGGCGGCGCGTCACGGGGCTCCAACTCGGCACCGGTGGTCAGGCGGATACCAGCGCGCATGGGCGCGAGAATGTAGCCCACCTCGGCGTCGAGCAGCCAGTGATGCAGGCGCCTCCCCGCCTCGGCGCCGTAGTGCATGTGATAGCCGCGCTTGACGAACGCCGGCAGGCGATAGCCGAGGGGCTTGAGCCAGTCGCCGGCCCAGGGCCCGAGCGCCACGACAATCTCCTGCGCCTCGTGTACACCGGCATCGGTATCCACCCGCCAGCCCTGGCCGGCCTGGCGCATCCCGCTCACCTCGGCCTGCAAGAAGCGCCCGCCCTCGCGTTCGAAGGCCTCGGCGTAGGCGGCGACCAGCGCGCCAGGATCGACCGCCCCCCAGGCATTGGTCCAGTGGATCGCCCCGGCTGGACCGTCGGCCAGCTGCGGTTCGCGGTCCCGCAGCCCGGCGGCGTCCAGCAGCTCATGAGTCACCCCGAATCGCTCGGCAGCGTCTTGTGCTTCGGCCGCACGCGCATCCAGGCCCGCCCGGCTGCGGTAGACCTCCAGCCAGCCCTGCTTCTTGATCAGGTCTTCGGCCCCGGCCGCGGTGAACATCTCGGCGTGCTCCTGGGTGCACAGGGTGATCAGCGAGGCGTACTCGGGAATGATGCGCGCATGCTGGCGTGGCGCGGAGTGGCGCCAGTAGGCGAACAGCGGACCGGCCGCCTTGACCATGCCACGCAGGCTGTAGCGGATGTCGGCACGCCGGTTGGGCAGGACGTCGAGCAGCTTGCTCAGCTCGCGGGGGAAGGGATAGGGCCGCACCGCCTCGCGCTGGATCAGGCCACCGTTGCCGAAGGAGGTCTCCCGCCCCGGCCGCTGGCGATCCACCAGCAACACCGAGCGGCCGCGTCGCGCCAGGTGCCAGGCGATGGAAACGCCGATCATGCCGGCTCCCAGAACGATGGTTTCACGAGACATGCCTCTCCTCCGGATAGACGAACGACAGCGCCGCCAGCAGACGATGGCCGGCGGCGAAGCGCCATTCTAGCAGGCCGCACGAGGCGGCGCCGAGCGATGCTCAGCTTTCGGGAGCGGCGTCCTGCGCCTGCAGCTTGGTGCGGATGAAGTCGGAGTGACTGACGTGGAGCAGCTCGGCGAGCCGCCGGATGCGATGCTCCTCGAGGTGGTGGGCCTCACCGTCGGCCAGCGCCAAGGTCCACATCATGCGCACCAGTTCACAGCGCTCGGCGTAGCCGTAATGCTGCTTGACGAGACTGACGAACTGGTAGTGGTCGACCGCCTGCTCGGCTTCCTCGCCGGCCATCTGCAGCAGCTCCTCGAGGGCGTCGCTGGACAGGCCGAAGCGTCGCCCCAGCTGATCACGCAGCAGGGCGAGTTCACTGTCGTCGAGGTGGTAATCGGCACGCGCCACCTCGAAGAGCAAGGCCGCGGTGGCCAGCTCCAGAGTGGGCGCGGCGTCATCACTGGCGTCGGGGTCGGCCAGTGCGTGCTGGAAGAAACGCTGGATCCTGTCGAGCATGGCAAGCTCCCTGCGATACTGTCTTAGGACACCCCGGGCTTTATGACACCCCTGGCCCGGGCACGTTCATCCCGGCCTGACGGCGCCCCCTCACCCTACCCGGCCGTGATCGACAAGCCCCTTCACGGCGACGTCTCGCCGATACCCTGGACCACATAGTCGCGGGCCACGCCGATGTGATAATCGATCGCCTCGCGGCAGCGTCGCTCCCTGCCGGAGGCCAGCGACTCCAGCAGCGCCCAGTGCGAGGTGGCGATACTGTCGGGATCGGCGTGGGTCTTGCCGATCAGCGCGATGCACAAGCGCAGCTCATGGGCCAGGTCATCGAACGCCTTGAGCAGGCGACGGTTGCCGGCCAGGTCGATCATCAAGCGATGGAAGGCGAGGTCCTCCTCGATCTTGCGGCTCTCGCTGTCGCGAGCGGCCGCCTCGCACATGCGTTCGACCTGCCGATGCAGGGCCCGCTCGGCCTCGGCGTCATAGCGTGCCAGCAGCCGCTGCATGGCATGGCGCTCCAGGCACAGGCGCAGATCGAAGACATCGCCCAGCTCGGCGGCATCCAAGGCACGCACGAAGAAGCCACGGCGCGGTTGGGAAACCAGCAGACCACGACTCTCGAGCAGCCGCGCCGCCTCGCGCACCGGGGCACGGCTTACGCCCAGATCGCGTGCCAGCTGCACCTCGGAGAGGCGCTCGCCGGGCACGAAACGCTGATTGATGATCGACTGAGTGAGATAGTCGGCCACCTGCTCCACCAGGTTGCGCTGCTGGATGAAGGGGGATGACACGGCGGAGTCGGACAGGGTTGCAGGCATGACGGCTCGGGTTGGGGAGTCACTGTCCTAGAGTATGGCCGTTGACTTTGACTTGTCGACCGTCGATTGACGACTGTCGACAGTTTTTGCAGGCGCTGCTATGTTCAGATCGGTACCCGGCCACCTTGGCAACGATGCCGGGCATTCCCTACCCGACCTCCGCTCGACAACAGCATCAACAAGACTGGAGCAGGACGATGAAGACACCTCTCGCCATCGCCGTCGCGACTGCGGCAGCCCTTACCGCCAATGCCGCCTCGGCCGACGAGCCCACAACCGGCGGCGTGATCGACACCATCATCCAGCCGGAGCCCCCGGGCCTGGTGCTGGGCATGATCCAGAACGCCCCTACCCGTACCGTGGCCGGCAACATCTACGAGGGGCTACTGCGCTACGACACCGAGCTCAACCCGATGCCGCAGCTCGCCGAATCCTGGGAGATCAGCGACGACGGCCTCACCTACACCTTCCACCTGCGCGACGACGTCACCTGGCACGATGGCGAGCCCTTCACCGCCGAGGACGTGGTGTTCTCCGCCGATGTCTTCCATCGCGAACTCAACCCCAGCGCTCGCGCCGTGCTGCAGCACATCGACTCCATCGAGGCACTCGACGAGCGCACCGTCGAATTCACCCTCGAGGAGCCGTTCGGTCCCTTCCTGATCTCCTTCGAGGCCGGCACTTTCACCATGGTCCCCGAGCACATCTACGCGGGCACCGAGTTCCGCGACAACGAGGCCAACAATCACCCCATCGGCACGGGCCCGTTCAAGTTCGAGCGCTGGGATCGCGGCACGGTCATCCAGTTGGTCAAGAACGAGGACTACTACGAAGAGGGTCTGCCCTACCTCGATGGCATCAACTGGCACATCATTCCCGACGGCGCCTCGCGGGCCGTGGCCTACGAGAACGGCACCGTCGACGTGCTGCCCTACGGCACGGTGGAGAACTTCGACATTCCCCGCCTCACCGAGATGGACAACACCTGCGTGACCGACGAGGGGCACGAGTACTTCAGCCCCTTCGCCATGCTGTGGATGAACAACCGCGAAGGCCCCACCGCCGACAAGCGCTTCCGCCAGGCGGTGATGTACGCCATGGATCGCGAGTTCGCCCGCGACGTGCTGTGGAACGGTCTCGGCCAGGTGCCCCTGGGCGCCTTTGGCTCCAACGCCAGGTTCCAGAACGACGATCTCGAGCCGTTCGATCATGATCCGGAGCGCGCCCGCGAGCTGCTCGACGAGATGGGCTACGACGGCGAGGAAGTGCGCCTGCTGCCGCTGCCCTACGGCGAGACCTGGACCCGCTGGGCCGAGGCCGTGCAGCAGAACCTCAAGGAAGTGGGAATCAACGTGCGCACCGAAGCCACCGACGTGGGCGGCTGGAACCAGCGCCTCGGCGACTGGGATTATGACCTGGCCTTCACCTACCTCTACCAGTACGGCGATCCGGCGCTGGGCATCTCGCGCACCTACCTCTCCGACAACATCGAGAAGGGCTCGCCCTGGAACAACGTCGAGGGCTACGAGAACGAGCGGGTCGATGAGCTGTTCAACGCCGCCGCCACGGCCTACCCCGACGAGGAACGCGAGGCGCTCTACCACGAGGTGCAGGAAATTCTCCAGGAGGACGTGCCGGTGGGCTGGCTGCTGGAGCTCGGTTTCCCGACCATCTACCGCTGCGACGTCAAGAACCTGGTGACCTCGAGCGTCGGCGTCAACGACGGCTTCAAGGACGCCTGGCTCGATCGCTGACTGCGCCCCACGCACCGTGAAGGGCGGCCACTGCCGCCCTTCAGGTCCCGCACGTCGTCCGAGGCCCGCGCATGCTCTACGCCCGACTGATCGCTTCACGGCTCGTCAAGGCCGTGACCGTGCTCTTCCTGATCATCATCCTCAACTTCGTCCTGATCCAGCTCGCGCCGGGTGATCCCGCGGCGATTCTCGCCGGCGAGGCCGGCGCCACCGACGAGGAGTTCCTGCGCCAGCTGCGCGAACGCTTCGGCCTCGACGAGCCGCTCCACGTGCAGCTGTGGCGTTACGTCTCGGGCGTCGCCATGCTGGATTTCGGGTTTTCCTACCGCCAGCAGATGCCGGTGCTCGACCTCATTCTGGCGCGTCTGCCCGCCACCCTGCTGCTCACCGGCACCGCCTTCGTGCTTTCCCTGGGCCTGGGCATCCTGGCCGGCTCCCTGGCCGCGGCGCGGGTCAAGAAGCCCTCCGGCTCACTGATCATGGCGCTCGCCCTGCTTTTCTACGCCACCCCGCTGTTCTGGGTGGCGCTGATGGCCGTGGTGCTCTTCTCGGTCTATCTCGACTGGCTGCCGGCCTACGGCATGTTCACGGTGGGCGCCGGTCATACCGGGCTGGCCCTCGCACTCGACGTCGGCAAGCACCTGATCCTGCCGGCCACGACGCTCGCGCTCTTCTTCATGGCAATCTATACGCGCATGACCCGCGCCTCGATGCTCGAGGCCTCGCAGCAGGATTACGTCAAGACCGCTCGCGCCAAGGGACTGAAGGACAGCGTCATCCAGCGGCGCCACATCCTGCGCAACGCCCTCTTGCCGATCATCACCCTGGCCGGCCTCCAGGCGGGACAGATGGTGGGCGGGGCCATCCTGACCGAGACGGTGTTCGCCTGGCCCGGCATCGGCCGGCTGATGTTCGAGGCGCTGCAGCAGCGCGACTACAACCTGCTGCTCGGCATCTTCTTCTTCTCGGCGGCGCTGGTGATCGTCTTCAATATCGTCACCGATCTCGTCTACCGCCTGGCCGACCCGCGCATCAAGGAGGCCTCATGAGCTTCTTCGCCCGCTTCGCCCAGAATCGCGGTGCCCTGATCGGGCTGATCATCCTCGTCGCCATCATCCTCATGGCGATTCTCGCCCCGTTGCTCTATCCCGAATCGCCCTGGCGCATGGTCCAGCGCCCCTTCCTGCCCCCGCTGGAAACGGAGGGCTTCCCGCTGGGCACGGACACGATGGGGCGCAACGTCGCCGCGGGGCTGATGCACGGCGCCTGGGTATCGCTGCTGATCGGGCTCGTCTCCACCAGCGTGGCGCTGTTGATCGGGGTGCCCATCGGCGCCGTGGCCGGCTATTTCGGCGGACTGATCGACGATGGCCTGATGCGCTTCACCGAGTTCTTCCAGACCATCCCCAACTTCGCCCTGGCCATCGTGCTGGTGGCGATCATGCAGCCCAGCGTGACCTCCATCGTGCTGGCCATCGCCCTGGTGAGCTGGCCGCCAGTGGCACGCCTGGTGCGCGCCGAGTTCCTCTCGCTGCGCCATCGCGAGTACGTGGAGGCCGCGCGCCTGGTAGGCCAGGGCAACGCCGCCATCATCCTGCGTCAGATCCTGCCCAACACCCTGTCGCCGATCATCGTGCTCGCCTCGCTGATGGTGGCCACGGCCATCCTGCTGGAATCCGCTCTCTCCTTCCTCGGGCTTGGCGACCCCAACGTGATGTCCTGGGGCTACATGATCGGCGCGGCACGCACCGTGATCCGGCAGGCGTGGTGGCTGAGCTTCTTCCCCGGCGTGGCGATCCTGCTCACCGTGCTCGCCCTCAACCTCGTCGGCGAGGGGCTCGACGACGCCCTCAACCCCAAGCTCGCTCGCGAACGCACTTGAGCCGCCCACCGGGAGAGTCCCATGACCGAAACCGTACTCAGCATTCGCGACCTGACCCTGGCGCTGCCCAAGGGGGCTGACCGCGCTTTCGCCGTGGAGCACGTCAGCTATGACGTGGCCGCCGGCGAGATTCTCTGCGTGGTCGGGGAGTCCGGCTCCGGCAAGTCGATGGCCGCCAACGCCGTGATGGGACTGCTGCCCAAGGGCGTCCACGCCACCGCCGGCGAGATCCTGTTCGATGGCCAGGACCTGCTGACCCTCGACGAGAACGCCCACCGCGCGCTGCGTGGCCTGCGCATCGGCATGATCTTCCAGGAGCCAATGACTGCGCTCAACCCGTTGATGCGCGTGGGAGCCCAGATCGCCGAGGTCTTCGAGGCCCACGGCCGCTACACGCCCAAGGAGCGCCAGGCACGCGCCCTGGCGCTGCTCGAGGAGGTGGGCATCCCCCAGCCCGAGCGCGCCATTCGCGCCTACCCTTTCCAGCTCTCGGGCGGCCAGCGCCAGCGGGTGATGATCGCCATGGCGCTGGCGCTGGAACCGGAACTGCTGATCGCCGACGAACCCACCACCGCGCTCGACGTCACCACCCAGGCGCAGATCCTCGAGCTGATCCGCGACCTTCAGCAGCGTCACGGCATGGCGGTGATGTTCATCACTCACGATTTCGGCGTGGTCGCCGAGGTTGCCACCCGCGTGTGCGTGATGCGCGAAGGGGAGGTCGTCGAGCTGGGCGAAGCCCGGGACGTGCTGGACCACCCCCGGCATGACTACACCCGAGCACTGATCGATGCCATTCCCACCAATGCCGTCCCGCCCACCCGTCGCCGGGAGGAAGAGACACCGCTCCTTGAAGTACGCCACCTCGACAAGGTGTTTCGCTCGCGCGGCGGCTTTTTCAAGCCGGCCCGCGAAGTGCAAGCACTCGATGATGTCAGCTTCACCCTGGGCCGCGGCGAAACCCTGGGCATCGTCGGCGAGTCAGGCTCCGGCAAGTCGACGCTGGGCCGCTGCGTGGTGCGCCTGGAGCGCCCCGATAGCGGCCAGCTACTGCTCGATGGCGTCGATTTCACCACTCTCAAGGGCGAGACCCTGCGGCGCGAGCGCCGGCGGGTGCAGATGATCTTCCAGGACCCCTACGCCTCGCTCAACCCGCGCACCCGAGTGGGCCTGGCCATCGCCCAGGGGCCCATCGCCAACGGTGTGCCGCGACAGCAGGCCCTGGCCAAGGCCGATGAGCTGCTGGCACTGGTGGGACTGGCCGGTGTCGCCGACCGCTTCCCCCACGAGTTTTCCGGCGGCCAGCGCCAGCGCATCGGCATCGCCCGCGCCCTGGCGCTGGAGCCGGAGCTGATCGTCGCCGACGAAGCCGTCTCGGCACTCGATGTCTCCATCCAGGCGCAGATCCTCGAATTGCTCGAGCAGTTGCAGCAAACGCTCTCGCTGTCGCTGCTCTTCATTACCCACGACCTGCGCGTGGCGGCCCAGATCTGCGACCGATTGATCGTCATGCAGCACGGCCGCATCGTCGAGCAGGGCTCCGCCGAGGCGATCTTCCGTACGCCCCAGGCCGCCTACACCCGGGAGCTCCTCGAGGCGATCCCCGGGCGGGATGCGGTACTCGCCAGTGCCTGATGCCTGATGCCTGATGCCTGATGCCTGATGCCTGATGCCTGATGCCTGATGCCTGATTTCCAGCAAGGAGACCGAATGGACGCCCTTCTCCACAACATTGCTGCCGTCGTCGGCCCCGGCAACGTGCTCACCGGTGACGACGTGGCCGCCCGCCAGGTCGACTGGCTCAGCGGCGAGCGCTGCCGCGCCGGGGCGATCGTGCGCCCGGGCGATACCGACGAAGTAGCGGCGGTGATGCGCCTGTGCCATGCCGCCCGCCAGCCGGTGGTCACCCACGGCGGGCTCACCGGACTGGTTCACGGCGGCGAGGCGAGCCCCGAGGAGCTGGCGATCTCGCTGGAGCGCCTGACCGCCATCGAGGCCCTCGACCCCATCGGCGGCACCATGACCGTGCAGGCCGGCGTGCCCCTGCAACGCGTGCAGGAAGCGGCCGAGGCGGAGGGGCTGCAGTTTCCCCTCGACCTGGGAGCCCGCGGCTCCTGCACCATCGGCGGCAACATCGCCACCAACGCCGGCGGCGTGCGCGTGATCCGCTACGGCATGATGCGCCAGCAGGTGCTCGGCCTCGAAGCGGTACTGGCTGACGGCAGCGTGGTCAGCTCGCTCAACCGCATGCTCAAGAACAACGCCGGCTACGATCTCAAGCAGCTGTTCATCGGCAGCGAAGGAACGCTGGGCATCATCACCCGCGCCGTGCTCAAGCTGCAGCCACGCCTGCCCAGCGAGCAGACCGCCCTGGTAGCCTGCCCCGATTTCGACGCCCTCACCGGCCTGCTGCGCCATCTCGGCCACCACCTGGGCGGTGCCCTGGGCACCTTCGAGGTGATGTGGAAGAACCACTATCGGCTGCTCACCGAGGAGAGCGGCCGCCATACGCCACCGCTCGCCCTTGGCGCCCCCTACTACGTGCTGGTGGAATCCCTCGGCCTGGATGACGCCCGCAACGCGGCCCAGCTTGGCGAGGCGCTGGAGACGGCCCTTGCCGCGCAACTGATCAGCGATGCGGTCGTGGCGCATTCGGCCACCCAGCGCGACGCCCTCTGGGCCATTCGCGAGGACATCGAGGGGCTGATCCAGGCGCTCTCTCCGCTCTTCACCTTCGACATCAGCCTGCCCATCCCCGAGATGGCGGCCTACGTGGAAGGGCTCGAGGCCGCCCTGTCCCACGCCTGGCCGGCGGGGCGCCTGGTGGTGTTCGGCCATCTCGGCGACGGTAACCTGCACGTCTCGGTGAGCGTCGGCAGCGCCGGCGCCGAGGCTCGGCGCAGCGTGGAGCGGCTAGTCTATGCCCCGCTCGCCCGGCTCGGCGGCTCCGTCTCCGCCGAGCACGGCATCGGCCTCGAGAAGCGCGGCTACCTGTCACTGTCGCGCACACCCGAGGAAATCGCGCTGATGCGCACCCTCAAGCAGGCGCTCGACCCCTACCACCTGCTCAATCGCCACAAGGTGCTGCCCCCAGCCCCGGAGGAGAGCCCATGAGCGTCACTCTCACCACCCCCACGGCGGCCGACCGCTCCCACTGGGAGCGCCTCTTCCGCAGCTATGCCGACTACTATGGCCTGCCCGCGTCCCAGGCCACTCTCGACACCGTCTGGCAGTGGATCCACGACCCGGCGGAGCCCTTCCACTGCCGGCTGGCGCTCACCCCCGCCGGCGAGGCCGTGGGACTGATGCACTTTCGCGCCATGCCCTCCCCGCTACGCGGCACCTATGTGGGCTTTCTCGACGACCTCTTCGTCGACCCGGCCCACCGCGGCAGTGGCGCCGTGGACACCATGCTCGAGGGCCTCATGGCCGAGGCGCGCCACCTGGGCTGGCCCTTCGTGCGCTGGATCACCCGCGAGCAGAACTATCGGGCGCGTGCCGTCTACGACCGCTGGGCGACCCACACGGACTGGCAGACCTACCAGTTGGCAACCTGAATGCCTTTGCTGGCCCGGGGCAACCGGTCCAGCATAAAACCACCCAACCATACCGGGAGATTGCCATGCCCCGCTTTCCCGACCACCTGAGCGGTCAGGGCCCCAGCAACCCCTTTCCTGGCATCAAGGTGCTGGAGCGCCGCATCGGCCGGACGATTCCCCACCGCCTGGGCTCCAACGAGGGGCTCGACATGCCTCACCGCGCCCTGCGCGAGCGCTTCGGCGACGCCATGGCCGAACACGCCTACTGCTACGGCGACGCCGAAGCGCTCGGCGTACGGCAACGCCTCTGTGCGTTGCACGGCTTTCCCCTGGAGGCGACCCTGGTGGACGCCGGCGCCGACAGCCTGATCGCGCTGGCCCTGCGCACCACCTGCACCCCCGACTGCACGGTGGTCAGCGCCGCCGGCACCTACCCCACCTTCGGCTACTTCGCCGAGGGCCAGGGCTGCCGTTTGCTCGAACGGCCCTATGCCGAACACCCCGGGCTGCTCGCCCCCGATCTCGACGCCCTGCTCGAGACGGCCCATGAGCATCAGGCGCGACTGGTCTACCTGGCCAACCCCGACAACCCCAGCGGCCACCTCCACGACGACGACGCCATCCGCCAACTGCGTCGTGACCTGCCCGAGGATTGCTGGCTGTTGCTCGATGAGGCCTACCACGACTTTCGCGACGACGCCGAGTCGCCCTTCAGCCGCGAGGTGCTTCCCGGGGTGATTCGCCTGCGCACGCTCTCCAAGGCCCACGGCATGGCCGGCCTGCGCATCGGCTATGCCCTGGCCGAGCCCGACACCTTGGCGATGATGATGAAGGTGCGTATCCACTACGCCGTTTCCACCCTGACGCTGGCTGCCGCCGAGACCGTTCTCGACCACAATGACGAAGTGCGAGAACACGTGAGGGCAGTGAAAGCCCGGCGCGAAAGGCTTGCCGGCCACTTTCGCGACCTGGGTGCCGAAGTGCTACCCAGTGCCACCAACTTCATCGCCCTGCGCCTGTCCGATGCCGACCTTGCCGGGCGGCTGCACCGCGAGCTACTCGAGGCAGGCCGCCTGATCGCCCGGCCGGGGCATCCGGACCTTGGCCACATCCTGCGCATCACCGCCGTGGCCGACGCCCTGGAGCCCGGCCGCTTCGAGATTCTCGAGCGTACCCTGAGCGGGTAGTCCGACCTTGCAACAGCCAAGGCCGATTGACCGCCTCCCTCCCGTGAGGCATTCTCAACTGTCCCCAAGAGACTGAACCGACAGAGGAAAAACCATAATGAACGGTTTTGCACGCAGCACGCTGGCACTCGGTGTTTCCCTGGCCATGGCCACCGCCGCCAACGCATCGGAATTCGCCGACATGGAGCCCGTCACCCTGCGCCTGGCCCACGTGGTCAACAAACAGGATGGCTTCCATATCGCCGCCACCAAGTTCGAGGAACTGGTGGAAGCGCGCACCGACGGCAAGGTGGACATCGAGATCTACCCCAACGCCACCCTCGGCGACGAACGCACCCTCCTCGAGGGCATGCAGATCGGCACCGTGGAGATGGGCGTGATCACCAACGGTCCGGTGGCCAACTTCGTCGAGGAGATGGCGGTGTTCGAACTGCCCTTCCTCTTCCCCTCGCCGCAGGCGGCCTACGAGGTGCTCGACGGGCCCATCGGCCAGGAACTGCTCGACAAGCTCGGCGAGGTCAACCTCAAGGGCCTGGCCTACGCCGAGCGCGGCTTTCGCAACCTCACCAACAGCGTGCGTCCGGTCAACGCCCCCGAGGATATCGACGGCCTGCGCATCCGCGTGATGGAGAACCCCGTCTACACCGACACCTTCCGCGAGCTGGGTGCCAACGCCGTGCCCATGGCCTGGACCGAGGCGCTCACCGCCATGCAGCAGGGCACCATCGACGGCCAGGAGAACCCGGTCAACGTCATCCACTCCTTCAAGCTCTACGAGACCCAGAACCACATGACCCTGTCGCGGCATACCTACGCCCCGGCGATCTTCGTCATGGGCATGCCGGTATGGAACGAGCTGCCCCAAGCCGCACAGGCAGTGATCGAAGAGGCCGCCCAGGAAGCCGCCGAGCATGAGCGCCGGGTCAACGCCGAGATGGAGGCCGAGCAGCTGGCCGATCTGCGCGAGGCCGGCATGGCCATCGTCGAGGAACCCGACATCGCGGCCTTCCAGTCCGCCGTGGACCCGGTCTACGAGCAGTATGGCGACCAGTTCGGCGACTACCTGTCGCGCATCCGCGAGGCCATGCAGTAAGTGACAGGCCCGATGCACAAGCTGCTGGGCCTGCTCGAACGCCTCGAGCGCGCCATCGACGCCGTCATTCAGCCCGCGGTCTTCGCGGGCATGGCGGCGTTGATCGCCGTGATCACCCTGCAGATCGTCTCGCGCGTCTTCTTCACTGCCGTGGGCTGGACCGAGGAAGTCGCCCGTTTCCTGCTGGTGTGGATCACCTTTCTCGGCGCCACCCTGGCCTTCCAGCGCGGCCGGCACATCGCCGTGACTTTCGTCGTCGAGGCGCTGCCGAGCCGGCTCCGCCACTTCGCCCAGCTTTTGGCCATCCTAGCGGGGCTCGCCTTCCTGATCGCGCTCACCGTGGTCGGGCAGCGCTACATGCTGGCTCAGAGCTTCCAGAAATCCGCCTCGTTGCGACTGTCCATGACCTGGGTATACGCCGTGATCCCGATCAGTGCGGCGCTGATGAGCGGCTATGCCGTGGTGGACCTGGTGCGCCTGCTGGTCCGCGGTCCCGATGACGGCAAGGCTTCGGATCGCGGTGACAGCGAGGAACTCCCCCCATGACCGCCCTGCTGTTTCTGCTGTTCATCGCCCTGATGCTGCTGGGCGTGCCCATCGCCCTGGCCATCGGTGCCAGCACTCTGGTGGCGCTCAACGCCCAGGGCGTACCGCTGATGGTCGTCACCCAGCAGATGTTCCAGGGCATCAACTCCTTCGCCCTGGTGGCGGTACCGATGTTCATCCTCGCCGGGGACCTGATGGCCCAGGGGAAGGTCAGCGAGCGCCTGGTGAACTTCGCCGATGCACTGTTCGGCTTCCTCAAGGGCGGGCTCTCCATCGTCTCGGTACTCGCCGGGATGTTTTTCGCCGCCATCTCCGGGTCCGGCGCGGCCACCACGGCCGCGGTGGGCTCCACCCTGGTACCGGAACTACGCAAGAAGGGCTACGAGCCGGCGAGCGCCGCCAGCCTGATCGCCGCCAGCGGCACCATCGGCGTGGTGATCCCGCCCTCGGTACCGATGATCATCTACGCGGTGATCGCCCAGCAATCGGTGTCGCGGCTCTTCCTCAACGGCATCATTCCCGGCATCTTGATGGGCATCGGCCTCGCCGCCATCGCCATCGTCCAGGCCTATCGTCGCCAGTACCCGCGGGGCAGCGCACTCTCGGCAGCCACGATCTGGCAAACCTTCAAGGGCGCGAGCTGGGGCCTGATGACACCGGTGATCATTCTCGGCGGCATCTTCTCCGGCGTGTTCACGCCTAGCGAGGCGGCGGTCGTGGCGGTCAACTATGCCCTGCTGGTGTCGCTGTTCGTCTACCGCGACCTGAGCCTCGGCGACGTCTATCGTATCCTGATCCGCTCGGCGATCACCACGGCGGTGATCATGTTCGTGATCGCCACCTCGGCAGTCCTCAGTTGGACACTCTCGAGCTGGCAGGTACCAGGCAGCCTCGCCCAGTGGGTGCTGTCGCTCTCCACCAATCCGCTGGTCATCATGCTGCTGGTGGTAGCTGTCATCCTGCTCACGGGGGTGTTCATCGAGACGGCCAGCGCGCTGATCATCCTCACTCCGGTGCTGCTCCCGCTGGTCACTCAGTTGGGCATCGATCCCATCCATTTCGGCATCATCATCGTGGTGGGTCTGGCCATCGGCATGATCACCCCGCCGGTGGCGATCAACCTCTACGTCGCCTCGTCGGTGACGCAGCTGCCGCTGGAACGCATCACCCGCGCCATCCTGCCCTACCTGCTGGGCCTGGTGAGCGTGCTGCTGCTGGTGGTCTACGTGCCGATCCTGCTGGGCCTGTCGGGATGAGCCGCGCGAGGCTTGTTCGCCACCCTGCCGCCGCGCGATGATGGCAAGGCATGCCGCCCCGGGCGGTTCCCTCATCCAAAAGGAAGGACGCCTCATGCACCGACTGATGACCGTGGCTGCCGTGACGCTCGCCCTGCTCGCCGGCTGCACCACCTACACCTGGGAAGATGGCCGCCGCGAGACGGTATGGGGGGTACCGGCTGAGGAGGAAGTCAAGCGCCACGAAGACGATCGCCAGGGCGACCCTGTCGAGTACCGGGTACCCGGCGAGATTCCCGAGTGACGCCCCGCCACTGGCAGACGGGCGAGCCTCTGGGCGCCGGGCTTACTGGAAGAACAGCTCCAGGCGGCTCGACAACACGTACTCCCCCTCGATCGCCATCAGCAGCATCAGGAACAGCAGCGCGCCGGGCGGTACCAAAACCGCCAGGACGATCGCCAGCCGCTCCCACACCATGTGCATGAAGACCGCCATGATCAGGCCCGCCTTCAGCAACATGAAGAGGGTGATCAAGAACCACTTCAGGTAGCCCTCGAAGCCGACGTAATCCACCAGGTAGGACAGGACGCTGAGCACGAACAGCAGGAGCCACACCCATAGATAGGTGCTGAGTGGATGCTGCTGTCCCTCTTCGTGTGCCATGTCACCCTCCCGGCGCTGCACGCGCCTACCAGAGATAGAAGAACGCGAAGATGAAGACCCACACCAGGTCGACGAAGTGCCAGTACAGGCCCAGCGACTCGACCATCTCGTAGTTGCCCTTGCGCCCGGTCAGAAAGCCTGGGCGCTCCTTGTCCAGCGAGCCCCGCGCCACCTTTACCGTCATGATGATCAGAAAGAGCACGCCGAAGGAGACGTGGGCACCGTGGAAACCGGTGATCATGAAAAAGGTGGCCCCGAACTGCGCCGCGCCCCAGGGGTTGGCCCAGGGTCTGACCCCATCTTCGATGAGCTTGGTCCACTCGAAGGCCTGCATCCCGACAAAGGAGGCCCCGAGCAGCGAGGTCAACAGCAGCAGCAGCGTCGTGGCCAGGCGGTTCCGCTCATAACCATATTTCACGGCCAGCGCCATGGTGCCGCTGCTGCTGATGAGCACGAAGGTCATGATGGCGATCAGCAATAGCGGTACGTACTCACCCCCTACCTGCAGTGCGAAGACTTCGGCGGCATTCGGCCAGGGCTCGGTCGAGGTGATCCGCACCGTCATGTAGGCGATCAGAAAGCAGCCGAAAATGAAGATGTCGCTGAGGATGAAGGCCCACATCATGGCCTTGCCCCACGGCACCTGCTTGAAGACCCGCTGGTCCGAGCTCCAGTCGGCCATCATTCGCTTGATGCTCGCCTCCGGGGAGCGAGCGGCCAGAGTATCCCCTGTCATGGTGCCCTCATCGGACCAGTGGGTCGTGTCTTGGCGAGTCATGGCCAACACCTCCCTAGCGACACAATGCATAAAGCGGCGCCGCGCCGACGAACAACACGCCGAACAGCACCAGCCAGACCACGTACAGGAAGTGCCAGTACAGGGTGCACAGACCGGTCCACTCGACCAGCTGCGCCAGCGAGGTCCGGCGAGCCACACGCTGCAAACAGAGAGCCACCACCCCAAGGCCGCCGATCAGGTGCAGGGCATGCAGCACGGACATGATCACGAAAAAGGCGCTGGCGGGGTGGGTATCGAGGTAATAGCCCGCGGCAAGCAGCTCGCGCCATACCAGATACTGGCCCACCAGGAAGGCCAGTGTGCACAGTGCCCCCACGGCCAATCCGCCCTGCAGTCTGCCGCGATGTTCGCGACGCGCCCCCTCCCAGGCAGACTGCAGGGCCAGACTGCCAATCAGCAGGATGCCGGTGTTGACCCACAGCAGGTTGGGTTGCGGCAACAGCTCCCACTGCGGCGCCTCGGCCATGCGCATCAGGTAGGCACTGATCATCAGGGCAAACAGCGAGGTTACCACCGCCATGAACACCACCAGCCCCAGGCGCGGCGCCGTGAACCGGCGCGACACCGTAAGTGCCGGCAGCTGCCCTGCCGACTCCGCCACCCAGGGCTGGACGAAGAGGGACTGGCGAAACAGCCAGAAGCCGAAGCCCATCATCAAGAGGGCCAGGAAGACCAGTGAAACCGTCATGAGTCACGCTCCACCGCCTGGGGCGGAACATTCTGCGGGATGAAATCCGCCTTCACCCCCGGCACGCAATAGTCGTAAGGCCAGCGGTAGACCACCGGCAATTCCTTGCCGAAGTTGCCATGGGGCGGCGGGGTCTCCGCGGTCTGCCACTCCAGGGTGGTGGCGTGCCAGGGGTTGTCACCCGCTTCCCGTCCCCGGTAATAGCTCCACACGATATTGAACAGGAACAGCAGCTGGGCCAAGGCGACGACGATCGCGGCAATGGTGATAAAGGCGTTGAGCGACTGCACCGAGTCGGAGATGAAGGTGGTCTCGCCGTAGGCGTAGTAGCGCCGGGGCACACCTTCGAGGCCGATGAAGTGCATGGGATAGTAGATGAGGTATGTGCCCAGGAAAGTGACCCAGAAATGGATCTGGCCCAGCGGTACGTTGAGCATCCGCCCGGTAATCTTGGGATACCAGTGGTAGATCGCCCCGAAGATCACCAGGATCGGTGCCACCGCCATGACCATGTGGAAATGGCCGACCACGAAATAGGTATCCGAGAGGGGCACGTCCACCGTGACGTTGCCCAGGAAAAGCCCGCTAAGCCCGCCGTTGAGGAAGGTGAACAGAAAGCCGATGGCGAACAGCATGGGCAGCGTGAAGCGGATATTACCGCGCCACAGGGTCAGCACCCAGTTGTACACCTTGATGGCGGTAGGCACGGCGATGATCAGCGTGGTGGTGGCGAACAGGAAGCCGAAGTAGGGGTTCATGCCGCTGACGAACATGTGATGGGCCCAGACCACGAAACTCAGCACGCCGATGAGGATCAGTGCCCAGACCATCATCCGGTAGCCGAAGATGTTCTTGCGCGCATGAGTGGCGATCAGATCGGAGACGATGCCGAAGGCGGGCAGCGCCACGATATACACCTCCGGATGGCCGAAGAACCAGAAGAGATGCTGGAACAGGACCGGGCTACCCCCCTCGCGCGCCACATCCTGGGTCACGCCCAGCATCTCCGGCATGAAGAAGCTCGTGCCCAGCAGCCGGTCGAAGAGCAGCATCAAACAGGCCACGAAGAGTGCGGGAAACGCCAGCAGCGCCATCACCGTGGCCATGAAGATTCCCCAGATGGTCAGCGGCAGGCGCATCAGCGTCATGCCTCGCGTGCGGGCCTGTAATACAGTGACCACGTAGTTGAGCCCGCCCATGGTGAAACCGGCGATGAACACCATCAGCGATACCAGCATGGTGATGATGCCGCCATCCACCCCCGGCGTCCCCTCGCTGATCGACTGGGGCGGGTAGAGAGTCCAGCCGGCACCGGTACTGCCGCCGGGCACGAAGAAGCCCGCCGCCAGGATCAGTACGGAGACCAGGTAGAACCAGAAACTCAGCATGTTGAGATAAGGGAACACCATGTCCCGCGTGCCGCACATCAGCGGAATCAGATAATTGCCGAAGCCGCCCAGGAAGAAGGCCGTCAACAGGTAGACCACCATGATCATACCGTGCATGCTCACCGACTGCAGGTACTCGGCGGGGTCGATCAGCGAAAAGGTATCGGGAAAGCCGAGCTGCAGCCGCATCACGATCGACAGCGCCAACGCCACCAGGCCGATGGCGGTGGCGGTCAACATGTACTGGATGGCGATGACCTTGGCATCCTGGCTCCAGATGTACTTACCGATGAACGTCTCGGCATGGACCAGCTCCATCTCGCCGGTTTCCGCCGGCGGCGCCTGGTAGCTGGCATCGTATTCCCGTTCGCCCATGGTTCACTCCTCCGTGCTCTGCCCATCGGCAGCCGCCACCGTCGAGTTCCCGTCCAAGGTGGCGATATAGGCAGTCACATCGCGTAGCGCGGCGTCGTCGACCAGGATCTGCGCCATGTCGACCATCTGGTTGCCGTAGAGATCGTCGGGATGACGCCCGCGAACGCCCTCGCGGAAGTTCTGCAGCTGGCGCACCAGGTACCAGTCGTTCATCCCGGCCAGGCGCGGTGCCTTGAACTGAGGCATCCCCTGCCCCTCGGCGCCATGACAGCTGGCACAGGTGCGATAGAGCCGGGCGCCACGCTGGGCATCACCAACGATCGTCTTGCGGGTGGGCTCGACCGGCAGGGTCTCGATAAAGGCGGCCAGGTCGCGGATGGCCTGAGCGTCGGTCAGCGAGACCGCAAAGGGTCGCATCTGCTGGCCGAACGGATCGGCTTCGCTCTCGCCACGCGCCCCGGTCCGGAAGTTGCGCAGCTGGCGCTTGAGGTAGTCGCTGTCCAGACCGGCCAGGCGCGGCGCGTTGTTCTCCAACTGCCCCTGTCCCTGGCCACCATGACAGGTGACACAGACAGCAAACTGTTCGGCACCGGCTTCGGGATCACCGGGAGATCGCCCGGCCAGTTCCGCGAAGGTGGGCTGCTCGGCGAGCCACTCGTCGAAGGTCGCCTGCTCCACCACCTCCACCTTGCCGCGCATGGCAAAGTGGGCGATACCGCACAGTTCGGCGCAGACCGCCTCGAATTCGCCGGTCTGCGTCGGGGTGAACCAGAAATAGGAGGTCTGGCCGGGAACGACATCCATCTTGGTGCGAAACGGCGCCACCTTGAAATTGTGGATGACGTCCTTGGAACGCAGGCTCATCTTGACGGGCCGATCCACGGGCAGCATCACCCGCGGGCTCTCCACCAGGACGTCATCCTGGCCACGGGGATCCTCGGGGTCGATGCCGAAGGGGTTGTCGTCGTCGACCAGCCCCGACCGGGCCGCCCCCAGCGTGCCGTCCTCACCGGGGAAGCGGAAGCTCCAGTGCCACTGCTGGCCAACCACCTCGACTTCGTGGGCATCCTCGGGCACCGAGACGAAGGAGCCCCAGACGAACAGGCCCGGCGCCAGCAAGGCCACGATGCCCACCGTGGTGACCCCGGTGAGCCAGGCTTCGAGCTTCTTGTTTTCCGGCTCATAGTAGGAGCGCCGGTCGCCCCGGTAACGAAAGCGGATCAGGGCAATGACCATGAACAGCGTCACTGCCACGAAGACAAAGCCCGTGACCCAGAAGGAGATGCTCACGGTCAGGTCGATGGCTTCCCAGTTGGAAGCGAGGGGAGTGAGGTGCCAGGGACTGAACAGGTAGAACGCCACCGAGCCCACCGCCAGTACGATCAACGCAATCGCTATCGCCATTGGCAACCACCCCTTGCACGCCCGCGCGCGCCTCGCCGATGAGTAGATCCCTGAAACGTCTTCGAACTCGCCGGGATGCCAGCCATGCGACACCGAAACGGTACCGCCTGCCTGGCTTCGGTGTGACGGCGTCGGTTCCGAAGCGTGGCCGGTGCCACCGATATCATCCTCCTCCGTCGCATTCGGTGGAGGATGATTGAGGTTTCCCTCATCTACCCGTTACATGACCTCAGCGTAGCCATTGAATTAGCAATTGGCCAACGAAACATCAACGACACCGGAGGATCACGCTGAGATTGTTGGCCGGCATGGCCACCACCCGGTCCAGGTGGAAGCCATGGCACTCGCCCTCGGCCACCACCGCTTCCAGGTCGCGCACCCCCCAGTGTGGATCCCGCGCCCGCAGATCGGCATCGAAGGCAGCATTGCTGAGCGCCGTGTGCTCGCCACCGCGGCGATAGGGCCCGTACAGGTAGAGCACCCCGCCCGGCACGAGACGCTCGGCGGCTCCGGCAACCAGTGCCTCGGTGACCCGCCACGGGGAGATATGGATCAGGTTGATGGCGACGACGGCGTCAACCTCTCGTGCCGGCCACGCCCCGGTCACGTCAAGCAGGATGGGCTCGAGCAGGTTGGGCAGGGCCTCGTGTCGACGCCAGGCGGCGATGGACGCCAGCGCGCCCGGCTCGACATCCGTGGGCTGCCACTCCCACCCGGGCATGGCGGCGGCACAGTGCACGGCGTGCTCGCCGCTGCCGCTGGCCACTTCCAGCACATGGGCCTGTGCCGGCAACAGCTGCCGAAGCACTTCGAGAATCGGCTGGCGATTGCGCGCGGCAGCTCCGCTCTTCAAACGCACCTCGGTCATCGCACTACTCCTCGTGGCGTGCCAGGGACCAGCATAGGGCGTCGCGCCGCCAGCGAACACCGGTCGCGTCGCTGACGAGGCACTGGCCTTGAGGTACCATGGCGCGCTTTCGAACCCTGTGTGGGGGCCCCGCCCCTTTCCACCCAACGACCAGAGTCTGCTATGAATCCCGTCGTTCTGGCCATCCTGGTGATGGTTACCTTGAGTCTTGCCCGTGTTTCCGTGGTCTTTGCCCTGATCGCTGCCAGCCTGGTCGGCGGGCTCTACGCCGGCATGTCCCTCGGCGAGATCCTCGATGCCTTCAACGAGGGGCTCGGCAACGGGGCCACCATCGCCCTCTCCTACGCCGTGCTCGGCGCCTTCGCCGTGGCGCTGGCCCGCTCGGGTGTCACCGAGCTGCTGGCCACTCGCGCCATCAACCGCCTGGGCCTCGACGACGGCGGCGAGAGCCATCGCCTGGTCGTTTATACCCTGCTCGGCGCTCTGCTGGCCGCCGCGGTCAGCTCCCAGAACCTGGTCCCGGTGCATATCGCCTTCATCCCCGTGCTGGTGCCGCCCCTGCTCAAGCTGATGAATCACCTCACCCTCGATCGCCGTGTGGTGGCCTGCGTGATCACCTTCGGCATCACCGCCCCCTACATGCTCCTGCCGGTGGGCTTCGGGTCGATCTTTCTCAACGACATCCTGCTGGCCAACCTCAACCAGAGCGGTGCCGAACTCGGCCTGGAAGTGACCCGCGGCATGGTGCCCCTGGCCATGGTGATTCCCATTGTCGGCATGCTGCTGGGCCTTGCGGTCGCGGTGCTGTGGAGCTACCGGCGACCGCGCCGCTACGAGGACCGCGACCTGGCCCATGGCGAGGAGTCCCCCGCCCAGGCCGCCCGGCACCTCGCCACCTGGCAGAAGGTCGTCCTCGGCGCGGCGCTGGTCGGCACGGTGACCGTGCAGCTGCTCTCCGGCTCCATGGTGCTCGGCGGGCTGTTCGGTTTCGCCCTGCTCTCGGTCAGCGGCGTCTTCCGCTGGCACGAACAAGACGACATCTTCACCGAGGGCATGCGCATGATGGCGCTGGTGGGCTTCATCATGATCACCGCCGCGGGCTTTGCCAGCGTCATGCAGGCCAGCGGCGAGGTCGAGAGCCTGGTGGCCTCCTCCACCGAGCTGATCGGCGATAACCGCGGCCTGGCGGCACTGATCATGCTGCTGGTGGGGCTCTTCATCACCATGGGCATCGGCTCGTCGTTCTCGACCATCCCCATCATCGCCTCCCTCTACGTGCCCCTGGCGATCAACTTCGGTTTCTCGCCCATGGCCACCATTGCCCTGGTGGGCACCGCCGCGGCGCTGGGCGATGCCGGCTCCCCGGCCTCCGACTCGACCCTCGGGCCCACCGCGGGCCTGAACGCCGATGGCCAGCATGACCATATCTGGGACAGCGTGGTGCCCACCTTCCTGCACTACAACATCCCGCTGATCGTTTTCGGCTGGATCGCAGCCATGATCCTGTAGTCCCGTCACACCACCCCGGGGTGGGCGAGTCTCTTCGCCACGCCCACCCTCACCCCGGCCACACCGGTCTCTCCATGCCTTGACGGTGATCAACGGCGATGCCTTGCCCTGGCACACTGCGCTGCAGCATAGTGGCGGATACCGCAAGCCGCTGAGCACAGTCACTGGAGACAAGGGATGCCTGAACGCCACGATTCCACCCGTACCGCCTGGCACGTCCTCTCAGGCGACGATGCCCTCGAGCGGCTGGAAAGCTGCCGGGACGGGCTCTCCGCAGCACAGGTCGCATCGCGGCTGGAGGAGTACGGCCCCAACCGATTGCAGCAAGAGCAGGCGCGACCCGCATGGAAGCGCCTGCTTGCTCAGTTCAACAATATCCTGATGTCGATCCTGCTCGTGGCCGCGGCGGCAAGCCTGGCCCTCGGCCATGCGCTGGATGCCGGCGCGATTCTCGGTGTGGTGGTGATCATCGCCTTGATCGGTTTCTTCCAGGAGGGCAAGGCCGAACAGGCGCTGGACAGCATCCGCAACATGCTCTCCCCCCGGGCCAGTGTGCTGCGCGACGGCAAGCGCCAGACTCTCGACGCCGAGGCCCTGGTGCCCGGCGACATCGTGCTGGTGGAAAGCGGCGACCGGGTGCCGGCCGACCTGCGCCTGCTCGAGACCAGGCGCCTGCGCGCCGAGGAAGCCGCCCTCACCGGGGAATCCACACCCGTCGACAAGCACAGCGAGGCGGTGGCGAGCGATACCGAGCTCGGCGACCGCGCCAGCATGGCCTATGCCGGCACCATCGTGGTCCAGGGCACCGCCAGGGGGCTGGTGGTGGAAACCGGCACGCACACCGAGATCGGCCGCATCTCGGAGATGCTGCGCAGTGTGGAGCAGCTCAAGACCCCGCTGCTGCGCCAGCTCGACCGTGCCGGTAGGGTGCTGGCGATCTGCATCCTGGGTGCCGCGGCACTCACCGCCCTGTTCGGCTACCTGGTGCACGACCAGCCGCTGGGCGACATGTTCATGGCCGCGGTGGGCCTGGCCGTGGCGGCCATCCCCGAGGGACTGCCGGCCATCGTCACCATCGGCCTGGCGCTGGGCGTCCAGGCCATGGCCGATCGCAACGCCATCATCCGCCGTCTCCCCGCCGTGGAGACGCTGGGCTCGATCTCGACGATCTTCTCCGACAAGACCGGCACCCTGACTCGTAACGAGATGACCGCCCAGGCGATCTGGCTGCCGGAAGGCGAAGTCCGCATCGACGGCGTGGGCTTCGCCCCCGAGGGCGACTTCCACCGGGTCGAGGATGACGCGCCGCTGGCCGATGCGCTCGACCTGGACGACTACCCTGCCCTGCGCCACTTCCTCAATGTGGGCGTGCTGTGCAACGACGCCGAACTGGCCCACGAGGACAACCACTGGCGCATCCATGGCGACCCCACCGAGGGCGCCCTGGTGGTGGCTGCCGCCAAGGGGGGCCTTGAGGCCCGACGGCTACGCGGCGACCACTCGCGTCAAGACGCCATCCCCTTCGAGTCCGAGCGAAAGTACATGGCCACCCTCCACCAGCTCGACGGCAACGCCTGCCTTCTGGTCAAGGGCGCCCCGGACCGCCTGCTCGAGATGTGCCGCCATGTGCGCACCGGGAACGGCGTGGAGACCCTGGCTCATCAGACCTGGGAAGCGCGCATCCATGCGCTGTCGTCACGCGGGCTGCGCGTGCTGGCCCTGGCGGAACGGGATGCCCAGGGCGTCGATGAACTGGCCGACGAGCACGTCGAGGACGGCCTGGTGTTGCTGGGCCTGGTGGGCCTGCTCGACCCGCCCCGCGAGGAGGCCATCGAAGCGGTCAAGCAGTGCCTGGCCGCCGGTATACGGCCGGTGATGGTGACCGGTGACCATGCCGTGACGGCGCGCGCCATCGCCCAACAGCTCGGCTTCGCGAACACCGAACGCGCCCTCACCGGCCGCGAGATCGAAGCGATGAGCGATGCCGAACTGGAGGCCTGCATTCTCGAGGTGGACGTCTTCGCCCGCGCCGCGCCGGAACACAAGCTGCGACTGGTCACGGCCATGCAGGCCAAGGGTGGCATCTGCGCCATGACCGGTGACGGCGTCAACGATGGACCCGCGCTCAAACGCGCCGATGTCGGCGTGGCGATGGGCATTCAGGGCACCGAGGCCGCCAAGGAGGCTGCCGAGATGGTGCTCGCCGACGACAACTTCGCCACCATCGTCGGCGCCGTCGAGGAAGGCCGTAAGGTTTACGACAACATCCGCAAGACCATCACCTTCATCCTGCCTACCAACGGTGGCCAGGGGCTCGCCATCATGCTCGCCGTGCTCGGCGGTTTCCTGCTGCCGGTCACCCCGCTGCAGGCGCTATGGGTGAACATGGTCGTGGCGGTGACGCTGGGCCTGGCGCTGGCCTTCGAGAAGGCCGAGACTGACATCATGCAGCGCCGCCCCCGCGACCCCGAGGCCGCCCTGCTCGACCTCTTCCTGCTGTGGCGGGTGGTCTTTGTCTCGGTGCTGCTGCTCGCCGGTGTCTTCGGTCTCTTCACCTGGATCCTTGTCTACCAGCAGGGCAGCGAAGCGCTCGCCCGTGCCGGCGCGGTAAACATGCTGGTGACGGGCAGCGCCGCCTATCTGATCAACAGCCGCTTTCTGCTCAACAGCGCGCTCTCGCTTGACGGCCTGTTCGGCAGCCGACCGGTGTGGATCGCCATCGGCCTGGTGATGGCCCTGCAGCTCGGCTGGACCTACCTGCCTTTCATGCAGCTCATCTTCGGCAGCGCCGCTCTGGGCCTCGACCACTGGCTGGTGATCCTGGCCGGCAGCGTGGCGATTTTCCTGATCGTGGAGCTGGAAAAGCGAGTGCTGCGGGGGCGCGCTCCTGCCAGAGGCAGAGCGGCCGTGCCGCGCGGTGCCGATGGCGAGCACGTCAGGACCGGCTGATGACCAGCCGCCGCCCTATCTCCGCCGCTTCGTCCGTGCGGTGGCCTCGGCAGTGAGCGGATCCTCGGGCCAGGGGTGCTTGGGATAGCGGCCGCGCATCTCCTTGCGCACTTCCGGGTAGCCGCCCATCCAGAAGCTCTCCAGGTCGGCCGTGACCTGCAGCGGCCGGCGCGCCGGCGAGAGCAGGTGCAGCAGCACCGCCACCCGGCCGCCGGCCACGCGCGGCGAGACGCGCCAGCCGAACACCTCCTGCAGCTTGACGGCCAGCACCGGCTCGCCCCCTTCCAGGCAGGGTGAGTAGTCGAGACGCAGACGTGAACCGCTGGGCACGGCGAGACGCTCGGGGGCCAGCTCGTCGAGCCGGGAGCGCAGCGACCAGTCCAGGGAGTCAGCGAGAACCTGCCCCAACGGCAGCCGGTCGACGGCCTCGAGCCGGGTGCTGCCCTCCAGGTAGGGGCTCAGCCAGTCATCGAGCTGCTCGAGTAGCGCGGACTGGGACCAGTCCGGCCAGGCGTCGCCGAACTCGCGGCGCAGCATCGCCACCCTGCCGCGAAGCTGTAGGGCCGCCTCGTCGAAAGAGAGGGTTTCACGACGCCGCAGGGCCTCGATCAGCGCCTCACGCACCGCCTCTGCCGGCAACCGGGCCAGCGGCCGTCGCGCCAGCACCACAGCACCCAGACCGCGGACCTCCTCCCCGATGAGCCGTCCCTGGGACTCCGACCACTGGATACTCGCTCGCCACTCGCAGCTCTCGAGATAGAGCGCTTCAAGGCGCTCGGCCAAGAGCATCACACCACGATAGATTCGCGCCCCGCTGGCCTGGCCGTCGAGCTCAACGGCGACCAGCAGCTCGGCATGGGCCAGAGGGTGGTGTTCCGGCAGCGTCGCCAACCCGCCGCTCACCAATCGAAAGCGGCCGGGTTCGATAAGCTGTGCAATGCGCTCCGGATAGGCCAGCGCCAGCAGCTCACCCAGCGGCGCCAGGCTTGCCACTTCCAGCTGGCAGCCTGCAAGGCGGGCCAGACGCCGGGCATCACGCTGCCACTGGCGATAGTCGCGCGGCGATGCCAGCCGCGCGTGAAGCGAGGCTTCCAGATCGCGCTCTTCGTCGAGATCACGCCCTTCCAGCAGGGCGACCAGCGCGCAAGCCAGCGGACGCGCATCGAACTCGACCGCCCGCTCGAGCATCACGGCCAGACGCGGATGGGTGGGCCAGCGGGTGCAGGCACGCCCTAGCTCGGTCAGGCGGCAGGCCGCGTCCAGCGCACCCAGACGGATCAGCAGATCACGACCCGCGGAAAGAGGCGCGGACGGCGGCGAAGTCACCCAATCGAGCTGCCCGGGATCACTGATCCCCCAGCGCGCCAGCTCGAAGGCCAGCGGTGCCAGGTCGGCCTGACGAATCTCGGGCTCGCCGTGGGGCACGAGCGGCTGCTCCTCCGCCCACAGTCTCACGCAGAGCCCCGGACCCTGGCGGCCGGCGCGGCCACGCCGCTGGTCGGCGCTGGCGCGGTTGACCCGTCGCGTTTCCAGACGCGTGAGCCCGGTGCGTGGCTGAAAGACCGGCACCCGCTCCTGACCGCCGTCGACGACGAGGCGTACCCCGTCGACGGTGACGCTCGACTCGGCAATGGCGGTGGCCAGTACCACCCGGCGCTGCCCAGCCGGCTCCGGACGCAGCGCCTGGCGCTGTCGCTCGAGCGGCAATCGGCCATGCAGCTCGCGGATCGCCAGGTCGGGCCTCCGCTGGGTCAGTTCCCGCGCCAGTCGGTGGATCTCGGCGACGCCGGGTAGGATCACCAGAGCGTCGCCCGCCTGCGCCTCGAGCGCCGCCAGTACGGCACGAGCCTGCTGGGGTGCGACGGGTTCCCGGCTGTTCAACGGCCAGTGACGGGTCGCGACGGGAAAGCTGCGTCCGGGGCAATCGATCACAGGGGTATTGGCGCCCAGCACACCGAGCAGCGCATCGATCTCCAGAGTCGCCGACATGACAAGCAGGCGGAGGTCGTCGCGCACCGACTGGGCATCGAGCGCCAGGGCCAGACCCAGGTCGGCCTCCAGGCTGCGCTCGTGGAACTCGTCGAAGATAACCCCAGCCACGCCCTCGAGCAGCGGGTCCTCCTGCAGCATTCGCGTCAGCACACCTTGGGTGACCACCTCGAGGCGAGTATCGAGCCCGACGCGACTTTCACCACGCATCCGGTAGCCGACGGTCTCCCCGACCGCCTCCCCCAGGCTTTCCGCCATGAAGCCGGCGGCCAGGCGAGCGGCGACACGACGGGGCTCGAGCAGCAGCAGCTTGCCGCCGCGGCACCAGGGCTCATCGAGCAGCGCCAGCGGCACACGGGTGGTCTTGCCGGCCCCGGGTTCGGCGACCAGCAGCGCGCGGGACTGCGCGGCCAGCACCTCACGGATGGCGGACAAACGGGAATCGATGGGAAGCACTTTCAAACCACGTCAGTCGAAGCGACCGGTATTTTCCAGCAGGCGCTTACCGTGGATGACGGCAAGGACCAGGATACGCTCAGGATCGACCCGATAGATCAGGCGATAGCTGTAGACGAAGCATTCGCGCAAAAAAACCACGCCGAGTTCGGGCACGACGCGCCCCATTTCCGGCAGGTCGGGCAAGCCACGAGCCGTGTCGACAAGCTTCGAAACCACCGCCGAGGCATAAAACGGAGAGTCTCGCTCAATGTATTCCGCGATGAGCTCCAGGTCTTCCAACGCCTCGGGTGACCACTCTACCTGTCGAGCCACTTGGCAAGCTTCCTTTCCACCTGTGTCTGGCTCAAAGTCCCTTCTGTCTCGGCTCGCCGACTTCCCCGCTGGACCTTCTCGGCCACATAGAGGTGATACTGGATGTCCTCCAGAGAACAATCTTCCGGCAACCAATCCAGCATCTGGCGGACATCCTGCTTGGCGGTACTCATTGCCTATCACCTCTCAGCTCGGACAGGACCATTACTACTCTATCATGCCTCAGCCTCGCGCGACCGGACCCCGCAGCCCTTGAGGATCACCCGGGTCAGAAAGGTGGTGATCTCCTCGACGTCGGCATCGCTGAGTTCATCCTTGCCGGTTATGCCGAGCACCTGGGCTTCGAAGTCGGCGTAATGTTGGGTAGCCGACCAGATCAAAAAGATCAACCAGACGGGATCGACGGGGTCCATCAGACCGCGCTCGGCCCACTGCTCGAAGATGCGCGCCCGCGCCTGCACCCAGTCGCGCAGTTCGCCACTCAGGTAATCCTGCAGAAAAGGGGCGCCACCGAGGATCTCCGCCGCGAACAGCCGCGACCCCTCCGGATGTCGACGCGAGAGCTGCATCTTGCTGCGGATGAAGGCCTCCAGCACGTCGGCCGGGTCGTCCTCCACCGAGATGTCGTCGAGCAGGGCGTTCCAGCGCGCCATCATGCGCTCGAGCAACCGGACGTAGAGCCCCCGCTTGCTGCCCATGTAGTAGAGGACGTTGGACTTGGGCAGCCCCGCCGCCTCGGCAATGGCCTGCACGCTGGCCCCGCGATAGCCGTGACGGGCGAAGACCCGCTCGGCAGCGGCAAGAATCTCGCGCTCGTTGCGTTCACGAGTGGCGCCGTTGCTCGCGGCCATCGTCCGCGGCCAACTCACGCTGTCTGCTTCTGGCAGCTCCGACATCGACATACCCCGCCTGCTTGGAAGGCAAGAGAGTGCCTGAGCGACGGCCTTCCTGCAAACGTCGCCTCGCGGCCGTTGCCCTGCCACCATCCTGCCCTTGCAAAGTGCGGCAATCTGACCCATGCTGAAAACATCCTGACCGTTCGGTCAACAAATCACGACCGCCAGACCCTGACCCCGTCGACCCGTGACGATCCACGACAAGCCTGACAAGAAGAGACGCTGATGATCGACTTCCTGCTCAACGGGCAGCCTCGCCATTGCGAGGTCACTCCCGATACCAGCGTGCTGGAGCTGCTGCGCGAGACACTCGGCCAGACCGGCACTAAGGAGGGCTGCGCTTCCGGCGACTGCGGTGCCTGCACCGTCGCCATCGGCGAGACCGATGCCGATGGCCGCCTTCACTACCACAGCGCCAATGCCTGCATCACCCCGGCCCATCAGCTGCACGGTCGCCACCTGGTGACCGTGGAGGGGCTGGCCGATCGCGACACCCTGCATCCCGCCCAGGCGGCCATGGTCGCCTGTCACGGCAGCCAGTGCGGCTTCTGCACGCCAGGCATCGTGATGTCGCTGTTCACGTTGCACGAGGCACAGCGCGGCGATGAACGCCAGTTGCCGACTCCGCTCACTCCGCAGCGGCTCGAAGCGGCGCTCGGCGGCAACCTGTGCCGCTGTACCGGCTATCGGCCAATCCGCGACGCCGCCCTGACCATGAGCGAACATCCCGACGTCCAGCACCAGTGGCTGGACGCCGCAGCACCCAAGCCGACCGCTCCGGCCCCCGATGCCCCCTTTGCCCAGCCCAAGACCCTCGCCGAACTGGTCGAACTGCGGCGCCGCCACCCCGAGGCGCGTCTGGTGGCCGGTGCCACCGACCTCTGGCTCGAGGTCACCCAGCGCCTCGAGCGTTTCGAACGACTGATCGACGTGACGCGCGTCACCGAGCTCAACCGTATCGAGGTGACCACCCTGGATGACGGCCGCGAGGGCTGGTGGATCGGCGGCGCCGTCACCTACTCGCGCCTGGAGCCCTGGCTCGAAGCCCAGTACGAACCCTTCGCCCACCTGCTGCACCGGCTGGGTTCCGCGCAGATCCGCAACCGCGGCACCCTGGGCGGCAACATCGCCAACGCCTCGCCCATCGGCGACACCCCGCCGGTGCTGCTGGCGCTCGGCGCGCGCCTGTGGCTGACGGGCCCCGACGGCGAACGCGAACTGCCCCTCGACGACTTTTTCGTTGACTACAAGCAGACCGCGCTGCGCAAGGGCGAAACCATTCGCGCCGTCTTCCTGCCGCGCCCCGACACGGAGCGGACCCTCAAGGTGTGGAAGCTGTCAAAGCGGCGAGAAGACGACATCTCCGCGGTGCTCGGCGCTTTTGCCTGGACACTCGACGACGGCGTGCTGCGCGACGTGCGCCTGGCCTTCGGCGGCATGGCGGCGATTCCCAAACGTGCCCACGCCGCCGAGGCCGCCCTGGAAGGCCAGCCCCCGACGCCGGCCGCTTTCCAGGCCGCCCGCCTCGCCCTGGGCGACGACTACCAGCCGATGTCCGACGTTCGCGGCAGCGCCCACTATCGGCAGCTGTCGGCCGCCAACCTGCTCGAACGCCTGCGCCTGGTCATGGCACAGGAGACGACCGACTCGCCCCGGGAGGTGATGCTCCATGCGTACGCTCACTAAGCTGGACGCTCCGTCCAGGGAGACGACCGACCTCGATGACGCCACGACACGGGTCCGAGAAGAGCAGCGGGGCCGCATCAAGGGCGACGGTCCGCTGGCCCGGGACGCGCAGCCGCACACTGCCGTCTCACACCAGCATGCCCAGGCGCACGAGAGCGCGGTCAAGCACGTGACGGGGCGCGCCGCCTACATCGACGACCTCAAGGCCCCGGCGGACTGCCTCCACCTGGCGCTGGGGCTGTCGCCGGTGGCCCACGGCCGCCTGACCCGGCTGGACCTGGACAAGGTCCGTGCCATACCCGGCGTGGTCGACGTGGTCGGCTTCCATGACGTGCCGGGCCACACCGACATCGGCCCGGTGTTCCCCGGCGACCCGATCTTCGTCGACGAGGCGATCAGCTACGCCGGCCAAGTGCTGTTCGCCGTGGCCGCCGAGAGCCATCGCGCCGCCCGCGAGGCGGTCCAGGCCGCCGTCGTGGAAATCGACGAGCAACCGGCGAGCCTCGACCCCGTCGCGGCCGCCGAGCGCGGCGAGTTCGTGCGCCCCACCCATGTCCAGCAGAGCGGCGACTTGGAGCAGGCGCTGGCCGAGGCTGCCCATGTCATCGAAGCCGAGCAGTTCGTCGGCGGCCAGGAGCACTTCTACCTGGAAGGCCAGGCATGCCTGGTACAGCCCACCGAGGATGAGGGCGTCATCGTCCACACGTCGAACCAGCACCCCAGCGAGACTCAGAAGCTGGTCGCCGAGGTGCTGGGCATTCCCTTCCATGCGGTGACGGTGGAAGTGCGGCGCATGGGCGGCGGCTTCGGCGGCAAGGAGACCCAGGCCTCGCCCTGGGCGTGCATCGCCGCGCTGGTGGCCCGGCGCACCGGGCGCGCCACCCGCGTTCGCCTACCCCGCGCCGAGGACATGCGCGTCACCGGCAAGCGTCACCCCTTCCACAACCGCTACCGGCTGGGTATCGACGCGGCGGGCGTGATCCAGGGCGGGGAGATCACCGTGATCGGCGACTGCGGCTACTCACCGGACCTCTCCGAGGCCATCGTCGACCGCGCCATGTTCCACAGCGACAACGTCTACTCGCTGGGCGCGGCACGGGTCACCGGTCATCGAGCGCGCACCCACACCGCCTCCAACACCGCCTTCCGCGGCTTCGGCGGCCCCCAGGGCATGATGGTGATCGAGGCGGCGATGGACGAAATCGCCCGGCGCATCGGCGAAGACCCGCTGACGGTGCGCAAGCGCAACTTCTACCGCCCCGGCCGCCAGACCACCCACTACGGGCAGCAGGTGGATCAGATCGCCCTGCTCGAGGAACTCGTCGAGCAACTCGAGGCGAGCAGCGACTACTGGGCGCGGCGCCAGACGATCACCGCGTTCAACGCCGAGAGCCCCGTCATCAAGCGCGGCCTGGCGCTCACCCCGGTGAAGTTCGGCATCTCCTTCACCGCCAAACACCTCAACCAGGCCGGCGCCTTGCTGCACGTCTATACCGACGGCAGCGTACAGATCAACCACGGCGGCACCGAGATGGGTCAGGGCCTGCACACCAAGATCTGCCAGGTGGTGGCCCGCGAACTGGGGCTTGACCTCGCCACGGTGCGTATCACCGCCACGCGCACCGACAAGGTGCCCAACACCTCCCCCACCGCCGCCTCGAGCGGCGCCGACTTGAACGGCCAGGCGGCCCGCGATGCCTGCGTCAGGCTCAAGCAGCGCCTGTTCGACTTCGCCCATGAGCACCTCTACACCGACCAGGGTCTGGATCGCGAGGACATGCGCCTGGAAGCCGGTCATCTGGTGGCGGGCCACGGCGAGAGCGAGCGGCGCATCCCCTGGGGCGAACTGGTGCAGGCCGCCTACCTCAATCGAATCTCGCTCTCCGAGAAGGGCTTCTACGCCACGCCGCTGATCCACTACGACCGCGCCACCGGCCAGGGCCGCCCCTTCTACTACTACGCCTTCGGCGCCGCCGTGGCGGAGGTCTCCGTCGACACCCTGACCGGCGAGTACCAGGTCGATCGGGTCGATATCCTGCACGACGTGGGCGACTCCCTGAACCCGGCCATCGACCTGGGCCAGGTGGAAGGCGGCTTCATCCAAGGCATGGGATGGCTGACCAGTGAGGAGTTGAAGTGGAACGAGGCCGGGCGCCTGCTCTCCGACGGCCCGGCGACGTACAAGATCCCCACCTTCGGCGACCTGCCGCCGGTGTTCAACGTCCAACTGTTGGAAGGCCACCCCAACTCCATGGCCAGCATCTACCGTTCCAAGGCGGTGGGCGAACCGCCCTTCATGCTCGGTATGGCGGTTTGGTCGGCGCTGCGCGACGCCCTGGCGAGCCTGGCCGACTACCGCGAGGCGCCACGCCTCGACACCCCGGCCACGCCGGAGCGGGTGCTGCTGGCCGCCGAGGCACTGCGCGCGCGGCACAGCGATTGGCCGCCTGTCGGGAGGAGTGACACGCCATGACCGCCACCCGCCCCGAGAGCTGGCACGCCGCCCTGCATCGCCTGCAGGGCGAGGGACGCCCCCACGTGCTGGCCACTCAAGTGACCAGCGCCGGCTCCACGCCCCGCGAGCCCGGGGCGCGCATGGTGATTACCGAAGACGCCGTCTACGATACTTTGGGCGGCGGCACCTTCGAGTGGCAGACCATCGAAGCCGCCCGCCAGCGCCTGACCGACGGTCAAGCGGGCATGAGCCTGGAGGCCTTCTCGCTGGGTGGGCGCAGCGGCCAGTGCTGCGGCGGCTTCGTCAACGTGCTGCTGGAAGTCTTCCCCGGCAGTCACGCGACCCTGGCCCTGTTCGGCGCCGGCCACGTGGGGCGCGAGATCGTGCGCCTTGCCGAGCCGCTACCGTGGCGTGTGCTGTGGCACGACAGCCGTGAGGGCGCCTTTCCCGACTGGGCCGCCAACCAGCCGCGGCTCGAGTGCCACCCTGCGCCGGACTCGCAGAACGCCGTGGCCGCCCTGCCGGCTGGCAGCCACGCCCTGGTGCTGACCCACGACCACGGCGAGGATCGCACCCTGATCGATGCCCTGCTCGCCCGCGGCGACATGGCCTCGATCGGGCTGATCGGCTCCAAGAGCAAGTGGGCGAGCTTCCGCTCGCGGCTGGCGGATGCAGGCCACGACGCGACCGCCCTGGCAACGGTGCGCTGCCCCATCGGCACAGCCGCCGGGGGCACTGGCGGCGACAAGACCCCCTACGCCATCGCGCTGGCCGCCGTCGCCGAGCTGCTGCCGCTGGTGGGCCAGGAGGAACGCGCCGACCAGCGCGGTCTGGATCCGGCTGACTTGCGCCCGCTGTTCAAGCCACATGCCATCTGACGACTAGCCTGGATTTCGACATCGATAGCATCGGACGCCGGGGGCAGGCCGAAGGGGAGGTCATTCTTCAGGGATGAAGAATGTAGCGCCCAGGGACGGGTTTACAGCGCCTCCTTGCAGGCCTGCCGCCGGATCAGCTCCGACAACCGCTGACACGGAAGAGCTCCTGACCTCATGACGACCAACGATACGCGCGTGCTGCGCGCCGAACTGCTGAGCTTCGAAGACGACCCCGGCGAGGGCGATACCCCGGCCGAGGGCAGCGTTCGCCACTTTGAGGACGGTGTCCTCTGGATCGAGAACGGCCGCATCCGCGCCATGGACGACTACACTCGCCTGGCCCCCGAACTCCCCGAGGGCGTCGAGATCCTCGACCATCGAGACAAGCTGGTCATGCCCGGCTTTATCGACAGCCACGTGCACTACGTGCAGTTGGAGATCATGGCCTCCTACGGCCGCCAGCTGCTCGACTGGTTGAACGAGTACACCTTCCCCGAGGAGTGCCGCTTCGCCGAGCGCGAGCACGCCGAAGCGCTCGCCGACGCCTTTCTCGACGAGATGCTGCGCGTCGGCACCACCACCGCCCAGGTATTCTGTTCCAGCCACCCGGTCTCGGTGGACGCCTTCTTCACCGCCAGCCAGCGCCGCGGCCTGTGCATGATCGCCGGCAAGGTGCTCATGGACCGCCACGCGCCCGAGGCCCTCACCGACGACACCCTGGGCGGCATCCGCGACAGCGAACGGCTGATTGCCGACTGGCACGGCCGGGAACGCCTCGGCTACAGCGTGACGCCGCGCTTCGCCCCCACTTCGACGCGCGAGCAGCTCGACGCCGCCGGGGGGCTCCTGCGCAATGACCCGAGCCTGTGGCTGCAGACCCACCTGGCCGAGAACACCGGCGAGCTGGACTGGGTGGCCGAGCTCTTTCCCGGCAGCCGCGACTACCTCGCGGTCTACGAGCAGTCCGGCCTGGTGGGGCCGCGCAGCACCTTCGCCCACGGCATCCATCTCGACCAGGCGATGCGCGGCCGACTCGCCGATCGCGGCGCCAACCTCGCCTTCTGCCCCAGCTCCAACCTCTTCCTCGGCAGCGGGCTCTTCGATCGCCTGGCCGCCCGCGAGGCCGGCCTCAACGTCACCTACGCCAGCGACGTGGGCGGCGGCACCGACCTCTCGGGGCTGGCTACCCTCAAGACGGCCTACCAGGTCGGCCAGTTGCGCGACCAGCCACTCACTGCCTGGCAGGGCTTCTACGGGCTGACTCTGGGCAATGCCCGGGCGCTCTCACTCGACGAGCGCATCGGGCGCCTCGCCCCGGGGATGGAGGCCGACTTCGTGGTCCTCGACCCGCATGCGACACCCCTGCTCGCGCGACGCACCTCGCGCTGCCGGACGCTTGGCGAGACCCTTTTTGCCCTGATGATGCTGGGTGACGACCGCACGGTTGCCGAAACTTGGGCCGGTGGCCGTTGCCAGCACCGCCGCGACGGCTGAGGAAGTTTCGTATACAGGAAGTTCTTCAACGGTAGCTGATACCCACCGAGTCGCCGCTCTTTGGCAAGCGGCGACTCGGCTTTCTGTGCCTAGAGTGCGGTTAACCCACTCTAAATCCACACAGAATGGAACAATCGTCAAGAACCCTTCTGTATCCCTGGCGTTGAAGTCGCGTATACCCCATTGGTCGCAACACACCTGTCCAAACGGTCAATACCCAGCTAGGCTGTGGCCAAGCCTTCTGACCATTCGGTCAACGCAAGGCGCGCACGGCACTCCCACTCCAACAACAAGGGATCCCCGCTATGGAACCGACCTCAACTCCCTTTGCCGATCAGGGCGCGGCCTCCCGCCCCACCGACACCCACTGGCTGGATCGCTACTTCGGTGTGACCCGACGCGGCTCATCCCTGCGCACGGAGGTTCTGGCGGGCATCGCCACCTTCTTGGCCTCGATGTATATCATCGTGGTCAACCCGGCGATCCTCTCCGATGCCGGCATCCCCTTCTCGGCGGCGCTCTCCGCTACCGTGCTGATCAGCTTCATGAGCAGCCTGGCCATGGGCCTCTATGCACGCAACCCGATCCTGGTGGCACCGGGCATGGGCATGAACGCGCTCTTCACCTACACGCTGGTGCTTGGCGCGGGGCTCTCCTGGGAGGTGGCGCTGGGCTGCGTCTTCTGGTCCGGCGTGATGTTCGCTCTGCTCGCCGTATTCAACGTGCGCAAGGCGATCATCGAGGCGATTCCCGACTCCCTGCGCTACGCGATCACCTGCGGGATCGGCCTCTTCATCACCTTCATCGGCTTCAAGAATGCCGGCTTCATCGTCGGCAGCGACGCCACCCTGGTCACGCTCGGCAGCTTCGAGCCTTCACTGATCACCTTCTTCATCGGCATGATGGCCACCGCCATCATGGTGATCATGCGCTTCAACGGGGCGCTGATCCTGGGCATCGCGCTGACAACGCTGCTGGCGACGCCCATGGGTCGGCTGTGGGGCGGTGACGTCGTGGTGGAGTGGAGCGGCCTTGCCGCCTGGCCCGACTTCAGCGCGGTGATGCAGGTGGATATCTGGGGCGCGCTGAAGGTGGCCTACCTGCCGTTCATCTTCGTCATGCTGTTCACCAACTTCTTCGATGCGCTCTCCTGCTTCATGGCACTCTCGGAGTCGGCCGACCTCAAGGACAAGGATGGCAACCCGCGCAACCTCAAGCGCTCCATGACCGTGGACGCCTTCGCCTCGATGATCGCCGCGCCGCTCGGCACCAGCGCGGCGCAGACCTTCATCGAGTCCGGCGCCGGCGTGGCCCAGGGCGGACGCACCGGCCTGGTGGCGGTGACCATCGCCCTGCTGTTCCTGCCGTTTCTGTTCCTGTCGCCGCTGCTGTCGCTGGTGCCCGGCATCGCCACGGCGCCGGCCCTGGTGCTGGTGGGGCTGTTCATGATGGCGCCCATCGGCAAGATCGACTGGTCACGCTTCGAGCAGGCCTTCCCGGCCTTCCTGGCCATCATCCTGATGCCGCTGACCTACTCGATCACGCTGGGCATTGCCTTCGGCTTTCTGAGCTTCGTGATGATCCAGCTGTGCACCGGGCGGCTGGCGGCCATCAAACCGGCGATGTGGGTCTCGGCGGCGCTCAGCGTGGTGCTGTTGGTGACGACCCAGTAGCCCCACGCTTCAAAGTACGGCTAAAAGAGTACGGATCAAAAGAGTACGGCTCAAACGACCACATGGGCAGCATTGCGCCCCTCGTCCTTGGCCCGATAGAGCGCCTCGTCGGCACGCTTCAACAGCCCCTCGAGGCGCTCGCCGGGTTCGCCCAGGCAGGCACCGATGCTGATGGTGATCGGGCTGCCGTCTCCCACTGAGGCGGCGACATCCCGGCGCAGGCGCTCGGCGATGCGATCCAGCACGGTCGCATCGCAAGGCGAGAGCAGCACAAGGAACTCGTCACCGCCCCAGCGGGAAGCCTTGTCGTAGGGGCGCAGGCCGGCACGCAGCACGTCCGCCACGGCCTTGAGGGCATGGTCACCGGCGGCATGGCCCCGAGTGTCGTTGACCTGCTTGAAATGGTCGAGATCGAGCCACAGCAGGCCGAACACGGAGGCCTCGCGCTGGGCGCGCTCGAGTTCCTCCTCCAATAGCGCCTGCATGCCGCGACGGTTCATCAGTCCAGTGAGCGGATCGCGGATCGCCACCCGCTCGAGCTCCTCGGTGCGCTCGCGCACCCGCTGCTCCAGCTCCTCGGTATGGCTGCCAATCGCCTTGGCCATGGCCTGGAAGTGTTGCATGAGGCGCGCCATCTCCCCGCGGGCCCGCGGCAGCGGCGTGACGGTGAAATCTCCCTCCCGCACCCGGGTCATGGCACGCTCCAGCGCCGCCATCGGCGCCAGCAACTGGCGACGCAGGGCCAGGTGAAAAACCAGCAGCGTGACCAGCAAGGTCAGCACGAAGACCACCGCCACCGGCGTGAAGCTCGACAACGGCATCAGCGTTCCCAGGTCGAGCAGCGTCACCTCGAACCAGCCGATGCTGGGCAAATAGGCCACACCGGCCAGCTGCCGCTCGCCTTCCACGGTAACGAAGGCAGTACGTACCTTGGGGCCTTGATCCGGCGTGTCGCGCAACTCGCGCATCAGGGCGTCGAGTGCGGCGGCATCCTCCGGCAGGTCGATGAGCAGGTCGAGGGTACGCTTCTGGCCCTCGGGCTTGACGAAGCTGGCGTAATCGATGAGGCGGCGGTCGCGATAGAGCTGGATGGCGCCGCTGTAGTCCACGAACATCGTGGTGATGCCCGGCTGCTCGATGTCGACGATCTCCGCGAGAAAGCCCTCGAGTTCCATGCCGGTGCCTACCACCCCGAGGATCTCGCCGCTGTCGTCGCGCATCAGCACGTCGATCCACAGCTTGGTGACGCCGAGCTCCACGTCGGGATTGACGTTGAGATGAAAGTCGCGCCCCTCCTCGATCAGCCGGTAGAACCAGGCATCGGCCGGCCTCCCCTCGCGCAGGTGATAGCGAAAGGGATCCTCGGCATAGTCGTTGGCCGCATTGTTGTGGTAGTAGGCGCCGTTCGCTTCTAGGGCGACGAAATAGCTGCGATCGCGGAAGTTGCGCCGAAAGCTCTCCATCTCGGCATAGGCCTGGGCACGTCGCTGCGGGTTGTCCGGCTCCTTGGCCCAGCGCTGCAGCACCCGCGAGTCGGCCATCTGCTGCGCCAGGGCGATTTCGCGTTCCAGCGGCTGTAGCAGCCGCCCGCTGTCGTACTGGACCTGAATGGCCGCCACACGCTCGCCCCACTGCGCGATGATCGCCTCGGTGACACGGTGGAAGACATTCCAGGCAGCCGCCGAGGCCAGGATCACCAGGCCGGCGGCCAGCAGCAGGAAACGGGTCTTGAGGCTCAAGGGGCAACCCTCCCTGGTCGGCTGCGCTACGTCACATCGTGTAACGCATTAAACCGCAACAGGCCGAGGATTACATCCATGAGGACTCGGACAGCGCCGTCTCACCGGCGGTGGACGATGGCGTCCCCCACGCGAAAGACGACGAGGAACAGCAGCACGCCCAGAAAGAGGCTGGCCATGCGGTAGTCGGCGCGGGTCAGGATCCACAGGTGGGTGACACCCAGCGCTGCCGACACGTAGACCAGGCGGTGCAGCCAGTGCCAGGCGCGCTCGCCCATGGCCTGGCGAACCCGTTTGAAGGAGGTGACAGCAAGGGGGACCAGCAACACCAGCCCCGCCGCGCCATAGCGAACATACGGCAAGTCGACCATTTCCTTGGCGATCCACGGCCAGTCCCAGTACTGGTCCAGCCCCATCCAGCTGAGCATGTGGGCAAGCAACCAGAAGAAGGCCCACAGGCCGATCTGACGGCGCGCGATCATGAAACCCACCCAACCGGTGAGGCGAAAGGCCGGCCCGAAGGCGATGGTCGTAAGCAGCAGGATGAGCCCCGTACGGCCGGTGAAATGCACCACCGCCTCGCTGGGCACTGCCCCCAGATCGCCGTAGAACCACTGCCAGGTAATATAGAGAGCCGGCGTGGCACAGGCCACCAGCACCAGCAGGCGAAAGGCGGTAATCCGGGTTCGCGCGCTGAGCATCCCTTCTCCTTGCGTCAGGCGGTGCAACACCGCGTCAGTAATGGCGATTCAGGTCCATGCCGGCGTAGAGCTCGGCCACCTCGTCACCGTAGCCGTTGAACATCAGCGTCTCGCGGTAGCCCCGCTCACCGATGCGTCGCTCCCGCGCCTGGGACCAGCGGGGATGGTCGACCTCGGGGTTGACATTGGCGTAAAACCCGTACTCCTCGGGATTCTGCGCCACCCAGGAGGGGGTGGGACGCTCTTCCGTCAAGGCGATGCGCACCACCGACTTGATGCTCTTGAAGCCGTACTTCCAGGGCACCACCAGCCGAATCGGGGCACCGTTCTGGTTGGGCATCATCTCGCCGTACATGCCCACGGCGAGAAGCGTCAGCGGGTGCATCGCCTCGTCCATCCGCAACGCCTCGCGATAGGGCCAGTCAAGGATCGAGCGACGCTGCCCGCGCAGGTTGTCCGGATCGAGGATCGACTCGAAAAGCACGTACTTGGCCCGCGAGGTCGGGTCATGGCGCTGGAGCAGATCGCGCAGCGGGAAGCCGATCCAGGGAATCACCATGGACCAGGCTTCCACGCAGCGCAGACGGTAGATGCGCTCTTCCAGTGCCTCCCGTGACAGCACATCCTCCAGCGCCAGGGTGCCGGGCTTTTCCACCTCGCCTTCGATAGTCAGCGACCAGGGGTCGGTAACGAGCTTGTGGGCGAACACCTCGGGGTCGCTCTTGCGCGTGCCGAGCTCGTAGAAGTTGTTGTAGGTGGTGACATCCTCGTAGTCGGTCAGCGCTTCGCCGCCGGCCATCCGACGGGTGGGCAGCTCTCCGTCCAGCTCGCTCTTGAGCGCTTCCTGCCAGGCTGATGCCCCCTGCGGCCACAGCAATCCCGGCGCGGCCGCCGCTGCCCCCAGGGCGACGCCTCGGCGCAAGAAGCGACGGCGTGCCTCGAACAGCGCCTTGGGGGTCACTTCGGATGCGGGCAGGGCCGGATAGCGATAACGGGCCATGAAACCTCCTGAGAGCACCTCGAAGGCGCAGTGATGACATCCAGTACAAACATTGTCCAGAACCTTACCAACGGCGGCATGAAAAATTTGATCCAGGACAAGGAGGCGACTTATCCGAGTATTACGCTTGGTTGATAATGGTCAAGAGCGGCCAATAAGCTGAGAGCGGAACACGATGCAGAGCCGTGACCATCGTCCATCAGGGAGAAAAACCATGATCCATGCCGCCAAGCTGAAGCCGGCCCGCCTTGCCGCCGCTGTGGCACTCGGCAGTGCCCTCGCCGTTGCCGGTACCGCCACCGCCGACGACGGTCTGGGTGACTACCGCGACCGTTTCGAGCCGCTGCCCCATCTGCCGCCGATTCCCGCCGACAACTCGCTGACCCAGGAAAAGATCGAGCTCGGCAACATGCTGTTCTTCGAGCCGCGTATCTCCTCCAGCGGTGTGATCAGCTGCGCCACCTGCCACAACCCGGCACTGGGCTGGAGCGACCGTATCCCGCGCGCTACCGGCCACGACGGCCAGATCGGCGAGCGCAACACCCCGACGGTGCTCAATTCGGGCTTCCTCGGCTCCCAGTTCTGGGATGGTCGTGAACCCGACCTGGAAGGCCAGGCGTTGGGCCCCATCGAAGCCGACGTCGAAATGGCCATGGATCTCGAGCAGGCCCTGGAGCGGCTGGAAGGCTTCGAGCAGTACCAAACCAAGTTCGCCGAGGCCTACCCGGACGACGAGAATCCGATCAACGCCAATAACCTGGCCATGGCCATCGCCAGTTTCGAGCGCACGCTGAACACACCCGACTCACCGTTCGACCGCTACCTTCGCGGCGACCTGGAAGCCCTGACCCAGCAGCAGAAGGACGGCATGGTGGCCTTCGTGGACAACGGCTGTATCGCCTGCCATAGCGGCCCGGCGCTCACTGACAGCAATTTCCACGCCATCCAGGTGCCAGGCTCCACCGACGTGGGCCGCTACGACGTGACCGGCGAGGAGAGCGACCGCCACAAGTTCCGCACTCCGACATTGCGCAACGTGGCCGTCACCTACCCCTACATGAACAACGGCGCCACCGAAACCCTCGAGGAAGCCGTGAGCATCATGGGCCAGGAGATGCTGAATCGCGATCTCGAAGAGGAGACCGTCGCCGACATCACCGCCTTCCTGCACAGCCTCACCGGCGAGATGCCGGACTTCGAGGTGCCGGCCCTGCCGTAATCACGACACTTCCAGCGCAGGACGCCTCCCGCCCTCGGCAATGCCGGGGGCGTTTCGTCAGTGGGGTTCTGCCGTCAGCTGCACTCCGCCAGCCGGCGATGCAGAGACAGTCGTCGCGTCTCGTCCATGAAGGCCGCTTCGATGGCGATACCGGCCAGCTGAATGAAGGTCGACTTCGACCAGTCGAAGGCGCGCTGGCAGGCGCGGAAGTTGGCCAGCATGCCGCCGCCGAAATAGGCCGGATCGTCGGAGTTGAGGGTGAGCCGCAGGCCGGCGTCGAGCAGGCGCGGCAAGGGGTGCGCCTCGATGCGCTCGACCACCTTGAGCCGGACATTGGAGAGCGGGCAGACCGTGAGCACCACACCCTGATCACGCAGCCGCTCGACCAGCGCCGGGTCCTCGAGACAGCGTACGCCATGGTCGATGCGGCACACATCGAGCAGGTCCAGGGCCTCGCGGATGTACTCGGGGGGGCCCTCCTCGCCGGCATGCGCCACCCGCGGTATCCCCAGGCGGCGCGCGCGCTCGAAGACCGCCTGGAACTTGGCCGGCGGATGGTCGCGCTCAGCGCTGTCGAGACCAACGGCATCCAAGGTCTCCCAGTAGGGAGAGGCCTTTTCGAGCAGCTGCATCGCCTCCTCGGGGGAGCGGTCGCGCAGAAAAGCCATGATCAGCGCCGTGGAGAGCCCCAGCTCGCGCTCGGCCTGTCGGCGCGCCTGACCCAGGCCCTCCATGACCGTGGCGAGTTCGACGCCGCGCGCCAGGTGCGCCTGAGGGTCGAAGTGCATCTCCACATGCACCACCCCCTCGGCATGGGCACGCCGAAAATAGTCCATGGCCAGGTCATGGAAGTCCTCGGCGGTGCGCAGTACGCTCATGCCCTGGTAGTAGAGGTCGAGAAAGGATTGCAGGTCGGTGAAGTCATAGGCGGCACGCACCGCCTCAACCGAGGCATACGGCAGCGAAACCCCGTTGCGACGGGCCAGCGCGAACATCAGCTCCGGCTCCAGAGTCCCTTCGATGTGCAGGTGAAGCTCGGCCTTGGGCAGCCGCCTGAGAAAGTCATCCATTGCGCACCTCGTTTCGCGTTGTTGTTGCCTACCCCTCATCCTGACCGATCGTGCAACCTGGCGCAAAGTGCGTCAGCTGTCCCGCCACCAGATGTGCCCGATGGGTGACTCCGGGGGGCGAGGCGGGGCCGTCGTCGAGGCGATGGAGGAGATAGACCACCGTGCGCCCGGCCAGCCAGGTGTCCAGCCGCGGGACGAGCCGCTCGACGGTCGCCGTATCGAGGTCGGCAAAGGGTTCGTCGAGGAGCACCAGCCCCGGATCGCGCAGCCACAGCCGCGCCAGGGCCAGGCGCCGTGCCTGGCCGCCGGAAAGCGCCCGACCGCCCTCGCCCACCGGGGTCGCCATTCCATGCGGCAGGGACTCGCCCCATTCGCCCAGTCCCACCCAGTCGAGCGCCCGTCCAAGGCTGGCGTCATCCGCGCCAGGGTCGGCAATCCGCAGGTTCTCGGCGAGACTCCCCTGGAAGAGATCGACCCGCTGCCCCAGCAGCGCCACCTGCGTACGCAGCGCGCCCTCGTCGATCGCCGGCAAGGCCACTTCGTTAAAGTGGATGGTGCCCGCATCGGGCGCAAGCTGGCGTGACAGCAGCGCAGCAAGGCTGCTCTTGCCGGCGCCCGAAGCCCCCGTCACGGCCAGCCGCTCCCCCGCACCCAGGCTCAGCGACACCGCTTCCAGCGCCGGCTGTAATGCCCCCGGGTAGTGCAGGCACACCCCGCCCAGCGTCAGCGACGGGGCACCGCCGGGCAGCGGCTCAGTGCCGCCCGTGGCTGCGCCCTTTCCGGCTTCCGCCAGGCCATTGAGACGTTCGGCGGCGGCACGGGTCGCGCCCAGCTGGGTGAAGGCGCCGGGCAGCAGGGCCAGCGCCTCGCCAAGGGCGAGCACGGCAAGCGGCAGCATCACCATCACGGCCCCTGCGATTTCACCGCGTTGCCAGGCCGCCGCGGCCAGCCACAGGGTCGCCAGCATGGCCAGGCCGACCCCCAAACCCACCAGCGACGTGCCCAGGGCCGTGTATCGGGCGAGGCGACGCTGGTCCGCCTGCAGCCGGGCTTCGCAGGCGGCCAGGCGCTGACGATGGCGCCCGGTCACACCGTGTGCCTCGAGCTCGGCCAGACCCTGCAGGTGCTCGACGGCCAGGCTACGCAGCCGCTGGCGTTGCGCCACCCGGCCTCGGCTCGCCGCCAGGCCGAGCCTGGCCTGCCCGGCGGTCAGCCATAGCCAGGCCAGCAGCAGGCCAGCACCCAGGAGTCCCCCCGCGGCGGGCACCCACAACGCCACAAAGGCCGCCAGCAGGCCGATCAGCCCCAGGGCCACCAGCGGCGGCGCCAGCAGCCGCAGATAGAGACCATCCAGGGTGTCGATATCGGCGATCAGGCGGGTCAGCCAGTCGCTGGCCCGTTGCTGTGCCAGGGTGCGAGCATCCAGGCGCGACAGCACGGCAAACAGGCGGCCTCGCAGGTCGGCCAGCAGACGCAGCACGGTATCGTGGTTGTAGAGCCGCTCCAGGTAGCGCGCCACGGTACGGGTGATGGCGAAGGCGCGAATCCCGCCCCCGGGCAGGTGCACATCGAGACTCGCTGCCAGGCCAGCCGCCATGGCAAGGCCCGTCAAGGCGCTGGCGGTGATGAACCAGCCGGCGAGCGCCAGCAGACCGATGGCGGCGCCCAGCGTAAGCGCCAGCAGGCCAGCGCCGCCCCAGAGACGCCGCCGGTGCTCTCCCAGCAATCGCAGCCAGGGGCGCAACGCCTGCACACCCAGCGGATCACGCATCGCTCGCCTCCCCGGCGGGCGCGGCGACGAAGTGCCCCGCCTCGATGACCCGATGCCGCGTCGCCAGACGCATGAGGGCGGGATGGTGAGTGGCAATGACCAGACTAGGCCCGTCTACAGCCAGTGCCTGCAGGGCCGCCACCACTTTCGCTTCGCTTGCCTCGTCCAGGCTCGCCGTGGGCTCGTCGAGCAGCACCAGGTCGGCATCACTCAGGAAGAGGCGAGCCACCGCCAGTCGCTGTGCCTGGCCGCCGGAGAGCCCCACCCCTCGCTCGCCCAGCGGCGTCGCCAGCCCCTCCGGCAGGCCGGCCAGCATCTCGCCCAGCCCCACCCGCTCGAGCGCCACGACCAGCTGGGCATCGCTGGCAGAGGGGGCCGTCAGGCGGAGATTTTCCGCCAGACTGCCCTGCACGAGCCAGGGGCGCTGATCCAGCCAGGCCAGGCGCAGGCCGGGCAGCGCACGGCGCACCCCCGAGTCCGGGGCAACGAAGCCGGCCAGCAACTGCAGCAGTGATGACTTGCCGGCCCCCGAGGGGCCGGTGATCACCAGCGTCTCGCCTGGCGCCACCCGGATGTCCAGCGGGCCGAGTACCCGCCCCCTGCCCGGATGGTTCAGCGCCACACCGACCAGCTCGACCCGGGCATCGCCACGGGGCGCGGGCCCCTGTCGCTGATGCCGGGGGCGGGCGGGCTCGGCCAGCAGTGCCAGCATGCCCTGGGCTGCACCGATCGCCGCGGCACGATCGTGGTAGTGCTGGGCCAGGCTGCGCAGGGGCTGGAAGAACTCCGGCGCCAGCAGCAGCACCAGCAGCCCCGAAAAGAGGGTGAGCTCGGGCGAGGGGCCATAGTCGATGTAGCCAAGCAGGCCAAACCCCACATAGATGGCCACCACGGCAATCGCCACCGACGCGAAGAACTCCAGCACCGCCGAGGAGAGAAAGGCCAGGCGCAGCGGGCGCAGGCTGAGTCGCCGGTAGTGGTCGGCCGCGGTGTACACCTCCCGGGTTGCATCGGCGGTGCGACCGAACAGCTGCAGCGTGGTCATGCCGCGCACGCGATCCAGGAAGTGGCTCGACAGTCGGGTCACGGCAGCGAACTGCTCGCGGTTGACGCGCTCCGCCCCGGCACCGACCAGCGCCATGAAGAGGGGAATCAAGGGGGCCGCGAGCAGCAGGAAGGCCGCCGCCAGCCAGTCGAGCCACGCCACCACGGCCAGGATCGTCAGCGGGCCGGCGAGCGCCAGGTAGCAGTGCGGCAGGAACCGGGCGACGTAGCCGTCCAAGGCATCGACCTGCTCGACCAGTTGGCTCGCCACCCCGCCCGGGTGATGCGCTCCCGCCCGCACCGGACCGAGCGCCGCCAAATGGTCGAGCAACTCGGTCCGCACGCGACGACGGACACGCTCGCTCGCCTCTTGCCCGGCCATCTCCTGGCCCCACTGCGCCAGGGCACGCAGCGCCAGACAGCCCGCCACCGCGAGAAAGGCGCCACCAAGCGAGTCGAGCGCCGACCCTTCCACCAGCAGCTGACTGAGAATCCACGCCAAAAGGCCCAGTTGGGCAATGGTCAGCAGGCTGGCCAGCAGGCCCGAGAGCACGGCGAGCCGCAGCCAGCCCCGCTGGGCGGCCGCCTGGGCTGCCAGCCAGCGACGCGACTCACCGTCACCGGCCATGGCTCAGTGATAGCCCTCGTCGGCGCGGACCTTGCCGCGGAACACCCAGTAGGTCCAGGCCGTGTAGGCCAGCACGATGGGGATGACGAACAGCACCCCGATCAGCAGGAAGAGCTGCGATTCCGGCGCCGAAGCGGCATCCCAGATCGTGTGATCCGGCGGCACGATCACCGGCCACTTGCTGGCCACCAGCCCCAGGTAGGTGAAGACGAACAGCCCCAGGGTCGCCACGAAGGGCTGACCTTCCTGGCGGCGACGCACGGCACGCCACAGCCAGACTGCACAGGCCAGCGCCAGGGCCGGCAGGATCCAGATCAGCTGGAGGTGGTCGAACCAGCGGCTGCGCACCGCCGGGTCGATGAAGGGCGTCCACAGGCTGATCACCACGAAGATCGCCAGCACCGCCGCGAGCAGCCGTGGCGTGATGCGATAGGCCCACGCCTGGACGTGCCCCTCGCTCTTGAGGATCAGCCAGGTGGCTCCCAGCAGGGCATAGCCGATCATCAAGCCGATCCCCGTCACGACCGTGAAGGGCGTCAGCCAGTCCAGGGGCCCGCCCACGTAGGCGAAATCCTGCACGGCAAAACCCTGGATATAGGCCCCCACCACGGCGCCCTGGGCAAAGGCGGCCACGGCGGAGCCCCAGCAGAAGGCACGATTCCACCAGCGACGACTGCGCTGGGCCTTGAAGCGGAACTCGAAGGCGATACCGCGGAAGATCAGCCCCGCCAGCATCAGGAAGACGCCGATGTAGAGCGCCGGCAGGAACACCGAATAGACCAGCGGAAAGGCACCCAGCAGGCCGGCGCCGCCCAGCACCAGCCAGGTCTCGTTGCCGTCCCAGACCGGGGCCACCGAGTTCATCATCACATCGCGGGCGTGCTCGTCGGGGGCAAAGGGATAGAGGATGCCCAGGCCCAGGTCGAAGCCATCCATCAGCACGTACATGATCACGCCAAAGCCGATGATCAGCGCCCAGATCAGCGAGAGATCGAAGAGTTCCATGGCTCACTCCTTCCAGGTCGGCGCGGCATCGCGATCGAAGGGGGCATGGGCCGCCGAGAAGGGGCGCTTGGCATGCTCGACCTCCTCGGGATGGGGCTCAGATTCGGGCAGCATGCCCTGGCGCACCACACGGGTCAGGTAATAGAGGCCGGACCAGAAGACCACGGCATAGACCAGCACGTAGCCCACCAGGGTGAAGAGCGCCATGCCACCGGTGAGCGACGGAGTCAGCCCCTCGGCGTGGCTCATCAGGCCGTAGACCAGCCACGGCGCACGCCCCGTTTCGGTGACGATCCACCCCGCCAGCACCGCGATGAACGGCGTCACACTCATCACCCTCAGCAGTTGCAGGAAGCCGCGATGGGCGTAGACCCGACCGCCACGGCGCAGCCACAGCCCGGCCAGCGCGACGCCGATCATTAGAAAGCCGAGCCCCACCATCACGCGAAACGCCCAGAACACCAGCCAGACCGGCGGCTGCTCTTCGGGCGGTGCCTCGCCGATGCCGGGGACCACACCGTCGGCCTCATGGGTCAGGATCAGGCTCGCCAGGCTGGGAATGCCCACCTCGAAATGGTTGGTCTGCGCCGCCCGGTCGGGCCAGGCGAACAGCAGTAGCGGCACGTTGGCCTGGGTCTGCCAGTTGCCCTCCATGGCGGCCACTTTGGTGGGCTGGTGCTCCAGGGTATTGAGGCCGTGGAAATCGCCGATCACCGCCTGGGCGGGCGTCAGTACCAGCAGCAGCCACAGGCACATGGAGAGCGCGCGGCGATTGGCTGCCACATCGCGCCCGATCAGCAGGTACCAGGCGCTCACCCCGGCCACCACGAAGCCGCCGGTGAGAAAGGAGGCCATCACCATGTGGGCGAAACGCCAAGGAAAGGAGGGATTGAAAATCGCCTCGCCCCAGTCGGTCACGCGGAAGTGGCCATCGGCGAGTACTGTGCCGGCCGGGGTCTGCATCCAACTGTTGGCGGAGAGGATCCAGAACGATGAGACAAAGGTCCCCAGCGCCACCATGACCGCCGCGAAGAGGTGCACGCCCTGGGGCACCTTGCCACGACCGAACAGCAGCACCCCCAGAAACGCCGCCTCGAGGAAGAAGGCGGTCACCACCTCATAACTGAGCACCGGCCCCAGGAAATTGGCGGCTGCCTGGGAGAAATGACTCCAGTTGGTGCCGAACTGGAAGGACATGACGATGCCTGACACCACCCCCATGCCGAACACCACGGCGAAGACCTGGGTCCAGAACTGGGCCAGGCGGTCCCAGACGGGATTCTCGGTGCGGTAAAAGAGCCCGTGGAGCAGGGCGATGTAGGAGGCCAGCCCGATGGTGAACACCGGGAAGATGGCGTGAAAAGAGACCACGAATGCGAACTGCAGTCGTGACAGCAGGAGGGGGTCTAATTCCATGACGATTGCCTCTTGCCAAGCGGCGGTGAGTCAGCGTCGACGCGCCTTGCGCCCGCCCAGTCTAGGCCATGCGCAACAACCCGACACGGGGGATTCTCCATTTCCCCACGTGTCGGGTTGTCGCAGAGGGGGTGTCAAGAACCGGGCCCCGTCACCACCAGTCGGATCATGAACAGGGTGTAGGCAACGAACAGCGTCAGCAGCGCGACCCCCTCCAGGCGATTGATCCGCCCCGGGCGCCCTCGCCAGCCCATGGCGAACACCGCCATCAGGGCGGTCATGGCCGTCATCAGCGTCCAGTCGCGCAGCAACACCTCGCGCGCCACCTCGATGGGTGTGATAAGCGCGGCCACGCCCACTACGCCGAGGGTATTGAAGAGGTTGGAGCCCACCACGTTGCCCAGCACCAAATCGTGCTCGCGGCGCCGCAGCGCGCTGATCGACGAGGCCAGTTCCGGCAGTGACGTCCCCACAGCGACCACAGTGAGACCGATGATCAGGTCGCTGACCCCGAACCCCTCGGCGATAGCCACCGCGCCCCACACCAGCAGTCGCGAACTGGCGATCAGCAAGACCAGACCGACCAGCGTCCAGGTCAGGCTCGCCTTGAGCGACATGGGGTGCGACGCCAGACTCTCCTGCGTGTCATCAGCCAGGGGATCACGCTCGCCGCGCCGAGCCTGAAAGATGCTGAAGCCGATGAAGGCGGCCAGCAGCGCCAGCAGCAGCACCCCCTCAAGCCGCCCGATCAACCCGCCCCCCATAAGCAGTGCCGAGAGCAGTGTCACGGCTCCCAGTACCGGCAACTCGCGACGAACAACGCTGGAATGCACTGCCAGCGGCGACAGCAAGGCCACCAGCCCCAAGATCAGGCCGATATTGGCGATATTGGAACCGTAGGCGTTGCCCAGGGCCAGGCCAGGATTGCCCTGCCCCGCGGCCAGGGCCGAGACCGTCAGCTCGGGGGCGGAGGTGCCGAAGCCGATTACCAGCATGCCGATCAACAGCGGCGAGAGCCCCAGGCGCTGCGAGGTTGCTGCCGCACCGTCCACAAAGCGTTCGGCACTCCATACCAGCAGTATCAGGCCTGCGGCGACCGCCATGGCGGGAAGGATCATGTCATCTCCTTGTTCACATTCGCTCGCGAATGTTTGTCTATGGTACGTCCCGCGTCAACGTGTCACACTTTCCCAACCGGCCGCGCTCGGACCGGCAGACGCGGGTTCGCGCCTTTCGTTCACCATCAGGTCGTCATTGTCGGTGCCCAGGCTACCTCACCCCCTCACCTCATTGCCGCCCAGTGCTCCGCTCGTGGATCGCTCGCCGCCCGAGGCAAACCGCGCTCGGCGACGCCTGCGAGCCTGCCACGAATGCGACTGGCTGGTCGCTCTGCCAGCACTGCGACCGGGCGAACAGGCCGACTGCCCGCGCTGCGGACACACCCTGGTGACTCGCCACCGCTATCCGGCCCAGCGCAGCATGGCGCTGGCGATCGCGGCCATGGTGGCCCTGGTCGTCGCCGTGTCTTTTCCGTTCGTCAGCTTCACGGTGAGAGGCATCGGCAATCGCATCGAATTGACCGAGACCGCCACCACCCTGATCGGCTTTCAGCAGCCGGTGGTCGCCATTGCAGTAATTCTCTCCATCGTGGTGCTGCCGGCGGTCTACCTGATCGGCGTCATCTGGCTGCAGTTCGGACTGCTGCGGGGCACTCCGCTACCAGCCGGGCGCAGTATCGCCCGATCGCTGGCCCATCTGCACCCCTGGATGATGGCCGACGTCTTCATCGTTGGTGCCCTGGTCAGCCTGATCAAGATTTCCGGCATGGCCCAGGTGGAGCTGGGCATCGCCTTCTGGGCCTTCTGCACCTTCGCGCTGCTGCTGCTGGTAACCACCCAGTCGGTGGATTCCGATTGGCTGTGGTTCTCGCTGGCCGGCGAACCGCGCGCTCCTGGCGGGGCGCGTACCGGCACCACGGCGGCGCCCCAGGGGCTCACCGGTTGCCCGACCTGTGGGCTGGTCAATCGCCTATCGCGTGAAGGGCACGGACACTGCGTACGCTGCGGCGAACGGTTGCACGCGCGCCACCCCTACAGCCTGCAGCGCACCTGGGCACTGCTTGCTGCCGCCAGCATCCTGTACCTGCCGGCCAACCTCTATCCCATCATGACCACCACCAGCCTCGGCCACGCCTCGCCCTCGACCATCATTGGCGGCGTGGTGGAACTGGTCCAGATGGGCTCCTGGCCGGTGGCCACGGTGATCTTTGTGGCCAGTGTCATCGTGCCGGTCGGCAAGCTGGTGGCCCTGGCCTGGCTGTGCCTGGTGGTGTCGCGCAGTGACGAACTCAATGGCGTGGCCCGAACCCGGCTCTACCGACTGACCGAATTCATCGGCCGCTGGTCCATGGTGGACGTCTTCGTGGTGGCGATCCTGGTGGCCCTGATCCGCGCCGGCACCTTGATGTCCATCACCCCGGGGCCGGCGGCCCTGGCCTTCGGTGGCGTGGTGGTGCTGACCATGCTCGCCGCCATGACCTTCGATCCCCGCCTGATCTGGGATCCGCCCCTACCCCGTCGGTCCACGCCTCGACTGGACCCGCAGCAAGGAGGCGTCCAATGAACGATTCACGCCGCGATGCCGACACACCCGACAACATGCACCGCGCCCGCCCCACGCCCCAGTCGCGCCTATCGCCGATCTGGATCGTCCCCCTGGTGGCCATCCTGATCGGCCTGTGGCTGGTCTATGACAACTATCGCAGCCGCGGCCCCCAGATCACCCTGATCATGAGCAACGCCGAGGGCATCGAGGCCGGCAGCACCCTGATCAAGACACGTAACGTGGAAGTGGGCCGCGTCGAGAAGGTGCAGCTGGCCGACGACCTCTCTCACGCCGTGATCACGGCGCGCATGGAACCGGAGACCGACGACATGCTCAAGGCGGACAGCCGCTTCTGGGTGGTCAAGCCGCGCATCGGGCGTGAGGGCATCAGCGGCCTGAACACCGTGCTTTCCGGCGCCTACATCCAGCTCGAGCCTGGCACGGCCGAGAGCGAGGCGCAGGAATTCGAAGTCAGCGACCAGCCCCCCGTGGCCCCAGCGGACGCCGCCGGGCTCCGCCTCAACCTGGTCAGCCAGCTCGGCAACTCGCTGAGCACCGGCGATCCGGTCACCTACCAAGGGTACACGGTAGGCCGAGTGGAGGAAGCACGCTTCGATCCGCAGAGCCAGCGCATGCACCACCGCGTGTTCATCGAGAGCCCTTACGACGAGCTGGTCACCGACAGCACGCGTTTCTGGTCGGCCAGCGGTATCGACCTGCGGCTGGATGCCGACGGCGTACGCGTCAACGTCGAGTCCCTGGAGGCGCTGCTGGGCGGCGGCATCACCTTCGGCGTACCCGAAGAGCTGCCGCGCGGCCGGCCGGTGGAGCCCGATGCCACCTTCACCCTCTATGTCGACGAGGAGAGCGCCCGCCAGGGGACCTTCAGCCGCTACCTGGAGTACGTGCTGCTGATCGAGGACACGGTCCGCGGCCTGTCCCGCGGCGCCCCGGTGGAGTTCCGCGGTGTGCGCATCGGCACCGTGGCCGCCGTGCCGTGGAATTTCACCGCCACCCAGCCCGACTCGCGCAGCAGTTTCTCGATCCCGGTACTGGTACGCATCGAGCCACAGCGGCTGGGCATCGAGAACCAGGAGATCGACCTGGAGGAGTGGCGCGAGCGCTTCGACCGGCTCTTCGACCGGGGGCTGCGCGCCTCGCTGAAGAGCGGCAACCTGCTGACCGGCGCGCTCTTCGTCGACATCAATTTCCAGCAAGACCTGGCCGGCGAGCACACACCCAAGACCTTTTCCGAGCGCCAGGTCTTCCCCACCACCACAGGGGGATTCGCCCGCATCGAGGCCCAGGTCACGGCACTGCTGGACAAGCTCAACGCCCTCGAGGTCGAACCCCTGCTGACCGGTCTCGACCGCAACCTGGCAGCCTCCGAGGCGATGCTCGCCGAAGTGCGCGAGGTATCTCGCTCGCTGCAATCGCTGCTCGAGGATCCGGCGACGCGCCAGGTTGCAGGCAACCTCAACACCACCCTGGAGGAACTCCGCGATACGCTGCAGGGGCTGAACCCCGACTCCACCGCCTATCGCGAACTGACCGGCGTTTTGGGACGACTCGAGCGGCTGCTGCGCGATCTCCAGCCGGTGGCCCGCACCCTCAACGAGAACCCGCGCGCCCTGCTCTTCGACAGCCTGGAAACCAGCGACCCGCTGCCCCGCGCGCCGCGCCAGCCGTGAACAAGGAGACAGGCAAGGATGGATACCGCAAAAAGAGCCCTTATCCTGGTCGCCGCCCTGGCTCCCCTGCTGTGGCTGGGGGGCTGTGCCACCTCCTCCCCGCCGGCGCAGCGCTATACGCTGCCGGCGGACCTCGCGGCGGTGTCGCCACCGCCCGCCTCGCCCGCGCAGCTGCTGCGGGTTCAGACGCCGCGCCTGGCTCGCTACCTGGACGTCGAAGGCATCGTCCTGCAGCTGGACGACATCACCCTCAACGAAGCGCGCAGCCATGTCTGGGCCGAGCCGCTCCCACTCCAGTTGGAGCGCACCCTGCGCGCTCGCCTGGCCGCCAACCTCCCCGATACGCGCGTGCTGCGCAGTGACGATACTTCTCCCGGTCCCGTCCTGACCCTGGCGCTCGATGTCGACCGCTTCCAGGGCCACTACGACGGCACGGCCCATGTCGCCGGGCAGTGGCAGCTGCGAGACAGCGACGGCGAGTCCCTGATCGTCGAAGACTTCCGCGCCACCACCGAACTGGCCAGCGACGGCTACCCAGCCCTGGTGCGCGCCCTGGGCGAGAGCTGGAAGCAGGTCGCCGATGCCATCAGCACGGCCCTTCGCCGTCGAGAGTAACCCCCCGCCCAGGCGGAATGCGGTAAAGGCTGCGCCGGGCGCCAGGCTGTGGCATACTGCCCGCCGCGGCACAACGTAGTCCCTCCTGCCGCATCCTATTCCGACTTCCTCACGCCCCGGCCCGGGACTGGCCATGCGCGCCGCCGCATGGCGTGGCCGTGACGTTCCTGCGGAGAACGCATGACCTTTTCCGAACTCGGCCTGCGGGCCGAACTGCTGCGTGCCGTCGAGGCACAAGGCTACACCACCCCGACCCCGATCCAACGCCAGGCGATACCCGCCGTGCTCGAGGGCGGGGACCTGTTGGCCAGCGCCCAGACCGGCACCGGCAAGACTGCCGGTTTCACCCTGCCCATGCTGCAACGCCTGGCCACGGGACCGCGTCCCGGCAAGCGCCAAGTGCGCGCCCTGGTGCTGACACCGACCCGCGAACTGGCCGCTCAGGTGGGCGAGAGCGTGGCCGACTACGGCCGCCACCTGACCCTGCGCAGCCACGTGATCTTCGGCGGCGTCGGCCAGCAGCCCCAGGTGGACGCCCTTCGCCCCGGCCTGGACGTACTAGTGGCGACCCCCGGCCGCCTGCTCGACCTGCACCAGCAGGGCCATGTCGACCTCTCGCGGGTCGAGACCCTGGTGCTCGATGAAGCCGACCGCATGCTCGACATGGGCTTCATCCACGACATCAAGAAGATCCTGCGCGTGCTGCCCGCCAAGCGCCAGAACCTGCTCTTCTCAGCCACCTTCTCCGACGAGATCCAGGCACTGGCCGGCAAGCTGCTCGACAACCCGGCCAAGATCGAGGTCGCCCGGCGTAACACCACTGCCGAGACCGTCGACCAGGCGATCTACCGGGTCGATCGCGACAAGAAGCGCGACCTGCTCGCCCACCTGATCACCCGCCACCAGTGGTATCAGGTGCTGGTGTTCACTCGCACCAAGCACGGCGCCAACCGCCTGGCGGAGCAACTCTCCAAACAGGCGATCCCCGCCATGGCGATCCACGGCAACAAGAGCCAGTCGGCACGCACCCGGGCACTGGCCGCCTTCAAGAGCGGCGAGCTGCAGGTGCTGGTAGCCACCGACATCGCCGCGCGCGGCCTGGACATCAACGAACTGCCCCACGTGGTCAACTTCGAACTGCCCAACGTGGCCGAGGACTACGTGCACCGCATCGGGCGTACCGGTCGTGCCGGCAGCGACGGCCAGGCGGTGTCCCTGGTCTGCGTCGACGAGCACGGATTGCTCAAGGGCATCGAGCGCTTGATCAAGCGCGACCTGGAGAAACGCATCGAACCCGGCTTCGAGCCCGACCCCAACGCCAGGCCCGAACCCATCGAGAACGGCCGACGCGGCCAGCCGCGCGGCGCCCAGGAGACGCGCGGACGCCAAGCTCCCCCGCGCCGGAGCGAGAGCGATGGCGAGAGCCGAGCACCGCGTCGCCGGCGGCGCACACGCGCCCGTCAGGCCTGATCCAGCGCATGACAGGCGCCGGAAAAATGTGCCAATGTAGGCGTTTTATCCACTGGCGAGCCTAGGAGTCCCGCCCCGCCATGATCGCTGACCAACCCGCCTTCAGAGAGGCCGCCTTGCCATGCTGAGGTGGTTAACCGGCAGGAAGCCGGTGCCGGTGTGGGTCATCAAGCAGATCGACGATGGCCTCCTGCACCTGTGCGGGCAGGGCAGCGTCGAGCCGATGGGCAAACGCAGCGAGGTGCTGGCCCAGCTCCCGGCCGGCCGCTTCGAGGGCGCCGTCAAGATGAGCGGCATCGGGCTGGTCCTCAACGCCAGGCTCTTCGCGGCACTGGTGCCCATCGAGGCGCTCGGCCTCGATGCCCAGGGGCGAGCCTACTGGCAGGGCCGCGTCTGGGACGTGGCCCAGGTGCCCCAACGCTGCTGGACCTTTGATGGCCACCTGACCGTGCAGCGGCAGGTTCAGGGCGGCCAAACCCTGCTGGTGAGCACTGAGGATGTCTCGGCCATTCGTCGCCAGGTCCGCTCCAGTGCCGACCCGGGGGTGGTGAAGTTCGGCGTCTACGGCGCCGACGAGGATCCACTGCTGACCCCCAAGGACGACAAAACCCAGCCACCCTCGCGGATTCGCCAGGGAAGGGAGTGGCGAAACGATGACAACAAGCGCTAGCGGGGACCGCCAGCGCCTCGGCCTTTTTCTCGTGCTGATGGTGCTGGTGGGCCTCAACCTCCGCCCGGCCCTGTCTTCCCTGGCTCCGATGCTGGTTCGCGTGCAGCAGGACACCGGCCTCCCGCCGCTGGCCATCGGTGCTCTGACCACCTTGCCGGTGCTCTGCCTGGGGCTGTTTGCCCCTCTGGCTCCCTGGCTGAGCAAGCGACTGGGTGCCGAGCGCGCGCTGGGTCTGGCCCTCGGGGTTCTGGTCGTCGGTCTGGCCCTGCGCGGCCTGCCCCCCAGCGCCCTGCTCTTTCTCGGCACCCTCCTGGTGGGCGCCGCCATCGGCGTGGCCGGCACCCTGCTCCCGGCGCTGGTCAAGCGCGAGATTCCGGGAGGCGCCGACCTGATGACCGGCGTCTACACCATGGCGCTGTGCCTGGGTGGCGCACTGGGCGCCGGACTCAGCATCCCCCTTGCCGAGTGGCTCGGCGGCTGGCGGGCCAGCCTGGTCAGCTGGGCACTGCTCGCCGGGGTGGCAATGGCCGCCTGGCTGCGCCTCATGCCGCGCCGAGAACCGCCGCCGCCCTCGGCTGCAGGCGGCTCGCTGCGTCAACTCCTCACCCAGCCGCTGGCCTGGCAGGTCATGCTGCTCATGGGCACCCAGTCCTCGCTGGCCTACATCGTGTTCGGTTGGTTGCCCACCCTGCTGCAGGCGCGCGGTTACAGCGATGTCCAGGCCGGCTGGATGATGGCCGCCTCGGTCATGGTGCAGCTCGTGTCCGCCCTGGGGGCCCCCTGGCTGGCACGCCTGGGCCGCGACCAGCGTCCGGCGCTGCTGCTGGTGCTCGGCAGCGTCGCCGCCGGGTTGTGGCTGCTGCTGCTGGGCCCGCTTGCTTGGCGCTGGGGCGGCGTCGTCCTCCTGGGCCTCGGCCAGGGCGGCTGTTTCAGCTTGGCACTCAGCCTGATCGTGCTGCGCACCGCGACGCCCCGCCTGGCGGGCAAGCTCTCCGGCCTCGCCCAGGGTGGCGGCTATACCCTGGCCGCCATGGGACCGCTGGCCGTGGGGCTGCTGCTGCAGTTCGCGGTCTCCCTGACCGCGGTGACCACGGTGCTGCTGCTGATCGTCGCTCTGGCCGCCGGCTTTGCCTTGCTGGCCGGACGCAACCGCCGACTCGATGTCGATGAAACCGGCCGGCTGATCACCCGCTGAGAGGCCCCCACCTCCCGGCCGGCGCCGTGAGTCGCGAAGCGCAAGGCGCTATGATGGCCGCCGACGCCCTTCTCCCTCCCACTGCCAGGAGTCGCCATGTCCGCCTTCCCCGCTTCCGACCGCCCCGTCCTGCTGCTCTACGTGGGCGGCACCATCGGTATGGTCGAGACGCCGCATGGCCTCGCCCCCGGCCCCGACTTCACCCGGCGCCTGCACCAGACCCTGGCCACCCTGCCACCCTCGAGCCATGCCAGCCTGCCCGATTTCGTGGTGCGCGAGAGCCCCCACCCCATCGACTCCAGCGGCGCCACCCCGGCCGACTGGCAGCGCCTGGGCCGCGAGATCGCTGCAGCCCTGCCCGAGCATGCCGGCGTGGTAGTGCTGCACGGCACCGATACCCTGGCGTGGAGCGCCTCTAGCCTCGCCTTCCAGCTGCAGGGTCTCGACCGTCCTGTGGTGGTGACCGGCGCCATGCGTCCTCTGGATGCCGACGGCAGCGACGCTCGGGACAACATCGAGCTGGCCCTGCGCTTTGCCGCTCAGCCGCTGCTGCAGGAGGTGGGCGTGGCCTTTGGTGGCCGCCTCCTGCGCGGAGTGCGCAGCCGCAAGGTGGGCGCCCAGGAAGCCTTCACCACGCCCCACTACCCCCTGCTGGGTGAACGGGTGGGAGATGACGCCGTGCTCTTTGCCTCTCGCACCCTGGTCAGCCAGCAGCGGGGCGCGCCACGCTTCGAACTGGCCGACTATGCCGGTGGCCTGGCCCACGGCAGCGTTGCACGCATCGCCCTGTGGCCGGGCATCCAGGCCTGGCAGCTCGACGCCTGGCTGAGGGATGACCGCGTCAAGGGAGCGCTGCTGGAGGTGTGGGGCGGCGGTAACGCCCCGGACGACCCGGCGCTGCTCGGCGTCCTCGCCCAAGCCAGCGGAGAAGGCAAGCTGCTCGCTGCGGTCAGCCAATGTCCCACCGGCGGCGTGACGCTGGGCCGCTATGCCGCCGGGCGCGGCCTGGCGGACGCCGACGTGCTGTCGGGGGACACCATGACGCCGGAAGCCGCCTACACCAAGCTCGTGCACCTGCTCGCCCTGCCGCTCGACGACGCTGAGCGCCGTCGGCGTTTCCTCACGCCACTGGTCGGCGAGCGTTGACGCGCCGTGAAGGCTTCACCGCCGACCCGCCAGGTCGGCGCGGGCAGGGGCCGAGCTGAGCGTCTAGGTTGAAGACAGACCCGTCCACGCCAAGGAGGCACACCATGGAACAGCCCGTGCACCACTTCACCGAGCTCTTCGAACAGCTGGGCCTGCCCGCCGACGAAGCCTCAATCAAGGCTTTCATAGAGCGCCACGCCCCCCTTCCGGAATCGATGCCCCTTCACGAAGCGCCCTTCTGGAACGAGGCCCAGGCCGAATTCCTCCACGAAGCGCTGGACGATGATGCCGACTGGGCGGAGGTGGTCGACCACCTCGATGCGTCGTTAAGAAAAGGTTGATCAAAGCGCTATTCGACGAAGGACGGGGGCGTAAACCCTGAGTAAAGTTGGTTATGATAGGTAACATTCAACCAAGCGTTTTACTCAGGAGTCGTCATGACGCTCGACAGGACGTCAGCCGATTTGCTCGATGACGAGCCCCCATCGACGATACCGTCGCCAGCCCCGCTCCCCGACACCCTGCGTGAACGCCTAGCCGACGACCCGGCGTTGCCGAGCCTGCCCGCGGCGGCCGCCGAAGTGGTTCGCCTGGCACGCGCGGACGAACCGCGCCTGGCCGACTTTGCCCGGATCATCGAGAAGGACCCGGCTCTCACCTTGCGGCTGCTGTCGCTGGCCAACAGCGCCCTCTACGCCCGCAGCAGCGCGCGCGTCACCACCTGTCTGGAAGCAGTGTCGCGCCTGGGACTCGACGCCACCCTCGCCGCCGCCATGAGTTTCGGCCTTCCCCGACCAGGTCCCGGCCAACCGCTGGACCTGGAGCGTCTCTGGCAACGCGCCATCATCGCCGCCCTGGCAGCCCAGCACCTGGCCAGGCAACTCTGCCCCGAGCATGCCGGCCTGGTCTTCACGGCGGCCCTGATCCAGGACATCGGCATCCTGGTCCTGGACGCGCTGGACGGTGAGATCTACCGCTCGCGGATTCCCGATCTGACGGAGCACAGCGCCCTGTGCCTGGCCGAGCAACGCTTCTATGGATGCGACCACGCCCGCGTCGGCGCCTGGCTCGCCGCCCGCTGGCGGCTGCCCGATCGCCTGACGGCGGCCATTGCCGAAAGCCATGGACCGCTGGAAGACGAGGATCCGCCTCAGCTCTGCGTGCGCCTCTCCTGCCGTATCGCCGACTGCTGGCTGGCCGACGACCCCACGCTGGCCTTCAGCGGCCTGCTCCGTCAGCTGCTCGAGCTCGACACCATCGATGCCCAGCGCCTGGAGCGGCTGCTGGAAGAGCTCCAGGCCCAGCTCCCTTCGGCCGCCTCGCTTTTCGAGATCACCTGCCCACCCGACATCGACCACCACAGCCTCGTCCAGGAAGCCAAGCAGCTGCTGTTTGCGCAGAACTTTCGCTTGAGCCAGCGCCTGGCCGCGCAGCAACGGGAACTGGAGGCGTTGCAGGCCAGCCACTCCGACCTCGACGAGCAGCGACGCACCGACTACCTAACCGGGCTTGCCAACCGCTCCTGGCTGGAGACCCTGCTCGCCCTGCATTTCCGCAAGGCACAGACGACGCGACAGGCGCTCTCCGTGATGTTCATCGACCTGGATCACTTCAAGCGCCTCAATGATCACCATGGCCACCGCTTCGGTGACCGGGTGCTGATCCACTTCGCCAGCGCTCTCAAGGGCATGGTTCGCGAGAACGACGTGGCCGGACGCTACGGCGGCGAGGAATTCCTGGTGCTGATGCCCCAGACGCGGCGCGGCCAGGCTGGCGTCCTGGCCGACCGGATTCGCACCACCCTAGCCACCGAGCCGCTAGCCCACTCCCAGGGCGAGCCGATCCACGTCACGGCGTCGATCGGCATTGCCAGCCTGGAGGATGCCGACTTCGCGGAACCCAGCGAACTCATCGACGCCGCCGACCAGGCGATGTATGGCGTCAAACATAGCGGACGCGACGGCATCAACCACTACCGGCAGTGAATTGGCGTCTCACCGCTCGTCGAAACCTCGAACGAAGAAGCGCCGAGCCCAGGCTCCGATCAGCAGCAACATCGACAGCGCCACCAGCGGGGCCAGCAGTTCAAGAGTCAGGACGCGTTGTCGCTCGGCTGCCGACAAGGTGTGATAGATCGCATTGGCATACACGGCCCACTTGATGCCCAGCCCGACCACGGCAGCAAAAATGAAGCCATGTAGCGGCAACTGACGCAACCCGGCGGCATAGTTGATCACGGCATGGGGAAATCCGGGCAGCACACGCAGCGCACACTGGGTGAGCACATCGCAGCGCCTCTCCAGCAGACGCACCACGCGACGGGTCAAGCGGCCCGGCCGCCAGCGCAAGCCCACCCGCCGGGCGATCACATACCCTCCCAGGGCACCGCCGAGACTACCCAGCACCAGCATGGGTACTGCCACGGCAGGGGGGTAGAACGGTGCAATCAGCCACAGCCCGATGCTGGCGGGAAGCCCCAGGGCCAGAGTAATGGCCATGATCGCCATGACGCCCAGTATCGTCGCAGGGTGCTCAGAGGTCTGCTGCGCCCAGCGCTGCACATCGGCGAGATCCGGGGTGTACCAGACCCACAGGTAGCCCGCCATCATCGCCGCCGCGGCAATGGCGACCCAACGCCGGTAAACGGAGCCTTTCACAGCCGGGCCTCGACCCGCTCGAGTATCTGCTGGCTGACCTTGCCCACCAGCGGCCTCGCGGCCCGAGTGACGGCCTTCTCCACCAAGCGGTTGCGGATCGCATAGGTGAGGGTGAGCGCCACCTCGGTACCCTCCTCGACCGGGGTCAGACGATAGCAGCCTTGGTTGTGCACCCCGTCCAGGGACTCCCAGGCCAGCACTTCCGGCGGCTGGCGCTCGGTGATCGCCACGTCGAAAGTCCAGTCCATGCCCACGGCGTGCACGTGCCAGCGGTAGCGGGCATCCCCGAGCGATTCGATCGACTGGATCATGTCGGAGTAGTCGACGAAGTCCTCGACTCGTTCCAGCAGGGCGAAGACTCGCTCCGGGGACGCCTTGACGATGGCACTGTGTTCGATGGTAGCCATGCTCGCGCTCCGCTCTCCATGGTCCCCAGGCGATCTGCTTCGTACATCAGCTTCGCATAACGGACCGACAAACAACAACGCCGCCCCGGAACGGGACGGCGTTGGTACTGGGGTCATCTCACCCGGCGTTCACCAGAGTGCGGATCAGTCCTGACCCATCTGCTGCTTGATAAGGTCGCCGATGGTGGTCGGACCACCGGTGTCGACGTCCTGCTCGCGCAGTTTCTTCAGGTTCTGGCGGGTGTCATCCTGCTCCTTGGCCTTGATGGAGAGGCTGATCTGGCGGTTCTTGCGATCGACGCCGATGATGCGTGCCTCGACCGTATCACCCTCGCTGAGCACGTTGCGGGCGTCCTCGACGCGGTCGGCGCTGATCTCGGAGGCCTTGAGCACGGCGATGACATCGGTGGCCAACTCGACCTGAGCTTCCTTGGCATCGACCTCGACCACGCGGCCGGTGACGATGGAGCCCTTGTCGTTGACGGCCAGGTACTCGGCGACCGGATCGGTGTCGAGCTGCTTGATGCCCAGCGAGATGCGCTCGCGCTCCGGATCGATGGAGAGGATCACGGCCTCGGCCTCGTCACCCTTCTTGTAGCGGCGCACGGCCTCTTCGCCGGTCTCGGTCCAGGAGAGGTCGGAGAGGTGAACCAAGCCATCGATGCCGCCTTCCAGGCCGATGAAGATGCCGAAGTCGGTGATCGACTTGATAGTGCCGGAAACACGGTCGCCCTTGTTGTACGTGGCGCTGAAGGTCTCCCAGGGGTTCGGGGTACACTGCTTGATGCCCAGGGAGATACGACGACGCTCCTCGTCGATGTCGAGCACCATGACATCCACATCATCGCCGATCTGCACGACCTTGGAGGGGTGGATGTTCTTGTTGGTCCAGTCCATTTCGGAGACGTGGACCAGACCCTCGACACCCTCTTCCAGCTCAGCGAAGCAGCCGTAGTCGGTGAGGTTGGTGACCTGGGCAGTGACCACGGTACCCTCGGGGTAGCGATCCTTGATGTTGACCCACGGATCCTCACCCAGCTGCTTGAGGCCGAGGGAGACGCGGTTGCGCTCGCGGTCGAACTTCAGCACCTTGACGGTGATCTCGTCGCCGACGGCCACGATCTCGCTGGGATGCTTGATGCGCTTCCAGGCCATGTCGGTGATGTGCAGCAGGCCATCGACGCCGCCCAGGTCGACGAAGGCGCCGTAGTCGGTGAGGTTCTTGACGATACCGACGATCTGCTGGCCTTCCTGAAGGGTGGCGAGCAACGCTTCACGCTCGGCGCTGTTCTCGGCCTCGAGCACGGCGCGACGCGACACGACGACGTTGTTGCGCTTCGGGTCGAGCTTGATGACCTTGAAGTCGAGTTCCTTGTTCTCGAGATGCGTGGTGTCGCGCACCGGACGCACGTCGACCAGCGAGCCCGGCAGGAATGCGCGGATCGAGTCGATATCGACGGTGAAACCGCCCTTGACCTTGCCGTTGATCACGCCCTTGACGATCTCTTCCTTCTCGAAGGCCGCTTCCAGTACCTTCCAGGCCTCGGCGCGCTTGGCCTTCTCGCGAGACAGACGCGTCTCACCGAAACCGTCCTCGACGGCTTCCAGAGCGACCTTGACTTCGTCGCCCACGGCGATGGTCAGTTCGCCGTTCTCATCGCGGAACTGCGCCGCGGGAATCTGCCCTTCGGACTTCAGGCCGGCATTGACGGTGACCCAGTCACCCTCGATGTCGACGACGGTCGCCATAACGATGGCGCCCGGCTCCATGTTGATGTCCTGAAGCGATTGTTCGAAAAGTTCAGCAAAGCTTTCGCTCATGATGTTCCTACGTGATCAACGGTTAGAGGCGTCGCCGCCTTCTCCGCACCACCAGCAAGTGCGGGCCTTATTTACCAAGCCCTCGGGGATGTTAACGCTGGTTGGACCTGGTCGGGCTTTCCAAGTGTGGCCCGGCCATGCCATGACATCCGGTCGAGAGCGCCGCAAGGGAGTTTCAGGTGGCGGAAGCCAGACCGCGCTCGGTCAGCCACTCCGTCAGCCGATCCACCACTTCCGGTATCGTCAGGCGCGTGGTGTCAAGCATGATGGCGTCATCGGCCGGCTTGAGCGGAGCCACGCTGCGTTGCATGTCGCGTGCATCGCGCGCCTGAATCTCCTTTAAAAGACTCGATAGACTAGCATCCACACCCCCTTCCTGCAACTGAAGGTAACGCCGCCGGGCGCGCTCCTCGGCCGTGGCCGTGAGGAAGACCTTGAGCGGGGCTTCCGGGAATACCACGGTGCCCATGTCTCGGCCATCGGCGACCAAGCCGGGCGGCTGGAGAAAGTCGCGCTGGCGCTTGAGCAGCGCCTCGCGCACCGCCGGCACCGCCGCCACCTGGGAGGCGGCATCCCCGGCCTGCTCGGTGCGAATCGCGCGACTGACGTCGTCGCCTTCGAGCAGCACCCGCGTCGTTTCCCCTTCGGCAAGGAAAGCCACATCGAGGTTCCTGGCCAGCTCGGCCAGCCCCGCGGCATCGTCCAGGGCCACGCCGTGGCGCAGCGCCGCCAGCGCCGTGAGGCGATACAGCGCACCGCTGTCGAGCAGGTGCCAGCCCAGCCGCTCGGCGATCAGGCGGCTGATGGTGCCCTTACCAGCCCCGCCAGGGCCGTCGAGTGTCACGACCGGCGTTTCGCTCATGCCTCCTCCTCGCTGCCCTGTGACACGCTCAGCCCGACCTTGTTGGCCAGTTCCACGAACCCCGGGAAGGAGGTAGCCACGTTGGCGCAGTCGTCGATGACGATGGCCTCGCTGGCACGCAGCGAGGCCACCACGAAGGCCATGGCGATTCGGTGATCGCCAAGGCTGTCGATGCGCCCGCCGGCGTAGCTCGCCCCCTCGCTCCGGCCGCTGCCGACGATATCGATGCCGTCGGGGTGCAGGCGATTGTCGACCCCCAGCGCCGCCAGGCCGTCGGCCATGGCCTGCAGGCGATCGGACTCCTTGACACGCAGCTCGGCGGCCTCCCGCAGCCGCGTGGTGCCGGTGGCATTGGCCGCGGCAACGAACAGCGCCGGAAACTCGTCGATGGCCAGCGGCACCTGATCCACGGGGATATCGATCCCCCTGAGGGGCGCATAGCGGACGTGCAGGTCGCCCACGGGCTCGCCCCCCACCTCGCGCTCGTTCTCGAGGCGCAGGTCGGCGCCCATCTGCTGAAGTATGTTGATCACCCCGATCCGCGTGGGATTGATGCCCACGTGCTCGAGCACGAGATCGGCGCCCGGCGTGATGGCGGCGGCAACCAGGAAAAACGCGGCGGAGGAGATATCGGCGGGGACGTCGATGGGCGCCGCGGTCAGCCGGCCCCCGCCCCGGAGCCAGCAAGTGTCGCCCTGGCGCTGCACCTCATAGCCGAACCCCTGGAGCATGCGCTCGGTGTGGTCGCGGGTCGGCGCCGGTTCGCGCACCCGGGTCTCACCCTCGGCGTAGAGGCCGGCGAGCAACAGGCAGGACTTCACCTGGGCGCTGGCCATGGGCATGTCGTAGGTGATCCCCCGGAGCGCCTTGCCACCGTGAAGGTGCAGCGGCGGTCGGCCTCCCTCGGCGGTGTCGATCTCGGCACCCATGAGGCGCAGCGGGTCGGCGACCCGCCCCATGGGTCGCTTGGTGAGCGAGGCATCGCCGGTGAGCTCGGTGTCGAAAGCCTGGCCCGCCAGCAGCCCGGCGAAAAGGCGCATAGCGGTACCGGCATTGCCCACGTAGAGTGGCCCGCTCGGCGCCTTGAGGCCGTGCAGACCCACGCTGTGGACGGTCACCCGCCCCTGGTGTGGGCCTTCGATGGCCACGCCCATCTCGCGGAAGGCCTGGAGGGTGGCCAGGCTGTCCTCCCCTTCGAGAAAACCCGTGATCTCGGTAATGCCCTCGGCCAGCGCCCCGAGCATGATGGAACGATGGGAGATCGACTTGTCGCCGGGCACGCGGATGCGCCCGGCCACGCGCCCTCCGGGGCTCGCCCGGAAGGTCAGCTTGCCTTGCTGTTGCATCTGGTATTCCGCCTGATAGCTAGTCTGGTTGAGCAGGGATTCGAAATAGTGGCGCGCATGGCTAGCGCGGTCGAAGGTGGCCAGCAGGTCGTCACCGTCGCCGTGCGCCACCGCCCGGCGCAGCCGCGCCACGCCGGCCTCGAAGTCATCCAGCGAGGCAAGCACGGCCTCACGGTTGGCCAAGAAGATGTCGCGCCACATCACCGGGTCGCTGCCGGCAATGCGCGTGAAGTCGCGAAATCCCCCTGCCGCGTAGCGAAAAATCTCGAGCCGTTCGTCCTGGCGCGCCAGGGTATCGACCAGCGAGAAGGCGAGCAGATGCGGCAGATGGCTGGTCCTGGCCAGCACCTGGTCGTGACGTTCTACCGTCATCTCCAGCACTTCGGCCCCGCAGGCGGCCCAGAGCGCCTGAACGCGCGCCACAGCGACCGGGTCGGTGTCTACGGTGGGCGTCAGGATTACCTTGTGGCGTACGTAAAGCTCGGGGTTGGCCGCCGCCACGCCGCTCTTCTCCGAACCGGCGATGGGATGACCCAGCACCAGGTTGGCGGGCAACCCACCGAACACGCCCACCGCCGCATCGCGAATCGCCGCCTTGGTGCTGCCCACATCGGTGATGACGACGTCTGATGCCGCTTGCGGCAAAGCCTCGGCCAACTCGGTCATCACCGACTCCATGGCCAGCACGGGCACGGCCAGCACCACGAGTCCGGCATCCTCGACCAGGGGCGCGAGCCGGGTGCCACCGCGGTCGATCAGCCCCATCTCGATGCCGCGCTCGATTTCCCGCTCGTCTGGGTCGCAGGCGAGGATCTCGCCCTCGCCGTCCGCCCCGTAGCCGGCGGCTCGCAGCGCGGCGGCGAGCGAGCCGCCGATCAGGCCCAGGCCGACGATCAGGATGCGTGACTCCGTCACCTTGCCTGCCGCCATGGCCTACAGCACGCCGATGGGATAAGAGCCAAGCACCTTGAGCTCGGAGGCGCGCAGGCGAACTTCCTCGAGCACCGCCGCGACCTTGGGCTCATCGACGTGGCCCTTGAAGTCGATGAAAAAGACGTAATTCCATACGCCGCTGCGCGACGGGCGCGTCTCCAGGCGCGTCAAGTCGATCTGGTGGCGGTGGAAAGGCTCCAGCAGTTCGTGGAGCGCGCCGGGCTGGTTGCGCATGGCCACCACCACGGAGGTCTTGTCCTCACCCGACATGGGCACGTGCTGGCTGCCGATGATCAGGAAACGGGTCGAGTTGTCGGGACGGTCCTCGATCTTTTCCGCCACGCGGTCCAGGCCATAAAGCTTGGCCGCCATGTCACCGGCGATGGCCGCGCTGTGCCACTCGCCCTTGACCAGGCGCGCCGCTTCGGCGTTCGACGACACCGGAACGCGCTCCGCCCGAGGGAAGTGGGCATCGAGCCACTTGCGGCACTGGGCGAAGGACTGCGGGTGGGAGTAGATGCGCGAGACCTTGTCACGCAGGGTGGTGTCGGCGACCAGCAGATGGTGGTGAATGCGCAGCACCACCTCGCCGCAGATACGGATCGAGGAGTCGATGAAGGAGTCCAGCGTGTGGCTGATCACGCCCTCGGTGGAGTTCTCCACGGGCACCACGCCGTAGTTGACGGCGCCGGCCTCGACCTCGCGGAACACCTCGTCGATGGCGGCCATGGGCAGGCTCACCGCGCTCTCGCCGAAGTGCTTGAGGGCCGCCTGCTGGGTGAAGGTGCCCTCCGGCCCCAGGTATGCCACCTTGATCGGCTGCTCCAGCGCCAGACAGGCGGACATGATCTCGCGGAACAGCCGTGCCATCTCTTCGCTGTTCAGCGGCCCGGGGTTGAGCTCCATGATGCGACGCAGCACCTGGGCCTCGCGCTCCGGACGGTAGAAGACAGCGCCGGGATCGCTCTCGCTCTTTACATCGGCCACCTGCTTGGCACAGTTGGCCCGCTCGCTGATCAGGCGCAGGATGTCATTGTCCAGGCTGTCGATGCGCTCACGCAGCGCATCCAGGTTCTTGGGGGTGTCGGTCATGCGGTTGTCCCCTGCCTCTCGTGTCGTTAAGCCGTGTGGTCAAGCGTGGCGTCGCGCGAAGTCGCCCATGAAGTCGATCAGGGCGCGCACCCCCGATGCCGGCACGGCGTTGTAGAGGCTCGCGCGCATGCCGCCGACGCTGCGATGCCCCTTGAGATTGAGCAGCCCCGCCGCCTCTGCCTCGGCCAGGAACGCCTTGTCGTGACGCTCGTCACCGAGCACGAAGGGCACGTTCATGCGCGAGCGATTGGGCCCGGCGATGGGATTGCTGTAGAAGCCACTGGCGTCGATCGCCGCATACAGGGCCTCGGCCTTGCGCGCGTTGATGTCCGCCATCGCCTCGAGGCCACCGATGTCGTGCTTGAGCCATTGAAAGACGAGCCCCGCCAGGTACCAGGCGAAGGTAGGCGGGGTATTGACCATGGAGTCGGCGTCGGCCAGGGCCCGGTAGTCGAAGAGGGTCGGTGTGCCGGCCACGGCCTGCCCCAGCAGATCCTCGCGCACGATGACCAGCGTCAGCCCCGCCGGCCCGACGTTCTTTTGCGCCCCGGCGTAGATCAGGCCGAAGCGGCTGACATCCAGCGGCCCGGAGAGGATCGACGAGGACATGTCGCAGACCAGCGGCACTTTGCTGCCGTCGGGCCGTCGGGCCTCGGGAATGTAGTCGAAGGCGAGCCCGCCGATAGTCTCGTTGGCGGTGTAGTGCAGGTAGGCCGCGTCGTCGGAGAGCACGATCTCCGCCTGGCTCGGCACCCGGGTGTGGCCATTGGCCTCGCCGCTCGCCGCCAGGTGCACCGGGTAGCCGAGACGCTTCGCTTCGGCAATGGCCTTCTTGGCCCAGATGCCGGTATGCAGGAAATTCGCCGCCCCCCCGCGCCCCAGCAGGTTCATGGGCACCATGGCGAACTGCAGGCTCGCCCCGCCCTGCAGGAAGAGCACCCGGTAATTGTCGGGAATCGCCAGCAGCTCGCGCAGGTCGGCTTCCGCTCGCCGGGCGATGGCCACGAACTCGGGGCTGCGATGGCTCATCTCCATCACCGAGAGGCCGCGCCCCTGGTAGTCGAGCAACTCCTCGCGTGCCCGCTCCAGCACGGCCGTCGGCAGCGCCGCCGGCCCGGCGCAGAAATTGAAGTGACGTGTCATCAGCGTTGGCTTCCGAATCAGTTTTCGTCGTTCGCATCCGGCGTATCGTTCGAACCGGCCTCGTCCGAGGAGGCCTCTTCCACGGCGCTGTCATCCAGCGAGGCGTCGCCCGGCGAGGCGTCGACTGGCGAGTCGTCGCCCGGCTCGTCGATGCGCACCGTCTTGACCAGCTTCTCGTCGTTGCCCAGGCGTATCAGCATCACGCCCTGGGTGTTGCGCGAGGTGATCGAGACTTCGTCGACGCGGGTGCGCACCAAGGTACCCTTGTCGGTGATCAGCATCATCTCGTCGCTCGAGTAGACCTGCATCGCGGCCACCAGGGCACCGTTACGCTCGCTGGTCTGCATGGCGATGACGCCCTGGCCACCGCGGCCGCGCAGCGGGAACTCCTCGAGCCGGGTGCGCTTGCCGTAGCCGTTCTCGCTGGCGGTGAGGATGTAGATCTGGCCGCCGTTGCCGTTCTCGATCAGGGTACCGTCTTCGCCCACCGTCTCGGCGTCGTCCTCGGCGTCGATCTGCTGGCTCTGGGGAATGATCAGGCTGATCACCTCGGCCTTGCCCAGCAGGCGCATGCCGCGCACACCGCGGGCGGTCCGCCCCATGGCGCGCACGTCGGTCTCCTCGAAGCGGATCGCCTTGCCGTTGGAGGAGAGCAGCATGACGTGATCGGAACCGGAGGTGATGGCGGCGCCGACCAGGCGGTCGTCCTCTTCCAGATCGATGGCGATCAGGCCCACGCTGCGCGGCCGCGAGAACTGTTCGAGGCTGGTGCGCTTGACGGTGCCCTTGGCGGTGGCGAAGAAGATGTAGCTGTCCGCGTCGTAGTCGCGCACCGGCAGGATGGCGTTGATCGCCTCGCCCTCGTCCAGCGGCAGCAGGTTGACCAGCGGCTTGCCGCGCGAACCGCGACTGGCCGCCGGCATCTCATAGACCTTGAGCCAGTAGACCTTGCCGCGGTTGGAGAAGAGCAGGACGGTATCGTGGGTCGAGGCTACCAGCAGGTGCTCGATGACGTCCTCGTCCTTCATGGAGGTGGCCGACTTGCCGCGCCCGCCGCGACGCTGGGCCTGGTAGTCGGAGAGCGGCTGGGTCTTGGCGTAGCCGGTCCGCGAGACCGTCACCACCATGTCCTCTTCGGCGATCAGGTCTTCGATGGAGAGATCGAGGTGGCTGGCCTGGATCTCGGTCTTGCGAGGGTTACCGAACTGGTCACGCACGGCGATCAGCTCCTCGCGGATCACTTCGAGCAGTCGGTCGGCCGAGGCGAGAATGGCGGAGAGTTCGGCGATCTTCTCGAGGATGCCAAGGTACTCGTCGAGAAGCTTCTCGGTCTCCAGACCGGTGAGGCGATGCAGGCGCAGCTCGAGAATCGCCTGGGCCTGCGCCGGCGAGAGGCGATACTCACTGCCGCTGGGGTTCAGGCCGAAGCCCTCCTCCAGGTCCTCGGGTTTGCAGGAGGTCGCCCCGGCGCGCTCCAGCATGCCGGTGACCTGCCCCGGTTGCCAGTTGCGGGCCAGCAGCTTCTCCTTGGCCTCGGTGGCATTCGGCGAGGCCTTGATGAGCTCGATCACCTCGTCGATGTTGGAGATGGCGACGGCCAGGCCTTCGAGGATATGGCCGCGTTCGCGGGCCTTCTTGAGCTCGTAGAGGGTGCGGCGGGTGACCACCTCGCGACGGTGACGGATGAAGGCCTCGAGCACCTCCTTGAGGTTGAGGATCTTCGGCTGACCGTCTTCCAGCGCCACCATGTTGATGCCGAAGACGTTCTGCAGCTGGGTCTGGGCGAAGAGGTTGTTGACCACCACCTCGCCGGACTCGCCGCGCTTCACCTCGATCACCACGCGCAGGCCTTCCTTGTCGGACTCGTCGCGCAGCTCGGCGATGCCGTCGATCTTCTTCTCTTTCACCAGTTCGGCGATTTTCTCGATCAGCCGCGCCTTGTTCACCTGGTAGGGGAGCTCGGTGACGATGATATGGTCGCGGCCGGACTTGTCGTCATGCTCGATGGTGTGGCAGGCACGTACGTAGATGCGTCCGCGACCGGTACGGTAGGCCTCGAGGATGCCCGCCCGGCCGTTGATGATCCCGCCGGTGGGGAAGTCCGGCCCCGGGATGTACTCCATCAGGTCGTCGACGGAGAGAGTGTAGTCGTCGATCAGCGCCAGGCAGCCATTGATGATCTCGCCCATGTTGTGGGGCGGGATGTTGGTCGCCATGCCCACGGCGATGCCCGAGGAGCCGTTGATCAGCAGGTTGGGCACCTTGGTGGGCAGCACGTCGGGAATGCGCTCGGTGCCGTCGTAGTTGTCGACCCAGTCGACGGTGTCCTTTTCAAGATCGGCGAGCAGCTCATGGGCGAGCCGCGCCATGCGCACCTCGGTGTAGCGCATGGCCGCGGCGTTGTCGCCGTCGATCGAACCGAAGTTGCCCTGGCCGTCGACCAGCACGTGGCGCATTGAGAAGTCCTGGGCCATGCGCACGATGGTGTCGTAGACGGCACTGTCACCGTGAGGGTGATACTTACCGATGACATCGCCCACCACGCGGGCGGACTTCTTGTAGGGCTTGTTCCAGTCATTGCCCAGCTCGTGCATGGCGAACAGCACGCGCCGATGCACCGGCTTCAAGCCGTCACGCACGTCGGGCAGCGCACGGCCGATAATCACGCTCATCGCGTAGTCGAGATACGACTGCTTGAGTTCGTCCTCGATGTTGACTGGCAGAATCTCTCTGGCGATGTCACCCATGGGTCGTCGAATCCTTTGCACTGCAGCAGGTTGGCGTGTCACCACGCAGGGCGCATGGCTCGCCGCAACAGCCTGCCATCATACCACTGCGAGGCGTGCAAAGGCAGGGAGAGTCACTCGGCCGGCATCACCAGCGGAGCCAGAGCCTGGCGGATCTCGCCGTCGATGGTCACGGCCTGGTTGGCGGCCACGTCGAGCAGCACGAAGATGAGGTCGGCATCGGCCACGCTCTTGCCGTCGCGGCAGCGGCGAATCACCTGGTGCATGCGGGCGCTACGCGTGCCCAGCTCGGCCAGTTGGGTGATTACCTCCAGATCGTCGCCGGCCACGGCCGCACGCCGAAAGTCGATGTTGAGATTGACGGCGACGAAGGCATGCTTGCCCGAAGCGAACAGCGCCGCCACTCTGGGACGGTCGTCGAAGTAGCTCCAGCGTCCCTCCTCGAGGAACTCCAGATAGCGAGCGTTGTTGACGTGACCGTAGCCGTCCAGGTGATAGCCGCGAACGCGCAAGGTGGTACGGGACTGGCGAGAATCCATGGCAGGCTCCAGGTCGCACAAGGGGAAGGCCTGATTCTAGGTCGGCCGCTGGGAAAAATTCAAACGCAAGTTTGAATCTGTGGCAAACCGAGTCTCCGCGTCACGCCACTGGAACCCGATCGCTCGCTTGGCCATAATATGCCTCCTTTTTGCTCGGGAATGCCTCATGTGGTTCAAACACTTGCACCTCTACCGCCTGCACGGGGCGCCGCGCCTCGCCGCTGAGGACCTGGCGGCGGCCCTCGCCGAGCGAGCCGCTCGCTCGCCAGGTGGCAACGAGGCGCGGCGCCTGGGCTGGTGCCCACCGGCCGGTCGTGCCGGCACGGATCTGCTCCACGAACTGGAAGGCCACCGCCTGCTCACCGCCCTGCGCCAGGAGCGCCTGCTGCCGGCGTCCGTGGTGCGCGAGGAGGTGGAGGAGCGCAGCGCCGACCTCGAGGCGCGGGAAGGCCGCAAGCTGCGCCGTCAGGAGAAACAGGGCATCAAGGAGCAGGTGCTCGAGGAGCTTCTGCCCCAAGCCTTCGTGCGCCGTCAGCGTCTCGACCTGTGGTGGGACACGCACCGCGACCTGATCGCCGTCAATGCCAGTTCACGACAGCGTGCCGAGGAAGTGCTCGACCTGCTGCGCGACACCCTGGGCAGCCTCAAGGTCACCCCGCTGGCGACCCGCACGCTGCCGATGCGCGCCATGACGCAGTGGCTGACCGACGCCGACAGTCGTCCCGCCGACCTGCAGCTGGGCGACCAGGTGGAGCTCAAAGCCAAGGGCGACGACGGCGTGTTGCGTGCGCGCCAGGTCGACCTGGACAGCGACGAGATCCAGCAGCTGCTGGAGAAGGGCCGCCAGGCCAGCAAGCTGGCCATGGCCATGGAGGGGCGTCTCGGCTTCGTCCTGCACGACGATCTGGCGCTGAAATCGCTACGCTTCGACGATGCGCTGATCGACCAGGCCAACGACATCGAGGACGACGGCGACGCCCTGGTGCGCCTGGAGGCCGATTTTCTGCTCATGGCCCAGGCCCTGCGCGAGCAGATCGAACAGCTGGTAGGCTGGCTCGACGGCGAGGCCGACACCGCCCCTCAACCCACGTCTCCGTGACCGACCCAGGCAACCCCGACACGCAATGACCGACACCGCGATGGCTATCGACTCCAAGGACCCCTGGGCCGACATACGCCCCTACCAGGACGACGAAGTGGCCGAGGTACTGGCACGACTGGCCGCCAACCGCGAGCTGCTGGATGCCCTGACCCGCTACCGCCTGCCGCGGCTCAGCCGCCTGGCGCCCCCGCTGGCGCGCACCCTGGCTGCCTACGCCATTCGCCGCCAGACGCGCGGGGTGAACAGCGTGCGCGACTTCCAGCAGCGCGTGGCTCACTACATGGCGCACATGATCCGCACCTCCACCGACGACTTCCGTATCGACGGCCTGGAGCACCTGGCACCGGACAGCGCCTACCTCTTCATCGGCAACCATCGCGACATCGCTCTGGACCCGGCTTTCGTCAACTACGCCCTGCACTCCGCCGGGCGCGACACCGTACGCATCGCCATCGGCGACAACCTGCTCAAGAAGCCCTATGTCACCGACCTGATGCGGCTCAACAAGAGCTTCATCGTGCCCCGGGCGCTACGCGGCAAGCGCGCCATGCTGGCTGCCTACCAGATGCTCTCGGACTACATCCGCCACTCCATCACGACGGATAACCACTCCATCTGGATGGCCCAGCGTGAAGGGCGCGCCAAGGATGGCATCGACCGCACCGACCCCGCCATCATCAAGATGCTGACCATGGCACGCCGCCGCGAAGAACGTAACGCCCTGATCGGCGAGGCCATTGCCGAACTGCGCATCGTGCCCGTCTCGATCAGCTACGAGTACGACCCTTGCGACCTGCAGAAGGCCCGCGAGCTGCATGCAGTCCATACCGAGGGCCGCTACGAGAAGCGCGAATTCGAGGACATCCAGTCGATCGTTACCGGCATCACCGGCCACAAGGGGCGTGTGCACCTGCGTTTCGGCGACCCGCTGGACAGCGGCTTCGACACTCCCGAGGCCGTCGCCGAGGAGATCAACCGCCAGATCATCGCCGGCTACCATCTCTTCCCCAGCCACTACCTCGCCCTGGAGGCCCTGGGCGACGCCCCCGAACTGGTCGACCTGAGCGAGGTCACCGATGCTGACCGCAGCCGCTTCCAGGCGCGACTCGCGGACGTGCCCGAAGAGCTCCGCACGTGGTGGCTCGCCCAGTACGCCAATCCGGTCCGCAACCGGGCAGGCCGTATCGAAGCCTGACCCCCTGCGACTGAGGGGGTCTCGCCTTCGAGCATCAGGGCTTCTAAACTTCAGCAAACGCTCATTCAGCCGACGAGCCCATATGCCCCCAGCACCGGCCCAGTCTGTTGCGCTTCTCGGCCGCCGCCGTTTCCTGGCGGGGCTGGGAGGCCTGCTGTTAGTGGCCGGACTGGGGCTCTCGCCCAGGCCACTTCAAGCCGGCATCGACCGGGCTCGCCTCCGCCAGAGCATGCAGCGCCTGTACGGCTCGAACGGGCTGAGTATTCTGGAAGAGTGGTTTGCCCTGCTCGACCGACTGGCCGGTGCCGATCTGGAAAGCCAGCTGCGCGACGTCAACGACTTCTTCAACCAGCGGGTACGCTGGCTGGACGACATCGAGATCTGGGGGCAGGAGGATTACTGGGCCACGCCACTGGAGACAATGGGCCGGCGCGAGGGAGACTGCGAGGATTACTCCATCGCCAAGTACGTGACGCTAAAGGAACTCGGCGTGCCGGGTGACCAACTGCGTATGATTTACGTGCGGGCCCGCCTCGGACGCGGGGGGATCACTCAGGCGCATATGGTGGTGGGCTACTACGCAACGCCGAGCGCCGATCCGCGCATCCTCGACAACCTCGTCAAGTCGATACGCCCAGGTTCGCAGCGCAGCGACCTGGACCCGGTCTTCAGTTTCAACAGCAGCGGCCTGTGGACCGGCAGCTCGACGCAGTCGCGCGCCGACCCCGTGGCTCGCCTGTCACGCTGGCGCAACGCCATCAGCCGCATGCAGGAGCAGGGATTCATCTGAAGGTTACAAGAACACGGGCAGGCTTGCCCCAGGGAGCACCGAGATGTCACTGATCAAACAGCTATGGCTGACCGTCGTGGTAGTCCTGCTGCTGGCCTTCGCGGGCAGCCTGCTGGTGGGTGTGAGTACCAGCCGCCACTACATTGAACAGGAAGTGCGCATCAAGAACAGCGACAACGCCAATGCGCTGGCCCTGTCGATGAGCCAGCTGGACAAGGAGCCCGTGACCCTGGAACTGCTGCTCGCCGCTCAGTTCGACACCGGCCACTATCGGCGCATCGAACTGCGCGACGCCGAGGGCGAGCTCATCGACCGACGCGTGGACGACGTGGCCATCGAGGGAGTCCCCGGCTGGTTCGTCGACCTGGTGGCGTTCGAGGTACCACCCGGCCAGGCCGTGATCCAAGACGGCTGGCGCCAGTTCGGGACCCTGACCCTGGAGAGCCACCACAGCTACGCCTATCGCTCGCTGTGGCGCAACACGCTCAACCTGGCCGGCTGGTTCGCTGTCGCGGGCCTCATCAGCCTGCTGCTGGCTGCCTGGATCGTGCGCACCGTCAGACGTCCGCTGCGCCATGTGGTGGCGCAAGCCGAGGCCATCGGCGAGCGGCGCTTCGTCACCTCGCCCGAGCCGCGCACCCTAGAGCTTCGCCAGGCGGTGCAGGCCATGAACCGCCTCTCATCCGCGGTGCGCGACATGCTCAGCCAGGAGGGGGAAAAACTCGATCAGCTGCGGCGCCGGCTGGAACACGACCCCGTCACCGACGTACTGCGGCGCGAGCCATTCCTGGCTCGGCTGGAAGCGCACCTGCAGAGCGATGGCTATGACGCCAGCGGCCTGCTGGCTCTAGTACGCGTTACCGACCTCGCCGGGCTCAACGAACGGCTGGGCCACCAGCAGACCGACGCTCTGCTGGTGGCGCTCACCCAGGAACTCGAACAGCTCAACACCCTCAACGGCGACGGTCGCGTGGCTCGCCTCAACGGCAGCGACTTCGCCATGGTGATTCCCCGCGCCCACGATCTGGAAGCCGTGGGAGCCGAGATCCAGTCGCGCCTCCAGGATCTCGCCAGCCGCTATGAAGACAACACCCTCGCCCTGCCCTCGGCGATCACCGAGTATCACCAGGGCCGGAGCCGCCAGGAACTGCTGGCCAGCCTCGATGGCGCCCTGGCCAGCGCCGAGGATCAGGGCGACCAGGGGCAAGTCATCATCGAAAGCGCGGAGCAGGATGCCCTCTTCACCAGCCACAGCGACTGGCGAGCCGCGCTCGACGCGGCCCTGCAGCAAGGCGTACAGCTCGCACACTACCCCGTGCTGGACCGTCAGGGGCGGCTTGTCCACCACGAAGTGCCGTCCCGCCTGCGGCTTACCGGCGAATGGCGCCCCGCGGGACGCTTCCTGCCCTGGGTATCGCGCCTGGACATGGCGCCGGCCCTCGACCTCGCCGTCGTTTCCGCCGCCCTCGAGGACACTGCCGCGAGCGGCAAGGCCGTCGGCATCAACCTCTCGCCCCGCTCACTGCGCGACGGCCATTTCGTCAGCGAATTGATCGCTCGGCTGAGGTCGCGTCCCGAACTGGCCACGCACCTGTGGTTCGAGGTACCCGAGCTCGTCGCCATGCATAACCCGGAAGGTTTCCGCAGCCTGTGCCGCGAACTCCATTCGCTGGGCTGCCGCATGGGGCTCGAGCACGTGACCACACGCTTCGGCAAGATCGAGGGAGTTCACGACCTGGGGCTGCGCTACCTCAAGGTGGACGCCTCCCTGAGCCGCGACATCGGCGAGCATACCGAGCACCAGAGCCTGCTGCGTGGCATCACCACCCTCGCCCATTCGCTCGGCATCATCGCCATTGCCGAAGGCGTAGAGAGCCGCGACCAGGCAGCTCTGCTCTTCGAACTCGGCATGGACGGCGTGACAGGGCCCGGTATCCGTCAAGACAGCTGGAAGGAGAGCTGACACACACCGCGCCGAGCGGGTCTCGCTCGGCGCGGTATGAGAGAACCGTCAGCGGTTCAGATGATCCCGCCGCCGTCTTCATCGCTCTGCAGCAGCTCAACGCTGTTCAAGCGCCGACGCAACGACTGACGCTCCATCACCTTCTGCTGCGCCGGCTCGGGCAGGTCGGTGAAGCTGATCACCCCCTTGTCCATCAGCACGTCCAGCAGGTCTTCGAGTACGCGGATGAAGCCCAGGTCAGTCTTGGAGAGATCCACACCCTCGAATTCATCATCCTCGGCCATGAACGCCTGCAGGTCCGGCGCACAGGGCGGCACGAACTCCCGGCAATCCCCGGAAGGCTCGCGTGCCGCCTGGACGATCTGGCCTTGCTCGTTGCGTTTGACGTACATCCTATGACTCCCTCGGCGTTTCCGGCAGGATAGCAAAATGCCCTGCCCGGACGAACCGAACAGGGCAAACGCGGATCAACCGACTGGATTACTGATCGATATTCAGCTGGCCGCTGTCGAGCATCTGCTGGATCAGATCGGCACTGTCGCCGACATCGCCACCGAAATCGGCGAACGTCTTACCTTCCAGGGTGATCATCTGGTCGGCGTTCTCCTTGTCGCCGGCCAAAGAGCCATCCGAGCTGATATGGAGGACGACGTTGCCGTTGGTCGTATCCTCTTCGGCGAAGATGTAGTCGCCGATATCGTTGTTCTCCTCATCCTGTAGGAGATCGGCGAGATCCAGGCGGTCGGCGTTCGACTCGTCCGCGTCGCCGAACGGGCCGTCGTCGGTATCGCTCACCACGGTAAAGTCCTTGACGATATCCTCGGCGGGGGCGCCTACGTCGCCTTCATCGCCAAACTCCCAGGCGAAGGTATCTGTACCCGGTCCACCGTAGAGGATATCGTTGCCGGCTCCACCAATCAGGATGTCGTCGCCGCCCTGATCCTGAGGCAGCACCAACGACTCGTGGTTATCCTTCAGATAATCCAGCACCTGATCATTCGTCGGCGCCTGAGCATTCTGAGCCTCGAGCTCATCCAGAATGCCCTGGAAGCCCTTGCCCTGATGATCGGGATGCTCCACGGTATCGCCGAAGAGGATGTCATTGCCATCGCCGTCAATTGTAAAGCTCAAGTCAGCTTCATCAGTGGAGCCATCTTGATCCTGCATATAGTAAGTGAAGTCGTCCTCCTTCGACTCACTATAAGCGGAATAGCTCAGCCCACTTACGACATAGCCTTGATTGCTATTTGCACCATCTGTATCGACCCCGAGACTGATGTAGCTAAATGGCTCCACCGAATCAATGCTCAGTGAAGTATAGCCCCCACTGGAAACGGTGCTGTCAAAGTTACCTGAACCAACTAGGTCTCCATTGGCGTCAAACACCTCCCAAGTTGCAAACTCAGCCTGGCTCGCATTGAACTGTGCAATGCTTACTACTGCACCGGTTGCTTGCTCACCGAGAGCGAGAACCAAGTTCTCACCATTATCAATAGCTCCCGACTGGGTAATATCAACACCCAAGCCTTTCTTAGATCCATTATTAAATTTCACATCGCCAGCAGCATTTGAATTCAAGGCTGAGAAATCCAGCTTCCCTTGCCCATCCATGGGAGTCCCGGTAAATCCGTAGACGCCACCCAAAGCCCCCTGCCAGTCTGCCAATGAGTCATTAGGCACCGTTACCGTTGTATCGACAGGATTAGCCGAATATTCATAACTGCCATCTTGATAAAGCGTTAACGTACCATGATCGCCTTGCAGTTCAAGGTAGTCTCCATTCCCATCGTTCTTGACATCACCAGGATTATCAAAAGAAACAGAGCCTGATCCAGAGTGGCTCACCCCAGTAACGGAGGTAGGCGTATCAAGTGCTAGATCATTATCCAACACGTTCTCGCTTACAGTCTCTCCAGCCGAAACAGACTTGGAATCATCAAATGCCTCAGGCTCAGAGTCCAAGATCCCCACACTCACCTTGACCCAATCACTTTCGACACCTTCTGTGTCTGCTGCCTTGTAGTAGAATGAATCCGCGTCAGACACACTATCACTGTGATCCCTAAGGACATTTGTTGCATCGTAGGAGAATGCGCCGTCGCTATGAATAGTGACTAGCCCACCCATAGCGGTAGTGATCGTCACCGGCCCATTACTTAGCGATTGCGAACCGCTCCCGCTTCCATCTTCAGCGACTTGAGAAACAGACAGAGCATCGTTTTCAGAATCTGTGTCGTTGTCGAGTACGCTGTCAGCATATTGCTTGACTTGTCCTTCCACGACACCCTGCGCCTCACCCAGGTACTCATCGTCTGCCGGTACCCAAGGCTTCTTCGGTGCTGCCTCACCGGTAATATTGATGGCCAACGAGGACTCCACGCCGTCACCGTCTGCATCGGTTACCGTGTAGGTGAAGGTGTCCACTTCCGTTTCGCCCGCTGCCAGTTCATCGTAGGCGGCCTGATCGAGCTGATAGGTGTAGTTCCCTTCGGCATCGACGGTCAGAACGCCAAACTGGCCCTGGACTTGAGTTTCCCCGTTACCAATAACAGTGCCACCGTTCCAAGCAACCGCATCTTCTTCCGCGGGGCCGTCTGCTCCAAAGCCGTAATCCACCTGTCCGGATACATCGGGAGCATCTGAAGAAATCAGCTGCCCCATCAGCTTGAAGCTATTGGAGGCATCTTCCTCAGTAAACACCTGCTCAACAATATCACCATTCTGATCCACAAAACCGATAATCTGGAAATTATAAGTTTCGATTTCTCCACTATCGGTCGTGATCTCAATCGGCACAATCGCGCTCGCATTGTTAATCGTCACGCCATCGCGTGGATCAGGCTCACTGTTCGGGGTTTCGTTGTGATCGAAATTTATTGTATGCTCAATGGTTGTCCTGTAGCCATTGATAACGATGTCCAGCGACAGATTCAGATCGACCGAATGAATACCGGAATCTGACGATATCGGGAAGTTGTTGTGGGTAAACTCACCCAACTCGAGCATCGAATTCACCGACACCGACTGCGTGCCGGTCAGATCGTCATTATCATCGAAAGTGTAGTTGCTGGTGCTATCAGTACCGTCCCAGCTCACCACATCGTCCTGCTCAGCAGGTTGGTTGTCGATGTTGACATCGCTGCCACCGGACACATTCGCCCATTCAGCAGTTAGGCCACCCACTTCCAACGCATTCACGACGACTGTCATGTCCTGTGAACCGGAGTTGGACACCGGCACGTCGTCATCGAAGGTGATGTTTAGCTTGCCGTCTGCCGTACTGCCATCACTGTCGGTGACCGTGTAGGTGAGCCCGAGGTCCGTCTCGTTTTCGGTGTCGGTCTCGTCATCGGTGTGGCGCACATTGGTCAGCAGGCTCACCGTGTAGTCGCCAGTTTGTGCGTCGGTGAGCTCCACCTGGAACAAGTCTTGCCCGTCGCGCTCACCTCCGTCGATCGTCGCCGTCAGGACGTTGCTGTCAGCATCCCAGGCATAGGTGATGTCCTCCGTGCCCAGCGTACCGCTCTCTCCGTCCATGGCGGCGAAGTCGACGCGACCGGCACCGTCATCACCATAGGCAAAGGCCAGTGTCCCGCTAAAGGTGGTTTCATTGCCACCCTGGCCGTCAAGGTCGTTCGGACCTCCCGGATTGCCACCTGCCAGACCATCGTCGTCAACGAGCGCGACCACGTCGTCGCCTTCGGGATTGTCGATGGTCGGAGTGTGTGCATCGCCCACTCGTACAGTGACCTGACGGGTCACACGGTCGCCGTCCTGATCGAGCACGGTGTACTCGAAGGTCTCGGTGACATCGCCGTCGGTGTTGTCGACACTAGCCGGCGCGGTATAGACCAGTTGTCCAGCGCCATTGATACCCAGGCTGCCTTCGGTGTCACCCTGGTTGGTGAAGACGATCTCGCTGAACGAACCGTCCAGACCGTCGGCACCGGCGCTGATGCCCAGCGCCTCAGCCGCATCTTCGGCCAGTACGGTTGCCTCGCTGCCTTCTTCGATGGTCCCGTCGTGAGCGTAATCCTTGGCCGTCGGACCGTCGTCCTTGAAGGTGATCTCCAGGGCTGCGTTGCTGGTGGCGCTGTCGCTGTCACCGTCGGCATCGGTGACGGTCTGAACCACCCGGATGCCTGCCGCATCCAGGGTCAGCGCGTCGTCATGAGCAGATGCACTACTACCGTCTTCAAGGTGCTCCAGCGCCTGGTGCTGGAGCACGGTGATCATACCGTCACTGGCAATCTCGACACTGAACACCGGATCCGTGCTGTCGTCTCCGCCCACGTAACCGGTGTAGCCGGAGACGTTGCCGCCATCGCCGGTGTCGGCAACCAGCTGGATCTCGTTATTCGCTTCAGTGGTATCGGCGCCCGCCAAGTAAAGGCCGGTAGCGACGCTACTAGCCGCTAGACTGTAGTTCACCGTGCCCGCACCGTCGGCGCCGTAGGCTGGCGCGGCGAACAGCGCCTTGACGTCATCGGCGTCGATCGTGGTGTCGATCGGGCCGTTCTCGAACGCTTCACCGGCCGCCGTTTCGTCCAGCGTGGCGCCGGCTTCGGCCCCGGTTTTCGCGCTGGCCTCCGGACCGTCGTCCTTGAAGGTGATCTCCAGGGCTGCATCGCTGGTGGCGCTGTCGCTGTCACCGTCGGCATCCGTGACGGTCTGAACCACCCGGATGCCCGCCGCATCCAGAGTCAGTGCGTCGTCATGGGCAGATGCACTACTACCGTCTTCAAGGTGCTCCAGCGCCTGGTGCTGGGTCACGGTGATCGTACCGTCACTGGCAATCTCGACACTGAACACCGGATCCGTGCTGTCGTCGCCGCCCACGTAACCGGTGTAGCCGGTGACGTTACCGCCATCGTCGGTGTCGGCAACCAGCTGGATCTCGTTGTTGGCTTCAGTGGTGTCAGCGCCCGCCAAGTAAAGACCGGTAGCGACGCTACTAGCCGCTAGACTGTAGTTCACCGTGCCGGCGCCATCGGTCCCATAATCCACGTCGCCGAATAGGTTTGCCACCTCTTCGGCAGCGATCACAGTATCGATCGAGCCATCGGCAAACGCTTCACCTGCATTCGTTTCATCCAGCGTGGCATCTGCACTGGCACCCTCCTTCGCACTGACACTGGGGCCGTCGTCCTCGATCTGGAAGGCACCCGCGGCACCGATGTCGAACAGGGCGCTGTCG
>NZ_WHMA01000010.1 GCF_010994375.1 Halomonas sp. NO4
TTGCCCGTCGCCGGCAGCGGATGCGTACTTTACGGCCTGGGCCGGAGCGACGCAAGGGGTCTTGTAAAAATCTTTCAGGCCAGCTGCTCCGCACCCGGCGGCAGGAATACCCACAGGCTCATCAACCCGGGGGCGCCTGTGGACAAGCTCAGCCCCCTTGCCGGGGACGGCTGGCTCGCTCCACCAGCGAGAGGATGGAGCGATAGGGAATACCGCCGTGCTGCGCAAGGCCGATCTCGCAGGTCCGCGAGTTGGAGTAGCCGGCATCGCAATCCGCCACCTGCTCGGCCAGGCCGTGGAGCGCCGAGGCGTTGAGCTCCGGGGTCACGAGCCCCTTGTCGCCCGCGAAGCCGCAACAGGTGATCTCGGCGGGCACCACCACCTCGCGGGCACAGGCCCGTGCCAGAGCCACCATGCGCTCACCGAGCCCCATATGGGTGCTGGAGCAGGTGATGTGGACCGCCACCCGCTCGTCGAGCGGAACGAGTTCGAGCCGTGGCAGTAAATGATCATGGGCAAAGCCGACAGGCTCCTGTACCGAGAGACGCTCGTCCAGGCGCGACTGCAGGTGCAGCACGCAGGGGCTGGTATCGCTGATGATGGGGTAGCGCCCGTTCTCGCTGGCCGCCAACAACTCGTGGTTGAGCTCGCCGGCCTTGCGCGCCGCCTCATCGAACTGACCCTTGGACTGGAAGGCCATGCCGCAGCACAGCGCGTTGGCCGTTTCCGGCACGATGACCTCGAAGCCGGCACGCTCGAGCAGGGTGAGGACAATTTCCATGACCGAGCGTGTCTCGCCGTCCCCGTGACTGGCGCCGAACACGCGAGTGGCGCAGGAAGGCAGATAGACGACTCGTTCAGTGCCCGTGCTGCGGGTCGATGAGGGCCTCGACAGCACCCGCACTGGCGCGGCCTTGGGCACGCTGGGCTGCCACTGGGGCACGCGATTGCCGCTGAACCGCGTCACGGCACCGCTCATGGCCGCGAGCCCGCGCTCCCCCAGCACGGCACGACCTGCACCGGCCAGGCGCAATGCGCCTCGCGCCGAGCGTGTGACGGCAGTGAAATGTCGCCCCACGCGATTCGCCAGCCCGGCCCCATGGGCAAGCCGCTCATGGCGCATCTCTCGAATCAGGTCGCCGGTATTGATACCCACCGGGCACTGGGTAGCACACAGACCATCGGCCGCGCAGGTCTCGTCCCCGGCGTAACGGTAATCCCGCCGGAGGCGTTCGAGGCGATCGCCCTCGTCGGCGTCGAGGGCGTCACCCATGGCCTCGAGACGAGCCACCTCGCGGGCGATGACGATGCGCTGACGGGGCGTCAGGGTCAGGTCCTTCGACGGGCAGACATGCTCGCAGAAGCCGCACTCGATGCACTTGTCGATGACCGGATCGGCGGCCGGCAAGGGCTTGAGGTTCTCCAGGTGCAGGGTCGGGTTGCGGCTCAGGATCACCTCGGGGTTGAGCAGGTTTTCCGGGTCGAAGAGCGCCTTGATCCGCCACATCAGCGCATAAGCCTCGGGGCCCCACTCCAGCTCCACGTAGGGCGCCATGTTGCGTCCGGTGCCGTGCTCGGCCTTGAGCGAGCCGCCGTACTCCACCCCTACCAGCTGGGCCACCTCGTCCATCAGTGCCTGATAGCGCTCGACCTCGCCGGGCTTCTCGAAGCCCTGGGGAAAGACGAAGTGCAGGTTCCCCTCCAGGGCATGGCCGAAGAGGATGGCGTCGTGATAGCCGTGACGCTGGAAGATGTCGGTGAGCGCGAGCACGCCCTCGTCGAGTCGCTCCACGGGAAAGGCCACATCCTCGATGATCACCGTGGTACCGACCTCGCGCACCGCACCCACGGCGGGGAAGAGTCCCTTGCGGATCTTCCAGTAGAGCGCATAGGTGGCGGGGTCACGGGTGAAGGCGACGGGCTCGAGTGTCTCGATGTCGGCCAGCGTCGCCTGCACCGACTCGAGCCGCGCGGCAAGGTCGGCCTCGTCGTTACCGCGCACGTCGACCAGCAGCGCCGCCGCGCCTTCCGGCAGAGCGCCAAGTGCCTCGGGCATCCCCGGCTCGTCAGCCACCGAGCGCAGCGCGGCGCGGTCCATCAGCTCCACGGCCGAGACCGGCACCTGCTTGAGAGCGATGGTGGCGCGGCAGGTGGCAGCCATGTCGGGAAAGAAGGCCAGCGTCGCCGCCTTCTCCGGCTCGTCCACCACGGTGTCGTAGGTAATCGTGCTGATGAAGCCCAGCGTACCCTCGGAGCCGATCATCAGGTGCTTGAGGATCTCGATGCCGTCGTCGAAGTCCACCAGGCTGTTCAATGCATAGCCGGTAGTGTTCTTGAGCCGGTACTTGTGGCGGATCTTGTCGGCAAGCTCAGCATTGTCACGGGTCTCGGCGGCCAGCCGCTCGAGCCCCTCGACAAGCTCGGCATGGCTGCGCCTGAAGGCCTCGCAGCTGGCCGGATCGGCGGTATCCAGCCGTGTGCCGTCAGCCAGAATCACGCGGAGGTCGCGCACCGTGCGATAGCTGTTCTGCGCCGTGCCGCAGCACATGCCCGAGGCGTTGTTGGCGGCGATGCCGCCCACCATGCAGCTATTGATCGAGGCCGGATCGGGGCCGATCTTGCGCCCGTAGGCGGCCAGCAGCTGGTTGGCGCGGGCGCCGATCACCCCGGGCTGCAGGCGGATCGCCCGGCCGCCGTCGAGGATATCGTGGCCGCGCCAGCCGCGCCCCAGCTGAATCAGCACCGAGTCGGTCACCGCCTGGCCGGAAAGCGAGGTGCCGGCAGCGCGGAAGGTAACCGGCAGGCGGCGTGCCCGGCACTCGGCGAGCACGACCTGCAGCTCCTCCTCGTCGGCCGGACGCACCACCAGTTGGGGAATCAGGCGATAGAAGCTGGCGTCGGTGCCGTAGGCCAGAGTGCGCAGCGGGTCGTCGATCAACCGCTCGTCGGGCAATCCGCGCTCGCGCAGGGCCGCTGTCAGCGCGCGCCAGGTCTCGACGGTCGGGGCACTCATTCGACCTCCTCGGCATGGCGCACCAGCACCACCAGCTCGCGGGGACCGTGAACGCCGTAGGCCAGGGTCTGCTCGATATCGGCGGTCTTGCTGGGCCCGGAAATGAGCAGGGCGTTGGTGGGCATGCCGCCGGCCCAGCCGTGGGCCTCGACCACGTCGAAGAAGGTGTCCTCGAGGGTCTCGGCGTCCAGCACGGCGATGTGGATCGGCGGCACCAGGCTGAGCCGCCGCGGCTCGTCCGGCGTGGGCCAGAGCCACAGGCTGCCGGTCTCGGCGATGGCCCCGCGGGTGGAGGTCAGCCCGGCCTCCAGGCTGTCGAACTGCTCGCGCTGCCAGCCCTCGATGTCGCGGTCGGCATCGACCAGCTCGACCTCGGCATCGGCCAGGGCCGCGCGCGCCTCGGCCGCCACCGGATGCTCGCGCCCCAGCCCCAGGCGACGAACCCCCTTGTCGGCGAGCACCTTGGCCAGCGCCTGGGTCCAGTCTGCCTGCGCAGTGTGGATCACCTCGCCGTGGACCGAGGTGATCCACCGCTCGAAGCGCGCGAGGCGCTCGGCCGGGCTCCAGCCGCGGTTCGTCACCACCGAAAAGTCGCTCTCGGGCGCGCTCAGAGGGCCGTCCGCCCGCTCGCGCAGGCGCTTCAAAATGGCGTCGCGGGCACTCATGAGCGCTCCTCCCCGTCGGGCTTTCGAGTCTGGTGGCGCTTGACCAGCGCATGCAACGAGGTCTTGGCCGGCTTGGGTGCGCTGCGATACTCCGTCCAGGGGCCGAGCCGAGTCGGCAGCAGCGCCTCGAGCTTGCCGGCCAGTGCCGTGCTGCCCCGCCAGGCCCTTGGGTGGGTGGCGAGCCACTGGAAACCCTTCCAGGCGGCGACCTCCTTCATCGAGCGCTTGATGCCGGCGCCGGGCACGTTGCCGCGCCCCTCGCCCACCGACTCGCGGCGCAGACGCACCAGCAGATCGGGAATGGGGATCTTCACCGGGCACACCTCGCCGCAGGCCCCGCACAGGCTGGAGGCGGTGGGCAGGTCCCTGGTCTCCTCCAGCCCCATCATGTGCGGCATCAGGATGCTGCCGATGGGGCCGGGATAGGTGGTGCCGTAGGTGTGACCACCGACCCGGGTGTAGACCGGGCAGTGGTTCATGCAGGCGCCGCAGCGGATGCAGCGCAGGGTGTCGAGCAGCTCGTCGTCCTGGTAGATGGCCGAGCGCCCGCTATCGACCAGCACCAGATGGACCTCCTCGGGCCCGTCATGCTCATCCGGCTGTCGCGGCCCCGAGATCATGTTGAAGTAGGTGGTGACATGCTGGCCGGTGGCCGAGCGGGTCAGCAGGGCATAGAGGGGCGGCACGTCGCGCAGGTGCTCGACCACCTTCTCGATGCCGGTCACGGCGATGTGCACCGGCGGCACCGTGGTGGTCATGCGCCCGTTGCCCTCGTTCTCGACGAGGCACAGCGTGCCGGTCTCGGCCACTGCGAAGTTGACCCCGGAGATGCCCACGTCGGCGGCCATGAAGCGCTCGCGCAGCTGGCTGCGGGCCGCCGCCGTCATGTAGTCCACGTCACGGGAGCGCTCAGTGCCGGTCTTGTCGTGGAGGATCTCGGAAATCTCGTCGGTGTTGAGATGGATTGCCGGCATGATGATGTGCGAAGGCGTCTGCTCGTTGAGCTGCACCAGGTACTCGCCAAGATCCGACTCCAGCGCCTCGATGCCCGCCTTCTCCAGATGAGCATTGAGGTGCATCTCCTCGGAGACCATCGACTTGCCCTTGATCACCGAGGTGGCGTCATGGGACTGGCAGATCTCGCGGACAATGCGGCACGCCTCGTCGCCGTTCTCGGCCCAGTGCACCCGGATGCCGTTGGCCTGGCAGTTGGCCTCGAGCTGCTCGAGCAGGTCGGGGAGCCTGGCCAAAGCCCGCAAGCGGATGTTGGCGCCGAGCTCGCGTAGCGTCTCCAGGTCCCAGTCGCTGAAGACGTCGCTGCGCTTGCTCATCAGGCCGTCCATCGCCTTGCGGAAGTTGGCGCGGATCTGCGGGTTGCCCAGGGCATCGTGGGCCTGGCGGTGGAACTCGCGGGGGGTGAAAGTCTCGACGCTCATGAGGTCCTCCGCCACAGGTAGCTGGCGATGTGCTCGCCGGTCACTGCCTTCTTCTGGTGTTCAAAGCGCCCGGCGATGTTCATCAGGCAGCCGCAGTCGGAGGTCACGAAATGCTCGGCCCCCGTGGCCTCGATGGCCTGGGTCTTGTCCTCGACCATGGCCGCCGAGACCTCGGGATGGCGCACCGCGAAGGTACCGCCGAAGCCGCAGCATTCGCTGGCCCGCGCCTGCTCGACCAGTGTCACCTGCCCCAGCTTGGCAAGCAGCGCCGGCCCCGTCTCGGCCAGTCCCATTTCGCGCCGCGCGCTGCACGAGGTGTGCATGGCGACCGTCTCGGGCTCGCCGCGATCCACGAGCTGCAGGTGGCAGACATGGACCAGAAACTCGGTGAGCTCGAAGACGCGCCCCGCCACCTCGTTGGCCTGGTCCTCGCGGTCGCTGCCGGCGAACAGCTGCGGATAGTGGGTGCGCATCATGCCGCCGCAAGAGCCGGAGGGCACGACGATCGGCCAGGGCTCGGGAAAGAGCGCGAGCTGGGCCGCCGCCACGGCCCGCGCCTCGTCCTGGTAGCCGGAGGTGTAGGCCGGCTGACCGCAGCACGTCTGGTCCGCGGGGAACACCACCTCGATGCCCTCGCGCTCGAGCAGGCGAATGCCGTCCAGCCCCGCCTCGGGATAGAAGAGGTCGATCAGGCAGGTGCCGAAGAAGTACACCCGCTCGGGCTTGGCGGGATAGCATTTGACTGGCGTCATCGGTCAACCCTCTACGATGGCCCCACTGGCGTCGTCCGGCCACGGTGGCGTGGTTGTCATTTTGGCGGAAAATTGGTAAAACCAATTGACCAACAAGAGTGTGTGAACCTTAGGGGGCGACCTGCACCCTGTCAAACCGGCGAGCGGCTTTTGCGGCGCAGACAGCCCTAGACTTTGGTCTAATCTGTTCAGGGAAGACAGCAGCCGATTGATTTATGGTCGCTTTCGGCACCGAAGCCGGCATTGCAGCCCCCCGCCAAGCCAGGCACTATTGGTATGACCAATTAGGCACACTGCGGGAAGCACGCATGACCTACCAAGCCCTCCGTCAGCCCCGGCTGGCCGACGTCATCACCGAACGCCTCGAGGCCATGATCCTCGAGGGTAGCCTCAAGCCGGGGCAGCGCCTGCCGCCGGAGCGCGAGCTGGCCGAGCGCTTCGGCGTTTCGCGGCCTTCGCTGCGCGAGGCGATCCAGAAGCTCGCCGCCCGCGGCCTGCTGACCAGCCGCCAGGGCGGCGGCACCTTCGTCACCCAGGAGCTCAACAGCGGCTACAGCGACCCCCTGCTGGACATGCTCGCGCGCCACCAGGAGTTCCACCTCGACCTGCTGGAGTTCCGCGACGCCATGGAGGGCCTCTCCGCCTACTATGCGGCGCTGCGCTCCACGCCTGCCGACAAGGCGATGCTGATCAAGCGCTACGAGGAGCTGGAGGCGAGCTTCGCCGGCCGCGACCCGGAGCTCGAGGCCAAGGCCGATGCCGCCTTCCACCTGGCCATCGCCGAGGCGGCCCACAACGTCCTGCTGTTGCACACCATCCGTGGCATCTTCCATCTGCTCGAACGCAGTATCGTCGAAAACTTAGCGCATCTGTTCGAGAAACCCCAGTCGCGGCCGCTGCTCATGAAACAGCACCGCGCCCTGCTCGACGCCATCCTCGAGGGGCGCGCCGAGGACGCCCGCGCGCGCTCCCACGAGCACCTGGTGTTCGTCGAGGAGGGCCTGCTGGAGATGGAACGCGCCGAGACCCGCGCTCAGCGTGCCCTGCGCCGCGCCCAGGCTCTGCCCGAACAGCAGCTGTGAGGGCCCCGTGAACCGCGCCCCCCTCCGCCCCTCACGCATGCCCCGAGCGCTGCGCCGCGCCCTGCTGGTGCTGCTGCCGCTGGGGCTCGCCGTCAGCGTCTGGCAGGCCGCCGAGATCGCCCGCGAGCAGGCCCTGGAAAGCCTGGCCCGCGAGGCCGAGAACGAGCTGCGCCTCTCCGCCACCGGCCTGGAGGGCCACCTCACCCGGCACGACTACCTGCCCCAGCTGCTCGCCTCGCGAGAGATGGTCCAGCGCTTTCTCACCAAGCGCGGCGAACAGGACCCCATGCCGCTGAACCTGCTGCTCGACCGTTTCCGCGCCACCGCCGATGTCTCCGACGTCTACCTGATCGACCGCCACGGCGACACTCTGGCGGCCAGCAACTGGCACCGCCCCAACACCTTCATCGGCCAGAACTACGCCTTTCGCAGCTACTATCAGGACGCCATTGCCGGAAACCGCGGTCGCTTCTTCGGGCTGGGCGTGCAGTCGCGCGAGCGCGGCTACTACTTCTCCGCCCCAGTATGGCTCGACGAGACCGCGCCCAACGCCCGCCCCGACGGCGTCATGGTGATCAAGGTGCTGCTCGACAGCGTCGAGGCGAGCTGGGCCGAGCAGGATGCCGAGCTACTGGTCACCGACCGCGACGACATCATCTTCATGGCCAGCCAGCCGGAGCTGCGCCTGGCCGCCCTGCATCCGCTCTCCGAGGACGAACGTCAGGCGCTGCTGGCCACCCGCCGCTACGCCGACGAACCCCTCGCCCCCTCGGGCATCGAGGTACTGGAAAGGCGAGGCGACCGCAGCGAGCTGGTGCGCTTCGCCCACGGCCCCCTCGAGCAGGGCAGCTACCTGCGCCTGTCGCGCCCCATGCCCGCCTTCGACTGGGAGATGCACATCCTCAAGCCGCTGGCCCCGGTGCACCAGGCGCAGTGGCTCGCCGCCCTGCTCGCCGGCGGCTTCTACGGCGTGGTGGTGCTGACCGGCGGCGTGGGCTGGCAGCGCCTGCGCCTGCGCCGCGAACGCGAGCAGTTCGCGGCGCGCGAGCGCGACACCCTGGCCCATGCCCGCGACCAGCTGGAACGCAACGTCGAGCGGCGCACCCGCGACCTGGTGGAGACCAACCGGCGTCTCTCCGGCGAGATCGAGGAGCGCCGCCGCGCCGAGGAGAACCTGCGCCGGACCCAGGACGAACTCGTCCAGGCCGCCAAGTTGGCCGTGCTCGGCCAGCTCGCCGCCGGCATCAATCACGAGCTCAACCAGCCGCTGGCGGCCATCCGCGCCTACGCCGAGAACGCCCGGGCCTTTCTGGCCCGCAGCCGTGCCGAGGCCGCCGACGCCAATCTCGCCCAGGTGATCGAGCTCACCGAGCGCATGGCCGAGATCAGCGCCCAGCTACGCCAGTTCTCGCGCAAGAGCAGCGACAATCTCACCGCGGTCTCGGTGTCCGCCTGCTTCGACTACGCCCTGCGCCTCTACCAGGCGCGGCTGCGCGGTGCCGGCGTCGAGGTGGCGCGCCACTGGCCAGCCCAGGAGGCATGGGTGCATGCCGATCTGGTGCGCCTCGAACAGGTGCTGGTCAACCTCATCGGCAACGCCCTGCAGGCCATGAGCGACACGCCCGAACCGCGCCTGCTGCTGACCATCGAGCCCGACGAGGCAGAAGTCGCCATCGGCGTGGCCGACACCGGGCCGGGCATCGCCGAAGCGCACCTCGCGCGCATCTTCGAGCCTTTCTTCACCACCAAGGCGCCGGGTAGCGGCCTGGGCCTGGGGCTGTCGATCTCGTCGCGCATCGTCGACGACCTGGGCGGCCGCCTCACCGCCGTCAACCGGCCTGGCGGCGGCGCCTGCTTCACCGTTATCCTGCCCCGCGCCCAGGCCCCTGCCGCCTCGTCACCCTCCCAGGAGCAGTCCAGCCATGCATGACCCGGTCGACACACCGGTGCTGATCATCGACGACGAACCCCACCTGCGCATCACCGCCGGTCAGACCCTGGAGCTCGCCGGCTACCGGCCCGAGCCCTTCGAGCGTGCCGAACCCGCCCTGGCTGCGCTGCCGGCGGATTTCCCCGGCGTGATCGTCAGCGACATCCGCATGCCGGGCATGGACGGCATGGCCCTGCTGCGCGAGGTGCGCAGCCGCGACCCCGACCTGCCGGTGATCCTGATCACCGGCCACGGCGACATCTCCACCGCGGTGGAGGCGATGCGCGAAGGCGCCTGGGACTTTCTGGAGAAGCCCTTCGCCGGCGAGCGGCTGGTGGAGATGGTGCGGCGCGGCGTGGAGAAGCGACGCCTCAGCCTGGAGAATCGCCAACTCAAGGCCGAGCTGGAGGCGCAGCAGGCCGCGCCCGGCCCGCGCCTGGTGGGGCGCACCGCGGCGATCCAGCGCCTCGCCTCCATGGTCCAGCGCATCGCCCAGGTGGAGACCGACGTGCTGCTGTTCGGCGAGACCGGCACCGGCAAGGACCTGGTGGCGCGCGCCATCCACGAGCGCAGCCCCCGCGGTGGCCAGCCCTTCGTCGCCATCAACTGTGGCGCGGTGCCCGAGAGCATCATCGAGTCGGAGCTGTTCGGCCACGAGAAGGGCGCCTTCACCGGCGCAGTGGAGCGGCGGATCGGCAAGTTCGAGCACGCCGACGGCGGCACCGTCTTCCTCGACGAGATCGAGTCGATGCCGCTGGCGCTGCAGGTCAAGCTGCTGCGCGTGCTCCAGGAGCGCTGTGTGGAGCGCCTGGGCGCCAACGAGCCGGTGAGCCTCGACATCCGGGTGATCGCCGCCACCAAGGTCGACCTCAAGGCCGCTGCCGAGGCCGGCCACTTCCGCGAGGACCTCTACTACCGCCTCAACGTGGTCACCCTGCCCATTCCGCCGCTGCGCGAACGCCTCGAGGACATCCCGCTGCTCTTTCAGCACTTCGCCGTGGTCGCCGCCAACCGCAGCGGCCTGGAAGCGCCACCGCTCGACGCCGGCGGCACCTCGGCGCTGATGGCCCACGACTGGCCGGGCAACGTGCGCGAGCTGCGCAACCTCGCCGAGCGCTATGTGCTGCTCGGTTCCGCCTTCGACTACCGCCTCGATGCGCTGCTCGAGGGCGTCGACACCGAGAGCACCGACGTCGCCCTGCCCCAGCAGGTGGAGCTCTTCGAGAAGAGCCTGATCACCCAGTCGCTGGCCAGCCACCACGGACGCATCAGCGAGGTGTGCGAACACCTGGGCCTGCCGCGCAAGACGCTCTACGACAAGCTCAAGAAGTACGGCCTCAAGGCCGAGGACTACCGCCACAAGGCCGCCCCCTGAGCCACCAGCCCCAGCAGCGGCCCCCAGGGCGGCAGCCAGGGCAGCAGGTTGGCCGCGGCCAGCAGCATCGCCAGCGAATTGCCCGGCGCGCGCCAGTCGAAGGGCTTGAGGGCGGTGCCGAAGGAACGCTTGAGGCGCGCCCCGGTGAGGTCCACGCTGAACAGCTCATCGAGCAGCAGATGAATGACGAAGCCCAGGCCGAGCGCCACCCCGTGGGCCCAGGCCAGGTGGTCGGGCTGGGCGAAGAGCCGATGGCTCAGCGCCGCACAGCCCAGGCCGCACAGCGCCGCCGCCAGCAGCGAGTGCCACAGGCCGCGGTGCACGGTGAAGCGGGCGAAGAGCGCCCCAGCCAGGTAGCGCACGCCCACATAGAGCGTCCCGCAGGCCAGCAGCAGGCTGCCGGTGGCCAGATGCCCCTGCAGCAGCAGGGCGCCGGCCACCACCGCCGGCACGGCGAGCAGGTTGAAGATCAGGCGGATCGCCCTGGAGCTGTCGGCATCGATGTCGGGCAGGATGCCGCCGAAGGTCACCAGCGCCAGCACCGGCAGGCTCTCCACGGCGCTCCACAGGCCGGCCTGCCAGCCGCCGTGGGCGATCACGGCACCGCCGGCGGCGGCCACGCCGAGATGGGTGCGAAAGTCGGCCATGCCGGGACGGGCCCTCGATACCTGGATAAATCACCAGATTATCGCCCGCCCCGGCAATCAAAAACAATGCGTTAGGGAGCGGCCGCCAGGTATTCGTCCTTGAGCTTGACGTAGTTGGCGGCGGTGTAGGGGAAGAAGGCGCGCTCCTTCTCCTTCAAGGGGCGCAGCGCCTTGGCCGGGTTGCCGGCGTAGACATGGCCGCTCTCCAGGCGCTTGCCGGGCGTCACCACGGCGCCGGCGGCGATGATCACCTCGTCCTCCACCACGGCGCCGTCCATGACGATGGCGCCCATGCCCACCAGAATGCGGTTGCCCAGGGTGGCGCCGTGGAGGATCGCCTTGTGGCCGATGGTGACGTCGTCGCCCACGGTGAGCGGAAAGCCGTCGGGATTGAAGTCGCTGGCGTGGGTGATGTGCAGCACGCTGCCGTCCTGCACGCTGACTCGCGCGCCGATGCGGATGCGGTGCATATCGCCGCGGATCACCGCCATGGGCCACACCGAGCAGTCATCACCCAGTTCCACGTCGCCCAGCACCACGCTGGCCGCATCCACATAGACTCGCTCCCCGAGCTGCGGGGTCATGCCGCGCCAGGGGCGCAGCGCCCCAGCGTAGGCGGTCGCTTGTTCGTTCATGGCTATCTCCACAGATCAGATCAGGCCGGCCCCCAATACTACCAGCGTCAGCGGGATCGACACCCAGCGCATCACTGCCTGCCACAGCCGGAAGCCCGCACAGCCCCCGCCCCCAGCGCCTCGCGGGCGGTGTCGCGCGCCATCACCCAGGCGGCAAAGACCGCGATCGCCAGCCCTCCCAGCGGCAGGAAGAACTCGGTGGGCACCGTGGTCACCAGGTCGAAGAAGGTCATCCCCGCCACCGGCTGCCACTCGGCCAGGGTCGAGAAGGAGAGCACGGAAAGCAGCCCCACCAGCCACACCGTCACCCCGGTGAGCGCCGCCGCCCGGCCGCGCCGGACGCCGAGCCCCTGCAAGGTGGCGACCATGGGTTCGGCCAGATTGATCGACGAGGTCCAGGTGGCGAGCAGCAGCAACAGGAAGAAGAGCGACAGCCACAGCGCCCCCCAGGGCAGCTCGGCAAAGGCGATGGGCAAGGTGACGAACATCAGCCCCGGCCCCTCGGCGGGGTCCATGCCCTGGGTGAACACCACCGAGAAGATGGCGATGCCGGCCAGCAGCGCCACGGTGACGTCGAGCGCCGCCACCGCGCCGGCGGCGCGTGGCAGGCTCTGGCGCTCGGGCATGTAGGCGCCGTAGGCCATCAGCGCGCATGCGCCCACCGCCAGGGTGAAGAAGGCGTGCCCCATGGCGTGCAGCACCACCAGCGGCGTGATGGCCGAGAAATCGGGCTGGAACAGCCAGGCCAGCGCCGGGCCGAAGCCCGCCGTGGTGGCGGCGAAGCCGGCCAGTAGCACCAGCAGCAGGTAGAGCAACGGCATCAAGAGGTTGTTGAGCTTTTCCAGCCCCTTGGCCACGCCGGCGGCCACCACCGTCATGGTGAGCAGCAGGAAGAGGGTGTGGTTGAAGGTCATGCGTCCCGGGTCGGCGAGAAAGGCATCGAAGCCGGCACCGATCTCCGCCGGGCTGGCGCCGACGAAGTCACCGTTGATCGCGCTCACCAGGAACTCGATGGACCAGCCGGAGACCACCGAGTAGAAGGAGAGGATGCAGAACACCGTGACCGCGCCGAACACCCCCAGCAACCGCCAGTGGTGGCTAGCGCCGGCCCGGGACGCCAGATGGCCGAGCGAGGCCATCGGCGAGCGACGCCCGGCGCGGCCGATGAGGATCTCGGCCATCATCACCGGCAACCCCAGCAGCAGCACGAAGGCCACGTAGAGCACCAGGAAGGCGGCGCCACCGTTCTCCCCAGTGATATAGGGAAAGCGCCAGATGTTGCCCAGGCCCACGGCGGCCCCGGTCACCGCCAGAATGAAGGCGCGCCTTGTGCTCCAGCGCTCCAGGGTTGCCTGCATGCCATCGCCCTCTCGATGTGAAGGCCGCAAAGCCTATCAGGCCGGTGCGGCGGCGCCCAACCTTTGTTGCCGTTGAAACGCGGCCTCGCTGCCCGCATCTAAATGAAAGTCACGACTCTCCCCGAACCGTCCATTCACCGTCGCCGAGGTGCGCATGACCCGCAACCCCCTGCTCGAGCCCCACGAGCTGCCCCCCTTCGAGGCCATCCGGCCGGATCACGCGGTCCCCGCCATCGACACCCTGCTGGCGGAGAACCGTGCCGCCATCGACGACCTGGTGGCCCGCGCCGAGCGGGAGGCGCCCACTTGGGAGAGCCTGGCGGCCCCGCTGGAGGCGCTCAACGACCGCCTGTCGCGGGCCTGGTCGCCGGTCTCGCACCTCAACGGCACCATGAACAGTCCCGAGCTGCGCGAGGCCTACCAGGCGTGCCTGGGCAAGCTCTCCGACTACAGCACCTGGCTCGGCCAGCACGAGGGGCTGTTCCGCGCCTGGCAGGCCCTGAAGGAGGGGCCCGCCTGGGCCGAATTGGACGCGGCGCAGCGCCGTGCGGTGGACAACACCCTGCGCGACTTCCGCCTGGCCGGGGTCGACCTGCCCGCCGAGCAGAAGCGCCGCTACGGCGAGATCAAGGCGCGCCTCTCGGAACTGGCCAACACCTTCTCCAACCAGTTGCTCGACGCCACCCAGGCATGGCACAAGGACATCGACAACGCCGGCCGCCTGGCCGGGCTGCCGGAAAGCGCCCTGGCCACGCTCGCCGCCAACGCCGAGGCCAAGGGGGTGAAGGGCTATCGCATCACCCTCGATTTTCCCAGCTTCTACCCGGTGCTCACCTTCGCCGACGACCGCGAGCTGCGCCGCGAGGTCTACACCGCCTTCGTCACCCGCGCCTCCGACCAGGGCCCCAACGCCGGCGACTACGACAACGCCCCGATCATCGAGGAGACCCTGCGCCTGCGCCGCGAGCTCGCCGGCCTGCTGGGCTTTGCCAGCTATGCCGAGCTGTCGCTGCAGACCAAGATGGCCGAGTCGCCCGAGCAGGTGCGCGACTTCCTCGACGACCTGGCGCGCCGTGCCGTGCCCCAGGCGCGCGAGGAGTTCGCCGACCTCGAGGCCTACGCCCGCGACGCCCTGGGCCTGACCGAGCTCGAGCCCTGGGACGTGGGCTACGCCAGCGAGAAACTGCGCGAGGCGCGCCACGCCATCTCCCAGGAGCAGTTGCGCCCCTACTTCCCCGCGCCGCAGGTGGTCGACGGCCTGTTCCGGGTGGTGGAGCGCCTCTACGGTGTCACCTTCGCGGAGGACGCGTCGGCGCCGCGCTACCATCCCGATGTGCGCTACTTCCGCATCCTGGAGGGCGGCGAGCCCATTGCCGGCTTCTACCTCGACCTCTATGCCCGCGAGGGCAAGCGCGGCGGCGCCTGGATGGACGAGTGCCGGGTGCGCCGTCGCGACGAGCGCGGCGCGCTGCAGCTGCCGGTGGCCTACCTCACCTGCAACTTCACCCGACCGGTGGGCAATCAGCCGGCCCTGCTGACCCACGACGAGGTCACCACGCTGTTCCACGAGTTCGGCCACGGCCTGCACCATATGCTCACCCGCCAGACGATCGCCGATATCTCCGGCATCAACGGCGTGGCCTGGGACGCCGTGGAGCTGCCCAGTCAGTTCATGGAGAATTTCTGCTGGGAGCGCGAGGGGCTCGACCTAATCGCCGGCCACGTCGACACCGGCGAGCCCCTGCCCGCCGAGATGCTCGAGAAGTTGCAGGCGGCCAAGAACTTCCAGTCGGCCATGGGCCTGGTGCGCCAGCTGGAATTCTCGCTGTTCGACCTGCGCCTGCACCACGAACTGGCCGCACCCTCGGCCGCCGAGGTCCAGGCACTGCTCGACGCGGTGCGCGACGCCGTCTCGGTGGTGCCGCGCGCGCCCTTCAACCGCTTCCAGAACGGCTTCGGCCATATCTTCGCCGGCGGCTACGCGGCGGGCTACTACAGCTACAAGTGGGCCGAGGTGCTCTCCGCCGACGCCTGGAGCGCTTTCGAGGAGGCGGGCATCTTCGATGCCGTGACCGGTCGGCGATTCCGCCGCGAGATTCTCGAGGCGGGCGGTGCGCGCGATGCCGCCGAGCTGTTCCGCGCCTTCCGCGGGCGCGAGCCCAGCGTCGAGCCGCTGCTGCGCCACAGCGGCATCCGCGCCGCCTGACACCCACCATCGACCACCGCCGCCGGGCAGTGTCTCGCCCGGCGGCCCTTCAGGGAGGCCCCATGGCCGTTCAGAAACGCTTCATCGCCGGTGCCATCTGCCCCCGCTGCGCAGCGATGGACCGCATCCGCGCCTGGGAACAGAACGGCGTGCGCTACCGTGACTGCGTCAATTGCGACTTCTTCGAGCAGCTGCCCATCGAAAACGACGCCCAGCCCGAACTCGAGACCCGGGTCAACCGCGACCGCGAGGAGCAGCGCCAGCAGGACTTCCAGCCCGTGCGCATCCTCGATCCCAAGGGTCGCTGAGCGCGGCCCGCCAACCGGCCGTCCCCTGCCCGCCGCCAACTGTGCGGATTCCCACACAGCTGCAACGGCGTTGCGTGCGGATATCCAGCCCGCACGCCCTGCCCATGACTCGACTTTCGTCGAAATCAACTCCCATAACACGTTGTTTTTCTGATAAAAGAACCGACCTGGCAAACCCCTTGCTTTTTCTCCTGTGGCACAACGCGCAACGTTGACAGGCCAAGGGCAGCCATGACGCACCTTTGCCATACTGCCTGACGACGTGCCTGTCGCCAGTCGGCCCGGCCGGCCCCGCGGGGCACGCCACGCCGACGCACAACCACAATCGCAACAGGAGAGACGCCATGCGTATCACCATGACCCAGGTTCTCACCGGCACCCTGACCGGCGCCCTGCTGGTCGCCGGCACCGCCCAGGCAGACCGCGCCGACTGGCCGGAGAGCTTCACCGTAGGCACCGCCAGCCAGGGCGGCACCTACTTCGTCTACGGTTCCGGCTGGGCCAACCTGATCGCCGACGAGCTGGGCATTTCCGGCGGCGGCGAGGTCACCGGCGGCCCCAACCAGAACCTGGCCCTGGTGCACACCGGCGACCTGGCCCTGGGCCTGACCACCATGGGCCCCGCCGCCGAGGCGCTGGCCGGCGAGAGCCCGCTGGCTCCCGGCGTGCCGATGGACAACGTCTGCGCGCTGTTCCCGATGTACGAGACGCCGTTCTCCATCACCACGCTGGCCGGCTCCGGCATCACCAGCATCTCCGAGATCCCGGATGGCGCCAGCATCGGCTTCGGTCCAGCAGCCTCCACTTCCGACACCTACTTCCCGCGCATCCTCGAGGAACTGGGCGTGAACTTCGAGCGCCGCAACGGCGGCTGGAACGACCTGGGCGGCCAGCTCCAGGACGGCCTGATCGACGTCATCGCCTTCGCCGCCGGCATCCCGGTTCCGGCCGTCAGCCAGCTCGAGGTGCAGACCGACGTGAACATCATCGAGTTCACCGAGGAGGAGCAGCAAACGGCCATCGAGAACTTCCCGGTTTCGCCCTTCCAGATCCCGGCCAGCACCTACGAGACTCTCGAGGAGGATGCTCGCGCGGTCTCCATGTGGAACTTCACCATCGCCGGCTGCGACCTGCCGGAGGATTTCATCTACGAAATCACCAAGCTGAGCATGGAGAACAACGACCGCATGCGTGACATCCACCGCAGCGCCGCAAACAGTGTTCCCGAGAACCTCGACAAGAACAACGTGCTGCCCTTCCACCCGGGCGCCGTGCGCTGGTACGAGGAGAACGGCTACGAGATCCCTGAAGAGCGCAAGTTGAACTGAGGCACGCCTCGCTTCCCGTGTGTCATGCCTCGTGCCGCCCCCGGTACGGGGCATGATTGGCATTCCACCGTCCCACACCCGAGGGTGACTTCACCATGAGCCATACACCCGACACCCCGAATGGCCGCGATGACGAGGCCGCCGGCAGCGTCCCCGAGAGCGTTGCCGAGGGCGTCGACGAGGAGGTCGTCGAGTCGAACCGACGCCTCTATACGGGGTGGCAGCTGATCCTGTTCTCCATCCTGGCCATCGTCTACTCCTCCTTCCACCTGGTGTCGCTGAACGTCTACCCGATGGAGACCTGGTCGTTTCGCATCGTGCACATTGCCGGCGCCCTGGTGCTCGGCTACGGCCTCTATGCCGGTACACGCTTTGCCGACGACGACCGCCAACGCTCGGCCACCTGGATGGCCTGGGCCAGCTATGCCATGCTGATTCCGGCGCTCTACGCCCTGGTCCAGGTGGTGTTCATGCAGGGCGAGATCAGCGGCGGTGCCATGCGCATCGAGCCCCACATCGAGGCGTGGCACTACGGCTATCCGCTGATCGTGGCCACCGTGGCCGGCATCCTGCTCTCCTGGGGATATCGCCAGGTGCGCCAGAAGCTCTCGCCGGCAGACCTGGTGCTGATGGTCTGCTCGCTGGCCGTGGCCGGCTACCTGCTGGTGATCTACAACACGCCGCTGCGCGCCTCCACCGGCACGCCCTTCGCCCCCATGGGCATCTCCTATGCCGCCATCGCCGGCTCGCTGCTGATCCTCGAGCTGACCCGACGCGTCGCGGGCCTCGCCCTGGTGGTGATCTCGGCCATCTTCCTGGTCTACGTCTTCGCCGGCCCCTACCTGCCCGGCTTTCTCGGCTATCCGGGCCTCTCGGTGGGCCGCTTCTTCAGCCAGGTCTACACCGATGCCGGCATTCTCGGGCCGACCACCGCGGTCTCCTCGACCTACATCATCCTGTTCATCATCTTCGCCGCCTTCCTGCAGGCCTCCAAGGTGGGCGACTACTTCGTGAACTTCGCCTTCGCCGCCGCCGGCCGGGCGCGTGGCGGTCCCGCCAAGGTGGCGATCTTCGCCTCCGGCCTGATGGGCATGATCAACGGCACCAGCGCCGGCAACGTGGTCTCCACTGGCTCGCTGACCATTCCGCTGATGAAGAAGGTGGGCTATCCCGGTCGCAGTGCCGGCGCCATCGAGGCGGCCGCCTCCACCGGCGGGCAGATCATGCCGCCGATCATGGGCGCCGGCGCCTTCATCATGGCCGAGGTCACCGGCATCCCCTACACCGAGATCGCCGTGGCGGCGGTGATTCCGGCCATCCTCTACTTCGTGTCGATCTACTTCATGGTCGACCTGGAAGCGGCCCGCAAGGGCATGCGCGGCATGCGCCCGGAAGAGATCCCGCTCTTCTCCCGGCTGGTCAAGCAGGTCTACCTCTTCGCTCCCATCATCATCCTCATCGTCGCGTTGTTCATGGGCTACTCGGTGATCCGCGCCGGCACCCTGGCCACCGCCTCGGCCGCCGTGGTGAGCTGGATCTCGCCCCACAAGATGGGCATCCGCGCCATCCTGCGCGCCCTGCAACTGGCCGGCAACATGTCGATCCAGATCATCGCTGTGTGCGCCTGTGCCGGCCTGATCGTCGGGGTGATCTCGCTGACCGGCGTCGGCGCGCGCTTCTCGTCGCTGCTGCTGGGCCTGGCCGGCGTCAGCCAACTGCTGGCGCTGTTCTTCGCCATGTGCATCTCGATTCTGCTCGGCATGGGCATGCCCACCACGGCCGCTTACGCGGTGGCCGCCTCGGTGGTCGCCCCAGGCCTGATCAATATCGGCATCCAGCCGCTGGTGGCGCACTTCTTCGTGTTCTACTTCGCGGTGGTCTCGGCGATCACCCCGCCGGTGGCGCTGGCCTCCTACGCGGCCGCGGGCATCTCCGGAGACAACGCCATGGGCACCTCGGTGGCCTCCTTCAAGGTGGGCCTGGCCGCCTTCATCGTGCCCTTCATGTTCTTCTACAGCCCGGCCATGCTGCTCGAAGGCTCCTGGCTGCAGATCCTGCGCGTGGGCGTGACCGCCACCCTGGGCATCGTGCTGCTTGCCTCCACCGTCCAGGCCTGGTACTTCGGCCCGGTCAAGGCGTGGATGCGCGTGGTGATGCTGGGCGGGGCGCTGTGCCTGATCTACGGCGGCATCTACACCGACATCGCCGGCCTGGCGATCGGCGGTTTGTTGTTCCTGATGCAGCGCGGTCGTCACGGCGGCGGCGCCAAGCCGGCCACCTCCTCGGGCTGAGCCGCTGGCTCGACCGCCCGATGCGCAAGGGCCTCGCCATTGGCGAGGCCCTTTTTCGTGACGCCGCGTGGTGACGATCGAGTCAGGCAGTGATGTTGTCGAGGATCGCCAGCGTCGGGGCAGCCTGGTTCAGGGTGTAGAAGTGCAGCCCCGGAGCGCCGCCGTCGAGCAGGCGCTGACACAGGCGCGATACCACCTCCTCGCCGAAGGCGGCGATCGCCTCGCTGTCGTCGCCGTAGGCCTCGAGCTGCTTGCGGATCCAGCGCGGGATCTCGGCGCCGCAGGCGTCGGAGAAGCGTGCCAGCTTGGTGTAGTTGGTGATGGGCATGATGCCCGGGACGATGGGCGCCTCGACGCCCAGCTTGCGGGCCCGCTCGACGAAGTGGAAGTAGGCGTCGGCGGTGAAGAAGTACTGGGTGATCGCCAGGTTGGCCCCGGCGTGCATCTTGCGCGCGAAGTTCACCAGGTCGTGCTCGAAGCTCGGCGCCTGGGGATGCGACTCCGGATAGGCGGCCACGGCGATCTCGAAGTGGTCACCGGTCTCGGCGCGGATGAACTCGACGAGCTCGTTGGCGTAGCGCAGCTCACCGACGCCGCCCATGCCGGAAGGCAGGTCGCCGCGCAGCGCCACCAGGCTGTCGATGCCCTCGTCGCGGTACTGATGCAGCAGGTCGCGCATCTGTGCCTTTTCGCTGCCGATGCAGGAGATGTGCGGCGCCGTGGTGATCCCCGCCTCCAGCACCTGCTGCACGATCTGGCGGGTGCGCGCCTGGGTAGAGCCGCCGGCGCCGTAGGTCACCGAGAAGAAGCGCGGGCGGCGCTCGGCCAGGGCATCGCGCGCCCGCATCAGCTTGTCACGCCCCGCCTCGGTGCCGGGGGGAAAGAACTCGAAGCTGATGCCCAGCGGATGTGCCTGCGTGCTCATCGATCTACCTCATGTGCGTCCTGTCATTTCCGCCATTCTGCCGACTCGTGAGGGAGGCGGCCAATGAAAGTTCCGCGCCGCACTATCGATCGCTTTCATGTTGACGCCTGACAGCGCGCGGCTTTGCCGGCATCATGGCGGCCTTGGCAAGGATGAGGCAAAGACGATGATCGACCCCGCGACACTCATGGGCCCGCTCTGGACCCTGCTGGCCTTCGTCGGCCTGGGCTGGCTGGCCGCCCGCCGCCTGGCAGTCGACCCGCGCCCCATCGCCACCCTGCTGATCTACCTCATCGCGCCCCTGACCTTCTTTCGCGGCCTGCTGCTCGGCGGCCCCACCCCCGGCTACCTGCTGCTCACCGCGGCGCTGTTCGCCACCGCCAGCCTGCTGGCCCTGCTGGTCAACCGCCTGGCCCGCGGCTGGCTGCCGCCCCAGGAGAGCGCCCTGCTCGCCTTCTCCGCCGGCACCGGCAACACCGGCTACTTCGGCCTGCCGCTGGCCATGCTGCTGCTGCCCCCGGCGGGGGTGACGCTCTACCTCTTCTGCATCCTCGGCGTGACGCTCTACGAATTCACGGTGGGCTTCTACCTGAGCGCCCGCGGCCAGTTCTCGGTGCGCCAGAGCCTGGCCAAGATCGCCCGCCTGCCACTGGTCTACGCTTTCCTCGCCGCTCTGCTGGTCAGCGGCCTGGGGCTCGAACTGCCGGCGCCGGTCCGCGAGGGGCTCGAGGTCTTCCCGGCCACCTACACCCTGCTCGGCATGATGATCATCGGCATGACTCTGGGGCGGGTGTCGATCCGCGAGCTCGACGCCCGCTTCATCGCCGCCTGCGTGGCGGTGCGTTTCGGCCTCTGGCCGCTGCTGGCGCTCGCGGCGGTGCTCGGCGGGCAGGCGCTGGCGCCCCTGCCCGCCGAGTTGGCGCTGGCCCTGCTGCTGCTGGGCGTGGTGCCCATGGCCGCCAACGTGGTGGTGGTGGCCATGGAGCTCGGCATCCGCCCCGAGAAGGGCGCCCTGGCGGTGCTCGCCACCACCCTGGCCGCGCCGCTGCTGATCCCGCTCTACCTTACGGGCATGGCACGCCTCGCGGGGCTGGACTGAACCCCGTATCGCCTTGCGCCGTGCAGCAGGCGAACTAGCCTGAAAGGATATCCTCTGGAGGCGGCAGCCATGCAACGGCGACTCGTTCTACTGACAGCTCTGCTCGGCACTCTGCTTTGCCTCGCCCCGGCAGCGGCCCACCACGGCTGGACCGGCGGCGAGACCATCGAGCTCAGCGGCACCATCACCGCGGTGCGCCTGGGCAACCCTCACGGCGAGGTCACCCTGGACGTGGAGGGGGAGAACTGGACGGTGGAAGTGGGCCAGCCGTGGCGCAACGACCGCGCCGGCCTCGAGGCGGGCGATCTGGCGGAAGGGGTCGAACTGCGCGTCTCCGGCGAGCACACCGGCGAGCAGTTGATGAAGGCCGAGCAGCTGTGGATCGGTGAGCGCCACTACGTGCTCTATCCCGACCGCATCTGAGGCTGGCGGTGGAAGCGCTGCTGCCCTGGCTGGCCGGCACCCCACCGGCCGAGTGGATGCGCCTGTCGCGCTGGGGCTACGCCGCCGTCAACACCCTGCACGTGCTGGGCATCGCCCTGCTGGTGGGAGCGATCACCGCCCTCGACCTACGCCTGCTGGGCTGGCGCCGACGCCTCCCCCTCGTGCCCCTGGCCCGGCTGCTACAGCCCGTGGCGATAGGCGGACTGTGCCTAGCCCTCGGCGCGGGGCTGCTGCTCTTTCTCGCCGACCCGAGCGGCTACGCGGCCATGCCGCTGTTCTGGCTCAAGCTCTCGCTGATCAGCCTGGCCATCGCCAACGCCCTGGCGCTCAGCCTCGGCGCGGGGCTGGCCCACGCCACCCCCGGCAGGCTGGCCGCCGCCGGGGGTGTGTCGCTGGGACTGTGGCTGGCCGTGGTGGTGTGCGGGCGGCTGCTGGCGTTTGTCTAGCCAGCAGCCGCCCGGACGGCGCTCAGTAGCGATAGCTGTCGGGCTTGAAGGGCCCTTCCACCGGCACGCCGGTGTACTCGGCCTGGGCCTCGGTCATGCGCGTGACCACCCCGCCGAAGCCGGCAACCATGTAGCGCGCCACCTCTTCGTCGAGGTGACGCGGCAGCACGCTGACGCCCAGGGCGGCACGTTTGTCGGCCTCGGCGAGATCGGCGAAGCGCCGCTCATAGAGGTGGATCTGCGCCAGCACCTGGTTGGCGAAGGAACCGTCCATCACCCGGGAAGGGTGGCCGGTGGCGTTGCCCAGGTTCACCAGGCGCCCCTCGGAGAGCAGGATCAGGTAGTCGCGGCTGTCGGGGTCGAACTCGCCCGGGGTGCCGTCGCGGTAGACCTGGTGCACCTGCGGCTTGACCTCCTCCCAGTGCCAATGGCGCCGCATGTGGGCGGTGTCGATCTCGCTGTCGAAGTGGCCGATGTTGCACACCACCGCCCCAGACTTGAGCGCCTCGAGCATGGCGGCATCGCAGGCGTCGATGTTGCCGGTAGCGGTGACCACCAGGTCGATGCGCGCCAGCAGGTCGCGGTCGATGCTCTCGGCACCGCGGTTGTTGCCCTCGCGATAGGGCGAGACCACCTCGAAGCCGTCCATGCACGCCTGCATGGCGCACAGTGGGTCGATCTCGGCAATCTTGACGATCATGCCCTCCTGACGCAGCGAGGCCGCCGAGCCCTTGCCCACGTCGCCGTAGCCCACCACCAGCGCCTGCTTGCCGGCCAGCAAGTGGTCGGTAGCGCGCTTGATGGCGTCGTTGAGCGAGTGGCGGCAGCCGTACTTGTTGTCGTTCTTCGACTTGGTCACGGCATCGTTGACGTTGATGGCCGGTACCTTGAGGGTACCGTCGCGCAACATCTCCTGGAGGCGATGCACGCCGGTGGTGGTCTCCTCGCTGATACCGTGAATGGCATCGAGCAGCTCGGGGTGCCTGTCGTGGAGCAACGCCGTCAGGTCACCGCCGTCGTCGAGCACCAGGTTCGGCGTCCAGCCGTCCGGCCCTTCGACGGTCTGCTCGATGCACCACCAGAACTCCTCCTCAGTCTCGCCCTTCCAGGCGAACACCGGGATGCCCGCCGCGGCGATGGCCGCCGCGGCCTGGTCCTGGGTGGAGAAGATGTTGCACGACGACCAGCGCACCGACGCCCCCAGGTCGACCAGGGTCTCGATCAGCACCGCCGTCTGGATGGTCATGTGGATGCAGCCGGCGATTCGCGCCCCGGCCAGCGGCTGCTGGGCGCGGTACTTGTCGCGGATGGTCATCAGCGCCGGCATCTCGGTCTCGGCGATGCGGATCTCGCGGCGCCCCCAGTCGGCCAGGTCGATATCGGCCACCTTGTAGTCCTTGGCATTCAGGGCGGACACGGCAGGCTCGTTCATGCGTCACCTCCTCCACAGGAAATTCGGTGACTTCTACTATAGGCAGGGGAGGACTGGGCGAACAACCGGCGTCGGCAGTCAGAAATCCACGATCCCCTCCTCGCGCAGGCGGCCGGCCAGGCCTTGCACCACCGGATGGGCGAAGAAGGCATGCAGGTCGGCGGCACGCACCGCGCCGACGCCTGGCAGCGCCCGCCACTCGGCCTCGCTGCGCGCCGCCAGGGCCTGCCAGTCATCGTCCGGGCCCGGCTCGGCTCCCGACGGTGCCCCCAGGGCGGCGAGCCAGGCGGCGAAGGGACGCGAGCGCGCGGCGTTGAAACGGGCCATGAGTTGCTCGGCCCGCGCCTCGCCGATGCCCGGCACGGTCGTGAGTCGCTCGACGTCCAGTGCCAGCCAGTCGAGCAGCGCTTCGAGCAGCCCGGCCTGCATCAATGCCCGCCAGGTGCCCGGCCCCACGCCGGCCAGGTCAAGGCCCTGCGGGCCGCCCAACCACTCGAGACGCGCCAGGAACTGCGCCTTGCAGCCGGCGGTGGGGCGAAAGCAGCTCAGCGCATGATAGTCACCCTCGTCGGGCGGGGTGACGGCCCGCCGCTCGGCGACCCGCCACACCACCCCCTCGAGGCGCGGAATGGTCAGTCCCGCCAGGGCAACGGCCACCTGGTCGCCGGGGTGGATGTCCAGCGCGTACCAACGCGACAGCGACCCCAGGCTCACCCGGCGTATCGTGCGCCCGTCGAGCGTGACCGGGTGCAGGTGCAGCAGCGGCGTAATGCGACCGGTGCGCCCAATGCGAAACGCCACGCCGCGCACCTCGGCCAGCGCCTCGCGGGGCGGGTGCTTCCAGGCCGCCGCCCAGCTCGGCGGCTCGGCCTCCCAGGTCGCGCCGGGCGGCCGCGAGGCCTGGCGCAGCACGATGCCGTCGGTAGCAAAGGGCAGCGCACCGCGATACCAGCGCTCGCGCCAGCGGGCGGGATCCTCGAGCCCGGTCACCGAGTGGCTCATGGCGGCGCTTTCGGGAAAGCCCAGCTCCGTCAGCCCCGCCAGGCGTGCCGCCAGCGTCGCGGGACCGTCCGGCCAGTCCCAGACGAAGAGGCCGATCCTCTCGGCCGCCGCCTTGTCCAGGTGGTCGCGGGCCAGCAGCCCGACCAGCGCGCTGCGAGCCCCGGCGCTGCCCGCCTCGGCCTGGACGTGGTTGACGAGTCGCAGATAGAGCTCGCCCTGCAGCACGGCGTCGACGGGCTCGGGTAGCCGCGGCGGCACCGCCGGCAGGCGGCGGACGCGCGCCGTCCAGTCCTGGCCGGTGCGTCCGTCGCCGCGGCTGATCGCCCGCGCCAGGCGGCCCTCGGCGTAGACCAGGGACACCGCCACGCCGTCCACCTTGGGCTGCACCCAGACGTCGTCGCGGCGCGCCAGCCAGGTACCCACGGCGGCGGCGTCGGCCAACTTGGCGAGGCCAGTCAGGGGCACCGGATGGGCCATCTCGCCGGCGGGCAGCGCCACGCCGGGATCGTCTAGCGTCGCCGCAGCGGCGGGGAAGCAGCGCTGCCAGGCCGTCAGGCGCGCCCGGGCCTGGTCGTAGATGGCATCGCTGACCGGCGACTCGCCATGCCGGTGGTAGGCGGCATCCCAGTCGGCGAGGCGCGCCGTCAGGGCGTCGAGCTCGCGCTCGGCACGCGACGTCGGCCAGTCGGGGCAGTCAGCCGCGGCGGCTGGCCCGGCGAGCAGCAGCAGGAGGAAGAGAGCGAAAGGCAGCGGCATGGCGGATTCCCGATGGCACCTATACCGAGAATCCTAATAAAGCGCCCCGCGCGGCGCTGCCAGCGGGGCGTTTGACGCTATGTAAGCGATGGCTTACGCAGCGTTAGAGGCCAGCGGCCTGGCGGAGCACATGCGCCCGGTCGACCTTCTCCCAGGGGAAGGCGGTGAAGGTCTCGGTGTGCTCCTGCCCCTGGTCGTCCTTCCAGGTGTAGCTCGTCTCGAAGGGCTCGCGGCCGAAGTGGCCGTAGACCGCGGTGAGCTGGTACATGGGATGGAGCAGATCAAGCATGCGGGTGATGGCGTAGGGGCGCAGGTCGAAGTGCTCGCGCACCAGCTCGATGATCCTGGCGTCGTCGACCTTGCCGGTGCCGAAGGTGTTGATGGCCACCGAGGTCGGCTCGGCCACGCCGATGGCGTAGGAGACCTGGATCTCGCACTTGTCGGCCAGCCCCGCGGCGACCAGGTTCTTGGCCACGTAGCGCCCGGCATAGGCGGCGCTGCGGTCCACCTTGGAGGGATCTTTGCCCGAGAAGGCGCCGCCGCCGTGGCGCGCCATGCCGCCGTAGGTGTCGACGATGATCTTGCGCCCCGTCAGGCCGCAGTCGCCCACCGGGCCGCCGATCACGAACTGGCCGGTGGGGTTGATGTGGTACTGGGTGGCGGCGGAGAGCCACGCCTCGGGGAACACTTCCTCGATGATCTCGCGCTTGACGATATCGCGCAGCTCTTCCTGGTCGACGCCCGGGTCGTGCTGGGTGGAGAGCACCACCGCCTCGACGGCGCAGGGCTGGCCCTGCGCGTCGTAGCGGAAGGTGACCTGGCTCTTGGCATCCGGGCGCAGCCAGGGCAGCAGGCCGTGCTTGCGCAGCTCGGCCTGGCGCTCCACCAGGCGGTGGGCATAGTGCACCGGCGCCGGCATGTAGGACTCGGTCTCGTTGGTGGCGTAGCCGAACATCAACCCCTGGTCGCCCGCGCCCTGGTCCTCGGGCTTGGTGCGGTCGACGCCCTGGGCGATGTCCACGCTCTGCTTGCCGATCAGGTTGAGCACCCCGCAGGTCTCGCCGTCGAAGCCCACGTCCGAGGAAGTGTAGCCGATGCGCGTGATCACCTCGCGCACCAGGGTCTCGAGGTCGACCCAGGCGGTGGTGCTGATCTCCCCCGCCACGATGGCCACGCCGGTCTTGACCAGCGTCTCGCAGGCCACGCGGGCCTGCTTGTCGCGGGCGATGATGGCATCCAGCACCGCATCGGAGATCTGATCGGCGATCTTGTCGGGGTGTCCCTCGGAGACGGACTCGGAAGTAAACAGGGAGTATTCGCTCATGGCGTCCTCGACCTCGGTGAAACGGCAGCGCATGCAGCGCCATCCTCGGCGGCAGGCCAGCCTGCTGGATACGCACGGGGCCCGCGCGGGGCCAATTGGGTAGCCACCGGCTTTGGGGACAGGAGTTTACACGCTGGCTTGCGCCCTGGCATCCGTCATTTGATGCCGGCCGTCAAGTCGGCGACAATAGGCCCCCGATTCCGACCGCGCCGCCCGCCGAGGTCCCCCAGCCAGAGCGCGATACCCGGCCGCCCCCCACCATTGGCGCCGTCGGGAAGCTGCCCCATTCTGCCGCAGGCGAGGAGCTGACCCAATGCCGTCTCGATTCGAACTGGCCAACGCCATTCGTGCCCTCTCCATGGATGCCGTCCAGAAGGCCAAGTCCGGCCACCCCGGCGCCCCCATGGGCATGGCCGACATTGCCGAGGTGCTGTGGAACGACCACCTCAAGCACAACCCCAGCGACCCTCAGTGGCCCGATCGCGATCGTTTCGTGCTCTCCAACGGCCACGGCTCCATGCTGCTCTACTCGCTGCTGCACCTCACCGGCTACGATCTCGATCTCGAGCAGCTGCAGAACTTCCGTCAGCTCCACTCCAAGACCGCCGGCCACCCCGAGTTCGGCTACGCGCCCGGCATCGAGACCACCACCGGGCCGCTGGGCCAGGGCCTGGCCAACGCCGTGGGCATGGCCATCGCCGAGAAGACCCTCGCCGCGCAGTTCAACCGCCCCGGCCACACCTTGGTCGACCACCACACCTGGTGCTTCGTGGGCGACGGCTGCCTGATGGAGGGCATCTCCCACGAGGTCGGCTCGCTGGCCGGCACCCAGCAGCTCGGCAAGCTGGTGGTCTTCTATGACGACAACGGCATCTCCATCGACGGCGAGGTGAAGGGCTGGTTCACCGACGACACCGCCAAGCGCTTCGAGTCCTACGGCTGGCACGTGGTGCCCCGGGTCGACGGCCACAAGCCCGAGGAGGTCCAGGCGGCCATCGAACTCGCCAAGCAGCACGACGACAAGCCCAGCCTGATCATCTGCCAGACCATCATCGGGTTCGGCGCCCCCAACAAGCAGGGCAAGGAGGAGTGCCACGGCGCCGCCCTGGGGGAGGAAGAGGTCGCCGCGGCGCGCCAGCAGCTCGACTGGCCCCACGCCCCCTTCCACGTCCCCGAGCCGATCTACCAGGCATGGGACGCCCGCGAGGCGGGCCAGGCGCGCCAGGACGAGTGGCAGGCGCGCTTCGCGCGCTACCAGGAGGCTTTCCCCGAGCTGGCCAAGGAGTTCCAGCGCCGCGTGCAGTGCAAGCTGCCCGCCGAGCTCACCAGCGAGGCGCTGATCCAGCGCGCCCAGGAGAAGGCGGAATCCATCGCCTCGCGCAAGGCGTCGCTGGCCTGCCTCAACGAGCTCGGCCCGCAGCTGCCCGAACTGCTCGGCGGCAGCGCCGACCTGGCGCCCTCCAACCTCACCTTCTGGGACGGCGCCAAGGCGATCAGCCCCGAGACTCCCGACGGCAACTACCTGCACTACGGGGTGCGTGAGTTCGGCATGGGCGCCATCGTCAACGGCATCGTGCTGCACGGCGGCTTCATCGCCTACGGCGCCACCTTCCTGATCTTCATGGAATACATGCGCAACTCGCTGCGCATGGCGGCGCTGATGGGCAAGCGGGCGATCTACGTCTTCACCCACGACTCCATCGGCCTCGGCGAGGACGGGCCCACCCACCAGCCGGTGGAGCAGCTCACCAACCTGCGTACCACGCCCAACCTGGCCACCTGGCGCCCCTGCGACGCCGTGGAGACTGCCGCCGCCTGGGACGCCGCGCTCAAGCGCAATTCCGGCCCCACAGCGCTGGTGCTGTCGCGCCAGAACCTGCCCCACCAGGAACGCACCAAGCAGCAGCTCGCCGAGATCCAGCGCGGCGGTTACGTTCTCAAGGACGGTGTGCTCAAGGAGGGCGAGGGCACCCCGGAGCTGATCCTCATCGCCACCGGCTCCGAGGTCGCGCTGGCCGTGGACGCCGCCGCCGAGCTCGAGGCCCAGGGCCGCGCCGTGCGCGTGGTCTCCATGCCCTCGGCCTACCGCTTCGACGGTCAGGAGGCCGAGTACCGCGAGCGCGTGCTGCCCAGGGCGGTGACCAAGCGCCTGGCCATCGAGGCCGGCCATCCCGACTACTGGTTCAAGTACGTGGGCCTCGACGGCCGGGTGATCGGCCTGCGCACCTTCGGCGAGTCCGCCCCGGCCGGCGACCTGTTCAAGCACTTCGGCTTCACCGTGGACAACGTGGTGGCCCAGGCTCGCGAACTGCTCGAGAGCTGATCGCCGCGACTCGGCACCATCGCCACCGACGCAGGAGGGCACGGCCACATGGCCGTGCCCGCCTGCGTTCTAGCCTGCCGGAGCCCTCAGGCCACGGTAACCGCGTCGTCGCGGTAGACGTCCTGGATGGCGTGCAGCAAATCCACCCCGTCGCTCACCGGCTTCTGGAACGCCTTGCGCCCGGAGATCAAGCCCATGCCGCCGGCACGTTTGTTGATCACCGCAGTACGCACGGCCTCGCCGAGGTCGGTGTGCCCTTTCGAGCCGCCGCCCGAGTTGATCAGCCCGGCCCGCCCCAGGTAGCAGCAGGCCACCTGGTAGCGCGCCAGGTCGATGGGGTGCTCGGAGGTCAGCTCGCTGTACACCTTGGGGTGGGTGTGGCCGAAGCCGATGTCCCGGTAGCCGCCGTCGATTTCCGGCAACTTCTGCTTGACGATGTCGGCCTTGATGGTCGCCGCCAGGTGGTTGGCCTGGCCACTGAGGTCGGCGGCCACGTGATAGTCGGTGCCCTCCTGCTTGAACGCCGGATTGCGCAGGTAGGCCCAGAGTACCGTGGCCATGCCCAGCTGGTGGGCGCGCTCGAAGGCCTCGCTGATCTCCATGATCTGGCGGCGGCTCTCCGGCGAGCCGAAGTAGATGGTCGCTCCCACTGCCACGCAGCCCATGTCGTGGGCTTGCTCGACCTCGGCGAAGAGCGTCTGGTCGTACTGGGTGGGCAGGCTCAGCGTCTCGTTGTGGTTGAGCTTGAGGATCATGGGGATGCGATGGGCGTAGCGCCGCGCCACCGACGACAGCACGCCGAGGGTGGAGGCCACGCCATTGCACCCTCCCTCGATGGCCAGCTCGACGATGTTGGCCGGGTCGAAATAGCGCGGGTTGGGCGCGAAGGAGGCTCCCGCCGAGTGCTCGACCCCCTGGTCCACCGGCAGCAGGCTGAGATAGCCGGTGCCGCCGAGGCGGCCGTGGTCGAACAGCGCCTGCAGGTTGCGCATCACGGCGGGACTGCGGTCGCTGTCCGCCACCACGCGGTCGACGAAGTCGGGCCCCGGTAGATGGAGCTGCTCGCGGGGAAAGCCGCGACAGCGGTGATCGAGCAGGGACTCGGCCTCGTCCCCCAAGAGCTTGGCGATATCGGTCATGTGATTCCTCTCCCGGGTGCGGGGGTCAGATCGTGGGTTGTCACTTCCAGCGTAGTGAATGACCGTAGCGAGCGAGCAGTGGCCTTGTAAACGACGGCGCCCTCCCGCGAGGGAGGGCGCCGGTTCGCGTGGCGCGCGCTCAGGCCGACTTGACCTCGATGCGCCGCCGGTGGTGGCTCTGCTTCTTGGGCAGGGTGACATGCACCACGCCATTGTCGATGCGCGCGGCGATGGCGTCGCTGTCGATCTCGTGGCTCAGCGTGAAGCGCCGCGCATAGCGCTGCGCCCGCACCTCGGCATAGATCGCCGACATTCCCTCGGGCATGTCGAGCTGGATGTCGCCTTCGAGGCTGAGCACGTTGTTGTCCACCTCGATGCGCAGCGCATCGCGGGTCACGCCCGGCATATCGACGAGTAGGTGCAGGGCGTTGTCCGCCTCGAAGATATCCACCGGCGGCTGCATGGCCAGCTCGGCCTGCGGCTCGCGGGCCTCCTGGCTCGTGGCTTCCGGTTGCTGACGGGTTTGCTGACGGCTGACCTCATTCATGACCGCTCACCTCCTTCGCTCCGTATCGTTCACCTAACCGTTCATCAACCGCTAGGTCGCCTGGATGGCGATGCGGCGCGGCTTGAGCTCCTCGCGCTTGGGCAAGTGGATCTCCACCACGCCGTTGCGGCAGTTCGCTTCGGCGCGGTCGGCATCCAGGCCCTCGGGCAGCGCCACGGTACGGATGAACTCCCCGGTGCCGCGTTCACGGCGGAAAAAGGCTGTCTCGCCGCCCTCGGCCTCGGGAGAGGCCTCGGGGCGCTCGCCGCGCACGGTAAGCACGTTATCCTGGATACTGACGTCGAGCACCTCGGGGGCAAGCCCGGCGGCAAACACATAGACCCGCACCGCATCGTCGGTGCGCCCGATGTTGATCATCGGGTAGCTGCCGCGGGGCACCGAGCGGATATCGGCTGCCCCGCTCTCCGGGAACATCTCGTCCATCAACTGACGGAACCAGTCCACACCCCGGGATGGCCCGGTATCGAAACGCCTGAGATCTCCGAACATCACGAACACCTCCTACGTTTATCGCTACAAGGGATGCGGGAGGCCCCGGTCGCTGCCGGAAGCATGCGGACAGGTGGCTCCCTATTCGGGAAAATAGGGACGGCGTCGCACTTTTCAAGCGGCCGGGACGGGGAAATGAATCTGCGCTAGAATGGCCGGCTCCACGCAGGTCCACCGAGGAGAAACCGGCACCGCCATGGCCCTTCGCATCGCGATCAACGGATACGGCCGCATCGGCCAGTGCGTGCTGCGTGCCCTCGTCGAAAGACAAGCGATCGACGAACGCCCGGCCGAACGCGGTAGCCCCGGCAGGGGGCGCGAGGCGCCGGCGCTGGAGGTCGTGGCGATCAACGAGCTCTCCGACCTCGCCACCATCGCCTACCTCACCCGCTTTGATACCACCCACGGGCGCTTTCCCGGCGAGGTGGCCGCGGACAACGGCCGCCTGGTGATCGACGGCCACCCCATTCGCGTGCTCTCCGAACCCGACCCCGACCGCCTGCCCTGGGCGGCGCTCGACATCGACCTGGTGCTGGAGTGCTCAGGCAGTTTCCGGGACCGCGCCACCGCCGAGCGCCACCTGGCCGCCGGCGCCAAGCGACTGCTCTTTTCACAGCCCGCGGAGAGCGACGTCGACGCCACCCTGGTCACCGGCATCAACGACGGCGACCTCACCCCCGAGCACCGTGTGCTCTCGGCCGCCTCCTGCACCACCAACTGCCTGGTCCCGCTGCTCACCGTGCTCGACGAGGCGCTGGGTATCGAGCACGGCGTCACCACCACCATCCACTCGGCGATGAACGACCAGCCGGTGATCGATGCCTACCACCAGACCGACCTGCGCCTGACCCGCTCGGCCATGCACTCCATCGTGCCCGTGGACACCGGGCTCGCCCGCGGCATCAACCGCCTGATGCCGCACCTCGCCGGGCGCTTCGAGTGCCTGCACGTGCGCGTGCCCACCATCAACGTCTCGGCCATGGACCTGGCCATCACGGTGGCGCGCGACACCTCCGCCGCCCAGGTCAACGCCCTGCTGCGCCACGCCAGCGAAGGCCGCCTGGCCGGCCTGCTCGGCTACACCGAGACCCCCATGGCCTCGGTCGACTTCAACCACGACCCCCGCTCGGGTATCGTGGACGCCACTCAGACCCGGGTGGCCGGCAGCCGCCTGATCAAGCTGCTGTGCTGGTTCGACAACGAGTGGGGCTTCGCCAACCGCATGCTCGACCTGAGCCAGCGGCTGGCCCAGTTGCCCCCGCCGCCCCCGTAACCCTTCGGCCTTCCCAAGAGGACTTCCCGCATGAACGTGCGCAAGATGACCGACCTCGACCTCCGCGGCCAGCGCGTGCTGGTCCGCGAGGACCTCAACGTGCCCGTCAAGCACGGCAAGGTGACCAGCGACGCCCGCCTGCGCGCCGCCCTGCCGACCATCCGCGCCGCCATGGACGCTGGGGCCCGGGTCATGCTGATGAGCCACCTGGGCCGCCCCACCGAGGGAGAGCCGGCCGAGGAGTTCTCGCTGGCACCGGTGGCCGCACGCCTGAGCGAGCTGCTGGGCCGCCCGGTGCGCCTGGTCAGCGACTACCTGGACGCCAACCTCGACCTGGCCGACGGCGAGGTGGTGCTGCTCGAGAACGTGCGCTTCAACGCGGGCGAAAAGAAGGACGACGAGGCGCTGGCCCGGCAGTACGCCGGACTCTGCGACGTCTTCGTGATGGACGCCTTCGGCACCGCCCACCGTGCCCAGGCTTCGACCCACGGGGTGGCGCGCTTCGCCCCCACCGCCTGTGCCGGGCCGCTGCTGGCCGCGGAGCTCGACGCCCTGGAGAAGGCCCTGGCCACGCCCCAGCGGCCCATGATCGCCATCGTCGGCGGCTCCAAGGTCTCCACCAAGCTCGAGGTCCTCAACGCCCTCTCCGAGAAATGCGACCAGCTGATCGTCGGCGGCGGCATCGCCAACACCTTCATCGCCGCGGCCGGCCACAACGTCGGCAAGTCGCTCTTTGAAGCCGACCTGGTCGAGCAGGCCAAGTCGCTGATGGCCAAGGTGGAGATTCCGCTGCCCACGGACGTGGTGGTGGCCACCGAGTTCTCCGACGCCGCCGAAGCGGTGGTCAAGCCGGTGGACCAGGTGGGCGATGACGAGATGATTCTCGACATCGGCCCCGAGAGCGCCGGGCGGCTCGCCGGCCTGCTCAAGGACGCCGGCACCATCCTGTGGAACGGCCCGGTGGGCGTCTTCGAGATCGACCAGTTCGGCCACGGCACCGAGGCGCTGGCCAAGGCGATCGCCGAGAGCGGCGGCTTCTCCATCGCCGGCGGCGGCGACACCCTGGCGGCCATCGACAAGTACGGCATCGAGGCCCAGGTCTCCTACATCTCCACCGGCGGCGGCGCCTTCCTCGAATACGTGGAAGGCAAGACCCTCCCCGCCGTGGCCGCCCTGGAAGCCGCGGCCGACGGCGCCTGATAGACTAGGCGACCTCACCATTCGACGACCAGCGCGGCGCCGCCCCCGGACGGCGCCGCCCTCACGCTAGACAGGTACGAACACATGGCACTGATCAGCATGCGCCAGCTGCTGGACCACGCTGCCGAGCACGGCTACGGCGTGCCGGCCTTCAACGTCAACAACCTCGAGCAGATGCGCGCCATCATGGAGGCCGCCGACGCCACCGACTCGCCGGTGATCGTCCAGGCTTCCGCCGGGGCTCGCAAGTACGCCGGCGCGCCCTTCCTGCGCCACCTGATACTGGCCGCCGTGGAGGAGTTTCCGCACATCCCGGTAGTCATGCACCAGGATCACGGCACCAGCCCCGCGGTGTGCCAGCGCTCCATCCAGCTGGGCTTCTCCTCGGTGATGATGGACGGCTCGCTGGGCGAGGACGGCAAGACCCCGGCGAGCTACGACTACAACGTCGACGTCACCCGGCGCACCGTGGAGATGGCCCACGCCTGCGGCGTCTCCGTGGAGGGCGAGCTGGGCTGCCTGGGCAGCCTGGAGACCGGCATGGCCGGCGAGGAGGACGGCATCGGCGCCGAGGGCAAGCTGGACATGGAGCAGCTGCTCACCGACCCGGAGGAGGCCGCCGAGTTCGTCACGGCCACCCAGGTCGACGCCCTGGCCATCGCCATCGGCACCAGCCACGGCGCCTACAAGTTCACCCGACCACCCACCGGCGACACCCTCTCCATCCAGCGCATCAAGGAGATCCACGCGCGCATTCCCGAGACCCATCTGGTGATGCACGGCTCCTCCTCGGTGCCCCAGGAGTGGCTCGAGGTGATCAACCGCTACGGCGGCGAGATCCCCGAGACCTACGGGGTGCCGGTCGAGGAGATCGTCGAGGGCATCAAGCACGGCGTGCGCAAGGTCAACATCGACACCGACCTGCGCCTGGCCTCCACCGGGGCGGTGCGTCGCTTCCTCGCCGAGAACCCCGCCGAGTTCGACCCGCGCAAGTTCCTCAAGGCCACCGTCGCCGCCATGAAGGCGATCTGCATGGCGCGCTACGAGGCCTTCGGCACCGCCGGCCAGGCCAGCAAGATCCGGCCGATCAGCCTCGAGGCCATGGTCGGCCGCTACGACAGCGGCGAGCTAGCGCCCAAGGTGACCTAAACGCCTCGATCGGGTAACTGACCGGGCGGCCTGCGGGCCGCCCTTTTGGGTGGGGCACGACCTGGGCTCCGGGAGCCCGCGCCTTGCAACATCACCTCGGCCCTACCTAGAGTGAAGGCGAAGCGTCACCAAGGAGAGGGCTGACATGACACACCTCTGGCAAGCGCCCGGGCTGGCGGCATTGATCCTGCTCGCTGTCGCCCTTCAACCGAGCCTGGCGGACGACGAGCCCGGCAGCGAGGCGACCAACGCGGTGGAAGGACAGCCCGCCAGCGAGGCCGATCCCGACCTGCAGAGCGTCCCCGAGCCCGCCGAACAGGCCCGGGTGGAGACCCGCGAACAGGCGCCCTACGGCCCCTATCTCACCGATCCCGACGGCATGAGCCTCTACCTGTTCGCCAACGACCAGCCCGGCGCCGGCAGCAGCACCTGCGACCAGACCTGCGCCATCGCCTGGCCGCCCTACGCCACCCAGGAAGCGCCCCAGGCCGGCGAGCACGTCGAGGCCGAGCGGCTGGATACCATCGAGCGCGAGGATGGCACTCGTCAGGTGACCTATGCCGGCTGGCCGCTCTATTACTTCATCGGCGACAAGGCGGCCGGCGACGCCCTCGGCCAGGACGTCATCCACCTGGGCGCTCACTGGTTCCTGGTCTCGCCCGAGGGGGAGCGCATCGAGGCGGATGAACGAACGGAAGCCTCACCCTAGCCGCCGGCGGCACGGCACGCCGACGTCCACCACTCGCTGCCAGCCCCCAAGGCGCCCATGATGTTGCGCACCCTGACGCCATGAACCAGGTCCTGAGCGATCTGCCGCTGGAATGGGCCTGGCCGCTGTTCGTGGCCTGCACCCTGGTCATCGGCGTAGCCGGGACCTACCTGACGCGCATCGTCGATGACCTCGCCGACCGCACCGGTCTGGGAGAGGCCATCGCCGGCGCCGTGATGCTGGGGATGGCGACCTCGCTGTCGGGGCTGGTGCTGTCGGTGTCGGCGGCGCTGGCCGACCGCCCCACCCTGGCGATGAGCAATGCCCTGGGCGGCATCGCCGTGCAGACCCTCTTCCTGACCATCGCCGACCTCACCTACCGCCGCGCCAACCTCGAGCATGCCGCCGCCTCCCTGGGCAACCTGATGCAGGGCGGGCTGCTGCTCTGCCTCCTCGCCCTGGTGCTGGTGGGGCGGCTCGCCCCCGAGTGGACCCTATGGCAGGTGCACCCTGTCACGCCGCTGCTGGTGGTGGGCTACCTGTTCGGCCTGCGCCTGGTCGACCGCACCCGCGAGCGCCCCATGTGGCGTCCCGCCCAGACCCGCGAGACCCAGCCCGACGTGCCCGACGCCCGCGCCCTGCAGCGCTCGGCGGTGTGGCTGTGGAGCGCCTTCGCCGTGCTCGCCGCCAGTCTCGGCGTGAGTGGCTGGCTGCTCGAGCGCAGCGCCTCGACGATTGCCCTGGAGACCGGCCTCGGGCAGTCGGTGGTGGGCGCGCTGATGACCGCGGTGGTGACCTCGCTGCCGGAGCTCGTGACCTCGGTGGCGGCGGTGCGCCGCGGGGCGCTGACCCTCGCCGTGGCCGGCATCATCGGCGGCAACGCCTTCGACACCCTCTTCGTCGCTGCCTCGGACATCGCCTACCGGGGCGGCTCCATCTACCACGCCATCCCCGATCCGGTGGCGCTGTGGGTGGCGCTCTCGCTGCTGATGACCGCCATCCTGCTGGTGGGCATGCTACACCGCCAGCGCCAGGGGCCGGCGCAGATCGGCTTCGAGAGCGTGGCCATCATCGGCTGCTACCTGACCGGCGCCCTGGTGCTGCTGCTGTCGCCCTGACCGGGCGAGCGTTTGCTCGTAACACCGATCCCGTCTAGGATGGGAACGTTACCACTCACACCGCCAAGCCCATGCCCCAGTCACGCCAGCGAGCCACCATTCTCGAGGTCGCCCATGCCGCCGGCACCTCCAAGACCAGCGTGTCGCGCTACTTCGGCGGCGAGCGCGAGCGTCTCTCGCGCGAGCTGCAGGGGCGCATCGCCGCCGCCGCCCGACGACTGGGCTATCGCCCCAACCAGATGGCGCGTGGCCTCAAGGGCGGGCGCTCGCGGCTGATCGGCATGCTGGTGGCCGACATCCGCAACCCCTACTCGGTGGCGGTGATGCACGGCGTGGAACAGGCGTGCCGGGCTCGGGGCTACTCCCTGCTGGTGGGCAACACCGACAACGACCCCGCCCAGGAGCGGCGCCACCTGGCGCTGCTCGCCGCCTACCGGGTCGAGGGGCTGGTGATCAACGCCGCCGGCAGCCCCGACCGCGAACTGGCCCGCCTCGCCGAGCAGGGCACGCCTCTGGTGCTCGTCGACCGCGAGCTCGGCGAGGTGCCCGCCGACGTGGTGGGACTCGACAACGCCCGCGCCATCGACCAGGCCCTGGACCACCTCCAGGCCGCCGGCTACCGCGAGGTGCTCTACCTGAGTGAACCGCCGGATCAGGCGAGTTCGCGCCGGGCGCGCCTCGCGCGCTTTCGCCACGGCCTCGCCGCGCACGGCCTCAGCGGCGAGGCACGCTGCCTGTCGATCGGCCACGGGCCGGCAGCGGTGGGCGAGGTCATCGACGGCGTCCTGGCATCGCCGGCGACGATCCCCCGCGCGCTACTGTGCGCCAACGGCAACCTCACCCTGGCCGTCACCCGGCACCTCCAGGCGCACGGGACGCCGCTCGGCGAGGTGGGCCTGATGGGCATCGACGAACTCGACTGGTGCGAGCTGGTCGGCCCCGGCATCACTACCCTGGCCCAGCCCACCGACGCCATCGGCCGCGCCGCCGTCGAGAATCTGCTACAACGCCTGGAAAGTCCCCAGCCTGCGTCGCCGCCCCGCCGCACCCGCTACCAGGCGCAGCTGATCCCGCGCGGATCGACGCGCCTGCCATTCCATCACGACCGCTCCCAGGAGTCGCCATGACCGCTCCCGACAGTGCCCCGACCCTCCTCACCTTCGGCGAGGCCATGACGATGTTCGTCGCCGAATCGAGCGGCGAGCTCGCCGACGTCGCGCACTTCCAGCGCCGCATCGCCGGCGCCGACACCAACGTGGCCATCGGCCTGGCCCGCCTGGGCTTTCCCGTGGGCTGGCTGAGCCGCGTGGGCCGCGACAGCTTCGGCACCTACCTCCGCCGCACCCTGGAGGCCGAGGGGCTGGACTGCCGCCACCTCGTCGACGACCCCGACCACCCCACCGGGCTGGTGTTCAAGGCGCGCGCCGAGGGCGGCGCCGACCCTCACGTGGAGTACTTCCGCCGCGGCAGCGCCGCCAGCCACCTGTCGCCGGCCGATGCCGCCGAGGTGGACTTCGCGGCGCTGCGCCACCTGCACGCCACCGGTATTCCCCCCGCGCTGTCGGCCAGCGCCCGTGCGCTTGCCGAGCACATGCTGGAGCGCGCCCGAGACGCCGGCGCGAGCATCTCCTTCGACCCCAACCTGCGCCCCGGGCTGTGGGCAAGCGAGCATGAGATGTGCTCCACGATCAACGCCCTGGCAGCCAAGGCCGACTGGGTGCTGCCGGGGCTCGCCGAGGGGCGCCGCCTGACCGGCCTCGACACGCCCCACGACATCGCCGGCTTCTATCTCGAGCGTGGCGCCCGGGCGGTGATCATCAAGCTCGGCCCGGAAGGCAGCTACTATCGGGGTAGCCTCGGCGGAAACGAGGAGAGCTTCACCGTACCCGGCTTCGAGGTCGCCGAGGTGGTCGACACCGTGGGTGCCGGCGACGGCTTCGCTGTGGGCGTGATCAGCGCCCTGCTCGACGGCCGCTCGCCGCGCGAGGCGGTGCGCCGCGGCAACCTGATCGGTGCCGAGGCGGTACAGGTGATCGGCGACATGGAGGGCCTACCCCACCGTGCGCGCCTCGAGGAACTGGAAGCCAACCTGGCGTGAGGAGACGATACCCATGAAGAAACGCATTCTGGCCTACGGCCGCCTCAACGACGCCCAGCTCGCCGAGCTCTCGCGGGACTTCGAGGTGGAGGTCTTCAAGGGCCTCGACTCTGGCGACGACCCGGCCTTTCGCGCCGCCCTGGCCGACGCCCACGGCCTGATCGGCTCGAGCGTGGCGATCACCCCCGAGCTGCTCGACGCCGCACCCAAGCTCGAGGCCATCGCCACCATCTCGGTGGGCTACGACAACTACCCGGTGGAGGAGCTGACCCGGCGCGGCATCCTGCTGTGCAACACCCCGGACGTGCTGACCGAGACCACTGCCGACACCGGCTTCGCGCTGATCATGGCCACCTGCCGCCGGGTGGTGGAGCTCGCCGAGTTCGTCAAGCGCGGCGACTGGCAAGCGAGCATCGGCCCCGAGCACTTCGGCACCGACGTGCACGGCAAGACGCTGGGCCTGATCGGCTTCGGGCGTATCGGCGCCGCCGTGGCGCGGCGCGGGGCTCTCGGCTTCGGCATGTCGGTGCGCTACGCCATGGCCTCCCCCAAGCCGGCGCTCGAGGCCGAACTGGGCGCCGAGCGCCGCGAGCTCGACGCGCTGCTCGCCGAGGCCGACATCGTCTGTGTCACCGTGCCGCTCACCGCCGAGACCACCCACCTCATCGACGCCCACGCCTTCGCCCAGATGAAACCCTCGGCGATCTTCGTCAACATCGCCCGCGGCAAGGTGGTCGACGAGGCGGCGCTCATCGAGGCCCTGGAGATGGGTCGCATCCGCGCCGCCGGCCTCGACGTCTTCGAGCAGGAGCCGCTCTCGCCCGAGTCACCGCTGCCCTACATGGGCAACGTGGTGGCGCTGCCGCACATCGGCTCGGCGACCCACGAGACGCGCACGGCCATGGCCCAGCGCGCGGTGGACAACCTCACCCGTGCGCTGAACGGCGAGCGGCCCATCAGCCTGGTCAACGAGGCCGCCTGGACGGCACGCCAGGGCTGAGCCACCGCTGGCGGCCCCGCCTACGACGAAAGGAGGATGGGTCCGGGTCGGGGACGTCTTCTACGATTTGGATCAATCCAAAAACAAACGCCACCACTGCCGAGAGCCCATGAGCCAGGACACGCCTCGCCCCGACAGCCGCGCCTCGCGCAGCGTCACCCTGCAGGACATCGCCGCCCACGCCGGGGTGTCCCGCTCCACGGTGTCGCTGGTGCTGCGCGAGAGCCCGCTGGTCGCCGAGGACACCCGGCGCCGAGTGCAGCGCTCGATCAAGGCGCTGGGCTATGTCTACAACCGCGGCGCCGCGGCGCTGCGCGGGCGGCGCACCGCCACCCTCGGGGTGGTGGTCTACGACATCGCCAACCCCTTCTTCGGCGCCATGGTGGCGGGCATCGACGCCGCCCTGAACCGCGAGGGCTATGTCTCCTTCCTGGCCAACAGCGAGGACTCGCCCGCGCGCCAGCAGCGCTTCCTCGAGCGCATGCGCGAGCATCGCGTCGACGGCATCCTGCTGTGCCCGGCGCAAGGCACCGACCCCCGCCTGATCGACACCCTCGCCAGCTGGCAGATACCGTGCATCCAGGTCCTGCGCCATATCGGCGAGCCGCCCTTCGACTACGCCGGCACCGACTTTCGCCGCGGTGTGGGCCTTGCCATAGACCACCTGGTGGCGCAGGGCCATGAGCGAATTGCCTTTCTCGGCGGCCATATCGAGCACTCGGCGACCCGCGAGCGCTGGCAGGGCTACCGCGAGGCGCTGGCCCGCCACGGCCTCGCCTACCAGCGCCTGCTGCGCTCGGACGTGACGCGCCGCGCCGGCTTCGCGCTCATTCCGGTACTGATGGCCGAGTCGCCGGCCCCCACTGCGGTGGTCTGCCACAATGATCTCGTGGCCTTCGGCGCCCTGCTCGGCCTCAAGCGCCTGGGGCGGGTGCCGGGACGCGACTGCGCGGTGATCGGCACCGACGATCTCGAGGAGGCGGCGCTAGGCGACCCGGCGCTGACCAGCATCGCCACCCATCCCCATGCCGTGGGCGAGGAGGCCGCCCGCCTCGCCCTGCGGCGCATCGGCAACCCCGACGGGGCGCGGGAACTGGTCGTGCTATCGCCCCGACTGCAGGTGCGGGATTCCTGCGGCGCTCACGCCAGCACGCTGGAGAGTCCCGTCACGACAACCTGATGCGGCCCGCCGCATCGACGCCAGCCGCCATGCCCAGAGGCATGGTGCCAACAACAACAGGTGCTTTTATGACTCGCCAATGGATCGATCCAACCTCACTGACCCAACACCACGCCGGCGCCCGGCGCCTGATCGGCACCGCTGTGATGGCCGCTGCCCTGAGCCTAGCCGGCACCGCCCAGGCCGTGGACCTGCGCTTCGGCCACGGCGGCACCGAGGACACCGCCTATCACCTGGGCGCCCAACGTTTCCAGGAGCTGGTCGCCGAGAAGAGCGACGGCGACATCGGCGTCGAGATCCTCGGCGGCGGCGTACTGGGCCACGAGACGGAGATGTTCGAGCAGCAGATGGCCGGCGCGCTGGACATCTCGATCATCAACCCCGGCCTGATCACCGACTTCTCGCCCACCGCCAATGTCTTCTCGATCCCCTTCCTGTATCGCGACGAGGACCACTGGCGCCAGGTCCTCGACGGCGAGGTGGGCCGTGCGATCGCCGATCAGATCACCGCGGAGACCGACGTGCGCGTGCTCGCCTTCTACGGGGGTGGCAAGCGCCAGGTCGTCAGCACCGAGCCGCTGGAGAGCCTCGACGACCTCGAGGGCCTGAAGATTCGCACCAACCCCACGCGACCGCTGATCACCGCCTGGGAGGCGCTGGGTGCCGACCCCACCGTCATGGAGTGGGAGGAGATCTATACCGGCCTGCAGTTGGGCGCCATCGACGGCCTGCTCAACGAGGCGGAGTGGATCCACCGCATGCGCTTCCACGAGGTGGCGCCGCACATCGGCCTTTCCGAGCACGACATCACGGTGCGCCTGCTGACGCTCTCCCAGGCCACCTGGGATCGCCTCGACGAGACCCAGCGCGAGCAGGTCATGGAGGCTGCCGCGGAGTCCGCCAGCTACGCCCGCGATGTCCAGCTCGAGCAGGACGCCGAAGCGCTCGACCTGCTGGTCGAGGAGGGCGCCACCCTGCACGAGATGGACCGCGAGACCATGATGGAGACCGTCGAGGGCCCCCTCGAGGGCGTGATCGCCGACATGGGCCTGACCGAGTTCCACCAGATGATCGTCAACGCGGAATGAGCCGCCCTGCGCCGGCCCGGGCGGGCCGGCGCCTCGCTTGCCACAGGTAATCGCCATGTCCCGACTGCTCGCCGGCCTGGCACGGCTCAACCGGATTCTGGAGCTTGTGCTCCACTGGATCCTGCTGTCGCTGGTGTTTGGCTTCATCCTGCTGGTCATCTACCAGGTGATCAGCCGTAACCTGCCCTTCATGCCGAGCCTCTACTGGACCGAAGAGTTCAGCCGCTTCGCCTTTCAGTGGATGGTGATGCTGGGCGCTGCCGTCGGCGTGCTGCACGCCGATCACTTCGTGCTCGAGGCCTTCCCCCGCGGCTCGCGGGCCGATCTCGTCACTCGGGTGATCCGCGACCTGGCCTGCCTGGCGATCGGTGTCATCTTCGTCTTTTACGGCCACGAGTTCGCTCTCTCCGGGTTGCGCCGCAACGCCACCGCTTCGGGGCTATCGATGATCTATGTCTATTCCACCTTCATGGTCAGCGGGATATTCATCCTGCTGTTCAGCGTAGAGCGCCTGCTGCATACCCTGCTCCACGGCCTGGACGCCATGGAAGCGGCACTCAATACCCCGAACGAGATCGAGACGCTGGACGTCAGCGAGTCTGGCCACAGCGTGGAAGGCCTCGAATCGCCCACCGGCAGTCAAGGCAATTCCGAACAGGGAGGGCCCCGCCCATGATGCCCGCCGACGGGATGTTCCTGCTGCCCTGGCTGCTGTTCGGCCTGCTCGCCGTGCTCATCGTGGTGGGCGTGCCCATCGCCATGGCGCTGATCCTCACCTCCTTCAGCCTGATCCTGCTCGACCCGCGGCTGACCGCCTGGGTGCTCTTCCAGCGCATGTACAACGGCATGGACTCCTTCGTGCTGCTCGCCGTACCGCTCTTCCTGCTCGCCGGCAACCTGATGAACGCGGCGCGCATCACCGACCGGCTGATCACCCTGTGCATGCTGCTGGTGGGTCACCTCAAGGGCGCCCTGGCCCACGTCAACGTCATGGTGAGCATGCTCTTCGCCGGGGTCTCCGGCTCTTCCACCGCCGACAGCGCCGGCGTGGGCACGGTGCTGATCCCGGCCATGAAGCGTGAGGGCTATCCCACCCACTTCGCCGTGGCGGTCACCGCCGCCTCCTCGGTGATGGGCATCATCATCCCGCCCTCGATCAACATGATCGTATGGGGCGCGCTGACCAACACCTCCATCGCCGGCCTCTTCCTCGGCGGCATCTTGCCCGGCCTGATGATCGGCGTGGCCCAACTGCTGCTCAACCTGGGCTACGTGCGCCGCTACAACGTGCCGGTGCGACCGCGCGCCACCTTCCGCGAGCTGCTGCACTCTGGCAAGGACGGCCTGATGGCCGCCGGCATCCCGGTGGTGATCATCGGCGGCATCACTCTGGGGATCGTCACCCCCACCGAGGCGGCGATGATCGCCGTGCTCTACGCCCTGGCTCTGGGCTTTCTCGTCTATCGCGAGCTGCGCTTCGGCGACGTGCTCGACGCCTCCACCGCCACGGTGCGACTCTGCTCGCTGTCGCTGTTCAGCCTGGTCGGTGCGGCGATCTTCGGCTACCTGATCAGCTTCTATCAGATCCCGCCCAAGCTGATGGCCGGGGTCAACATCACCGACCCGGTGGTGCTGCTGCTGGTGATGACCCTGGTGATGCTGCTCATCGGCACCTTCATGGATTCGCTACCGGCCATGGCCATCATGGCGCCGATCTTCCAGCCGCTGGCCATGCAGGCCGGCATCCATCCGGTGCAGTTCGGGGTGATCGGCGTGATGGCGCTGGGCCTGGGGCTGATCACGCCGCCCTACGGGCTGTGCCTGATGATCTCGGCCAAGATCGGCGGCATCCCGCTGCTCAAGGCGCTGGCCACCACCCTGCTCTACCTCGCGGTGATGCTGGCGGTGATCCTGCTGCTGATCCTCTACCCCCAGCTGATCCTGGCGATCCCCCGCGCCGTGGTGCCGGACTTCATCTGACGCGCATGCGCGTCGCTCTGGTACCCTGAACGGCGCGCTCCCCCATCCCCCGAGAGGTCTAAATGTCCACACCCTACTGCCTGCTCTTCGACTCCGACGGCACCCTGGTCGACAGCGAGATCCTGCTCGCCCAGGTGATGGCCGAGACCCTGCCCCGCTTCGGCTTGCCCTTCACCGCCGAGCAGTACATGGCGGAGTTTCGCGGGGTGCGCTTCCTGACCATTGTGCTCGAGCTCGAATCGCGCCATGTCACCCTCGACGCGACCCAGCGCCAGCAGCTGGAAGACAGGATGCGCGAGCGCATGGAGGCGCGGATGCGCGCCGAGCTACAAGCCATTGCCGGGATTCCCGAAGCGCTCGCCGCCCTGGCCCACCACCCCAAGGCGGTGGTGTCCAACGGTCCCGAGCGCAAGATCCGCTGCGCCATGGAGAGCGCCGACCTCGCCGCGCACTTCGGCGACAATCTATTCAGTGCCTACAGCCTGGGCGTGTGGAAGCCCGATCCCGACCTCTACCGCCAGGCCGCCGCCGCCATGGGCCACTCCCCCGAGCGCTGCGTGGTGATCGACGACGCCGATGTCGGCGTGATGGCCGGGCTCGAGGCGGGCATGCAGGTCATTCACCTCAACCATTTCCCGGAGCGCGAGGCGACCCCACCGGGCGCCATCGCCATCCACCACGCCCGCGAACTGCCGGCGGCCATCGCCCGGCTCGGCACGGCGGCCTGAATCCCCACGAGGAGATAGCCATGAGTGCGTTTTCCCTCACCGGCAAGGTGGCCCTGGTCACCGGTTGCAACAAGGGCCTCGGTCAGGCCATGGCCGTGGCGCTGGCCGAAGCCGGCGCCGATGTGGTGGGCGTCAACCGCCGCGCCGCCGACGAAACGCGCGAACGTATCGAGGCTCAGGGCCGGCGTTTCCACGCCGTCGAAGCGGAGCTCGGCCACGACAGCGCCGAGTCGATCGTCGCGCGCGCCCTAGCGCAGGCCGGCCAGCTCGACATCCTGGTCAACAATGCCGGCACCATCCGCCGCGCCCCGGCGCTGGAGTTCAGCGAGGCGGACTGGGACGCCGTGGTCGACGTCAACCTCAAGGCGGCCTTCTTCCTCGCCCAGCAGGTGGCGCGCCACCTGGTCGAGCGCGAGGCCCCGGGCAAGATCGTCAACGTCGCCTCGGTGCTCTCCTTCCAGGGCGGCATCCGCGTGCCCTCCTACACCGCCAGCAAGAGCGGTCTGCTGGGTCTCACGCGGCTGCTCGCCAACGAGTGGGCAGCCCACGGCATCAACGTCAACGCCATCGCCCCGGGCTACATGGCCACCGACAACACCCAGGCACTGCGTGACGACCCCGACCGGCGCGCCGAGCTGCTCGGGCGCATTCCCGCCGGGCGCTTCGGCGAGCCGGAGGATCTGGCCGGCGCCGTGGTCTTTCTCTGTTCGGATGCCGCCGCCTACGTCAATGGGCATGCGCTGGCCGTCGACGGCGGCTGGCTGGCGCGCTGAGTCGACGCTTCAGGCCCGACAAACCGACTCCCTCAGGCCCGCCACGGGCGCCGGCAGGCTGAACAGGCTGCCGGCCAGCGGCCAACGGCGCTTCCCCTCGGCATCGAGGTGCTGGGTCGCCGTGGTGATGTAGAGCGTGCGCAGGTCGGCCCCGCCGAACGCCACCATGGTCGGGTGGGGACACGGCACCTCGTATTCCGCCATCAGGTCGCCGTCCGGCGAGAACCGTACGATGCGACCGCCGTCGTAGAGCGCACTCCAGTAACACCCTTCGCTGTCCACTGCCGCGCCATCGGGCACCCCGGGCAGCTCCAGCGCGTCCAGATCGACCCAGGTTCGCCCCTCGCCCAGCGTGCCGCTGGCGAGGTCGAAGGGGTAGCGCAGAATGCGCCGGCTCAGCGAGTCGGTGTGGTAGAGCCAGCGCCCGTCGGGGCTGAAGGCGAGTCCGTTGGAAATGGCGATGTCCGTCAGGCACGGCGTCAGCTCTTCCTCATCGAGACGGTAGAGCGCCGCCGTGGGGCTCGTTTCGTCGGCATCGATGGTCCCCACCCAGAGGCGGCCAGCACTGTCGCAGCGGCCATCGTTGAAGCGGTTGCCTCGCCCTTTCTGCCACTCGGGATTGTCGGCCAGTCGCTCGGCCTCGCCGTTCTCCGGCAGGCGCAGGATGCCCGACGCCGCAGCGGCCACCAGCCCCGTGTCCTCAAGGGCGATGCAGCCCACCTGCTCGCCCAGCTCGGTGCGTGTCGGGGCACCGCCGTCCTGCGGTCGCCAGGCGTAGATCGCCCCGCGGTTGATATCCACCCAGTAGAGCGTCCGGCGCGCCACCGACCACACCGGGCTCTCGCCCAGGCTCATGCTCAGATCGTGCACCACCTCGATACGTACCTTGCTCATCGACGGCTCCTCGACTCAGGCAATGCCGCTGACGTCGCTCCTGCCCCTACCGCGACCATCAGGCAAGACGCCGGAAACGCCACCTTTGCCTCAGCGTCTGTCCCCTAGCCAGTTCAACCAGCCCGTGGGCCAGCGGATCGGCGAAGTGATGGGCGTCCACATCGTGGGAGACCGGCTCGAAGCAGAAGAAGTCGGCGTGCTCGCCGGGCGAGTAGACCAGGTAGCGCTCGCCGGGCGAGGCGCTTTCCACCGCCAGGGCCAGCCCCCGCGACGGCCAGGCGATACGCGCCATGCCGGACCAGCCGGTGAAGAGGTTGTCGATGGGGCCGGCGGGCAGCCCGCCTCCCGCGGCGAAGCACCAGGGATCGTCGGAGTCGAGCGGCCGCCAATGGGTCGGCAGCTGAGCGTCGTCCACCTCCCAGACACCCCTGGCCGGGGCCGCCAGGGTCACATCGGCCGTGCGCGGCAGCCAGGGATGCAGCCCCACCCCGTAGGGCACCGGGCCGTCCCCGAGGTGAGTCACCGCCAGCTCGATGCACAGGCTCTCTCCCTCCAGGCGGTAGCCCAGCTCGGCGCGGTGGTCGAACGGCGGCTGCTGGGAGGAACGCAGGGCGAGCCGCAGCTCGGTCTCCGCGGCGGCCACCACCTCCCAGGGCCGCTGCCAGCCGTCTCCGTGGATCGGCAGCGGCTCGCCGGCCAGGTTGGCGGGCAGGTCGTACCGCTGCCCATGCCAGCGGAAGCCGCCGCCGGCGATACGGTTCGACCAGGGCACCAGGGGGTAGAGTCCCATGCCATTCGGGTCGTGGCCCGAGGCGTGCCCGGGTCGAAACAGCGGCTCGGGACCGTGCGGCGTCAGGGCGTCGAAGCGCACCACGCAACCGCCCAGCTCGGGCAGCACTTCCAGGTAGAGCCGGTCATTGCTCAACCGCACGCTCATCGCCCACTCCTCAGACAGTCACCCAGGCACCGCCCGCCTGCGAAGACTCCAGCGCCCGGGTGATGAAGCACACGCCGTCGACGCCATCGCCCACGCCGGGGACGTCGCGCTGGTGGGCGGCGACCTCGGGGCCGCCGCGGCGTGCCCGCAGGTGGGCGGCAAAGTCGCTGTAGAGCTGCGCGAAGGCTTCCAGATAGCCCTCCGGGTGGCCGGGCGGGATGCGCACCGCGGCCATGGCCGCCTCGCCCAGGCCCGGGCCGTGGCGGGTCAGGCGGCGCGGCGGCTCCCCCTGGGGCGTGTAGAGCAGCTCGTTGGGCTCCTCCTGGCGCCACACCAGGCCGCCGCCGCTACCGTAGACGCGCAGTTTCAGACCGTTCTCGTTGCCCGGCGCCACCTGGCTCGACCACAGCATGCCACGGGCGCCGCCCTTGAAGCGCAGCAGCATGTGCACATTGTCGTCCAGGGCGCGGCCTTCCACGAAGGTGTGCAGGTCGGCGGCCAGCGCTTCGACCTCCAGGCCGGTGACGAAGCGCACCAGGTGGTAGGCGTGGGTGCCGATGTCTCCCAGGCAGCCGGCCGGGCCGCTGCGCTTGGGGTCGGTACGCCATTCGGCCTGCTTGACGCCGGCCTCTTCCAGACGGGTGGCCAGCCAGTCCTGGGGATACTCGACCTGCACCACGCGCAGCTCGCCGAGCTCACCGGCGGCGACCATATCGCGGGCCTGGCGAATCAGCGAATAGCCGCTGTAGTTGTGGGTCAGGCCGAAGAAGCGCCCGCTGCGCTCCACCAGCTGCTGCAGCTCCCGGGCATCATCGAGGTCGGTGGTCATCGGCTTGTCGCAGATGACGTCGATGCCCGCTTCGAGGAAGGTCTTGGCCACCTCGAAATGCAGATGATTGGGGGTGACGATGGCGACCACGTCGATGCCGTCGTCGCGGGCTCGCTCGGCCTCGGCCATGGTGCGGTAATCGGGGTAGGCGCGCGCCTCGGCGACGTGCAAGGCCGCCGCCGAGGCGCGACTGCGCTCCGGGTCCGAAGCGAAGGCGCCGGCCACCAGCTCGTAGTGGTCGTCCAGCCGCGCGGCAATGCGATGCACGCCGCCGATGAAGGCGCCCTGGCCGCCGCCGACCATGCCCAGGCGCAGGCGGCGCGGTGTGTCGTGTTGGGTCATGTGCATGGCTCCTTGTCGCTAGTCCAGCCCCAGGATGCGCCGGTTGGCGGCCTCGTCGGTGCCCGTGTCGGCGAAGTCGTCGAAGGCACGCTCGGTGACCTCGATGATGTGGTCGCGGATGAAGGCGGCCCCTTCTCGGGCACCCGCCTCCGGGTGCTTGAGGCAGCATTCCCACTCGAGCACGGCCCAGCCGTGGTAGTCGTTGGCCGCCATCCACGAGAAGAGGTGCTTGAAGTCCACCTGGCCGTCGCCCAGCGAACGGAAACGCCCGGCACGCTGGGTCCAGCCCTGGTAGCCGGAGTAGACGCCCTGCTTGGGGCTGGGATTGAACTCGGCATCCTTGACGTGAAACATCTGGATGCGCTCGCGGTAGACGTCCAGAAAGCCCCGGTAGTCGAGCTGTTGCAGGATCAGGTGGCTGGGGTCGTAGAGGATATGGCAGCGCGGATGATGCCCGACGCGCTCCAGGAACATCTCGTAGGTGATGCCGTCGTGCAGATCCTCGCCGGGGTGAATCTCGTAGCAGAGGTTCACCCCCGCCTCGTCGAAGGCATCGAGGATCGGCCGCCAGCGCCGGGCCAGCTCGTCGAAGGCGCTGTCGATCAGCCCCGCCGGGCGCTGCGGCCAGGGGTAGACGAAGGGCCAGGCCAGGGCGCCGGAGAAGGTGCCGTGGTCGGTGAGCCCCAGGTTGCGCGAGGCGCGCGCCGCCAGGTGCAGCTGCTCCACCGCCCAGGCCTGGCGGGCCTTGGGATTGCCGCGCACCTCGGGCACCGCGAAGCCGTCGAACATCTCGTCGTAGGCCGGATGCACGGCCACCAACTGGCCCTGCAGGTGGGTGGAGAGTTCGGTGAGGGCCAGGCCGTGCTCGGCCAGGGTGCCCAGGATCTCGTCGCAGTAGGTCTGGCTCTCCGCCGCCTGCTTCAGGTCGATCAGGCGAGCGTCCCAACTGGGCAGCTGCACGCCCTCGTAACCCAGGCCAGCCGCCCAGGCGGCGATGCGCTCCAGGCTGTTGAACGGGGCCTCGTCGCCGGCGAACTGCGCCAGGAATAGCGCCGGTCCCTTGATGGTCTTCATATCGAGCCTCTCATGCCGGTGTCACGATCGTCGGACGGACGGCGACACTGCCGGTGCCGCCGCGCCTGCTTCCTCAGAACGGTGAATCGGGGTGATAGTACTGTTCGGCGTTCTCCTGGGTGATCAGCGGCGAGCCGAGGATGTACTCGCCGATCACCGGCCCGTTGGACGTGAAGTGCTGCACGGTGAGGTCCATGGCGGTGGCGATCATCGCCGGCGGATAGAGCACGTCCACGGGCACAAGGTCGTCGCCCTCCATCACCCGTTCGATGATGTCCTTCATGCCGGCCCCGCCGACGATGAACAGCTCGTCCTCGCGCTCGGCCTGGCGCACCGCCTCGATCACCCCCAGGGCGATGTCGTCGTCCTGGGCCCAGACGGCATCGATATTGTCGAAGCGGGCCAGGAAGTCCTGCATCACCTCGAAGCCGTCGTCGCGGTTCCAGTTGGCGTGCTGCATGTCGAGGATCTCGATGTCGCTGCCCTCGATGGCCTCCTGGAAGCCCTGCACCCGCTCGTCGTCGATCACCGTGGGGATGCCGCGCAGCACCACGATCTCGCCCTCGCCGTCGAGCCGCTCGCGGATGTACTCGCCGGAGACGCGCCCCATCTCGTGGTTGTTGCCGGCCACGTAGAGGTCCTCGATGCCCTCCTGGTCGAGCCCGCGGTCGACCACGGTGACGAAGACCCCCTCCTCCTTGACCCGCCTCACCGGGTCGGTGAGCGGCCCCGACTCGAAGGGCAGTACCACCAGAGCATCGATGCTGCGCTGCGACACCAGATCCTCGAGATCGTTGGCCTGCTCGCCGGGATTGCTGGCGGTGGAGATGGTGATCTCGATATCGGGATAGAGTGCCTCGAGGCGCTCCTTGGCCTGCTCGGCATGGAAGTTGACGCCGCCCGTCCAGCCGTGGGTCGCCGCGGGAATCGAGACCCCGATGGTGACCTCCTGCGCCGTGGCGGCGGCCGGCACGCCGACGGCCGCCGAGACGGCCAGGGCGAGTAGTGTCTTCTTGATGTGTGGCATGCTCTTGCTCCTCGTGCTTGTGCTTGTTGTCGCTGCCAGTGCTGACGGGCTCAGGGTCCCGCCTTCCTCCACGATGCGCGCTGCAGGTAGACCGCCACGATGATGATGATCCCCTGCACCGTACCGTTGAGATAGTTGGAGATGGCGTCGGTGAGGTTGAGGATGTTGCCGATCATGGTCAGCATGATGGCGCCCACCACCGTGCCCCAGATGCGGCCGTGGCCGCCCTTGAGCACGGTGCCACCGATGATCACCGCGGCGATCGCCTCGAGCTCCCAGAGCACCCCGGTAGCCCCCGACGCCGAGCCCAGCCGCGGCACGTAGATGATGGTCGCCACGGCGACGCAGACGCCCTGCAATACATAGGTCAGGGTCTTGATGCGATCGACGCGGATCGCGCTGTACTCGGCCACCTTCTCGTTGGAGCCGATGGCGAAGCAGTAGCGCCCGAAGCGGGTATGGTTGAGCAGCACGTAACCGACCACGGCGACCAGCAGGAACACCAGCACCGGGATGGGCACGCCCAGCAGGCTGTCGTAGTAGACCGGGCGATAGATGTCGCGAATGTCCCAGTCCAGGGTCAGGGTGCCGCCGTCGGCCAGGTAGGTGACCAGCGACCGGTAGATGCCCATGGTGCCCAGGGTGACGATGAATGCCTCGATCTTGCCCTTGGTGGTGACGATGCCGTTGATGACGCCGGCACCGGCACCCAGGATCAGTGAGGCACCCACGCCCAGCATCACCGTGGTCAGGCCGGCACCGAACTGCTCCACCAGGCCGTTCATCAGGATGATCATCACCCCGGCGATGAAGGCCGCCATGGAGCCCACCGAGAGATCCAGGCCACCGGCGGTGATGACGAAGGTGGCCCCCACGGCGATGATGCCGATGAAGGCACTCCGGGTGAGCATGTTGGTGAGGTTGTCCAGCCCCAGGAAGGCGGGGTTGATCAGTACCCCCAGCAACGCCAGGGCCAGCAGGGCGATGAAGGGCCCCCAGGTCTTGAGATCCAGGGAGAAGCCGCCACCGCGGGACGGTTGCGCTTTGCGCTCAGGCACGACGTCGTTCATCCGCTTCTCCCCCCTTGATGCCGGATGCGTACTGCATGATTTCGTGTTCATTGATCTGCTCGCCCTCGAGGATGCCGGTCAGCTCACCGGCACACATCACCGCGACCCGGTGCGCCAGTCCGATCAGCTCGGGCATCTCCGAGGAGATGAGGATCACCGAGCGCCCGGCATCGGTGAGCTCGCGGATGAAGCGATAGATCTGCTGCTTGGTGCCCACGTCGATACCCCGGGTCGGCTCGTTGATGATGACGATCTCGGGGTCGATGGACATGACCTTGGCCAGCAGCAGCTTCTGCTGGTTGCCGCCGGAGAGCTCGCCGGCGCTGCGCACCGCGGTGCGCAGGCGGATGTCGAAGCGCTCGACGGCCTCCTGGAAGGCCTGCTCTTCACGGCGACGATCGATCAGCGGGCGGCAGTAGGCACGCAGGTTGAGCAGGGTGAAGTTGGGGCGCAGGCCCATATTGAGCACCAGCCCCTTGCCCTTGCGATCGTCGGTGAGGTAGGCGATACGCTCGCGCACGGCATCGCGCAGGTGGCGCAGGGTCACCGGGCGCCCGTTGCGCCGCACCTCGCCGCTCGTGCGGGGCCGCAGGCCCAGCAGCGACTCGAGCAGCGCCGTCCGTCCGGCCCCCACCACCCCGCCGAAGCCCAGCACCTCGCCGCGGCGCAGGGTGAAACTGGCCCGGCGCACCGCCCCGGGCACCACGATGTCACGGGCCTCCAGCACGATCGGCGCATCGTCGGCAACCGGCGTGCGCTCGGGGTACATCTCGGTGATCTCGCGCCCCACCATCATCCTCGCCATGTCCTCCTTGCTGCGCCCCGCCACCGGTCCGGTATCGATGCGCTGGCCATCGCGCAGCACGGTGACACGATCGGCGATGCGCTCGATCTCACGCAACTTGTGGGAGATGTAGAGGATCGCCACCCCACGCCGGCGCAGCCGATCGACCAGGGCGAAGAGCACCTCGACCTCGTGCTCGGTCAGGCTGGCGGTGGGCTCGTCCATGATCAGCACGCGCACGTCGCGGGTCACCGCCTTGGCGATCTCCACCATCTGCTGATCGGAGGTCGATAGGTCCTTGACCCGGGCACGGGGATCGACCCGGGTTTCCAGCTCGGCCAGGGCCTCGCGACAGCGCTCGCGCATGGCCCGACGGTCGAGGAAGGGACCGCGGCGTAGCTCGCGGCCCAGGAAGACGTTCTCCTCCACCGTCAGTTGCCCGGCCAGTGCCAGCTCCTGGTGGATCATCACGATGCCCTCGGCCTCCGCCTCGCCGCTGCCGCGGAAGCGGCGTGGCGCGCCATCGAGTCGCACTTCCCCCGCGCTGGGCGGCAGGTAACCGGCGAGGATCTTGACCAGAGTCGACTTCCCGGCACCGTTCTCGCCCAGCAGGGCATGCACCTCACCGCGATTCAGCGTCAGATCGATACCGAACAGCACCTGGTTGCCGCCGAAGGCGCGATCGATACCCCGGGCTTCGAGCACGGTAGCGTGTTCATGGCTCATCAGCCCCACCCTCCGTCGACCGGGATAGCGGCACCGGTGAGCTGGGCACTGTCATCCGCGGCCAGGAACAGCACCGCGGGGGCCACGTGCTCGGGCAGCAGGCGCACCTTGAGGCACTGGTGCTCCTGGATGCGCGCCTCGTCCTCGGGGCCGATCCAACGCTCGAGCTGGCGCGCGGTTAGGATGCAGCCGGGCACCACGGTGTTGACGCGGATATTCTGAGTGCCGAGATCACGGGCCAAGCTGCGGGTCAGACCGTGCACCGCCGCCTTGGCGGTAACATAGGCGGAGAGATTGCCGATGGCGTTCTGTACGCTGATCGAGCCGAAGTTGATGATCGAGCCGCCGCCGGCCGCCGCCATGCGTTCGGCAACGGCCTGGATAGCGAAGAACATGGGGCGCAGGTTGAGCGACATGCGCTCGTTCCAGTCGTCGACGCTCAACTCGCGCCAGTCGTGGCGTTCGTCGTTGGCGGCGTTATTGACCAGGGTGCGAATCGGTCCCAGCGACTGGACCGTCTCGTCGAGGGCGGCCCGCAGCGCATCGACGTCGCGGACATCGCAGTGCTGATACAGCGGCGCATGGCCGCTTTCCTGCTCGATCTCCCGGCAGAGACGTCGGCTGGCCGCCTCGTCGATGTCAACGAAGGCGACCCGGGCTCCTTGACGATGGAAAGCGCTCACCAGGGCGGCGCCGATGCCGCTACCGCCGCCAGTAACGAAGACCACGCGGTCCTCGAGACTGGGGTAGCGAGCGGAAGGATCTGTCATGGGCATCACCGGTTATTGTTGTGGATTTGTTGAGCCAGCTCAGGATTTACTTTAGGCAGAAAAATAAATCACTGCAGATTCAACTTTGGTCGCAATGCATTCACGTCCCTATCGCCCCACTACCAGCGTCATCCCGAGAGTAAACCCGCTTCGTCGACGGAAAACGCACCTGGAACTGGAAAATTCGACGGTTTTACGCTGATATAATTTAGTCCTCAAAATAATCTGGAAGCGAAGTCACCATGACCAGCCTAGTGCCCGATCCCACCAGGAGGGACAACACGCTCGCCATCGTCGCCACCCTACGCAACCAGGGCCCCATGGCTCGCGTCGACCTGGGTACGGCCAACGGCATCAGTTCGGCCACGGTGACGGCAATCGCCACCGAGCTGCTGCGCCACGGCCTGGTCACCGAACTGCCCGCCGAACCCCACCGTCACGGCGGCCGGGGGCGCCCCAAGACACTGATTCGTCTGGATCCCGAGGCGGCACGAGTGGTCTGCGTCAAGCTGTCGCTCAACGAAGTGCAGGTGGTAGTGGGTGACTTCACCGGCCAGGTACGCCACGCCGAGACATGCACGCTGAACACCGCCGGCCTGACCCCGGAGGCGCTCTGCGATCTCCTCGAGGAGCGGATTCTTGCGACGCTGGCCCCCCTGCCGGGTGAGCCACGCGAGCTGGGCGGTGTCTGCCTCGCCGTGCAGGGCGTGGTGTCGCCGGCCAGCGGCAGGCTCATCTGGTCGCCGGCGCTGCGCTTTCGCAACGCCCCCCTGGCGGCCCCCTTGGCCGAGCGCCTCGGCTGCCCGGTACTGCTGGAGAACGACGCCAACTGCATCGCCAGCATGCTCGCCCGCCAGCCGGCATACGCCGATACCCCCAACCTCGCGGTCATCATGCTCGGCTACGGCATCGGCATGTCGGTGCTGATCGATGGCAAGCCATTCCTAGGCGCCGGCGGCTCGGCGGCCGAGATCGGCCATAGCAAGTTCGAACCCGGTGGCGCTCTGTGCGCCTGCGGTCGGCGCGGTTGCATCGAGGCCTATACGAGTGACTACGCGATCTACCGCGAGGCCCATGCCCTGCTGCCGCTGCCGCCGGGCGACAGCGCCCACCCCTCGGAAGAGCAGATGCAGACCCTGGTACGCCTCGCCGAGCAAGGCGACCCAGTGGCCCGGCAGATCTACCACAAGGCAGGACGCGCTCTGGGCTTCGGCATCGCCAACGTGCTGGCCCTGTTCAACCCCGACCTGGTGCTGATCACCGGCTCGGGCGTGCGGGGGTATGCGGCGATGCGCCCCGCTCTGGAGGCGGCCATCGACGAGGCCCTAGTGCCCGAGCTGGTGGGCGCGAGCCGGCTGGCGATACACCCCTGGGACCGCGACATGACCTGCCTCGGCGGCATCGGCATGATCCTGGATGCCACCGACGCCACGCAATTGGCCAGTGTCGTACAGCCCTGACGGGAGCGTGCATGCCCCGCGAGTTGCCGGCGGTGATCGCCGGACTCATGTCCTAGGATGCCGTCGTACTCACGCGGCCGATGCTTTCATGGCCGGGTCCGACGGCCGTTCGGCTTATGAGCGCTGCGACGACGCCGTAACCTACCTTCCAGCCAGGCGAACGCGTAGCCGCACGGCTCATCGACCCCCGTTACGACATACCGAAGCGTATAGGGATTATGGAGCGTCGCCTGCAGGATGAGCGCCACCCACTGGACCCCGCAGAAGAGAATCTCGTCACCGGCTAGGAGCGGACAAGCCTCATCCGGAAGCATGATCGAATGGCCCGCCCTGCGGATCGCGAGTGCCTCGCACGGAAGCCCCTCCGGGAACACGCGTGCATCGCGGCACAGCGCACCGAGCGTGATCACTCCACCCTTGTCCAGATAGTCGGTCACGGCCGGGGCCTCCCCCGGGATCAGCCTGACCGACCAGAGGTGCGGAGGCTCCGCCCCCACCGCCGCCTGAAGACGGGCCACCAGTTCTTGCGTCAGGGCCGGTTCGCGGTCGGCGAGCCAGTCGATCAGTTCCTGGACGAGCGGCGAGATCAGCAGCTTCAGGATCCGGCGCGCCGTTGTCAGGCTGTGCTGGAGGACCAGGTCGGCCCGCGCGGCGTCGAACGCGACCTGATTCGCATGACTGTTCTGGCGCACGATGCGAAACGCCTCCGGATTGAGCTCCACCACCGACAACAGCGTACTGAGATTGTCCGAATCGCGATTCGTCGCGGCGACGACCCCGGCCGCGTCGTCGATCCCCGCCGCTTCCAGGGCCGAATGATCCGCATGCGCCTGGACCATGATCGTACCGTCTCCGGCCACTGTGGCGTCCACTTCCGGATCGATAATGCGTACCCCGACGCCATGGACCTGGAGGTAGCGATGGATGCAGTGCCCCATTCGTCCGTACCCGCAGAGAATCCAGTTGCCCCGCGGGACCTGTATCGGTGCCCCGAGTTCGACGCCACGTGCGCCCACGAACCACGCATTGAGGTTGTGAAGTTCAGGGCGTGCGATCGCCCAGTAGAGGAGTTGAGCGAAAATCTCGAAGGGGTTGACGACCGTGACATTGTCCAGCGCGCGCAGATTGGCCTCGTGGCGGGCCGAGGTCGATCGACAGATGACCCGCAGCCGCGGGTTCAGGTGCCGTGCCATCACCGCAATCTTGAGATTGATGTCGTCATCGTTCGTCAGCGCGACCAGAGCCCGGCATGCGGTGTGTTCTACACCCGCGGCCAGGAGGTGTTTCGGCGCGCTGGCATCCGCATGGAGTCCCGGCATCGCGACCGTGTAATCGCGCACGCCCAGTGCCTTGATGCGCTCCGGGTCGGAATCGAGTATCACCGCCCGCATCCGGTGGTCGCTCAGGCCCCGAGCCAGCAGGCTGCCGGTATCGCCGAAACCGCAGAGGATGACGAAAGGTTCCACGTTGCCTTTGACCTTGCGGGCGAACCGGAACTCATCCATGGCCTGGATGAAATGGGGATTCTGAACCAGACGAATCAGGGATCCGATCGCATAGAACCACGCGATGACGCCGGTATAGAGGCAGAAGATCGTCCACAGGCGCTGCTCGTCGCTGAAGCCGTTCGGCAGTTCGCCGAAACCGGTGGTGGTCGCCGTGTAGGTGAAGAAATAGAAGGCGTGGAAAAGACTCATGTAGGTCGTCTCACCATCGACGACCCGTCCTGGCATCAGCGCCATGCCCATGATGCCCACCGAATACACGAACAGCAGCGCGAACAGCGGCCGGCGCATATAGCGCAGGACGATCATCGTCACACGGTCGAGATTGGAGGTCGGCGTCATGCGTTCACCCCTCCCTCTGCCAGTCCCGGATCGAGGCTGCCACGCTGAACCGGCCCGCGCGGCTAACGCCGCGAGAGCAGCGTATCGCCCACCAGAATCGCCGTCGCGACGATATTCGCGACCAGCGCCCCCTTGGCGATCGAGACGATATCGGCCATGTCTCCCGGCCCCGGTCCGCCCCCGGCACCGCCGTCCGCGACGATCCAGACGACACGCGCCGTGATCAGCAGCAGACCGGCAACCAGGCCGGACGCCAGCAGCAACGCCCCGGTCTGGGAGCGATCCCCCAGTTTCAGGCCGATCGCGACAAGATTGACGATGATGGCGAGCGTCAGAATCCACACATTGTAGTGTGCGGACGCCTCGACGCCCCCCATGACGAACGCGTAATTGAGGCTCAGGGTGAGGATGATGAAAAAACCGAAGACGACGCGTTCGAGATTCATGGGCCTGCTCCTGGCCGGGTCGCGCCGTCAGTATAGGCATGGGCCTTCTGGGACCGCGAACGCCACCCCGGCGCCGGGCACCCCGACCCTCCGGCCGAGAGGCTGCGAAGCGCCGCCTTGCCTGCCTGTCGGCTGGGTCAGCCCGGCGTCAAATGCCTGACGGCAAGCTCCACCCCGCGCAGCTCGGCGAGCCCCTTGAGGCGCCCGTAGAGCGGATAGCCCGGGGCCGTGCGGCGCTGCTGGTCGTCGAGCAGATGGTGGCCGTGATCGGGGCGCAGCGGCAGGCGCGGGCCGCCCTCGTTCTCGCGACGCCGCTCCTCGGCGACCAGCGCGGCGATCACCGCCACCATGTCCACGTCGCCGGCGAGGTGCGCCGCCTCATGGAAGGTGCGCGGGTCAGCCGCCTCGCGCTTCGTCGAACGCAGGTGGGCGAAGTAGACCCTGGGGCCAAAGCGCCGCGCCATGGCGGCCAGGTCGATGTCGGCACGCACGCCGTAGGAACCGGTGCACAGGGTCAGGCCGTTGGCGGGGCTGGGCACCGCATCGAGCAGCCACTGGGCGTCGTCGGGGGTGGAAACCACCCGCGGTAGCCCCAGCAGCGGGCGCGGCGGGTCGTCGGGGTGAATCGCCAGGCGGATGCCCACTTCCTCGGCCACCGGCACCACTGCCTCGAGGAAATGGCGCAGGTTCTCGCGCAGCCGCGCGGCGTCGATGCCGTCATAGGCGGCCAGGGCCTCGCGGAACTGCGCCAGGGTGTAGTGCTCCTCCGCCCCCGGCAGGCCGGCGATCAGGGTATCGACCAGGGCGTCGCGGCCGGCCGCATCGAGGCTATCGAGGTAGGCCCGGGCCGCGGTCTGCTCGGCCTCGCTGTACTCGGCCGCCGCCCCGGGCCGGGCGAGCAGATAGAGGTCGAAGGCGGCGAAGGCGGTCTGGTCGAAGCGCAGCGCCAGGCCGCCCTCCGGCAGGCGCCAGGCCAGGTCGGTGCGGGTCCAGTCGAGCACCGGCATGAAGTTGTAGCAGACGGTGTCGATGCCGCAGGCGGCCAGGTTGCGCAGCGTCTCGGCGTAGGTGGCGATCAGGCCGTCGCGCTCGGGGCGACCCTGCTTGACCGCCTCGGGCACCGGCACGCTCTCCACCACCGACCAGGACAGGCCGGCCGCCTCGATCAGCGCCTTGCGCTCGGCGATGGCGGCCACCGACCAGGCCCGGTCGTTGGGCACCTCGTGCAGCGCGGTGACGATCCCGGCCGCGCCGGTCTGGCGGATCTCGTCGAGACGGATGGGGTCGGCGGGGCCGAACCAGCGCCAGGTGTGTTCCATGGGTAGGCTCCTCTGTCAGGCTCGCACCAGCGCCGCCAGGGCGGCGTCGAGCCCCTGGTCGGCCAGGGTACGGTAGGCGGCGGTCACCGCATCGGCGAAGCCCGGAGCCGCCGCCAACGCCGGCGGCACGATATCGTCCATGCCCAGGAAGGCGGCGACCAGCGCCGGCACATCGCCGCCGTGCCGCTCGTGCAGCTCGGCGAAGCGCCACGCCAGGGGGTCGTCCACCGTATAGGCCTGGCCCTGGCGGTCGCGGCCGGCGGTGTAGCGAATCCAGGCCGCCGTGCCCAGGGCCACGCAGGGCGCGGCCTCGCCCAGCCGGTAGCAGTGCCGGGCCCCCTCGAACCAGCGCTGCGGCAGCTTCTGGCTGCCGTCCATGGCGATCTGGTGCAAGCGGTGCTGCAGGCTGTCGTTGGCGAAGCGTGACAGCAGCGACTCGGCGTAGGCAGCGAGGTCGGTGCCCTCGGGCATGGCCAGCGTCGGCGCCGCCTCCTCCAGCATGTAGCGGTGCAGCAGGGCGCGCAGGTCGGGATGGCGCACGGCATCGACCACCGTGGCGATGCCCTCCGGCGCCCCCAGGTAGGCGAGCAGCGAGTGGCTGCCGTTGAGCAGGCGCAGCTTCATGGTCTCGAAGGGCGCCACGTCGGCGACCGTCTCCACGCCGACCGCCTCCCAGTCGGGGCGCCCCTGGGGAAAGTTGTCCTCCACCACCCACTGGGCGAAGGTCTCGCACACCACGGCGTTGGGGTCGTCGACGTCGAGCTCGGCCAGCCGCGCGAAATCCGCCTCGGTCATCGCCGGCACGATGCGGTCGACCATGCTGCACGGGAAGGCCACGGCGCGAGCGATCCAGTCGGCGAGCGATGCATCGCGGTGCATGGCCAGCTGCACCACCGCGGCGCGGGTGCGCTTGCCGTTGTTGGGCATGTTGTCGCAGGAGAGCACCGTGAAGGGCGCCAAGCCGAGGGCGCGACGCCGCGCCAGCGCCTCGACCAGCAGGCCCGGCGCGGTGCACGGCGCCTGGGGGGTGGCGATGTCCGCGGCGATCATCGGGTCCTCGCTGAGCAGCGAGCCGGTGGCCGGGTTGAGAAAATAGCCCTTCTCGGTGACGGTGAGGGTTACCAGGCGCACGTCCCCCGAGGTCAGCCGCGCGAGCAGCGCCTCGCGGTCGCGCCCCCAGCGCCCCTCGCCGTCGCCGCCGGCACTCTTGTCTTGCCCCGTGAAGTGCGTCTCCTCGATCACGCCGATCTCGCGCAGGGTCAGGTGCTCACGGTCGCGATACTCGGCCACGTGGTAACGATGGCCGGCCTCGCGCAAGGCGTCGACCAGCGCGACGCCGCCGCGCAGGTTGGCCGCGCTCACCCCCCAGACGCTGTCGCCGCTGTGCTGGCGATAGCGCTCCAGGTAGACCGCCTGGTGGGCACGATGGAAGGCGCCCAGGCCCAGGTGGACGATGCCGATGCGGCCGCTGGCCGGCGCGGCCGGCACGCGTTGGACTTCACTCATTGCAGACTCCTCGATCTTGTCTCACGGCGGGCCGCGCCACGCCTCACTGCCCCATGATCAGGTTAGGCAACCACAGCGAGATCGCCGGCACGTAGGCCACCAGCAGCAGCACGACGAGGTTGCACGCCAGGAAGGGCAGGATGGCGCGCGCCACGGTGAGCATGGGCAGCTTGCCGATGCCCGACACCACGAACAGGCAGACCCCGACCGGCGGCGTGGTAAGACCGATCATCAGGTTGAGCACCGCCATCACCGCGAAGTGCACCGGGTCCATGCCCACTCCGGTGGCCACCCCGAGCAGCGCCGGGAAAAGAATGATCAGCGCGGCGATGGTCTCCATGAAGGTGCCCACGAACAACAGGATCAGGTTGAGGATCAGGATCACCACGATGGGGTTGTCGCTGATCGCCAGGATGAGGTCGGCCACCATCTGCGGGATCTGCTGGCTGGTGAGAATCCAGCCGAACAGGTTGGCCAGGCCCACCAGCAGCAGCAGCGCCGAGGAGGTGAGCACCGTGTCGCTGAGGATCGCCGGCAGCTTGCGCCAGGTGAGCCCCTTGTAGACGTACATGCCGACCACCAGGGCGTAGAGACTGGCCACGATGGACGCCTCGGTGGGCGTGAAGAAACCCCCGATGATCCCGTAGAGGATGATGCCCGTCATCAGCAGGGCCCAGAAGGCGGTGCGCCCCTCGCGCAGCAGCTGGCGCAGCGGCACCCGCGCCTCCTTGGGGTAGCCGCGACGCACCGCCAGCAGATAGACGGTGACCATCATCGCCACGCCGAGCAGCAGCCCCGGCACGGCGCCGGCCAGGAACATGCGCCCCACCGAGACCCCGGTCAGCGAGCCGGCAATGATCATCGGCACGCTGGGCGGGATGATCGGCCCGATGGTCGAGGAGGCGGCGGTGACGGCCGCGGCGAACGGCTTGTCGTAACCCGACTTGGCCATGCCCGGGATCATCACCGAGCCGATGCTCGCCGCATCCGCCACCGCCGTGCCCGAGATGCCGCCGAAGATCATCGAACCGCCCACGTTGGCCAGTCCCAGACCGCCGCGGATATGGCCCATGAGCGCGTTGCAGAAGCGCACGATGTACTGGGTGATATTGCCCACGTTCATCAGGTTGCCGGCGAGCACGAAGCCGGGAATGCACAGCAGCACGAAGGTGTCGATGCCGGCGTACATGCGCTGGGGCACGATGGTCAGGGAGATGCCCTCGAGCAGCAGGTAGACGAGCGAGGCGATACCCAGCGAAAAGGCGATGGGAATCCCGAGGAGCAGCAGCACCAGAAAGGTCACGAACAGCAGGGTCACTTCCATGACGGAGCTTCCTCCTCGGGATCGATGGGCCCGCGCACCAGGGCTACCAGCCCCTCGACGACACCGATGACGCTGTAGACGAGCACCAGGGCGAACAGTACCACGGTGGAAAAGAAGATATAGAGCATGGGCACCTTGAGGGTCGGCGAGGTCTGCCAGGCCCCGTTTTCGGCGTACGCCCAGGCGTAGGGCAGCACGATAAGGGCGAACGCCCCGACCACCAGGCACACCAGCACTTGGTAGAGGGCGCGGCCGCGCGGGCCCAGCCAGTGCTGGAAGAGTTCCACGCTGACGTGGCGGTGACGATGGATCACCGCACCGGAGGAGAGCGCCACCATGTAGATGAACAGATAACGCGACAACTCTTCGGTCCAGGCCGGGGAGAAGGGCAGGAAGAGCCGCCCGGCGATCTGCAGCATCACCGTGGCGGCGATACCCAGCAGGGCCAGCGTGGCCAGGGCGGTGAAGAGGCGGTCGGACCAGCCGATCAGCCACCCCACCCGGCCTGGCAGCTTGGGCACCTTCGACAGGGCATCCAGGTCGTCGACGACCCGACGCTCGTCCACCGCGCCCTGTTCACGAGTCGACATAGGGGTACCTCACTGCGGCGGCCAGCCGCGGGTTGAACAGGCCTCGGGCGAGCCATGCCCGCCCGAGACGAAGGCTCACAGGTCCTGGATGGCGTCGAGCAGCTCACGCTGCTCCTCGTTGAGGGATTCACGCACGGCGGGAAGCGCCTGCTCGGCGAACGCCTCGCTGTCGACCTCGACGAATTCCATGCCCTGCTCGGCGAGAGCGTCTCGCAGGCGCTGCTCGTCTTCGGCGAAGAGCTCGGCCTCATGGGCCTGCATGGTCTCGGCGGCGTCGAAGATCACCTGCTGCAGCTCTTCGGGCATCGCCTCGAGCTGGTTCTTGCCGATGACCACGTAGATCCAGCTGCGCACGTGGCCGGTGAGGTTCACGTAATCCTGCACCTCGTAGAAGCTGGCGCTCTCGATCAGGCTCAGCGGGTTCTCCTGGCCCTCGATGGTGTTCTGCTGCAGGGCGGTGAACACCTCGCTGAAGGCCATGGGGGTGGGCCGCGCGCCCAGCGCCTCCCAGGTATCCACGAACAGCGGCACGTTGGGCACGCGCAGGCGCAGGCCGTCGAGGTCGTCGGGATGCTCGATCGGCCGGTTGGAAGTCAGGTGGCGCGGACCGCGCTCGAACCAGGCCAGCGGGACCAGGTTCGCGCTCTGGGTGATCTGCGTCTCGATCTCCTCGCCGATCTCGCCGTTCACCGCATCGTGCAGGTGCTCGGAGTCGCGGAAGGCGTAGGGCACCGCCATCATCGCCGCCTTGGGCGCCCAGTTCTGCAGGCTCTCGCCGGTGATGGTCATGTCGGCGGTGCCCAGCTGGATGCTGTTGATCACGTCCATCTCGGCGCCGAGCTGCTCATTGGGGAAGATTTCCACGGCAATGCGCCCGTCGGAGTTGGCCTCGACCTCCTCCTTGAACTTCTCGGCGGCCAGGTGCCAGATGTTCTCCGTGTTGGCGAGGTGGCCGAACTGCAGGGTGTAGTCGGCGGCCAGCAGCGACTGGCTGCCGAACAGGGTGGCCCCGAGGGCGGTCGCGGTGATGAGCTGCTTGAGCATGGCTGAAACTCCTGACTGACTTGTTGTGGATTGTTGCACTTGGCGTGGCGGGCGCTCAGCTGCCGAGCTGGATCAGTACCTTGCGCGCCCGTTCCGGGTGGTGGTCGAGCATGTCGATGGCGCCGGGCATCTCGTCGAGCGGCAGCCGGTGGCTGACCAGCGCCAGCGGGTCGAGGCGACCCGACGCCATCAGCGCGAGCACCTCCGGAAACTTGCGGTTGTTGAGCCGCGAGCCGACCAGGGTCAGCTCCTTCTTGATCACTTCCAGCTGGATCAGGTCGCTGGGCGTGGGGTTGAAACCGAGCAGGCCGATGCGTCCGGCGGGGGAGGCGAGGCGCAGCATCTGCGGCAGCAGCGCCGGCACGCAGGCGGCATCGGCGATGAGCGGCACGCCCTCGCCCCCGGTGAGCTCGGCCATGACCGCCTCGAGGTCTTCCTGCTGACCGTTGACGGTGCGCGTGGCGCCGAGCTCGCGGGCGGTGTCCAGACGGGCCTCGATCACGTCGGTGACGGTGACGTCCTCGATACCCAGGGCGCGCGCCACCTGCAGGATCGTCAGGCCGATCACCCCGGCACCGAAGATGAGCAGGCGGTCGCCGGTATGGGGCTGCATGCGATCGAGCACGTTGGCGGCGATGGTGTAGGGCTCGACGAGGGCCGCGGCATCCAGGCTCAGCCCCGCGGGCAGGCGGTGCACGTTCCCCGCCGGCACCGCGACATGCTCCTCGAAGCCGCCGTTGCGGTGCACGCCGATCACCTGCAGTGACGTGCAGACGTTGGGCCTGCCGATGCGGCAGGGATAGCACTCGCCGCAGCTGATCACCGGGTCGATACACACGGCATCGCCCACCGTCACCCCCTCGGCGCCCTCGCCCACGGCGTCGACGACACCGGCAAACTCGTGGCCGGTGATTCGCGGGAAGCGCACGAAGGCATTGTCGCCATGGATGATGTGCATGTCCGAACCGCAGATGCCGGCGAAGGCCACACGGACCAGCACCTCGCCGGGGGCGGCCTGGGGCGTCTCGATCTCGGTGATGCGATAGTCCAGCGGAGCGCGGACTTCAAAGGCTTTCATGGGTCACCTCTTACCAGTGCCAGAGCGTGCCGTCTTCCAGCCGGTTGACCGGCAGGCTGGCGCGTTCATAGGGATACTGCCGGGCCAGCGCCTCGTCGATGTCGACGCCGTGCCCCGGCGTCTCGCCGACCAGGAAGTGGCCGTCGGCGAAGCGGTAATCGTGGGGAAAGACCGCATCGGTCTCGTCGGTGTGCGGCATGTGCTCCTGGATGCCGAAGTTGGGCACCCAGGTGTCGAAGTGGATCGCTGCGCCCAGGCACACCGGGGAGAGATCGGTGGGGCCGTGGAAGCCGGTGCGCACGTGGTAGAGCGAGGCCAGGTCGGCGATGCGCCGCACATGGGTAATACCGCCGCCGTGGGACAGCGGGGTGCGGATGTAGTCGATCCACTGGTTCTCGAGCAGCTCGCGGTAGTCGTGAATCGAGTTGAACACCTCGCCCACTGCCAGCGGCGTGGTGGTGTGCTGGCGGATCAGGCGGAAGCTCTCCTGGTTTTCCGCCGGCACGCAGTCCTCCAGCCAGAAGAGATGGTAGGGCTCGACGGCCTTGCCCAGCCGCGCCGCCTCGATGGGGGTGAGCCGGTGGTGCACGTCGTGCAGCACGTAGAGGTCGTCGCCGAAGCGCTCGCGCACCGCGGCGAACAGCTTGGGCACGTGGTTGAGATACTTCTCGGTGTTCCACACGTGCTCGGCGGGCAGCGCCGAATCCGCCGGCTCGTAGCGCTCGCCCTCGCGCTTGGCCACGCCGTAGATGGTGGGAATGCCCGGCACCCCGGCCTGTACGCGCACGGCGCGATAGCCGAGCTTGACGTGAGCCGCCACTTCCTCGAGGCAGGCGTCGATGTCCTTGCCGGTGCAGTGGGCATAGGTCATCACCCGCTCGCGGCTCTTGCCGCCGAGCAGCTGGTAGAGCGGCATGTCCGCCGCCTTGGCCTTGATATCCCACAGTGCCAGGTCGACCGCCGAGATGGCCGCCATGGTCACCGGGCCGCGCCGCCAGTAGGCACCGCGATAGAGATAGTGCCAGATATCCTCGATGCGGCTGGCATCGCGGCCGATCAGGGCGGGGATGACGTGCTCCTCGAGGTAGGCCACCACGGCCATCTCGCGGCCGTTCAAGGTGGCGTCGCCGATGCCGTAGGTGCCCGACTCGGTGACGATCTTGAGGGTGACGAAGTTGCGCCCCGGCGAGGTGACGATGACATAGGCCTGCTCGATCCTCATGACACAACCTCCTCGTCGACAGCGGCCACCGCCGGCGCGGCCTCGAACATTTCGGGAAAGCGCTGCACCAGATCGGGCAGCGACTGGAAGATCTCGCGATGGTGAACGCGCATGGCCTGCTCCGCCGCCGGGGGTTCGCGCTGCTCGATCGCCGCCACGATCGCCACGTGCTGGTCGATGAGCCGCTTGAGGGGCGTGGCCTCGGGAATGCTCAGGTAGCGCACCCGGTCGAACTGCGCCTTCACCTCCTCGACCACTTTCCAGGCCGCCTGCTGCCCCAGCCCCAGCGAGAGGGTGCGGTGAAAGGCCTCGTCGAGCTGGTAGAAGCGGTCGTAGTCGTGGGGCTCGATGCAACGCCGCTGTCGCGCGATCAGCTCGTGGAGCTCGTCGATGACCCGCGGCGACAGTCCCTGTTCGGCCGCCGCCCGGGCCACGGCCACCTCCACCGCCTCGCGCACGAAGCGCGCCTCGAGCACGGCCTTCTGGGAGATCTTCACCACAAAGGTGCCGCGCTGCGGACGCACCTCGACGAGCCCCGCCTCGGAAAGGCGGATGAATGCCTCGCGCACCGGCTGGCGGCTCACCTCAAAGGTGTCGGCGACCTCCTTCTCGGAGAGCGCCTGCCCCGGGGCCAGCACCATGCGGATGATCGACTGACGCAGCACCTGGTAGAGGCGCTGGCGTACCGAGGGCTGGTCGCTGGCCTCCTGCCAGAGGGTTTGCAGGGTGGTGTTCATCGCGTGGCTCCCAATTCCTGACGCCGGCTGGCGCCGGCAACTGACATGACTAGTATGGTAGTATGGCGAAACGAGCGAAACCCGCGAACGCTTAGACGTTGGTCGCACTCGCGCCAGCCTGATGTGACGGCATGCCCGTGTCCCATGAATGGCTCGAATACCTTGCGCGATGAGAGATGAGGCGCAATACTATTCGGAAACGGCGTTCGAAAAGTGGTCAGGCCCAGGCCATCTCCAGTCGCCAGGGCCGATCTGGTAGGGTTGTTGAGTAACACCTCTGAATTGCGAGGACTGTTCGGCGATGACACGCCCCCTGTGCCTGCTCTTTGACTGTGACGGAACCCTGGTCGACAGCGAGCCGCTGCTTGCTGACGAGATGGCCGATAGCCTCAGCCGACTGGGGCTGCCCTTCCAGGCCAGCGACTATGCCGGCGAGTTCCGCGGCGCCCGCTTCCGCAATATCGTCGCCGTTCTCGAGAGCCGCCACGGCCCCATCGACCCGCAGCGCCTCGCCGATACCGAGACCACCATGCGCGCCAACCTCAACCGCCGCCTGGCTCGCGAGCTCCTGCCCATCGACGGCGCCCTCGAGGCCCTCGCCCAGCTGGCCTACTACCCGTGCGGCCTGGTCTCCAACGGTCCCGAGAATAAGATTCGCACCTCGCTGGCCAGCGTGGGCCTGGCCGAGCACTTCGGCGACAATCTGTTCAGCGGCTACAGCGCCCAGTGCTGGAAGCCCGACCCCGGCCTCTACCTGCACGCCGCCCGCCGGATGGGCTATCCGCCCGAGGCGTGCGTGGCCATCGATGACGGCCTGGTCGGCGTTCAGGCCGCCCTGGCCGCCGGCATGACGGTGATCCACCTCAACCGTTTCCCTGACGCCGAGGAGACCCCCGAAGGCGCGCTGATGGTGACCTGCATGCACCAGCTGCCCACGGTGATCAGCCAGCTGGCGCGGCTGCAGGCGATGGACCGCCGTCAGGTGGCGCAGGGGCGCTGAGCGTCCGCTGCAGCTGGCGCGACCAAGCGGTATCATCCCCGGCCATCGACGCCACTCACAGGAGCCCGACGATATGGCCTCTCTCCAGGACCAGTTGCGCGGCCTGGTCTACTCCACCGAACACGGCGAGACGTGCCCCGACTGTCGAGCGCCGGTGGCCGAGTGCACCTGCGCCGAACAGGCCGAGCAGGCGCGTCTCGCCGCCCTCGACGACATCGTGCGCATCCGCCGCGAGACCAGCGGCCGCAAGGGCAAGGGCGTGACCACGATCAGCGGGGTGCCGCTGGCGGAGAAGGAGCTCAAGGCGCTGGCCAAGGCGCTCAAGCAGCGCTGCGGCACCGGCGGCGCCGTGAAAGAGGGCGTCATCGAGATCCAGGGCGATCAGCGCGAGGCGCTCAAGGCCGAGCTCGAGCGGCGCGGCTACCGGGTCAAGCTGGCCGGCGGCTGAGTCGCGACGTCCGCCTCGCCGCGGCTTTCGCCCAGGCCTTCGACCAGGCGCGCCAGGGTCGTGCCGGCGGCGGCTTCCACCTTGAGGGCGTAGAGCGCGTCGGCGCGGGTGCGTCCCTGATTCACGCAGGCGATGGGCGTGCCGCGGCGCGCCGCCTCGCGGGCGAAGCGAAACCCCGAAAAGACCATCAGCGACGAGCCCACCACCAGCAGGGCGTCGGCCTCGTGCAGGCAGGCCATGGCCGCCGCGACCCGCTCTCGCGGCACGCCGTCGCCGAAAAACACCACGTCGGGCTTGTAGATGCCGTCGCCGCAGCGCGTGCAGCTCGGCACCTCGAAGGCCGAAAAGTCCGCTTCCAGGTCGGCGTCGCCGTCAGGCCCCGCCGCGGCGCGCGCCTCGAGCCAGGCCGGGTTGCGACGGGCCAGCTCGGCGTGGAGGTCGTAGCGCATGCGCCGTGCCCCGCAGCCCATGCAGCGCACCACCTCGGCGCGGCCGTGCAGGTCGATCACCCGCCGGGAGCCCGCCCGCTGGTGCAGCCCGTCGACGTTCTGGGTGATCACGCCCACCACGTGTCCCAGCGCCTCGAGCCGCGCCAGAGCGTGATGCGCCGCATTGGGGCGGGCCGCCTGCAGGGTGCGAAAGCCGAGCAGCGCCCGCGCCCAGTAGCGCTGGCGCGCGGCATGGCTGGCCATGAAGACGCCATGCTCCATGGGCGGCGGACGCTTCCAGGCGCCGCCGTCGTCGCGGTAGTCGGGTATGCCGCTGGCGGTGCTGACACCGGCGCCGGTGAGCACCGCCAGCCGCGGGTGATGCGCCACGAAGGCCGCCAGGGCCTCGCGGTGGATGTCGTCGCGGGGAATGACCGGCTCCGTCATGCCTCTCCTCCCGTGGGCCGCGGCAGGCGGCCGTCTCCTGACCATGGCCCCGAGAGGCCGAGGTTGTCTAGAATGAGCGCTCATGTGCGCGCCTCAGGCAAGGAACCCCGATGGCCTGGCTGGAATACCTGCTTCCCCTGATCTTCCTGTTCCCCCTCGGGGCCACGGGGGTGATCGTGATCGCCCTGCGCAACCTCCACGATGCGCGGGTGCGCTCGCCCTTCGACGCCTGCCCGCTGCGCGAGCCGGGCCAGGCCCAGCGTGACCGTCTCGACCGCGCCTTCGCCAGCCTGTTCCTCAACGGCGCCCTGGGGCCCATCGTCACCCTGGCGCCCCTGGTCTACGGCATGGGCCGCATGCTCTTCGCCAGCCGCCAGAACTGGCTGGAGTGGGCGCTCTACGGCGCGCTCAGCACCCTGCTGGTGCTCGTCTTCTGCTTGCTGCTGATCCGCGACTTCCAGCAGATCCGGCGCATCAAGCTGGGCCTGGCCGGCAAGCTGGCGGTAGGCCAGGAGCTCGAGCGCCTGGTTCGCCCCGAGGCGCACCCCTACTACATCTTCCACGACGTGCCCACCGACACCGACACCATCGACCACGTGGCGGTGACGCCCCACGGCGTCTTCGTCGTCGAGACCCGCGGGCGGGCCCCCCCCTTCACCCCGGACGGCCGCGAGATCAACGTGGTCAGCGTCGAGCACGAACGCCTGCGCTTTCCCGGCTGGAGCGAGCGGCGCCCGCTGCAGAAGACCCGCCGCGCCAGCCGCTGGCTCTCCCGCTGGCTGCAGAGCCGCTGCGAGGCCCCGGTGCCGGTGCTCGGCGTGCTGGCCCTGCCCGGCTGGGACATCCTCTGCGAGGGCGCCCCGGAAGGCGTCATGGTGGTCAACGGCGAAGCGCTCGACCGCCGCCTGGCCGAGCGGCGCCTGGGCGAGCTGACCGGCGAGCTGCACGACCGGGTGATCGCCGCCCTGATCGAGCGCAGCAAGCAGCCCAGCCCCCGCCCACCGTCCGACTCCTAGTCGAAAACCGCGATCCGAATTCGCGTGGCACAGCGCCCCCGCGACTGGGGCACCAGGCTCTCCGCGGCCGGGAAGTCGGCGAGCCGTTCGGCGTCGATGGCGATGCGCGCCTCGGTGAGCACGCGATTGCCGCGGCCGTCGCACTCCAGGCGCAGGGCCCGGCCGGTATCCTCGCCGAAGGCCGCCTCGAAGGCGCCGATCAGGTCGTTGCGCGCCACCGTCCCGCCCTGGTTGAGCGCCACGAAGGCCCCGAAGGCGCTGTCGTTCACTGTCTCCAGCAGTGCCACGGCCGCGGCGAAGTAGTCCTCCTCGGCGAGGTCGAAGCAGGCGGCGTGCTTGGCGAACTGGTAGCGGTCCAGGCAGCTCGCCCGCCCCGGCATGGCGTCGTCCAGCGCCTCGGCAAGCGGGGGCTCGAAGCCGAAGGGCGGGTGCGCCCGGCAGAAGCTGCCCTCGATGCGCGGCTGCTCGAGGAAACACCCCTGCGCCCACCAGCGGCGCCGATCGACGCCCCGCTCAGCGAAGCGCTCGGGCAGCGACGGCCACAGGCCGTGCAGCACGAAGCCACGGTCGCGCTCCTCGAGCAGCGAGGGCTCGCGGCACTCCCGCGGCGGGTTCGTCCGGGTCGTGCAGAACCCGGGGTGCCAGGTCAGTGCCAAGGTGTAGTGCTCGAAGCCATCGCGCGCCAGGCGCGACAGCGGCGTGTCGGCCGTCTCCGCCGGCTGGGCCGCAGCGAGCGGCGCCAGCAGCCAGGTCGCCAGCAGCAGCGGGAACAGCATCGGCCGGCCACGCATCCCTCAATCCCCCCGGAGCCGACCGCCCATCTCCTGGGCCAGGTCGACGGCGTAGTGGTCGGTCATGCCGCCGATGAAGTCGAGCATGCGCCGGTAGCTGTCGTAGAGGCTCCAGGAAGGGCGCGGGGTGTTCTCGCCGATCAGCGCCAGCACCCGCTGGTGCTTGAAGGTGGAGCGGCCGGTGTGGTGGAGCTCGTGAGCGGCGCCGATAAAGGCCTCCAGAAGAATGCCCAAGGTCGTGTAGGCGCCGATCTCCAGCTTGGCCTTGCGCTCGTTCTGGAAGATGCGCTCGCGGGCGAGCTGCTTGGCCGCCTTGACCCCCCAGTCCAGGTCGGGGTGGCACAGCTCCAGCAGGTCGTTGCTGAGCGTACCGTTCAGCAGCGCCGCCTCGTGTTCGACGAAGACCGCTCCCACGTCGTTGACCGCCCGTTCCATGGCCGCGCCGCGCAGGGCGGCGATGCGCCGCCGCTGGGAGACCCCCTGACGCTGCATGTCGACGAAGTCCGGCGGGGTACCGCCGGCGATCTGTACCAGCACCTCGGCCACCTCATCGAAGCGCAGGATGCCCATCTCCAGACCGTCCTCGAGGTCGAGCAGGGCATAGCAGATGTCGTCAGCGGCCTCGACCAGCCAGGCCAGCGGGTGGCGGCACCAGCGCCCCTCGCCGCGCGGCAGCAGCCCCAGCTGATCGGCCACCCGGGCGAGCAGAGCCTTCTCCGACTGGTAGCAGCCGAACTTGCCGGCCGTGCCACCGTACTCCACCGTCCAGGGGTACTTGAGCAGGGTGCCCAGCGTCGCCGCGGTGAGGCGCATGCCGCCGCGGAACTGGTTGTACTCGATCTGGGTGACGATGCGAAAACCCTGGGCGTTGCCCTCGTAGGTGAGCAGGTCGTCGCGCTCGGTCGGGGCGAGGCCCTCGAGCAGGCCGCTGCCGTCGGCCTCGGCGCGCTTGAACCAGTCGCGGATGGCATACTCGCCGGCGTGGCCGAAGGGCGGGTTGCCGATGTCGTGGCCCAGGCAGGCCGCCTGGACGATCACCCCCAGGTCGGCCGGGGTGATCCACTCGGGCAGGCGGCCGCGCAGCCCCTCGCCGGCGATCATGCCCAGCGAGCGGCCCACGCAGCCCACCTCCAAGGAGTGGGTCAGGCGGGTGTGGATATGGTCGTTGTCGGTGAGCGGATGCACCTGAGTCTTGCGCCCCAGGCGGCGGAAGGAACCGGCAAAGACGATGCGGTCGTGGTCCTTGTGGAAGGGGCTGCGGCCGACCTCCTCGCGGCCGGTGCCGCGGCCGTGCAGGCGCGACGGGTCGAGCAGCCGCGGCCAGGTCATCTGCGTCATGGGCGTCCTCTCCTTGAGCACCCCATTCTGGCACTGAGGCGCATGGCTTTGCCATCGCGGTCCCGATACAGAACATTGCCATAGCACCAGATAAAGACTAAATTCAGTCTGACCACACAACGATTAGCCAGCCGCCATGAAATACTCAGAGAACATCAAGCCGATCAGCTACCTGAAGGCGCATGCCGCCGAGATTTCCCGCTCGCTCAACGAACTGCGTGAACCCATGGTGATCACGCAGAACGGCGAAGCCCGGATGGTCGTACAGGATATCCGTAGCTACGAGCAGACCCAAGAGACCCTGGCACTGCTGAAGATCCTCGCGCTCGGCAACCAGGAAGTCGACCAGGGCAAGACTCTGGATGCCAAGGAGTGTTTCGCTCGGCTACGCCGTGGAGACGAACCCCGGTGACCTGGCGTGTCGAGCTGACGGCCTCGGCCTTCGACGACTTGAGAGAACTCATCGACTTCATTGCCGAGGACTCGCCGCCTGCTGCCCAGCGGCTGCTGGCCTCCATAGAGGCTCGAATCGACGCCCTGGGGGAGTTTCCCGAGCGGGGCAGCCATCCCCGCGAGCTGATGGAACTGGGCATCCACGAATACCGACAGGTTTTCGAGCCACCGGTACGCATCATCTACCGCCGGCACGATGACCGTGTCATCGTCTATCTGATCGCCAACAGCCGCCGCGACTTGCAGCGGCTGCTGGCACGCCGCTTGCTCAGTTAACGTCACGAGCCTACTGCAGCCGCCCCTTGACCAGCCAGGAGTAGACCAGCCCGGCGACGATCAGGGTGATGGCGAAGAGGTAGATGCCCACCGAGATGCCACTGCTCCACAGAATGCTCCAGTCGCCGCCGGAGATCGCCATGGCACGGCGCAGGTTGAACTCCATCTGGCTGCCGAGCAGCAGCCCCAGCACCACCGGTACCGTGGGGATCTCCAGCTTGCGCAGCGCATAGCCCAGCACCCCGAAACCCAGCATCATGTAGAGATCGAAGGCGCTGTTGTTGAGCGAATAGATGCCCACGAAGGCCACCATCACCACCATGGGCATCAGGAACCAGCCGGGCGCCTGCAGCACCTTGGCGAAGACGCTCACCAGCGGCACGTTGAGCACCAGCAGTACGAAGTTGCCGATCACCAGCGCCGCCACCAGCCCCCAGACCATCTCCGGCTGCTGCTCGAAGAGCAGCGGCCCCGGGGTGATGTTCATCGACAGCAGCAAGGCCAGCAGGATCGCCGTGGTGCCGCTGCCCGGAATGCCCAGCGAGAGCATGGGGATCAGCGCGCCGCCGGCGGCGGCGTTGTTGCCCGCCTCGGGGGCCGCCACGCCGCGCGGGTCGCCCTCGCCAAAGTGGCCGCTGCGGCCCAGCCAGCGCTTCTCGAGCATGTAGGCGAGAAAACTGCCCAGCGCTGCCCCGGCGCCGGGCAGCACCCCGGCCACGAAGCCGATCAGCGAGCCGCGGGCGATGGTCGGCGCGCAGCGCCCGGCGGCACGCACACCGGGCACCGCCGAGCCCATGGTCAGGGTGGGGCGACTCGTGCCGCGAATGTCCTCGAGGAAGATCAGGCACTCGGAGATGGCGAACAGCCCCACCAGGGCGACGATGAAGTCGATGCCGTCGTAGAGCTCGTAGAGCCCGAAGGTGTAGCGCGGCACCCCGCTGACCGCGTCGATCCCCACGCTGCCCAGCAGCAGGCCCAGGAAGGCGGCGATGAAGCTCTTGATCAAGCTGCCGCCGGTGACGCCGCCGATGGTAGCGAAGGCCAGCACGAAGAGCGCGAAGTACTCCGCCGGACCGAAGCGGATGGCGAAGTCGACCAGCAGCGGCGCGAAGAGCGCGAGCCCCAGGGTCGCCACCGCGGCACCCACGAAGGAGGCCACCGCCGAGACCCCCAGCGCCTCGCCGCCGCGCCCCTGGAGCGCCATGGGATAGCCGTCCAGGGTGGTCATCATCGCCGGCTCGTCGCCGGGAATGTTGAGCACGATGGAGCTGATCCGCCCGCCGTACATGCAGCCGTAATAGACGCTGACCAGCAGGATCAGCGCCCCGGTGGCGGGCAGGCCGAAGTTGAAGGAGAGCGGGATCATCAGCGCCACGCCGTTGACCGGCCCCAGTCCGGGCAGCGCCCCGATCAGGGTGCCGATGACGCAGCCGATGAGCGCCAGCAAGAGGTTCTGGGGCTCCAGGGCCACCGCGAAGCCCTGGGCGAGAAAGGCGAGGATTTCCATATCGGGGGGCTACCAGTCCAGGCCCGGCATGTTGGGCAGCGGCATGCCGAGGGCGAATTCGAACAACGCGTAGAGAGCCAGGGTGAGGACGCTGCCGCTGGACAGGGCGGCCTTCCAGGGGGCGCCGAAGAGGCGGATCAGCAGGATCACCGCCACCAGCGAAGCGGGCAGGAACCCGAGCGGCTTGACCAAGCCGGCGTAGCAGGCCAGCAGCAGCAGGGTCAGCGCCTGGCGCACCAGGGCGGCGCGCCCCGGCCAGCGCTGGTTGAGTCCCGGCTTCACGATCAGCAGCAGCGACAGCGCCGCCAGCGGCAGGCTCACCAGGCGGGGATACTCGCCGGGCCCCACGGGCTGCATGAAGCCGGACTCCAGGTCGTGGGAGAGCCACCAGGCGCCCACCGCCAGGATCAGCAAGAGGGCGCCGGCGATGCGATCGCCGATGACGCCGGGCACTCGCCCGGCGTCGTCCGACAGCGGCTCGCTCACTGCAGGACCCCGATCTCGCGGGAGATCGTCTCGACCTCGTCGATGGAGTCGCGCACGAAGGTGTCGAATTCATCGCCGCCCCGCCACAGCGGCACCAGGCCGTTCTGCTGGGCAACCTCCTTCCACTCGTCGCTGTCATAGAGCGTCTTCAGGTCCTCCACCAGGGCGGCATAGTCGGCGTCGGAGACCTCGCCGCCGGTGTAGAAACCGCGCCAGTTGTAGCCGGCCACGTCGTAGCCCTGGGCGGCGGCGGTGGGCAGGTCGGCGAAGGGCTCGGGGAGCGGCTCCTCGGAGAGCACCGCCAGCACGCGCACGTCGCCCGACTCGATGAAGCCGGCGATCTCGCCGAGGTCGGTGGAGACCGCATCCACGTGGCCCCCCATCATCTGGGTCACGGCCGGACCGCCGCCGTCGAACTGCACCCAGCGCACGCTGCCGATCTGGTCATCCGGCATGCCAGCCGCCTTGGCGAGCATCAGGGCACGGATATGATCCCAGCCGCCGGCCCCGCTGGAGCCGGCCATGGCCAGGGCGCCCGGGTCCTCGATCATGGTGTCGAGCAACTGATCCAGCGACTCATACTCGCTCTCGTCGTCGACGAGGATCACCCCCACGTCGGTGCCCAGCATGGCCAGCCAGCGCATGGTGTCGGCCCCGCCGGGATACTTGCCCTGGGCGATCTGGGTGACCCCGACGGTACTGGTGGCCACGATCAGGTCGCTGTCGTCGGCGCGGTCGCTGGCGACGTTGGCGAAGGCCACGGCCCCCACCCCGCCCGGCATGTTGGTGACCTGCACGGGGCTGTCCACCAGTTCGAGATCGAGCAGCAGCTTGCCCACGCTGCGGCAGGTGAAGTCCCAGCCGCCGCCCGGGTCGGCCGGGGCGATGCATTCGTCGATGGGCAGCGCCTGGCTGGGCGTGCTGACGGCCAGGCCGGCGCCCAGCAGGGCCGTGGCAGCGATACCCGAAAGGCTCTTGGTGACGGGCTTCATTGGCGTGTTCCTCCGCTTTTGTTGTTGTGGTGAACGTCCCAGCGTCGCACCAGTGTCGTCAGCCGCCAGAACGGCGACCGTTCTCAGGGTAGTTCAGATGATTCCGCGCGCGGCCAGGTCCTCCACGTCACCCTTGGCGAGGCCCAGCTCGTCGAGGAGCTGGCGGGTGTGCTCACCGAGCCGCGGCACGGGGTGATAGAGCGTCGCCGGCGCCTCGCGCAGCTTGACCGGAAAGCCCGTCACGGGCACGCGCCCGGAGGCCTGCTCCAGCTCGAGGCGCATCTCCTGGGCCTGCACCTGGGGGTCGGCGAAGGTCTCGCGCAGGTCGTGCACCCGCCCGCAGGGCACCCCCGCCCGGTTGAGGTGGTCGATCCACTCGTCGACCCGGCGCCGCTCGGTCACGCCGTTGAGGATCTCGCGCAGCGCCTCGCGGTTGGCCATGCGCCGCGCATTGTCGGCGAAGCGTTCGTCGTCGAGCAGGTGCAGCATGTCCAGCGCTGAGAGGAAGCGCTCCACCATGGTGTCGTTGCTCGGCGCAATGGCCACTTCACCGTCGCTGGCCTTGAACAGCCCATAGGGGTAGAGCATAGGGTGGTCGTTGCCGGTGCGCGCCGGCACCCGGTCGGTGGCGAAGAACTCGGCGGCCAGGTAGCCCATCATGGCGATCAGGCCGTTGGTCAGCGCCGTCTCGACGATGTCCCCCTGGCCGGTGGTGGCCCGCCGCACCAGGGCGGCGCAGATGCCGAAGGCGAGGTTCTGGCTCGCGACCATGTCGCTGATCGGCGGCGCGGCGCGCATCGGCTCGCCGTCGCCCGGGCCGTTCACGCCCATGAACCCGCTCATGGCCTGGGCGATGAAGTCGTAGGCGGGCCGGTCACGGTAGGGGCCGGTGGAGCCGAAGCCGTTGATGCGCCCCACCACCAAGTGCGGGTAGCGGGATCGCAGGGTGTCGTCGTCCAGCCCCATCTTGGCCAGCACCCCGGGGCGGAAGTTCTCCACCAGCACGTCGGCCCTCTCCAGCAGCCGGTGCAGGATCGCCTTGCCCTCGTCGCTGCGCAGGTCCAGGGTCAGCGAGCGCTTGTTGCGGTTGAACTGGGCGAAGTACCAGCTCTCGCCGTTGACCATGTTGCCCTGGCTGCGCACCACGTCGCCGCGCCCCGGCGGCTCGACCTTGATCACGTCGGCGCCGTGGTCGCCGAGGATCTGGGTGCAGAAGGGGCCGGAGATCACCCGCGTCAGGTCGATGACGCGAATGCCGGCGAGGGTTCCTTGAGCAAGCGTTCCTTGAGTCTGTGCGGATGGCATCCTTGTCACCCCCGGGCCGCGAGCGTGCAGGCGGCATCATGGGTCGCCAGCCGCGGCCCCGCCTTGGAGACCTGGGCGGGCAGCTCGCGCCCCATCAGGCGCGAGGCCAGCCGCGACGCCGCGATCATGTCCTCGAGCGCGATGCCCGTGGCGATGCCCAGCTCATCGAGCAGGTAAATCAGATCTTCGCTGGCGATGTTGCCCGAGGCCCCCGGCGCGAATGGGCAGCCGCCGAGCCCGCCGATGGCGCTCTCGTAGCGGTCGACGCCCAGCGAGAGCCCCTGAAGGACATTGGCCAGACCGATGCCCCGCGTGTTGTGGAAGTGCAGGGTCGGGGTGATCTCGGGCACCGTCTCGCGCAGGTGGCGGATGCGTTCGGTCACCAGCGGCGGCGTGGCCATGCCGGTGGTATCGCCCAGGGAGACGTAGCGGGCGCCGAGGTCGGCGAAGTGGCGGGCGATGCGCCCCACGGACTCGACCGGCACCTCGCCCTCGAAGGGGCAGCCGAAGCTGGTGGCGATGGCACCGCGCAGCGCGATACCGCTACCCTCGAGGTGACGGGCAATCCGATCGAACCCCGCCAGCGACGCCTCGACGGTCGCGTTGACGTTCTTGGCGTTGTGGCTCTCCGACGCCGACACGAAGAGCACCACCGAGTCGACGCCCGCCTCGAGGGCGCGCTCGGCGCCCCGCGGGTTGGGGACCAGGGCCGAGAAGTGGATCCCGGGGATGTCGCGTACCGCGGCCACCAGCTCGGCGGCGTCGGCCAGCGCCGGCACCGCCCGGGGGCTGACGAAAGAGGTGAGCTCGAACTCGCGCACGCCGGCCGCGACCAGCGCGCGCACTAGCGCCACCTTGTCCGCCGTGGCCAGCACCACGGGCTCGTTCTGCAGGCCGTCGCGCGGGCCGACCTCGGTGACATGCACGCGGTCGGGCAGGCTGGCGTCGAGAGGGGCGGGGGTCGCCATGGATGACCTATCCTACATTATGAAAGCATGCTCAAACACGCTAGGCGCCTCCTTCCGAGCCAGCAATGCGCCTTTAGTCGCCCCCCCCCCTCGCTCGACGATCAGTCGCTGTCCGCCAGCGACGGCAGCAACGTCTTGAGTTTTCGCGTCAGCGTATTACGCCCCCAGCCGAGCAGCTCGGCGGCCTCGCCCTTGCGCCCCCCGGTGTGCTTGAGCGCGGTCTCGATGAGGATCCGTTCGAAATCGGGCACCGCTTCCTCGAGCAGATGGGTGTGACCCGCGGCCAGGGCCCGGTCGGCCCAGTCGCGGAAGGCGGCACGCCAGTCGCCGAGGTTGCCCTCGGTGACGCCCGACTCGAGCAGCTCCGGCGGCAGGTCCTCCACCAGCACTTCGCGCCCCGAGGCCATCACCGTCAGCCAGCGGCAGGTGTTCTCCAGCTGGCGAACGTTGCCCGGCCAGGGCAGGCGCATCAGGTACCCCTCGGCGTCCTGGGTCAGCACCTTGGTGTCGGTGGCCAGCTCCTTGGCCGCCTCGGCCAGGAAGTGGCGGGCCAGGCGCGGGATGTCCTCGCGCCGTTCGGCGAGCTTGGGCAGGTGCACGCGGATGACGTTCAAGCGGTGGAAGAGGTCCTCGCGGAAGCGACCGTCCTCCACCAGCGTCTCGAGATTCTGGTGGGTGGCGGCGATGATGCGCACGTCCACCTTCACCGAGGTGTGGCCGCCCACGCGGTAGAACTCGCCGTCGGCCAGCACCCGCAGCAGACGGGTCTGGGTCTCGGCCGGCATGTCGCCGATCTCGTCGAGGAACAGCGTGCCGCCGTTGGCCTGCTCGAAGCGCCCCTGGCGCTGCGCCGTGGCGCCGGTGAAGGCACCCTTCTCGTGGCCGAACAGCTCCGACTCGATCAGGTCCTTGGGGATCGCCGCCATGTTGAGCGCGATGAACGGCTTGCCGCCGCGGGGGCTGTGCTGATGCAGGGCGCGGGCGACGCGCTCCTTGCCGGTGCCCGACTCGCCGTTGATCAGCACGGTGATGTGCGACTGCGAAAGGCGCCCGATGGCGCGAAACACCTCCTGCATGGCCGGCGCCTCGCCGATGATCTCGGCGTCCAGCCCCTCGGGCACGCTGACCGGCCTCTTGCGCTCGCGGGCGTGGGCCACGGCGCGGCGCACCAGGGCCAGCGCCTCGTCCACGTCGAAGGGCTTGGGCAGGTACTCGAAGGCACCACCCTGGTAGGAGGCCACGGCGCTGTCGAGATCGGAATGGGCGGTCATCACGATCACCGGCAGCTCGGGGTGTGCCTCGCGCAGGCGCGACATCAGGTCGAGGCCGTCGATACCCGGCATGCGGATATCGGTGACCAGCACGTCCGGCGGGTCGTCGAGCAGGTGTCCCAGCGCCTTGTCGGCACGATCGATGCTTTCGACCTCGAGATCGGGCTGGGCCAGGGCGCGCTCCAGCACCCAGCGAATGGCGCGATCATCGTCGACGATCACCACGCGTGCGACGTCACTCATGGCACTTCTCCAAGGGAATCAGCAATCGGAATTCGGTGTGGCCGGGCCGCGAGTCGCACTCGATCAGTCCCTGATGCTGGTGCAGGATGCCCTGGGCGATGGAAAGCCCCAGGCCGCTGCCCTCGGCGCGGCCCGACACCATGGGATAGAAGAGGGTTTCCTGAAGACTCGCCGGGATGCCCGGGCCGTTGTCGATCAGCGCTACCTCGCAGACCAGACGGTGGCGCTCGGCGCCCAGGGTGAACTGGCGCCGCGCCCGCGTGCGCATCAGCAGCTGCGGCGCCTCGGTGTCAGCCTCACGCATCGCCTCCACGGCGTTGCGTGCCACGTTGAGCACGGCCTGGATCATCTGTGCCTCGTCACCGGGGAAGTCCGGCAGGCTGGGATCGTAGTCGCGCTGGATGCGCACGTCCGGCGTCTCGGCGACGAGCAGCGCGCGCACCCGCTCCAGCACCTTGTGGATGTTGAGCGGCGCGTGGCGTTCCAGGCGGTTGGGCCCCAGCATGGTGTCGACCAGGTCGCGCAGGCGGTCCACCTCCTCGATGATGACGCGGGTGAACTCCTTGAGCATGGGGTCGTCGAGGTCGCGTTCGAGCAGCTGGGCCGCGCCACGGATGCCGCCCAGGGGATTCTTGACCTCGTGGGCCAGCCCCCGGGAGAGCACCTTGATCGCCTCCTGGCGGTTGAGCAGCGCCTCCTCGCGGGAGATGCGCAGCAGCCGGTCCCGCGGCTCCATCTCCACCAGCAGCTCCGTGGCGGAGAGCGGCGTGACCGTGTAGTCGACGGTGAGCGCTGCCCCGCCCAGCAGTTCCAGGCGCACCTCGCGCTGGGTGAAGGGGTGGCCGTCGTCCCGGGCCTTGGCCAGCACCTCGTGCATGCCATCGTCCGCCGGCAGCAGGGCCGGCAGCGGCGTGCCGGTCACCCGCCCCAGGCTCACGGCCAGCAGCGCTTCGGCCGCGGGGTTCATCCAGCACACGGCGAGGGCGTCATCCAGCAGCAGCACCGCGGTGGTGAGATGTTCCATCAGGCGTCGATACATGGGCCCTTCCTTGCAGAGCAGAGTGGCGGCACCCGCATCGCGCGGACGCGTCATCATGGCGCAGCCGAAGGTGGTCACAGAGGGAACTGCAAGAAGCGCGCCAACTCAAGACAGCGCAACGACGGGCCTGGGCGGCGGCGTCGCGCCGCACTACGCACCACTATGGTGCACAAAAAGGGGCCAGACCAACCTCGCCTGCCCCATCACGACACCGCACCGAGGCCAGGCGCACGCCTTCGGCGCAGCGGACGGCGCGACCGGCAATCGCGACGAGCGAGCGGCTCAGTTGCCGCGGGCGGGATTGTTGGGGTTCTGGGGCAGGTTGATGCTCGCCCGCTGCACATAGAGGGTCACCGGTTCGGTGCGGTGGCGCACCTCGCCGGTCCCGTCGAGCAGCTCGGCCTGGAGCACGTACTCGCCGCGCGGCAGGTTGTTGAGCAGGAAGGCGTCGGTGTGCATGGCGCTCTGGCTCACCTCGCCGTCGAGCAGCAACCGCACCCGGTGATCCTCGCGCAGCGCCGGTTCGATGGCGAGCTCCACCGCCACGTTGCCCGCCGCGCCGGTGGGCAGGGTCGCCTCGTGTTGCGGGGCGCTGATACCGAAGCGGTCGTAGGGCATGAAAGGCGCCGAGGGACTTGCCGCAGGCCGCGGCTCCCCCGACTCGGCCCGCGCCGGGGGCTGACCGCTGCGCCCCTCGCCGCGGGAGGGCACCACGGTGAGGGGCTCGAGCTCCACCTGCTCGCCGCCGCGGTCGGGGTCGTCGGTGAACACCACGTTGCCCTCGGCATCGGTGGTACGGTAGACGGTCGTCGCGCCGGCCGGCGCGGCCAGTGCCAGTCCCAGGGCGATCAGCAGCAGCGTCTTGGCCATCGAATGTCCCTCTTCGGTGTGGCGGCATCGGGCAGCGTGGCATGGCGGCGACACGCGCGCCAGCGCCACCCTCTTCCCGCAGTGTACGCCAAACGCGCCAAGGGCTCCGCCGTGGCGGAGCCCCTGGATGGGCGCCGCGTGGCCGCGGCGCCGACAGTCCGAGCCGACGTGGCTCAGCAGCTGTAGTAGAGATCGAACTCCACCGGGTGCGTGGTCATGCGCAGGCGCTCCACGTCCTCCATCTTGAGCTCGATGTAGGCGTCGATCATCTCGTCGGTGAAAACGCCACCCTCGGTGAGGAAGCCACGGTCGGCGTCCAGCGCATCCAGCGCCTGGTCGAGGCTCTCGGCCACAGTGGGCACGGCCTTGCCCTCTTCCGGAGGCAGGTCATAGAGGTTCTTGTCCATGGCGTCGCCGGGGTGGATCTTGTTCTTGATGCCGTCGATACCCGCCATCAGCATCGCCGCGAAGGCCAGGTAGGGGTTGGCGGTCGGGTCGGGGAAACGACACTCGACGCGCTTGCCCTTGGGACTGGCGGTGTAGGGGATACGGATGGAGGCAGAGCGGTTGCGGGCGCTGTAGGCCAGCATCACCGGCGCCTCGAAGCCCGGCACCAGGCGCTTGTAGGAGTTGGTGGAAGCGTTGGTGAAAGCGTTCAGGGCGCGGGCGTGCTTGATGATGCCGCCGATGTAGTAGAGCGCCATCTCGGAGAGCCCGGCGTATTCGTCGCCGGCGAACTGGTTCTGCCCTTCCTTCCAGAACGACTGGTGCACGTGCATGCCGCTGCCGTTGTCGCCGACCAGCGGCTTGGGCATGAAGGTAGCCGTCTTGCCGTAGGCGTGGGCCACGTTGTGGACGACGTACTTCATCTCCTGAAGCTCGTCGGCCTTTTTCACCAGGGTGTTGAACTTGACGCCGATCTCGTTCTGGCCGGCGTTGGACACCTCGTGGTGATGCACCTCCACGGTCTGGCCGATGGCCTCCAGGGTGTTGCACATTGCGGTGCGGATATCGTGGAAGCTGTCCACCGGGGGCACCGGGAAATAGCCGCCCTTGACGCGCGGCCGGTGGCCCAGGTTGCCGCCCTCAATGGGACGGTCGGTGGACCAGGCACCCTCTTCGGAGGTGATCTTGTACATGGCGCCTTCGATGTCGGCCTTCCAGTGCACCTCGTCGAAGATGAAGAACTCGGGCTCGGGGCCGAAGAAGGCGGTGTCGCCCAGGCCGGACGACTGCAGGTAGGCCTCAGCGCGCTTGGCGATGGAGCGCGGGTCACGCTCGTAGCCCTGCATGGTGGCCGGCTCGATGATGTCGCAGCGCAGCACCAAGGTGGCGTCTTCGGTGAAGGGGTCGAGGAAACCGGTCCCATCCTCCGGGCGCAGGATCATGTCGGACTCGTTGATGCCCTTCCAGCCTTCGATGGAGGAACCGTCGAACATCTGGCCGTTCTCGAAGAACTCCTCGTCGACGTCCTTGGCGGGAATGGTGACGTGCTGTTCCTTGCCTTTGGTATCGGTGAAGCGCAGATCGACCCACTTGATGTCGTGTTCTTCGATCAGGGCGAGCGTCTTGGCAGACATGGTGTCCTCCGTTTAGAGCGATTTGAGCGATGGCTGGATGTGCTGGCCGCTTGCAGTCTCGTTGCGCTGGGGCATGCCAGCGTCCGTTGTAGCACGCCGCGAGCGACTCGCCCACGGCCGCCATGCACGATCATGGCGCTGGCCAAAACAATGCAGGCAGCGTGCCAATCTTGCACCGCCTTGGCGAAGCAAAGCCCATCCACCTGAAAGAAAACGGCTTTTTCGATACCGCCTGACAGGCTCCGGTTGCCACCGCGCAACTGGGCGCCCTGCCCAGGGGCACGACGGCTTGATTTTGCACCACCAATGATCACTTGAATCGCCATCTGCACTAAATAGGTGCAACACCCCGTCGCACGTCCAGTGCCCGAGCACGACGGCCCCTGTCATGCGCGAGGATGACGACCCGGCCCGCCGGGAATAGCAGAGATTTCAGCCAAGTCAAATATTGATACTTTTGATGACTTATCGCTACACTTAATTACAGATCAGACTGGGCCCTGCTCCGCTTGGTGCCCGCCCGAAAACCGTCGCCAGTTGGAGCCTGTCCCGCCATGACCCTCAGCCTCATTCTGGATGTGCGTACGGCAGGGCATCGGCTCCCCCGCCAGCTCCATGCACTGCAGCGACTGGCGCGCCACCTGGCCGAACCCATCGAGCTGCTGGCGACCGACAACACCGGCGATGCGCGCCTGCCCCGCCTGATGCAGCGCTACGGGGCCCGCCTGCTGCCCTGCCAGGGCACCCCGCTGGGCGATCGCCTCAATACCGCCGTGGCCCGCAGCCAGGGCAGCGTGCTGGTGTTTCCCGCCCCTGATCTGCGCCTGCCCCACCACTGGCTGGCCCGGGCGGCGGAACGGATCGCCCACCAGCAGGGCGACGTGATGATCTTCGCCTCCCGCTCGCTGGGCCCCCTGGATCGCCTGCGACGACGCCTGCAGGGCCAGCCTCCCACCGAGACGCTGTGTGTCGCCCGCCCCTGGTTCGAGCGCATCGGCGGCTTCGACCCGGCGCTGGACCTGGACGCCGTGACCAACCTCCTCGAACGCCTCAGGGCCTGCCAGGCGCGCATCGAACGCTCGCCCGCCTGACGCGTTTTCGCTATTCCCGTCCCGCCCTTCTCTGTACAATGCGCCACCACTCCCCCTACCCCGCGCCTAGGGCACTCCCACACGTGTACATAGGTGCGTAAAGATTTGACGAGCGACACCCTATGAACACCCCAGTCAGCGCCTCTCGCATCGAGAGTCTCCGCAACATCGCCATCATCGCCCACGTCGACCACGGCAAGACCACCCTGGTCGACAAGCTGCTGAGCCAGTCCGGCACCCTGGACCGCAAGGCCGAGGGGCAGGAGCGCATCATGGACTCCAACGACCAGGAGAAGGAGCGCGGCATCACCATCCTGGCCAAGAACACGGCGATCCGCTGGCAGGCTCCCGACGGCGAGGACTACCACATCAACATCGTCGACACGCCCGGGCACGCCGACTTCGGCGGCGAGGTGGAGCGCGTGATGTCGATGGTCGACTCGGTACTGCTGCTGGTCGACGCCGTCGACGGTCCCATGCCACAGACCCGCTTCGTCACCCAGAAGGCCTTCGACCAGGGCCTCAAGCCCATCGTGGTGGTCAACAAGATCGACCGCCCCGGCGCGCGCCCCGACTGGGTCATCGACCAGATCTTCGACCTGTTCGACAACCTCGGCGCCAGCGACGAACAGCTCGACTTTCCGATCATCTACTGCTCGGCCCTCAACGGCATCGCCGGCCCCGAGCCGGAAGAGCTGGCCGAGGACATGACGCCGATGTTCCAGGCCATCGTCGACATCGTCGAACCGCCCAAGGTCGAGATCGACGGCCCCTTGCAGATGCAGATCTCGGCGCTGGACTACTCCAGCTACGTGGGCGTCATCGGCCTGGGCCGTATCACCCGCGGTGCCGTAAGGCCCAACCAGCAGATCGTGGTGGTCAGCAAGGAGGGCCAGGAGCGCCGCGGCAAGGTCGGCCAGGTGATGACCCACCTGGGCCTGGAGCGCGTGCAGACCGACCAGGCCACCGCCGGCGACATCATCTGCATCACCGGCATCGACTCGCTGGCCATTTCCGACACCCTTTGCGATCCGGCCGTCGTGGAGGCGCTGCCGCCGCTCTCCGTGGACGAGCCCACCGTCTCCATGACCTTCCAGGTCAACGATTCGCCTTTCGCCGGGCGCGACGGCAAGTACATCACCAGCCGCAACATCAAGGATCGCCTCGACCAGGAGCTGATCCACAACGTGGCACTGCGCGTCGAGCAGGGCGACAGCCCCGAGAAGTTCAAGGTCTCCGGCCGCGGCGAGCTGCACCTCTCGGTGCTGATCGAGACCATGCGCCGCGAAGGCTTCGAGCTGGCCGTGGGCCGCCCCGAGGTGATCATCAAGGAGATCGACGGGGTCAAGCAGGAGCCCTACGAAGAGGTGATCATCGACTGCGAGGAGCAGCACCAGGGCGCCATCATGGAGGAACTCGGCTATCGCAAGGGCGAGCTCACCAACATGAACCCCGACGGCAAGGGCCGCGTGCGTCTCGACTTCATCATCCCGGCGCGCGGGCTGATCGGTTTTCGCGGTCAGTTCCTCACCCTCACCTCAGGCACCGGCATCCTCACCAGCCGCTTCGACCACTACGGCCCGCTCAAACCCGACGCCGCCATCGAGCGGCGCAACGGCGTGCTGGTCTCCATGGTCGACGGCAAGGCGCTGGCCTATGCGCTCTACGCCCTGCAGGAGCGCGGCAAGCTGATCATCGATCACGGCACCGAGGTCTACGAAGGCATGCTGGTGGGCATCCACAACCGCGCCAACGACCTGGTGGTCAACCCCACCAAGGGCAAGAAGCTCGACAACATGCGCGCCTCGGGCAACGACGAGAACATCGTGCTGACCCCGCCGGTGAAGTTCACCCTGGAGCAGGCCATCGAGTTCCTCGACGACGACGAGCTGGTGGAGGTGACCCCCAACCACATCCGCCTGCGCAAAAAGCACCTCAAGGAACACGAGCGCAAGCGCGCCGGCAAGAAGTGAGCCGGTCTCGCCCAGCCCAGCGCCCGCCATCCGGCGGGCGCTGTCGTAGTGACCCGGGTATCGACCCCGAATGCTTCGCAACGCTGGGCTTGGGAGCGCCGCAGGGGATACTCTTGGGCTGAGCCATCCATCGGCAACAAGGAGAGCGTCATGCATCGCCATGTGGAGTGGGACGACCCCGGCACCGACAGCGTGCTGCGCCATTTCGAACACGACCCCACCGGCTACTCCGAGCCGGGGCCGGGCGACATCCTCTCGGCGCGCTACCGCGGCCGGGTGGTGCGCATCCGCGTCAAGGCCTACGTGGACGCCACCAGCATCGGCGAGGTGGTGGCCATCATCGACCCGGCCAGCGACGAACGCCAGAAGGCCTTCGGCAAGCTCCAGCGGGGCGACACGGTGCGCCTACCGGACGACAAGCGCGCCTTCGAGCCCGGCCCTCCCCCCGACGACGCCACGCGCTCCGAAGAGTCATGATCGCCGCCCGGCGTCACCTGGCGCAGCCCAACGCACCCTTAACGCTTGACCACTGGCAAAGACGGGTGTTTCTGGCACAGTTAGGCTCGTTTACCCAAACGCGATGTTCCACCGGCCCACAAGGCCGCTACCAACCGCTGGACCCGCAATGAGCACGCACAACGTCTGGACACACAAGGGCACCTTCCTGCTGGCCGCGGTCGGCTCGGCGGTGGGCCTGGGCAACCTGTGGCGCTTCCCCTACCTCGCCGGCGAGAACGGGGGCGGCGCCTTTATTCTCGTCTACGCCCTGACCATCTTCGCCGTGGGCATTCCCATCCTGATCGCCGAGACCATGCTCGGCCGCGCCAGTCGCCGCAGCCCCATCATGGGCATGCAGCACCTGACCCACACTCACAAGACCTCGCGTGCCTGGGAGTCCATCGGCTGGCTGGGCGCCGCCTCGGCCTTCCTGATACTGAGCTTCTATTCGGTGATCGCCGGCTGGGCGCTGCACTACACCTGGCAGATGCTCACCGGCTCGCTGGCCGGCGCCGATGCCGAGACCATCGGTGCCGGCTTCGATGCCCTGCTCGCCTCGCCGGGCCTGCTCACCCTCTACCACACCCTGTTCATCATCGCCTCGGGGCTGATCGTCGGCCTGGGCATCCACAGGGGCATCGAGAGCAGTCTGCGCATCCTGATGCCGGCGCTGTTCGTGATCCTGCTGGTGGTGCTCGCCTACGGCATCGCCACCGGCGACTTCGCCGCGGCGGCCAGCTTCCTGTTCACCTTCGACATCGCCGAGCTGAGCCTCGAGGGCTGGCTGGAAGCCATGGGCCAGTCGTTCTTCACCCTGAGCCTGGGCATGGGGGCCATCATGGCCTATGGCGCCTACATGTCCGGCGAGGCCTCGCTGACCCGCACCGCCTTCGCGATCGCCGTGGTCGACACCGCCGTGGCCATGGTCGCCGGCCTGGCCATCTTTTCGCTGGTGTTCGGCGCCGGGCTGGATGCCGGCTCCGGGCCGGGCCTGATGTTCGTCACCCTGCCGCTGGCCTTCGCCGAGATGCCCTTCGGCGCCCTGGTCGGCGGCGTCTTCTTCATCCTGGTGCTGGGCGCGGCCATCAGCTCCTCGATCTCACTGATCGAACCGGTGGCGGCCTTTCTGGTCGAGCGCTTCGACCTCACCCGCCCCCAGGCCGTCACCGCCATGGTGGTGGCCAGCTGGGCGCTGGGCCTGCTCACCGTGGTCAGCTTCAACCTCTGGGCCGAGGGCACGCTCTTCCACGCCCTGTTCGGGCGCAGCGCCTTCGAGTTCATCGAGCTGCTGACCAACATCTTCATGCCACTGGGCGGCCTGTTGATCGCGCTGTTCGCCGGCTGGGCGCTGACCCACGGCGAAGTCATGAAGGAGATGCGCACCAACGAGGGCTGGTTCGCCACCTGGCGCTTCCTGGTGCGTTTCGTGGCCCCGGCCGCGGTGGCCTTCGTGTTCCTGCGCAGCATCCCGCAGGTGGAGGGCTACCTGATCCCGGCCATCGGCGCGCTGGTGATCGTCGGCGCCTTCGCCGCGGGTCGCACCTTCCTGGCCGAACCGAGCCAGGAGCGCTAGCCGCCAGGGCGACCGACAACCACAACCATGCGCGGCGCCGCCCGCCCAGCGACGGCGCCGCCAATCACAAGCGGGACAGGGGGGGCCGTAGCCCAGATGGCAGCCATCATCGACGTCAGACACGTCAACAAGGCCTTCGGTGGCCTCAAGGTCATCAACGACTGCTCGATCCAGGTGGAGCAGGGCTCCATCACCGGGCTCATCGGTCCCAACGGCGCCGGCAAGTCGACCCTGTTCAACATTATCGCCGGCGCCCTGCCGCTGGACAGCGGCCAGGTGCTGCTCGACGGCGAGGACATCACCAACCGCCCTGCCAACGAGCTCTTCCACAAGGGCCTGCTGCGCACCTTCCAGATCGCCCACGAGTTCTCCCACATGACGGCCCTGGAGAACCTCATGATGGTGCCGCCCGGGCAGGACGGCGAGAATCTCTTCAGCGCCTGGCTCAAGCCGTCGCTGGTGCGCCAGCGCGAGAACGAGGTGCGCCAGCGCGCGCTGGAGGTGATCGACTTCATCGGCCTGCACCACGTGCGCAACGAGCTGGCCGGCAACCTCTCCGGCGGCCAGAAGAAGCTGCTCGAACTGGGCCGCACCATGATGACCGACGCCCGGGTGGTGCTGCTCGACGAGATCGCCGCCGGCGTCAACCGCACCCTGCTGGGCGACCTGGTGAGCAACATCGAACGGCTCAACCGCGAGATGGGCTACACCTTCCTGGTCATCGAGCACGACATGGACATGATCGCCCGGCTCTGCGACCCGGTGATCGTGCTCGCCCAGGGCAGCGTGATGGTGCAGGGCACCATCCAGGAGATCCAGAACAATCCGCAGGTGATCGAAGCCTACTTCGGTTCCAACGTAGCCTGAGGGGCGCCAACGTCGCCTGAACACCGCCGGCGCCGCCCGACGGCCCGGCCCCAAGAAGAACGCCACAACGACCCTTACGCTGGGACATCACAATGCCACTACTCGACGCACGCGACGTGCACGGCGGCTATGGCGGCATGAACATCCTCAACGGGGTGAACATGGCCATCGAAGCCGACGAGATCGGGGTGATCGTCGGCCCCAACGGTGCCGGCAAATCCACCATGCTCAAGGCCATCTTCGGCCTGCTCACCGTCAGCCGGGGCGAGATCCTGCTGCGCGGCGAGCCCATCCACAACCTGCCACCCAACAAACTGGTACAGCGGGGCATGGGCTTCATCCCCCAGGAGAAGAACGTCTTCCCGAGCCTCACGGTGAAGGAGAACCTGGAGATGGGCGCCTTTCTCAAGCCCCACAACACCCGGCGCATGCTCAAGCAGGTCTACGGTTTCTTCCCGCCGCTCTACGACAAGCGTCATCAGCCGGCCGGCGAACTCTCCGGCGGCCAGCGCCAGATGGTGGCGATGGGCCGGGCGCTGATGGCCGAACCCGAGCTGCTGCTGCTCGACGAGCCCACCGCCGGCCTCTCGCCGCTCTACATGAACGAGATCTTCGAGCGGGTGAAGGAGATCAACGCTGCCGGCGTGGGCATCCTGATGGTGGAGCAGAACGCCAAGCAGGCACTGGCCATCGCCGACAAGGGCTTCGTGCTGGCCGCCGGCCAGAATCGCTTCACCGATACCGGGCAGGCACTGCTGGCCGACCCGGAAGTCGCCAAGAGTTTCCTGGGCGGCTGAGCCCCGGCGCCTGGACCTGGAGTGTATGCCGTGAACGAATTCGTTTTCTTCCTCAACAACGTGGTGATCGCCGGCAGTGTCGCCGGCTCGATCTACGCCATCGGCGCGGTGGGCGTGACCCTGGTGTTCAGCATCATGCGCTTCGCCCACTTCGCCCATGCCGACATGATGACCTTCGGCGCCTTCATGGTGCTGCTGCTGACCCTGCTGTTCCCCGGCGCCGGCAGCGCCGTGGGCCTGCCCACTGCGGTGGTCATGCTGCCGTTGGCCATGGTGCTCACCGCCCTGCTCGCCGTGGGCATCGACCGCGTCTTCTACAAGCCGCTGCGCGCCCACGGCGTCCAGCCCATCGTCATGGTGATCGGCTCGCTGGGGGTGACCCTGCTGCTGCAGGGGCTGATCCGCCTGTTCGCCGGCACCGGCGGGCAGAACCTCTACGTGGATGACCGCAAGGAGATCTTCCGTCTGGCCCTGCCCTTCGAGGGGGCGCGCGCCCCCATCGTGATTACCGAGCCGCAGATCATCCTCTTCGTGCTGACCATCACTGCGGTGGTCGGGTTGCACCTCTTCCTCACCCGCTCGCGGCTGGGCAAGGCGATGCGCGCCATGTCCGACAACCCCGACCTCGCCCAGGCCTCGGGCATCAACACCAACCTGATCGTGGCGGTGACCTGGGTGATCGCCGGGGGGCTCGCCGCCATCGCCGGCACCCTGCTGTCGCTGGACGTGACCTTCAAGCCGGATCTCAGCTTCTTCATCCTGCTGCCGATCTTCGCCGCGGCCATCGTCGGCGGCGTGGGCCACCCCTTCGGTGCCATCGCCGGGGGCTTCGTGGTGGGCTTTGCCGAGACGCTGGCGGTGTTCAACTGGTCGGTGCTGCTGCGCCCCTTCCGCGACAGCCTGCCCGAGTGGCTCACCCAAGCGGGCAACCTCGCCTTTGTCGGCACCGAGTACAAGATCGTGGTGCCCTTCTTCATCCTGGTGGCCATCCTGGTGTGGCGCCCCACCGGCATCTTCAAGGGGAAGGTGATCTGATGAGCACACAACGCGAACAACGCACCGACCTGGTCACCACGCCATCGCGCCTTCCCGTCCGCGAGCTGACCCTGTTCGCCACCCTGCTGGTGGCGGTGCTGGGCGTCTATGCCGTGATGGGCGCCGCCTACAGCACGCGCATGCTGGTGGAGGCCGCCTGCTACGCCATCCTCGCCCTGGGACTGACCATCCAGTGGGGCTACGCCGGCCAGTTCAACGCCGGGGTGATGGGTTTCGTCGCCCTGGGGGGCTTCTCGGCCATGGCCTTCAGCGTGCCGGTCAACGAGGCCTTCTGGGCCAGCGAGCTGCCCGGCGAGCTGGGTGTGGCACTCCTCTATGCCCTGGCCGCCGTGCTGGTGGTATTCGGCGCCACCCGGCTCGACCGCCTCGGCGTCCCCAAGAAACTGCGCACCCTGATCGCCGTGGTGCTGGCCGTGGTGCTCTACCTGGTGGTGGTCAACGTGCTGCGCGGGGTGACCGGCGAGATCGAGTCGCGGGCCGGCTTCATCGGCGGGCTGGGGCTGCCGCCCTGGACGGGCTGGATCGTCGGCGGGGCGCTGGCCGGCGGCATCGGCTACTTCATCGGCAAGGTTTGCCTGGGGCTGCGCAGCGACTACCTGGCCATCGCCACCCTGGGCATCGCCGAGATCATCAAGGCCTTCCTCAAGAACTCCGACTGGCTGACCCGCGGCACCGCCACCGTATCGCCGCTGCCCTGGCCGACGCCCGGGCCGGCAGAGCTGGGCTTCACCCTGGCCCGTGCGCTCTATCTGTCGCTCACCGCCGTGCTGATCGCGGCAATCTTCTTTCTGCTCCATCGCGCCTATCATGCCCCCTGGGGACGCATGATCCGCGCCATCCGCGACAACGAGATCTCCGCCGCCGCCATGGGCAAGGACATCAATCGCCGCCGGCTGGAGATCTTCGTGCTCGGCTGCATCCTGATGGGCATCGGCGGCGGCGTGCTGGGCACCTTCAACAGCCTCTTCGACCCCCAGGGCTACCTGCCCCTCAACCACACCTTCCTGGTGCTGGTGATGGTGATCCTCGGCGGCCCCGGCAACAACCTGGGCACCATCTTCGGCGCCGTGGCGGTGTACATCATCTGGATCATGTCCGAGCCGCTGGCCCTCTACCTGATGCAGCTCGCCGTCACCATCGGCGAGGGCGCCTTCGGCTGGGACGCCCCCAGCAACCTGGACAGCCGCGCCCTGCAGGCTCGGGTCTTCGTCATCGGCCTGCTGATCACCCTGGTGCTGCGCTTCGCCCCCAAGGGGCTGCTGCCCGAGAAGGTCAAGCACCACGGCTGACGATCTTCCGCGACCCAAACCCACCCGGCCCGGGACGCAGGTCCCGGGCCGGGCTGACTGGCGGCGTGATCGCGGCCCGGTCGGTCACCACCGACCGGGCCGCCGGCGTTTTAGAAGGCTTCCCACTCCGGTTCACGCTGAGCCGGTTCGCGATGGGCCGTCTCGCGCTGAGTGGCTGGCGAGCGTGGCGCCGGCTTGGGGTCGTGGGCCACGGCGGGCGCCGGCCGGCCAAACGCGGCGGCCGGTGAAGGCTGCGTTTCCTGCTCGTCGCCCAGCACGAAGCCGCCGATCAGCTGGCTGAGCTGCTCGGCCTGGCTGCGCATCTGGGCGGCCGTGCCGGCGCTCTGCTCGACCATGGCCGCATTCTGCTGGGTCATGGTGTCGAGCTGGCTGACGGCGGTGTTGACCTCGGCGATGCCCGAGCTCTGCTCCCGCGAGCCGGCGCTGATCTCGGCGATCACCGCAGTGACCTGGTTCACGCTGTCGAAGATCTCGCGCATGGTCTCGCCGGCACGCTGGACGATGCGCGTGCCGTCCTGGGCATGCTGTACCGAGGCATCGATCAGCCCCTTGATCTCCCGGGCCGCCTCCGCCGAGCGCTGGGCCAGCTTGCGCACCTCCTGGGCCACCACCGCGAAGCCGCGGCCGTGTTCGCCGGCCCGCGCCGCCTCCACCGAGGCGTTGAGCGCCAGGATGTTGGTCTGGAAGGCGATGGAGTCGATCATCGAGACGATGTCGCCGATCTGCGCGGAAGAGCGATTGATGTCGTCCATGGTCTGTTCTACCTCGCCCATGGCCGCCTGCCCCTGCTGGGCCACCGCGGCGCTGGAGGTCACCAGACGGTCGGCCTGGTGGGCATGCTCGGCGTTGTTCTCCACCGTGGAGGTGATTTCCTCCATGGCCGAGGAGGTCTCCTGCAGGTTGGCAGCGGCCTGATCGGTGCGCGTCGCCAGCTCCTCGCTGCCCTGGGCGATATCGTTGGCGGCCAGGTATACCGAATTGGCACTGTGCCGCACATCGCTCAGCGTTGCCTGCATCCGCGACAGGAAGGCGTTGAACTGCTCGCCCAGCTCGCCGATCTCGTCACGGCTGCGCACCGCCAGCCGCTGGGTCAGATCGCCCCGGCCGGCGGCCACCTCGCTGGCGATCTCCTTGATGGTCGAGGCCGTGTAGCGCACCTGTTTCACCGTGCGGCGGGCCAGCCACATGGCAAAGGCAGCGATGATCAGGTTGGCCACCGTCCCCACTCCCCAGAGGCGCACCAGGGAGGTGATGAGCTCCTGCTTGGCCGTTGCCTCGATCTCGGCCATGGCCGCCTCGATATCGGTGACATAGACCCCGGCGCCGATGACCCAGTCCCAGGCCGCGATGCCCTCGGCATAGGAGTGCTTGGGCTCGGGCTCGCCGGTATTGGGATGCGGCCATTCGTATTGGTAGAAGCCGCCGCCCTGCTCGGCCAGCGCCGCCATGTCGCGGATCATCTGCTTGCCGTTGGCATCCGTGGCACCCAGCATGTTGGTCCCTTCGCTGTCGGGGGCCGCCGGCTGGACCAGCATGTCGCCGTTCGACCGAAAGGCAAAGATGTAGTTGTCACCCTCGAAGCGCAGGCGTCTCAACCGCTCGATGGCGCGCTGTTGCGCTTCCTGGGTATCGGGCACCGTGGCGGCAATCGCCTCGACCATCGACTTGGCGAGTTCGACGTTGCTGCGCACGCCGCGCTGGCGCGACTCGAGCAGCAGCTGGCGCTGCTGCTCGATCTGCGCCTCGTTCGACTGGATGCGTTCATACCCCTCCAGCAGCAGCAGACAGGAGGAGGAGAGGATCAGCGGCATGAGGACGAGCAGCAGGATCTTGATCTGCAGGTTGCCGGTGACGAGGTGTAGCAGGCGTGGCCTGCGGAAACGGAGACGGCGTGGCGTTGTCATTGGCTATTGTTCCTTGCGTTGGAAGCGCGATCACGGTGACGCCGTCAGGGAAATGTCTAATTCGTTATGGTGTTATAGGGCCTTAACTTACAGCACCACCTCTCACAATCAAGGGGATCGACGCCTGACCCTGACACCCGTCAATACGAAGCCCCGGCGGCTCACGCCACCGGGGCTCCGAATACTGTGCGGGCTGGAGCTTAGAGGTCCAGCTGGCCCTTGCGCACGAACTCGCCGTCTTCCACGGCCATTTCGACCACCACGCCGGGCACGTCGCCGTTGTCGTCGAACTCGTGGCGACCGGAGGCCCCTTCGTAGTTGATCTCGGTACCCTCGGCGATCAGCTGCACCGCCTTTTCCCACTCGCCGGGCAGGATCACCTCACCGGGCTCACTGGCCACGCTGCGCAGCGCCTGGGAGAGCCCCTCGCGCTCGGCGCTGCCGTTCTGCTCGATGGCCAGTGCCAACAGGAAGGCCGCGTCGTAGGCCTGGGCGGCGAACACCGCCTCGGGGTCGACATCGGCCGCGCGTGCCTTCTCCTGGAACATCGCGGTGCCCGGCAGGTCGGGGCTGCCGGGGCGGGTGGCGATCATGCCCTCGAGCACGTCGGCGCCCACCGCCTCGACCAGGCTGTCGCCGACCATGCCGTCGGCCCCCACGTACTGGGTGAACATGCCGCTCTCGTAGGCCTGCCGCAACACCGTCTGACCGGAGGTATCGGCGTAGGCCAGCACCACCAGGGTCGGCACACCGGTCGCGGAGAGGGTGCCCAGTTCGGAGCGGTAGTCGGCGCGGTTGTCCTCGTGGGCGAGGTTCTCGGCAACGGTACCGCCTTCGGCCTCGTAGGTGGCCACGAAGGAGTCCGCCAGGCCGCGGCCGTAGTCGTTGTTGACGTAGGTCACCGCCACTTCGTCGATACCCTTCTCGAGCAGCAGCTTGGCGAGCATCTCGCCCTGGAAGGCATCCGACGGCACGGTACGGAAGACCAGGTCGTTGTCGTCGAGCTCGCTCACCGCCGGCGCCGTGGAGGCCGGCGAGACCATCACCACGCCACCGGGAATCGCCGCGTTGTTGGCCGCGGCGATGGTCGCCCCGGTGCAGAGGGCGCCCACGATGGCGGTGACCTCTTCGGTGTTGACCATGCGATCCGCCGCGTTGGAGGCGGCCGAGGCGTCGCTGCAGGTGGTGTCGCCGGTGGGCATCACCAGCTCCTCCCCATCGAGGATGCCACCCTGCTCGTTGACCTGCGACACGGCCAGCTGGGCCCCGTCGAAGATGGGCGGCGTGAGACTCTCGATCCCGCCGGTGAAGCCACCCAGGAAACCGACCTTCACTTCCGCCTGCACGGCACCGGCGAACGCCACGCTGGACGCCGCCACCGCCATCGCCAATATGCTCTTTTTCATATTGTTCCGCTCACTGTTGGCTCATGTAAGGGTTGCCCCCTTAATCTGGAAGCCCCCGGGCCAAAATACAAGCCACCGCCACCAACGCTCGCCTTGCACCACGCGTCGCCTGCCTATACTGGAGGTTCGACCTGAGCCATTCGACAGGAGGTTGCCATGCGAACCCTGACGTACTCCGTGACCCTGCTCACTGCCCTCGGCCTTGCTAGCGGCGCCCACGCCTACGAACCGGCCGGCGAGGACGTCGTCTACGAGGTCGGCGACGAGAGCTTCGAGGGCTACTACGCCTCCGCCGGGGACATGGCCCGCGGCACGGTGCTGATCGTTCACGACTGGGACGGCCTGGACGACTACGAGCGAGAGCGCGCCGACATGATCGCGGGGATGGGCTACGACGCCTTTGCCGTCGACCTCTTCGGCGAGGGCAACCGCCCTGAGACCACCGAGGCGCGCCAGGAGGCCACCAACGCCCTCTACAGCGACCGCGAACGCATGCGCGAGCTGACGCTGGCCGGCCTGGCCGAAGCCCACGAGCAGGGGGCCACCGAAACCACCGTGGTCATCGGCTACTGCTTCGGCGGCACCGTCACCCTGGAGATCGCCCGCTCCGGCCTGGCGGACGAGGTCGTCGGCTACACCAGCTTCCACGGCGGCCTGGGCACTCCCGAGGACCAGTCCTGGCCGGAAGACAGCGCCCCGCTACTGATCGCCCACGGCGGCGCCGATACCGCCGTCCCCATGGCCGACGTAGCCACCCTGGTCGAAGAGCTGGAGGCTGCAGGCCTCACCTACGAAGTGGAGATCTACTCCGGAGCGCCCCACGCCTTCACCGTGTTCGGCGGCGAGCGCTACCAGGAGCGCGCCGACCAGAAATCCTGGGCCGCCTTCACCGACTTCCTCGAGGAGGTGCTCTAGGCAATGCAGCTCACCGCGCTTTCCGGCAGCCGCCGTGAGATCGGCCTGGCCCATGGCCGGGCGCATGCCGCCCGCATCCAGCGCAGCGTGGCGGTCTACGACCGGCTGTTCCACGACTTCGCGGGCCTGGGCTGGGCCGACGCCCGCCGCGAGGCCGAGCGCTTCACGGCCCTGATCGAGCGCGGCTTTCCCACCATTCTCGACGAGATGGACGGCATCGCCGCCGGTGCCGGGCTCGATCTGCTCGACATTCTCACGCTCAACTGCCGCAGCGAGATCTCGCTGACTCGCGCCAGCGGCGGCTGCTCCGCCTTCGCCCTCAAGCAGCGGGGCGAGCAGTGGCTGGCCCAGAACTGGGACTGGCGCGCCGACCAGCTCGACAACGTGGTGGCGCTGCAGATCGAAAGCGAGGATGCCGCCCCGCTGGTGAGCATCGGCGAGGCCGGCATGGTGGCCAAGATCGGCCTGAACGCGAACGGCCTGGGCGTATGCCTCAATGCCATCCGCTCGCGCACCTGCGGCGAGGGGCTGCCGATCCACGTGGCGCTGCGCAAGATTCTCGAGAGCCCGGATTTCGACAGCGCCCTGCGCGTGGCCACCCACGACCGCGTCTGCTCCCCCGCCCACTTCCTGCTGGCCAGCCACGACGGCCGCGCCGCCGGGCTGGAGGTGCACCCCGGCGAGCCGGGCCGTCTCGAGCCGCAGCGCGGCGTCGTCACCCACACCAACCACTTCGTCGAGCCCACCGTGACCTGCCAGGTGGCGGACTTCCCGCGCCCCGACTCGCGCCCGCGCCTGGCGCGCCTCGACGCCCTGCTGCAGGCCCGCCTGCCTGACGAAACCGAGGTGACCGAGCGCGCCCTCTTCGAGGTGCTCAGCGACCACCACGGCGCCCCGCTCGCCATCTGCCGCCACCACAACCCCGACCAGCCGCCGGAGGAGCGCATAGAAACGCTGTTCGCCGTGGTCATGAACCTCAACGCACGACGCCTCACCCTGCGCCACGGCAAGCCCTGCGAGAGCGCCGACGACCTGACGGTGAGCCTCGCCGAGCCGGCGGGCAAACCTACCCCTTGATGCAGGCGAGGGGTCTCAGCCTGGCCACCTTGCGCGCCAGCCCGCCGTCGTTCGCGGCATCGACCACCGCCTCGACATCCTTGTAGGCGCCGGGCGCCTCCTCGGCCACACCGCGCGGCGAGGGGCTGCGGATGATGATGCCGCACTCACGCAGTGAACTGAGCAGCTGCTCGCCGCGCCAGGTCTTGTGGGCCTGACGGCGGCTCATGGTGCGCCCGGCCCCGTGACAGGCGGATGAGAACGACGGCAGCCGCGGCGGCTCGTTGCCGGCCAGCACGTAGGAGGCCGTGCCCATCGAGCCGCCGATCAGCACCGGCTGACCGACCTGGCGGTACACCTCGGGCAGCTCGGGGTGGCCGGGCCCGTAGGCGCGCGTGGCCCCCTTGCGGTGCACGAACAGGCGCCGGGTCTCGCCGTCGAGCGCGTGCTCCTCGGCCTTGCAGGTGTTGTGCGACACGTCGTAAAGCAGCGTGAGTGCCGCGCCGGGAAACAGCTCCGCAAAAACCTCGCGGGCGAAGTGGGTGATGATCTGGCGGTTGGCCAGGGCACAGTTGCTGGCCGCGCGCATGGCGCCCAGATAGCGCTGGCTGGTCTCGGAGTGCAGTGGCGCGCAGGCGAGTTCGCGATCGGGCAGCTCGATGCCGTGCTCCCGGGCGGTGAGCGTCATCTGCTCGAGCGCCTCGGTGCCGATCTGATGGCCCAGCCCGCGCGACCCGCAGTGGATGAACACCACCACCTCGCCCTCGGCGAGGCCGTAGGCCCGGGCGGTGGCCGCGTCGAAGAGGTCGCTGACCTCCTGGACCTCCAGGTAGTGGTTGCCCGAGCCCAGGGTGCCCATTTCATCGCGCTGGCGCTGCTTGGCCTTGGCCGAGACGGCCTCGGGGCGAGCCCCGGGAATGCACCCCTGCGCCTCGATGTGCGCCAGGTCATCCGGCTCGCCCCAGCCCTGGTCCACCGCCCAGCGGGCGCCGCCGGCCAGCATCGCCGCCATGCTCTCCTCATCGAGATGGATCGGGCCACGGCTACCGACCCCCACCGGCACCCGCCGGAACAGCGCATCGGCCAGCCGCTCCTTGACCGGCTCGACCTCGTCCCGGGTCAGGCCAGTGCGCAGGCAGCGCACCCCGCAGGAGATGTCGAAGCCCACGCCGCCGGCGGAGACAACCCCGCCCTGGTCGGCATCGAAGGCCGCCACGCCGCCGATGGGGAAGCCGTAGCCCCAGTGCGCATCGGGCATGGCGTAGGCGGCCGAGACGATCCCCGGCAGGCAGGCCACGTTCACCACCTGATCGAGAACCCGCTCGTCCATGGCCTGAATCAGGTCTTCGCTGGCATAGATGACGCCGGGCACCCGCATCTTGCCGGTGGGCTCGACACGCCACGCGAAGTCAGAAACACGGGTGAGGGTATCGGGATTCATGGCGCATCACCTCCTCCACCCTCAGGGTAGTTGCCGACCCGCTCAGCCATCGACCACACACTGCGCGCGCCTGAAAGCCTGCGCCTAACCGGCCAGCGCCTCCTCCACCAGCCCGCGCGCCTCGTCGCTCATGGGCAGGCCCAGCGCCAGCTCATGGGCGCGCGGCGACATCTTCTTCCAGGTCATCTGCACGATGCGGATCAGGTGGTCGTGATCCACCTGCTTGGAAAAGTCGGCGAAGTAGTTCTCCAGGAACACCAGGCAAGCGCAATCCTCCACCGCCTGGGTGCCGACCTCGCGGCCCAGGCCCTGCTTGCGGATCATCCGCGCCACCTGCTGCGCCGCGTCGGCGTCGTAGCCCGCCTCCTCCATCAGGCGCGCCGTGGTCTCGGCCGCCCGCTGGCCCTGATCACGCCGCCAGGTGAGATAGCCCACCCGTCCCTCGGGGTAGTCGCTGCGCGGCACCTGCCAGCGCTGCAGGTGCTGGGCGCGCACGGCAATCCGCGTGAGCTCGTCGGGCGCCGGGTCGAGCCGCTCCAGCCAGGCGCTCATCCGCCCCGCGTGCCACAGCTCCTGCGGCAGAGTGTCGTCTTCCACCGTCACCTGCCGCGGATCCTCGGCATGCAAGGCATCGAGGGCGGCGAAAGTCTTGTCGAAAGGGGTCGTCTCGGTCATGGGAAAACTCCGATCAAGGGGCGAAACAGCATACCAAGGCCAGCGCCACCCGCCTCACTTAACCGACGCGAACCCGGCATGCGGCATCAGCATGGCATCGATATTCGGTAACAGGCGCGACTATGCTGATAGCGGGCGCTGAATAAACGATACGTCAACGCCTCGGCGGTAACGCCGCTCATCAACCGGATACAGTACAAGCTAGAGGTCCATGATGAACATCATGCGTCCCTTCCTGGTCGGCCTGGCGACCACCACCCTCGCCGTCACGACCTTGGCCGAGGAACTCGCCATTGAAGCCGTGATGTCCCCCATTGACGAGATGCGGCTCGACTTCGAGGACGACTCCGGCCGCTTCGTCTTGCTCGTGCAACGCCAGGGCAAAGCCAGCGGCAGCGGCCTGCTTGCCGGTGCCACCGCCACCGAATACGGCATGCACGATATCCAGCCCGGCGTGAACGGCAATGCCGGCGGCTACCTGGTGTTCGAGGATGCCGACGGCGACAAGGCCTACCTCGACTGGACCCTGCGCGCCGTGTTCGCCACCGATGGCGCCGGCAACACCACTCTGCTCGACAACGGCTTCTGGGAAGTCGCCGGCGGCACCGGCAAACACCAGGGCCTGAAGGGTGCCGGCACCTTCCATCTCGAGATCATCAACGATACCGACCGCAACTACATCCTGTCGGGAGAGCTGTTCCCGGCCAACTGAACGAGGCGGGAAGGCGCCGGAAGGATACGATGAATCGGAAAGCGAGATCCCGACTGGCCAAGGAGACACTGGCGATTCTCGACGCAGGTCGCTACACCCTGGACGCCGGCCAGGTCGTCGACATGGGCGATGCCCTGCGGCGCTGCCTGGCCGACACCCGGAGCTTCGGCCCCGACGACCTCCATGACATGCGCGAGCAAGCGCTGTCGCAGGCCACCCCCTCCGGAAAGACGCTCATCGAGGTGGTCAACCAGAGCACGCTCTGCGGTGCGGCGCAGCTGAGTCGGTGCGTGCCGGATCGGCAAATCGGTGTGCTCAACTTCGCCTCGGCCAGGAACCCGGGCGGCGGTTTTCTCGCCGGGAGCCAGGCGCAGGAGGGTGGAATCTGGCAGTTGCGTCCTCGACGAGTGCCCCTGCCATGACCGACCTGCGTGACGGGAATGCAAGGGACCATGCCGGCCCTCCCTGCCCGGCAGGAGCCTCACTGCAGCACAAAGTCGACGTAGGGGAGGGGAGGCGTCTCGCCCGGTGGCAGGTAGGCAGGGGCCGGTTCACCCAACGACTCGAAGGAACGAATGTAGTGATAGAGAGCGCCGGCGTCCTCGGCGGTCATCTCGTTCAGGTTGAACCAGGGCATCGGGGGGCGGGCGCGCAGGCTGTGGGTCATCTCTACCCACTGCTGCTTGTCCATCTTTGCCGCCAGCAGCCGCAAGTTGGGCGCATAGGTGGTGCCCCAGGGGCCATGCCAGCCCAGCACGTCGCCGGTCAGCCAGAGTTCCTCCGGCACCTGGCCCTCGGCGATGGAATAGTTGGGGGTATGGCAGTCGTTGCAGCCGCTGGTCAGGGCGATATAGCGTCCACGCTCCACGACCTCGGCAGGCACGTCGGAGCCATTTCCTGTCTGGGCCAGTGCGAGGGTGGCAGGCAACAGCAGAATGGCGCCCATGGCGATCACGCCCAGGCACCTCGTTTTCACGGTCTTCATCGATTGTTTTCCTTGGAAGAACGGACACTGAGCGTCCGCCAGAAGAGAATAGTCCCGCCTTCGGAATCCGGACAGGGTCCTGCCAACCCCCTCGCTGAAAAAAACTTGCATCAAGGGCTCGGTTGCCCGCCGAGCAAATTCCTCATGCCGCTTTGCTAGAGTGAGCTTTCTGGCGCAGGCTCAGACGCGCCGCGACTACTGGCCGGCCTCGGTGTCGCCCAGGGACTGCAGGTTTCTATCCGCGCGGCCCGAGCGGGCCGCGACAGGAGGAGATGGCCAAGGAGTTCAAGCAGGCGGCAGCGAACCGGCGCTGGAGCGCGCCCAGATGGTGACCCGATTGTTAATGGCCAAGTAAATTGACCCAGTACCGGCCAACGCTTTTGACCCACCCCCGAGG
>NZ_WHMA01000011.1 GCF_010994375.1 Halomonas sp. NO4
ACCTGGCATGGCGGCGGTTGTTCGAAACCGCCAACCCATCGGAGGAAGCGTGGCTGCGTGGCTGCGTGTCGCGATAAGCGCAGATCAACAGCAGATGCCAACTTAGCCACAGGGAACCAGGGGGTGTTTCAGCCTCGCTTTCCGCCGTCGCCCCCAGTCGCTAGAATGGCAGGTTATCGTCAGACATCGGGCCTCGTGCCCGTCACCCTACGCTGCAAGGATCCCGCGCCGCATGAGCTATCAGGTTCTGGCCCGCAAGTGGCGACCGCGCACCTTCCATGAGCTGGTCGGTCAGGAACACGTCCAGCGTGCGCTGGTGAACGCCCTGGACCAGGGGCGCCTGCACCATGCCTATCTGTTCACCGGCACCCGTGGCGTGGGCAAGACGACGCTCGCGCGCATTCTTGCCAAGTGCCTGAACTGCACGGCGAAGGGGCGCGGTGACGAGGGCGTGACCTCGACGCCCTGCGGCGAGTGCGCCAGCTGCCGCGCCATCGACGAGGGGCGTTTCGTCGACCTGATCGAGGTCGACGCGGCCTCGCGTACCAAGGTGGAGGACACGCGCGAGCTGCTCGACAACGTGCAGTACGCGCCGACCCAGGGGCGCTACAAGGTGTACCTCATCGACGAGGTGCACATGCTCTCCAGCCACAGCTTTAACGCGCTGCTCAAGACGCTGGAGGAGCCGCCGCCCCACGTGAAGTTCCTGCTCGCCACCACCGACCCGCAGAAGCTGCCGGTCACGGTGCTGTCGCGCTGCCTGCAGTTCACCTTGAAGCACATGCCGCCGGAGCGCATCGTCGGTTACCTGGCCAAGGTGCTCGAGGCGGAAGGGGTCGGCTACGAGGAGGATGCCCTGTGGCTGCTCGGCAAGGCCGCCGAGGGCTCCATGCGCGACGCCATGAGCCTCACCGACCAGGCCATCGCCTTCGGCCAGGGCGAGGTGCGACACGCCGATGTCGCCGCCATGCTCGGCACCCTCGATCATCGCCATGTGCTGGCGCTGATCGAGGCGCTGGCCGAGGTGGACGCGGCCCGGCTGCTCGCCGAGGTGGCCGCCCTGGCCGAGCAGGGACCGGATTTTGCCGCCGTGCTCGACGATGTCACTGGCGTCCTGCACCGCCTGGCCGTGGCGCAGATGGTGCCCGATGCCCTGGACAACGGTCACGGCGACCGCGACACCTTGCTGGCCCTGGCCAGCCGCTTCGCGGCCGAGGACATCCAGCTCTACTACCAGATCGGTATCCAGGGGCGCGGCGACATGGCCCATGCGCCGGACCTGCGCACGGCGCTGGAGATGACCCTGCTGCGCATGCTGGCCTTCCGCCCCCAAGGCGTGCCCAAGCCGCCCCAGACCCCGCTGCCGATGCGCGGTGAAGAGACGAGCGGGGCGGGGCAGGCAACGCCCGCGCCGGGCAGCGACGTCACGCCGCGCGAGGGGCCGACGGCAGCCGAGGCGGCGTCGCCGGTGGCTGCCGCCCCGACGGGCCCCTCCACCAGCGATACCGCGGATGCTGCGCCATCTGACGCGCCCCGGGCACCGGTTTCGCCCGAGGCGGAAGTGCCGCCCTGGGAGCCGCTGCCGGAGGAAGCCGCTGTCGAGTCGATGGCCGCGGCCGAGCCGGCCGACGTCTCACTGCAGGACAGCGTTGCCCCAGAGCCCGCCGTCGAGTCCCCGGCCTCCCTCCCCGCGGAGCCCGCAGTGGCCGCACCCTCGGCGTCGCCGAGCGCTCCCGCGTCCGATGCGTCGACGGCCGGCCCGGGCTTCTCCCACGCCGACTGGCTCGAGCGCTTCGATGCCCTGGGCCTGGGCGGACTCACGCGCAACCTCGCCGCGCATTGCGTGGTCGAAGCCGATGACGGCGAACGGCTCACCCTGCGTCTCGACCCCTCCCAGGCGGCGATGAACGCCGAGGTGCACGTGCGGCGCATCGCGGAGGCCCTCGCCGCCATCGGAATCGCACGGCGTCTGGTCCTGGAGCCGGGGGAGCTGCCGGCCGGCGTCGAGACGCCGCGACAGCGCAGCGACCGCCTCGCGGCGGCCCGCCATGCCGAGGCGGTGGCGGCGCTCAACCGCGACCCCCACGTGCAGCAGCTGCAGCAAACCTTCGGAGCGCGGCTCGTCGAAGCCACGGTCAAACCCGCCGACACTGCCGCCAGTCAGTGACCGCAATGATCCCAACACGAGAGGACTCACCATGATGAAGGGTGGAATGGGCAACCTGATGAAGCAGGCCCAGGAGATGCAGGAAAAGATGCAGCAGGCCCAGGAAGAGGTCGCCAAGGCCGAAGTGACCGGCGAGGCCGGGGCCGGCATGATCAAGGTGACCATGAACGGTCGCCATGACGTCAGCAAGGTCGACATCGACCCCAGCGTCATGGAAGAGGACAAGGAGCTCCTCGAGGATCTGCTGGCGGCTGCCGTCAACGACGCCGTGCGCAAGGTCGAGGCCAATACCAAGGAGAAGATGGAGGAGGCCACGGCGGGGCTTAATCTGCCGCCGGGCTTCAAGATGCCTTTCTGACTCGACTGAAACCGGCTGCGCTCGACCATGCGGCGTTAACAATCCTCTTAGAATGCTCATTTACAACCTGTAAACTCCGCTTCTTCGAGGATTGTTGCCTTGCCTGACCATCGCTCGCTCGAGTTTCAGTACGAGCCAGCCAGAGACTATTTATGAGTTTTTCTCCCCTCGTCGAGAAACTGATGGAGGCGCTGCGGGTGCTGCCGGGCGTTGGGCCCAAGACCGCCCAGCGCATGGCCATGCATCTGATCGAGCGTGACCGCGACGGTGGTCGGCGCCTCGTCGATGTTTTGGGTACGGCGCTGGAGCGGGTGGGCTACTGCGAGCGCTGCCGTACCCTCACCGAAGCGCCGCTGTGCACGCTGTGCGAGAGCACGCGGCGCGACGACAGCGTGCTGTGCGTGGTGGAGTCGCCTGCCGACCAACTGGCCATCGAGGAGGCGGGCGGTTATCGCGGTCGCTATTTCGTGCTGCACGGCCACCTCTCGCCGCTGGACGGCATCGGCCCCGAGGACATCGGCCTCGACCAGCTCGAGACGCGCGTGCGTGACGCCGGCGTGGAGGAGGTGATACTGGCCACCAACCCGACGGTGGAAGGCGAGGCCACGGCCCACTATATCGCTGCCCAGCTAGACCCTCACGGCGTGCGCCTCTCGCGGCTCGCCTATGGCGTGCCCATGGGCGGCGAGCTCGAGTACGTCGACGGCGGTACCCTGAGCCGCGCCTTCAACGGCCGCCTGCCGTTTCGCGGCGACTGATGCCGCTTCCCTCTCATCCTGCCGGATAGAAGCATGACCCTGACTCCCGAGATACGCTGGATCGACACCCCCGAGTCCCTCGACGCCGCTTGCGCCGAGGTGGCCGGGGCCGATGTCATCGCCCTGGACACCGAGTTCTTCCGCGAGAAGACCTTCCACCCGGTGCCGGCGCTGATCCAGTTTACCGCCGGTGGCCCCGCCTACCTGGTGGACCTGCTCGCCCTCGACTGCACGACCGCTTTCCGTCGCCTGCTCGCCGAGGGGCCGCTCAAGCTGCTGCACGCCTCGAGCGAGGACCTCGAGGTCCTGGCGCGCTGGGCCGGGGTGCCGGTGGCGCCGCTGGTGGACACTCAGGTGGCCCAGGGGCTGCTCGGCGAGGACCCCGCCATGGGGTACCAGCGGCTGGTCGAGCACTGGACCGGGGAGACCCTGCCCAAGGACGAGACCCGTTCCGACTGGCTGGCCCGCCCGCTCTCCGACTCGCAGCGCCTGTATGCGGCGCTGGACGTGACCTTCCTGCTGCAGGTGTGGGCGCAACAGCGCGCGGCGCTGGAGCGCCTGGGGCGCCTCGAGTGGCTCTTTGAAGACTGTCGCGAGCTGGTCGCCCAGGCGCTGCGCAGCGACGAGGCCGACGGCCAATGGTATCGTCGCCACCGCCAGCTATGGCGCCTGCCGCCACGCGGCATCGAGGCGTATCGGCTGCTGACCACCTGGCGCGAGGGCGAGGCCCGGCGGCGCAACCTGCCGCGAGGCTGGCTGGTCAACGACCGGGTGCTTTACGGCGTCGCCGAGCGCCTGCCCGAGAACCGCCACCAACTCGCCGAGGTCGACGACATCAAGCCGAGCCTGATCAAGCGCGATGGCGACACCCTGCTGGCCCTGGTCAAGGAGGCTCGCCAACGCGATGCCGAGGCGCTGCCGGTCGCGCTGCCGTCGCCCATGGCGCCGGCCTTCAAGCGGCGCCTCAAGGCCCTCAAGGGGGTGGTGAATGCCGAGGCTGAGGCGCTCGGCCTGGCCCCCGAGGTGCTGCTGCGCCGCCGCGATCTGGAGGCCCTGGTGATGGCCGACCTGGCCGGCGAGGCCTTGCCGCTTCCCACCGGCTGGCGGGGCGAGCGCCTGGCCACCGAGCTGACCCGAGCCCTTGCCGAGGTGACCGACGAATGACCGATGACAAACTGCTGTGCGAGATCTTCAAGAGTCCCCGCCGGGAGGAGATGTACCTCTACGTGGAGAAGCGGCATGGCCTGGTCGATGTGCCGGAGGCCTTGCTGGCGAAGTTCGGCGTACCGGTCTCGGCGATGACGCTGATCCTGACGCCCGAGAAGCGCCTGGCACGTGCCTGTGCCGCCGACATCATGGCGGCGATCCGAGACAAGGGCTACTACTTGCAGATGCCGCCGGCGCGGGAGGCCTACCTGCTGGATCTCTACCGGGCCCCCACCGAGGCGCGCTATTGAGTCGCAGTCGGTGCGGCGAGGAGTGGTCATGAGAGAACGCTTCTGGGAGCGCTTTTCCCTCGACGAACTCACCACCGAGGAGTGGGAAGCGCTGTGCGATGGCTGCGGCCAGTGCTGCCTGCTGAAGTTCCAGGATGACGATACCGGGGAGCTTGCCGTGCTGGGGGTCGCTTGCGAGCTGCTCGATACTCACAGCTGCCGCTGCAGCGACTATGACCACCGTTTCGAGCGCGTGCCGGACTGCACTCGGCTGACGCCCGAGCGCGTCGCCGAGTTTCGCTGGCTTCCCCACTCCTGTGCCTACCGCCGCCTCGCCGAAGGGCGCAAGCTGGCGCGCTGGCACCCGTTGCTCTCCGGCGATCCCGAGCGCGTGCACCGCAAGGGCATCAGTGTGCGCAGCTTCGCCCTTTCTCAGCGCGATGTGCCGGAGGAGGAATACGAAGACCATATCATTGCCATCCTCCCTATTGACGACTGACGTTTTTCATCCTGCGATTCAGCCTCCCTTCCCATGGCCGCCTGCGCCATCCGTTGCAATGCTTGATAGTGAACTGTAACAAAATGTTGATGAGTCGTTGCGACGGTAACGGCTGTCGGGCGTGAAGTGGGCAGAGTGGTCATAGGGGAGACGACATGAAAGGGTTCAAGAAACTGGCGTTGGGGGTGGCCATCGCTGCCATGGCGTCGTCAGCAGCCTGGGGGCAGTCGACCTCACAAGCGTCAGCCTGGAGAACGGATCCGCTTAGTGATGGTGAGCTGGAGCAGATCTACAACGACCTGATGTACGAGGGGGCCGTGCTGAGCAGGGCAGAGATACGGCTGCTGCTCGACTGGCTGGCGACCCGCGACGACCTGGAGCAACTGCTGCTGCTCCAGCCGCCCGGGGCTGGCGGAACCGGGGGGACGGCTGCGGGTACCGGCGGTGGCGGCGAGGGCGGCGGTCTGGTGGCCGTGGCCGATGATGCGCCCGGCGACGGCGGTGACAACGGCGACGGCGGTGATAACGGCGACGGCGGTGACAACGGCGACGGCGGTGATAACGGCGACGGCGGTGATAACGGCGACGGCGGTGATAACGGCGACGGTGGCGATAACGGCGACGGCGGCGATAATGGCAACGGCGGCGATAATGGCAACGGCGGCGGCACTGGCGGCGGTAGCAGTGGCGGCGGCTCTGGCGGCGGTGGCAGTGGTGGCTCCGGCGGCAGCGGTGGTTCCGGTTCCGGCGGTGGCGGTACTGGTGGCTCCGGCGGTAGCGGTGGCTCTGGCGGCGGTGGCAGCGGCAGCTCTGGCGGCGGCGGTGCCGGTGGCGGCACGGGGGGTGGCGCCGGCGGCGGTACCTGAGCTGACCCCGAACCAGTGAGAGCAAGCGCCCCGGCATCGGCCGGGGCGCTTGCGTCGGGGGCTATCCCTCGCGGCGGGACTAGCCTTCGCGTCGCTCCAGTCCCAGCGCCCAGAGGATGAAGGCGTCCTGGCGGGCGTTGTCGTGCCACGCCTTGAAGCGCCCCGAAGCGCCGCCGTGGCCGGCGGCCATGTCGGTCCTGAGCAGTACCGGGCCCCGGGCGGTACCCATCTCGGTGAGGCGCGCGTAAAGCTTGGCGGGTTCCCAGTAGGGCACGCGGGTATCGTGCCAGCTGCCCTGCAGGAAGAGGCTGGGCCAGGGTTGGGCGGTCAGGTTGTCCAGCGGCGAGTAGGCGCGAATGCGCCGGCGGATATCGGGTTCGTTGGGGTTTCCCCACTCCGTGTACTCGGCGGTGGTGAGGGGCAGGTCGGGATTCTCCATGGTGCGCAGCACGTCGACGAAGGGCACGTCGAGCACGGCGGCACAGAAGGCGGTGGGGGCCAGGTTAAGGCTGGCGCCCACCAGCAGGCCGCCGGCGCTGGCGCCGTAGGCGGCGATGCGCTCGCCGTCGCTGATGCCGGTCTCCACCAGGGCATTGCGGGCGGCGAGAAAGTCTTGAAAGCTGTTTTCCTTGTGTTCCAGCTTGCCGGCCAGGTACCAGGGCTCGCCGCGGTCGCCGCCGCCGCGCACGTGAGCCACGGCGAAGGCCGCACCGCGGGCGAGCAGTTCCAGGCGCGCCACCGAGAACCAGGGGTCGAGCACCTCGCCGTAGGCGCCGTAGCCGTAGAGCAGGGTGGGCAGGGGGTGGCCGACGCGGTCGGCGCGCATCACCACCGAGACGGGAATCCGCTCGCCGTCGTGGGCGGTGGCCCAGAGGCGCTCGCAGGCGAGCTGCTCGGGGTGCAGGTCGCCATGCACCGGCTGGCGCTTGAGCAGGCGGCGCTCGCCGCTGTCCAGATCGTGCTCGATCCAACTGGCCGGCATCACGAAGGATTCCTCGCGCAGCCGCAGCCGCCGGCTGTCGAAATGGGGCATGTCGCCCAGTGCCAGACTGCAGGGCGTCTCGGGCAGGGGCAGGCGGGCGTCGCGGGTGATGGCATGCCCGGCGTCGAGTTCCAGCACGCGCAGGTGCACCTGCGCCTCCTGATGGTCCCGCTCCGTGGCCACCAGCCCCCAGGCGAAGGCATCCACCCCCTCCAGTGTCACCTCGTCACGATGGGTGATCAGTCCTTTCCAGCTCGCTGCCGAGGGCGTGGCATCCAGGGCGGCCTCGTCCACCACGTCGAGGCGAAAGTGCACGGCCTGGCGGTTGTGCAGCACATAGAAGTGGCCCGGGCGATGATCCAGGGAATACTCCACGCCACGCTCGCGGGGCCGGAAGCAGCGGGGCGGAGTGACCGGCGCAAGGGCGGGAATCAGGTGGCACTCGCTGGTGTCCTTGGACGCGCTCTCCAGCACCAGCCAGGCCCGGGAGCGGGTCTTGCCCAGGCCCAGCCAGAATTCCGGGTCCTCCTCGCGCAGCACCAGGGTCGGCTCGCCGGCGCGGCCGTCGGCCAGCGGCAGGCGCCATACGCTCGCCGGTCGCTGGGTGGCGTCATAGCGAGTGAAGAGCAGGGTAGTGTTGTCTTCCGCCCAGGTCAGCTCCGGCCCGATGGCGTCGAGCAGGGCCCGGGGCTCGCCGTCGGGCAGGGCCTGGAGGTAGAGCGTGTAGGTCTCGTCGCCGCGAGTGTCCTCCGTCCACGCCAGCCACTGCTCGTTCGGCGACAGCGCCATGTCGCCGATCTCCAGAAAGTCATGGGCCTCGGCGCGGGCCTGCAGGTCGAGGAAGCGCTCGGTGGCCGCCGAGTGCCCATTGGGATGGCGCCACCACACCGGGTAGTCGGCGTCGGCGGCGGTCTCGCTCCAGTAGGTGAAGTGATCCAGCGGGGTGCGCAACCCATGCACGGCCAGCTCACGGCGGGCCAGGTGGCCGTGGTAGAGGCGCTCGACCAGTCCTTCCAGGGGCGCGAACCACTCTGAGGACTCGCAGTTGGCAGCCTCCAGGAAGGCGGCGACCTCGGGATCGTCGCGGTTCTCCAGCCAGTGCCAGGCGGGATCGGCCGGACGACGGAAACGGGTCACGGGGGCGTTGGCATCCGGATGATGCGGCGGCTGTGCTTTCATGGTGGCAGGTGTACCATACTGGGATTGAGTATTAGCGATTTCCATACTGCACGGCGATACCCGGCAGGGCTAGCCGTGATGCGTTGAGAGGTGTCGATGCTGACGTCGGATTCGATGACCCTACTATGGCTGACCTACGTGGGTTTGTCGCTGGTCGTGCTGCTGACCGGCTACCTGGGCCTGGCCTTTCTGCCGCGCCTGCTGCGTTTGCCGATCACCTGGGCGGTGGCCGGGATCCTGTGGATACCCACGCGCTTCCGCCTGCCGCTGATCGAGGAGGGCGAGTTCTATACCGGTCTGGCGCCGGCGGTGGTGGTGGCCAGCGTGGCCTTCCTGGAGCGCAATACCGAGGTGCTGCTCTCCGCCGGGCTGCTGGTGGCTGCCGGTGCCGGTCTGGGGGTGGCGCTGGGCCTGCTGCAGTGGTGGGCCTTCCGCACCCCCGAGGAGCCTGACGGCCCGGAACGTCGTTCGTCTCGGGACGACAAGGGGCCCGCCTCGGCGGCGCGAGGGCGTCGGGAGCCGGTAATCGGCTAGGGAGCCACCATGGGCAGGGCATGGCGAAGCGGTACGCGGTGGCTGACTGGCCTGCTCGGGGCGCTGCTGCTGTGGGGGGCGCTGCCCGCCGTCGCCCAGGAGCCACCGCCGGACGTGCGCGTCATCGTCGATGTTTCCGGCAGCATGCGCGACAACGACCCCGAGCAGCTTGCCGCCGAGGCCTTGGAACTGCTGGTGACCCTGCTGCCCGGCGGCACTCGGTCGGGTGTCTGGACCTTCGGCGAGAGCGTGGCCAATCCGCTGCCGCCGGGCACGGTGGACGCCGACTGGCGGGCTCAGGCCATGGACCTGGCGCCTCGCCTGGAGGGGCGTGACCCCTTCACCGACATCGAGGCGGCGATCCGGGAGGCGGCGGCGAACGAGTCGCCCGGCGAGCGGCACCTGGTGCTGCTCACCGATGGCATGATCGACCTGCCCCCGTGGCGCGGGGCCAAGCCGCAGATCGATACCGCCTCGCGCCGCCAGCTGCTCGAGACCCTGGCGCCACGCCTGGCCGAGTCGGAGGTGGTGGTGCACGCCATTGCCTTCTCCGACGAGGCGGATTTGGCGCTGGTCGAGCGCCTCGCCCAGCAGACCGGTGGCCTCTCGGCGCCGGTGGAGAGCCCCGATGCCCTGCTGGGCGCCTTTCTCCGCATCGTCGATCGTATCTTCCCCAACGACCGCGCGCCCCTGCGGGATGGCGGCTTCGTCATCGAGCCCGGTCTCGAGGGCTTCAACGCCCTGCTGTTCCGCGAGCCCGGCGCACCACCGACGGCACTGGTCGGGCCGGATGGTCGGCGTTACACCGCCGAGTCCCCGCCCGAGGGGGCGCGCTGGCGCCGCGAGCAGCGTTACGACCTGATCCAGGTGCCCGAGCCGATGGCCGGGCAGTGGCGGCTCGAGGGCGAGGTGGGCGAGCAGAGCCGTGTCACCCTGGTATCGCCCCTCACCCTGCAGACGGCACCGTTGCCGGGGACGCTCTACCTCGGTTTCCCGGTACCGGTGGAAGCCTGGCTGTCACGGGATGGCGAGTCGCTGCCGCCGGCAGAGTGGCCGGCGCACTTGCAGGTGAGCGCCGAGCTGCGCGATGACGCGGGGGAGACCCAGGCCGCGACGGCGCTGGCCCCGCGCCAGGACCGGTTCGTCGGTGAGCTGCCCGCGCCGGTGCTGGCCGGCACGGCTCAACTGGCGGTGCGCGCCGAAGGGCAGGGCCTGCGCCGCCAGCGTGTCCAGGCCGTGAACGTCCTGCCGGCGGTGACGGCAGAGCACGATACCCAGGGCAGGCGGGTGCTCCTGCGTGCCGAGCACCCCGCGCTGTATCGCGACAACACCGAGTTGCATGGGCAGCTGCAGGGCCAGCGGCTCGAGGCGGCCGCCCTGGGCGACCAGCGCTGGGCGATCAACCTGCCGGTGCTCGACGAGAACCTCACCCAGCCGCTGATGCTGCGCGGCCGGGTCACCCTGGAGGGACGCACGCGCGAGCTGCGCCTGCCGCGCCTGCTGCTGTTTCCCGAGGGCGCTACCGGGATCGATATCGCCCAGGCGCAGCCCAGTCTCGCCGTGGAGCGCTTCCACGAGGCCCCCGCGCCCTCGCAGTCCACGCCGACGGAGGTCGCCCCCGAGGGGGTGGCGCGCTTCATTGCCCTGCTCGACCGCCTGCCGCGTCTGGCCCGCGGTCAGTGGGAAACCTGGCAGCCGGTGATGGCTCGCTGGTTCGAGGCCCACGGTCGCGACCCGCGGCTGTGGGCGGGCGTGGCGGTACTGGTCTGCGGGCTCATGCTGTTGCTGGTGTGGCGTCGACGCCGTCGGCGTCTGCGCGTTCGCTACCGGGAGGAGCCCCATGTGTGAACTCTTGGGCATGAGTGCCAACGTGCCCACCGACATCTGCTTCAGTTTTACCGGCTTCCTGCACCGTGGCGGCGGCACCGGCCCGCACCGCGACGGCTGGGGGATCGCCTTCTACGAGGCCGGCGGCTATCGCGACTTCCGCGATCCCCACCCCTCGGTGCGTTCGCCCATCGCGCGGCTGATCTGCGACTACCCGATCAAGTCGCATATCGTCATCAGTCATATTCGCCAGGCCAATGTCGGCGAGGTGCGCCTGGCCAACACCCACCCCTTCACCCGCGAGATGTGGGGCCAGACCTGGTGCTACGCTCACAACGGCCAGCTTGCCGGCTGGGAGCCGCTGCCGCTCGGAGCCTATCGGCCGGTGGGCGACACCGACAGCGAACACGCCTTCTGCTGGCTGCTGGGCGAGCTGCGCCGCCACTTCCCGGAGCCGCCCCGCGGACGCGAGCCCTTCTGGGCGCTGCTGCACCGCTGCTGCGAGCGGCTACGTACGCTGGGTGTCTTCAACCTGCTGCTGGCCGATGGCGACTACCTCTACACCTTCTGTTCCACCAAGCTCGCGCACATCACGCGCCGGGCGCCATTCGGCAAGGCGGAGCTCTCGGATGCCGAGCTGACGGTGAACTTCGCCGAGCACACCACCTCGGACGATATCGTCTCGGTGGTGGCCACCGAGCCGTTGACCAGCAACGAGGCCTGGCAGCATATGCAGCCCGGCGAGCTGCTGGTATGGCGCCTGGGCAACATCGTGGCCCGTTATCGCAGTGCTGAAGAAGAAGATGAAACGTAAGTTTCAATCGATCGTTTTACAGCCTGGTGCCAGCTGATATATCGTGTCGCCCAGCACGACGAGAGCGCTACAAGAAGAACAGTCGATCCTCGACGGCCCTGTCGATATCGACGCTGCCGCGGAGACAAGCCATGAGTGAGCACGCCACTGCCCCGATCCTTTCCGGCCCCGAACTCGAAGGCATGGACGAGTACCGATCGGTGATGGAAATCATCCACGCCGCGGTCGGGCGCTACGCCGACAACCCCGCTTTCAGCTGCATGGGTCGCACCCTCAGCTTTGCCGAGCTCGACCGGCTGTCCAGTGACTTCGCGGCCTGGCTTCAGACCGAGACCGACCTCGAGCCGGGTGATCGCATCGCCATCCAGCTGCCCAACGTCCTGCAGTTCCCGGTGGCGGTGTTCGGCGCCATGCGCGCCGGTCTGGTGGTGGTGAATACCAACCCGCTCTACACCGAGCGCGAGATGGCCCACCAGTTCAAGGATGCCGGCGCCAAGGCGATCGTGATCCTGGCCAACATGGCCGACAAGCTCGAGCGCATTCTCGATCGCACCGACATCCGTCACGTGGTGGTCACCGAACTGGGTGACCTGCACGGCTTCCCCAAGCGGCTGTTGATCAACGCCGTGGTCAAGCACGTCAAGAAGATGGTGCCGGCTTACCGGCTGCCCGGCGCGGTGCCGCTGCGCCGCGCGCTGCAGCAGGGCGCGGGCCAGAGTCATCGCGAGGTGGAGCGTGCGCCGGACGATATCGCCGCTCTGCAGTACACCGGCGGCACCACCGGCCTGGCCAAAGGCACCATGCTCACCCACCGCAACCTGGTGGCCAACATGCTGCAGGCGGGGCAGGCCATCGGCCCGGGGCTGAACCATGGCGAGGAGGTGGTGATCGCGCCGCTGCCCGTCTACCACATCTACACCTTCACGGTGAATTGCCTCTTTTTGATGGAGACCGGCAACCATTCGGTGCTCATCACCAATCCCCGCGACCTGCCGGGCTTCGTCAAGGAGCTTCAGAAGGTTCGCTTCACCGCCTTCATTGGCCTCAATACCCTGTTCAATGCGCTGTGCAACCGTGAAGATTTCCGCGCCCTGGACTTCTCCCGCCTGCATCTCACCATCTCGGGCGGCATGGCCTTGACCCGTGCCGTGGCCGAGCGCTGGAAGGAAGTGACCGGCTGCGACATCGCTGAGGGCTACGGTCTCACCGAAACCTCGCCCATCGTCAGCTTCAATCCCACCGATGCCATCCAGCTCGGCACCATCGGCAAGCCGGTGGCGGGCACCCAGGTCAAGGTGGTGGATGCGGACGGCAACGACCTGCCCTTCGGCGAGCCGGGCGAGCTGTGCGTCAAGGGCCCCCAGGTGATGAAGGGATACTGGAACCGCGAGGAGGAGACCGCCCAGGTGCTCAGCGAGGAGGGTTGGTTCCGCACCGGCGACATCGCCGTGCTGCAGGAGGATGGCTACATCCGCATCGTCGATCGCAAGAAGGACATGATTCTCGTCTCGGGCTTCAACGTCTATCCCAACGAGATCGAGGATGTGGTGGCCACGCACCCGGACGTGGTGGAGTCCGCCGCCGTGGGCGTCCCCGACGAGGCGAGCGGCGAGGCCATCAAGCTCTTCGTGGTGGCCAAGGATGACAGCCTCGACGAGAAGACGCTGCGCGAGTGGTGCAAGAAGGAACTCACCGCCTACAAGGTGCCCAAGCGCATCGAGTTTCGCGACGAGCTGCCCAAAACGAACGTGGGTAAGGTGCTGCGCCGCCAACTGCGTGACGAAGAGCAGGGCAAGACCGGCTCCTGAGAGGGCAGCGGGCTGCCCAAAACGCTCATGCATTCAGTAAGGTGCTGCGCCGCCAGCTGCATGACGAAGAGCAGGCGAAGGCCGGGAGCTGAACGCAATGCGACGATAGGCGGGCATTTGCCGCATGATAGGCAAGGCCAATGGCCGAAATTGGCCGCCGGTACGCCGCCGGCGTTACAATGAGCCACCCGTCCCGGGCATATCGGGGCGGGTGGCTCGTTTCAGCGTCAGAGGATGTCGTGACCACCGCAATCCGTCCCCGCTCCGCCACCGCGTCAACGGAATCCCAGGAACTCGAGCGCCTGCGTCAGGCGCTCGATGACGTCATGCTGCGTGACCGCCCCGCCCTGGAGAAGCGCCTGGCGGGCCTTGCCCGCCGCCTCAAGGAAGGCAAGCCGGTGGATCGCGGCCTGGCGCAGGTGGGCGAGGCGCTGGCGCGCTCCCGGGCGCTGGCCGAGCGCCGCGCTTCCCGGCCGGTGACCCTGGCCTACCCGCCCGAGCTGCCGGTGGCCGAGCGCCGCGAGGATATCCTCGCCGCCCTGGCGGACCACCAGGTGGTGGTGGTGGCCGGCGAGACCGGTTCCGGCAAGACCACCCAGTTGCCCAAGCTGTGCCTCGAGCTGGGCCTGGGGCGGCGCGGCCTGATCGGCCATACCCAGCCGCGTCGCCTGGCGGCGCGTTCGGTGGCCACGCGCCTGGCCGAGGAGCTTCAGACCCCGCTCGGCGAGCAGGTGGGCTACCAGGTGCGCTTCACTGACCAGACCGGCGACGACACCCTGGTCAAGCTGATGACCGACGGCATCCTGCTCGCCGAGACGCGTCACGACCCCGACCTCACCCGCTACGAGGCGATCATCATCGACGAGGCCCACGAGCGCAGCCTCAACATCGACTTCCTGCTCGGCTACCTCAAGCGGCTCACGGCGCGCCGTCCCGACCTCAAGGTGATCATCACCTCGGCGACCATCGACGTGGCGCGCTTTGCCGAGCATTTTGCGCTGCCCGGCAAAAGCCAGCAGGGAGAACAGGCCGAGCCAGTGCCGGCGCCGGTGGTGGAGGTGTCCGGGCGCACCTACCCGGTGGAGGTGCGCTACCGGCCCCTGGTTCGCGAGGCCGACGACGAGGCCGACCGCACCCTGCAGGAGGGTATCCTGCATGCGGTGGAGGAGATCGAGCAGATCGAGCGCGACAAGCGCTGGTTCCACGGGCCGCGCGACATCCTGGTATTCCTGCCCGGCGAGCGCGAGATCCGCGAGACCGCCGACACCCTGCGCCGCGCCGACCTCAAGGGCACCGAGATCCTGCCGCTCTATGCGCGGCTCTCCAACGCTGAGCAGAACCGCGTCTTCGCCCCGCACAAGGGGCGGCGCATCGTGCTGGCCACCAACGTCGCCGAGACCTCGCTCACCGTACCGGGCATCCGCTACGTGATCGACCCGGGCCTGGTGCGCATCAGCCGCTACAGCTACCGCGCCAAGATCCAGCGCTTGCCGGTGGAGCCGGTCAGCCAGGCCAGCGCCGACCAGCGCAAGGGGCGCTGCGGGCGCGTCGCCGAGGGGGTGTGCATCCGCCTCTACGATGAGGAGGACTACCTCGCTCGCCCCGAATTCACCGACCCGGAGATTCGCCGCACCAACCTGGCCTCGGTGATCCTCTCCATGCTGTCCCTCAAGCTCGGCGACATCGAGGATTTCCCCTTCGTCGACCCGCCGGACTCGCGCTTCGTCACCGACGGCTTCAAGCTGCTCTTCGAGCTGGGGGCGGTGGACGAGAGCCAGCGGCTCACCCCCCTGGGGCGCAAGCTGGCACGCCTGCCCATTGACCCGCGCCTGGCGCGCATGGTGCTGGCCGGGGCCGACCAGGGCGGCCTGCGCGAGGTGCTGATCGTGGTGGCCGGACTGGCCGTGCAGGATCCCCGCGACCGCCCGGCGGACAAGCGCGAGGCCGCCGACCAGGCCCACCGGCGCTGGCAGGACCCGGAGTCCGACTTCGTGGCGCTGCTCAACCTCTGGCACGGCTTCGAGGCGGCTCGCGAAACGCTCTCCGGCAACCAGCTGAGGCGCTGGTGCAAGGAGCGCTACGTCAACTACCTGCGCATGCGCGAATGGCACGACACCTTCCGCCAGCTGCGTCAGCAGCTGCGTGAGATGGACATCGAGGTGCCGCCGCCAGCCTCCCTGCCCGATGACGAGGAGGCGCGCGTCCAGGCGCGCCGCCAGAACGCCGTGTCGCTGCACCAGGCGCTGCTTCCCGGGCTGCTCTCGCACCTGGGGCTTGCCACCGAGAATCGCGAGTACCTGGGGGCGCGCAATCGCCGGTTCGTCATCCATCCCGGCTCGGGACTGGCCAAGAAGGCACCCAAGTGGCTGATGGCCTTCGAGCTGGTGGAGACCAGCCGGCTCTTTGCGCGCACCGTGGCCAGGATCGACCCGCAGTGGATCGAGCCCGTGGCGGGGCATCTCGTCAAGCGCAGCTACAGCGAGCCGCACTGGGAGATGAAGCGCGCCCAGGTAGTGGCCAAGGAGCAGGTGACGCTGTTCGGCCTGCCCATCGTCAGCGGGCGCCGGGTGCACTACGGGCCCATCGCCCCCCGGGAAGCACGCGAGCTGTTCATCCGCCGTGCCCTGGTGGAGGGGGAGTTCCGCACCAAGGGGGCGTTCTTCACCCATAACCGCGCGTTGATTGCCGAGGTCGAGGAACTCGAGGACCGGGCGCGCAAGCGCGACATCCTGGTCGACGAAGAGACCCTGTTCGCGTTCTATGACGCACGCATCCCCGAAGACGTGTATAACGGCAAGGGGTTCGAGGCGTGGCGCAGGAAGGCCGAGGCCGCCGACCCCGAGATTCTCAAGTTCGACCGGCGCGCCGTGCAGGCCCGCGAGGCCGAGGAGGTCACCGCCGCCGACTATCCCGACGAGCTGGTGTTGAACGGGGTGCGCTACCCGCTCGACTACCGCTTCGAGCCCGGCGCGCTGGACGACGGGGTCACCCTCACCGTGCCCGCCGCCATGCTGCCGCAGCTGCCGGCGGCGCGCCTGGAGTGGCTGGTGCCGGGGCTTCGGCGCGAGAAGTGCATCGCCCTGATGAAGTCGCTGCCCAAGTCAGTGCGCCGCCAGGTGGTGCCCATTCCCGACTGGGTGGACGCCGCCCTCGAGACGCTCACCCCGGATGACGTACCGCTTACCGAGGCGCTGGGCGATTTCCTGCGGCGCAAGACCGGCGTGCGGGTCCACCCCGATGACTGGCGCCTCGACACCCTTGAGCCCCATCTGGTGATGAACCTGCGCGTGGTCGACCATGAGGGCCATACCCTGGGGCAGGGGCGCGACCTGCGCGAGCTGGAGCGCCGCTTCGAGCAGGCGGCAGGGCAGGGGGCTCGGGCGCTGGCCGAGGAAGCGCGCCTCGAAGCCCCGGTGGCAGCGCTGCCGGTCACGCCGCTGCCCGAGTCAAGGGTCACATCCCAGGCGGGCATCCGCGTGGAGGCCTATCCGGCGCTGGTGCCCGAGGGCGAGCGGTTTCGGGTGGAGCTCTTCGATCACCCCGACAAGGCACGGGAGGCCCATTGCCAGGGGATCGTGCGCTTGGCCATGCACCGCCTGCCCGAGGCGGTGCGGGAGATCGAGCGGCTCAAGGGGCTCGAGACCTGCGCGCTACTCTTCGCCAAGGTGGGCAGCAAGCGCCAGCTCGTCGACGATGTGGTGAGTGCGGTGTTCCAGCAGGTGGTGGCGGAGGACCCGCTGCCGCGCTCGAACGCCGAGCTGGAGGCGCGTCTGGCCGAGACCCGCGAGGCATTGGTGCCCCAGGCCGAGGCGCTGGTGGCGACGCTGGAGTCTGCTCTCAAGGGCCATTTGGCGGTCACCAAGGCGTTGAAGGGGCAGCTGAGCCTGGCCCTGGCGCTGGTTTACAGTGACATTCAGGCGCAGATGGGGCGGCTGGTGCACCCCGGTTTCGTCACCGAGGCCGGTGAATGGCTGGCCGAGTACCCGCGCTACATGGAGGCGGCGCTGATTCGCCTCGAGAAGGCACCGCGGGAGCGCATGCGCGACCAGATGCACATGCAGGAGGTGCAGGCGTTCGAGGAGCGCCTTGCCGCACGTCGCGAGAGCCAGCGACGCGGCGGTCATGAGCACCCGGCCCTGGTCGAGTTTCGCTGGTGGATCGAGGAGCTGCGGGTGTCGCTCTTCGCCCAGCAGCTCGGCACTTGCTTTCCCGTCTCGGCCAAGCGCCTCGAGAAGCGCTGGGCCGAGCTGACAGACCACAAGAAGAACCACTGACACGACAGCAACGAGATCAGGGCATCGGCGATGCCGGTGCGCAGGAGTGGCCCGAGGGCCCTGCAAGGGAGAACCGCATGACAGAGGTCGTGATCACCGGCACGGGGTTGTACACACCGGAACACGCCATCGACAACGCCTCACTGGTGAATGCCTTCAATGCCTGGGTGGACGCCGAGAATGCGCGCCAGGCCGAGGCCATCGCGCGTGGGGAGCGAGCGCCCCTCACGCACTCGAGCGTCGATTTCATCGTCAAGGCGTCGGGGATCCACAGCCGTTACGTGCTCGACGCCGAGGGCATCCTCGACCCGGAGCGCATGCGCCCGCGCCTCCCCCAGCGGCGCGACGATGAGCCCTCCATCCAGTGCGAGATGGGCCTGACCGCCGCAGGCGAGGCGTTGGCATCGGCCGGCGTGGCAGCCGGCGACATCGACCTGGTGATCGTCGGTTGCTCCAACCTCGAGCGCCCCTACCCGGCGGTGGCCGTGGAGCTGCAGGCAGCGCTGGGCGCCGGCGGCTATGCCTTCGACATGAACGTGGCATGCAGCTCGGCCACCTTTGCCATCGAGTCCGCCGTCAACGCCATTCGCGCCGGGAATGTCCGCCGCGCCCTGGTGGTGAGTCCCGAAATCTGCTCGGCCCACCTCAACTTCCAGGATCGCGACAGCCACTTCATCTTTGGCGATGCCTGCACCGCTGTGGTCCTCGAGCGCGACGACCTGGCCATGGCCGAGACGCGCTTCACGGTGCTCGGCACTCGGCTCCGGACGCGCTTCTCCAACGCCATCCGTAACAACGCCGGTTTTCTCAACCGGGTCACCGACAGCGATCCGCAGGCCGCCGACAAGCTGTTCGTGCAGGAGGGGCGGCGGGTGTTCAAGGAGGTCTGCCCGCTGGTGGCCGAACTGATCGGAAGCCACCTCGCGAGCTTGGGGATCGAGAGCAGCGAGCTCTCGCGGCTCTGGCTGCACCAGGCCAATCGCCACATGAACGATCTCATCGCCCGCCGCGTACTCGGCCGCGATCCGACGCCCAGCGAGGCGCCGGTAATCCTCGACCGCTACGCCAACACCAGCTCGGCGGGTTCGATCATCGCCTTTCACCTCCACCGGGCCGATCTGGCACCGGGGGCGTTGGGGGTGGTCTGTTCCTTCGGCGCCGGCTACAGTGCCGGCAGTGTCGTGGTACGCCGACAATGAGGCAGGGGCGCAAGCAGGATGTGCAGAGAGGCAGTGCAATGGACAGACAACGCAAGGGACCCCTGAGTCGCGGCCTGGCAGCCCTCGCGCTGGTGGCGCTGCTGGCCGGCTGTGCCAGCACCCCCGCCCCCGAGGAGCGTCACCCGGACGACCCCTGGGAGGGCTTCAACCGTCGCGTGTTCGCCTTCAACGACGCCGTGGACCGTGCCGTGCTCAAGCCGGTGGCGCGCGGCTACCGCACCGTGACCCCGCAGCCGGTGCAGACCGGCGTGGGCAACTTCTTCGCCAACCTCGGTGAGCCGCGCACGCTGCTCAACAGCCTGCTGCAGGGCAAGCCGGGCAACGCCGGCATCGCCGGGGCGCGCTTCGTGATCAACACCACGGTGGGCATCGGCGGCCTGTGGGACTTCGCCACCCACATGGAGATCACCGGTCGCGAGGAGGATTTCGGCCAGACCCTGGGCGTGTGGGGCGTCGGCGAGGGGGCCTACCTGGTGCTGCCCTTCCTGGGGCCGAGCACGGTGCGCGATACCACTGGCCTGCCGGCCGACTCCTACACCTACCCGCTCACCTACCTGGACGACGACGAGGTGCGTTACGCCTTGCTGGCGCTGCGGGTGGTGGATACCCGTGCCGGGCTGCTCGACCAGGAAGAGATGATTCGCGGCGATCGCTACAGTTTCATCCGCGACGCCTATCTGCAGCAGCGTCGCTTCGAAGTCAGCGATGGCGAGTTGGGCGAGGATCCCTTTGCCACCGACGAGTTCGATTTCGACGATGCCGACTTCGCCGACTGAGGCCAGCACCATGGATGCAGCCAAGCCGTTGATTGGTGTGCTCGATGAGCCCGGCGACTATCGTGACGCCCTGGCGGACACCATCGCCCGGGACGGCCTGGCGGTGATGGCCGTCGAGACCCTCGACGACCTGCCGGCGGACACCGCCCTGGTGGTGGTGCATGCCCGTGCGGTACCCAGCCGCGAGTGGGCGACCTTCAGTGAGCGCCTGCCCACCCTGGTGGTCAGCGACTCGCGGCTCGACGCCGACCTGCTCACGGCGGTGGATCTGGGCCTCGTCGACTACGTGGTGGAGCCGCTGCGCCACGGCCAGCTGCTGCGGCGCATGATCCGCAAGGCGATCGAGCTGCACTGCCTGGAAGCGGAGCGCGTCCGGGATCGCGAACGCCTGGCGCAGCTCAACGCCCACCTGGAGGAGCTCAACGAGAGCCTGGAGACTCATCTGGCGATGCTGCGGCTGGACCAGCAGGCCGGGGGGCAGATCCAGCGCAAGCTGCTGCCCCCCCATGATCAGACCCTGGGCGGGGTGACCTGCGACTACTGGATGGCGCCGTCGCTCTATCTCTCGGGCGACTTTCTCGACTTCCAGCGCTTCGACGAGCGTTTCTCGCTGTTCTACTTCGCCGACGTTTCGGGGCACGGTGCCTCCTCGGCGTTCGTTACCGTGCTGCTCAAGTCGCTGTGCAACCGCTGGCTGGCCGAGTGGGACGGACAAGCCCCGCAGGAGCTGCCGCCGCGTTGGCTGGCCGACCTCAACCGCGAGCTGCTCGACACCGGCATCGGCAAGCATGCCACCTTGTTCGTCGGGGTCATTGACCATCGCGACCATACTCTTCACTATTCGCTCGGCGCCCAACTGCCCAAGCCGCTGCTGGTGGTCGATGGCCAGGTCTCCGAGCTCCCCGGGGAGGGCATGCCGGTGGGGCTGTTCCCCAAGGTGAGCTACCCGCGACTATCCTGTGAGTTGCCGGCGAACTTCCAGCTATGGCTGTGTTCGGATGGCGTGCTGGAGTGCTTGCCGGGTGAGACCCTCGACGCGCGGCTCAGAGAACTGGAGCAGCGCATCCTGGCCTGCACCACGCTGGCGCAGCTGCGTGACAGCCTGGCCCTGAATACTTCCCCGGAAAGCGCTGTCGAAGGGGAGTACGAAGGGACAGAGTTGCCGGATGATGTAACGATCATGTTGTTGAGCGGATTTGCCGATGATCACCAATGAGGGCCGCGTCAAAGCGGCGTTCGACTCAGGGGTCTTCGTACTCAAGCTTTGCGGCGACGTACGATTGACCCTGTGTGCCACCTTGGACAGCCAGGCCGAGAAGCTGGCCGAGACGCCGGGGCTCAAGTCGCTGATCATCGATCTGCGCGAGGCCACCAATGTGGACTCCACCGCCCTGGGTTTCCTGGCCAAGGTCGCCATGGCCGTTCAGGACAAGATCGACCACAAGCCCGCCATCGTGGCGGACAACCCCGACGTGCAGCGCATGCTCGAGGTGATGGGGTTCGCCCAGTTCTTCACCATGGTGGAGGCGCCGATCACCGAAGTGTGCGAGCTGTGCGACCTGCCCGAGGTGCCCGCCGACCTCGAGGCAACGCGTCAGCGTATCCTCGAGGCGCATCGCATCCTCATGCACATGAACGAGCACAACCGCGAAGAGTTCCAGCCGCTGGTCGAGATGCTCGAGGCCCAGGCGTCCACCTCACATCACGACTGACTCGGCGGCTCCGAGTCGTGCCATCTACCCATGCCGAGGGCGCCTTGAGGCGCCCTCGGCGATTCGGGATGGCTGCCGGTCAGCTCTGACGCAGTTCGCCGAGCATGGACTCCAGCTTGCGCTGGTCGGCAGTGAACTTGCGAATGCCCTCGGCCAGTTTCTCGGTGGCCATGGCGTCATCGTTGAGATCCCAGCGGAATTCCGCCTCGTCCAGGGGCTCGGGCGGCGAGGTTTCGGCGTCCGTGGGGCTCAGTCGCCGCTCGAGTTCGCCTTGGGTCTCCGCCAACTCGCCGAGCAGTTTCGGGGAGATGGTCAGGCGATCGCAGCCGGCCAAGGCAAGAATCTCGCCGGCGTTGCGGAAGCTCGCGCCCATCACCACGGTGCGGTAGCCATGTCCCTTGAAGTGGTCGTAGATGCGCTTCACCGACTGCACGCCGGGGTCGTTGTCGCCACTCAGGTCGGCGTCCGGGTCCCGGGCCTGGTACCAGTCGAGAATGCGGCCGACGAACGGCGAGACCAGGGTAACGCCGGCATCGGCGCAGGCGCGGGCCTGGGTGAAGCTGAACAGCAGCGTCAGGTTGGTGCGGATGCCTTCGCGCTCCAGCTGCTGGGCGGCGCGGATGCCCTCCCAGGTAGAGGCGATCTTGATCAGGATGCGCTCCGGCTCGACGCCGTGGCGGGCGTAGCGCTCGATCAGCGAGCGGGCGCGGGCCAGGGTCGCGTCGGTGTCGAAGGAGAGGCGGGCGCTGACCTCGGTGGAGACGTAGCCGGGCACCAGCTCGCTAACCTCGCTGCCGATCTCCACGGCCACCGCGTCCAGGGCATCGTCGATATCGGTGCAGCGCTTGGCAATCGCCGCCAGGCGTTCGCGCCACTCCGCCTTCTGGGTCGCCTGCAGGATCAGCGAGGGATTGGTGGTGGCGTCGTGGGGTTGAAAGCGGCGGATGGCCTCCAGGTCGCCGGTGTCGGCGACCACGGTGGTCATTGCCTTGAGCTGTGACAGCAGGTCTTGGGCCATGGAGGACTCCGTGGAAGGGACTATGCTGACACTCTACCAATAAGCGCCCCGGCAGGGCGACAGCCTCTGGCACGACAGGCTGGTCGAAACCGGCTATCATTAGCGGCCTATCGAAATTCGCGAAAAGGGAGGGCCCTTGAGCCTCGATCCGCGACGCGTCGCCCTGCTGGTGGCCGCCAACACCGCGCTCGCCCCGTTCGCCATCGATGCCTACCTGCCGGCCATGCCCGCCCTGGCGGCGTCGGTGGGGGCGAGCATCCACCACACCGAGCTGTCGATCAGTGCCTTCCTCATCGGCTTTGCTCTGGGGCAGCTGCTCTTCGGGCCGCTCTCCGACCGCCTGGGCCGCAAGCCGGTGCTGCTCGCCGGGCTGGTGGCCTTCCTGCTGGCGAGCCTGGCTATCACCACCGTCGACTCGCTGCCCGAACTACTCACCTGGCGCTTTCTGCAGGCACTGGGAGGCGGCGCCTGCGTGGTCAATTCGGCGGCCATCGTGCGCGACTGTTTCAGCGGCCGCGAGGCGGCGCGGGTGATGTCCACCATGGCGATGATCCTGATGCTGGCGCCGCTGGTGGCGCCGGCGGTGGGCAGCGGGTTGCTCTATCTCGCCGACTGGTGGCTGATTTTCGTCTTCCTGGCCGCATACGCCGCCTTCCTGCTGTGGCTGCTGGGCACGCGGCTGCCGGAAACGCGACCCCCCGGCCAGCCGGCGGCCTCCTTTCGCCAGGTATTGGCCAACTACTTAAGCGTGCTCTCCCACCGCGAGGGGATGGGCTACGTCTGTGCCGTGGCGGCCTCCTTTGCCGGGCTGTTCGCCTTCGTCACCGCCTCGCCGTTTCTCTACATCGAGCACTTCGGGCTCTCCCCGGCGATGTACCCGGTGGTGTTCGGCGTCAACGTTTTGGTCATCGCCGGCTCCAACCGGGTCAATATCCACCTGCTGCGCCGGCGTACCCCACAGCAGAATCTGCGCCTGGGGCTCGCCATCCAACTGGTGGCGGCTCTGGGGCTGACTGGGGTGGCGGCCCTGGGGCTGGCGTCGCTGGCCACGGTGGTGCCGCTGGTGATGCTCTTCACCGGCATGATCGGCCTGATCACGCCCAATGCCATCTCGTCGCTGCTCGAGCACTTCAGCCACATCAGCGCCACTGCCACGGCGCTGCTGGGCGGCATCCAGTTCTCCAGCGGTGCGTTCGCCGGCTTCATGGTGGGCGCCTTCGAGATCGAGAGCGTCTGGCCCATGGTGACAACGATGCTGGTCGTCTCGCTGTTGGGCAATCTGGCGCTGCGCCGGCTGACCGCGTAGCGCGGAATTTTTTCTACCCTGTCACGAAGCTGTCATCTGCCTGCGGCAACGTATGCCGTGCGCAGGATGAATTCTCTCATCGACAGGAGTGACTCGCATGAACCGCATCCTCAAGTCTCGTGCCTTCAAGACGACCGTGATCGCCGCTGCGGTCATGGGTGCTGCTACCGTGGCCCATGCCCGCGACCAGATCCGCATCGTCGGCTCCAGCACCGTCTACCCGTTCGCCAGCTACGTGACCGAGGAGTTCGGTGCGGTGACCCAGTACCCCACGCCGGTCATCGAGTCCACCGGTTCCGGTGGCGGCATCCGCCTGTTCTGCAACGGTGTGGGTGAAGGCACGCCGGACATCTCCAACGCTTCACGCCGCATCAAGGTGTCCGAGCTGGAGCGCTGCATCGACAACGGCGTCACTGACGTCACCGAGGTCAAGATCGGTTCCGACGGCATCGTCTTCGCCCAGTCCAGCACCAACGAGGCCATGGAGCTGACCCTCGAGCAGCTGTTCCTGGCCGTCGCCGCCCAGGTGCCGGTGGACGGAGAGCTGGCCGATAACCCCTACAGCAACTGGAGCGACATCGATTCCGCCCTGCCGGATCGCGAGATTTCCATCTACGGGCCGCCCAGCACTTCCGGTACCCGGGATGCCTTCGAGGAGCTGGTCATGGAAGCCGCCTCCGAGGAAATGGAAGCCTACGGTGGTGAGGGCTATACCGAGATCCGCGCCGACGGGGCCTACATCGATGCCGGGGAGAACGACAACCTGATCGTCCAGCGCCTCACCGAGGACACCGACGCCTTCGGCATCTTCGGCTACTCTTTCCTGGTCGAGAACCCCAATGCCCTGATTGCTTCCAGCATCGATGGCGTCGAGCCGGAATCCGAGGCGATCAGCTCCGGCGATTATCCCGTGGCTCGCTCGCTGTTCTTCTACGTCAAGAACCAGCACGCAGAAGAGGTGCCCCCGCTCTATGACTACGTTGACATGTTCGTCTCCGAGACCATGATCGGTGAGGGCGGCTACCTGACCGACCTTGGTCTGATCCCGCTGCCGGAAGCCGAGCGCGAGCAGACCCGTGAGAAGGTCGCCAACCGTGCTCAACTCGAGGTCGAAGACCTCAAGTAACGCGCCATGAGGCATGGATGCCTGATCCGGCCGGCAGCCACGGGCTGCCGGCCGTCGCACGTTCCGGCAGTCACGCCTGCCGTCGACAGATCACCGAGAGAGAGCGATGCAGACCAACCAACTCCTTGCCCTGTTCAGCGGCGTCCTGCTGGTGCTGGGGCTGGTGGCCTTCTTCCTGGGGCGGGCCAAGGCGGCCAAGGTGCGCGCCAGCGGCACGGCCATGTACGCCCAGCCCGATCAATACGCCTGGTTCACGGTGCTGGCCACGGCCGGGCCGGCGCTGCTGGTGGGGGCCGCGGGCGCCTTCTTCATGCTGTTGCTGGGAGCCGAGATTCCCACCCTCTACCTGCTCGCGGCCAGCCTGGTGGTGGCCGCCGCCGGCCTGATGGTGGGCATCCAGCAGGTACGTCCCGACTTCCATGCGCGCAAGGCCATTGAACGGGTGATTCGCGCCATCCTGGTCACGGCGGCGCTGATCTCGATCTTCACCACCTTCGGGATCCTTTTTTCCATCGTTTTCGAGGCGCTGCGCTTCTTCCAGATGCACAGCTTCTGGGACTTCGTGACCGGCACGGTCTGGAACCCGGGCGCCAGCTTCCTGGCCGCGGCGGGGCGCGCCGAGGAGGGCGCCAGCGCCGCCCAGTTCGGCTCGGTACCGCTGTTCGCGGGTACCTTCATGATCACCGCCATTGCCATGCTGGTGGCGATCCCCGTCGGCCTGCTGGCGGCCATCTACATGGCCGAGTTCGCGCCCAAGCGCGTGCGCACCCTGGCCAAGCCGACCCTCGAAGTGCTGGCCGGCATTCCCACCGTGGTCTACGGCTTCTTCGCCGCCATCACCGTGGCACCGATCATCGTCGATGTGGCTGGCTTTTTCGGCCTGGATGCCTCCTTCAACAACGCCGTGGCGCCGGGCGTGGTGATGGGAATCATGATCATCCCCTTCATCTCGTCGCTCTCCGACGATGTGATCAACTCGGTGCCTGACAGCATGCGTCAGGGGTCGCTGGCACTGGGTATGACACACGGCGAGACGATTCGCGACGTGGTCATTCCGGCGGCCTTGCCGGGCATCATCTCCGCCTCGCTGCTGGCGGTTTCCCGCGCCCTGGGCGAGACCATGATCGTGGTCATGGCGGCGGGCATGCGCCCCAACCTCACCGCCAACCCGCTCGAGGACATGACCACGGTGACGGTACGGATCGTGGCGGCGCTGACGGGAGACCTGGAGTTCGAGAGTGCCGAGACGCTCTCCGCCTTTGCTCTGGGCCTGGTGCTCTTCGCGGTGACGCTGAGCCTAAACTTGGTCTCGGTGCTGATGATCCGCCGCTTCCGCGAGAAGTATCGCGTCAACAACCTGTAACGCCGAGGAATCGCCGCAATGAGTCAATCCTTCGACGATATCAGCGCCCAGCTGAGGAAGCGCCACCGCAAGTCGGCGCGTCTCAAGTGGATCTCCATGGGGGCCCTGGGGCTGGCCGGCCTCTTCCTGGTGCTGTTCTTCGCCGACATGCTGGGCAAGGGCCTGCCGGCCTTCCAGCAGGCCCAGATACAGGTCGAGATCGATTACAACGAGGAGGCCCAGCGGATGGGGCGGGCTGCCCTGGATCCCGAGGTGTCGCGGCTGGTGAGCCGCACCTTCGAGCGCTTGATCCCGGGGCAGATTCGCGACAATCCCGAACTGCTGGGCACCACCGAGACCCGCTGGGTGCTGGCGGACAGCCAGGTCGACCAGTACCTCAAGAGGCATCGCCACAAGCTCAACGAAGCCCAGCAGGCCACCGTGGACGAACTGGTGGAAGAGGGCCGGGTGGAGCTGAAGTTCAATACGACCTTCTTCACCACGGGCGATTCCAAGATGCCCGAGGCCTCGGGGATCCTCTCCGCCGCCGTGGGCACCGTGCTGACCATGCTGGTGACCCTGGCCATCGCCTTTCCCATCGGCGTGATGACGGCGGTTTACCTAGAGGAGTTTGCGCCGGACAACCGGTTCACCCAGTTCATCGAGATCAACATCAACAACCTGGCGGCGATCCCTTCGATCCTGTTCGGCCTGCTGGGCCTGGCGATCTTCATCAACTTCTTCGGCGTCCCGCGCTCTTCGCCGTTGGTGGGCGGCATGACACTGGCGCTGATGACCCTGCCGGTGATCATCATTGCCACGCGCACGGCGCTGCGCAGCGTACCGGACTCCATCCGCCACGCCGCCTTCGGGGTGGGCTGCTCGCGCTGGCAGGTGGTGCGCGACCACGTCCTGCCACTGGCCATGCCCGGCATCATGACCGGCTCGATCATCGGCCTGGCCCAGGCCATGGGGGAAACCGCGCCGCTGATCATCGTGGGCATGGTGGCCTTCATTCCCGATGTCTCGGCGTCGTTCACCCAGGCCGCCACGGTGCTGCCGGCGCAGGTCTTCACCTGGGCAGGCGAACCCGAACGGGCCTTCGTCGAGAAGACCGCCGGTGGCATCCTGGTGCTGCTGTCGATCCTGATCTTTTTGAACGCCACCGCCGTCATCCTGCGCAAGAAATTCGAGCGTCGCTGGTAAGCGCCAGCCCGTTACAGAGGACGATTTCATGACTTCCCTGCAAAGCACGACTCCCAAGGTGGCTGTCAATTCGCCCGAGCCCGAGGTCGGTCAACCGGTCACGCGCAATGAACAGGCCTGCCACGACCTGAGTATCCGCGTGCGCGACCTTAGCCTGTGGTACGGCGAGACCCAGGCGCTCAAGAGCCTCAGTATCGACATCTTCCAGAAGAACGTCACCGCCTTGATCGGCCCCTCCGGGTGCGGCAAGTCGACCTTCCTGCGCTGCCTCAATCGCATGAACGACCTGATTCCCGGCGTGACGATCCGCGGCCTCGTCGAGATGGACGGTTTCGACGTCAACGCCGTGAAAATGGACGAGGTCGCCTTGCGCCGCCGCGTGGGGATGGTGTTCCAGAAGCCCAATCCCTTTCCCAAGTCGATCTACGAAAACGTTGCCTATGCCCCGCGCATGCACGACCTGGTGAGCCGCAAGGCCGATCAGGACGAGCTGGTGGAAAAGGCGCTGCGTGATGCCGGCCTGTGGGAGGAGGTGAAGGACAAGCTGCACCAGCCCGGCACCTCGCTCTCCGGCGGCCAGCAGCAGCGCCTGTGCATTGCCCGGGCCATCGCCGTGCAGCCCGATGTCATCCTGATGGACGAGCCCACCTCGGCCCTGGACCCCATCTCCACGGCGACCATCGAGGATCTGATGGACAAGCTCAAGCAGCAGTTCACCATCATCACGGTGACCCACAACATGCAGCAGGCGGCGCGGGTGGCCGACTACACGGCGTTTTTCCACCTCGGCGAGATCATCGAGTACAACGACACCCAGATGATGTTCTCGAGCCCCGCGACCAAGAAGGCAGAGGACTACATCACCGGCCGCTACGGCTGAGCGTCTCACGCCAGCGACTCTTCAGGCACGGCGGCGGGTCTTCCGCCGCCGCGCTTTCTTTTGTTCGGACTGCCAACGCCGCATGTCCACGGTGACACCGTATCGTCATCTTGTCCCGCTAATGTAGCGAAACCTACATAGCGGAACAGAGATCCCCCCATGAAACGGCTCGACAACATGACCGTCAGGACGAGCTGGACCCTCGTACTGGTGGCCTTCAGCACCCTGATTCTGGCCATCGGCGGACTGGGGCTCGCCGCCAATCAGGTGGGGCGCGAGGCCTTTGCCACGCTGAACGAGACCAACGTGCGCCAGGAGCGTGACCTCAATGCGGCCTACAATGCCCTGCTGCGCGCACGCGTCGAAATGGATCGTGCTGCCGAACTGCTGCGTACCCCTTCCTTCGACCGTCCGGGTCCGGTCATCGAATCGGCAGAGGCGCTGCTGGACGATGCCAGCCGGGCGTTCCAGCGCTTTCTCGAGGCGCCTCACGAGCGCGATCAGCAGGCGCTGGTCGAGACGCTGGAAGAGCACTTTCGCTCGCTGCACGACAACAACCTGCGCTTGCAACTGGGGTTGCTGCAGGACGCCGACGTCACCGGCTATCTTTCCGGACAGTCGCGAGTGACGCAGAGCAGCGAGCGCTTCATCGAGACCATCGACGCTTTTTTCGACCGTAACCAGCTGCTGGGCCAGCACCTCGCCGAGCGTTTCGGACGGACCTCGGACTGGTTGAACGGGGGCGTGGTCGGCACTCTGCTGGCGGCGCTGGCGCTGATCGCCGTCGTGGTGTGGGGCGTGCGCGTCAACGTGCTGAAGCCCTTACGGCGCATCGTCGAGCACTTCCAGCGAATCGCCGCCGGCGATCTGGCGACGCCGGTGGAGCGGCGCGGCAACAATGAGATCGGCCAGCTGTTCGCTGAGCTGGCTACCATGCAGCGCTCGCTCACCGACACCGTCGGCCGTGTACTGGCGAGCAGCGAGCGGGTCCATCATGGCAGCCTGGCCCTGGCGGAAGGCAACCAGTCATTGGCGAGCCAGACCCAACAGCAGGCGTCGGCCCTGGAGCAGACGGCATCGAGCCTCGAGGAGCTGACCGCCACCGTGGCGCAAAATGCCGAACACGCCCAGGGCGTCAGTCGCTCGGCGGATGATGCGTCCGCCAAGGCGCGGGAGGGGGATGCGGTGATCCAGCAGTTCCTGACCACCATGGAGGCGATCCATGGCCACTCCGACGAGATTCAGTCCATTATCGGCCTGATCGAGAGCATCGCCTTCCAGACCAATATTCTGGCCCTGAACGCCTCGGTGGAAGCCGCCCGCGCCGGCGACCAGGGCCGTGGTTTCGCCGTGGTGGCCACGGAGGTGCGCGACCTGGCCACGCGCAGTGCCAGTGCGGCCAAGGAGATCCGCAGCCGCATCCAGGCCTCGAGCCAGAGTATCGAACAAGGCAATGCGCTCTCTCGTGAAGCGGCCGAGCACACTCGGGCGATTCTTGTCGCCATAGAACGGGTCAGTGTGCTGATGGGCGAGATATCCCGGGCCTCCAGCGAGCAGCGACACGGCATCGAGCAGGTCAACCAGGCGATGCTACAGATGGAAACCACTACCCAGGACAGCGCACGCCTGGTGGAAGGCGCGGCCGGCAATGCGGCGGCACTCGCCGACGAAGCGCAGCGCATGCATGACTATGCGCGGCGTTTCTCGCTGACGGCCGCTGAGAATGGGGATGAGGTGGCGGCGATGCCGGCCGGCGCCGATATGTCACGCTGGCTGGAGATGGCGCTCCGGGATCCGGAGTCGCGCGCGACGCAAGGCGATACGCTGGCGGCCTGTTGAGGGCGAAGCTACCGTTGCAAGCGGTGTGGCTGGTGCCAGTGTCATGGGACGGTCATGTTAGTGTGCTTGGATAGTTTATATATGGAATTTCATATATTATGACGCCAGCGCAATTACACTTGGCACAGCGCCGCACTTTCCAGGAGATCATTCATGACCTTGCGCATCGGCATCAACGGTTTCGGTCGCATGGGGCGACTGACGTTTCGCAGCTTGTGGCCCCATGTCCAGCGGGGCGACGTCGAGGTGGTGCGCATCAACGACCCGGGCGGCGATGCTGCAACCTTCGTCCACTTGCTGGAGTTCGACTCCGTTCACGGCCAGTGGGCGCCGGGGCAGGGCATTCAGGCCGACGGCGAGGCCCTCGTGGTCGACGGCAAGTCCATCGCCTTCAGCGCCAACCGCGGCTTCGGCGACAGCGACTGGTCGGGCTGCGATGTGGTGATCGAAGCCTCGGGCACGGTCAAGAAGAGCACGCAGCTTGCCCCCTACTTCGACCAGGGCGTGGCCCGCATGGTGGTGACGGCGCCGCTCAAGGACGGCGACGTGCTCAACGTGGTGATGGGCGTCAATGACGACAAGTACGATCCCGAGGTGCACCGCATCGTCACCGCGGCGAGTTGCACTACCAACTGCCTGGCGCCGGCGGTGAAGGTGATTCACGAGACCTTCGGCATTCGCCACGGCTCCATGACCACGGTGCACGACATCACCAATACCCAGACGATCCTCGACGCCCCGCACAAGGATCTCCGCCGGGCCCGGGCCTGCGGCATGAGCCTGATCCCCACCACCACCGGCTCGGCCAAGGCGATCACGGCGATCTTCCCGGAGCTCACCGGCAAGCTCAACGGCCACGCCGTGCGCGTGCCGCTGGCCAACGCTTCGCTCACCGACATGGTCTTCGAACTGGAGCGCGAGGTCACCGTGGAGGAGGTCAATGCGGCGCTCGAGGCCGCCGCCGAGGGCGAACTCGCCGGCATCCTGGGCTATGAGGAGCGCCCGTTGGTCTCCATCGACTACCGCACCGATCCGCGCAGCTCGATCATCGATGCGCTCTCGACCATGGTGGTGAACGGCACCCAGCTCAAGCTCTACGCCTGGTACGACAACGAGTGGGGCTACGCCAACCGTACCGCCGAGCTGGCCCTGAAGGTGGGACGTGGACAGGTGGGCAATGCCTGACGCAAGACTTGCAAGTCGACTGAAGGCGCTGCCTTTCGAGGTTCGCCAGTACCTGCTGATCACCGGCAACTACTGGGCCTTCACCCTCACCGATGGCGCCCTGCGCATGCTGGTGGTGCTTCATTTCCACCAGCTGGGCTACAGCCCATTGGAAGTGGCCATGCTGTTCCTCTTTTACGAGGCCTTCGGGGTGGTCACCAACCTGGTGGGGGGCTGGCTGGGCGCGCGCCTGGGGCTCAATCGCACCATGAACGTGGGCCTCGGCCTGCAGATCGTGGCGCTGGCGATGCTGATGGTGCCCGCGGCGGCGTTGACCGTGCCCTGGGTGATGGCGGCCCAGGCGCTCTCGGGGATCGCCAAGGACCTCAACAAGATGAGCGCCAAGAGCGCGGTCAAGGTGCTGGTGCCCAAGGAGAGCGCCAGTGCGCAGAGCGCGCTCTACCGCTGGGTGGCGATCCTTACCGGCTCGAAGAACGCACTGAAGGGCGCGGGCTTCTTCCTCGGCGGGCTGCTGCTCACGCTGATCGGCTTCCGCGGTGCCGTCATCGCCATGGCGGTGATGCTCGCTGGCGTGCTGGCGCTGTCGCTGGTCCGTCTCAAGGCCGACCTGGGGCGCCAGAAGCACAAGCCCAAGTTCTCCGAGGCGTTCTCCAAGTCGCGGGCGGTCAACGTGCTCTCGGCGGCCAGGCTGTGCCTGTTCGCGGCGCGCGACGTCTGGTTCGTGGTGGCCCTGCCGGTGTTCCTCTACGACCAGCACGGCTGGAGCCACTGGACGGTAGGGGGTCTGCTGGCCATCTGGGTGATCGGCTACGGCGGCGTGCAGACCCAGGCACCGCGCCTGACCGGCCTGATCCACGGCGGCGCGCGCGCCGTCACGGTGTTCTGGGCGCTGGCCCTGGCCGGCCTGCCGGCACTGCTCGCGTTGTTGCCGCTGGAAGCGGTGGGCTGGTTGGTGGCGGGGCTGCTGGCCTTCGGCGTGCTCTTCGCCATCAACTCGAGCTGGCACAGCTATCTGATCGTGCACTTTGCCCGCGCCGACGGTGTCTCCATGGACGTGGGCTTCTACTACATGGCCAACGCCATGGGGCGACTCGCCGGCACGGTGCTCTCGGGTTGGCTCTACCAGTTCTACGGGCTCGCCGCCTGCCTGTGGGTCTCGGCGGCCCTGGTGGCGGCCAGCGCGGCGATGGCCCTGGCCCTGCCCCGGCAGGCAGCCGCCCATTGAGGTGTCCTTGGCCCTGGCTTCGCGCCCGGGGCCGGGTGACGTAGAATCGCCGCTGAACCCTTCCTGGAATGGCCCCTCATGCCGCTGGACTCTATCCGCCTTTTCAAGTGCCTGGCCGATGACACCCGCCTGATGCTGATGCTGCTGATTCTGCGCGAGGGCGAACTCTGCGTGTGCGAGATGACCCACGCCCTCGAGGAGTCGCAACCCAAGGTATCGCGGCACCTGGCGCAGCTGCGCAACTGCGGCCTGCTCAACGACAGCCGCGAGGGGCAGTGGGTCCATTACGCGCTCGCCCCGGCGTTGCCCGAGTGGGTGGGGCCCATTCTCGAATCGGCGGCCAAGGCGGAGGCGTCACGCCTTGCTGCGTTGCAGACTCGGCTGGCGGCCATGGGCAATCGGCCGGAGCGTCGCGCGGCGCTCTGCTGAGCCTCCTTACTCGTCGGGCGTGGGTTTTCCCGGAGCGTCCGATTGGGCGGGGATGGCTGGGCTGGTTCGTGCGGCAGGAATCGTCGAGCCAGCCAGGCCGCGCATCACCCAGAGCCCGAGCACAGGCCCCGGCAGCAGCCACCATACCACCCAGGCGCCCTGCAGCGACCACAGCGCGGTGGTGAGAGAAATGGCCGGAATGGTCAGGGCGAAGCCCACGGCGTTCATTACCGCCAGGGTGGAGCCCACCCGTTCCCGCGGGGCACTGGCGGCTGCCAGCGCCGAGAACTGCGGTGAATCGGCGATGACGGTCAGGCCCCAGAGGATCAGCAGTCCCAGCAGCAGGCCGGGCGGCAGCCAGGGAAGGAGCGGGTAGGCCAAGCAGATCAGCCCCGAGATGGCCAGGGCGCGACGCGCCACCCACAGGCTGCCCAGGCGGCGGCTGAGCTGACCGCCACCCACACAGCCGACCAGCCCCAGGGCGATGACGCCGAACGACAGCCAGGGAATCCACGCCTCCGGGGCGCCGAGCCGCGCCACTTCCCGGGCGACTAGGAAGGGGGTGAGCGTCCAGAAGGCGTAGAGCTCCCAGCAGTGGCCGAAGTAGCCGCCCGCCACGGCGCGAAAGCGCGCCTCGCGCAGGGCCGCCAGGCCGTCGAGCAGCCGCGCCTTGCCGCTCGACGCCGGCAGGTGCGGGCCGTCGCCCAGGGCCAGGATTGCCGCGCCGCCAACCAACGCCAGAGCGGAAGCGCCGAGCAGTGGCCACTCCCACGGCATGCCCAGAGTGGTGCCGCGTAGCAAGTGGGGCAGGGCGGTACCCAGGGTCAGCATGCCGACGAGCCAGGCGAGCGCGGCGCCGGAGTGCCTGGGGGTCCAGCCGATGACGAGCTTCATGCCCAGCGGGTATATGCCGGCGAGACACAACCCGGTCAGAAAACGCAGCGACAGCGCCAGGGGGAACTGTGCGGCCACCAGCACGAACCCGGCATTGGTGAGGGCCCCGGCCAGGCAGGCGATGGCGAAGATGCGGCTGGCGCGGAAGCGGTCGGCCAGGCCGGTGGTGGCGATGGTTAAGGTGCCGAGAATGAAGCCCGCTTGCACACTGAGCGTGAGGCGGCCGAGATCTGCCTCGGAAAAGCCCAGGTCGCGCGACAGCGCCAGACCCACGCCGTTGACGGAGAACCACAGCGAGGTTCCGCAAAGTTGGGCGAGCACGATGACGGCAAGCGGGTGGCGTTGCCAGAGGGTGTTGTTCATCGCGTCATCCTCTCCCCGCGAGCCCGGCGAGGCAAGCGCCACCCTGGCAGGCGTCAGCCGGCCGGGGCGGCTCCAGGAAAGTGCTCCCGGGTGCTGTTGGCGATGCGCACCAGGGCGAGCATCAGCGGTACCTCCACCAGCACGCCCACCACGGTGGCCAGCGCCGCACCGGACTGCAGCCCGAACAGGGCGATGGCGGCGGCCACGGCCAGCTCGAAGAAGTTGCTGGCGCCGATCATGGCGCCGGGGGCAGCGACGTTGTGGGGCACCTTCCACGCCTTGGCCCAGCCGTAGGCGATGAAGAAGATCAAAAAGGTCTGAATGATCAGCGGGATGGCGATCAGCACGATGTGCAGTGGCGCCTCGAGGATCACCTCGCCCTGGAAGGCGAACAGCAGCACCAGCGTCACGATCAACCCAATCGGAGTCACCGGGCCAATACGCTTCATAAAGACGTCGTCGTACCACTCGATGCCGCGGCGGGCGATCAGCGTCCGTCGGGTCAGGTAGCCGGCCGTGAGCGGGATGACGATGTAGAGCACTACCGACAGCGCCACCGTGTCCCAGGGCACCTGGATGTTGGAGACGCCGAGCAGGAAGACCACGATGGGCGCGAAGGCGAACAGCATGATCAGGTCGTTGAGCGAGACCTGCACCAGGGTGTAGGCGGCGTCGCCGCGGGTCAGGGTGCTCCACACGAAGACCATGGCGGTGCAGGGCGCCGCGCCGAGCAGGATGGCGCCGGCGAGATACTGGCTGGCCAGCGGCTCCGGAATGAAGGGCCGGAACACCACCATCAGGAAGAACCAGGCGATGGCGAACATGGTGAAGGGCTTGATCAGCCAGTTCACCGTGGTGGTGATGACCAATCCCTTGGGCTGGCGGCGCACACCGAGCACGGCGGAGAAGTCGATCTGCGCCATCATCGGGAAGATCATCGCCCAGATCAGGATGGCTACCGGGATCGACACCTGAGCGTACTCGAAGCGCGACAGGGTCTCGGGAATCATCGGTGCAAACTGGCCCAGCAGCACCCCGGCGACGATGGCCAGGGCCACCCACAGGGAGAGAAAGCGTTCGAAGAGGCCCATGCCATCGACGGTGCTGGGGGCCTGCGTGTCCTGGTGTGCGGTCATGCACGACTCCTTCATGGGAAAGTCGAATATATATGGAGATACGTATATGATACGGCGAATGGGATGAAGTGACTACTGTTGGCGAGGACTGTTGGCGAGGAAAGGGCGCAGCCGTGGGGCATTCGCTCGGCCGGTGGCGATGGCGGTTTCCCTGCCGCCCGACTTGAAGCGCAAGCGGCCAGGGCGTCAAACTGCGTTGCATCAGGCGATGGCATTCCTCCCGGCCCGACGCCGAACCCTTGCGCTCGTGATCGATACTGCCTGTACAGCGTGCTTGGGGTGCGTGCCGAGGTGCGCGCCTCTCTTTACGTCAAGTTCGTTGCACCACACGACAGAAGGATGATGTCCATGTGGCTATCGATGCTGGCTATCAGTGCGGGTGCCGTGCTCGGTGCGAACCTGCGCTGGGGGCTCGGCGTGTGGCTGAATGCGCTCTTTCCGGCCATTCCACCGGGAACCCTCATCGCCAACCTGCTCGGCGGCTGGGCGATCGGCGTGGCTATCGCCCTGTTCGCCCACCTGCCGCAGATAGCGCCGGAATGGCGCCTGTTCCTGATCACCGGGTTTCTGGGGGCGCTGACGACCTTTTCCGCCTTCTCCGCGGAAATCTTCACCCAGATCCAGGCCGAGAGATGGGGCATGGCACTGCTGGGGGTCGTCGTCCATGTGGGCGGCTCGCTGATGATGACGGGGTTGGGTATCGCGACCTTTGCGGCGATGAGAGCCTTGATAGGAGCGAGCCGATGAGAACGCTGCAGGACAGATGGGCCGCGGCCTGCATGGCACCGTCGTCTCGCGGTCATCGAGAGCCCGCCTTACCGGGAAGACCTCGCCTTGTCACACGCTGATCCCTTGCGCCTCGAGCGCCTGGCCATCGGCGAGTTGGCCGAGGTCGACCTGACCCTCGCACCCGGCGAGATCCTCTGCCTCTCCGGGGCGAGCGGTTCCGGCAAGAGCCGGCTGTTGCGCGCCATCGCCGACCTGGAGCCGCACGACGGCGAGGCGTGGCTGGGCGACCGGGCCCAGTCGGCCATCCCCGGCCATGCCTGGCGCCGGGCGGTGATGCTGGTGCCCGCGGAGAGCCACTGGTGGGCCGAGCGCGTGGGCGAACACTTCCACGACCCCGAGGAGGCGGACTTGCAGGCTCTGGGCTTCGAGCGCGACGTGCTTGACTGGTCGGTCGCGCGGCTCTCCTCCGGCGAGAAGCAGCGCCTGGCGCTGCTGCGGGCCGTCAGCCGTGAACCGGCCGCGCTGCTGCTCGACGAGCCCACCGCCAACCTTGATGACGCCACGGCGCACCAGGTCGAGGCGTGGCTGGTCGCGCGGATCCGCGAGCACGGTCTGCCGGTCGTGTGGGTCGCCCACGACATCGCGCAGATCCGCCGCGTGGCGGATCGCCACTGCCGCATCAAGGGAGGGACGCTGGAAACCGAGAAGGAGGGCGCATGGACGTGATCGCGCTCTCCTGGTGGCAGCTGGCTGCGGCCGCCTTGCTGGTGATCGCCCTGGCTGGCTGCACGGCCTGGGCGCGGCTGGGCATGAGCCAGAACTTGCTGGTCGCCGCGGCGCGCACCGTGATCCAGCTGGCGCTGGTGGGCCTGGTGCTCGAGGCGCTGTTCGCGGCGGCGGAACTCTACTGGGTGGCGCTCATGGCCTTCGCCATGCTGTTGATCGCCGGGCGCGAGGTGATGGCGCGCCAGAAGCGCCGCCTGCTGGGCGGCTGGGCCTTCGGCATCGGCACCCTGTCGATGTTTCTGTCGTCGTTCACCGTGGCGGTGCTCACGCTCACCCTGATCATCGGTCCCGAGCCCTGGTATCGCCCCCAGTACGCCATTCCGCTGCTGGGCATGATGCTCGGCAACACCATGACCGGCGTGGCCCTGGCGCTGGATCGCCTCACCGATACCGCCTGGCGGCAGCGCGGGGTGATCGAGAACCGCCTGATGCTGGGTCAGCGCTGGCAGGAGGCGATCGGCGACATCCGCCGCGAGGCGATGCGTAGCGGTCTGATGCCGGTGATCAACGCCATGGCCGCCGCCGGGGTGGTGAGCCTGCCGGGCATGATGACAGGCCAGATACTCGCCGGCAGCCCGCCGGCCCTGGCGGTCAAGTACCAGATACTCATCATGTTCACCATCACCCTGGGCACCGGCTTCGGCACCCTGGCGGCAGTGGCAGCGGGCAGCCGGCGGCTGTTCGATTCACGTGAGCGGCTGCGACTGGACCGTCTGTCGGCGCCTGGTTAGCGCCTTACCGTTTCACCCCAGGAAGTCGATGATGGCGGCAATCAGCCGCTCTGGGCTTTCGCGGTGCGGCACGTGCCCGCAGTCGGCGAGGATCCTCGCCTCGGCAGATCCCGCCGTCAGCGCGGCGATGCGCTCGGGCTGCGCGGTCGAGCCGTACTCGTCGAGCTCGCCGTGAATCGCCAGGGTCGGGCAGTGTACCTGGACAAGGGCGTCATCCAGGCGCCACTCGCGGAAGGCCTCCGAGTGCCAGTTGTCGACCCAGGAGCGCAGCACCCACTCGGCCTTGTCGCCGTGGTACTTCGCCAGCCGCGACAGGCCTCCGGGCTCGAGGAAGGCCTGCTCCGCCTCGCGGATGCCGGCCAGGGTGCGCGGCTCGGTGAAGGCCTGGGCCGCCACCGTGATCAGCGCCTCGCAAGCCTGCGGGTACCGGCCGGCCGTGACGGCGGCCATGCTGCCGCCCACGCTGTGACCCAGCAGCGCGAAGCGCTCGACGCCCAGTTGCTCGCGCACGGCGGCGAAGCCCGCCTGTGCCTCGTCGGCGATGAAGCTCTCGGGCTGCGGGCCGGGGTAGGGGGCCGACTGGCCGTAGCCGAGGCGGTCGTAGGCGATCACCTCGCGTCCGGTGGCATGCGCCAGGCGCTCGGGGAAGTCTCGCCATAGGGCGATGCAGCCCAGCGAATCGTGCAGCAGCACGATAGGAGCCGAGCCGCCGTCCGCAGCCGCTTCCGGCGACCAGCGGACGGAATGAAGGTGCCCTTCAGGGGTGTCGACCGGGTGGACCGTCGCCATCAGTCGACCAGTTCCACCGCCACCGCGGTGGCCTCGCCGCCGCCGATGCAGAGGCTGGCGATGCCGCGCTTGCCACCCCGGGTGCGCAGGGCGTGGATCAGCGTGGCGATGATCCGCGAGCCGGTGGAGCCGATGGGGTGGCCCTGGGCGCAGGCGCCGCCGAAGACGTTGACCTTGTCGTGGGGCAGGCCCAGGTCGTCCATGGCCATCAGCGTGACCACGGCGAAGGCCTCGTTGATCTCGAACAGGTCGACATCGTCCACGCCCCACTCGAGTTGATTCATCAGCTTGTCGATGGCGCCCACCGGGGCGATGGTGAACTCGCTGGGGTGGCGCGAGTGGGTGCTGTGGCCCAGCATGCGCGCGAGGGGCTTGGCGCCGAGCCGGTCGGCGGCCGCCTGGCTGGCCAGGATCAGTGCCGAGGCGCCATCGGAGATGGAGCTGGCGTTGGCGGCGGTGATGGTGCCGTCCTTGGCGAAGGCCGGACGCAGGGTGCGGATCTTGTCGAGCTTGGCCTGGAAGGGCTGCTCGTCGTGCTCGACGACCGTCTCGCCCTTGCGGTCGGTGACCGTGACCGGCGCCATCTCGGCGGCCAGGTGGCCGGCGTTGGTGGCCTCCATGGCTCGCTCCAGCGAGGCGATGGCGAAGTCGTCGAGGCGCTCGCGCGAGTAGCCGCGCTCGCTGGCTATATCCTGGGCGAACACGCCCATCAGCTTGCCGGTCTCGGCATCCTCCAGGCCGTCGAGGAACATGTGGTCCTTGAGTTCGCCATGGCCGAGGCGGTAGCCGGTCCGTGCCTTGGTCAGCACGTGGGGCGCGTTGGACATGGATTCCATGCCGCCGGCGAGCATCACCTCGCCGCTGCCGGCGCGGATCAGGTCGTGGACCAGCATGGTGGCCTTCATGCCTGAGCCGCACAGCTTGTTGATGGTGGTGGCGCCGATGCCGTCGGGAATGCCGGCCTGGCGCATCGCCTGGCGGGCCGGGCCCTGCTTGACACCGCCGGGTAGCACGCAGCCCATGATGCCCTCGTCGATTGCATCGGGGGCGATACCGGCACGCTCGATGGCGGCACGGATGGCGGCGGCGGCCAGCTGCGGGGCAGTGAGGCTCGACAGGCTGCCCAGCATGCCGCCCATGGGCGTGCGGGCGGCGGAGAGGAAGACGATATCGTTGGCGTGGCTCATGGCGTGTCTCCTGGCTTGTGATTGTTGGCGATGTCTCGGTGGCCGTGCGAGCGGAGAGTGGCACGGCGGCTGCCCGCTGGCGCCGCTGCCGCGGAAGTCGCGTTGACCTCCCGGCGGGGCTGTGCTTTTCTCAAGATCAACCAAGCAAGCGCTAGTGTAAACCCGATGAATGTCGTAAACGAGTCCCCCCGTCGCAAGGAACTGACCCGCCTGGCCGCCCAGCTCTTCGTCCAGGAGGGCTTCGACCGGACCACGGTGCGCATGCTCGCCCACGAGATGGGTATCAAGTCCGGCAGCCTGTTCCATCACTTCCGCGACAAGCAGGAAATCCTCGCGGCGGTGATCGAAGAGGGCACCCAGAACGCACTGCACATCGCCCGCCGGGCCCTCGATAGCTGTGACAGCACGCCCGAGGCACGGTTGCACGCCATGGCGCGTGCCCACCTGGAAACCCTGCTCACCGACCGCAATGCCCACGTCGTGGCTCTCTACGAGTGGCGCCGCCTCGATCCCGAGGCCCGCGACCACCTGATCCACCTGCGCGACGCCTACGAGGCGCTGTGGGAGCAGGTGATCGACGAGGCGCTCGCCGCCGGGCTGATCCACGGCGACCGCTTCCTGGTATCGCGCTTCGTCATGGGCGCGCTCAACTGGACGGTGCGCTGGTACGACCCGGCAGGACCGCGTACGCCCGAGGAACTGGCCGGCGAGCTGATCGGCATGATCACCGCTCCGCGCGCCGTCGCCGCCACGCCCTCGACCATCGTCTAGCCGTCTGTTCCCGCCTCGGGGTTGCCCCGCGGCGGCTTTGCTTCTAGGTTGTACCTAGCGCTTGCTACGTTGACGTTTACGTCAACTGAATCTGCATCCCGTCCTCCGTGACCTTGCGTTCCCATAATCACCGCAGCCAACAATCACAACAGTACAAGAGGGCCCTCCATGAGCCACGCCGCGACCCTTCCCGATTACCAGGAGTATCTCTCGCGCTTCTCCATCGATGACGTCATCGCCCGGCTCGACGACCACGGCGATGGTTGCTTCAACGCCTTCGAGTCCTGCTGCGGCCGCCACCTGCGCGCCGGTCGCGGCGAGGTGGCGGCGCTCATCCACGAAGATAGCGCCGGCAACGTCACCACGCTCAGCTATGCCGAGCTGGATGCCCGCAGTGCCAGGCTGGCCGGCTGGTTCCGCGACCGCGGCCTGGGCGCGGGCGATCGCATCGCCTGCATGCTGCCGCGCTCGCCGGAGCTGCTGGTGGCGGTGCTCGCCACCTGGCGGATCGGCGCCGTCTACCAGCCGCTGTTCACCGCCTTCGGGCCGGACGCCGTCGATTATCGCCTGGGTCGCGCCGACACCAAGCTGGTGATCACCGATCACGCCAACCGCTTCAAGTTCGACGGCCTTACCCAGTGTCCGCCGGTGCTCGCCGTGGGCAGCCCCGCCGCTGAGCACGCCAGCGACCTGGACTGGGCCGATGCCCTGGCCCATGCGCCGATGGAGGAGGTCCCGCCGCGCCTCGCGCCCGAGGCCCCCTTCCTGCAGATGTTCACCTCGGGCACGGTGGGCAAGCCCAAGGGGGTGGCCGTGCCGCTCTCCGGGATGCCGGCCTTCGCGCTCTACATGGAGTTGGCCATCGACCTGCGCGAGACGGACCGCTTCTGGAACATGGCCGACCCGGGCTGGGCCTACGGTCTCTACTACGCCATTGCCGGGCCGCTGCTGCTGGGCGTGACCACCCACTTCTGCGAGGCGGGGTTCAGCGCCGAAGGAGCGCTGGCCTTCATGAAGCGCCACCGCATCACCAACTTCGCCGCCGCGCCCACCGCCTACCGCCTGATGAAGGCCTCGGGGCTCTTCGACGACGCCCACGAGACCCTCGAGCTGCGGGTGGCGAGCTCCGCCGGCGAGCCGCTCAATACCGAGGTGGTGACCTGGGTGGAGCGCTCCCTGGGCTGTCCGGTGATGGACCACTACGGCCAGACCGAGACCGGCATGACTTGCTGCAACCACCATGCCTTGGATCATCCCAAGCACGTCGGCGCCATGGGCGTGCCGATGCCCGGCTACCGCCTGGCGATCCTCGATGCCGAGCACAAGGAGTTGCCCCCGGGCGAGCCCGGCGTGCTGGCGGTGGACATCGCCAACTCCCCGGCGCACTTCTTTGCCGGCTATACCTGGCAAGAGAAGCACCCCTTCGCCGAAGGTTATTACCTGACCGGTGACGTGGTGATCCGCAACGAGGACGGCACCTTCCAGTTCGCCGGCCGCGACGACGACATCATCACCACCGCCGGCTATCGCGTGGGGCCCACCGACGTGGAGAACAGCGTGATGACCCACCCGGCCGTGGCGGAATCCGCCGCCGTGGGCCAACCTGACGAGATCCGTGGCGAGATCATCAAGTCCTACATCGTGCTGCGCGAGGGCTTCGAGGCCAGCGACGCCCTGGCCGACGAAATCCGCCAGCTGGTGCGCGAGCGGCTCTCCACCCACGCCTTCCCGCGGGTGATCGAGTTCGTGGAGACGCTGCCCAAGACCCCGAGCGGCAAGATTCAACGCTTCAAGCTGCGCGCGGACGCTGCTGACAAGGCGCAGGAATTGGCCGAGCCCGCGAAATGAACTGGGAGAGACACTAGATGCAAGTGAAGGACAACACCTTCCTGATCACCGGCGCCGCCTCCGGGCTGGGGGCGGCCACCGCCGAGCGCCTGGTCGCCGCTGGCGGCCGGGTGGTGCTCTGCGACCTGAGCGATGCCGTGGAGTCGCATGCCGAGACCCTCGGGGCAAGCGCCCGCGCGGTGCGCGGCGATGTCACCTCGGGCGACGACATCCAGGCCGCCGTCGAGGCGGCCGTCGAACTCAGCGGCGGCCGCGGCCTGGCCGGGGTGGTGCACTGCGCCGGGGTGGTCAGCGTCGGCAAGCTGGTCGACCGCGAGGGCAATCCCGCGGACCTCGACGCCTACACCCGCACCGTCCAGATTAACCTGGTGGGCACCTTCAACGTGATGCGTCTGGCCGCAGCGGCCATGGCGAAGAACGCGCCCGGAGAGGATGGCGAGCGCGGCGTGATCGTCAACACCGCCTCCATCGCCGCTTTCGACGGGCAGGTGGGACAGTGCGCCTACAGCGCCTCCAAGGCCGGGGTGGTGGGCATGAGCCTGCCGGCGGCCCGGGAGCTCTCGCGCCATGGCATCCGGGTGATGGCCATCGCCCCGGGGGTCTTCGAGACGCCGATGATGAGCGAGATCCCCGACGAGGCGGCCCAGGCCCTGGCCGCTTCGGTCCCCTTTCCCAAGCGACTGGGCAAGCCCGACGAGTTCGCCCGCCTGGCCGAGCAGATCCTCACCAACCCCATGCTCAACGGCGAGACGATTCGCCTGGACGGCGGTATCCGCATGCAGTAGCCGGTCCGGATGGGCATCTGGCTGGCCGACAAGAGGCTGGTGCGCTACTTTATGGCGCGCTAGCCTTTTTTGTTGCCTTGACTGACGGAGACACCCCATGGCCGATCAGGAGGTCTGCAGTGACCTGCAGCTCGATCATCAACTCTGCTTCGCGCTCTATTCCACCTCACTGTTGATGACCAAGTTCTACAAGCCGCTGCTCACGGCGCTGAACCTCACCTACCCGCAGTACCTGGTGATGATGGTGCTGTGGGAGGAGGACGGCCTCAGTGCCGGCGCCGTCAGTCAGAAACTCTACACCGACACCGGCTCGCTCACGCCCGTCTTCAAGCGCCTGGCCCGCGAGGGGCTGCTCGAACGGGTGCGCAGCGAGCGCGACGAACGCGTGGTGGAGCTCCGCCTGACCGAGGCCGGCCGCAGGTTGCGCGAACGGGCCCGCGAGATCCCCGACTGCGTGGTGATGGCCAGCGGCCAGGGTTTCGACGCGCTTGACGACCTCAAGGAGCGGTTGGAGACGTTGCGGGGGCGGCTCAAGGACGCCATGCCCTGAGCGGCTTGCCGGCCTGTCAGCGGGAATTTAAAACGAACGCTTGACTTGGCTGGTATCGATCGCTAGTTTTCAAACATGTGTTTGAAAGCGGCGCTTGCGGTAGCGTGCGTCCGACGTCTTCTGGAGAGAGCGATATGCCCGACTATCAGGCCCCCCTACGCGACCTGCGCTTCGTGATGGACGAGATGCTGGACTATCCGGCCCACTACGAGCGCCTGCCCGGCGGCGAGGAGGCCTCGCCCGATGTCGTCGCGGCGATTCTCGAGGAGGGCGCGCGCTTTGCGCGCGAGGTGCTGCTGCCGCTCAACCAGAGTGGCGACCGGGAGGGTTGCCTGCTGGAGGGCGGGGACGTCAAGACGCCCAAGGGCTTCAAGGAGGCCTACGCCCAGTATGTGGAGGGCGGATGGCCGAGCCTGGCCGCCGATCCCGAACACGGCGGCCAGGGCCTGCCGCACTCGCTTGCCATGGTGCTCAACGAGATGATCTGCGCCACCAACCTGGCGTGGGGCATGTACCCGGGGCTCTCCCACGGCGCCGCCGATGCCCTGCGTCACCACGGTACCGCGGAGCAGCAGACCACCTATCTCACCAAGCTGGTCGAGGGAACCTGGACCGGCACCATGTGCCTCACCGAGCCGCACTGCGGTACCGACCTGGGGCTGATCAAGACCCGCGCCGTGCCCACCGACGATGGTGCCTTTGACATCACCGGCACCAAGATCTTCATCTCCGCCGGCGAGCACGACCTGGCCGAGAACATCGTCCACCTGGTGCTGGCTAAGCTGCCCGACGCCCCGGCGGGCTCCAAGGGCATCTCGCTCTTCGTGGTGCCCAAGTATCTGCCGACTGACGCGGGGGAACCCGGCGAGCGCAACGGCGTGGCGTGCGGCTCGCTCGAGCACAAGATGGGCATCCACGGCAACGCCACCTGCGTGATGAACTTCGACGGGGCCAAGGGCTTCCTGGTGGGCGCCCCCCACAAGGGCCTGGCCTGCATGTTCACCATGATGAACGCCGCCCGAATCGGCGTGGGCATCCAGGGTCTGGGCCTTACCGAGGCGAGCTTCCAGAACGCCCTGGCCTACGCCCGCGACCGTCTGCAGATGCGTGCGCTCGCAGGTCCTAAGGTTCCTGAGAAGCCGGCCGATCCGATCATCGTCCACCCGGACGTGCGGCGCATGCTGCTGACCCAGAAGGCCTTCGCCGAGGGTGGCCGGATGCTGGTGCTCTACACCGCCCAGATGATTGATATCGTCGAGCACGGCATCGACGCCGATGAGCGCGAGCGTGCCGAGACCCTGCTGGGCCTGCTCACCCCCATCGTCAAGGCGTTTCTCACCGAGGTGGGCTTCGAGGCCACCAATGAGGGCGTGCAGGTGTTCGGCGGCCACGGCTTCATCCAGGAGTGGGGCATGGAGCAACTGGTGCGCGACGCCCGCATCACCCGCCTCTACGAGGGCACCACCGGTATCCAGGCCCTCGACCTGCTGGGGCGAAAAGTGCTGATGAGCCAGGGCGAGACGCTCAAGGTCTTCACCAAGGAAATCCACCAGTTCTGCCAGGCAGAGGAGGGCAACGTCGAGCTCGCCGAATTCGTGCGGCCGTTGGCCAAGCTCAACCAGGAGTGGGGCGAACTCACCATGGGCATCGGCATGAAGGCCATGGCCGACCGCGAGGAAGTGGGCGCGGCGAGCGTCGACTACCTGATGTACTCGGGCTACGCGACCCTGGCCTACCTCTTCGCCCGGGCTGCCAGGCAGGCCAAGACGGCATTGGCCGAGAGCACCGAGGACGCCGCCTTCTATCGCGCCAAGCTCAACACCGCGCGCTTCTTCTACCAGCGCCTGCTGCCGCGCACCCGCGCCCACAAGCAGGCCATCGAGGCCGGTGCTGAGACACTGATGGCGCTCTCCGCCGAGGACTTCGGCCTGGGCTTCGAGATTTGATGACGGAACCCAGGGCAAGCGAGCACGCTTCCGATCGGTAGTGCTCGATGGGTGGCGGGGAGGGCCCCGCCGCTTTTTTGCCGTTGTGTTCGGCACACCATTGACGGTTTGATTGACGGACGCAAGAGGCGCAGAGTTGATGGGTAAGGCGGTGGCCCATCTGCCCTGCCGTACTAGCGGAGCTCTAGCCCCATGCACGTCTTTGCCAACCCGGTCGGTGCCGGATCCCTCTGGTTCGACAACCTCGCCACCGCCGACGGAACACCCGTTGCGTATGATCCGCAGGCCAGGGCCTTTCTGCCCATGCCGCCGTTCTGCGTCAACCGGGAGGTGATCGGCTGCAACTGGATCGCGCCTGAGCAGGGGGCGTTCTGTCGCTCCTGCGCCATGACGGCGCTGGCGCCGGATACCTCCATCCCCAATGCCATGCCCAACTGGGCCCAGACCGAGGCCGCCAAGCGCTGGGTGCTCGACAATTTGGGTCGCTGGCACTGGTTCCGGCCCGAGGACCCCGGCACGCGTCCCGTGTTTCACATGCTGGCCGAGGGCCCGACGCCTGTGCCCATGGGCCATGCCGGGGGCGTGGTGACGATCAGCGTAGCCGAGGCAGATCCGGTCCTGAGCACCACCCGTCGAGAAGCCCTGGAAGAGCCCTACCGCACCATGATCGGCCACATGCGCCATGAGATCGCGCATATGCTCTGGTGGCGTCTCAGCCTGCGCGAGGACTTTCTCACCGCCTTCCGGACCATGTTCGGGGATGAGCGGGTGGATTATCCCACCGCGCTCGAGCGCCATTACCATGACGGCCCGCCGCCCGGCTGGCGGGCGAGCTTCCTGACCTCCTATGCCTCGGCGCATCCTCACGAGGACTGGGCCGAGACGGCTGCCCACCTGCTCCACCTTACCGATATCAGCGATAGCTTCGTCGCGGCAGGCCTCTCTTCGCCAGAGCTTCCGAGCTCGGGCTGGGAACCTTACATGGAACCTGACGCCGAGCGCTTGATCCATGTCGCGGCCAGCCTGGTGGCGGGGGTCAACCACGTCAACCGCTCCATGGGGCTGTCCGACCTCTATCCCTTCGTGTTGTCGGAAACCGCGCTCCGCAAGCTTGTCTTCGTGCATGGCTGGCTACGCCGAGGCGCCCAGGGGCTTTGAGCCGGCCGAGATCACCTTCTACACCAACCCGTTCTCGCGGGGCGGCATCGTCCACTGGATGCTCGAGGAGCTCAGCGTGCCCTACCGCACGGTGCTCCTCGAGTACGGCACCACCATGAAATCGCCCGATTACCTAGCCCTCAATCCCATGGGCAAGGTGCCGGCGATCCGCCACGGCAAGGTCGTGGTGACCGAGGCTGCCGCGATCTGCTCCTATCTCGCCGATGCCTTCCCCGAGGCCTACCGGATTCTCGGGCGGTTGGACGGGTAAGCCCCCTCAGAGGCCGTGAAGGCGGCGGTGCAGGCCACGGATGCGTTCGGCGAGCTCCGGCACCGGTCCTTCTACCACGGCTCCCGGTACCACGGTCTGGATCGGCAGCGGTGCCACCGGCGCCGGGCCAACGCCCATCGCCTCGAGCCAGCTCCCCAGCTGCTCCGACGAGCTGGCGTAGACGATGCGCCCCAGCCGCACCCAGCCGTGGGCCGCCGCACACATCGGGCAGTGCTCCCCAGAGGTGTAGACCGTGGCCCGCGCCCGCTCGTCGGGCGTCAGGTGCTGCGCCGCCCAGCGCGCCAGGTAGAACTCCGGATGCTGGGTGCTGTCGCCGCCGGCCACATGGTTGTGGTCCTCCGCCAGCACCTCTCCATCGCCGCTCACCAGCACCGAGCCGAAGGGCTCGTCGCCCGCCCCTAGCGCCTGCTCCGCCAGCGTCACGCAGCGCTCCAGGTGCTTCATGTCATTGGCATCGATCATGGCGGCCTCTCCCGTGGGTGATTGGCTTGACCCACAGCATAGAGTCGAAAGTCGGGCTCTGGCGATGAACCCTTTGCTGGGCTAGGCAAGAGAGCCGATCATGTGTCGACGATTCTGGTGTCAGAGACCAGGTCATGGATTGCTACGGCGTGCGACCGCCAGTTCTGCAATAGGGCCCTTGAGAAGGTTCATCAGATTACCGAAATAGCCATCCGAACGGGCAGGCCGGTTGGGATCGGAGGTGATCGCGACGGCCAGGTCGAGTTCTGGGTGTGCCGCAATGATCTGGCCACCATAGCCTCGCGCCAGCACGAAGCCGCTATCGCTGATGAACCATCCGTACCCGTATCCCATCCCCGAATAGGGCGAGCGCCCCCGGGGCATGACGGAGGCGCGGATCCAGTCGGCGGGAATCACCTGTTCGCCTGCGAAGCGGCCGGTATCCCGCATCAATAGCGCCAGCGAGAGCATGGCGCGGGGCGTTACCGCCATTTCGTTGCCGCCGAGATAGTAGCCCTGCGGGTCGTGTACCCAGGGCGGCACCTCGAACCCCATCGGCTCCCCCAGGCGCTGTCGTGCAAGCCGGAGCAGGCTCTGCCCTGAGGCCTCGGCCATGGCGGCGCCCAGCACATGGGTGGTGCCGGTTGAATAGATCATGCGGCTGCCGGGCTCGGCCACCATGGGCCTGGTCAGGGCATTGGCAACCCAGTTGGGCGATGCTACCCAGGCGCCGTAGCGCTCACCCGAGGTGCTTTCGAGGCCCGCCTGCAGCGTCACCAGGTCTTCCATCGTCATATCGTCCACGCCCTGGGTGGCATTCGGTGGCACGATCGAGGGCGAAACGTCGACCAGCCGGCTCGTGACCGACGGGATCTCGCCTTTCGCAATGCAGGTACCCAGCAGCAAGGCCACGACACTCTTCGAGCAGGACTTGATGTTCGCCAGTCCCTCCAGGCCGGGGCCTTTCGGCGCTTCGGCCACGATCACCTCGTCGCCGAGCTGAACCTGAATCGAGTGCAGCTGGTCGAGTGCAGCCAATGCCCGGTCGAGCGTGGAGGTGTGCTGTCCAAGCGCCGAAGGCACCAAGGGAACGGTAAGCCCTGCCAGGGCGAGTTGCGAGAAGGCGCGGCGGGTAATCATGGGGCGCTGTACCTGTCGGGTTCTGGCGATGGACCCTTCGCTGGACTAGGCTGGGTAACCAATTGTGACTCGTGGCTGGGATCGTGAATGACGATGGATGATCCCGAGTACACGGAAACGTTGGCCAGCATTCGGCACTACAGCAATACACGCTTTGCTTTGCTGACGTTATTCGTCACGGCCACCGCCGGGCTCGTCGTAGCAGTTTTCGGTTCCGCCAGCACTTCCTCGATCCATTCCCGCCAGGTCTCGGTCAGCCGTTGACCGAGCCGTTGCATTCACCGGTCCGGCATGACCGGCGGAGGCTCTCATGGCATTCACTCTGCACCTCTACGCGTCCTCCCTGGCCCTGGGGCTCGGCGGACTGATCCTGTCGATGCGCAAGGGAACGAAACCGCACCGGCTGCTGGGTCGCGCTTCAACTGGGCCTGTGGTGAGCGCGGCCATTCCGCCGGCGGCGTCGGGGCGGGCTCACGCCCGCCACTTGATGTTGCAGCCCATGGAGGGTTTCTGGGTGTCGCTCGGCGCCTTGCCGGCGAGCACCGCATCGACGGCGGCGCGCAGGTCGGCTCCGGTCACCGGCGTTGGCTTACTGGGGCGGCTGTCGTCGAACTGGCCTCGGTAGGCGAGCCGGTGGTCGTGGTCGAAGAGGAAGAAGTCCGGCGTGCAGGCGGCGTCGAAGGCGCGGGCGACGTCCTGGGTCTCGTCCACCAGGTAGGGGAAGGTGTAGCCGCGCCGCTCGATCTCCTCGCGCATCTTCTCGGGGCTGTCGTCCGGGTGGCTGGCGTAGTCGTTGCTGTTGATGCCCACCACGGCGAGCCCCTTGGCTTGGTACTCCCGGGCGAAGTCGGCCAGGGTGTCGGCGATGTGCTTGACGAAGGGGCAGTGGTTGCACATGAACACCACCAGCAGCGGCTGGTCGGCGAAGTCGTCGCTGTTCACTTCCTGGCCCTCGGGGTCTTGCAGGCGAAAGGCGGGCAGGGGGCTGCCGAGGTCGACCATCTGGGACGGTGTCAAGGACATGGGGTACCTCCTCGATTGCGTGGCTCTGCGTTCAGCGTAACAGACGCCACCGGGGCAGGCGGCGGCGCTGCTCAGTCGCTGCCCGTCGGCGCCTCCCCGAGCGGTGGCAGCGCCAGTATTTCGCGCCGCAGCTCGGCCATGCGGCCGGCCAGCGTCCGGTCCCAGTCGGCCAGGGCGTCGCTCGCCTCCGTCGAGAGGGCGGCGGCGGCCGGGGCCGCGCGAAAGTCCGCCAGCAGGCCGCGTTGGCTGGCGAGGTCCTGGAAATCGCCGAGCAGCGTCTGGCGGGCGGGCAGGCGGTCGAGCAGCTCGCGGTGCCGGTCGGGGGCCAGTTCGCCCAGGTAGCGAACGCGCTTGACCGTCTTGCGCAGCGCGTGGATCGCCTCGTCGGGAGCGTCGTCATCCAGCGCTCGCCACTGGGTATCGTGCCGGGCCATGCGCTCGCCGAGCACCTGCTCGATGGCCTCGGGCTCCAGGCTTTTGAGCAGGTTGCGCAGCGGCTTGGCGTCGAGCGCGTCGCGCCAGCGCTGCAGCTCCTTCTGGTAACGGCGGCTGGCCAGGCGCTGGCACAGCGCGCGGTGTTCGGCCTCGGCCTGATCGTGCAGCCAGGCGGCCACGGCCGGCGCGATGGGGCCCCGCTCGCCCTCGGGGCGGGTCGCCAGGCCCATCAGGAAGACATCCAGGTCGCGCAGGCGGCTGGTGGCGCGGGCGCTGCGTGTCACGCCCTTGAGGGCCTTCTTGACCTTGGGCTTGGGCGTGATGGCGAGCAGCGACTCGGCGATGGCCCGGCTGCGCCGCAGGTTGACCCGGTACTGGTGGAGGAACTCGGGGTCCCAGCCCGCCTTCACGCCCGGCTCCAGGTCGCGGACCCGCTGGTAGTGGTGGAGGAGTCGGGTTCGGATGCGCTCGGGCAGGGGAAGCCCGTCCAGGTCCGGCGCCTTGGGAGCGCTGCGCTTGAACAGCGCATGGCTGACCTCCGTCGGTTCGAGGCTGGCCGCGAGGGTGGCGCACCGCTTGTCGAGCTCCGCCCAGCGCGCGACGGGCAGGGCGAGGTGCAGCGCGCCGCCGGTGGACAGCCGCTCGGGCGGCGGGTCGGCGAGCCACTGGGCCAGTGTCAGCAGGGCCGGGTTGTGGCCGATGAGGGCGAGGGTGTCGTCGTCCGGGGCGCTCTCCCGAAGCCAGCGGCGCAACTGGCGGGCGTCGAAGACATAGAGGTCGTCGGCGTGGTGGGCGCGCTTGGTCAGGTCCTGGGCCGGCAGCGCCACGGCCAGGCCGAGCAGGGTCTGGCGGGCGCGGGTGGCGCTGCTCAGGTGAAGCGCCCCGTCGAAGGCGCCGAGCCGCTCGAGCGGGTGCGCCATGGCGGCGAGCTGACGATGGCCCCGCGGACGCAGCGGGCGTTCGTGGTCCGGCTGATCGCCCTCGGCTTGGCGCGCCTTGGCATGGCGAATCAGGTACAGGTGTTTCATGGCGTACCCTCCGAATCCTCTATCCACTCCTCACACTATCGTGGCAACGGCAAGGTGTCGCCATACGGGACGCGGTTGTCATCGAACGGTAACCGGTCTCCGGGAGGGGTCAGTCGCAGAGGGTCCGGGTCGCTTCCTTGCGGCTGAGCTCGTGGCCCGACGGCAGCGTGGCCGCGGTGTCGGTGAGCCAGGCGGCGAGGTCCGCTTCGGTCTGCTCGCGCTTCGTGTAGCGGGTGAGCATGTGGTAGCCCTCGGGGTAGAAGGCGAAGCGAATGGCGTCGTCGTCCGACAGGCGATCGAGCAGGACGCAGATGGCCGCCGGGGGAATGATATCATCCTCCCCGCCGTAGAGGACCAGCGCCGGGCTGGGGAGCGCCTCGGCGGCGGCCAGGGCGGCGTCCATGGCCTGCGTCACGCCGTAGAGGGTGTCGATGCGTGCATGGCGCAGGATCAGCGGGTCTTCGGCCATGCGCGCCTTGATCTCGGGGTCGTCGGTGGCCACGATGCCCAGGCGCTGGGTGGTGCGGGCGGAGAAGGTCATGCTGGGGAAGAGCCGCACGCCGAGCCTCAGGCCCAGCCGCTGGTACCAGGGCATGGTGTCGAAGCCCCACACCGCGGGTGAGATCAGCACGCTGCCGGCCACCGGTGGCGGGGCCTCGCCGGTCAGGCCGAGGATCGCCACGGCGGCGCCCAGGCTCTTGCCGATCAGGTAGAGCGGCGTCTCGGGATAGCGCTCGCGCAGCAGCTCGGCGACCAGGGTCACGTCTTCGGCCAGGCGCGCATGGCCCGGCCAGATGCCGCGCTGGTCGGTGGTGCCGAAACCGCGCTGGTCGTGGGCGTAGAGGGTGATGTCTTCCTGGGTCAGGGCCTCGGCGAGCACGGTGAAGCTGCCGCTGTGGTCGTTGAAGCCGTGGACGCCGAGCACGATCGCCCGGCGTTCGCCCTTGGCAGGCCAGTGGCGCAGCGGGAGCCGGTAGCCGTCGTCGGCGATCACCGTATCGCTGTCCAGCCGCGGTGCCTCGGCGCCGGGGCCCGATTCCTGGAATTGCGGGGTGGCGCAGGCGGTGAGCTGGGTGACAAGCAGGGTGGCGAGGAGAGCGGCGAGCAGCAGTGCCAAGGCGGCGAGCCCGCTCGCGCGTCGGGCGCGAAACCGCGGCCCGCGGCCCGACGCCTCACTGCTGCGGCGGAGCGTCATCGCCTCGGTCAGCATGGGCCGCCAGGCGCTCGAGAGCACGCTTGAGGCGCGGATCGTCGGTACCCTCGGCGCAGGCGGTCAGTTCGTCGCCGGCGGGGCCGGAAAGCTGCCGCGCCTGACGGGGCGGCGCCTTGACGGGGCGCACCGGGCGCACCTTGAGGGTAAAGCCGGTCACCGCGGCGAACCCCGGCAGCTGGTGCAGCAGCTCCAGCAGGCGCGGCTGCTCGTAGCGCAGCCAGGTGAGCCACACGGCACGGTCGGTGATCAGGGTGAGCCGGCCGTCGCGAAAGCCCCCCACGAAGAGGTGCTCGCCCACTTCCTGGGGCAGGTGACTGCGCAGGTGGTGCTGGGCCTGCTCGATCAGGCGTGCCGTGCGCATCAGCGGCGCCAGTTCGCCCTGGCCACCCAGCAGGCGTGACATGGGCTGTGCGCGTGAACGCTTAACCTTTATACTCATGTGCTTGCTTTCTCGGGGCAGACGCTCGATCGCGGGTTGCCGAATCCGCCGGGCGCTGGCCTGCGCCGCTGGCCGAGGCCGGCGGCAACATCTCCCGCGGCAGGGAGCCCGCTCGGCGCCCGGGACCTGCCAGAGCCTAGCACGCTGAGGAGTGCCTCGACATCATGGCCACCGACGCCCTGCCACACGCCAGTTTTGCTGAACGCCCGGCCCGACGTCGGGCGGCGTCGCGTTGGTGGCTGGCTGGGCTGTTGGTGGGTTGCCTGCTGCCGGTGGGGTTGACCAGCGTCGAGGCGCCACGCCTCACCGAGCGCATTGCTCAGATCTGTATCCTGGCGCCGGCCCTGATGCGCGTGCGCTGCCGCCGTGAGGCACGACGTCGCGCCTGGCTGCGCTGGCCCATGGCGCGCCCCGCCGATATCGCCGTGGCGGTACCGCGGATTGTGCCCGCAGTGCGCTGGGCAGCGGCCCTGGACGTGCTCACGCGTCGCGGTCCACCACGGTCTCGCTGACACATCGCTCGCTTCGAGACCCGCCGGCAGGGCGGCTCACGGCCAGTGCCGTGATGTCTGCCGCCGGCCCGTGCCTTTTGCAGACTGTGGACGATTCATGATCAATTCTCTGTTACGCAAGGTCGTCGGTTCCAAGAACGACCGTGAAATCAAGCGCATGCGCAAGCAGGTTGCGCAGATCAACGCCCTGGAGGGCGACTACGAGGCGCTCGACGATGCCGCGCTCAAGGCGCATACCGCCGCGTTCCGCGAGCGCCTGGAGGGCGGCGAGAGCCTCGACGCGCTCCTGCCGGAAGCCTTCGCCTCAGTGCGCGAGGCGAGCAAGCGCGTCATGGGCATGCGTCACTTCGACGTGCAGCTGATCGGCGGCATGACCCTCGACAGCGGGCGCATCGCCGAGATGAAGACCGGCGAGGGCAAGACCCTGGTGGCCACCCTCTCCGTCTACCTCAACGCCCTGCCGGGCAAGGGCGTCCACGTGGTTACGGTCAACGACTACCTGGCGCGGCGCGACGCCGAGTGGATGCGCCCGCTCTACGAGGTCCTGGGCCTCTCCGTGGGGGTCATCTACGCCGGCCAGAGCGCCGAGGAGAAGCGCGCCGCCTACGCCTGCGACATCACTTACGGCACCAACAACGAGTACGGCTTCGACTACCTGCGCGACAACATGGCCTTCTCGCTGGAGGACAAGGTGCAGCGGGACCTGCACTACGCCATCGTCGACGAGGTGGACTCCATCCTCATCGACGAGGCGCGCACGCCGCTGATCATCTCCGGCGCGGTGGACGAGAACACCGAGCTCTACAAGGTGGTGGATCGCCTGGCGGTGCATCTGGTCCCGGGGGAGGTGTCGGAAGATGCGGACGTGCCGGTCAGCGGTGACTTCACGCTCGACGAGAAGCACAAGCAGGTGGAAATCACCGAGGCGGGCCACAACAAGGTCGAGGAGTTGATGCGCGCCGAGGGCCTGCTCGGCGAGCACGACTCTCTCTACGCGGCCCAGAACCTCAACCTGCTGCAGCACATGCACTCGGCACTGCGTGCCCGCCACCTCTACCACCGCGACGTCGACTACATCATCAACGAGGGCCAGGTGGTGATCGTCGACGAGCACACCGGACGCACCATGCCGGGGCGCCGCTGGTCCGAGGGCCTGCACCAGGCGGTGGAAGCGAAGGAGGGCGTCACCGTGCAGCGCGAGAGCCAGACGCTCGCCTCCACCACCTTCCAGAACTACTTCCGCCTCTACGACAAGCTGGCCGGCATGACCGGCACTGCCGATACCGAGGCCTTCGAGTTCCGTCAGATCTACGGCCTCGACGTAGTGGTGATCCCCACCAACAAGCCGCTGATCCGCGAGGACTACAACGATCTGGTCTACCTCACCGCCGAGGAGAAGTTCGAGGCGATCATCGAGGACGTCAAGACGCAGACCGAGGCCGGCCGCCCGGTGCTGGTGGGTACCGCCTCCATCGAGACCTCCGAGTACCTCGCCGGGCTGATGAAGAAGGAAGGGCTCGGCTTCAACGTGCTCAATGCCAAGCAGCACCAGAGCGAGGCGCAGATCATCGCCCAGGCCGGGCGTCCGGGGGCGGTGACCATTGCCACCAACATGGCCGGCCGCGGGACCGACATCGTGCTGGGCGGCAACTGGGAGGCCGAGGCGGCCCAGCTGGACAACCCCACCGAGGAGCAGATCGAGGCGCTCAAGGCCGAATGGCAGCAGCGCCACGAGGCGGTGGTCGCCGCCGGTGGCCTGCACGTGGTCGGCTCGGAGCGCCACGAGTCGCGGCGCATCGACAACCAGCTGCGCGGCCGCGCCGGGCGCCAGGGCGACCCGGGCTCGACGCGCTTCTTCCTGTCGCTGGAAGACAGCCTGATGCGCCTGTTCGGCTCCGACCGCGTGCAGCGCATGATGAAGGCGCTGGGGCTCGAGCACGGCGAGGCCATCGAGCACAAGATGGTCTCCAACGCCGTGGAGCGCGCGCAGAAGAAGGTCGAGAGTCGCAACTTCGACATCCGCAAGCAGCTGCTCGAGTACGACGACGTGGCCAACGACCAGCGTCGCGTGATCTACGAGCAGCGCAACGAGATCCTTGCCGCCGAGGACGTCTCCGAGAACGTGCTGGGCATTCGCGAGGAGGTGCTCGACGCGGCGATCAGCGAGTTCGTGCCGCCCCAGAGCCTGCCCGAGCAGTGGGACCTGGCGGGGCTGCAGGATCACCTGAAGGCCGAGTTCAACCTCGAGGCGCCGGTGGTGGAGTGGTCCGAGCAGGACGAGCGCTTCCACGAGGAGCAGCTGCGCGAGCGGTTGCAGACGATGCACCGCGAGGCCTACGACGAGAAGGTGCAGCAGGCCGGCGAGGCGCTGATGCGCCGCTTCGAGAAGCAGGTGATGCTGCAGGTGCTCGACACCCGCTGGAAGGAGCACCTGCAGGCCATGGATCACCTGCGGCGCGGTATCCACCTGCGCGGCTACGCCCAAAAGAACCCCAAACAGGAGTACAAGCGCGAGGCTTTCGAGCTGTTCCAGACCCTGCTGACCAACATCAAGTCGGACATCACGCGCATTCTCAGCCACGTCCAGGTGCGCCAGCCCGAGGAGGTCGAGGCGCTGGAGAAGAAGCGTCGCGAGGCGCTGGAGCGCGAGAAGGCTGCCGCCGCCAGCCGCCACGAGGCGCCGGCGATGGCCACCGCCGGGGATGGTGACGACGACGAGCCGGCCCCGCTGCCACCCGGCGCCGACGGCCGCCCGGTGCGCCGCGAGGGGCCCAAGGTGGGGCGAAACGACCCCTGCCCGTGCGGCTCGGGGAAGAAGTTCAAGCAGTGCTGCGGCAAGCTGAGCTAATTGCTGCGCCGCCGTGGGTGGCACTTGAGTAAGGAGAGGACACGATGGCAGTGGGGGAATCACGCTTTCCGGCGATGCCGGCAATCGAAGGGCTGCGGCTGGGCACCGCCATGGCGGGCATCAAGAAGCCCGACCGGCGCGACCTGGTGGTGATCGAGGTACCCGAGGGCGCCCGGGTGGCGGGCACCTTCACGCGCAACGCCTTCTGCGCCGCACCGGTGACGGTGGCCCGCGATTACCTGGCGGCGTGCACGGCGCGTGATGCCGCGCCGCGCTTCCTGGTGATCAACACCGGCAACGCTAACGCCGGCACCGGCGAGACGGGGCTGCGCGACGCGCGCGACACCTGCGCGGAGCTGGCCCGGCTGGCCGGGGTCGAGGCAGACACCGTGCTGCCCTTCTCCACCGGGGTGATCGGCGAGCCGCTGCCCATGGAGCGCCTGCTCGGCGGCCTGCCGGCAGCGGTCGAGTCGCTGGACGACGACGCCGATGCGTGGCAGAAGGCGGGAGAGGGTATCCTCACCACCGATACCCGCCCCAAGGGCGCCAGCGTCACCTTGGAGATGGGCGATGCCACCGTGACGATCAACGGCATCGCCAAGGGCTCGGGGATGATCCAGCCCAACATGGCGACCATGCTCGCTTTCGTTGCCACGGATGCCGCCATCGAGCAGCCGCTGCTCGACTCGTTGTTGCGCGAGACCGTCGACCGCTCCTTCAACTGCATCACCGTGGACGGCGACACCTCGACCAACGATGCCTGCATGCTCATCGCCACCGGCCGCGGCGCCCGCGTCGCCGACGAGGAGGCGGTGGCGGTGTTCCGCAACGCTCTGCAGCGCGTGATGACCGAGCTGGCCCAGGCGATCATCCGCGACGGCGAGGGGGCGACCAAGTTCGTCACCCTGCAGGTCAACGAGGCGGCCAGTCGCGAGGAGGCCCTGGCCGTGGCCTTCACCGTGGCGCATTCGCCACTGGTGAAAACCGCACTCTACGCCTCGGATGCCAACTGGGGACGCATCCTCGCCGCCGTGGGGCGGGCGCCGGTGGCGGATTTCGACGTGGAGACGGTGGTCATCGACTTGGGTGACGTGCGGCTGGTGGAGAGTGGCGGGCGCGCGCCCGGCTATACCGAGGCGGCCGGCAGCACGGTGATGGCGCGCGAGGAGATCCCCATTCGCATCGCCCTGGGACGCGGCGCGGAGAGTGCCACCGTGTGGACCTCCGACCTGTCCCACGACTATGTAAGCATCAACGCCGACTACCGTAGCTGACGGCAGTCGCGGCAGACGAACGAGCCCACGCCACCGGCGGCGCGGGACCAGCGGGATAGAGGTAAATGAACGCAATGGTGAAGAGAAGGGTGCACGTGGCAGCGGCGGCCATCATCAGCGAGGACAGTCGCAAGGTGCTGTTGGCGCGACGGCCGTCCAACGTCGACCACGGCGGGATGTGGGAATTTCCCGGCGGCAAGCTGGCACCCTACGAGACGGGGCTCGAGGGCCTCAAGCGCGAGCTGCACGAAGAGCTCGGCGTGGAGATCCTGCGCGCCCAGCCGCTGATCCGCATCCATCACGAATATCCCGACAAGCACATCCTGCTGGACGTGTGGCAGGTGCACGCCTTCGCCGGCGAGCCCTTCGGTCGTGAGGGGCAGGCAGTGCGCTGGGTAGCCATGGAGGAACTGGTGGGCTACCCCTTCCCGGCCGCCAACCTGCCGATCCTGCGCGCGGTGATGCTGCCGACCGAGTACCTGATCACCGGCGAGGAGAGCGACGAGGCGCGCTTCGATGCCAGCCTGACCCGGGCGCTGACCGAGGATGGCGTGCGCCTGGTGCAGCTGCGCGCCAAGACCCTCGACGAAGCCGACTACCTGGCCCGCGCCGAGCGCGCGCTGGCGCTGTGCCATGAGCACGGGGCGCGGCTGCTGCTCAACGGCGAACCCGAGTGGCTGGAGAGCGTCGATGCCGACGGCATCCACCTCACCAGCGAGCGGCTGATGAAGCTGCAGCGTCGCCCCATTGCGGAGGCCAAGTGGCTCTCCGCCTCTACCCACGATCGCCGCCAGCTGGTGCAGGCGGGGCATATCGGCTGCGACTTCGTCACCCTCTCGCCACTGCGCACCACGCCCTCCCACCCCGAGGTGGCGCCCATGGGCTGGCACGACTTCCAGCAGCTCGTGGAGTGCGCCGCCATGCCGGTCTTCGCGCTGGGCGGCATGACCCGCTTCGACGCCAACCACGCCCGCGCCGTGGGCGCCCAGGGCATCGCCTCGATCCGCGATTTCTGGAAGTGACCGGCTTCGCCGGAGCTATAAGTTGGAAGCTTGAAGAGCGCCGCTTCGCGGCTGGAAGACACGGCTGCGCCGCTTGAAGGATAGAGTGAACGGCAGCGTGGGCAGGCTGGAGCGGAGGTCCGATGCCAGGGATGGCATCGGTAGCGTCCAAGGAAGGATTCACAGCGCCTCCGCGAAAGCCTGCCCCCGGTTTTGCCGTGAACGTTCGGCTTGTGTCTAGTCCCGGTAGCGTCGAGTCAGGTCGCCGTAGGCGTCGATGCGGCGATCGCGCAAATAGGGCCAGATGCGCCGGATCTCCTCGCCGCGCTCCATGTCGAGGGTCACCAACAGGCGTTCGGGTTCGTTGCCGGCGTGGGCCAGCAGCTCGCCCTGGGGGCCGCAGATGAAGCTGCCGCCCCAGAAGTTCACGCCCGGGCTCGCCCCGGAGGGATCCGCCTCGTGGCCGACCCGGTTGGCGACCAGCACCGGTACGCCGTTGGCCACGGCATGGCTGCGCTGGATCAGCGTCCAGGCATCCTTCTGGCGGGTCTTCTCCGGCTTGTCGTCCGGCGGGTGCCAGCCGATGGCGGTGGGGTAGAGCAGCAGCTCCGCGCCGGCCAGCGCCATCAGTCGCGCCGCCTCGGGGTACCACTGGTCCCAGCATACCAGCACGCCGAGGCGTCCCACCGAGGTGTCGATGGGCGTGAAGCCGTCGCCACGGCTGTCGTCGACGTCGCCCGGGGTGAAGTAGAACTTTTCAAAGAAGCCCGGATCGTCGGGGATGTGCATCTTGCGGTAGTGGCCGACCCGCCCGCGATCGCGGTCGTAGACCACGGCAGTGTTGTGGTAGAGCCCGGCGGCGCGGCGCTCGAACAGCGACCCCACCAGCACGATGTCGAGCTCCGCGGCCAGCGCGGCCAAGCGACGGCCGGAGGGGCCATCCAGCGGCTCGGCGAGGTCGAAGACCGCCGGATCCTCGGTCTGGCAGAAGTAGTGGGTGGCGTGGAGCTCCTGCAGCATCACCAGCTGGGCGCCGGCCGCGGCCAGCTCGCGCACGCCGGCTTCGCTCTCGGCCAGGCTCTTCTCCTTGTCGGGCCAGGCGGCCTGTTGCACCAGGCCCACCTTGAGGGTGCGGGTCATGGGGTCTCTCCTTCGGCTTGGGGGGCGTCGAGGGCCAGGCTGCCGGCCGGCAGCTGCATGGTCAGGCAGTGCAGGCTGCCGTGCTGGCGCAGCACGCTCGTGCATTCGATGGGCACGATGTCGCGGTCCGGAAAGGCCTCGCCCAAGGCGGCCAGGGCGCGGCTGTCGGCACCGTCGCCGTAGGTGGGGACCAGAACGGCGCCGTTGATGATCAGGAAGTTGGCGTAGGTGGCCGGCAGGCGGTGGCCATCCACCGGGTCGAAGCAGGGGCGCGGCCAGGGCAGGGGGATCAGCCGGTAGGGCGCGCCGTCGTGGCGGCGCAGCGCCTGGAGCTCGCGCTCCATCGCGGTGAATGCCGGATAGTGCGGATCGCTCTCATCGTCGCAGCGCACGTAGGCGATGGTCTGTGGGTCGACGAAGCGCGCCAGGGTGTCGATGTGACCGTCGGTATCGTCGCCCTCGAGGTGGCCGTGAGAGAGCCACAGTACCCGCTCGATGCCGAGCTCTTCTCCCAGCCGTGCCGCCAGGGCGTCGCGGTCGAGGTGCGGGTTGCGGTTGTTGTTGAGCAGGCACGACTCGGTGGTGAGCAGGGTTCCCTCGCCGTCGGTCTCCAGGGCGCCGCCTTCGAGCACCAGGTCCCGCGACGTCACCGGGCAGGCGAAGACCCCGGCATCGGCCAGGTGCCGCGTCAGGCTGTTGTCGCGGCTGGCCGGATACTTGCCGCCCCAGCCGGTGAAGACGTAGTCGAGCAGCACGAGTTCGCCGTCGCGCTCCACGCCCAGCGGGCCGTGGTCGCGGGCCCAGGTGTCGTCGGCCTCGAGCTCTAACAGATGCAGGCGGCCGGCGGCGACGCCCAGGTTGGCGAAGCGGGCGGCCAGGTGGGTCTTCGTGGCCGTGTCGGGCACGCTCACCAGCACGTGCTGGTAGCGCGTGATGGCCACCACCAGAGCCTCCAGCGTCGCCTCGACGCGCTCGAGCAGCGGCGCCCAGTCGCCGTCGGGGCTCGGCCAGGTGAGTTGCACGGCATCCTGGGGGTGCCATTCGGGAAGCAGGCGATTGGCCATGGGGCAGGACCCTTTTGGTCAGCGTCGAGGGTAGGGAAGCGGGCCGGCGAAATGTAGGGCCGCCGCGGCCATCTTGCAAGCATCGCGCAAGGCGTCCGCTCGGCAATGCAGCGCTGGACAAAAAACCGTACCATGAGCTCCCGCCGACAAGGAACGCCACCATGCTAGACCGCTTGCCTTTGCTGATCGGGTTGCGCTACGTGCGCGCCAAGCGCCGCAACCATTTCATCTCCTTTATCTCGCTGACCTCCATGCTGGGGCTGATGCTGGGCGTGGCCGTGCTGATCCTGGTGCTCTCGGTGATGAACGGCTTCGATCATGAGCTGCGCACCCGCATCCTGGGCATGGTGCCCCATGCCAAGATCGAGTCGCGCACCGGGCTGGTCGAGTGGGAAGCGCTCGCCGAACAGGTCATGGCGCGCGAGCGGGTGGTCGGCGCCGCGCCCTACGTCGAGCAGCAGGGCATGTTCGCGGTGGGCGGGCGCAACGAGGGGGCCATGGTCAACGGCATCGTGCCCGCCTGGGAGGCGCGCGTCTCCATCATCGGCGAGCACATGCGCCAGGGCAGCCTCGACGACCTCGAGGCCGGCGAGTGGAACGTGGTGCTGGGCTCGCTGCTCGCCCGCCGCCTGGGCGTCGGGGTCGGCGATCAGGTGACGCTGCTGGTGCCGGAGGCCTCGATCACCCCCGCGGGGGTCTTTCCGCGCCTCAAGCGCTTCACCGTGAGCGGCATCTTCAGCGTCGGCGCCGACCTGGACGGCAACCTCGCCTATGCCCATATCGAGGATATGCAGGCCCTGGCGCGGCTCGGCGACACCGTGGGGGGGCTGCGCCTGGAGCTCGACGACCTCTTCGTCGCGGGCAGCGTGACACGGGCCATCGTCAACGACCTGGGGCCCGACTTCCGCGGCCTCGACTGGACCTACTCCCACGGCAACCTCTTCCAGGCGATCCAGATGGAGAAGCGCATGATCGCGCTGCTGCTCACCGTGATCATCGCCGTGGCGGCCTTCAATATCGTCTCGACGCTGGTGATGGTGGTCACCGACAAGCACGCCGACATCGCCATCCTGCGCACCATCGGTGCCACGCCGCGCTCGATCATGGGCATTTTCATGGTCCAGGGCCTGGCCATCGGCGCCATCGGCATCGCCGTGGGGGTGGGGCTCGGTATCCTCCTGGCGCTGACCGTTGCCGACCTGATCGGCTGGGTGGAGACGGTGCTCGGCATCCAGTTCCTCGATGCCGGTGTGTACTTCATCAGTGACCTGCCGTCGCGCCTGCATTGGAACGACGTGGGTAACATCGTCGCCGCGGCCTTCGGCCTCACCTTCCTGTCGACCCTCTACCCGGCCTGGCGGGCGGCGCGGGTCCAGCCGGCCGAGGTACTTCGCTATGAATGATCCGGCCACCCTGAAGGAGAAGAACGCCATGGCCTCAGCTGCGAGCGGCGATGATCAGGCGACCGTGATGCTCGCCTGCCACGACCTGACGCGCGTCTATCGCGAGGGTCCCCAGGATGTCACCGTGCTCGACGGCCTCTCGCTCGAGGTGCGCGCCGGCGAGCGCGTGGCGGTGGTGGGCAGTTCCGGTTCCGGCAAGACCACCCTGCTCAACCTGCTGGGCGGGCTCGACAGCCCGACACGGGGCGAGGTACGCATTGCCGGCGAGTCGCTGCTGGATCTCGGCAGCGCCGAGCTGGGCCGCTTCCGCAACCGCCATATCGGCTTCGTCTACCAGTTCCACCACCTGCTGGCGGAGTTCACGGCGCTGGAGAATGCCGCGCTGCCGCTGATCGTGCGCGGGATGCGCAAGAAGGCCGCCGAGGCGCGGGCCCGTGAGCTGCTCGACAAGGTGGGTATGGCGCCGCGCGCCGACCACAAGCCCGGCGAGCTCTCCGGCGGCGAGCGTCAGCGGGTGGCCATCGCCCGGGCGCTGGTCACCGACCCGAGCCTGGTGCTGATGGACGAACCCACCGGCAACCTCGATCAGACCACCGCGGCGAGCATCCTGGCGTTGATGGACGAACTGGCGCGTACCACCGCCTGCGCCTTCGTGGTGGTGACCCACGACCCGGCGCTTGCGGCCCATCAGGATCGCGTGCTCAAGCTGGATGGGGGGCGCCTCGAGGAGCAAGCCTGAGGCGGCTCAACCCGCGTCGTCCGCCTCGCGCCGGCGTCGACGCCGATGGCGGCGTTTCCAGCTGCGCGACACCTGCCAGCGCCACGCCAGGCGGATCGCCACGTTGCCGGCCAGGGCGGCGGCACAGGCCATCAGTACCGAGCCCACGGCGAGCGCGGGCAGGATGTCGGCCATGCGCTCGGCGATCCAGCGGGTGGAGACCCGGGCGGGTGCTTCGCTCGCCCGCGTGCCCATCACCCAGGCCCCCACCCGGTAGTTGCCGTAGAAGATCAGCGGCATGGTGAGCGGATTGGTGATCCACACCAGCCCTACCGCCAGGGGTAGATTGCAGCGCGTCAGCCAGGCGCCGCAGGCGGCGAGCGCCATCTGGAAGGGGATTGGCAGCATGGCGCTGAACAGCCCCACCGAGAAGGCGTTGGCCACGCTGCGTCGCGACAGCACCCACAGCCTTGGATCGGCGGTGAGGCCGCCGAGCAAGCGCAGCGAGCGCTGGCGTCTGAGCGTCTCGGGATGGGGCATGTAGCGCTGTAGCAGTCGGCGCGGCATGGCGTCTCGGCTCGCGACTGACGGAATGCGCGTTATTATCCATGGATGACAAGGCCCTCGCCATGCGGTTGGCGGGGTCGCGAGGCTTCATCGCGTGACAGGGAGAGGCCGCGATGCACAAGGACGGAAGCGCCGTCCGGCCGAGGTGGGAGCCGGGCCTGGCAATGCCGGTGGCATTGGCAGCGCTGGCCGGCGTGGGGGCGGGCTGGTGGGCGCCGCCCGCGCTGTTCCCGGGGTGGGCGCTCGCCGCACTGATGCTTGGTGCGGCGGGTCGCTGGCGCGGCCTGGCGCTGGCCCTGGTGATGGCGGTGACGGCTCAGGGGGTGTTCTCGGCGAAGGCGGCCGAGCTGCCCCTCGGCCTGCTGCGCGAAGACCTGGCCGTCGAGGGGCGCCTGGAATCGGTGAGCCGCGAGGGGGAATTGACGCGCCTGACGCTGCGCGTTGAGGGCTGTCGACCCCTGGCCGCAGGGCGCCTGCCCTGCGACGCCCCGGGCCGCGTGCGGCTGAGCTACTACGACGCCCCTCCCATGCGGCCCGGCGAGCGCTGGGCGCTGACCGTTCGCCTGCGCCCGCCCGCTGGTTTCACCAACCCAGGCACCTTCGACTATGGCGCCTGGCTGTGGCGCGAGGGCATTCACGCCACCGGCTACGTGCGCCGCGACCCGCCGCCGTAGCGGCTCGCGGCGGCGGGTGTCTCGCTGCGCGAGCGCGCCCTGGCGCACCTGGAGGCGCAGCCGCTGTCGCCGCTCGCCACGCGCTGGCTGGCCGCGCTGACCCTGGGCGCCGACGAGCGCCTGACGCGTGACGACTGGGACCTCCTCAACGCCAGCGGGACCACCCACCTGATGGTCATCTCCGGCCTGCACGTGGGGCTGGTGGCGACCTTCGTTCTGCTGATGGGTCGCGGCGTGGCGCGTCTTGTAACGCCACGGCGCTGGCGTCTGGTCATCTGGCCCTGGTGGTTGGCCGGAGCGGCGGCGCTCGGTTACGCCAGCCTGGCGGGGCTCGAGCCACCGGCGCTGCGCGCCATGCTGATGACCCTGGTCGGGCTCTGGGTGGCCAGCGGCCGGCATGCCCCGGGACCCTGGCAGGGCTGGTGGCTGGCCCTGGGACTGGTGGTGATTGTCGATCCGCTGGCGGTGTGGCGCCCCGGGCTGTGGCTCTCCTTTCTGGCCGTGGCGCTGCTCATCCTCGTCTGGCAGGGGCGTTCGCGGCCGCGCGGCGTTTCCGGCTGGGTCGCGGCGCTGCTACGCACCCAACTGCTGCTCGCCCCGCTGATGGCCGCGGCGGTGCTGCTCGCCTTCGCCCGGCTGGCGCCGGCCGCGCCGCTGGTCAACCTGCTGGTGGTACCCCTGGTGAGCTCCCTGATGGTGCCCTTGGGGCTGATCGGTTGGCTGCTGCTGCCCATCCCGACGCTGTCGACTCTGGCCTGGCAGGGCTTCGATGGGCTGGCCCGGGGAGTGGCCGTGCTGCTCGACGCCGCCGTCGCCGGGCTGCCGCTGTGGTGGCCGGCCCCTGAGACGGTGCTGACCCTGGCACTGCTGCTGGGCGGCATCGCCGGGCTCTGGGCCTTGCCGGCGCTGGCCATGCGCCTGCGCCTTGCCGGTACGCTGCTGCTTTCGGTGACCCTGCTCGGCCTCGAGGCACCCGAGATTCCGCCGGGCACCCTGCGCGTGCGGGTGCAGGACGTGGGGCAGGGGCAGCTGGTCGAGCTGCGCAGCGCCAGCTACCGGCTGCTCTACGACACCGGTCCGCGCTTTGCGTCGGGCTTTGCGCCCATCGAGGCGCTGTGGCCCGCGGGTCAGCGTTTCGATACCGTGATCGTCAGCCATGCCGACCTCGATCATGCCGGCGGGGTCAGCCGCCTGGTCGAGCGGCATGCGGTCGGCGCCTATCTGGCACCCCTCGCCGAGGCGGTCGGCGTGCCGGTGCGACCCTGCCGGCGCGGCCAGCGCTGGGAGCGCGACGGCGTGCGCTACCGTGTGTTGTGGCCGCCGCCCCGCGCGGCCCACCTCTCCAGCAACGACCGTTCCTGCGTGCTGGAAGTCACCGCCGGCGACGAGCGCTTGCTGATCACCGGCGACGTGGGGCGCGAGATCGAACGTGCCTTTCTCGCCGAGGTGGACGACCCGGTCACACTGCTGGTGGCGGGCCACCACGGCAGCGCCACCAGTTCGGGGCCGCATCTGGTCCAATCCCTGGCCCCGCGCCATGCGCTGTTCAGCGCCGGGCGCCACAACGGCTACGGGCACCCCGCCGACGCGGTGGTCCGCCGCTTCCGGCGGGGAGGCAGCTGCCTGTGGAGCACGGCCCTGGATGGCGCGCTGACCGCCTGGCTGGGGCGGCCGGAGGGCGCCGCTGTGTCGGCCACGCGCTCGGCGGAGTGGCGGCACGGCGGTGTCGAAGGCCCCTGCCATGCGGTAGAATCGCCCCACTGAATGTGCCCGGCCGCCGTCGCGGCCATGAGGAGAGGGATGTCATGGACATGATCGAGGCGCTCCTTGCCGGGGGCTGGCTGATGGTGCCCCTACTGGGCTGTTCGCTGCTGGCCACGGTGATCATCATCGAGCGGCTGTGGACGCTGCGCGCCGCGCGGATCGCGCCCTACGGGCTGGGCCAGGAGGTCTGCTCGCTGGTCGCCCGCGGCCAGGTCAACCTCTACTGGCTCGAGGCCCACTCGCCCCTGGGCGGCGTGCTGGCGGCCGGGCTGCGCAACGCCCGGCTGGGCCACGAGCAGGTGCGGGCGCGGCTGCAGGAGGCCGCCACCGCGGTGATCCACGACATGGAGCGCTTCCTCAGCCCGCTCGGCACCATCGCCGCCATCACCCCGCTGATCGGCCTGCTGGGCACCGTGGTGGGCATGATCGAGGTGTTCGCGGTGATCGTCGCCGGTGACGGGGCGAGCCGCACCGCCGACCTGGCCGGCGGTATCTCGCGGGCCCTGGTGACCACGGCCGCCGGTCTCACCGTGGCCATTCCTGCCCTGATGTTCCATCGCCACTTCCTGCGTCGCGTGGAGGACATCACCGTGCGCATGGAGGAACAGGCCAGCCAGGTGGTGGAGTTCCTGGCCCACTATCCCGGCGAGCTGGCCTTCGCCGAACGCCCGGAGCCGGCGCAGCCGCCGACGCCGAGCGTGACAGCGGCGGCCGCCAGCGAACTCGCGCCGGGAGCCAGACGCCCGTGAAGTTCGTGCGTCGGCGCCGCGATCCGGTGGAGGTCAACCTCACGCCGTTGATCGATGTGGTCTTTTTGCTGCTGATCTTTTTCATGGTATCCACCACCTTCGAGACCCGTCAGGCCCTGGAGCTCACCCTGCCCGAGAGCGAGACCGGGGCGGTGCTGGACCGCGCGCCTCTTACCCTGGTGGTGACCGCCGAGGGCGGCTATCGCCTCGGTGAGCGCTCGCTGGCCGCCGAGGCGCTGGGCACGGCGCTGGCCGAGCGGGCCGAACAGGCCCGCGAACACGGCCTGGTAGTGGAGGCCGATGCGCGGGCCGCCCATGCCGACGTGGTACGCGCCCTCGATCGGGCAGGCGCGCTGGGGATTTCCCGGGTACGCATCGCCACCGCCGCGCTTTCATCCACCCAAGCGGAGTCACCGTGAGCCAAGACGGTCGCCCCCCTCACTCCGGCTGGACGCTCTACAAGCGCCTGCTCGGTTACGTGAAGCCCTACTGGCGGGCCTTCGCGCTGGCCATTGTGGGCTATGCCATCTATGCCGCCTCGAGCACCGCCCTGGCGGAGATGATGAAACGGCTGATCGACGGCATCCAGAACCCGGACGCCTCCTTCCGTCTCTTCCTGCCGCTCTTCGTGGTGGGCATGTTCGCCGCGCGCGGGCTCGGCACCTTCCTCGGTACCTACTTCATGAGCAGCGTGGCGCGCAATCTGGTCCACGTGCTGCGTTGCAATGTCTTCGATCACATGCTGCACTTGCCGGGACGCTTCTTCGACGCCCACTCCAGCGGGCATCTCCTCTCGCGGGTCACCTACCACGTGGAGCAGGTGACCGGGGCCGCCACCAAGGCAGTGACCATCCTGCTGCGCGAGGGGCTCTTCGTGCTCGGGCTGATCAGCTATCTGCTGTGGACCAACTGGTTGCTGACGCTGCTATTCCTGACCGTGACGCCGCTGATCGCCGGCGTGGTCAGCTACGCCAGCAAGCGCTTCCGGCGCCTGTCGCGACGCATCCAGCACTCCATGGGCGACGTCACCCATGTCGCCTCGGAGGCGCTCTCCGGCTACCGGGTGGTGCGCACCCACGGCGCCGAGCCGTTCGAGAAGGCGCGCTTCGCCGCGGCAAGCGACTACAACCGCCAGCAGAGCATGAAGGAGGCCCTGACCAAGGCGGTGAGCACGCCGGTAATCCAGCTGCTGGTGGCCCTGGCACTGGCCGTGCTGGTGTGGTTCGCCATGTCGCCGGCGCTGATGGCCGACATGACCCCCGGCGAGTTCGTGGCCTTCATCACTGCCGCCTCGCTGATGGCCAAGCCGGTTCGCCAGCTCACCGAGATCAACAGCGAGATCCAGAAGGGCATCGCTGCCACCGCCGAGCTGTTCGGGCTGCTCGACGAGCCCAGCGAGCCCGACGAAGGCGAGTACGAACCATCGCGCCTGGCGGGACGGGTACGCTTCGAGGGCGTTCACTTCCGCTACGCCCCCGACCAGCCCGAGGTGCTCTCGGGCATCGAGCTCAGCGTGCGCGCCGGCGAGATGGTGGCCATCGTGGGCCGCTCGGGCAGTGGCAAGTCCACCCTGGTGGGACTGCTGCCGCGCTTCTATCGCCCCACGGCGGGACGGGTGCTCATCGACGATGTGCCCCTGGACGACTACCGACTGGCACCATTGCGGCGCCAGATCGCCCTGGTGTCCCAGCAGGTGACGCTCTTCAATGCCAGCATCGCCGACAACATCGCCTACGGCGTGCCCGATGCCGACCCGGCCGCCATCCGTGCCGCGGCGCGGGCCGCCCATGCCGAGGAGTTCATCGAGCGCCTGCCCCGCGACTACGACACCGTGGTGGGCGACAACGGCGTGATGCTCTCCGGCGGCCAGCGCCAGCGTCTGGCCATTGCCCGGGCGATCTTCAAGGACGCACCCCTGCTGATCCTCGACGAAGCGACCTCGGCACTCGATACCGAGTCGGAGCGCCATATCCAGGCCGCGCTGGAGGAAGTGTGCCGCGGGCGCACCACCTTCGTGATCGCCCATCGCCTCTCCACCATCGAGCGCGCCGACCGTATCCTGGTCATGGAGCAGGGGCGCATCGTCGAGGAGGGCGAGCATGGCGAACTGCTGGCCCGCGACGGTGCCTATGCGGCCCTGCACCGGCTGCAGTTCCAGGAGGCGGCCGCCTCATGAGCGCCTCGCCCGGAGAGCGCTGGCTCGCGGCCGCCTACGCTGGCGCGCCCTGGCTGAACCTGCTGCGCCCGCTGGAAGCGCTCTACCGCTGGGGCGTGTCGCGTCGCGTTGCGGCCTTCCATGCGGGACGGCGCCGAGTATGGCGCCTCGAGGTGCCGGTGATCGTGGTGGGCAATCTGGCGCTCGGCGGCACCGGCAAGTCGCCGCTCACCGCCTGGCTGGCGCGCTACCTGGCCGAGGGCGGCTGGCGGCCAGGCATCGTCGCGCGGGGCTACGGCGGCAAGGCGTCGCGTTATCCGCTGCGGGTGAGTGCCGAGACACCGGTGAACGAGAGCGGTGACGAGCCGCGCATGCTGGCCCGCCAGACCGGCGTGCCGGTGGTGGTCGACCCCGATCGCCCGCGCGGTGCCCGGGCGCTGATCGAGGCCGGCTGCGATATCCTGATCAGTGACGATGGCCTGCAGCACCTCGCCCTGGGGCGCGACCTGGAGCTGGTGGTGGTGGATGGCGCTCGGGGTTTCGGCAACGGCCGTTGCCTGCCCGCCGGGCCGCTGCGCGAGCCTCTGGCGCGCCTGGCCGATGTGGATGCGGTGCTGGTCAACGGCGAGCCGGCATTCACACCGCCCGCCGGGGCTTGGACGTTTCGGTTGCAGCCGGTGCGCTGGCGACGACTGGCCGATGGCGAGGCGCGGGCGCTGGCGCCGCTGCCCTTTGCCGGCCGGGTGCACGCCGTGGCGGGTATCGGCCATCCGCAACGCTTCTTCGCCACTCTGGCGGCGCTGGGTGTCGACGCCGAGCCCCATCCGCTGGGCGATCATCACCGTTTTTCCGCGGCGGACCTGGCCTTCGGCGACGAGCGCCCGGTGGTGATGACGGCCAAGGACGCCGAGAAATGCGCCGGCCTGGTGGCAGCCAACGCCTGGGTGCTGGAGATTGAGGCCGACCCGCCGCCCGGCTTCGCTGCCTGGCTCGATGACCGACTCGCCGTCTGGCACCGCCCCGACGCCGAGGCAAGGCGGTAGACGATTTCCTTTACTGCGGAGGTACGAGATGGACAAGGAACTGCTGGCAATGCTGGTCTGCCCGCTGTGCAAGGGCAAGCTGAAGTACGATCGCGAGGCCGAGGAGCTGCGCTGCCACTTCGACGGCCTGGCCTACCCGGTGCGCGACGGCATTCCGGTGATGCTGCCCGAGGAGGCTCGCCAGATGGACGCCGACGAGAAGCTGCCCGAGTCGCCTGGACGCCTGGGGGAGGGGTGATGGCGGCATCGCAGCGTCCCTTCCTGGTGGTCATCCCCGCCCGCTATGCCTCCTCGCGGCTGCCCGGCAAGCCCCTGGCCGAGATCGCCGGCGAGCCGATGGTCGCCCACGTGTGGCGTCGCGCCGGCGCCAGCGCGGCCTCCCGGGTAGTGGTGGCCACCGACGATGCGCGTATCCGCGAGGCGCTCGCCCCCTACGGCGCCGAGGTGGTGATGACGCGCCCCGATCACGCCTCGGGCACCGACCGCCTCGCCGAGGTGGCCGAACGGTTGGCGCTGCCCGACGAGGCCGTGCTGGTCAATGTCCAGGGTGACGAGCCGCTGATTCCGCCGGCCCTGATCGACCAGGTCGCGGCGCGCCTGCATGATGATCCCGACGCGTCCATTGCCACCCTGGCCGAGCCGATCGTGGACGTCGAGACGCTGCTCAATCCCAACGTGGTCAAGGTGGTGCGCGCCCTCTCGGGGCGGGCGCTCTACTTCTCCCGCGCGCCCATTCCCTGGGATCGCGAGCACTTCGTCGCGCGCCCCGAGCTGCTGGCGACCGATGCCTGGTTGCGCCATATCGGCCTCTATGCCTACCGGGCGAGCTTCCTGGCCGACTACCGCGACTGGGCGCCGGCGCCGCTGGAGCAGCTCGAACAGCTCGAGCAGCTGCGTGCGCTGCACCATGGGCATGCCATCCAGGTGGCGCTCGCCGCCGAGCCCAACCCGGGCGGCGTCGATACCGCCGAGGACCTGGCGCGCGTGCGTACCCGGCTGGCGACACCCGAAGGAGAGCCCTGATGCGCGTGCTGTTCGTCTGTCTCGGTAACATCTGTCGTTCGCCCACCGCCGAGGGGGTATTTCGCCGCCAGCTGGACGAAGCGGGCCTGTCCGGTCGAGTGGAGGTGGACTCCTGCGGCATCGGCCCCTGGCACGTGGGCAAGTCGCCCGACCCGCGTGCCCAGGCGGCGGCCCGCCGGCGCGGCATCGACCTCGCCGGCCTGCGCGCCCGCCAGCTTGCCGACGAGGACTTCTACCGCTTCGACTACCTGCTGGCCATGGATCACGACAACCTCGCCGCCATCGAGGCCCGCCGTCCCGCCGACAGCGCGGCCGAGGCCCGGCTCTTCCTCGCCTATGCCGGCGAGCCGGCGCGCGACGTACCGGATCCCTATTACGGGGGTGACCACGGCTTCGACGAGGTGCTCGACCTGATCGAGGCGGCCTCTCGCGGGCTGGTGGCGACGCTGCGTGAGCGCCTGGAGGCGGAGCGGTCTTGAGCATTGCCGTCCACGCCGAGCACGACCTCGGCGGCGCCAACACCCTGGGCCTGCCCTGCGTCGCCGAGCGTTTTGCCGCGCCGCGCCATGTCGGCGAATTGCGCGAGGCGCTGGCCCTGGCGGGCGATCGCGGCTGGCCGCTGACCCTGCTCGGCGGCGGCAGCAACCTGATCCTGCCGGCCCGGCTACCCGGGCTGGTGGTGCAGCCGGCACTCGAGCGCTGGTGGCTGGAGCCGATGGGAGAGGGGGTGCGCGTCCATGCCGAGGCGGGGGTCGACTGGCACCGCCTGGTGATGGCGCTCGCCGAGCGCGGCCTGTGGGGCACCGAGAACCTGGCGCTGATTCCCGGCCACTGCGGCGCCGCGCCGATCCAGAACATCGGCGCCTACGGCGTGGAACTCGGCGACGTTCTCGAGGCCGTTCACCTGCTGCATCGTGACGACGGCCGCGAGGCGGTGCTTGGCGCCGCGGAGTGCGCCTTCGGCTACCGCGACAGCGTCTTCAAGCGGGCGCTGGCGGACCGGGTGGTCATCACCCGACTGGTGCTGCGCCTGTCGCCGACGCCCCGGCCTCGCCTGGCCTACGGCGACCTGGCAGGCCGGGTGGGCGAGGCGCCCACGCCGCTGGCCGTGGCCGAGGCGGTATGCGCGGTGCGCCGCGAGAAACTGCCCGACCCGGCGGAACTGGGCAATGCCGGCAGCTTTTTCCACAACCCCGTGGTGACGGCCGACACCGCCGCGCGCTTGCTGCACGAGGCGCCGACCATGCCCCACTTCCCCCAGCCCGACGGCCGCGTCAAGCTGGCTGCCGGTTGGCTGATCGACCAGTGCGGCCTCAAGGGCTGGCGCGAGGGGCACTTCGGCGTGCACGACCGCCAGGCGCTGGTGCTGGTGCACTTCGGCGGCGGCAGCGCCGAGGAGCTGCTGGCCTTTGCCGACCGCGTCGCCGAGCAAGTCAGTAGCCGCTTCGGGGTGATGCTCCAGCGCGAGCCGCGTCTCGCCGGCTGACTTTCCCCTGCGGCCTTCGGTGCCGCCCTAAACGCCATCGCCCGCGCAGAGCGCGGGCGATGGCGTAAGCGGCGCAGCGGGTAAGCCTCAGCCCTGGTTACCCTCCCGGCCCTTGGCCTCCTGCTCACGACGGCGGATCTCACGCGGGTCGTTGTGCGCGCGGCGGCGCCGCCGCCGTGCCGTGGCTTCCGCTGCCTTGTCGGCTGCCTCGCCCGGGGCCTTGGGTGCTTCCGCCTTGGTCGTTTCCGGCTTGGCTTCGGCGGGTTTGCTCTCGCCCTTGGGGGGTTCCGGCTTGGCTTCGGCGGGTTTGCACTCGCCCTTGGGGGGTTCCGGCTTGGTCTCGGCGGGCTTGTCCGTCGGTTTGGTGCCGGCTTTCGGGGCTTGAGCCTTGGGGCTCTCCGCCTGGGCTTCGGCAGGTTTCTCAGCCGGCTTCTCGGCCTTGGGCGTTCCCGCCTTGCCTTCGGCGGGCTTGTCGGCCGCCTTGGTTTCCGCTGTCGGTGCTTTGGCCTTGGGCGCTTCCGGCTTGGTTTCGGCAGGTTTCTCGGTCGGCTTGCCTTCGGCCTTCGGCGCTTCCGCCTTGGCTTCGGCGGGTTTGTCAGCCGGCTTGGTTTCCGCTGTCGGTGCTTGGGCCTTGGACGCTTCGGGCTTGGTTTCGGCAGGTTTCTCGGTCGGCTTCTCGGTCTTGGGCACTTCCGCCTTGGCTTCGGCGGGCTTGTCAGCCGGCTTAGTTTCCGCTGTCGGTGCCTGGGCCTTGGGCGCTTCCGGCTTGGCTTCGGCAGGTTTCTCGGTCGGCTGGCCTTCGGCCTTCGCCGCTTCCACCTTGGCTTCGGCGGCTTTCTCGGCGGGCTTGTCCGCCTTGGTTTCCGCTTTCGGTGCTTGGGGCTCGGGCGCTTCCGGCTTGGCCTCCGATGCAGCAGCCTTCACCTCGGCGGGGGTGTCCGCGGCCTTGGCCTCGGCAGCCTCGGCCTGCAGGCGCTCCTGCTCGGCCTCGGCCTGGGGATTGATGGCGTGCTGGCGCGAGCGATTGCGCGGGTTGTTGCGCGTGCGCTTGGGCTTGCCACTGTCGGCCTTGGCGGCCTCAGCGTTCTTGTCCGCCGTCGGCTTCTCCTGAGCCTTGTCGCTGCCCTTGTCGGCGGGCTTGTCGCTGCCCTTGTCGGCGGGCTTGTCGCTGCCCTTGTCAGCGGGCTTGTCGTTGCCCTTGTCGGGGGTCTGGCCCTTGCGTGGCGCATCGCGACCCCGGCCGCCGTCGCGGGCCGCCGGCTTGTCTGTCGGCGTCGTGCGGCCACCACGGCCGCCGCGACCACCACGACGGCCCTCATCGCCCTCGGCGCGAGCCTCGCTACGGCTGGTGTCGGCGGAGCGTCCTCCGCGCTGGCTGCGCGTGTCGTCGCGACCCTCGGTGCGTTCGCCGCGCGGTCGACGGTTCCGGCCCCGCTCGCCGCGGGGCTCACCGCCGCTGCGCTCGGGTGGGGCGGTTTTCTCGCTAGGCTTGGCGGCCGTCTTGTCCTCGGGCTCGCCGTCTTCGCCGGTGCCCAGCCACTTGGCCACGCCCTTCACTAGCCGCCCGAGCACGCCGGCCGGTGCCGGCAGGGTGGCCGGGGGCGTCGGAGTGGCAGGCTCCTGGGCCTGCAGGGAGGCGGGGGCCGGCTCGTTGTGGATTACCGTCTTCACCGCGGCTTCGGCACGGGCGGCGGGCTTGGCCGAGCTGGTGTCGGGCTCCTTGCCCACTTCGCTCTCGGTGGAGAGCTCGAAGCTCGACTTGTCGAGGGTGCCTTCCTCCTCGACGTGGTCGTCACGCAGGCGCTGCACGTCATAGTGCGGCGTGTGCATATCGGGGCTTGGCAGGACAACCACGCGCACATCCTGGCGACGCTCGATGTCGGCAAGCACGGTGCGCTTCTCGTTGAGCAGGTAGGTGGCCACCGGCACCGGCAGGATGGCGCGGATCTGGGCGCTGCGTTCCTTCATGGCCTCTTCCTCGATCAGGCGCATGATGGAGAGCGAGATGGAGCGCACGTCGCGGATGGTGCCCTGGCCGTTGCAGCGCGGGCAGACCACGCCGCTGGTCTCGCCCAGCGAGGGGCGGAGTCGCTGTCGCGACATCTCCATCAGCCCGAAGCGCGAGATGCGGCCGATCTGCACCCGCGCGCGGTCGAGCTTGAGCGCGTCACGCATGCGGTTTTCGACGTCGCGCTGGTTGCGGGCCGGGCTCATGTCGATGAAATCGATCACCACCAGCCCACCGATGTCACGCAGACGCAGCTGGCGGGCGATCTCGTCGGCCGCTTCCAGGTTGGTCTGCAGAGCGGTCTCCTCGATGTCGCTGCCGCGGGTGGCACGCGCCGAGTTGATGTCGATGGAGACCAGCGCTTCGGTGTGATCGATGACGATGGAGCCGCCGGAAGGCAGTTTGACTTCACGCTCGTAGGCGGTCTCGATCTGCGATTCGATCTGGAAGCGCGAGAAGAGCGGTACCTCGTCGGCGTAGAGCTTGATCTTCTGCTGGTAGGAGGGCATCACCTGGCGGATGAAGGCCAGGGCGTCCTGGTGCACCTGCTCGCTGTCGATCAGCACCTCGCCGATGTCCTGGCGGAGGTAGTCGCGCATGGCGCGGATGATGACGTTGGACTCGCGGTAGATCAGGAAGGGCGCCGAGCGCTTGCCGGCCTCCTCGGTGATCGCCTCCCACACCTGGACGAGATAGTCGAGGTCCCACTGCAGCTCCTCGGGGGAGCGGCCGATGCCGGCGGTGCGTACGATCACGCCCATCTTGTCGGGCACGGTGAGCTGGCCCATGGCTTCCTTGAGCTGGCTGCGCTCCTCGCCCTCGATGCGCCGCGAGATGCCGCCGGCGCGCGGGTTGTTGGGCATCAGCACCAGGAAGCGGCCGGCCAGGCTGATGAAGGTGGTCAGCGCTGCGCCCTTGTTGCCGCGCTCCTCCTTGTCCACCTGGACGATGACTTCCTGGCCCTCCTTGAGCACCTCCTTGATGCTGGGGCGTCCGGAGGTCTCCTTGAGGAAGTACTCGCGGGCTACCTCCTTGAGGGGCAGGAAGCCGTGGCGATCGGCGCCGAAGTCGACGAAGGCGGCTTCCAGGGAGGGTTCGACGCGGGTGATGCGTCCGCGATAGATGTTAGCTTTCTTCTGTTCCCGGGCACCGGATTCGATGTCCAGGTCGTAAAGGCGTTGACCATCGACCAGAGCGACCCGCAGCTCTTCCGGCTGGGTCGCATTGATGAGCATCCGTTTCATGTCGTCTCGCAAACTGGACGCGCCGGCGAGCCTCGACGAAGGCGAACCTCTGGTGCTGCGTGCTTGTGCTCAGCGTATGTCGCGGATGCGCAGTGGCGCCCGACCGGTACCGGGCCCGTGCGGGCTCGGCACGACATGATCCTGTTGAGTACGCGGTGGAGGCTGGACATGTCTCGGCGGGTCTCTGTGCCCATCCGGCCCTGCGGTCTCCACCAGACACCTGGCATTCATCGATTCGCCAACGCCGGCCACCAGCACGATGTTGAACGATTCCCGTGGCCACCGCTCGCCCCGAAGGGGGTAGCGAGCCGGGATCCGGGCGTGGCGTTACTGCTTGTCTCTGTCTTCGTCACTCGTCGGCGGCGGGCCCCCCCGATACACGTCAAGTACTGGGGGCGTCGCGGCCTGATTTCGTCGCTCCGGCCTGCGTGTCTGTCGGGCAGGCGCTAGGGGACCGAAGGGATCCATCCGAGCGAGCTCGCAATATAGCAGCAATGGGGGGGTGCAGCAATTGGCGCAGGATGGGGCGCAGTGCGATAGAATGCCGATTCACAACGACTTCTCGAGCGGGAGAGCCATGACCGAGGGACGCGACGTGCAGTGGGTGGAAGTGGGCGAGGGCCAGGCCGGCCAGCGCATCGACAACTTCCTGGTGACGCGTCTGAAAGGGGTGCCGCGCGCGCTCATCTATCGCATCGTGCGCAAGGGCGAGGTGCGGGTGAACAAGAAGCGGGTGAAGGCCGATACACGTCTGGCGCCCGGCGACCTGGTGCGCATTCCGCCCCTGAGGTTGACTCCCCGCGAGGCAGTGCGCGAGGTGAGCGACAACCTGCGCAACCTGCTGGCCGGCAGCGTCCTGGTGGAAGGGCGCGACTGGCTGGTGGTCAACAAGCCGGCGGGGCTTGCCGTGCACGGTGGCAGTGGCGTCAAGATCGGCTTGATCGAGGCGCTGCGGCAGGTGCGCGAGGACCTGGACTTCCTGGAACTCGTCCACCGCCTGGACCGCGAGACCTCGGGCTGTCTGCTGCTCGCCAAGTCACGCCCGGCGCTGCTCGCCCTCAACGAGTCGCTCAAGCAGCGTGGCATGGACAAGCAGTACCTGGCACTGGTCGCGGGACGCTGGCCGGCGCGTCGCGACTTCGTCAGTGCGCGCCTGGATCGTTACACCCTGGCCAACGGCGAACGTCGGGTGCGGGTCGACGCCGAGGGCAAGGTGGCGCGAACGCGTTTTGCGGTACGCGAGACACTCCCCAAGGCAACGCTGGTCGAGGCCGAGCCGGTGACCGGGCGTACCCACCAGATTCGCGTTCACGCCGCCCATGCCGGCTATGCACTGCTCGGCGACGACAAGTACGGCACCCGCGAGGGAGAGGCGCTGGCCCGGCAGCTGGGTCTGTCGCGGCTCTTCCTGCACGCCGCGGCGCTCACCTTCCCGGAGCCGACCAGCGGTCGGCCGGTGCAGATTCGCGCGCCGCTGCCCGATGACCTGGAGGGCGTGCTGGCGCGCGCCCGGGCGCTCGGTTGAGGCCGGGCCCGCGACGACCACAGCCAACACCTGACACCCCATGACGAAAGCGGAGTGGCGATGCGCTACCGACTGGTGATCTTCGACTGGGACGGCACCCTGATGGACTCCGCCGCCCGCATCGTGTCCAGCATGCAGGCGGCCGCCCGCGAGGCGGGCTGGGGGGAGCTCGACGACGCGGCGGTGCGCGACATCATCGGCCTGGGGCTGCCCGAAGCCATCGCGCGGCTTTGTCCGAGCATCGACCCCGAGCGCGCGGAACTGCTGCGCAGCCGCTACGCCTTTCATTTCGTGCAGGGCGACACCACGCCGATGCGTTTCTTCCCCGGCGTGGTCGAGGGCATCGCGCGGCTGCGCACCCCGGCCGAGCGCCGCCTGGCGGTGGCCACCGGCAAGAGTCGCAAAGGGCTCGACCGGGTCTTCCGCGAGAGCGACAGCGGTCACTGGTTCCACGCCAGCCGCACCGCCGACCTGACGCGCTCCAAGCCCCATCCGCAGATGCTCGAGGAACTTCTGGCCGAGCTCGACGTCGCTGCCGAGGAGGCGGTGATGGTCGGCGATACCGAGTACGATCTGGAGATGGCGCGCGCGCTGGGCATGGATCGCGTCGCGGTGACCTGGGGTGTGCACGCCCCGGCCAGGCTGGCGGCCAGCGAGCCCGTGTTCACGGCGCGCACGGTCGAGGCGATGTTCGACTGGCTCGATCGCTGAGCCAGCCGCGCCGCAGCACGAGTCGCCGGGGAACGGCGACAGGCAGGCAACGGCAACAGGAGAGCAGGCGGCAATGAGCGACGACAAGCGAGACGACCCCTGGACCCGCGGTCCCGAACAGCCCCCGCGGCGCTCCGGCGAGGCCGGCGAGACGCCGCCCGGGACCGCGGACTCGGAGAAGGCGGAACCGGAAAGCGAAAGCGCCGATACGCTTCGCGAGCGCCAGCGCCTGGCCGAGATCGAGATGCTCGATCGTTGGATCGGCGGGGTGCTGGTGGAGCAGCGGCGCACGCGACGCTGGAAGCTCTTCTTCCGGTTCTTCTTTGCGGCGCTGATCCTCGCGTCGCTGGCGGCCACGCTCTACGGGCTCTGGGCGGCGCCGATGACCAGCGAGCCCGAACGGCCGCACCTGGGCGTGGTCGAGGTGCGGGGCGCCATCGACGCCGAATCGCCGGCCAGCGCCGAGCGTATCATCACCGGCCTCAACCGGGCCTGGGAGGCGTCCGCCGCCGAGGCGGTAGTGCTACACATCGACAGCCCCGGGGGCAGCCCGGTGCAGTCGCAGCGAATCTACGACGAGATTATGCGGCTGCGGAGCGAGGGCGACAAGCCGATCATCGCGGTGATCGAGGACGTGGGGGCCAGCGGTGCCTACTACATTGCCGCCGCGGCGGACGAGGTGGTGGCGTCGCCCGCCAGCCTGGTGGGCTCCATCGGCGTGATCTTCTCCAGCTTCGGCCTCGAGGAGGCCATTGACCGCCTCGGCGTGGAGCGGCGCGTCTACACCGCCGGCGAGAACAAGGCGTTCCTCGACCCCTTCTCCGAGGTGGAGCCGGAGCAGCGGCGCTTCTGGCAATCCGTGCTAGATACCACCCATCGCCAGTTCATCGAGGCCGTGCGCGAGGGGCGCGGTGATCGCCTGGCCGACGACGAGCGGCTGTTCAGCGGGCTGATCTGGAGCGGCGAGCAGGCGCTCTCGCTGGGCCTGGTGGATACCCTCGACAGCCTTGGCGGGGTGGCGCGAGCGCGTCTCGGCGAGGTGCGTCTGCACGACTACACGCCGCGCCTTGATCCCTTCGAGCGGCTGAGTCGCCGTTTCGGCCGAGTGGCCATGGAGTGGCTCGGCGTGCCCTCGAGCCATTCGCCGGTACGCTATCAGCTGCCCTGAGGGCCCAGTGGATCGAGCCCCGCCTCGCGCAGCAGGGTGCACAGGCGGATCAGTGGCAGGCCAATCAGGGTGTTGGGGTCGTCGCCCTCGAGTTTCTCGAACAGCGCGATGCCCAGGCCCTCCATGCGGAAGCTGCCGGCGCTGTCCAGCGGCTGCTCGCGCTCGACGTAGGCGGCGATCTCCGCTTCGCTCAGGTCGCGAAACACTACCTCGAAGCGCTCGTGGCATACCTGATGGCGACCGCTGGCGGTATCGAGCAGCGCCAGGCCGGTGAGAAACCGCACCCGCTGGCCCGAGAAGCGTGCCAGCTGGCTCCGGGCCGTGGCGGCGTCGCCAGGCTTGCCGAGGATCGCTCCCTCGAACAGGGCCACCTGGTCGGAGCCGATGATCAGGTGGGCGGGGTAGGTGGCCGCCAGCCGGCTCGCCTTGGAGAGCGCCAGGCGATGCACCAGCGCCTCCGGCGACTCTCCCGCGCGGGGCGTCTCGTCGATGTCGGGGCTGACCCAGATGTAGGGGAGTCCCAGGCGGTCGAGCAGCTGGCGGCGAAAGGGCGAGCCGGAGGCGAGGACAAGACGTGACATGCAGGGCTCCTTCGGCGAGGAATGGAGGGTGGGCCGCTGCCCGCGAGAGGCCGATACACGCCCCAGTATGCCACGTCGGGGTGGCGGCGCGACGGCTTTGACAGGGGCGGGGGGAGTGCCTATCATTGCGCGCCTATGTTGACCTCACGACTTCCTGACAGGGTCGAGCCCTACAAGCTCGCCGCCCGCGCCGAGCACCTCGAGGGCCTTGTGGCCCTGGCGGGGTTCGAGCGGCTGGCCGAACAGGTGGGGGCGCAGGCCGGCGAGTGCCGAGTATGGCTCGACTTTGCCATCGACAGCCAGGGGCGTCGCGAGATCCGCGGCCGCCTGGAGGCCGAGCTGCAGCTGCCGTGTCGGCGCTGCCTCGAGCCCCTGGCGCAGCGCGTCGAGAGCGAGTTCCTGCTGGGCATGGTTACCAGCGATGCCCTGGCGGCGGAGTTGCCGACCAGCCACGAGCCGGTGCTGGTGGAAGACGAACAGCTGAACCTGCTGGTGGTGGTGGAGGACGAGCTGATCCTCAGCCTGCCCCAGTCGGTCTACCACGACGAGGCGCAGTGTGGCGTCTCGCGCGACCAGCTGAGCAGCGGCAAGGAGGCCGAGTCCTCGGAGTCACCTGCCGCGAGTCCCTTCGAGGTGCTGCGCCGCCTCAAGGGCAAACCCTGATTTCTTGATCGATTCACTCTGGAGTGTGAACCCATGGCAGTTCAACAGAACCGCAAGACCCGTTCGAAGCGCGGCATGCGTCGCAGCCACGACGCCCTGAGCGCCCCGACCCTGTCTCAGGACAAGGAGACCGGCACCACTCACCTGCGCCATCACGTTTCCCCCGACGGCTTCTATCGCGGCCGCAAGGTCGTCGACGTTTGAGTTGACGTCTCGCCGATAGCGCCTGGCAGACCCGCGTGCGGATCGCCATCGACACGATGGGAGGCGATGCCGGCCCCCGTGCTGCGGTCCAGGGTGCGGCGCTGGCGGCGCTGAGTCACCCAGGGCTGTGTCTCGATCTTTTCGGGCCGCACGCTGTGCTGACGTCCGAGCTTGCCAACCTGCCGCGGCACCTCGCTGCGGCAGGTTCGCACTTGTGCGTCCATCATGCTCCCGCAGCGATCCGACAGGACCAGCGCCCCTCCGATGCCCTGCGTCACGGGGCACAGACCAGCATGGCTCGCATGCTGGCCCACCTGGCCGACGGGGGGGGCGCGGCGGGGGTCAGTGCCGGCAACACCGGTGCCCTGATGGCACTGGCGCGCCGCGAGCTCGGCATGGTGGCGGACATGCCGCGCCCCGCTATCAGCACGGCAATTCCCACGCGTAACGAAGGGCGCTGCTATCTTCTCGACTTGGGGGCCAACGTCGACGCCAGCGCTGCGCGTCTGGTCGACTTCGCCTGCATGGGCGAGGTGATGGCGCGCCACGTGGACGGCCTGGCCGCGCCCCGGGTGGCGCTGCTCAACGTCGGCAGCGAAGGGACCAAGGGCAGTGCCGTGGTTCGCGAGGCCGATGCGCGACTGCGCGAACGTACGGCGCTTAACTACTGCGGTTTCGTCGAGGGCAATGGCATCTTCGCCGGGGCCGCCGACGTGATCGTCTGTGACGGCTTCGTCGGCAATGCCGTGCTCAAGGCCAGCGAAGGCCTGGCGCGCATGCTGATCGAGCGCGTGCAGGCGACCGTCGAGGCGCGCTGGAGCGGACGCCTGGTGGGACTCATGGCGCGGCCGGCATTGCGTCGCCTCAAGGGCGAGCTCGACCCGGTGCGCTACAATGGCGCGAGCCTTCTGGGCCTGGCCGGGATCGTCATCAAGAGCCACGGCAGCGCCGAGGCCACCGGCTTCGCCTACGCGGTGGAGCGCGCCGTGCGTGAGGTGAAGCAGGACCTGCCGTCACACCTTGCCAGGGAACTGGTCGGCGGTCGGTCCGCACAGCACTCAACAAGAGCAAAAGGTGAATGACATGACTCAACCCCTTGCCCTCGTCTTTCCCGGGCAGGGCTCGCAGCAGCTGGGAATGCTGCGTGAGCTGGCCGAGCGCTACAGCGTGGTGCGTACCACCTTCGAGGAGGCCGCCGACGCGCTGGGCTACGACCTGTGGAAAGTGGTCCAGGAGGGACCGGAAGAGGCGCTCAACGCCACGGCCTGCACCCAGCCGGCCCTGCTCACCGCGAGCGTGGCGATCTGGCGCGTGTGGCAGGAGCTGGAGGGGCCGCGCCCCGATGCCATGGCGGGCCACAGCCTTGGCGAATACAGCGCCATGGTATGTGCCGGGGTGCTCGGCTTTGCCGATGGCGTGCGCCTGGTGGAGCTGCGCGGCAAGGCGATGCAGGCCGCGGTGCCCGCGGGTGAGGGGGCCATGGCGGCAATCCTCGGCCTCGACGATGCCCGCGTGGAGCAGGCCTGCGAGGAGGCTGCCCAGGGCGAGGTGGTCGCGGCCGTCAACTACAATGCCCCAGGGCAGGTGGTGATCGCCGGCAGCCAGGCCGCCGTGGATCGGGCCATTGCTCGCTGCCAGGAGGCTGGCGCCAAGCGGGCCATGCCGCTGCCGGTCTCGGTACCGTCGCACTGTGCGCTGATGCGCCCGGCCGCCGAGCGGCTCGAGTCGGCCATGACCGCGCTCGACATGCGACCGCCGCGCTATACCGTCTATCAGAACGTTGACGCCCAGGCGCACGCCGACGTGGAGACGCTTCGCACTCGCCTGGTCGAGCAGCTCTATCAGCCGGTACGCTGGACGGCCTGCATCGAGGCGATGGTGGCCGGCGGTGCCGAGGTGTTCATCGAGTGCGGCCCGGGTAAGGTGCTCACCGGCTTGAACAAGCGTATCGCCCGGGGCAGCCGGGGGCTGGCGGTCAACGACCCCGATAGCCTCGAGGCGGCTCTGGAACTCGCCCGCGAGACCCTGGGCCGCTAGGCCCGGGTCGATCCGCCCAGGAATCAACCCCAACCATCGGGAATAGCTATGACGAGCGAACGCAGAATCGCCCTGGTCACCGGTGCCAGCCGCGGCATCGGGCGCGCCATCGCCCATGAACTGGGCCGCCAGGGGCGGGTGGTGATCGGTACCGCCACCACCGAAAGCGGGGCGGCGAAGATCGACGAGGACCTGCGCGCCCAGGGTATCGAGGGTGCCGGTCGTGCCCTGGACGTTACCGACCAGGCCAGCGTCGATGCCCTGGTCAAGGCGATCACCGACGAGTTCGGCGCCCCCACCATCCTGGTCAACAACGCCGGTATCACCCGCGACAACCTGCTGATGCGCATGAAGGAAGACGAGTGGGATGCGGTGCTCGACACCAATCTCAAGTCGGTCTATCGCGTCTCCAAGGCGTGCCTGCGCGGCATGACCCGGGCGCGCTTCGGCCGCATCGTCAGTATCAGCTCGGTGGTGGCTACCATGGGCAACCTGGGGCAGACCAATTACGCGGCCGCCAAGGCCGGCATGGAGGGCTTTACCCGTGCCCTGGCCCGCGAGGTGGCGAGTCGCGCCATCACGGTCAATGCCGTGGCGCCGGGCTTCATCGCCACCGACATGACCCAGGCGCTCCCCGAGGAACAGCACCAGGCGCTGCTCACCCAGATTCCCCTGTCGCGCCTGGGCGAACCGGAGGAGATCGCCGCGGCGGTCGGCTTTCTCACCGGCGAGAGCGCCGGCTATATCACCGGCGAGACGCTGCAGGTCAACGGCGGCATGAACATGCGTTGAAGCCCCCTCGGGTCGGCGGTTGCGCCGATCGGGGGGCGTCTATAAACTACCCCGCAGCTTTGCGGTTGCGGACCACCCGGCTGGTCATCTGAACGGCTAACTTGAACGACTGGAGTACGTCATAATGAGCACCATCGAAGAGCGCGTGAAGAAGGTTGTGGCCGAGCGCCTGAACGTCAAGGAAGAGGACATCCAGAACAGCTCCTCCTTCACCGAGGACCTCGGTGCCGATTCCCTGGACACCGTCGAACTGGTGATGGCGCTCGAAGAGGAATTCGATACCGAGATTCCCGACGAGGAAGCCGAGAAGATCACCACCGTTCAGGAAGCCATCGATTACGTCAATGCCCACCAGTAAGGGCTTGGTCGTCACCGCTTGCTGAGTTGAATCGAGCGAAGCATATCGCTGGGGCCGCTTGCCAGGCCCACGGAAAGCCGTCCTGGGTTCAGGGCGGCTTTCCGCATTTGTGGCGCTGCTCCCCAAGGGGAGGGCTTGTCCGGTATAATGCGAGCAATGGCGACCCGACCAGGGGCCGTATCAACAAGCTTGTCTGGAGGAGAGCGGATGGCTCGTAGAGTAGTGGTGACCGGGCTGGGACTGGTCACACCGGTGGGCAACACCGTGGAGGAGAGCTGGGAGAGCATCCTGGCCGGCAAGAGCGGCATCGCCCCCATCGAGCATTTCGATGCCAGCGGCTTCAATACGCGCTTCGGCGGTTCAGTGAAGGGCTTCGAGATCAGTCCCTACCTGAATCCCAAGGATGCGCGCAAGATGGACCTGTTCATCCAGTACGGGATCGCCGCCGCCTCCCAGGCCATCAGCGATTCCGGCCTCGCGTGCACCGAGGAGAACGCCGAGCGCATTGGTGTGGCCATCGGCTCCGGCATCGGTGGACTGCCGATGATCGAGCACAACCACAACGCCCTCAACAAGGGCGGGGCACGCCGCATCTCGCCCTTCTTCGTGCCCGGCTCGATCATCAACATGATCTCCGGCAACCTGGCGATCCTGCATGGCTTCCGCGGCCCCAACATTGCCATCACCACGGCCTGCACTACCGGCACCCACAACATCGGCTACAGTGCACGCACCATCGCCTATGGCGATGCCGACGTGATGATCTGCGGCGGTGCCGAGATGGCCACCACGCCGCTGGGCCTCGGTGGCTTCTCCGCGGCGCGGGCGCTCTCCACGCGCAATGACGATCCCGCGGCCGCGAGCCGTCCCTGGGATCGCGACCGCGACGGCTTCGTGCTATCCGATGGTGCCGGCGTGCTGGTGCTCGAGGAGTACGAGCACGCCAAGGTGCGCGGTGCGACCATCTATGCCGAGCTGACCGGTTTCGGCATGAGCGACGATGCCCACCACATGACCTCGCCGCCCGAGGATGGCAGCGGGGCGGCGCTTTCCATGCGCAACGCCATCCGCGATGCGCGCATCGACCCGGCGGCCATCGACTACATCAATGCCCACGGGACCTCCACGCCGGCCGGCGACCTGGCCGAGACGCGTGCCATCAAGCAGGTGATGGGCGAGGCGGCGAACGCCGTGGCGGTGAGTTCCACCAAGTCGATGATCGGCCACCTGCTGGGTGCCGCCGGTGCTGTCGAGGCGGTGTTCTCGGTACTTGCGATCCGCGACAAGGTGCTGCCGCCCACCATCAACCTGGATAACCCCCAGGAAGGCTGTGATCTGGACTACGTGCCGCACACCGCCCGGCAGCACGCGGTGGAGGTGGCGCTGTCCAACTCCTTCGGCTTCGGTGGCACCAACGGCACCCTGGTCTTCGCCAAGGTGTGATGACCACGCCCCGGCACGAGGCAGCGGGCGCCATGCTTCCGCTCGACGACCGCGGCCTGGCCTACGGCGACGGTCTCTTCGAGACCGTCCTGCTGCGTGACGGCCGCCCGCAACTGTGGGATGCACACCTGGCGCGCCTGGCACGCGGCTGCCATGTGCTGGGCATTCCCCTGCCCGCCGAACACGACCTGGCGGCGCCTCTGGCCGAGGCGCCGACGGGCCTCGCCGTGCTCAAGCTGGTGGTGACCCGCGGTAGCGGAGGGCGGGGCTATCGACCGCCGGCGGTGCCCGAGCCGCGCCTGGCCTGGCAGGTCACGGCATTCGCGCCCGACCGTGACGCCTGGCGTGACGGCGTGCGGGTTCGCCACTGCCGCCTCCGGCTGGGTCTCCAGCCTCGGCTGGCCGGCCTCAAGCACTTGGGGCGCCTGGAGAACGTGCTGGCCCGGGCCGAGTGGGACGACCCTGCAATTGCCGAAGGGCTGCTGTGCGACAGCGATGGCGTGCTGGTCGAGGCCACCGCCATGAACCTCTTCTGGCAGCGTGGCGGGCGCCTGGAGACCCCACGCCTCGATCGCTGCGGTGTGGCCGGCACCCTGCGCGACGCTCTGGGCGAGCGCCTCGCGATTGCCGAAGTGGCGGCCGGCCCGGACGTGCTGTGCGAGGCCGAGGCGGCCTGGGTGGGCAATTCCGTGCAGGGGCTGTGGCCGCTTACCCGCCTGGACGACAGCGACGGTCGGACGCTGATGACCTGGCGCCTCGGCGAGGCGCACCGGGCGCTGCAGGGCGAGGCTCAGGCGCTGCTCGGCTACCCCGTGATGGATCAATGAACGAGGAGAACGCATGCTGCGCGTGGTGAAGACACTGGCGGTACTCGCCGTGCTGGCGGGAGTGGCGGCCCTGGCCGGCTATCGCTACTGGGAGAGCCGGATCGAGGCGCCCATCGCCGTGGATGAGACCACGCTCTACGAGGTACCGCGCGGTGCCGGCTACCACCAGGTGGTCCGGGATCTGGCCAGCCGCGGTATCCTGCGCGACGTTTGGGCGTTTCGCCTGCTGATCCGCCTGGAGCCCGATAGCGTGCCCTCGCTGCGCGCCGGAGAGTACGCCCTCGAGCCCGGCATGGATGGGCGCGAGTTGCTGGCGCTGCTGGGCAGCAACCAGGTCGTCACCTATCCGGTGACCATCCCCGAGGGCTGGACCTTCGCCCAGGTGCGCGCCGCGCTGGCGGAGGCGCCCAAGCTGACTCAGCGCACCGCGGAGCTCTCCGACGCGGAGGTCATGGCGCGGCTGGATCGTGAGGGCAAACACCCGGAAGGCTGGTTCTTTCCCGATACCTACCACTACCACAAGGGCATGAGCGATCTGGAGATCCTGCGCCAGGCGCACGAGCGCATGGAGGCCATGCTCGAGAGGGTGTGGGCCGAGCGCCAGGACGACCTGCCCATCGACACGCCCTACGAGGCGCTTATCCTCGCCTCGCTGATCGAGCGCGAAACCGGCGCGCCGGAAGAGCGGCGCGAGATCGCGGGCGTCTTCAAGCGGCGCCTTGAGCGTGGCATGCGCCTGCAGACCGATCCCACGGTGATCTACGGCATGGGCGAGCGCTATGCCGGCAACATCACCCGCGCCGACCTGCGCGAGGCGACGCCCTACAACACCTACGTGATCGACGGCCTGCCGCCCACGCCCATCGCCCTGCCCGGGCGGGCAGCGCTGGAGGCGGCGGTCGACCCCGAGCCCGGCGAGACCCTTTACTTCGTTGCGCGCGGCGACGGCACCCACCATTTCTCGCGCACGCTGCGTGAACACAACAATGCAGTGAACCGCTATATCCGCAACCGCTGATCGGTCGCGGGTACAGAGGCCCGGCCGTCAAGGAGTCACCATGCCCCAGCGAGGACGCTTCATCACCCTGGAAGGCGGCGAAGGGGTCGGCAAGACCACCAACCTGGCCTGGATCGAAGAGTGGCTGACGGCCCGTGGCGTGGAGGTGGTGAGGACCCGCGAGCCGGGGGGTACGCCGCGCGCCGAGGCGATTCGCCAGCTGCTGCTCGACCCGGCCGGCGACGAGCCGTTGAATGACGATGCCGAGCTGCTGCTGGTGTTCGCCGCCCGCGCCCAGCACCTGGCGCGCTGCATTCGCCCGGCCCTGGCGCGGGGCGCTTGGGTGCTGTGCGACCGCTTCACCGATGCCACCTTCGCCTACCAGGGCGGCGGTCGCGGGATCGCCGCGGCGCGCATCGCCACGCTCGAGGCATTCGTCCAGCAGGGGCTCGAGCCCGACCTGACGCTGCTGCTCGACATGCCGGTGGCCGCCGCCCAGCAGCGCCTCCAGGCCCGCCTGAGCGCCGGCGGCACCGGGCGCGATCGCTTCGAGCAGGAGCGCACCGACTTCTTCGAGGCGGTGCGCCGCACCTACCGGGAGCGCGCCGCGGCGGCCCCGGCGCGCTTTGCGGTCATCGATGCCGATGCCCCCCTGGAGGGGGTCCAGGCGCGCCTGGCCGAGACTCTCGAGGCGCGAGTCGCGCCATGGTTGCCGCAATGAGTGCCGAGGCGGCCCGCGTGCCCGCGCCGCTGCCCTGGCAGCGGCCGCTGTGGCAGCGCTACCTGGCGCAGCGCCAAGCCGGACGACTGCCCCATGCGCTGCTGGTTGCCGGCCCCCACGGGGTGGGCAAGCAGCAGTTCACCGAGGCGTTGATTGCCCACCTGCTGTGTGCCGCCCCGGGCGAGTCCGCCTGCGGGACGTGTCACGCCTGCCGGATGTTCGCCGCTGGCTACCACCCGGATCTGCGCCGCGTGGCGCCCGAGGAGGGCAAGCGGCAGATCCGCATCGACCCCATTCGTGACATCAACGCCTTCGTGGCGCAGACGGCGCAGCAGGGCGGGAATCGCGTGGTGAGCCTGGCGCCCGCCGAGGCGATGAACGTCGCCGCCGCCAACGCCCTGCTCAAGAGCCTCGAGGAGCCGGGCAGTCGCACCCAGTTCGTGCTGCTCGCCGAGGTGCCGTCGCGGATGCTGGCCACCATTCGCTCGCGTTGCCAGCACTGGAGCCTGCTCCAGCCCACCGCCGAGGAGAGCCTGCCGTGGCTGGCCGAGCGGCTGGGCAGCGAGAGCGAGGCGCAGTTCTGGTGGCAGGTCTCGGGGGGGCTGCCGCTGCTCGCCGAGGAGCTCGCGGCGCCGCCGGCCCGCGCCCTGCGCCAGCAGCTCCACGAGACCTTCGATGCCCTGGTGCGCGGTGCCGAGCCGGTGGCCGAGGCGGCGCGCCTCGACCGCCAGTCCGTCGAGGCGATCCTGTGGTACGGTATTGCCTGGCTCGAGGATCTGGTTCGCCTGGGACTCTCCGGCGACGGCGCCCGGGTACGCAACCCCGATCTGCTGCCGCTCTATCGCCAGGCGGTGAAGAATGCCCGGGTGCGCGACTGGTTCCGCCTGCTCGACTACGCCCGCGAGCAGCGTCGGCTGCTCGCCGCGGGCGGCAATCCCAATCCCCAGCTGGTCCTCGAGGCCTGGCTGGTTCGCTGGTCGGCCCTGCTGCGTTCGTGACGCCGGGCCCGGGAGGAGACACCATGGCCGCACAGAAAGCCCTGTCGCTGACCATCCAGAACGAGACGACGCTGCTCTCCGCCTACATGCCGCTGCTCGAGCGCGGCGGTATCTTCGTGCCCACCCGCGAACGCTACGACCTGGGCCAGGAGGTCTATCTGCTGTTGACCCTGCCCGGCGACCACGAGCGGATGCCGGTGACCGGGCAGGTGGTATGGGTATCGCCGGACGGCGTGGCCGGGCGCCGCGTGCCGGGTATCGGTATCCACTTCAGCCCCGACGACCAAGCGGTGCGCGACCGCATCGAGACCCTGCTGGCTGGCCATCTCGACAAGGGCGCACCAACCTATACGCTCTGAGTGTGCGAGCCTCAATCCGGTGTCGTATATCCCTTCATTGAATTCGGTAATCTCCCGCATGTTTGTCGACTCCCACTGCCATCTCGACCGCCTCGACCCGGCGACCCACGACGGTGACCTCGCCGCTGCCCTCGAGGCCGCCCGCGCATGCGGCGTGCGCCAGTTCCTGGCCATCGGCGTGACCCTGGACGAGGTGCCGGGGGTAGCAGCTATCGCCCGCGAGCACGACGACGTCGTGATCGCCGCGGGCCTTCACCCGCTCTATCAGGTCGCCGAGGAGCCCAGCATCGCCGCGATCCAGGAGACCGCCGAGCGCTACGGCGCCGTGGCCATCGGCGAGTGCGGGCTCGACTACCACTACCTGACCCAGTCGCCGGACCGGGTGCCGTCCCGCGAGGTGCAGCGCGAGCGCTTCCGCCGCCAGCTGCTCGCCGCCCGCGAGCTCGAGCTGCCGGTGATCGTTCATACCCGCGAGGCGCGCGACGAGACCCTGGCACTGATCCGCGAGCACACCGACCCCGCCGTGGGGGGCGTGCTGCACTGCTTCACCGAGGACCTCGACATGGCCCGCGAGGCGGTGCGCCACGGCTTTCTCATCTCGCTCTCCGGCATCGTCACCTTCCGCAATGCCGAGGCGCTGCGCGAGGTGGCCCGCCAGGTGCCGCTGGACCGCCTGCTGATCGAGACCGACAGCCCCTACCTGGCGCCGGTGCCGCACCGCGGCAAGCCCAACGAGCCGGCCTGGGTGGTGGAGGTGGCTGAGTGCATCGCCGCCGAGCGCGGCATCAGCGTCGAGGAGGTGGCCATGCAGACCACCGCCAACTTCTATCGCCTGTTCCGCGGCGCGGCGCCCGAGGCGCCCGCCGAGGTGCGCCAGGCCCTGGCCAGCGCCGGCCTGGTCTGACCGGCGAACGCCATCACGGAGGGCGCCATGAACCTGGAACCGCTGCTGGCCCGCATCGAGCCCTGGGGCGAGGTCCCGCCCGTGGAGCGCTGGCACCCCGAGGCGGTCGGCGAGATGGATCTGGAGATCGCCGCCGACGGTCGCTGGATTCACGAGGGAGCGGAGATTGCCCGGCCGCGGCTGGTGCGGCTGCTCTCCACCATCCTGCGTCGCGAGTCGGATGGCCACTACTACCTGGTGACCCCGGTGGAGAAGCAGCGCATCCGGGTGGTGGACCGTCCCTTCGTGATCGTCGATGCCGACCCCGATGCCGACGGCTGGTGGTTGGTCACCAATGTCGGCGACCGGCTGCGCCTCGGCGCCGTGCACCGCTTCACCGTCACCGCCACGCCCGACGGGGTCGCGGTGCCCGAGGTGCCGGTGCGTTTCGGCCTCGCGGCACGGCTGGGGCGCAACCTCTACTACCGCCTGGTGGACACTGCCGAGGCGCGCCCCGGTGAAGACGGCAGCGTCGAGCTGGGGCTGGTCAGCGACGGCGTCTGGCAGCCCTTGGGCCGGCTGGCGGCCGAGGACGCATGAGGCTGACCGCCGAGCAGCGCGCGGTGGTCGAGCACGGCGCCGGCCATGCCCGGGTGGCGGCGGTGGCCGGCTCGGGCAAGACCACCACCCTGGTGGCCCGGGTGTGGCACCTGCTGGAGCGCGGCGTGCCGCCCTCGCGGCTGCTGGTGTTGATGTTCAATCGCTCGGCCCGCGAGGATTTCCAGACCCGGCTGGCCGCCCTGGCCCCGTCGGAACAGCGCCTGCCCGATGTGCGCACCTTCCACTCCCTGGGGCATCGCCTCACCGCCAGCCTGACCCGCTGGGGGGCACTGGCGCCGCGCCAGCTGCTCGCCGCCGACTGGCAGGTGGAACGGCTGCTGCGCCAGGCGACCCTTGCCGCCCTGGACGACGATCCCGAGCGTCGTGAGGTGGCGCTGGAGGCGGACACCCTCGACGCGCTGGCGCACTTCTGCGGCCTGGTGAAGGCCGAGATGATCGCACCGGCCGCCCTCTATGAGCGCCTCGACCTGGGTGCGGAGTGCGGTCACTTCGTGGGCGCCTTCGATCATCTCGAGCACCTGCTCGCCGATCATGGCCTGATGACCTATGCGGACCTGCTCTTCCGCCCGCTGCGCGCCCTGGAAGCCGACGCCGCGCTGAGCGCACGGGTGCAGGGCTTTCTCGACCACGTCATCATCGACGAATATCAGGACATCAACCAGGCGCAGCTGCGCCTGCTCGCCACCCTGGCGGGGCGCGACGCGGCGGTTATGGCGGTGGGCGATGCCAACCAGTGCATCTACGAGTGGCGCGGGGCGCACCCCGACACCATGCGCGAGCATTTCGCCACGACCTTCGGTCCCGCCACCGACTACCCCCTCTCCACGACCTTCCGGCATGGCCACGCCCTGGCGCTGGCGGCCAACCACGCCATTGCCGCCAACCGCCGGCGTCCCGACCAGCTGTGCCTCGCCGCGCCCGGCACCCCCGCCACCCGGCTGGTCGTGGCGGCGGGGCGGGCGGCGCTGCTCGACGCCCTGGCCGACTGGCGGCGCGACGGCCGGCGTCTCGACGAGACCTGCCTGCTGGTGCGCAGCTGGGCACTGTCGGTGCCGGCCCAGCTCGCGCTGCTGCAGGCCGGCGTGCCGTTCCGCCTCGCCCGGGAGGATCGCTTCGTCTTCCGCCTGCCGCTGGTCCAGGCGCTGGCCGGCTACCTGCGCCTGTCGCGGGATGCCCGCCTGCTCGCCGACCCCGCCCTGCTCCAGCGCCTGCTCGAACAGCCCACACCCTTCGTGGCCCGCGAGCGGCTGGCGACCCTGGCGCGCCGGCTGGCCACGACGCAGCACTTTCCCGAGCGTCATGACCCGCTGATCGCCGACCTCAAACCGCTGCAGCGCCGCAACCTCAAGCGGCGCTGGGCGCTGCTCTGCGAGCTGCCGCGGCTGTCTAGCTGGCCGCCGGCGCGTCTGCTCGCCCACGTGGTGGAGCGCCTGGAGGCCGACAAGGTCCTCAAGCGGGCGGCGGCGCGCCGCGACAAGGGCGAGGAGGACGTACGCCTGCTCGATGTGCTCATCGAGCAGGCCGGCGAGGTGCGCGACCTCGACGCCTTCATCGAGCTCCTCGAGCGCCCCGTGGAGAACCATGCCGAGGGGATGCTGATCACCACCGTGCACGGTGCCAAGGGCCTGGAATGGCCGCTGGTGGTCCTGGCCGGGGCCAACGAGGAGGACTTTCCGCACTACGGACGCGACAATCCCCTGACGCCCGAGCGCCTGGAGGAGGAGCGGCGGCTCTTCTACGTGGCGATCACCCGGGCCCGCGAACGCCTGCTGGTGCTCCACGATGGCGGCGAGCATCGCCCCAGTCGCTTCATTGCCGAGAGTGCCTGGCAGGAGTGCCAGCGTGTCGGCGAGCGCCTCGACGAGCCCCAGGCGACGGGGCCGCCGCTGGCGGTCTCCGACCCGGCGCTGGTGGGCCGCTACCTGATGGCGCTGGGCCGTTCCCTGCCGCTGGAGCCCGCCCGCCGCCCGGTCGCCGCTTGCACCGAGCCGGCAGGGGGCGAAGCGTTCAGCGTCGGCCAGCGACTGCGCCACGCCGTCTTCGGCGAGGGAGAGATCGCCGTGGTGGAGGGCGACCCGGCCAATCCGGTGATCGAGGTACGCTTTCACCAGGCGGGCCGGCGGCGGCTGATCGCCCGTCGTGCGCCCATCGAACTGCTGAGTGTCGTGCCGGGGTGATGCCCGCCGTATCCACCATGCCAGGAGGTCAACCATGCCCCATCCGCTGATCACCGCCGAGGCGCTGCGCGAAGCGCTCGCCACCGCTACTCCCCCTCGGGTGCTGGACTGCCGTGCCCGGCTCAGCGACGCCACCGCCGGCGAGCGGCTGTGGCGAGAAGGTAACCTGCCCGGCAGCCAGCACCTCGATCTTGACCGTGACCTGGCCGCGCCGGCGGGGGAGGGAGGGCGCCATCCGCTGCCTTCGCCCGCGGCCTTCACTGCCGTGGTCCAGCGCCTGGGGCTGACTCCCGAGCGCCCGGTGGTGGTCTACGACGACATGGGCGGGCAACTCGCCGCGGCCCGCGCCTGGTGGATGCTGGCCATCTGGGCCGGCCATCCGGACGTGCGCATGCTCGACGGCGGCCTGCGAGCCTGGCAGGAAGCGGGCGGCGAACTACCGCTGGGCCGCGAGTCACCCCCCGTGCCGAGCGCCTGGCAGCCGCGCTTCGATGACAGCGCCTGGGTGGATGCCGGTCGCGTCCTGGTGGGCGATGAACTCAAGGTCGATGCGCGCGCCCCCGAGCGTTTCCGCGGCGAGGCCGAGCCCATCGATCCCGTGGCCGGCCATATCCCCGGCGCGGCGTGTCGGCCGAGCAGCGACAACCTGACCCCGGCGGGCTATTTCAAGTCGCCCGAGCAGCTCGCTGCCGAGCTGCCCGAGACGGCGGCGACGATCGCCTACTGCGGCTCCGGCGTCACTGCCTGCCACACCATCCTCGCGTACGCCGTGGCCGGGCGGCCGCTGCCGCGGCTCTATGCCGGCTCGTGGAGCGAGTGGATTCGCGACCCGGCGCGCCCCGTCGCCACGGGCTAGGCCCCCGCACTCGCCGACTGCGTTCCAACAAAGTGCCGTACCGGCCAGTCCCGGCGCAGCTGCTACGCTACGCTGAAACGAGGCGGCGAGCCTGGGAGGGCACGGGATGAACTTCGCGCTCATCGGTGCGGCCGGCTACATCGCGCCGCGCCACATGCAGGCCATCAAGGAGACGGGCCACGAGCTGGTGGCGGCCTACGACATCAACGACTCGGTGGGCATCATCGACTCGATCTCCACGGACTGCGCCTTTTTCACCGAATTCGAGTACTTCCTCGAGCACGCCTGGCGCCTGCGCCGCCAGCAGCGGCGGGCCCTGGACTATCTGGTGGTGTGCTCCCCCAATCACCTGCACGGTGCCCATGTCACGGCCGGGCTCTATCTGGGGTGCGACGTCATCTGCGAGAAGCCGCTGGTCTCCACCCCGGCACAGCTCGACGAGCTGCGTGCCATCGAGGCGGATACCGCGCGGCGCGTCTTCAGCATCATGCAGCTGCGCCACCACCCGGCGATACACGAGCTGCGCGACAAGGTGGCCGCCGAGCACCACGAGGGACGCTACGAGGTGGAGCTGACCTACATCACGGCGCGCGGCCCCTGGTACCTGGCCAGCTGGAAGGGCGATCCGCGCAAGTCGTTCGGCGTGGTGGCGGAGATCGGCGTGCACTTCTTCGACATGCTGCACCTGATCTTCGGCGAACTGGAACGGGCCGTGCTGCACTACCAGGATGATCACAAGGCAGCCGGCTATCTGGAGTACGAGAGGGCGCGGGTGTGCTGGTTTCTCTCCATCGACGCCGAGGACCTGCCCGACGCGGTGCGCGGCCGCCAGGCCACCTACCGGAGCATCCGCTGCGACGGGGAGGAGTTCGAGTTTTCCAGTGGCTTCAATGACCTGCATACGGTGAGCTACCGCGAGATCCTGGCCGGGCGGGGCTTTGGCATCGACTCGGTGCGCCACAGCCTGGAAACGGTCCACCGCATCCGCCGCATGCACCCGCAGCCGCCGCAGGCGGACCAGGCCCACCCGCGCCTGCGCGCGCTGGCACTCGGTCGGGCCCCGGCCGCCCTGGCGGACCGCTGAGCGGGAGCCATGGAATTCATCGACCTGGCCGCCCAGCAGGCGCGCCTCAAGCCGCGGCTCGAGGCGGCGATTCAGGCGGTCCTGGCCCATGGCCGCTACGTGCTGGGCCCGGAGGTCGAGGCACTGGAAAGACGTTTGGCCGAGCGGGTGGGGGTGAACCACTGCATCAGCTGTGGAAACGGCACTGCTGCGTTGCAGATCGGGCTCATGGGGCTGGGCGTCGGCCCCGGTGACGAGGTGATCGTGCCGGGCTTCAGCTTCATCGCCACGGCCGAGAGCGTGGTGCTTGCCGGGGCGCGCCCCGTCTACGTCGATATCGACCCCCGTACCTGCCTGCTGGACCCCGACGGTCTGGAGGCGGCGATCACCCCGCGCACCCGCGCCATCCTGCCGGTGTCGCTGTTTGGCCAGTGTGCCGACATGGAGGCAGTCGAGGCCGTGGCGGTCCGCCACAGCCTCGCAGTGCTCGAGGATGCTGCCCAGAGCTTCGGCGCCACCCGCCACGGTCGCCCCTCGGGCGCGCTGTCGCGCCTCGCCGCCACCAGCTTCTTTCCCAGCAAGCCGCTGGGCGCCTACGGCGACGGCGGGGCGCTGTTCACCGACGACGACGAGCTGGCCGAGGCACTGCGCTGCATTGCCCGCCACGGCGAGGCGGCGCCTTATCACCACGTTCGCTTGGGCATGAACAGTCGTCTCGATACCCTGCAGGCGGCGGTGCTGCTGGTGAAGCTCGAGTGCTTCGACGACGAGCTGGCGCGACGCCGCACCGTGGCCGAGCGCTACGATCGTCTGCTCGCGCCGCTCGACGTTGCCCTGCCGATGCTGGCGCCGGGCAACGCCAGCGTGCATGCCCAGTACAGCCTCCAGCTCGCCGGTCGTGACGCGGCGCGCGCGCGGCTCGCCGCGGCCGGCATTCCCACCGCCGTCCATTACCCCTGTCCACTGTATCGCCAACTGGCGTTGATGGATCCGGATTGTTCACTGCCCGCCTGCGAAGCGGTGTGCCAGCGGATTCTCAGCCTACCGATGCACCCCTACCTGGAGGAGGCGCAGCAGCGGCGAGTGGTCGAGGTGCTGGCCGCCGCCCTGAAGGCCGAAGGGCACGTCTGAACGAGGTGGGGCCTGCGATGGCAGGCCCCGGTCCTGAGTGGGGCCGCTCAGGCACTCACATATTGGGGTAGTTGGGCCCGCCGCCGCCTTCCGGCGCCACCCAGTTGATGTTCTGGGCCGGGTCCTTGATGTCGCAGGTCTTGCAGTGCACGCAGTTCTGGAAATTGATCTGGAACTGCGGCTTGCCGTCATCCCCCTCGACCACCTCGTAGACCGCGGCCGGGCAGTAGCGCTGCGCCGGCTCGGCGTACTCGGGCAGGTTGTCGCGGATCGGGATGTCCGGATCGGTCAGCTTGAGGTGGCAAGGCTGGTCCTCCTCGTGATTGGTGTTCGACAAAAACACCGAGGAGAGCTTGTCGAAGGAGAGCTTGCCGTCGGGCTTCGGGTAGTCGATCTTCTCGCATTCCGCGGCGGGCTTGAGCCGGGCATGATCCGGGGTGGTGTCGTGCTGGGTGGGCAGCTTGCCGCCCAGCAACTGGTCGGCGAAGTTGTAGGCGCCGCCGAGCACGGTGCCGTACTTGTGGATCGCCGGCCCGAAGCTGGCGCTCGCCTTGAGCTCGGCGTAGGCCCAGCTCGCTTCCCACTTGCCGGTGAAGGCGGTCAGCTCCTGGCCGCCCTCGTCGCCGTCGGCAATGGCTTCGAACACCGTCTCCGCGGCCACCATGCCGGACTTCATGGCCGTGTGCAGGCCCTTGATCTTGGCGAAGTTCAGCGTGCCGGCATCGCAGCCGATCAGCAGCCCGCCGGGGAAGGTCATCTTCGGCAGGCAGTTGAAGCCCCCTTTGGTGATGGAGCGCGCGCCGTAGGCCACGCGGGTGCCACCCTCCAGATGCTGCTTGAGCAGCGGGTGGTGTTTCATGCGCTGGAACTCGTCGAACGGCGAGAGCCAGGGGTTCTGGTAGGAGAGGTCCATGATCAGGCCGACCACCGCCTGCTGGTTGTCGCCGTGGTAGAGGAACCAGCCGCCATGGGTGTGCTTGTCCAGCGGCCAGCCGGAGCCGTGCAGCACCAGGCCCGGCTCGTACGTGTCGGCGGGAATGTCCCACAACTCCTTGAGGCCGATGCCGTAGTGCTGTGGGTCGCGCCCCTCGTCCAGGCTGAACCGCTGGATCAGCCGCTTGCCCAGATGGCCGCGGGAGCCCTCGGCGAACAGGGTGTACTTGGCGCGCAGCTCCATGCCCGGCATGTAGCTGTCCTTGGGCTGGCCATCGGCGCCCACGCCCATGTCGCCGATGAGGATACCGCGCACGATCTCATCCTCGTCGACGATCACGTCCTGGGCGGCGAAGCCGGGGAAGATCTCGACCCCCAGGGATTCCGCCTGTTCGGCCAGCCAGCGGCTCAGGTTGCCGGCACTGATCACGTAGCGCGCGTGCTCGCCGCCGAGGTTGTGCATGCTCGGCGGTACCAGGGCGCCCGGCAGTTTCTGGGCTTTCTCGGCATCCCGGAGCAGGTAGACCTCGTCGCGGCTTGCCGGGGTGGTGAGCGGGGCACCACGGTCGGCCCAGTCGGGAAAGAGCTCATCCAGGGCGCGGGGTTCGAAGATCGCCCCCGAGAGAATGTGTGCGCCCACCTCGGAGCCTTTTTCCACCACGCACACCGAGAGTTCCCGCTCGGCATCGTTCGCCTGCTGCATCAGCCGGCAGGCGGCCGCCAGGCCCGAGGGGCCGGCACCCACGATGACCACGTCGAAATCCATGGCATCGCGTTCGACTTGTTCCTGCTGTTCGTTATCCACCTGCACTCTCCTCCCTCACCGGCGACGTGGGGCGTACCACCAACGTCGAAAGGTTTTAAAACGGTCGTTTGCTTCTCGATATTCTCCATGATAGGCATAATAGACGAACCAGGTCACCCCCGACGATGGGTAGTTGCCGCTTGCAGCGGCGCGTGGGGATTGTTGCAGCCACTGCGGCTGTGGCACATTGGGTACGTTTTTGGGTGCGGCGCCTATCAAACGCTTGCATGAAACGTATAAAGGCATGTCGAACGGTTCTATGCCGGGCTTGAGGGTAGACATCGGGCGTCGGGGCGGTGCGACTGGCCCCCTCGATGCCGATACCGGCGTTCCGGTGCCGAGCCGGGCGATCGACGTGCGTCTCACCAGACGGTTCGTAAGAGTGAACCAAGCGAGGACACCATGAAAGTACTCGTCGCGGTCAAACGCGTCATCGACTACAACGTCAAGATCCGGGTCAAGCCGGACAAC
>NZ_WHMA01000012.1:0-10903 GCF_010994375.1 Halomonas sp. NO4
CTGTGGTCGAGATCGTATGTTGCGTGCAGTGCAGGAGGCGCAACCATCGAGACGCTCAAGAGCTATGTACAAGGACAGACGACGCCAGAATAGAGCCGCTGCGCGGCTCCCGCTTGTATCCCCGCCCGAATGAGGGTGTCGCAAATCGCTTAACAACTCGTGACTCAGCAGGCCCTCTGCGATGTCGAGGGTTGGCACGACACGATGCCCATGATGCCGTCCACTGAATTGGGGTAACTCCATGCGCCCTGTCCAGCTGGTGCTGAGTCTCGTCCTGTTGCTCCGGAAGAGCCTGCTGATGGCCGATCCGGGCCTCACTGACTCGAGCACGCACTGCCTCCTCCTTGAGCAGACGATAGTGAGAGCAGGCCGCTTCGATCACGGTTCCGTCACCCGCCAGGCAGGCGATCGATGTCCCGGTCCTGGCGAGAACGGTGCGTGTCAGCGCTTCGAAAAATGTCTGTGACAGCGCCTGTTCATGCAGGCAGATGAAACATCCGATGTTGGCATGATCGGGGGCAATGCCTCCGGTCACCCACATGGCGCCCAGATCCACACATGCCAGCCGCTCCAACGTGCGCAGCGATGAGACCCCCTGCATGCATGATCCCGTAGAGAATCAGCCCCATCATAGCGCGTGGCGCATAGGGTGCGCGCCCTGTGGCGGCATATCGATCCTCGAAGGGCGTCCAGTCCTGGGCATCCAGCAGGTCGGCCACCACAAAAGGGGCGCGAATCCCTGACCGCCGCAGATGATCTTCAAGCGGTGTCATGCCCAGGAAAATCGCTGTGGCGTCACCTCGTAGAAAACGCCGTCCTGACGAGGCAGCCGTTACGCGGGAGGACGGAGGAGGCGAGGCAGGCGATGCCTGAAAAAGCGCGAACTGCCTGTCATGTGGGCATGCATGCTGTCGACACGGTAAGCTCTCAGGCAGATAGAAGGCTCATTTTACGGCTTTACCCCTTTCGCGACACCCTCGAATGGGCAAGGGATTACGCGGATTTTTGCTAAAGTCATTCCTGCGCCGGACGATACTTAATGTGCTGGCTACTCGCCGTCAACCACACGATCAGCCCTCACGGAACCGATACGCCACGATGAGCCGACACCCCCACAGCGAGCACATCAGTCCGCTGGCCACGCATCCTGCTCGACTCGTCCAGCGAGCATTCGAGCATAGCCACAACGGCATGGTCATCACCGATGCCGACGGCCACATCATGCTGGCCAACGATGCCTTCTGTCGGCTCTGCGGTTGCGAGCGCCGTGAAGCGGCCGGCTGGCCAATCGAGCATTTCTTCGTCTCCCTGCGCACGCCGATGCCACACGGCCAGGCGGACACCATGCCGAGCACCTGGCAGCAGGAGGTGCTGTGCCGACGATCGGATGGCGAATCGCACCCCGTTCTCATGACCGTGGACGCCCTGCCCACCAGCCGCGATCAGCCCGCCTACTTCCTGCGCACCTTCGTCAACCTCTTGACGGCCGATGATGACCAGCCGAGTACGCACCATTGGGTACACGTCGATCCGACGACGGGGCTGCCCAACTGGCTGCTGCTGCGCGACCGACTCAGTCACGCCCTGGCCCAGGCCGAGCGCACCGGCCAGGGCCTGGCGCTGCTGTTCATCGACATCGATCGCTTCAAGGCCGTCAACGACACCATCGGCCATCTCGAAGGGGACCGCTTGCTCGGCGAACTGGCCCGGCGCATGCAGGGTGCCCTGCGCAGCAAGGACACGCTGGCCCGGCTGGGGGGGGACGAATTCGTGATGATCCTCGAGCAGAACGGCTCGGCCGAGGCGGCCCAGATCGTGGCGGAGCGACTCCAGGAAGCCCTGGAACCGCCCTTCGCCATCGAGAACGGCCAACTGCTGCTGACCGCCTCGGTGGGGATCGCGCTCTATCCCTTCGACGCCGAGGACGAAGAGGGACTGATCAACGGCGCGCGCGGCGCGATGTACACCGCACGCCAGAAGGGACCCGGGCGGCTGGCCTTCATCGATCATCGCCTCACCGCCCAGCTCAAGGAAAAATTGCGGCTTGAGTGCCAGCTGAGTGAAGCGGCCCATGTGCCCGAGCGTCATTTCGCGGTGCACTACCAGCCCGAGTGCGACCCCCAGAGCGGTGCCTGCATCGGCCTGGAGGCGAAACTGCACTGGCGTCAGCCGCGTCGCGGCCTGCGTCCTCCAGAGGCATTCCGTGACGCGGCCCATCGCTTGGGTCTGGGCGTGCGCCTGGATCGCTGGGCACTGCAGCGCATCCTCGACGATCACCGTCGCTGGCAAGAGAGCAGCTCGTCACTGGCGGAACTCCCCGTCACGCTGCGGTTATCCGACAACCACCTCGCCCACAACACCTTTGACGGGCGCCCTCTCGACCACTTCCTGCGACAGCTGCAGCCTCGCTCGCTGGGGTGGCTGACCCTGGCGATTCCGAACCAGCGCCTCGGGCAGGAACTGGACGACGCCAATCACCTGCTCAAACGGCTGGCAACCCTGCAGTTGCGCCTCGCCGTCGACGATCTGGATGACGGTCCCGTCGACCTCGCCCGCCTGTCGCGCCTGCCCGTGCACCGGGCGCGTTTCCAGGCCAGCCTGGCAAGCGACACGCAACGCCCCCTGGCCACGGCACTCTGCCGGCTGCTCGAGACCCTGGGGATAAAACCGACGGTAACCCACGTCGACACCGCCGAGGACGCTCACGCCATCGCCGGCCTGCCGGTGTCGCGCGTGCAGGGGGAGCACTTCTGCGGGGCACTGCCAGCCGACAAGCTGGAGGCGTGGCTGATCAACCGTTCGTCCTCGAGAGCCTAATACCTGTCTCCCTCAGTGATTGTCCCGCGGCGGGCTCTGTCGCGCCACGTCGCGGTAGCGGGTCGCGCCTTCCAGCGTCATGCCGCGATCGAGCGGCTCCACCAGGGTGCGCTGGATCTCCTGCCAGGGCGTCTGGTGGTCGGGGTAGCGATAACCACCGCCGGCCTCGAGCCACGCCCGGCGTGTTGCCAGCTCTTGGTCATCAATCAGCAGGCGCACCTCGCCACGCCCCAAGTCGACGCGCAGGCGGTCGCCATCCTCGAGCAGCGCCAGCCCGCCCCCGATGGCGGCCTCGGGTGAGGCGTTGAGGATCGACGGCGAGCCGGACGTCCCCGATTGGCGCCCGTCGCCGAGACAGGGCAGCGATTCGATACCCCGACGGATCAGGGCCTCCGGGGGCTGCATATTGACCACCTCGGCGCCACCGGGATGGCCCACCGGGCCGGCGCCGCGCATCACCAGGATGGTACGCTCGTCGATCCCGAGTGCCGGGTCGTCGATGCGCGCGTGGTAATCCTCGGGCTTGCCCGACAACCAGACCGTCATGCCAAGCGCCCCGGAGCCAGTCCACGGACACCGGGCCGGCAGCGGAAGAGGCCGCCGGCATCGACCTCATCGTCGCGGTCCACGGCGGCCGTGGTGATGTAGAGGTGGTCGAGGTCGGCGCCACCGAAGGTGCAGGAGGTCACCCGCGAGGCAGGCAGCGTGAGGGTCTCGTCGAGGCGGCCATCGGGCAGGAAGCGGCTGATCCGCCCACCGTCCCAGTGGGCAACCCACAGGCCACCCTCGCGGTCACAGATCATGCCGTCGGGAAAACCCCGGGTGGCATGGAAACGGATGTGTTCACGCTTGCCCGATAGCTCGCCATTGCCGTCGATATCAAAAGCGTAGATCACTCCACGCGGCGTGTCGCTGTGGTAGAGGGTGGCACCGTCAGGGCTGATCGCCGGGCCGTTAGCAACGCGGTAGCCGTCGTCGACCCGAGCCAGGCCGCGGGCGTCGAGGCGATATAGAGCGCCGCTCGGGCGCTCGGCAGCTGCGTCCATGGAACCGAACCACAGCCGACCGGCGGCGTCACAGCCGCCATCGTTGAAGCGGTTGCCCGTCGGCTCGTCGGGCGTCAACAGGGAGTCGACGATCTCGGGCCCCATCCCGCCCAGGCGCAGGTGCACCAGCCGCGAGCGCAACCCGGCGACAAAGCCATCCCCATCGGCGCGCGGAGCCAGCCAGCAGCAGGCCTCGTCAAGCGTCCAGCCATGGGTCTCGCCGCTCGTCGGATCATGGGCATACAGCCGCGAGCCGAGGATATCAACGAACAGCAATTGTCCCGCGGCACCCCGCTCGGGACACCACAGGGGTCCCTCGCCGAGCAGCGCCCGGCCCCGCCAGATGTATTCGAGCGCAGTAGCATCGACCATGGCGATTCTCCCGTCGAAAGAGCAGGATCAGTGAGAGTGGCGCGGCACTTCGGCACCGCGACAGCCCACCAGGAAGTCGAAGTCGCAGCCTTCGTCGGCCTGCAGCACGCGCTCGATATAGAGCTGACGATAGCCGCCGTCGCTGGCGATCCGCCGCGACGTCGCCGTCGGATCACCCTCGGCCAGGCGTGCCTCCAGCTCGGCCTCGGCGACGTCCAGGTGCAGCTTGCCGGCATAGGCGTCGAGCTCGATCCAGTCGCCGTTCCGGACCGCCGCCAACGGACCGCCCGCGGCCGCTTCCGGGGCCACGTGCAGCACCACGGTGCCGTAGGCGGTGCCGCTCATGCGTGCGTCGGAGATGCGCACCATGTCGGTCACGCCCTGCTCGAGCAGCTTGGCAGGCAGCCCCATGTTGCCCACCTCGGCCATGCCGTGATAGCCGCGCGGCCCGCAGTGCTTCATCACCAGGATGCTGTCGGCATCGACCTCCAGGTCAGGGTCGTTGATGCGCGCCTTGTAGTCGTCGAAATCCTCGAAGACCACCGCCCGGCCGCGGTGCTGCATCAGCTCGGGACTCGCGGCCGAGGGCTTGAGCACTGCGCCACGCGGGGCCAGGTTGCCGCGCAGCACGCACATGCCGCCGTCCTCGCGCAGCGGGTTGTCCAGCGGGCGGATCACCGCGTCGTTGTACAGCGGCGCCTCCTGCACGTTCTCCCACAGCGTTCTGCCGTTGACGGTCAGGGCGTTCTTGTGGGGCAGGCGGTCGGCCTCGCCCAGCCGGCGCAGCACCGCCGGCAGCCCCCCGGCGTAGTAGAACTCCTCCATCAGAAAGCGCCCCGAAGGCTGCAGGTCGACGATGGTCGGCGTGCCGCGACCGAGGCGATTCCAGTCATCCAGCGTCAGGTCGACCCCGATGCGCCCGGCGATCGCCTTCAAGTGGATCACCGCATTGGTGGAGCCGCCGATGGCGGCGTTGGTGCGGATGGCGTTCTCGAAGGCCTCACGGGTGAGCACCTTCGAGAGGCGCAGGTCCTCGTCGACCATCTCGACGATGCGGTTGCCGGAGAGGTGCGCGAGCACGTAGCGGCGGGAATCCACCGCCGGTATCGCCGCATTGTGCGGCAGCGAGGTGCCCAGCGACTCGGCCATGCACGCCATGGTCGAGGCGGTGCCCATGGTGTTGCAGGTGCCCGCCGAACGCGACATACCAGCCTCGGCGGCCATGAAGTCGTGCATCGAGATCTTGCCCGCCTTGACCTCCTCGGAGAGTTGCCAGACCACGGTGCCCGAGCCGATGTCGCGCCCCTCGTGCTTGCCGTTGAGCATCGGTCCACCGGTGACCACGATGGTGGGCAGGTCACAGCTCGCCGCCCCCATCAGCAGCGCCGGCGTGGTCTTGTCGCACCCCACCAGCAGCACCACCGCATCCATGGGATTGCCGCGGATCGCCTCCTCGACATCCATGCTCGCCAGGTTGCGGGTGAACATCGCCGTGGGCCGCAGGTTGGATTCGCCGTTGGAGAACACCGGGAATTCCACTGGGTAGCCGCCTGCCTCGAGCACCCCTTTCTTGACGTGCTCGGCCAGTTTGCGGAAGTGGGCATTGCAGGGGGTCAGTTCCGACCAGGTGTTGCAGATGCCGATGATCGGCTTGCCCTGGAACTCGTGGTCGGGAATCCCCTGGTTCTTCATCCAGCTGCGGTACATGAAGCCGTTCTTGTCGGCGCTGCCGAACCATTCGGCACTGCGCAGCCGGCGCTTGCGATCGGTCATCGAGGACACTCCTTTCATGGAATCGAGGCCGTGGCTCGCCCCGAAAATGCGGTGACATGCCGAGACGGTACTCCCTCGCCCATTTGCAGTCGACACATACGAAAGTATATGTTGAACAAATAACAGGAATGTTCGACATTGCGGAGGCCCCGAACGGGACCCAACGCTCACCTCACGCCACAACAACAACCTTCCTCAGATGGAGAATTCTATGCTCAAGCTGAAAAACCCCCTCATCCTCGGCGGCTCCGTGCTGCTGATGGGGCTTTCCGCCGCCCAGGCCGCCGAGTATGAATGGAAATTCCAGGCCTCGGAGACCGCCGGCGAGCCCAGCTTCCAGATCAAGCAGGAGTGGGCCGACAAGATCACCCAGATGACCGACGGTCGGGTCGAGATCGAAGTCATGCCCATCAACTCCGTGGTCGGGCCGACCGAGACCCTGGACGCCGTCAGCGCCGGCATCCTCCAGGGCCACATGACCGATCCCAGCTACTTCTCCGGTCGCGACCCCGCCTTCGGCATGCTCGGCAACCTGGTCGGCGCCTGGCAGAACCCCTACGACTTCCTGGAGTACATGAAGCACGGGGGCGGCGAGGAGCTCTACAACGAGCTGGTGAATCCCTACGGCACACACCTGATCGGTGCGGCGACCTTTCCGCTGGAGTCCGTGCCCTCCACGGTCCCCATCGAGTCGCTTGAGGATTTCGAGGGCCTGAAGATTCGTGCGCCCCAGGGCATGGTCTACAACATCTTCGAGCGCATCGGCGCCACGCCGGTCAACCTGCCGGGCTCCGAGGTCTACACCGGCCTTGAGAAAGGGGTGATCGACGCGGCCGACTCCACGGTGCTCTCCAACAACGACGCCATGGGCCTGCACGCCTTCGCTCCCTACCCGCTCTATCCCGGTTTCCACTCCATGCCAATGATCGCGGTGTCGATCAACAAGGATATCTGGGATGGGCTGCCCGAGGAGCTGCAGACCACGCTCACGACCGCCTTCGACGGCATGGCCTATGACCTGATCGCACGCCTCAAGCAGCAGGACATCGACACCCTGCAGAAGCTTCAGGAAGACCCCGATGTCCACCCGTTCGACCTGCCCGCCGAAGAGCGCAAGAAGTTCCGCACCGCGGCCGAGCAGGAGTGGCAGGAATGGGCCGGCGAGAACGAGATGACTCAGAAGGTCTACGACTCGGCAACGGCCTTCCTGCGGTCGCGCAACCTGCTCTGATCCGGCGTCTTCAACCCCAACGGTCGACCGCTCGAGGCAGCCCTCGAGCGGTCGGCGCAGAGGCGAGCCATGTCGCAACAAACTCCTGACACTCAAGATCTCGCTCCGGATACCCAGGATCTTTCCGACGTCCTCGAGAAGGTCGAAGAGAGCGCCCCCGAGCGCAACGCCCTCGATCGCCTGGTCGCCCGCGGCGGACGCGGTGCCGCCTGGCTGGTGCTGCTGGCCATGGGCATCAGCGTGGTCGAGGTGTTCATGCGCTACGCATTCAACAATCCCACCTCCTGGGTGCACGAGACCGTGGTGTTTCTCATCGCGGTGATCTTTGCCCTGGGCGGTCCGGCGGCCATGGCCCGCAACAGCCATATCCGCGTCAAGGTGCTCTACGACAGCGTCGGCCCGCGCTTCAAGCGCTGGCTGGACCGTTTCAACGACCTGGTCACCCTGGGTTTCTGCCTGGCCATGAGCTATGCCGCCTTCCACATGTTCTGGGGGGCGTCGCACAACCCCCTCGGTGAGTGGCAGCTGGAGCGCTCCGGGACCTCCTGGAATCCGCCCTTCCCCGCCTTGGTCAAGGGCATGATCCTGTTCGCCCTGGCGCTGATGACCCTGCAGGCGCTGTTGCACTTGATCCAGTCGCTGCGTGCCCAGCCCGCCACCGCTCCCGAGGAGGCACGCTGATGGATATCGGAACCGCAACGCTGCTGATGGTCGGCGCGATCTTTGCGCTGCTGGTCACCGGCCTGCCGCTGGCCTTCATCACCGGCCTAGTGGCCATGCTCTTCACCTTCGGCTGGTTCGGCGAAACGGCCCTGCCGCTCGTCACCAGTCGCGTCTACGGCTTCATCACCGAATACTCGCTGGTGGCCGTGCCGATGTTCGTGCTGATGGCCTCGCTGCTCGACCGCTCGGGCATCGCCAAGGACCTGTTCAACGCCATGCGCGTCTTTGCCGGTCGCCTGCCCGGGGGCGTGGCGGTGCAGACCGTCGTGGTGGCATTCTTCCTCGCCGCCCTGTCAGGCATCATCGGCGGCGAGATCGTGCTGCTAGGCATCCTGGCCCTGCCGCAGATGCTGCGCCTGGGTTACGACAAGCGACTCTCCATCGGCGTGGTATGCGCCGGCGGGGCACTCGGCACCATGATGCCGCCCTCCATTGTGCTGATCATCTATGGCCTGATCGCCAGTGTGTCGATCGCCGAGCTGTTCACCGCGGCGGTCACCCCGGCGGTGATCCTGATGGGCTCCTACATCGCCTATGTGCTGGTGCGCTGCCTGAAGAACCCGGCACTCGGGCCGCCTCTCGACGACACCACCCAGGACAATCCCTTCGCCAGCAAACTCGATGCCGTCAAGGCCATCCTGCTGCCGGGCATGATTGCCTTTCTGGTGCTGGGTACCATCTACGGGGGCATCGCTTCGGTCACCGAGGCCGCGGCCATGGGGGTTTTCGGGGTACTGCTCGCCATTGCGGTGCGTGGCGAGTTCCACATCGGCATGCTGCACCACAGCCTGGGGCAGACGCTCAACACCTGCGGGATGATCATCTGGATCGGCATCGGCGCCGCGGCTCTGGTCGGGGTCTACAATCTGATGGGCGGCAACCGCTTCGTTTCCGGCATGATCCTGGGCCTGGACGTCGCGCCGATCGTGATCATCCTGGTAATGATGGCGATCATGCTGGTGCTGGGGCTCTTCCTCGACTGGATCGGGATCGCCATGCTGGCCCTGCCGATCTTCCTGCCCATCGTCACGGAGCTCGGCTTCGATCCCATCTGGTTCGGCATTCTCTTCGCAGTGAACATGCAGGTTTCCTTCCTGTCGCCACCGTTCGGCCCCGCAGCCTTCTACCTGAAGAGCGTCGCTCCGCCGGAGATCAGCCTCAAGGACATCTACCTCTCGGTGCTGCCCTTCATCGCCATCCAGCTGTGCGTGCTGGCCGCCCTGCTGATGTGGCCACAGCTGGCCATCTGGCCCTTGTAAACGCCCCTGATCCCACGAGGTACCCATGCGATTGATCCAATGCGAATACCAGGACCAGGTGCGTGCCGCCCTGGTCGAGAGCGAGGCGCAGGTTCGCCTGCTGGCGAGCGACACCTACACGCTGGCCCGCCGGGCCATCGCCGCTGGGCAGTCCCTGGCACAGGCAGTGGAAGCGGCCCTGACCGAGACCCGCCTCGACTACCAGGCGCTGGTCGATGAACGGCAGTTGCTGCCACCGCTGACCCATCCCGACCCGGCCCACTGCCTGGTCACTGGGACCGGCCTGACCCACCTGGGCAGCGCCGATACCCGTTCCGCCATGCACGCCAAGACCCAGGTCGATGAGGCCGAGTTGACCGATTCCATGCGCATGTTCAAGCTGGGGGTGGATGGTGGTAAACCCGCCCCGGACGAGGTGGGCGCCCAGCCGGAGTGGTTCTACAAGGGCGACGGAAGCTGTATCGTGGCCCCGGAGGCGGCGCTTCCGGTACCCGCCTTCGCCGAGGATGCCGGCGAGGAACCGGAACTCGCGGGCCTCTACGTGATCGCCGACGACGGCACCCCCTGGCGAATCGGCTACGCCATCGGCAACGAGTTTTCCGACCACGTGACCGAGCGCTTCAATTACCTGTGGCTGGCCCACTCCAAGCTGCGCGCTTGCAGCTTCGGCCCGGAGTTGCTGGTGGGCGAGCTGCCCGACCATCTGGAAGGGACAAGCCGCATCGTACGGGATGGCGAGACGCTGTGGGAGAAGCCCTTCCTGACCGGCGAAGCCAACATGGCGCACAGTCTGGCCAATCTGGAGTACCACCACTTCAAGTACGCCGGCTTCCGGCGCCCCGGCGACGTCCACGTGCACTTCTTCGGCACGGCGACGCTGAGTTTCGCCGACGGCGTCCTGACCCGCGACGGCGACCGCTTCGAAATCGGCCTGCCCGCCCTGGGCCGCCCGCTGCGCAACCCGCTGCGTATGGAACCGGACGCCCTCCCCATCGACATCCATGCACTCTGACAAGCAGGAGTCACTCATGACACTGGAAGGCAAGCTACTCATCGGCCAAGAGGCCGTTAGCGGCAACTCCACCCCCATCACCGCCGTCAATCCCGCCACCGGCGAGACGCTCGAGCCCACCTACGCCGGCGGCAGCAAGGCTGACGTCGAACGCGCCTGCGAACTGGCCGAGACGGCCTTCGCCAGCTACCGCGAGTCTTCGCTCGAGGACCGCGCCACCTTCCTCGAGACGGTGGCCGCCGAGATCGAGGCCCTGGGCGACACCCTGGTCGAGCGCGCCATGGCCGAGACCGGCCTGCCCCGAGCGCGCATTGAGGGCGAGCGTGGCCGCACCTGCGGCCAGCTGCGCCTGTTCGCCAAGGTGGTGCGCGCCGGCGAGTGGCTCGACGTGCGCATCGACCCGGCGCTGCCCGACCGCGAGCCCATGCCTAGAGTCGACCTGCGCCAGCGCCACGTAGCCTTGGGCCCAGTCGCCGTTTTCGGTGCCAGCAACTTCCCGCTGGCCTTCTCCGTGGCCGGCGGCGACACCGCCTCGGCCCTGGCCGCCGGCTGCCCGGTGATCGTCAAGGGCCACTCCGCCCACCCCGGCACCTCCGAACTGGTGGGCCGCGCCGTGCAGGCCGCGGTGGCCAAGTGCAACCTGCCCGAGGGCGTCTTCTCGCTGCTGTTC
>NZ_WHMA01000012.1:10913-93325 GCF_010994375.1 Halomonas sp. NO4
AGTGGGCTTCACCGGCTCGCGCGGCGGCGGCACGGCACTGATGAAGACAGCCCAGGCGCGCCCCCAGCCGATTCCGGTCTATGCCGAGATGAGCTCCATCAACCCGGTCTTCCTGCTGCCCGAGGCGCTCGCCGCTCGCGGCCCGGCCATCGCCGACGGCTTCGTCGGCTCGCTCACCATGGGCGCCGGCCAGTTCTGCACCAACCCGGGGCTGTTGATCGGCCTGAGCGGGCCCTCGCTCGACGCCTTCGTCAAGGCAGCCGGTGACGCGGTCAAGGGCAGCGCCGCCCAGACCATGCTCACCCCGGGCATCCACGCCGCCTACCAGGACGGTGTCGGTGCCCTGGCTGCCAACCCCAGGGTGCGCGAGATCGCCCGTGGCCAAGAAGGCGCCGGCCCGCACGAGTGCCAGGCGGCGCTGTTCGCCGCCAATGGCGCCGACTTCCTGGCCGACGAGGCGCTGCAGGCCGAGGTGTTCGGCGCCAGTGGCTTGGTGGTGGAGTGCGCCGACGCCGAGGAGATGCAGCGCGTGGCCGAGGCCCTGGAGGGCCAGCTCACCACCACCCTGCAGATGGATGACGGCGACCTGGCGGCCGCCAAGCAGCTGCTGCCGCTACTCGAGCGCAAGGCCGGGCGACTGCTGGCCAACGGCTGGCCCACCGGCGTCGAGGTGTGCCACGCCATGGTCCACGGTGGGCCCTACCCAGCCACGGCCGACTCGCGCACCACCTCGGTGGGCAGTGCGGCCATCCAGCGCTTCCTGCGCCCGGTGTGCTACCAGAACCTGCCGGCAGGGCTGCTGTCGGAGGCACTCAAGGATGGCAATCCGCTGGGCGTAACCCGGCTGGTCGACGGCCAGCGCGAGGCCTGAGCCCGCAACGCTCGGCCCCCGCGAAGGCGCTAGCAAACAACGACGGCAGTGCCCAGGCACTGCCGTCGTTCGTTCCCGGCTCGATTCACGTCACGCTGCCGGCAAGGCTCGCCTCCGCGGCTCCTGAGCTCACAACAGGTCCAGTTCCTTCCCCAGCACGCTGTCTCCCGCCTCGATCCCCAGCGCTTCGGCGGTCCCTTCCAGCACCGCCTGGGCCGCCAGGAAGGCCCGACGCGGATCGCGCGCCCGAATGGCCTCCATCACCTGGCGATGCCGCTCGAGGCTCTCGGCGGGATTCGCCGTGCTGATATTGGACTCGGAGACCAGCAGGTGAATCGAGGGCCGCAGGATATGCGAGAGCTGGGCCCAGACGATGTTGTGCGTGGCCTTGAAGATCGCCACGTGGAAGGCCACATCGTATTCGCTCTCCAGGCGCTGCTCAGCCGGCAACCCGGTGCCGTTCATGTGCATGCCCATGCCCTCGAAGGCCTCCTCGATCGCCACTAGGTCCCGCGCCTTGGCACGCCGCGCCGCCGTCATGGCGACATAGGGCTCGACATCGAGGCGAAAGGCCAGGATCTCCTGCTGGATACGGGGGTTGGGCGCGGCATAGCGGGTGATCCAGTCGGTCACGCTGGGGTCGAGGATGTTCCACGCTTCGTAGTCGCGCACCTTGGAGCCGTGCCCCGAAATGCGCGCAATGATGCCGACATCCACGAGCCGGCGCAGATCACTGCGTACCGCGGACCGGTTGGTGGCGAACTGCTCGCAAAGATCGATCTCCTTGGGAACGAAGTCCCCCGGCTGGTAACGGCCGGCAAAGATCGCCTCGGCGAGATACTCGGCCACACTGGGTCGACGGGCAGGCTTGGTTGATTTGGCTGGCACGGGCAGGCACCGGTTGAGAATTCCGCCATATGGTGATGTATGTAGAACATAATCGCAATACGACCATTGCCTAGTCCGGGCTCCTGCGCCATACTCGTGCTTACCATCAGGCTAGTATCCTGTCATACCACCGGCATCGAACCGCTCGACAACAACAAACCGGACTGCTGCCATGCGACTTCAAGACAAGACGGCTCTGATCACCGCCGCCGGCCAGGGTATTGGTCGGGCCACGGCCCTGCGCTTCGCCGCGGAGGGGGCCCGCGTGATCGCCACCGATATCGAGACCGACAAGCTTCACGACCTTGCCGAGATCAGCGGCATTGAGACGCGCCGCCTCGATGTGCTGGACGCTGCGGCCGTGGCACGCCTGGCCGACGACCTGCCGCCGCTGGACGTGCTGTTCAACTGTGCCGGCTACGTGGCCAGCGGCTCCCTGCTGGAGTGTGACGAGGCCGACCTCGAGCGCTCCCTGGCCCTCAACGTCACCGCCACGGTCCGCCTGATTCGCACCCTGCTCCCCGGCATGATCGAGCACGGCGGCGGCAGCATCATCAACATGGCCTCGGTGGCCTCGAGCCTCAAGGGCGTGCCCAACCGCTTCGCCTACGGCACCACCAAAGCAGCCGTGATCGGCCTGACCAAGTCGGTGGCCGCCGACTACATTGGCCAGGGCATCCGCTGCAACGCCATCTGCCCCGGCACCGTGGACTCGCCGTCGCTGCGCCAGCGCATCGCCGACCAGGCGCGTCAGCAGGGCCGCGACGCCGCCGAGGTGCACGCCGAATTCATCGGCCGACAGCCGCTGGGCCGGCTCGGCACACCGGAGGAGATCGCGGCGCTTGCCACCTACCTGGCCGCCGACGAGTCCGCCTATACCACCGGCACCGCCCAGGTGATCGACGGCGGTTGGCTCATCTGAGCACTCGCCATGACTTCGCACTTGACGAACAACGCAAGGACAATGCCATGAAGCTGTTGCGTTTCGGCCCCGCGGGGCACGAGAAACCCGGTCTGCTGGACAGCGACGGGGTGATCCGGGACCTCTCGGCCCACCTCGACGACCTGTCCGGCCACCACCTGAGCCGTGACGCCCTGCGCGAGCTCGACCATCTCGACCCGACCAGCCTGCCCGCCGTGCCCGACGACACCCGCCTCGGCCCCTGCGTGGGGCGAGTCGGCAAGTTCATCTGCATCGGGCTCAACTACTCCGACCACGCCGCCGAGACCGGTGCCGAGGTACCGCCCGAGCCGGTGGTCTTCAACAAGTGGACCAGCGCCATCTGCGGACCCCATGACAACGTCGTCATTCCACGCGGCTCGCAGAAGACCGACTGGGAAGTGGAGCTCGGGGTGGTGATCGGCAAGGGCGGCCGCTATATCGACGAGGCCGACGCCCTGGCGCACATTGCCGGCTACTGCGTGGTCAACGACATCTCCGAGCGCGAGTACCAGCTCGAGCGCAGCGGCAGCTGGGACAAGGGCAAGGGCTGCGACACCTTCGGCCCACTGGGCCCCTGGCTGGTCACGCCGGACGAGATCGCCGACCCCCACGACCTGGCCATGTGGCTCGAGGTCGACGGTCACCGCTACCAGGACGGCAGCACCCGCACCATGGTCTATCAGGTGCCCTTCCTGATCAGCTATCTGAGCCGCTTCATGAGCCTGCAGCCGGGCGACGTCATCTCCACCGGCACCCCGCCCGGCGTGGGCATGGGCCAGAAGCCCCCCACCTACCTCAAGCCCGGCCAGCACATGCGCCTGGGCATCGACGGCCTCGGCGAGCAGCACCAGACGGTGGTCGCCGATCCCGCTAGCTGATCCGGAGAGTCTTGATGCGAACCGTCGTCTGCAACGAACCGGGCAGCCTGACCCTGGAGGAGCGCCACGCGCCCGACTGTGCCCCGAACGAGGCCTTACTGCGCGTGCGTCGGGTCGGCGTGTGCGGCACCGACATCCACGCCTTCTCGGGCAACCAGCCCTACTTCAGCTATCCGCGGGTGCTGGGGCACGAGCTGGCCGGCGAGATCGTCGCCGTGGGCGAGTCGGTCGACCCGCAGCTGGTCGGCCACAATGCCTACGTCATTCCCTACGTGCACTGCGGCCGCTGCCGGGCCTGCCGCCAGGGCCGCACCAACTGCTGCCGACAGATGCAGGTGATTGGCGTACACCGCGACGGCGGCATGTGCGACACCCTGGCGGTCCCCGCCGAGCACCTGGTGACCTCCGACACCCTGCCGATGGATCAGCTGGCCCTGGTCGAATGCCAGGCCATCGGCGCCCACGCCGTGCGGCGCAGCGCGCTGGTCGAAGGTGAGCTCGCCGTTGTGGCCGGTGCCGGCCCCATCGGCATGGGCGTGGCCCAACTGGCCCGCGAGCGCGGGGCCCGGGTGGTGATGCTCGACACCAACCCCCAGCGTCTGGCCTTCTGCCGGGAACATCTCGGCATCGAGCACACGCTGAACCCCGCGGAGGAGGACGTCGCCATGGCCCTCGCCGATCTCAACGACGGCGAGCTGGCCGATGCCCTCTTCGATGCCACCGGCAATCCCCAAGCGATGCAGCAGGGCTTCGACCTGGTCGGCCACGCCGGTCGCTATGTGCTGGTGAGCATCGTCAAGGCAGACATCACCTTCCACGACCCCGACTTCCACGGCAAGGAGATGAGTCTGCTCGCCAGCCGCAACGCCACCCGCGAAGACTTCAATGAGGTCTGCCGGCTGATGGAGGCGGGCCGACTCCCGGCCAGTGCCATGATCACCCATCGCGGCGAACTCGCCGAGCTGCCCAGCCGCATGCCCACCTGGTGCGCCCCGGGCAGCGGCGTGATCAAGGCGATGATCGACCTCGACTCTCCCGAAGAACCCGCGTGACCGGAGCCCGACCATGCCCCAGACCATCGCCAGTGACAGTGGCCAGCTGACCAGCCTGCGCGTTCACGCCGCCGACAACGTACGCGTTGCCCTCAAGGATTTGCCCGCGGGCAGCGAGATCGACGATGGCGGCCGTCGCCTGCGCCTGGCCGAAGCGATTCGCCACAAGCACAAGTTCGCCCTTGACGACCTGGCGACCGGGGACACCGTGATCATGTACGGCGTCACCGTGGGCCGGGCCATCCAGCCCATCACCGCCGGGGCGGCCATCACCACCGAGAACACCGAGCACAGTACCGCCACCTCCGCGCCGCAGGCGCGGCGCGGCGAGTGGCAGGCGCCGGACGTCACGACCTTCCAGGGCGTCACCTTCGACGGCTACCACCGACCCGATGGCCAGGTGGGCACGGCCAACATCTGGCTGGTGGTACCGCTGGTATTCTGCGAGAACCGCAACATCGAGGTACTGCGCCAGTGCGTGGCCGATGCCCTGGGCGAGGACCCCTATCGCGACTACAAGCGCATGGCGCGCGAGTTGCTGCACGGCCAAGCGGGCGGGGAGCCGGCGGCGACAAGCGGCGAGCGGCTGTTCCCCAACGTCGACGGGGTGCGCTTTCTCACCCATACGCTGGGCTGCGGCGGCACCGACGACGACGCACAGGCGCTGTGCCGGCTGCTCGCCGGCTACATCACCCATCCCAACGTGGCCGGCGCCACGGTGCTGAGCCTGGGCTGCCAGAAGGCCCAGATCGACATGCTCAAAGCCGCGGTGGCCGAGCGCGACCCGCAGGGATTGCGCCCGGTGCACTACCTGGAGCAGCAGGGAAGCACCAGCGAGACGGCGCTGATCCGCGAGGCGTTGACCACCATCTTCGAGGGCCTGGCCGAGGCCAACCGCGTCGCGCGCACCCCGGCTCCGCTGTCGGCGCTGACCCTGGGCGTGGAGTGCGGCGGCTCCGACGGTTTCTCGGGGCTCTCCGCCAACCCCTTGGTGGGCGCCGTGGTCGACCGCCTGGTGGCCCTGGGCGGCAGCGGCATCCTCAGCGAATTCCCGGAACTGTGCGGCGTGGAGCACGAGCTGATCGCCCGCTGTCGCGACGACGCCGTGGCGGAGCGGTTCCGCCACCTGATGGACGCCTACCAGCGCCATGCCGCGCGCGTCGGGGCGGACTTCTCCATGAACCCCTCCCCCGGCAACATCCGCGACGGCCTGATCACCGACGCCATGAAGTCCGCGGGCGCAGCCAAGAAAGGCGGCGACAGCCCGGTGGTCGACGTGCTCGACTACACCGATCCGGCCGTGCGCAAGGGCCTCAACCTGCTGTGCACGCCGGGCAACGACGTGGAGTCCACCACGGCGCTCGCCGGTTCCGGTGCCAACCTGATCCTCTTCACCACCGGGCTTGGCACGCCCACCGGCAACCCCGTCACCCCGGTGCTGAAGATCGCCAGCAACAGCGACCTGGCCAACCGCATGAGCGACGTGATCGACTTCGACGCCGGCCCCATCATCCGCGGCGAGGCGAGCATCGACGAACTGGCCGAGACCCTGCTGCAGCGTTGCATCGACACGGCCTCGGGGCGCTACCGTCCCCGCGCGGTGACTCTGGCACAATACGACTTCATCCCCTGGAAGCGGGGCGTGTCGCTGTAGCGGCGCGCGTGACTGACTGTCGAGAGCTGACTGTCGAGAGAGTTCCGGGCGAGAGAGTGCCGGGCGAGTGCCGGGAATCAGGAGCGGCGGCGGTTTTGCCCCCCGGCAAGGGCAGCTCAGGAGGCGGAAGAGAGACGCTTCTTGAGCTGCATGTAGGTGCCGTAGTGGCGATCGAGGTGGCGGCGCATCGCCGCTTCGGCGGCGTCCGGGTCATGTGAGGCAATGGCGTCGACGATCTCGATGTGGGAGGCCAGCGCCGCCTGATCCTCGCCCTTCTGCTGCAGCACCTGGGCACGGCGGTCGTCGAGCCACTCCGAGAGCGCCACGTGAATGGCGTCGAAGATGGGGTTGCGGGCAATGCTCGCGAGCACACCATGGAAGTCATTGTCGGAGCGCTTGAAACGCGCCTCGTCGCCGATGGCGTCGCGATTGTCGTCGACGGCCGCGCGCAGGCGAGCGATGTCCTCGTCGGCGGCATGACGCGCGGCGTAGCGGGCCAGGGATATCTCGAACAGCGCCCGGGCCTCCTGGAAGTACTGCTGCCCATCCGGTTTCGATAGCAGCTGGCGGGTAACGCCGGAAAGGCGCGCCATCACCGCCTCGGCGGTGGGACGGATCACCCGCGCCCGGGTACCACTGTTGATGGCGATCAGGCCCAGCTGCTGCAGGTAGAAGAGCGCCTCACGCACCGCCGGGCGGCCGACACCGAACTGCTCCATCAGCTCCCGCTCCGAGGGCAGCTGGTCATTCTCGCTCAACCGGCCCTCGAGGATCTCCGCCTCGAGCTGTTCGGCCACCTGTTCGGAAAGCGTCTTGCGCTCCACCCGATATCTACTCATTCACCCACTCTCCACACTATCCGGCGGGCCAGCCTCGCCGCCCTCTGGTTGCGCCGACATGGTACCGTATATCCGCAGCCCTTGCGGGTCATCGCAATGGGGCAAGCGGCCGCAGTCCGAAACGCTCGGCCAGGGCGGCGTAGGCGACCTGATTGGCGCTATCCAGCGGAATGCCCTCGACATCCCGACACGCCAGGCAACGCCACTCGCGGTCACCGGGGGCCAGCACCTCACTGCCCTCCTGCGCAGGCTGGGCACGCAGATCGGCCAGATAGTCGCGCAGGCCGGCCGCGAAGGCATCACTCTCGACGAAAGCCTCCGGCTGCATGGCCAGGAAGAAATGGCCCACTCCCCGCGGCGTCGCGAAGTCCGGCCCCCCCATGGGCAACAGGCGAAAGCCGTTGAGCATGCCGGAGAGCGTCGAGCTGAGCACCTCCACCATGCCGCCGAGCCCCGCCCCCTTGAAGCCGAAGTCGCTGCCGCCCAGCGGCAGCAGCGCCGCGACCTCCCTTGGCGTACGTGTCACCCGCCCCGCGCCGTCCGCCGCCACCTGGTCCGGCAGCTCACGGCCGATGGCACCGTACTGCTGCACGCGGTTCCAGGGAATCGAGCTGGTCGCCATGTCCAGCAGGTAGGGCCGCTCGCCTGCCACCGGCGCGGCAAAGGCGATGGGATTGGTGCCGTGGAAGGGCACCGTGCCCTCGTGGAGCAGCACGAAGGCGTCGGAGTTGCACACGGCGAGGCCGATCAGGCCACGCTCCGCGGCGGCCAGGGCATAGCAACCCGCCGCCCCGAAGTGCGACGACTTGCCCACCGCCACGGCGCCCACCCCGACCGCCTCGGCCATCTCACTGGCCTCGGCCATGGCGCGATAGCCGGCCAGGTGACCGAGGGCATCGTCGGCATCGAGGTACCCAGTGGCCGGCAGGCGCTGGGAGAAGCGCAGTGCGGGGTGGCCGTTGATCCGCCCCCCTTCCAGGGCCCGCACATAGTGCGGCAGCAAGCGCAGCCCATGGCTGTCGGTGCCCATGCGCGAGGCTGTGACCAGCGCGCGGGTGGTCGCCTCCGCCGAAGCCATATCGGCGCCGGCGGCCTGCAGGGCCTGGTCGATGAAGCGCTCGAGATCCTCGACGGCGACGTGGAATGCCGGCTGGTGCTCGTTCATGGGTGGCAATGTCTCCCGTTCGGTTTCAGCGGTAGATGAGCGTGGGCAGCCACATGGAGATCGCCGGGACGAAGGTCACCAGCAACAGCGCGATCACCAGCGGCACCAGGAAAGGCAGCGTGCCGCGCATGCACTTCTCGAAGGAGATGTGCGAGACGCGCGACAGCACGTAGAGCACCATGCCCACCGGCGGAGTGAGCAGGCCGATCATCAGGTTGAGCACCATGATCACCCCGAAGTGCACGGGGTCGACCCCGACCGCCACGGCCAGCGGCAGCAGCACCGGCACCAGAATGGTGATGGCCGCGATGGTCTCCATGAAGCAGCCGACCACGATCAGCACCAGGTTGGCGAACAGCAGCACCGCGAACTGGTTGTCCGAGAAGGGCCCCATCAGCGCCACCACGTGCTGGGTGACCTGGTTGCTGGTGAGGATCCAGGCGAAGATCGAGGCCCCGGCGACGATGAACAGGATGATGGCCGTCGTCTCGATGGTCTCCATGCTCACCCGCATCAGGCGCCGCCAGGTCAGGGTGCGATACACCACGGTGCCCAGGAAGAGCGCGTAGATGACCGCGGCGATGGCGGCCTCGGTGGGCGTGAAGGCCCCGGTGATGATACCGCCGACGATGATCACCGGGGTCAGCAGGGAGAGAAACGCCCGCTTGGCGGCGTAGCCCAGGAAACGGACCGAGAAGGTGGCATCCCGCGGGTAGCCTCGCCGCCGCGCCAGCAGGGTGATCATCACCATCAGCACCGCGCCCATCAGCAGGCCGGGAATCAGGCCGGCGGCGAAGAGCTGCCCCACCGAGGTAGAGGCCATGACCCCGTAGATCACCATGGGCAGGCTGGGGGGAATGATCGGCCCGATGGTGGAGGACGCCGCGGTGATGCCCACGGCAAACTCCTGGTCGTAGCCGGCATCGCGCATCGCCTTGATCTCGATGGTGCCCAGGCCACCGGCATCGGCCACGGCGGCGCCGGACATGCCCGAAAAGACGATGCTGGCGCCGACGTTGACGTGGCCGAGGCCACCGCGCATCCAGCCCATCAGAGCCTTGGCGAAGTCGAAGATGCGGTTGGTGATCCCGCCATTGTTCATCAGGTTGCCGGCCAGGATGAAGAACGGGATCGCCAGCAGCGGGAAGCTGTCGATGCCGTTGATCATGCGATGGGCAACAACCACGTCGGGCACCCGGCCGGTCAGATAGACGTACATCAGGCAGGAGCCGGCTAGGGCGATGGCGATGGGGATCCCCACCAGCAGCATCGTGAACAGGCTGACGAAAAGAAAGGCAAGATAATGGCCCTGCACGGCCAAGAAAAGGCACAGCGCAACGGCGAGGGCAGCGACGATCGGAGGGACCAGGGGACCTCGCCGCTTGGTGAGCTGGGTGGCAGTCATGCACAGTCTCCGGGGCGTGTTATGGCGTCGTTGTCATTGTTCGTCGTCCTCGGTGAACAGCAACTCGCTGCTGCGCTCCCGGCAATGGCGGACGGCTACCTGAATCGACCGCAGCAGCATCAGCACGAAGCCGGCGAAGACGACGTAGTAGAGAAAGCTCTTGGGAATGTCGACCGACGTCATCATGGCGGTGGTGCGATCGGCGAGCTTGTAACTGATCCAGCAGCCGGCGACCAGGAACACAATCCGTGCCAGGTCGACGAGCAGGGCCATGACCAGCCCCACCCGACCGGGCATGTAGCGGTAGAAGAATTCCACGGCGATGTGAGAGTTCTTGCGAACGGCCATGGCGCTGCCCACAAACCCCACCATGATCAGGAAGTAGCGGGCCATCTCCTCGGTCCAGGCGATGGAGTCGCCCAGCACATAGCGGCTGAAGAACTGCAGAAACACGATGACCAGCAGCACCCAGAACAGAGCCAGGGTGACGTAGTCCTCGGGAGCATGCTCCTTGAAGTCGAAGTAATCCTCTTCTTCGACATGGACCTCTCCCATTTGCGGGTCGGGCGGCAAGCGATTATCCGACATCACGGCCTCCTTATCGTCGCCCCCCGCCGCTTGGCAGGGGGCGACATGGCTTCAGGTCACACGCCGGTTACTGGCCGATCGCTTGCAGGCGATCATAGGTTTCCTGGTCCCAGGTGGCGGCCTCACCGTTGTGGTGCGGCACCACCGCTTCACGGAAGGGCCCGGTATCCACCTCGTTGACCGTGGTGCCCTGCTCCTCGAACCAGGCAGCCAGCTCCTCCTCCTGCTGCAGGATGTCCTGAGTGATGCGCTCGCCGGCCTCGGCATACACCTCGCGGAAGATCTGGCGATCCTCTTCGGACAGGCGATTCCACAGCGGTCCGCCGGCGATGGTGATCAGCGAGTCGGTGATGTGCCCGGTCAGGTTGATGTAGTCCTGCACCTCGTGGAAGGCCTTGGCGCGGATAGTGGGCAGCGGGTTCTCCTGGGCATCGACGACACCCTGCTGCAGCGCCAGGTAGACCTCGGCAAAGGCGATGGGTGTGGGGTTAGCACCCACGGCCTCGGGGAACATCATGTACATCGGCGCGTTGGGCGTGCGGATCTTGAGATCTTCCATGTCTTCGGGGGTGTCGATCGGCTCGTTCGACGTCACATGCCGGCGCCCGTAGTAGTTCATGGCCAGCGGCACGTTGCCGGTCTCGTCCTCGTAGCCCTGGGAGATCTCCTCGAAGAGCTCGCTGTCGGCATACGCTTGCCAGTGGTCGAAATCACGGAACATGTAGGGCGCCCCGGCGATGCCGATGGGTCCGTAGAAGCGCCCGGCGAACTGGTTGCCGGTGAAGATCAGATCCACCGTACCGAGTCCCAGGCCTTCGTTGATGTCGGCCTCCTTGCCCAGCGACGAGGCTGGGTGCACCTCGATAGTATAGCGCCCGTCGGTGCGCTCCTCGATCTCGTCAGCCGCCCACAGGGCCCACTCGTGATAGGGCTCGGAGGTTTCATAGACGTGGGCAAAACTGAGCTGCTCTTGCGCCTGGGCGACGCCGGCAATGCTCACGCCGGTGGCCAGCATGGCGGCGGTCAGGCAGCGCACGAGCGTTTGTTGACGTTGGCTGGTGTGACTCATTGTGCTTGTCTCCTCACAGCAGGTTGCACATTGTTGTGGTTGTCGGATGCGCGGTGGCGGCGCCGTCTGGCGGAGTTCTCGCTCCCACCTGAATGTCTAGCTGTATACGTATCATACCACCTAGCCCAAAACTAGCCGCTCCATCGGCAACACGCAAGCCCGGCGGTGCCGTGTCATCAACGCACGGTCGCGGTTGACGCCACCGGGGTCGCCGTGCCATGCAAACGGCGGCGCAGCCGCGCCAGCAGGTCAGGGTCACCAAAGCCGCCCGCCTTGGTCATGACGCGCCGACGCCGGTCGCCATCGAGCCAGCCAACCGCCACGCCCGGGGCCCACTCCCCCTGGACCGCAATGCTGGTCACCCCCAGGCGACGGAGCGTCGCCATGGCGATATCTCCACCGGTCAGGAAGAGTAAGTAAACACCGGAAGGCCAGGCCGTCACCGCAACGGCGACTCGCTCGGCCATGGCCGCCGCCACCCGCTCCGGGTCGTGGAATGCCGAGCTGTCGCCGCCGGGTATCACCACCTCGGCCGAAGACCGTCCGGACGCAGACGAGACCGCCAGGGCCTCGACCGTTGTCGGCGCGGGCACCTCGGCGCACAGCCGCGCCAGCTGCTCCCGGGCCCGGGGACTGCGCGAGCCCACCGCGAAGAGATGCGCCGTGACCCCCTCCAGCAGCCGAGTCGGCCCGCACAGGCGCCCCACATGACGCTGGGCCACGGCAGTGGCGAGCCCCGCCGCCCCGGCCAGCAGTCGCGCCGGCCCGCCGCTGAGCACGCGGTCGTAGAGATGGGCAAGGTCGGTATCGCTGGCGGCATCGGCGACACAGTCACCCGCCGGCAGCGCTTGCCCCGGGCCGGACCGATGGCGCGTCAGCGTTACCCCATGGTCACCGAACAGGCGATCCAGCGGCCCCAGCGGCGGGGCTGAGCGGGCGTCCTGGCCATAGGCAGTGCTGGCCAGCGGCGCACCGTCGACCCACACCTCGGCCCCTTGCACGATGCGCCCCTGGGCCGGTACGGCCGGGGCGAGCAGCAGCGGCCGCTCGACGACGCGACGCAGCGCCAGGCACTCCGCCACCACCGCCCCGCGCAGGGTGGAGTCGACCTTCTTGAACCACACCGTGGGCGCCAAGGGTACGAGCAGGCGCGCGGCCCGCTCGACGCGCTCGGCGGCGGCGGCCGGCGGCAAATGACGCGACTCGGTGTTGACGGCGACCACCGCCGGCGGCTCCTCCCAACTCGCCAGGGCCTCGGCCAGTTTCGACAGGTCGATCACCACGCGCGTACTCGCTCCGCGGGCGGCAAAGGGTGCCGCGGCATCCAGCGCCCCGGTGAGGTCGTCGGCAATGATCGCCACTCGACAGCGGCTCACGGCTCCACCCCCTCCGCCAGACGACGAGCGTAGGCGATCGCCGAGCCCATGTTGGTGGCATCGGCCCGCCCCTGCCAGGCGATATCGAAGGCCGTGCCGTGGTCCACCGAGGTGCGCTGTACCGGCAGGCCGAGGCTCACATTCACGGTGGTGTCGAAGGCGATCAGCTTCACCGGGATATGGCCCTGGTCATGATACTGCGCCACCACCAGGTCGAACTCGCCCTGGGCGGCGCGGTAGAAGACCGTGTCCGCCGAGATCGGCCCGCGGACATCGAAACCCCGCTCGGCCAGCGCCGCCACTGCCGGGGCGATACGGCGGTCATCCTCGTCACCGAAGATACCGCCCTCGCCGCAATGGGGGTTGAGGCCAGCCACGGCGATGCGCGGCCGGGCCTTGCCGAGTTTCTCCAGATGAGCGTGGCCGGCTTCCACGGTGGCGGTGATGCGCTCGGGCGTGACCCGCTCGATCGCCTCGCGCAGCGACACATGGGTCGAGACGTGCAGGGTCGAGAGCCGCTCGGAGGCGAGCAGCATGAAGGACGACGGCGCCCCGGTGAGCGAGGCCAGCATGCCGGTGTGGCCATCGTAGTAGTGGCCCGCGGCGTGCAGCGCCGCCTTGTTGAGCGGCGCGGTGACGATCACCCGGGCACGCCCCGCCTGCACCAGCTCCACGGCCGTGCGGACGCAGCGAAAGGCCATGTCGCCGCCAGCGGCGCTGACCTGCCCATCGGGGAGCTCGGCGTCGGCCGGCAGGGACACCGGCGCCACTGCCACGGCTTCTTCGGCGCCCTCGGCTTCATCCAGCGTCACCAGATTCAGCTCGGCCTCGATCATTCTGGCCGCTCGCCGGTAGATGGCCGGGTCACCGACCAGCAGGGTGGAGGCCCGCTCGGCGGGCGACATGGCCGCCACGGCACGGCAGATGATCTCCGGGCCGATGCCCGCCGGATCGCCCATGGTGATGGCGATGTCATAAGTTGTATTCGCGTTCATGGCATCAGCTGCCCGCCGTTGACCTCGATGACCTGACCATTGACGTAGCCGCTCAGTGACTCGGTGCCCAGGAAGAGATAGGCGCCCACGCACTCCTCCGCGCTCCCCAGTCGCCCCATGGGGATGGTGGCGCGTGCCGCTTCCATCTGGGCGTCGTTGGAGTGACGCTCATGGAAATCGGTGGCGATCACACCGGGCGCCACGGCGTTGACGCGAATGCCCTCTCCGGCCAGCTCCTTGGCCATGTTGCGCGTCAGATTGCTGACGAAGGCCTTGGCCGAGGCGTAGAGCCCCGCGCCCGCTCCCCCGCCATTGCGCGCCGCGATGGAACTGGTATGGATGACGTTGCCGCCGCCCGCCTGCCGGAAGTGGGGCAACGCCGCACGACTGGCCATCACCACCGAGCGCACATTGAGGTCCATGACCCGGTCGTACTGTTCATCGTCGATATCGGCCAGCGAGACCCGTCCCAGCATGTCCCCGGCATTGTTGACCAGCACGTCCAGGCCGCCCAGCTGTTCGGCCGCCTCGTCGACGACGCGCGACACCTCGGCCGAGCGACTGACATCGCCCTGGACCAGCCACGCCTTGCCACCGGCCTCCTGGATCGCCTGGACAACAGCCTGCGCAGCGTCTGCACTATGATGGTAGTGCACCGCCACGTGCGCGCCCAGGGCACCGAACTGGCGCGCTACGGCCGCTCCGATGCCGCGACTCGCCCCGGTCACCAGCACCCGTTTGCCTTTCCACTCGTCGAACATGCCGTTCTCCTGTCGCTGTCTGTCGCTATCGCGTTCCGGTTATCGGTTGGCTATAGTGTCGATGGCATACCTGTCATACAACACTACACCAATAGCACGATAGACGATGACTGGCCAGGCGCCAGTCCGTCACCCAAAAACACACGCTGATGGAGGCCACATGACACCCCTTTCGCCGACGGACCTGTTGCCCACCGACCTGGACGACGCTCTCCTGTTGGGCCGCGTCTGGCGCGACACCCCTCGCCCCGGCCCGGCCCTGGTGGCGGTGCGGGGCGGTGAGGTCTTCGACATCTCCGCCAGCGAGCCGACCATGGCCGATCTGCTGGAGCGAGACGACCTCGCCGAGCTCGTCGCCGGCGCCAATGGCGAGCGCCTCGGCCGCGTGGAAACGCTGCTGGACAACTCCCTGGCCTCGCCGCAGCGGGCTCCCTATCTGCTCGCCCCCTGCGACCTCCAGGCGGTCAAGGCGTGCGGCGTCACCTTCGCAGTGAGTCTGCTCGAGCGGGTGATCGAGGAACAGGCCGGCGGCGACCCGACTCGCGCCGGCGAACTGCGCGCCGAGCTGCAGCAGCTCATCGGCAGCGACCTGTCACGCATGCGGCCCGGTTCCGACGAGGCCCAGGCCCTCAAGGAAGCCCTGCAGGGGCGCGGCGCCTGGTCCCAATACATGGAAGTGGGCCTCGGCCCGGACGCCGAGGTGTTCACCAAGGCGCAGCCGCTCGCCACGGTGGGCTTGGGTGCCAGCGTGGGTCTGCACCCGGCCTCAAAATGGAACAATCCCGAGCCGGAGATCGTGCTCGCCGTGGATTCCCGTGGCGGCGTCAAGGGGGCGAGCCTCGGCAACGACGTCAACCTGCGCGACGTCGAAGGGCGCAGCGCCCTGCTGCTGGGCAAGGCCAAGGACAACAACGCCTCCAGCGCCATCGGTCCCTTCATCCGCGTCTTCGACGAGCGCTTCACCCTCGACAGCGTGCGCCAGTGCCAGGTGTCGCTGCGCATCGAGGGCGCCGACGACGACTTCCTGCTCGAGGATGCCAGCGACATGCGCGAGATCAGCCGCGATCCCCTGGACCTGGTCAACCAGACCATCGGCGCCCACCACCAGTATCCCGACGGTTTCATGCTCTATCTGGGCACCATGTTTTCGCCGATCAAGGATCGTGACGGCGCGGGCCAGGGATTCACGCACCACCTCGGCGACCGGGTGACCATCGCCACCCCGGCGCTGGGCGCCCTGGTCAATCCCGTGGGACGCAGCGACCAGCTGCCGCCCTGGACCTACGGCATCCGCGAGCTGATGCGTCACCTGGCCAGCCGCTGATTTCCCCACCCGCCGAGGAGCTCCCCCATGACGACCATCACCCGCGTCGAGGTACAGGACATCCGTTTCCCCACCTCGCGCTCGCTCGACGGCTCGGACGCCATGAACGCCGCGCCGGACTACTCTGCCACCTACGTGATCCTGCACACCGATGATCAGGGCCCTGAGGGTCACGGCCTCACCTTCACCATCGGCCGCGGCAACGAGATCGTGGTCACCGCGGTGCAGTCGCTGACCCCACTGATCGAGGGGCGCACCCTCGACGCCATCACCGCCGACATGGGCGCCTTCTGGCGCGAGATCACCGGTGACAGCCAGCTGCGCTGGATCGGCCCCGACAAGGGCGCCATTCACCTCGCCACCGCGGCCATCGTCAATGCGGTGTGGGACCTGTGGGCCAAGCGCGAGGGCAAGCCGGTGTGGAAGCTGCTCGTCGACATGACGCCCGAGCAGCTGGTGCGCTGCCTGGACTTCCGCTTCGTCACCGACGCCCTGACGCCCGAGGAGGCCATCGCCCTGCTCAAGCGCCAGGAATCGGGCAAGGCCGAGCGCGAGGCCGAGATGCGCCGCGACGGCTTTCCCGCCTACACCACCTCGGCGGGCTGGCTGGGCTACTCGGACGACAAGGTGCGCCGCCTGGCCCGCGAGGGGCTCGCCGAGGGCTGGACCCACTTCAAGCAGAAGATCGGCGGCGACCTGGCCGAAGATCGCCGCCGTGCCGCACTGCTGCGCGAGGAGATCGGCTGGGACAACGTCCTGATGATGGACGCCAACCAGGTGTGGGAAGTCGACGAGAGCGTCGCCAAGATGCGCCAGCTCGCCGAGTTCGCCCCGCTGTGGATCGAGGAGCCCACCAGCCCCGACGACATCCTCGGCCATGCCGAGATCCGGCATCGCATCGCGCCCATCGGTGTGGCCACCGGCGAACACTGTCACAACAAGGTGATGTTCAAGCAGCTGCTGCAGGCCGACGCCATCGATTACTGTCAGCTCGACGCGGCGCGCCTGGGCGGCCTCAACGAGGTGATCCTGGTAGCGCTGATGGCGGCCAAGTTCGGTGTGCCGGTATGTCCCCACGCCGGCGGCGTGGGGCTGTGCGAGTACGTGCAGCACATCTCGCTGTTCGACTACATCGCCGTCTCCGGCAGTCTGGAAGGCCGCGTCCTGGAGTACGTCGACCACCTCCACGAGCACTTCATCGACCCGGTGGTGGTCAAGAACGGCCGCTACCAGGTGCCCACCGCCCCGGGTTACAGCATTACGCTGCACGCCGAGTCGCTGGCCCGCCACCGTTTCCCCGACGGCGCCGCCTGGCAGGAGGAGGCCTGAGATGTCCCGTGACACCCCTCACACCGCCCTGCTCGACCCCCTGGCCGAACGGCTGGGGGAGCGCGGCCTGCTTCGTGAACCCGAGGCCATGACCCGCTACGTGGCCGACTGGGCCGGCGACCGCCTGGGCGAGCCGCTGGCCGTGGCACGCCCCGCCACCACCGACGAGGTGGCCGAGACGGTTCGCCTGTGCCACGAACACGGCGTGGCCATATCACCCCAGGGCGGGCACAGCGGCCTGGTGGGCGGCGCCCTGCCGGCCAACGACGGCAGCGAGCTGGTGATCAGCCTGGAGCGGATGAACCGCATCCGCGAGATCGACCCCGTCAACTTCACCCTGACCGTGGACGCGGGCTGCATTCTCGAGAGCGTCAAGGAGGCCGCCGCCGAGCACGACTGCGACTTCCCGCTATCGCTGGGCGCCCAGGGCAGCTGCCAGATCGGTGGCAACATCGCCACCAACGCTGGCGGGCTCAACGTGCTGCGCTACGGCATGATGCGTGAGCTGGTGCTGGGCCTCGAAGCGGTGCTGCCCGACGGGCGCATCTGGGATGGCCTCACCCGCCTGCACAAGGACAACCGCGGCTATGCGCTGGAGCAGCTCTTCCTGGGCAGCGAAGGGACGCTGGGCATCGTCACCGGTGCGGTGCTCAAGCTCACGCCGCGCCCGGACCAGAGCCGCACCGCCCTGCTCGGGCTGCCCTCGGTGGCAGCGGTAGTCGAGCTCTACGGCCTGGCACGTCGCGGCTGCAGCGACCTGCTCACCGCCTTCGAACTGATCCCCCGGCGCTGCATCGAGCTCGCCATGGAGGCCACGCCCGCGCTCAGCGACCCCATGGACGACGCCCACCCCTGGTACGTGCTGATGGAGGTGGCCGCCACCGGCCCGGTCGATCTCGATGCCATGATCGAAGGGCTTTTCGAACGGGGCATGGAACGCGGCCTGGTGCTCGACGGCGCGCTCGGCTCGAGCGAGGCCCAGGCGCAGCAGCTGTGGCAGTTCCGCGAGAGCATGCTGGAGGGCCAGCGGCGCCGCGGCGAGCACCTGCGTACCGACATAGCGGTGCCCATCTCGGCGATCCCCGACTTCGTCGCCCGCGCCAGCGACGCGGTGATGGCGCAGTCCCCCGATTGCGAGATCATCGCCTACGGCCACGTCGGCGACGGCAACCTGCACTTCAACATCCTGCCGCCGCGGGACCTGGCCGAGGGCGACAAGCGCGATCATCTACACGAGCTGGAAACCACCCTGTTCGCGGTGCTCGACGACTTCGCAGGAAGCATCAGCGCCGAGCACGGCATCGGGCGCACCAAGCAAGCCGCCTACCTGGCGCGCCTCTCGCCGGTGGAGCGCGAGCTCGTCGAGGGCATCAAGGCGCTATTCGACCCGCAGGACCTGATGAACCCGGGGCGCATCCTGCCCGCCCGGCACTGATCTCCGCTCCCGCCGGCCCATCGACACGATGGGCCGGCGGCTCATCCCTGGCGGAACCGCTCGGCAAGCCCGTGAAGGGCGTTCATCAGCAGCAGGGTGTCGACCCCCACGCCGACGAAGGTGCAGCCCGCCTCGAGGTAGCCTCGCGCCTCACTCTCGTCGACCGTGACGATTCCCGTTGCCTTGCCGGCCGAACGGATGCGCCTGATGGCATCGCCGATGGCGCCGCGCACCTCGGGATGGCCGGCATCGCCCAGATGCCCCAGCGCCGCGGAGAGATCGGCCGGACCGATGAAGACGCCGTCTACCCCCTCGACGGCGGCGATCGCCTCGAGGTTGTCGAGCCCGGCACGCGTCTCGACCTGCACCAGCAGGCACATGGCGTCATCGGCCCGGTCCAGGTAGTCGTCCACCCGGCCCCAGCGCGCCGCCCGCGCCAGCACATGGCCGACCCCGCGCCGCCCGTGGGGCGGGTAGCGCATGGCGTCGACAAGAGCCTGCGCCTGCTCGGCGCTCTCCACCATGGGCACCAGCAGGGTCTGCACACCGATGTCCAGGTACTGCTTGATCAGCACCGCCTCGCCCACCGGCGGGCGCACGATGGGCTGAGACGCATAGGGCGCCACGGCTTGCAACTGGGCAAGCAGGCTCTTCAGGTCATTGGGCGAATGTTCGGCATCGAGAAGCAGCCAGTCGAAGCCCGCGGTGGCGGCCATCTCGGCGGTGTAGGGGTTGGCGAGCCCCAGCCACAGCCCGGTCTGGGGCTCGCCGGCCTGCAGGCGGCGCTTGAAGGGGTTGTCGGGCAGGGTCATGGCACCTCTCTTTTCTTTCTTTGCGTTCGCAGGGAGTCAGGCAGAGGCAGCGCGGCGCCGGGCATGCAGGCGGGCAATGCCGGCGAGGCTGGCCACATCGCTGTCGAGGGTGGTCACGACGAGATCGCGGCGGCCGCCCAGTGCCTGCCGATAGCGGGCTGCCAACGCCGGGGAGCCGATCAGGGTGACACCGTTGGCGGGGGCGAGAAGATGGTCCATGGCCGCGATCTCGCTGCCGATCAGCACGCCAGAGAGAAAGCTCCCCACTTGGCCCGCCGCCAGGCCATCGTGAAGATAGCGGCTGCGCGCCTCGAACAGCGCATGCAACACGCCCGCCGGATGGCGGGCGGCAGCCAGGCCGCGCTCGAACCCCTCCGCATCGAAGGCGTCCTCAGGGGGCACCGGCTCGCCAAGCAGGGTATGAAAGCGCACCGCATGGTAGAGCTCCCCGGTGACCAGGGTGGTGAAGTCGACGAGACGGCCGCCCTCGGCACGGATCCACTTGCTGTGGGTGCCCGGCAGGCAGAACAGACCGCTGTCGCGCCCCGTGAGCGCCAGCCCCCCGAAGGCCTGCACCTCCTCGCCGCGCATCACGTCGACATGTTCGGCCGTCACCACCTTGCCGCCCGGCACCAGCCAGGCGTTGGCAAGGCCCGGTGCAGCGGTCAGGTGGGCCGCCAGGGTCTCGGGCGACAGCGGCAGCTCAAGCTGCGCCGCTTCCGCCCAGCCGCTGCGGGCACCGACCATCCCGGCGAGATAGATCGGCAGCGCCCCTTCCCCACCGGCATCGTGCAACCAGTCACTCAGTTGCTCACGGCAGTAGTGGGGGAACGCGGCCGCCTCGAGTGCCCGGAGCCCTGCGGCGGAGCGCCGCTCGGCCAGCACCCGGGCCTCGGCATCCGCCAGGAAAGCGCGAAAGTTGCTCGTGCCCCAGTCGACGGCGATGAAGGCCGGGGTCATATCAGCTCCATCGACTGCAACCGCCGCCACTCGGCGACCAGGGCCAGAGCGCGCGCCTCGATCTCGGGCAGCGAGCGCCCCGGCGCATAGAGGCTGCTGCCCAGGCCGACGCCGGCAATGCCGGCGGCATGCCAGGCCGCCAGGTCGTCGATGTCGATGCCACCCACCGCCAGCACCGGCAGTTCCGGCGGCAGCACGGCGCGCATGTCGCGAAAGTAGTCGACGCCCAAGCGACCGGCCGGGAAGAGCTTGAGGGCGGTGGCGCCGGCACGCGCGGCGGCGAGCGCCTCGGTGGGTGTCATGCAACCGATCAGCGCCACCAGCCCGGCGCCGCGCGCCTCGCGGATCACCGCCGGGTCGCTGTTGGGCGTCACCAGCAGCGGCGTTTCGAGGCCGGCCAGGCGACGCACCTCCTCGGAGGTCAGCACGGTGCCCGCGCCGACCAGCACCTCGGGCGGACAGTGCGCCTTGAGGCGGGCGATGCTCTCCCAGGGCTCGGGGGAATTGAGCGGCACCTCGATCAGGCGAATGCCGCACTCCATCAGGGTCTCGGCCACCCCGATCACCTCATCGGGCTGCACACCGCGCAGAATGGCCACCAGCGGACAGGCCTCCATGGCCTGCTCGAATGCCTGCATGTTCACACTCATCGCGCCTCCTCCCGGTTGACTCACCATTCGGCGACGGAGCCGTCGGTGTGCTGCCACAGCGGGTTGCGCCAGCGATGCCCCACCGCGGCGCGCTCCTCGACGAAGGCCTCGTTGATCTCCACGCCCAGGCCCGGCCCTTCGGGAATGCGGCAGAAGCCTTCCTCGATGGCCAGAGCGCTCTTGTCCACCAGATAGTCGAGCACGTCGTTGTCCCGATTGTAGTGGATGCCCATGCTCTGCTCCTGGATGAAGGCGTTGTGACAGACGGCATCCAGCTGCAGCGAGGCGGCCAGGGCCAAGGGGCCGAGTGGACAGTGCGGCGCCAGGGCCACGTCATGGCAGGAGGCCAGGCCAGCAATGCGCAGTGCCTCGCTGATGCCGCCGCAGTGGGAGAGGTCGGGCTGGACGATGTCGACCATGCCGTCGGCAAGCAGGTCGCGGAATTCGAAGCGGGTGAACAGCCGCTCGCCGGTGGCGATGGGATAGCCCAGACCGCCGGCAATGTGCTTGAGCGCCGGCAGGTGCTCGGGCAGCACGGGCTCCTCCACGAACATCGGATGGAACGGCTCCAGCTCGCGCAGCAGCGCCTTGGCCATGGGCCGGTGCACCCGGCCGTGAAAGTCGACGGCGATGCCCACTTCCGGCCCCACGGCCTGGCGCGCCTCGGCCAGGCGGGCCACGGCTTCGTCGATGCGCGCATGGGAGTCGACGATGGCCATCTCCGCCGTCCCGTTCATCTTGAAGGCGGTAAAGCCCTGCTCGATCAGCTCGTGGGCACCCAGCCCCACGTCCGCCGGCCGATCACCGCCGGTCCAGGCGTACATGCGCATGCGCTCGCGACAGGCGCCGCCCAGCAGCTGATGCACCGGCACACCCAGGTCGCGCCCCTTCAGATCCCACAGTGCCTGATCGATACCGGCAATGGCGCTCATCAGGATCGGCCCGCCACGGTAGAACCCGCCGCGATAGAGGCGGTTCCAGTGGTGCTCGATGCGGTGCGGGTCTTCGCCAATTAGCAGGTCGGCAAGCTCGTGAACCGCGGCCTCCACGGTAGCCGCGCGCCCCTCGATCACCGGCTCGCCCCAGCCGTAGGCGCCCTCGTCGGTCTCGATCTTGAGGAACAGCCAGCGCGGGGGAACCTGCCAGGTCCTGAGTCGCGTGATCTTCATGGGTACCTCCTGCCGGTCAATCGATCGCTGTTAAAGTGTATGACAACATGACAGGTATCACACTTCAGTCGCTCTCGTCTCGCCCCTTTGCCAGTTCGTCGATCAGCTCGGGCACCGTGAGGCCTGACGACTCGAAGGCCGCATAGCGTGCCTGCACCGCTCCGGCCACCTCGCCCGGCGCCCCCAGCTCTTCCGCCGTCGCGTGGTAGTAGCCGAGGTCCTTGCTGGCGTTGGCCACGCTGAAGCGAAAGGCGGAAGGGTCACCGTGCTCGATGAAGGGCCGCAGGCGCTCGAGGATCACCCCGGCACCGGCCCCCTGGCCGAGCACCTCGAGCAGGGCGGCATCCGCGATGCCGGCACGTCGAGACGCGGCCGTGGCCTCGGCAAGCACCGCCGAGAACCCCAGCGAGACGAAATTGTGCACCAGCTTCAGGGTGTGCCCGGCCCCGGTGTCACCGGCTCGGGTGATGGTCTCGGCAAAGCACGCCAGCAGCGGCTGCCACTCCTCGAACAGCGTCGGCGATGCGCCCACGATCAGGTTGAGGCGCCCCTCGGCGGCCTCCTTGGGGGTGCGGGTCATGGCTGCATCCATGAAGCGCCCGCCCGCCGCCACCACCCGTTCGGCGACCCGCGCCGTGGAACTCGGCAACGCCGTGGAGCAGTCGATGACCACAGTGCCCGGTGCCAGCCCTTCGAGCACGCCGTCTGGCGCGAAGAGCACGGCTTCAACCTGGGGCGAGCCCGTCACGCACAAGAGCACCACCTCAGCGGACTCGGCCACCGCTCGTGCCGTGGTGTGTCTCTCAGCCCCCGCCGCGAGCAGATCCTCCACCGGCTGGTTGCCGGGGTGATCGAGAAAGTGCAGCCGATGGCCGGTTTTCAGGAGATTGCTGGCAATACCGTGGCCCATCAGGCCCACGCCGATCATGCCGACTTGCCGTGACTCGCTCATGTTTCGCTCCCGCAGTGGAAATGTACGCACAAAGCCCGCACCATCCTCGAATGGCAGACACCCGGAGGCAAGATGTCGCTGAACACCCCCGCCCTGGCCATTGCCCGCACGCGGCTGGTCGCCGTCTACGGCACCCTGAAACACGGCCTGCGCAATCACCACTGGCTGGCCGGGGCGGAGCCCCTCGGCAAAGATCACCTGACCGCCATCACCCTCTATGACCTGGGCCCCTGCCCCGGCGCCAAGCGCGAACCCTCTTCAGGCATCGATGTGGAGGTGTATCGCGTCAACCTGCGCCAGATGGCCGCTCTTGACCGTCTGGAGGGCTACCACCCGCCGGCCCCGGCCCAGGGCGACTATGACCGGATCGTGCTCACCACGCGCTACGGCCCTGCCTGGGTCTACCTCTACAACCATACCGTGGCCGACTGCCCGGTGATTCGCCAGGGCGGTTGGCCCGCGCACCGCCAACAAGCGGTTGAGTGAGCCGTGATGGCCGCCCCACGGATGGCGACCCCGGCAGCTGCCTGCCAGGTCGAGGAAGTCAGGAGATGGAGGCAGTCAGGGGGAAGGAAGAATGCAGGAAGCTGGCCGCGATCGCGGCACACGAAAAAGCCGCCTGGCGGAGTACGCCAAGCGGCTGATTCGACATGTCTTGTTGGTGGAGCCTAGCGGGATCGAACCGCTGACCTCAACACTGCCAGTGTTGCGCTCTCCCAGCTGAGCTAAGGCCCCACGCTATCTCGCCTCGGCGAGAACGAGACGCATACTACCACCTCGGTTTTCGGCGTCAAGCGCACGGGCGATTTTTCTTGCGGCTCGTGCGCATTTCTTGATGCCCCACGGATTGCGAAGCCTGACTAATTTTCCTTGGTTGCCGACTGTGGCAAGCTTGGCAACCGGTAGCGCGATGCCCTACCCCAGGCCGCCGAGGCTTCCACCCCGTCAACGCCGAGGAGCGTCAGCATTGATCAAGGTTCTTATCGTCGACGATCACCATCTGGTGCGCACCAGCCTTGCGCGCCTACTGGACGGTGAGGATGACCTGCAGGTAATCGGCGAGGCCGCGAGCGGCGAGGAGGCCATCACCCTGAGTCGAAGCCTAAGGCCGGACGTGGTGCTGATGGACCTGCGCATGCCGGGAATCGGCGGGCTGGAAGCCACGCGCAAGATCGTACGCGGCGACCCGGATGTACGAGTACTCGCCCTGACCGGTTTCATGGAGGACAGCTTCGCCCAGCGCCTGCTGGAAGCCGGCGCCGGCGGCTTCATCAGCAAGGAGACCCAGGTCTCCGACATGGTCGACGCCGTGCGCAGCGTCTTCGCCGGTCGCCGCTACATCAGCGCCGACATCGCGCAGCGCCTGGTGCTGGCGCGTTTCGATCCCGACGAGAACCCCTTCGACCAGCTCTCCCATCGCGAACTGCAGGTGGCGATGATGATCGTCAACTGCCAACGAGTGGCCGAGATTTCCGACCGTCTCTTCCTGAGCCCCAAGACGGTCAACACCTACCGCTACCGAATCTTCGAGAAGCTCGGCGTGGAAACGGACGTGGAACTGACCCACCTCGGGCTGCGCTACGGCCTGGTGGCCGGCTTCGACAGCCCCCCCTGAGGCCGCGCATCTGTTACGCTAGTGGCTTCTCCACCACGCGTTACCACTTGCACGATGCCTTTCGATTCGCGGCACTTCCTTGCCAATGTTACCCAGGCACCGGGCGTCTACCGCATGCTCGACGCCCAGGGCGAGACGCTCTATGTCGGCAAGGCCAAGCGCCTCAAGGCCCGCCTGGCCAGCTACTTCCGTGGCGCACTCAATACCAAGACCCAGGCCATGGTAGCGCGCATCGCCGATATCCAAGTCACCGTCACGCGCAGCGAGATCGAGGCGCTGCTGCTCGAGCAGACCCTGATCAAGGAGCTGCGCCCGCCCTACAACATCCTGCTGCGCGACGACAAGTCCTACCCCTTCGTCTTCGTCAGCGACCGCCACCCCTACCCGGCCCTGGAGTACAAGCGGGCGCGCACCCGCCGCGACGACGGCCGCTACCTGGGCCCCTATCCCAGCAGCGGTGCGGTACGCGAGAGCCTGTCGCTGATGCAGAAGATTTTTCGCATCCGCAACTGCGAGGACAGTGTCTTCGCCAACCGCACGCGCCCCTGCCTGCAGTACCAGATCGATCGCTGCAGCGCGCCCTGCGTGGGTTATATCAGCGAGGCCGACTACCGACGCGACCTGGAACACGCCGTCATGTGCCTGGAGGGCAAGAGCGAAGCGGTCACCCAGGAACTCACCGACGCGATGGAGCGCGCCAGTTGCGAGCTGGCCTTCGAGGAGGCCGCACGCCTGCGCGACCAGATCCAGCAACTGCGCCAGCTGCAGCAACGCCAGTTCGTCGACACCGAAGGCGGTGATGCTGATGTCTTTGCCCTCGCCAGTCGCCCCGGCACCCAGTGCATCTCTGTGCTGGCCGTGCGACAGGGGCGTCTTCTCGGCGCTCGCCACCATACCCCCGGCAACGGCCTCGACCTGGATGCCGAGGCTCTGCTCGGCGACTTTGTCAGTCAGTATTATCTGGGCCAGGAGCGTGAGATTCCCCGCGAGGTGATCACCAGCCATCCCCTGCCCGACCCGGAGATCCTCGAGAGCGCGCTGAGCAGCCAGGCGGGGCGCCGCGTGCGTGTCACCCACAGCGTGCGCGGCCACCGCAGCCAGTGGCTGGAGCTTGCCCGCACCAACGCCGAGCAGCAGCTCGCCGGCCAGCTCGCCAATCAGGGCGAGCTGAACCGGCGTTTTGCGGCCCTGCGTGATGCCCTCGAGTTGAGCGAGACGCCCGAACGGCTGGAGTGCTTCGACATCAGCCATAGCCAGGGCGAGGCCACCGTGGCCTCCTGCGTGGTCTTCGACCAGAACGGGCCACGCAAGTCGGACTACCGCCGCTTCAATATCGAAGGCGTGGCCGCCGGCGACGACTACGCCGCCATGCACCAGGCCCTGGAGCGCCGCTTCCGCCGCCTGGCCGACGGCGAGGGTACCATCCCCGACATCCTGCTGGTCGACGGTGGCAAGGGGCAGCTCAACCAGGCACGCGATGTGCTCACCGAACTGGGCCTGGGGCAGATCCACCTGCTCGGCGTGGCCAAGGGCACCACCCGCAAGGCAGGCCTGGAAACCCTCTTTCTAGAGACCGTCGAACATACCCTGGACCTCGATGCCACCTCGCCGGCCCTGCACCTCATCCAGCACGTGCGCGACGAGGCGCACCGCTTCGCCATCACCGGCCACCGCACGCGGCGCGACAAGGCGCGGCGCAGCTCCACCCTGGAGGGCATCGCCGGGGTGGGCCCCAAACGCCGGCGCGAACTGCTGCGCTTCTTCGGCGGGCTGCAGGGGGTCAAGCAGGCCAGTCGCGAAGAGCTTTCCCGCGTGCCGGGCATCAGCACCGCGCTCGCCGAGACCATTCATCGCGCCCTGCATGGATGAAGCGAGTGGCGGCCGCTAGAATGGCAGGCCCCGATGGACAACCCACATCGCCAAGGACATCGCTTGCAATGAACATCCCCAACCTCCTGACGCTCGGCCGCATCGTCTTCATTCCCCTGTTGGTGGTGTTCTTCTACCTGCCGTTTTCCTGGAGCATGCCGGTCGCCGCGGCCCTCTTCGCCCTCGCCTCGGTGACCGACTGGCTCGATGGCTATCTGGCACGACGCTGGGACCAGTCCACCCCCTTCGGCGCCTTCCTCGACCCGGTGGCCGACAAAGTGATGGTGGCGGTTGCCCTGGCGCTGCTCGTCGAGCGTTTCGATTCTGCCTGGCTGACCCTACCGGCGCTGGTGATCATCGGCCGCGAGATCGTAATCTCGGCGTTGCGCGAGTGGATGGCGGAGATGGGCAAGCGCAGCAGCGTCGCCGTCTCCTGGCTGGGCAAGGTCAAGACCACCCTGCAGATGGTCGCCCTGCTGCTGCTGATCGCCTTCGCGCCCGGCACCCCCCTGGCACTGCTCGGCTTGCTGACGCTGCACGCCGCCGCCCTTCTCACCCTGTGGTCCATGGTGCTCTACCTGCGCGCCGCCTGGCCGCACCTGAGTCGCTCCATGTAGTAAACGCCGTCAAGCCATTGACAGTGCCGGCCTTGTCCGTATAATTCGCTCTCGAGTCGAGCGGGAATAGCTCAGTGGTAGAGCATCGCCTTGCCAAGGCGAGGGTCGCGAGTTCGAATCTCGTTTCCCGCTCCATCGACTCAACGAGGCTGGATGGCAGAGTGGTTATGCAGCGGACTGCAACTCCGTGTACGCCGGTTCGATTCCGACTCCAGCCTCCACTTTCTCCTGCCAGCTTCCGCTGCCTGCTCGAAACCGTGCCGCCCGGATGGCGAAATTGGTAGACGCAAGAGACTTAAAATCTCTCGGTGGCAACACCGTGCCGGTTCGAGCCCGGCTCCGGGCACCAAGCGCCTCGCCTCCCTGCCATCGTGCGCCGCATCTTGCGCCCGAACGGGGCCTTGCCTCATGAATCTGCCGCCCCTGCGCGACCCTCATCTGAACTACCGACACCAACGCCGCCTCCACGTGTTTCGCGTGCTACTGGCCCTGTCGATCACCTACGCCATCATCACGCTGTTCGAAGTGCCGCACTCCGGCTGGGCGCTGGTGAGCACCGTCATGGTGATGGGCAACTTGCCCCATGTCGGCGGGGTGCTCGACAAGGGGCGCCAGCGGCTGCTCGGCTCGCTGCTCGGCGCGGGCTGGGGCGTGCTGCTGATCCTGCTGCCGTTCGCCTCCCCCGCGACCGTTTCCCTGGGAGCCCTGGCCGGCATCGGCCTGGCTACCTGGCTCACCTTCGGCGGACGCCAAGGCTACGCTGGCCTGATGTTCGCCATCAGCCTGTTGCTGGTGATCGGCACCCACGATCGGGAGCTCGATATCGCCCTGTGGCGAGCCTTCGATGTGCTGCTCGGCACCCTGATCGGCATCGGCGTCACCGCCCTGGTGCTGCCGCAGAAGGCCACCGACATGATGCGCTTCCTCCTGGCCGAGAACCTCGAGCGCCTGGCGCGGCTCTACCATGCTCACACCGCCGCGAACCAGGCCACCGATGTCGATACCCGGGCGCTGCTCAAGGCCTCCAGCAAGCAGCTGGTCAAGCAGCGCACGCTGGTCGACGCCATCCATCGCGAACGCCGCCTGCGGCGCGACGAGCTCGACGACCTCATCTCCCTGCAGCGTCGGATGCTCTCCACCATCGAACTGCTGCTGGAGACGCACTGGACGACGCGTGCCGGCCACGAGCGCATCGCGGCCATGGACGGGCTGCGGGAGGCGCAGCACCGCCTGGCGCGCGAGCTCGGCAGCCTGGCCTACCAGGTGCGCACCGGCCAGCCGATTTCAGTCGCCATCACGCCGTTCGATCTTCAGCGCCATGCCGACCTGGCCCGCAACGCCCGCGGCGAGGACGGCCGCGCCCTGTTCAGCCCCAGCGGCTACCTGTGGCTCAACCGCGAGCTGACCCGCCTGACCCAGGCCCTGGCGGCCCGGCTGGGCAGCCTGGAGCGCCTGCCCAGCCAGCGCTTGCGGCACGCCTCGGGACGTTCGCGTATCATTCCCGGCCAGGCGCCACTTGCACAAGGAGAGCAAGATGACTCACCGCGACCATGACGTGCTGATCATCGGTGGCGGCGTGGCCGGCCTCACCCTGGCCCTGCACAGCGCCGCCACCCGCCGGGTCACCCTGGTTCGCCCGGCCAGCGACGACCGCGGCGCCAGCCGCTGGGCCCAGGGCGGCATCGCCGCCGTGCTCTCGCCGCAGGATGACTTCGCTGCCCACGTCGCCGATACCCTGGTCGCGGGCGACGGACTGTGCGACGAGCGCGCCGTGCGCTTCACCGTCGAGCAGGGGCCCGCCGCCATCGAGTGGTTGCTCTCTCTGGGCGTGCCCTTCACCCGCGATATCACGCCCGATGCCGCCTACCCCTACCACCTGACCCGGGAGGGCGGCCACGGTGCCCGTCGCGTCATCCACGTGGAAGACGCAACCGGACGCGCCGTGCTCGACACCCTCAAGGCACATGCCGAGGCCCATCCGGCCATCACCGTGCGCGACGACCTCACGGCCATCGGCCTGATCGGCGACGCGGCCGGCCACTGCCGCGGCGCCCGGTGCCTCGATGCCCGCGGCGAGCTGACCGCCCTGATGGCCCGGGACACCGTACTCGCAACCGGCGGCGCCAGCGGTCTCTACCGCCACACCACCAGCCCCCAGCCCGCCAGCGGCGAGGGCATGCTGATGGCCGCCGAACTGGGGGCGGAGCTGATGAACCTGGAATTCCAGCAGTTCCACCCCACCTGCCTCTACGACCCCGAGGGCCCGCCCTTCCTGATCAGCGAGGCGGTGCGTGGCGAGGGCGGGCGGCTGGTCACCGCTTCGGGCGAGCGCTTCATGCTCGCTGAGGATCCTCGCGCCGAGCTGGCCCCGCGCGACATCGTCGCCCGTGCCATCGACGCCGAGATGCAGCGCAGCGGCGCGGCGCATGTGTGGCTCGACGTGCGCCACCTCGGCGAGGCGGCCATTCGCCACCACTTCCCCACCATCCACGCCCACTGCCTCTCTCGCGGCCTCGACATCGCACACCAGCCGATTCCGGTGGTGCCCGCCGCGCATTACAGCTGCGGGGGCGTGGCCACCGACCTGGACGGTGCCACCAGCGTGCCGCACCTTCATGCCATCGGTGAGGTCGCCTGCACCGGCCTGCACGGCGCCAACCGCATGGCCAGCAACTCGCTGCTGGAGTGCCTGGTATTCGCCCGCAGCTGTGCTGCCCGCCTGGCCAGCCCCGCCGCGCCATCGTCAGCGCGGCTGGTCACGGTGACAACCGGGAACACCAGGGCTGCCCCGGAGCAGGTCCATGAGTGGCGACAGGCGATGCGCGAGGTGATGAGTCGGCAAGTGGCCATCGTGCGCCACGACAGCGGCCTGGAGAGTGCGGACCGGGAGCTGGCGGCCCTCGCGGCGACGGTCGGCCCCACGATCCAGGATGCCGCCGCTCCCGACCCCGCGCTTGCCAGTCTCTGGCACGCCCTGCGCCTGGCCCGCCTCACCGTGGCCAGTGCCCGAGCCCGCCGCGAATCCCGCGGCCTGCACTACAACCCCGACTGCCCACATCACGGCGATACCGCACCACGCCCGTCGCGCTGCCGTCTCGCCGACCTCGAAACACCTGCTTGAGCGGGGCACGGCCTGGCGTTGGCGCGCCAGGCCGCCTGCTCAGGGATCAGATCGCAAGCTGTATCAGCCGGCGCCGCAGCTGACGCAGGCTCTCGCGCTCACTGCTGTCGGGCCACAGCCACAGCGACTCGCGCCCCAGTCGCAAGCCGATCAGCCAGGAGCCCAGGTAGTGACAGCGCAGCGTGACGGGGCGAAACACCGCCTCGCCCTGGGCGCGCCAGTACCAGGCGCCGCCGGCCTCGCCCGGTTGCCCGCGCAGCTCGCCGCCGCGCTCCCGGCGGTACTGGCTGATCAGCACGCTCCCTAGAGTCACGCCACCCAGCAGCCACAGACCTGGATGGGCGTAGGCCACCAGCAGGGCCATCACGGCCAGGGCAATCAGCGCGTGACTGGCTCGGGCCAGCCTAGACGGGACGACGCGGATCGTTATCGGCGTTCTCGGCATGGGCCTGGATCATCTCAACGATACGCCGATGGGCGGGATTCGACGGCACATCGCGGCGCATCAGCCAGGCGAAGAGATCCTGGTCCTCCTCCGTGATCAGCTCGCGGTAAGCCGCCTGGTCGTCGACGTCCAGGCTGTCGTAGCAGTGCTCCAGGAAGGGAATCAGCAGCAGGTCCAGCTCCCACATGCCTCGGCGGGAGTGCCAGTGCAGGCGCTTGCGCTGGGCAAGCGCCTCGGGGGTTGTCGCGTCGTTCAACGTCGGCCTCGACAGTCGCGGTGAATGGTGCGCCCAGTATACCCAAGGCGTGCCCTGGAGGCAGCCGCCGGCGCGGTTTCCGGGCATCCGCTTGACCATGGTCGTAGTGCGTTGTTTTATCACGATTTGCGCAGTATGCTGAGAGCAGAATAACAACTCCCTTCGGCTCCGTTGCGGAGCCGGCCATCGCCAGGAGAGAGTCGATGACAAAATCCGAGTTGATCGAGCAGATCGCCATGCGGCAGCCCGACCTGTCGCTCAAGGAAGTCGAGTCCGCGGTACGTCTCATCCTCGACGACATTACCGACACCCTGGCCGAGGGCGGGCGCGTGGAAATTCGCGGCTTCGGCAGCTTTTCGCTGCACTACCGCGAGCCGCGCATCGGTCGCAACCCCAAGACCGGCGACCCTGTCGCCCTGGACGGCAAGTTCGTGCCACACTTCAAGCCCGGCAAGGAGCTGCGCGAGCAGGTCAATGCCAGCCGTGCCCTCGGCTACTAACCGATTCCACCATTCACAAGGGACAAGCCCATGCGTTGGCTTAAAGGCCTGATTCTGGCCATCATTCTGCTCGGGGTGCTGCTGGTCGGCATCCTGTTTGCCGTGAACAACCAGCAGACCGTGCCGCTCAACCTGATCTGGATCGAGCTGCCGGCCGCCTCGCTGTCGGTCTGGCTTCTCGCCGCCCTGGCGGGTGGCGTGGTGCTCGGCATGCTGGCGATGACCGGAGTCTGGCTCAGGCTGCGCACCCACCTGACACGCGCCCAGCGCCACAACCGCCAGCAGCGCAAGGAGCTCGACCGTCTGCGGGTCCAGGAGCTGAAGGAACTGCCCTAGATGCCCGATGCCCTGCTGCTAACCCTGTTGGTGGCAGCCGTGGCCATCGGCTGGTGGCTAGGCCGCCGCGAACGCCGTGGCCACGCCAATCCCGCGCAGCCCCCCGCGCTGACGCGGGATTATTTCGTGGGCCTCAACTACCTGCTCAACGAGCAGCCGGACCGCGCCATCGAGGCCTTCGTGGCCGCCCTCGAGGTCAACAGCGAAACCATCGACACCCACATTACCCTGGGTAATCTCTTCCGCACCCGGGGCGAGGCGGATCGCGCCGTCAAGATTCATCAGAACCTGCTGGCCCGCCCCACGCTCACCACGGCACAGAGCGAACAGGTGCAGCTGGAGCTGTCGCGGGATTTCCTCAAGCTGGGCCTGCTCGACCGCGCCGAACGCCTGCTCCAGCAGCTGATTCGCGAATCGGGCCACGAGGAGACCCGCCACACGGCGAAGCAACTGCTGGTCGACCTCTTCGACCGCGAGGGCGAGTGGCAGGCCGCCCTGGACGTCGCCCACCCGGCGCTGGTGCGACAGCACGAGGAGATACGGCGTGCCGCCGCGCACTGGCTGTGCGAGCTCGCCGAGCAGGCGCGACGCACCGCCAGCCCCGGAGTCGCCCGCAAGAAGCTGCGTCAGGCCATAGCCATCGATCCGCACTGCGTGCGGGCCAACCTGCTGCTGGCCGCCCTGGCCGAGGATACCGCGCGCTACCGGGAAGCGATCCGCCACCTGATGCACATCCCCGAACAGGACGTGGCGTTCGTGCCGGTGATGCTCGAACCGCTGCAGCACGCCCACCGCCTACTGGACGACGATGCCGGCCTGGTGGCCTGCCTGGAGCAGCTGCGCGCGCAAGCCCCCTTCACCAGCCTGGTGATCCTGCTGGCCGAGACGCGCCGGCGCCAGGAAGGCGTGCAGGTGGCCATCGACCTGGTCACCGACCAGCTCGATCGCACCCCGAGCCTGGGGGGGCTGGACTACCTGCTGGATCTCTATCACCACCAGCAACAGGCCGGTGGCGAACCCGACACGCGCATCCGGCTGCTCAAGCAGCACACCCGTTCCCTGCTCCAGGCCCGGCCACGCCATCGTTGCCAGCGCTGTGGCCTGGCCGGTGAGCCGCTGCACTGGCAGTGCCCGCGCTGCCGCAGCTGGGGCACCACCCGGCCGATCACCGGTATCGAGGGAGAGTGACGACGCTTCCGGCTCTCTACGCCGCCAGTTCTTGCTCGATGGCGGCCAGCGCCGCCATGGGATCCTTCGCCCGGGTGACGGGACGCCCCACCACCAGATGCGTGCTGCCCGACGCCCTGGCCGCCTGCGGCGTCATGATCCGCCACTGATCGTCCGCTGCGGCAAAGGTCGGCCGAATCCCCGGCGTTACCTTGAGAAAGCGCTCGCCGCACAGCTCGCGCAGCCGCGCCGCTTCCTGGGCCGAGCACACCACCCCATCCATGCCGCTGTCCTGGGCGAGCTGTGCCAGGCGCTCGACCTGTGTCTCGGCCGTGCCCGCCACGCCCACTTCCGCCAGGTCGGCCTCTTCCAGGCTGGTCAGCACGGTCACGGCGATGAGGTGCGTTTCCAGGCCATGGCGATCCAGCCGCTCACGCGCGGCTTCCATCATGCGCCGCCCGCCGCTGGCATGCACATTGACCATCCACACGCCCTGCTCGGCGGCCGCCTGCACAGCCCCCGCCACGGTGTTGGGGATGTCGTGGAACTTGAGATCGAGAAACACCTCGAAGCCGCGCCCGTGGAGCGCCTCGAGGACATCGGGCCCGCTGCGGGTGAAAAGCTCCTTGCCCACCTTGACGCGACAGCGCTTCGGATCGAGACGATCGGCCAGACACAGGGCGGCATCCAGGGAGGGATGATCGAGGGCGATGATCAGGGGCGAATCGCAGGACACGTCGACGACTCCGTTGGCAGGTCCATTGGCAAACATTGGCAAAATAGTGGCACGGCGCGAGTATACCAGCCCGCAGCGTTGTTCGGCGCGCGCCAGCTTGGTCTATGCTCAGACGAAACACGCCAAGGACTTGCCGCTCATCAGTGCCTAACCAGATGGACCGGGAGGACTCCATGACCAGCGATCAACCAATGGCCCCCATCGCTCTGCCCGACACCCGCGCGCGACGCGTGCTCGACTCCCTGCTGGCCGGCTCGGGCGTCACCCTCAACGGCCACCAGCCCTGGGACCCGCAGATCTATCATCCCGATTTCTGCTCGCGAGTGCTGCGCCAGGGCTCCTTGGGGCTCGGCGAGGCCTACATGGATGGCTGGTGGGAGTGCGAGCGGATCGACGAGATGACCTGCCGGCTGCTGTGCCATGGTCTTGGCGAACGCGCCAAGAAGCCCGCCGACCGGTTGATGTACCGCCTCCAGGCCGGCCTGCTCAACCTGCAGAGCAAGGCGCGTGCCTACATCGTCGGCGAGCAGCACTATGACCTGGGCAACGACCTCTTCGAAGGCATGCTCGACCCCACCATGTGCTATTCGTGCGGCTACTGGAAGGCCGCGGATACGCTCCACGACGCACAGCGGGCCAAACTGGAACTCGCCTGCCGCAAGCTCGAACTGGCACCGGGAATGCGCGTCCTCGACATCGGCTGCGGCTGGGGCAGCTTTGCCGAGCATGCCGCCCGCCACCATGGCGTCGAGGTCACCGGCATCACCATCTCCCGCGAGCAGGCCCGGCTGGCCCGCGAGCGCTGCGCCGGCCTGCCGGTGGAGATCCTGCTCCAGGACTATCGCGACCTGGACGGCCACTTCGACCGCATCGTCTCCATCGGCATGTTCGAACACGTGGGGCACCGCAACTACGCCACCTATTTCACTACCGTGGAGAAACTGCTCGACGACGCCGGACTCTTCCTGCTCCACACCATCGGCTCGAACCGCTCGGATGTCGTCGCCGACCCTTGGATCGACCGCTACATCTTCCCCAACGGCCAGCTGCCTTCGATCCGCCATATCGCCGAGGCGAGCGAAGGCCACATGACCATGGAGGACTGGCAGAACTTCGGTGCCGACTACGACACTACCCTGATGGCCTGGCTCGCCAACTTCGAGACGCACTGGCCCGAGATCGCCGACCGCTACAACGAACGCACCCGGCGCATGTTCCGCTACTACCTCTCGGTCTGCGCCGGCGGCTTCCGGGCGCGCCATATGGAACTCTGGCAAGTGGTCTTCTCCCGCGGCCGCCCCGGTCGCTACGACGCACCGCGATAAAACTGATCGAGGACAATCCCGCCTGTCTTACAAATCCTGTAGGATATTGCCTACAACCACGCCGGGATGCACCGCCACCCCGGCAGGGGTATATTAGCAAGTTCACCGATCTGCCAAGCCTGGGCGCCTCCCCCGGCCGACAACAATACGCAGTGATCCTGTACGCAGTCGGGATGCAAGGACACCCGCATGGAACAACACGACGTCATGCCGGGTGGGGGGCTGGACACACCGGAGCGGCTTCGCGACTTCACCGCACGCCTGCCGGGAGTCATCTTCCAGTTCTATCGTGGTCGCGACGGCCACATGCGCTTCCCCTACCTGGCCGGTAGCGGTACCGGTCTGCCGGGCATCGAGCCCGACCAGCTGATGCACGACGCTCTCCATATGCTCGACCGCCTCGACGAGGAGGACTACCCGCGCCTGATGACCGCCATCGAACGCTCGGCGCGCTGGCAGATACCCATCGCCACCAAGTTCCGCCTGCGCCTCTTCAACGGCCGCTCACGCTGGATCGCCCTGCGTGCCCAGCCGCAACCCTCGGAGCATGGGGTGCTGTGGCACGGCATGATGATCGACATCACCGAACAGATGATCGAGGAGGCACGCCTGCGCCGGCTGTCCGACACCGATGCCCTCACCGGTCTTGCCAACCGGCGCAAGCTGATCACCCGGCTCAATGAGGAAACCTCGCTGTGCAATCGCCATGGCACCCCGTTGTCGCTGATGCTGCTCGATCTCGACCACTTCAAGCGCATCAATGATACCTGGGGCCACCTCCAGGGTGACCAGGTGCTCGTCGAACTGGCGAAACTCTCCCGCGAGGTGCTGCGCGAGGAAGACACCATGGGGCGCCTCGGCGGCGAAGAATTCGCGATCGTGTTGCCGCTCACGCCCCTCATCCGCTGCCAGCCTCTGGCCGAGCGCCTGCGACGCCTGATCGCCGAGCACGACTTCGGCATCGCGCCCGGCGAGGTCACCGTCAGCATCGGCCTGGCCGAGTACCGCCTCGGTGAACCCCGCGACACCCTGATCGAACGTGCCGATGCCAGTCTCTACGCCGCCAAGCGCCAGGGACGCAATCGCGTCATCGCCTGACCGCTCCGCCTCAGCCCCGCCGACGCCGCGACTGCAGCGCGCGCATCAGCAGGTGCACCGGCAGGTAGACCGCCACTGGCCAGCCCAGCATCAGCCCCGCCAGGTAGAGCAACGGGTCGAGCGTCTCCTGATGGGTGCCGAAGGGCCCGTGGACCCAGTTGATGTTGCGCTCGGCCTCGGTGACCAAATAGGAGACGGGAATCACCACCCAGGTAAGCAGGGTCTGCCACGCCAGCGCCCGCGAATCATACCCCAGCCGCGCCACCGCCACGCCCGCGACCAGTGGCAGCAGCAGGTGGTAGAGTGAGAGCAGCCGTGTCGTGAGCGGGTTATCGGGGTTGAACATGTACTCCGTGCCCCCGATGGGGTGCACCCCGGTCAGCCAGGCCGTGCCCACGTCCACCGCCCACAGGGCGCCCACCAGTGCCACGGCCAGCCACTGCATCGACAGTAGCCGCCGGTTCTCGCTCCACAGTCCGACCAGAATCAGGAAATTGGCCAGGTTGCACAGCCACAGGAAATTCTGCGGCCCGAGCAGTACCGCATAGGTGGGCGCCCAGCCCAGAATCCAGGCCGTAAAGGCCAGCTTCAGCCAGAGTGGCAGGCGAGTTCGTGACGTGTCCTCCATTGCCTCCCTCCGTATGCGACCTGCTCTCACTGTAGCAAGCCTGTCGGTGGCAGTTCGCCGAGCGCAATGGCATCATGGGGAGCGATTATCACTGCATTGCCGCCAGAACCGACGAGGTAGCGAGACACATGTTCGAACACATTGAGCGGGTACCCGGAGACGCCATTCTCGGCCTGATCGAGGCCTTCAAGAAGGACACCAACCCCCAGAAGGTCGATCTCGGCGTCGGTGTCTACAAGGACGCCGAGGGCAACACGCCGGTAATGCGCGCGGTCAAAGAAGCCGAGGCGCGGCTGCTCAAGAACGAGACCACCAAGACCTACATCGGCTCCCACGGCGACCCGCGCTACGGCCAGGTGATCCTGCCCATGGTGCTGGGCGAGGATTCGCCGGTGCTGGATGCCGGCCGCGCCAGCGCCACCCAGTCGCCCGGCGGCACCGGCGCCCTGCGCCTGGCGGCGGATTTCATCAGCCAGCAGCTGCCCGGCAAGGACATCTGGGTCAGCGACCCGACCTGGCCGAACCACTTGGGCATCTTCAAGGCAGCCGGCATCACCCTGCACAAGTATCCCTACGTGGACGCCGAGAACCGCCTCGACTTCGACGGCATGCTGGGGGCCCTGAAGCAGATTCCCGAAGGCGACGTGGTGGTGCTGCACGCCTGTTGTCACAACCCCACCGGCTTCGACCTGTCCCGCGAGCAGTGGCAGACCGTCCTCGAGGTGGTCCGCGAGCGCAACCTGCTACCGCTGATCGACTTCGCCTATCAGGGCTTCGGCGAAGGCCTCGACGAGGACGCCTACGGCGTGCGCCTGATGGCCGAGAACCTCGATGAGGTGATCATCACCAGCTCCTGCTCCAAGAACTTCGGCATCTACTGCGAGCGCACCGGCTGCCTGATCATGGTGGCCAAGAACGCCGAGCAGATGGAGAACGTGCGCTCGCAGATCGCCATCGTGGCCCGCGAGAACTACTCCAATCCGCCCGCCCATGGCGGGGCCATCGTCAGCGAGATCCTGCACTCCGCCGAGCTCGCGGCCGTGTGGCGCGAGGAGCTCACCGAGATGCGCGACCGCATCAACACACTGCGGCGCGACTTCGTCGAGGCGCTCAAGCCCTATGGTCTCGACCAGAAGTACGCCTGCGTGGCCGAACAGCGCGGCATGTTCTCCTACACCGGCCTCACCCCCGATCAGGTCGACCGCCTGCGCGACGAGTTCGGCATCTACATGGTGCGTTCGGGCCGTGCCAACGTGGCTGGCTTCTCCCAGCACAACCTGCCCTACCTGGCCAAGGCGATCGCCGCGGTCAACTGAGCCGCCAATCGCCGAACCCCCGCCACGACGCCCGGCTCCGGCCGGGCGTCGTCGTTTCCGACCCACGAGATTTCCCGCCCCATCCCGGGTAGAATGCCGCCTTTGCCGCCGGGGACAGGGGGCGCCTCGCGGCGCTCACGGCGAATGCAGACTTGACCAGTCAGTCAGTTTCTGGTCAGACTGCCTTTGCCTTGTATACAACCCCGACAACCAAGAGGCTACCCATGGCGGCAACTCCCGTACACTATCCCTGGTACAAGAAGGAAGACACCGACGCCTTCTTCGCCCTGTTCCAGAACAACATCGCCAACTTCGTAATCATCGCCATCACCATGCTGGGCATGGGCTTCCCGGCGTCGCTCGTCTTCGGCCAAGTGCTACCCGGCGCCGCCGTGGCAGTGATGGTAGGCAACTTCTACTACGCCTGGAGCGCCGCGCGGTTGGCACGCCGGGAGAACCGCAGCGACGTCACCGCCCTCTCCTACGGCATCTCCACGCCGGTGATGTTCGTCTTCCTCTTCGGGGTGCTGCTGCCCGCCAAGCAGCTCACCGGCGACCCGGAGCTCGCCTGGAAGGTGGCGGTGGCGGCCTGCTTCATCAGCGGTGCCATCGAAGCCGCGATCAGCGTGGTCGGCCGCTGGGTGCAGTATCACCTGCCCCGCGCGGCGATGCTCGGCGCGGTGGCCGGCGTGGCACTGACCTTCATCGCCGGCGAGATGCTCTTCAAGACGCTGGAAGTGCCAATCATCGGCCTGCTGGTGCTGGCGATCATCATCGTCGGCCTGATCGGTCGGGTGACGATGCCGTTTCGCATTCCCACCTCGCTGTTCGCCATCGTCGTCGGCACCGCCATAGCCTACTTGATCGGCGACGCCGGCGGTGAGCGCTTCAGCGACGCCTTCAACCACCTCGGCTTCTACCCATTGCTGCCCAACCTCGCCTGGTTCGAGGGCCTGGGGCTGCTGTTCACCAGCATGCTGGCCGTGCTCACCGTGGTGCTGCCCATCACGCTCTACAACGCCATCGAGACCATGAACAACGTCGAGGCCATGGAGGCCGCCGGCGACAAGTACGACGTGCGCGAGTGCCAGGCGGTCGATGGCGCCGGCACCATGCTGGGTGCGCTGTTCGGCGGTGTCTTCCCCACCACGGTGTACATCGCCACCGTGGGCGCCAAGTGGATGGGGGCGGGCCGCGGCTACAGCCTGCTCAACGGCGCCGTCTACGGCCTGGCTACCATGTTCGGCCTGATCGCCGCCCTGGCTGCCATCATCCCGGTCTCGGTGGTGGCACCGATCCTGGTGTTCGTCGGCATGTCGATGATCGCCACCGCCTTCCAGGGCAACGACAGCCGCTACTACCCCGCCGTGGCCCTGGCCATGCTGCCCTATTTCGCCAACTACGTGATGACGCGCTTCAACCGCGGCGCCGAGGAGGTCGTGGCGGACATCTCGACCGGCATCGTCGCGCTGGGCCAGGGCGCCATGTTCACGGCCATCTTCCTCGGCGCCATGACGGTCTCGGTGATCGACCACCAGTTCCGCCGTGCTGCCGCCTTCGCCGGGGTCGCCGCGCTCTTCGCCTTCGTCGGCCTGATGCACGCGCCCAAGCTCGCCTTCAACGCCGCTCCCGATTTCGCCACCGGCTACCTGGTGATGGGCGCGCTCTTCCTCTACTTCGCTTGGCAGCAGGAGAAGCTGGCCGCACCACGCCCTACGCCGGGTGCTCCGCCGGCCACGGATGCAACGCCCACGGCCGATTGAACGCCTCCCGGACGGCAGCGGCCCCGCCAGAGATGGCGGGGCCGCTGGCGTTTTTCCGCCCGACTCAAGCCGCGTAGCGCGACACATCCAGGCCGCTGGGGTCGATGGCGGGGGGACGCCCGCTCATCAGGTCGGCGAGCAGCTGGGCACTGCCGCAGCTCATTGTCCAGCCCAGGGTACCGTGACCGGTGTTGAGCCACAGGTTGTCGACCCGCGTGGCGCCGATGATCGGCGTGGAGTCCGGCGTCATGGGACGCAGGCCGGTCCAGAACTCGCCCTTGGCGACATCGCCGCCCTCGGGGAAGATGTCGCGCACCACCATGCCGATAGTGGCGCGGCGCTTCTCCAGCAGGCTCAGGTCGTAGGACGCCAGCTCGGCGGTACCCCCCACGCGGATGCGGTCGTCGAAGCGCGAGATCGCCACCTTGAAGGTTTCGTCCATCACGGTGGACTGAGGCGCCCCGCCATCGTCGGTCACCGGCACGGTGAGGCTGTAGCCCTTGACCGGGTAGATCGGTAGCCGGATGCCCATGTCCTTGGCCAGAAAGGGCGAATAGCTGCCCAGGCAGACCACGTAGGCATCGGCGGAGAGTTCCCCTTCGCTTGTCACCACGCTCTCGATGCGCCCGGCACTGCGCGTCAGACGCTGGATCTCGACGTCGAAGCGGAAGGTGACACCGAGCCGCTCGCGGCAGTATTCCGCCAGCCGATTGGTGAAGAGGTAGCAGTCGCCGGTCTGGTCGTCCGGCAGGTGCAAGCCGCCCACGAACTTGCCCGGCACCCGCGCCAGGGCCGGCTCGACGCTGGCGAGCTCATCGCCATTCAACAGTCGATGGCGCACGCCGCACTGAGCGAGCACGGCCATGTCCTTGGCCACGGCTTCGACCTGTGCCTCGCTACGAAACAGCTGCAGCAGGCCGCGCTGGCGATCCTCGTAGCGGATGCCGGTGTCGGCGCGCAGGGCGTCGATGCAAGCGCGGCTGTGCTCGGCCACGCGCACCATGCGCTCCTTGTTCACCGCATAGCGCTCGGGGTTGCAGTTGCCGAGCATCTGCAGCATGAAGCGCGCCATGGTGGGATCCATCTTGGGCTGGATCTTCAGCGGCGCGTGTTCCTGGAACATCCACTTGACCGCCTTCTGAGGAATGCCGGGGGCCGCCCAGGGCGAGGAGAAGCCAAAGGAGACCTGGCCGGCATTGGCGTAGCTGGTCTCCAGCGCCGGCGACGGCTGGCGGTCCACCACCGTGACCTCGTGCCCCTGGCGGGCCAGGTAGTAGGCGCTGGTGACGCCGACGACACCACTGCCGAGAATCAGGACTTTCATGGGCTCTCCCCTCTGCGTTGTGCTTGTTAGGAAACACGGCAACCAACGTCGCCCGGCCGATGCCGGGCGACAGCGGCAGTATAGGGAGGCACAAAAAGAAAATGCTGCTGATATTGGACGAAATTATCAATTTTTTATTTGATTTTTAACGATAATTTAGCGGTTATATTTACAATATACGCTTTCTACAGGGTTTTCATCTACAGGTTTCCAGCGGCCGCCGCCGCGGGCTGGCGAGGATGCGCCGCAGCACCTGCCAGGCGGCCAGTCCCGCCAACAGGTTGCCCAGTGCTGCCCCGGCGGCCAGCCCCATGAGGCCACTCACTCGGCTGCCCAGCCACAGGCAGGGCAGATAGAAGACGAACAGTCGCGCGCCGGACATCAGCATGGCCCGCAGCGGCCAGCCCAGGGCATTGCCGGCGGAGACGACAAGCATGCACACGCCCAGCGCCGCATAGCTCGGCAGCAGGAAGCGGATCAGTCCGGCCAGGTCGTCGCGAACGGCGGGGGTGCCGGCCAGGAGCTGCGCCACCCACGGCGAGGCCAGCGCCATCAGCCCCCCCAGCGCGAGCTGCCAGACCACGGCGACGCGCAGTGCCAGGCGCATCAGCCGATGCACCTGCGCCCAGTCCCCTGCCCCGTAGCAGCGTCCCAGCCAGGGCGGCAGCGACATGGTCATGGCCAGCACCACCATGAGCGACAGGGTCTCGAGGCGGCTCGCCAGGCCCCAGGCAGCCACCGCGGTCTCCCCCAGGGGCGCCACCACCGAGATCGCCAACATCGCAGCCAGCGGCGGCATCAGCTGGCTGACCATTGCCGGGCCGGCAATACCCGCAAAGGCGGGTGCCGATTGGCGCAGCTCGACACCCAGCCCATGGCGGGTGAGCCAGTCGGTACGCCGCAGGCGCTGCCCCAGTACCGCGAGCCCGCTGGCGAAGGCCAGTGTCGTGGCCCAGGCGGCGCCGGGCAGCCCCAGCCCCGGCCAGGGGCCGACACCGAAGATCAGCAAGGGGTCGAGCACCAGGTTGATGAGGCTTGTCATCACCATCAGCTTGCCCGGCAGCCAGGTATCGCCATGGGCGCGAAACAGGCTGTAGCCGAAATAGAGCAGCGCCCCGAGCCAGGCGGCCAGAAGCTGTGGCGCCCAGTAGGCGCGGATCAGTGCACGGGTCGCTGTATCCGCCCCCAGTCCGGCGAAGACCGGCGCCTGGACGGCCCACAGCAGCAGAGCCAGGCTGGCCATCACGCCCATGCCGACGAGCAGCACCAGCGAGCCCAGGCGCCGGGCACGCGCCGTTTCCCCGGCGCCCAGGGCCCGCGAGATCAGCGCCGCGATGGCAATGCCCATGCCTACCTGGACGCCGATGATCAAGAATGACAGCGGGAAGGTGAACGACTGGGCGGCCAGCGGCGCCGTGCCCAGGCGGGCGATGAAGGCGCTGTCCACCAGTTGGAAACCGAGCAGCGCCAGCACGCCGATCGCCATGGGCCAGGTCTGGCGCCACAGCATGCGGGCAAGCGAAAAGCGGGAGGAAACGATGGCGGTCACGGGCACTCCACAACGCAAGGGGAGCGGGCATTCTACGCCACTGCTCCCAGCGTCTCAGCCCGAGGGGTTCAGCCGGACAGGTGACCGTGGCCGGGTACCAGTCCGGCCAGCAAGCGCTCGATGGCCTCGGCCGGCATCGGCCGGTAGAAATAGAAGCCCTGGATCAGGTCGCAGCGCATTTCCCGCAGCAGGGTGAGCTGCTCGGCGTTCTCCACGCCCTCCGCGACCACCTCCAGCCCCAGACGGTGGCCGATGAAGATCGCCGCCTCCATGATGGCGCGGTCCTCGGGCTGGGCGGGGGCATCGTGCACGAAGCTGCGATCGATCTTAAGCGCAGTGACCGGGAAATGCTTGAGATAGCTCAGTGAGGAGTAGCCGGTGCCGAAGTCGTCGATGGCGATGCGCACCCCGCGATGGTAGAGCTGGCGCAAGCCGTCGAGCACCGTGGTATCGGCCTCGATGAGCACGTTCTCGGTGAGTTCGATGCCGATGTCCCGGGGCGCCAGGCCGTGGCGCTCAAGGCACGCAGCGAAGCGTTCGAGCGCCCCGGGCCGGAGCAGCTGACGACCCGAGAGGTTGATGTCGATCCGCTGCTCGGTAAAACCCCGATCGCGCCATGCCCGCTGCTGGCGGCAGGCCGTTTCGACCACCCAGTCGCCCAGGCGATGGATGAGCCCGGAACGCTCGGCAAGGGGGATGAACTCTGCCGGCGAGATGGGCGGGCCCTCGGCGGGCAGCCAGCGCAGCAGTGCCTCGAGATTCTCGATGCGGCCGCTCACCGCCGACACCTGCGGCTGGTAGTGCAGGGACAGCTCGCCGTGGTCGAGCGCCTGTTCGAGCTGGGCGATAAGATGGTGCTGTCGCACCAGTTCGTCGTGCAGGTGCTGCTCGAAGAAGCGCAGGGCGCCGCGTCCGTCCAGCTTGGCGCGGTTCTTCGCCACGTCGGCGTTGCGGATCAGCTCCCGGGCATTGAGACCGTTGTCGGGATAGAGCGCCACCCCCAGGCAGGCCGTGACCTGGCGGCTGTGCCCCGCCAGGACGAAGGGGTCGCGCAGCGCCAGCTGGACGTTGTCCACCAGGCGCCACAGGTCAGCCTGGCGATGCAGGTCGGGAAAGGCCAGCACGAACTCGTCGCTGGAAACGCGCGCGATCAGGTCGGACATGCGCTGGTGTTCGCGCAACCGCCGCGTCAGCTCGATCAGCAGATGATCGCCCTGCTCGTAGCCGAGCGCATCGTTGATCTCCACGAAGTGGTCGATGTCCAGGTAGACCAGCGCCAGGAAGGTGTCGCGCCGCTCACCGGACGCCAGCAGGCTGTCGAGTTCGCTCTCGAAGGTCTGGCGATTGGGCAGATGGGTCAGGCTGTCGTAGCGGGTGGCGAACTCCAGCTCGCGATGCGCCTGCTTCTGGTCGGAGAGGTCCACATCCACGCAGAACATCAGCGGCGAGTCGGTGTGCTCGCCGAGCATCACGTGGTGGGAGAACACGGGCACCAGCTCGCCGCTCTTGTGGCGCAGCTCCAGCTCCTCGGGGGCTATCTCGATCCCGTCCCGCACCCAGGCACGATGCGCCGCGATCACGCCGTCCCGCATGGCATCGGGAATGATCAGGTCCTCGAGCAGATTGCCCTGGGCTTCCTCGGCACTGTAGCCGTAGAGGCGCGTGCTGGCCTCGTTCCAGTAGATCACCCGACGGTCGCGGTCATACCCCTGCACGGCCACCTTGGGCAGGCTCTCCAGCAGGGTTCGGAAGCGCTGCTCACTCTCCAGGTACTGGCGCCGGACCAGTGCCACTTCCGACTGATCGGCCACTGGCTGGGTCGCCTCACGCTGCTGCGCAAGGCGATCGGACAACGAGTCCGTGGGTGCCTGCCCGGTTCGGGAATTGCGGCCGGTCATGAAACTCCTCATCGATGGCGAAGGCCCCTCCCCTGATCGTCCGTCGGGGCAGAGGCTTTTCACTTCATCTTACAAGGCATTGTCGGTGCTGACCTACATATCAAGTACCAACGATCTGATACCGAATTTCGCATAGCTGCCAGTGCGTTTCACATCATCATAGGACTTTTCTTCATACATTTCTTTGACATTTCGTTGCATACCTTTTCATTTTTCTTCTGTTGCTCGCGTTTATCGCGGGTAGCACCGGGCAATCCCGCCCAAGCAACAGGAGAATCACACCATGAAACTCGATACCCTCAAGCACGGCTTCGATGTCACCGGTATGCCCACCGCTCCCCTGGCCCACTATTGGGCCCCCGACGTGGCTACCGACCTGGACCGGCAGGGCTGGAGTCACACCCATCTTCACCAGCAGATCGACCTGGCAGCCTGGCAGAGCTTCACCGCCGACCTGCCGCGTGACCCCTATGTCAATCAGCGCTGGAAGCGCATGTCCTGGCTGGGGCTCGACGACAACGGCAGCATGGTGAACATGGGCGAGTGCCCGATGGCCCAGGGAGGCGCGTTCAACGACGCCGAAAGCATGGCAGACCGGCTGCGCTACTACGATCCCTTGACCCCGACCTTCCTCTCACGCCCGGACGTCAAGGCGTTCGTGCAGGCCTGGTGCCGCCTGTGGGGGATCGGCCCGCGCGAGCCGATCCTCATGCAGATCACCGGCGTGCGGGGCGAGGGCCAGGTCGACCCGCTCCAGGGCCAGGGCATCCATGCCGACGGCTGCAAGGCCCTGAGCATCCTGGTCGTGACGCGGGAGAACGTCTCGGGGGCAGAGAACCACCTCTACGCCGACAAGGCCGGCACCCGCCCGCTGGTGGACACCACCCTCGCCCCCGGCGAGATTCTCCATCTGCGCGACGACCGGCTCTTCCACAGCGTCGACGGCATCACCCAGAACGACGCCTCGGCCCCTTTCGAGCGTTTCATCATCATCATCAACAGCCGCTTCGTGGATGCCTTCCAGAATCGCATCCTGCGCCGTCACTTCCCTGACGCCGTGCTCAACACGACCGTCTGAGCCGCAACCGGCGCATTCGAACGCGCCTAACGCGACACCCCCGGGCCAAGGCCGGGGGTGTCTTGCGTTGGTGCCTGGTCGGGCAGCCGCGTTACTGGCGAACGCCCTCGAAGGTCACGTAGAGCTCGAGTTCATGCATCACCTCGGGGTAGTCGCTCATGTCGATCCCGAAGTCGGCGAGCATCAGGGTGGTGGAGCCCTCGAAACCGGCCCGGTAGCCGCCCCAGGGGTCCTCGCCCTCGCCCACCAGGGTCACCGGCATCTCGATCTCCTGGGTCTCGCCGTGCAGGCTGAGATCCCCGGTCACGACCCCTTCGCCATCGCCGGTGGGCTCGAAGCCGGTGGAGGTGAAGGTCGCGGTGGGATACTGCCCGGCATCCAGGAAGTCATCGCTCAGGAAGTGCTTGTCGCGCTCGGCGTTGTTAGTGTCGAGGCTTGTTACATCGACCTCGATGTTGACCGAGGAGGCCTCGGGGTCTTCCTGATCATAGCTGAAGTCGCCGGTGAAGCTATCGAAGTCACCGAGGATATAGGAAAAGCCCAGGTGGTTGATCTTGAACTGGATAAAGGCATGTTGCCTGTCGGTATCGATGACATAGTCGGCAGCCTGGGCCTGGCTGACGCCCATCAGGGCAGCGGTACCCAGGGCGGCGGCGATGGCGGTCTTCTTGAACATGCGGATTCTCCTCATAGTCCGATGGAGTAGCTGTCGCTTCAGCGACGGCTGAGTCGCGGGTCGATCATGCGCTTGAGAACAGCGTTGCGATCGACAAGGTGATGCTTCAGTGCGGCAAGGGCGTGACCGGCGGCCAGGATCACCAGCACCCAGGCGCTGTACCAATGAATCTCACCGGCCAGGGTGGCCTGGTTGGGCAGGTCGCTGACCAATGCCGGCACCTCGAAAAGGTCGAAGACGCTGATGGGATGACCGTCGGCGGTGGAAATCAGGTAGCCGCTGGCCAGAACCACCAGCATCAGCACATAGAGCGCGATATGGCCCAGATGCGCGGCCAGGCGCTCCAGGCGATGGCCCAATGCCCGCGGCGTGGGGTTGACCAGGCTCCACACCAGCCGTAGCAGGGTGGCGAAGAGCACCAGCATGCCCACCGAGCGATGCCACCAGGGCGCCAGGTTGTACCAGCTGTCATAGTAGCCCAAGCCTGTCATCCACCAGCCCAGCGCGAACAGACCGACGATGGCGATGGCCAGTACCCAGTGCAGCAGGATGCTCACCAGCCCCCAGCCGCTTCGCGTGTTACGCCACATGCCTCACCTCGAGTGCATAATCGATACCAGCCAGCTTACCGCAGCGCACCATCGGCATCCGCTGAAAAAAGCCGAATGCACCGTTCGGAAAAACTGATACCTTCTGCCCGGCCGCTCACGAGGGCTGCCTCGCCAAGACACCGACGCCCGCCCCGCCGGAGAGCGGGGCGGGCGTCGGCACCTTGACGCAAGGCGATCAGAGCAAGGCGTCGAGCCCGCGGGCCAGGTCGTCCCGGATATCGTCGAGCGCCTCGAGACCCACCGCCACGCGAATCAGGCCCTCGCTGATCCCGGCCGCCTGCTTCTGGTCGTCGGAGAGCCGGCCGTGGGTGGTGGTGGCCGGGTGCGTGATGGTGCTCTTGACGTCCCCCAGATTGCCGGTGATAGAGAGCATCCGGGTGGCGTCGATCACCGACCAGGCACCCTGACGCTCTCCCTTCACCTCGAAGCCCAGCACGGCGCCGAAGCCGCCCTGCTGGCGCTTGGCCAGGGCGTGCTGCGGATGGTCCGGCAACCCCGAGTAGTGCACGCGGCTCACCGCCGGATGGGCGGCCAACCACTCGGCCAGTCGCTGGGCGTTCTCGCAGTGGGCGCGCATGCGCAGGCCGAGCGTCTCCAGTCCCTTGGTGAAGATCCAGGCGTTGAACGGGCTCAGGCAAGGCCCGCAGGTGCGCACCACGCCGAACACCTCCTCGAGCAGCTTGTCGGGGCCCACCACGGCACCGCCCACGGCTCGCCCCTGGCCGTCCAGGTACTTGGTGGCGGAGTGGATCACCAGGTCGGCGCCCAGGTCGATGGGACGCTGCAGGGCCGGCGTGAGGAAGCAGTTGTCGATCGCCAGCCACGCCCCGTGGCGATGGGCGATGTCGGCCAGGGCCGTGATGTCCACCACCTCGGAGAGCGGGTTCGAGGGCGTCTCGGCGAACAGCAGCTTGGTCGCCGGGGTGACGGCCGCCTCCCAGGCGTCGAGGTCGGAGAGCTCCACGTAGCGCGTGGCGATACCCAGCTTGCCCAGGTACTTGTCGAACAGGCTCACCGTGGAGCCGAACAGCGAACGCGAGGCGACGATCTCGTCGCCAGCCTCCAGCAAGGCCAGCGCGGTGGCCAGTATCGCCGCCATGCCCGAGCTCGTCGCCACGCAGCGCTCGCCCCCCTCCAGGGCCGCCAGCCGGCGCTCGAAGGTGTGCACCGTGGGGTTGGTGAACCGTGAATAGACGTTGCCGGGCTCCTCGCCGCCGAACTTGCGCGCCGCCTCGGCGGCGCTGCCGTAGACGAAGCTCGAGGTGGGGAAGATCGGCTCGCCATGCTCCTGCTCCCCGGTGCGCTCATGCCCGGCACGGATCGCCAGGGTCTCTAGCGCCCACTCAAGCTCTCTCGACTGATCCTGATCCATGACGGGCCCCTTAGTCGTCGCTGTCGTCGTCCTGGTTGTGCACGCCCACCAGGGCATGATCACCGACGCTCTGCTGCTGCTTGGCAGCATCGTTGCGCGATGCCTCGAGGTCCGCCAGATAGGCGTCATCGATATCACCGGTCACGTAGCGGCCGTCGAACACCGAGCAGTCGAAGGCGTCGAGGGAGGGATTCACCTCGCGACAGGCCACCTGAAGATCGTCCAGGTCCTGGTAGAAGATCCGGTCGGCACCGATCAGCTCGCCCACCTCGGCCTCGCTTCGCCCGTGGGCGATCAGCTCGCTGGCCGCCGGCATGTCGATGCCGTAGACATTGGGGTAGCGCACCGGCGGCGCCGCCGAAGCGAAATAGACCTTGTTGGCGCCCGCCTCGCGGGCCATCTGGATGATCTGCTTGCAGGTGGTACCGCGCACGATGGAGTCGTCCACCAGCAGCACGTTCTTGCCCTGGAACTCGATACCGATGGCGTTGAGCTTCTGGCGCACCGATTTCTTGCGCTGGGTCTGGCCGGGCATGATGAAGGTCCGCCCGATGTAGCGGTTCTTCATGAACCCCTCGCGGTAGGTCACGCCAAGGTGCTGGGCGAGCTCCAGCGCCGAGGTGCGCGAGGTGTCGGGAATGGGGATCACCACGTCGATGTCGTGCTCCGGCCACTCGCTGCGGATACGATCACCGAGCTTGCGGCCCATCTGCATGCGCGTGCCGTAGACATAGGCGCCGTCGAGGATGGAGTCCGGGCGCGCCAGGTAGACGTGCTCGAAGATGCACGGCACCAGGCGCGGCTCGTCGGCACACGACTGGGTGTGGATCTGCCCTGCCATGTCGACGAAGATCGCCTCGCCCGGCGCCAGGTCGCGATGCAGCTGGAAGCCGCCCACGTCGAGCGCCACCGACTCGGAGGCGATCATCACCTCCTGGCCTTCGCCCTCGTCGCGGGTGCCGAACACCACCGGTCGGATGCCGTGCGGGTCGCGGAACGCCACCAGGCCCACGCCGTTGATCATCGCCACCGCGGCATAGCCGCCACGGCAGCGCCGATGCACGCGCCGCACCGCATCGAAGACGTCACCCGGCGCCAGGTGCGGGCCCTGCTTGCCCAGCTCGTGGGCAAAGACGTTGAGCAGCACTTCGGAGTCGGAGCTGGTGTTGATGTGGCGCAGGTCCGAGGAGAAGAGCTCCTGCTTGAGCTGGTCGGAGTTGGTCAGGTTGCCATTGTGCGCCAGGCAGATGCCGTAGGGCGAGTTGACATAGAACGGCTGCGACTCCGCCTCGCTCGAGGAGCCGGCGGTGGGATAGCGCACGTGACCGATGCCCATATTGCCCTTGAGGCGCGCCATGTGGCGCGTGTGGAAGACATCGCGCACCAGCCCGTTGCTCTTGCGCAGCAGGAAACGCCCTTCGTTCCAGGTCATCATGCCGGCGGCATCCTGGCCGCGATGCTGGAGCACCGTCAGGGCATCATAGATCGCCTGATTCACGCTCTGCTTGGCCAGAAGGCCGACAATACCGCACATTCCACCTTACCTCGCTTGCCTTGGAGAGACGGCCCAAGGGGCCGTCCCGAGTTGCTCTGTCAGGGGTCGTCGTTGGGTCGTTCGCGGTCCATGCCGGGCAGGGAGAGCTCGCGCAGCGCCGAGGGTTCGGGAATGCGCCCTTCCCACGCCTCCAGGTGGCTCACCGCCCAGTCGCGCAGCTGCTCGAAGGTGGGGCGCAGTTCGGCTTCCTGCCACGCCCGGAGCTCGACGAGTGGCGTCAGGCTGATCAGGATGGTGACCAGCACCAGAATCGCCGCGCCTCGCGCCACCCCGAAGGCCGCGCCGGCCAGGCGGTTGAACAGCCCCATGCCGACCCACTCCACGGCGGCATGGACCATGCGGATGATCACCCCGCACAACAGCACCACGCCGAGAATCACCAGCACGAAGGCGAGCACCAGGCGACCGTCGGGGCTGTCGATGACCCCGCCGAGCAGGTCGGCCACCGGCTCCGCCAGCCAGCGTGCCGCCAGCAGTGCCGTCACCCAGGCGGCAAGGCCCAGCGCCTCGCGGATGAGGCCGCGCATCACTCCCGCCAGGGTGGAAACGGCGAGGACGGCGAGAAAGAGCCAGTCGATCCAGGTCAGTACCATGCTCACTGCCTCACCCGTACCAGCAGTCCCTGGAGATTGGCTTCCCGCTTGAGCTCGTCCATCACCCGCTCGCCCTCCTCCGAGGAGGCGAAGGGGCCGACATAGACCGTGGTGAGGTCATTGTCGCGCACGCGCCGGTAGGCCGCGTAGCCTTGCTCCTCGAGCCGGACTTGGAGGCGCTCGGCGTTCCCCGGCTCGCCGAAGCTACCCACCTGCACCGCCCACTCGCCTTCGGTGGCCGATCCCGGCGAAGGGTCGGCCGGCGCCGCGTCCTCAGCACCCATGCGCTCGTTTGCCGCACGCGCCAGCTCGGCGATGGGATCCTCGGCGGGCGCCGACTCGGCCGAGCGCTCGCTTGGGGAGGTGGCCTCTTCTTCGGCGGTCGCCGCGTCCGCCTCGTCCGCTGCCGTCACCGCCTCGTCCGGGACGACCACCTCGCCGTCAGGAGAAGAGGCCGCGGAATCGGTGGGTGCCGGTGCTTCCTCCTCCTCGGCGGGACGGGGGGGCGTCTCGGTGTCGCCGGTGGGTGACTCGGGCGAGGCGATCTCGCCCAGGCTCGCCGGCGGCTGTGGGGCCGGCACCTCCTGGCGTTCCACGGGTACCGGCTGCTCGATGGTGAGCACCGGCTCGGGACGCTCCTGGCGCGGGGCCGGATCGTCGAACAGCATCGGGACGAAGATCACGGCGAGGGCGATGAGGATCACCGCCCCGCTGATTCGTTCACGCATTCCGTACTTCATCTTGCCCTCCTGCACCCGGCCACGGCTCGCATCACGATGGCGTCGCGCCGGACTGCCTCCATGCCAGTATGGCCGCCACGGTGAAGAAGGAGCCACACACCAGCACGCGATCCTCTTCCCCCAGGCGCGTGGCAAGCCATTCGGCCCCCATTTCCGGCGCGTCGGCCTGATGGGCAACCTGCTCCCCCCGGGCGGCGATGCGCCTGGCCAGGTCGGCCGCCGGACGCGAGCGCTCGCCCGCCAGGGTCACCGTGACCCAGGCATCGGCCACCGGGGCCAGGGCGTCGATCACACCGTCGGCGTCCTTGTCCGCGAGCATGCCCAGCAGCACCCAGGTACGCCCGCCACAGGGGCGGGCGGCCAGGCGCTCGGCCACGTAGGCCGCCGCATGGGGATTGTGCCCCACGTCCAGGCACCACTGACCCAGCCACTGCAGGCGCCCCGGCAGGCTCACGCGGCCGAGCCCGCGACGACAGCGCGCCGCGTCGAGTGCGACGCCGGCCAGAGCCAGGGCCTGGAGGGCCGTAGCCGCATTGTCCAGCGGCAGCCCGGGATCGGGCAAGTCGGCCAGGGCCAGCGGCTCGCCCTGCAACCCGGTGCCCGCCCAGCGCCAGCCATCGCTCGATTCGCTGCGATGGAACTGCGCCGCCAGCACATAAGGCACGGCACCGCGTTCACGAGCCGCCTGGTGCACGCTGGCCGGCAGCACGTTGCTGCCCAGCACCGCCGGACGACCGCCACGCAGGATACCGGCCTTCTCGCGGCCGATGCCCTCCAGGTCGTCGCCCAGGTAGGCGGCATGGTCCTGGGCCACGGTGGTGATCACCGCCACGTCGGCGTCGATGACGTTCACCGCGTCCAGGCGCCCGCCCAGGCCCACCTCGAGGATCGCCAGATCCGGCGGGCGCTGGGCCAGGGCCCAGAGGGCACCTAAGGTGCCCACCTCGAAGTAGGTGAGACTGACGGGGTCACCGTCGAGGCGCGCCGCCTCGACGGCCTCGAAACCGGCGATCAGGGTAGCGTCGTCGGCTTCATGACCATCCAGGCGCAGGCGCTCGTTGTAGCGCAGCAGGTGCGGCGAGGTGTAGGTCGCGGTGGTGAGGCCATGGGCACGCGCCAGGGCTTCGAGCAGGGCCACCGTAGACCCCTTGCCGTTGGTGCCGGCCACGGTGATCACATGGCCGGCCAGGGAGCGTTCGAACAGCCCCAGGCGGCGGGCGACCTCGGCCACCCGCTCCAGGCCGAGCTCGATCCCCACCGGATGGGCGGCCTCGAGGCGCGCCAGCCAGGCATCGAGGCTGCGGGTTGTTTCGCCGTGGTGCGTCACAGACGTCAGCGCGCGCCGTCGGAGCGCTCGGCCGCGTCGTCGGCGGAGGTGCTCGCCTCCTCCGAGCGGGGCGCCGATTCGACCTCCGGCTGTTCCGCCTCGTCCAGCGTCGCTTCGGCCTGCTCGGCAACATCGACGAGATCGGGCTCCAGCGACGCCAGAGGCTCCTCCAGGCCGATGGGAGGCTGGTGCATCAGCTTGCGCAGCACGCCGCCCAGGCGATCGCGCATCTCGCCACGCGACACGATCATGTCCACGGTGCCGTGCTCGAGCAGAAACTCGCTGCGCTGGAAGCCTTCGGGCAGCTGTTCACGTACCGTCTGTTCGATCACGCGCGGTCCGGCAAAGCCGATCAGGGCGTTGGGCTCGGCCACGTTGAGGTCGCCAAGCATGGCCAGCGACGCCGAGACGCCGCCGAACACGGGGTCGGTGAGCACCGAGATGTAGGGCACACCCGTCTCGCGCAGCCGCTCCAGGGCAGCCGATGTCTTGGCCATCTGCATCAGCGAGAACAGCGCTTCCTGCATGCGCGCCCCGCCGGACGCGGAGAAGCAGATCAGCGGAATGCGCTCCTCCAGGGCCAGGGTGGCGGCACGCACGAACTTCTCGCCCACCACGGCGCCCATGGACCCGCCCATGAAGGTGAACTCGAAGGCCACCACCACCACCGGCAGGCCATCGAGCTGACCGCGCATCGCCACCAGGGCGTCCTTCTCGCCGGTCTCCTTCTGGGCGGCGTTCAGGCGATCCTTGTACTTCTTGGAGTCGCGGAACTTCAAGCGATCGACCGGCTCGAGGTCGGCGGCGATCTCCTCGCGGCCCTCCTTGTCGAGGAACCAGTCGAGGCGCTTGCGCGCCGTCAGGCGCAGGTGGTGGTCACACTTGGGGCAGACGTTATGGTGCTTCTCCAGTTCGGGCAGGTAGAGCACCGCCTCGCACTTGGGGCACTTGCGCCACAGGCCGTCGGGCACGCTGGCCCGGCGTTCCTTGCGCTGGATGCGCCCCACGGAGGGTACAATCTTGTCAAGCCAGCTCATGTCAGAAAGGCTTCCGTCAACAGTTGCGCCCGGTCACGCCGGGCGGGTATGGATTCGCTCGGTCGAGAGCCCTCAACGGGGCGGCAGTGCATCCAGGGCGGCACGCATTTCGCCGAGCACCGCCTGCAGCGCCTCGGGAATGGCCTCAGGCCGCTCGGCGTTCTCGGCGATGCGGTTGACCAGCGCCGAGCCCACGATCACCCCGTCGGCGACCTTGCCGACTTCCGCCGCCGAGGCTCCGTCGCGGATGCCGAAGCCGACGCACAGCGGCAGCGTGGTCAACTCGCGCAGCGGCGCCAGATGTTCGGCGACGTCCGCGGCGTTGAGCGTGGCAGCCCCGGTGACGCCCTTGAGCGCCACGTAGTAGAGATAGCCCTCGCCGTGGTCGCATATTGTAGCGGCCCGCTCGCGGGAAGTGGTAGGGGCGACGAGAAAGATCGAGGCAAGCCCGCGCGCCTTGAGCACCGGACCGAACTCCTCGGCCTCTTCCGGCGGCATGTCCACGGTGAGCACGCCGTCGACGCCGGCGGCGGCCGCCTGCTCGGCGAAGGCCTCGAGGCCGATGCGCTCGACGGGGTTGAGATAGCCCATCAGCACCACCGGCGTCTCGCTGTCCTGCTGCCGGAACTCGCGCACCATGTCGAAGAGGTGAGTCAGGCGCACGCCGTGCTTGAGCGCCCGCTCGCACGCCTTCTGGATCACCGGCCCGTCGGCCATGGGATCGGAGAACGGTACCCCCAGCTCGATCACATCCGCGCCGGCCGCCACCAGGGCATGCATGAAGCCGACGGTATGCGCCGGCGCCGGATCACCGGCGGTGAGATAGGGAATCAGCGCCCGGCGGCCCTGGGCCTTGAGCTCGGCAAAGCGTTGGTCGATACGGTTCATCGGCATCCTCAGAACTCTATTCCGTCGATCTTGGCGACCGTCATGATGTCCTTGTCGCCGCGGCCCGAGAGGTTGACCACGATATGCTGGTCGGGGCGCAGGGTCGGCGCCAGTACCTTGGCATAGGCCAGGGCGTGGGCGGACTCCAGCGCCGGCATGATGCCTTCGACATGGGTCAACTCGCGGAAGGCCTCGAGCACGGCATCGTCATTGGCGGCCACGTATTCGACGCGCCCCACGTCCTTCCACAGGGCGTGTTCAGGGCCCACCCCGGGGTAGTCCAGCCCCGCCGAAACGGAGTGGGTGTCGGAGACCTGGCCGCCCTCGTCGGACATCAGGTAGGTGCGGTTGCCGTGCAACACGCCGCGCGGCGCCCCCGAGGCGAGCGGCGCGGCATGACGGCCGGTCTCGACGCCGTCGCCGCCGGCCTCGACGCCGTACATGGTCACCTCGTCGTCCTCGACGAAGGGATAGAAGAGCCCCATGGCGTTGGAGCCGCCGCCCACGCAGGCGATGAGCGCATCGGGCAGCTTGCCGAATTCCTCGAGCGACTGGCGGCGCGCCTCGCGCCCCACCACAGCGTTGAAGTCGCGCACCAGCATGGGATAAGGGTGGGGGCCGGCCACGGTGCCGATAATGTAGAAGGTGTCGTCGACGTTGGTGACCCAGTCGCGCAGCGCCTCGTTCATGGCGTCCTTGAGCGTGCGGGTGCCGGATTCGACGGGAATGACGTTGGCACCCAGCAGGCGCATGCGATAGACGTTGAGCTTCTGGCGCTCGACGTCCTCGGCGCCCATGTAGACCTCGCACTTGAGGCCCAGGCGCGCCGCCACGGTAGCGGTGGCCACGCCGTGCTGGCCGGCCCCGGTCTCGGCGATCACCCGCGGCTTGCCACTCATTTTGGCCAGTAGCGCCTGGCCGATGGTGTTGTTCACCTTGTGGGCGCCGGTGTGGTTGAGGTCCTCGCGCTTGAGCCAGACCTGGGCCCCACCGAGCTGCTTCGACCATCGCTCGGCATGGTAGAGCGGTGACGGGCGGCCCACGTAATGGGCCAGGTCGTAGTCGAATTCCGCCTGGAAATCCGGGTCGTCACGCAGACGCAGATAGGTCTTGGCCAGATCGTCCAGGGCGAAGCTCAGGGTCTCCGAGACGAACCGGCCGCCGTAGGGGCCGAAGTGGCCGCGGGCATCCGGCAGTCGGGTCAGGTCACTGAACTTGCTCACGAAAGACACCTCACAGGGTCGTCGGTAGGGACAAGGGGTGGAAATCGGGTAACGCGAAGGGCCGGACGCGGTTCAACCGCGGGCACCGTCGGCGCCCTGCACCGCGGTGAAAAAGGCCGCGAGCCGCTGGTGATCCTTGCTGCCGGGGGCGGCTTCCACGCCGCCGGAGACATCCACGGCAAAGGGGCGTACGGTGGCGATCGCCTCCGCCACGTTGTCCGCCGTCAGGCCTCCCGCGAGAATAACAGGTTTTGCCAGGTTTGCGGGGATCCGCGACCAGTCGAAGGTCTCGCCGGTACCGCCCGGCACGCCGGGGCGATAGGCATCCAGCAGCAGCGCCTGGGCGCCCTGGTAGGCCGCGGCGGCGGCCTGCAGGTCGAGGCCGTCGCGCATGCGCAGCGCCTTGATCCACGGGCGCGAAAAACTGGCGCAGAACGCCGGCGCCTCGTCGCCGTGGAACTGCAGCAGGTCGAGGTACGGCGCACAGCGCTCGATCAGCGCCGGTTCCTGGTCGACGAAGAGCCCTACCCGGGTGACGAAGGCGGGCACGCTCGCGGTGAGTTCGGCCAGACGCGCCTCGTCGAGGGCGCGCTTGCTGCCCGGCCACATCACGAAGCCCAGGGCATCGGCCCCGCGCGCCACCGCCGTCACCACGTCCGCTTCGCGGGTCAGGCCGCAGATCTTGACGCGGGTGCGGGCCATTCTGTGCATTCGCTCACTCATGGGCGCCCTCCTCGGCCTCGGCACTCGCGGCGAGGGGCCGGCCGCGGCGGAACTCGACCCAGGGACAGTCGGGCAGCGGCCGCTCGCCGGTCCACTCGCCGAGAAACGCCAGCAGGTTGGGGCCCAGCGGCTCGCGGGGCAGGCCCCACCCTTCATCATAGAGCGAATCGACGAAGTGCAGCCCGCAGGCCGGAGCGGTGACGTCGGACAGGGTGCGGTCCTTGAGGGTGAGCAGCTCGGCCAGGTAGTCGTCGCCGCGCTCGCCGCGCCCCACCGTGACCAGGGCACCGACGATGTTACGGATCATGTGGTGGAGAAAGGCATTGCCCTGCACGTCCACCACCACCAGAGGGCCGTGGCGATGCACCTCGATGAAGTGTAGATGGCGCCAAGGGGTCTTGGACTGGCAGCCGGCGGCGCGGAAACCGGAGAAGTCGTGCTCGCCCACCAGCGCCTGGGCGGCGCGATGCATGGCATCGGCGTCCAGAGGATCACGGCACCAGGTGACGTTGGCGCGCTCCAGCACCGGCCGGCTCGGCTGGTTGAGCAGCACGTAGCGATAGCGCCGCGCCAGCGCCTTGAAGCGGGCGTGGAACTCGTCGGGCACCTCGCGCACCCAGCGGATGGCGATGTCGCGCGGCAGGTTTGCATTGACGCCGAACACCCAGGCTTTCTGGGAGCGTGGCGCCGGCGCATCGAAATGCACGATCTGCCGGGTGGCGTGAACGCCGGAATCGGTGCGCCCGCTGGCATGCACCCGGACCGGCTGGCTGGCAACCTTCGACAGCGCCGTTTCCAGCGCGGCCTGCACCGAGGCGGCGTGCTTGAGGCGCTGCCAGCCGCAATAGGCGCTACCGTCATACTCCACCCCCAGGGCCAGGCGGCCGGTCAGGGGACGACGGTCATCGAGCGGTTGGAAGAGGGTCATGCGGCCTTCGGCATAGGAATGGATGGACTTACAGGCGATGGTGATCGATCAGGCGCCGTGCCGCCTCGCGCTGCGCTTCCTCGTCGCTCTCGACGAGCAGCCGCTGCAGCAGGGCGCGGGCCCGTTCCGTCTCGCCGGCCGCGATCAGGCGGCGCCCCTCCTCGAGGCTGTCGCCCGCGGGCTCGGCGCTGAACGGTCGCCCATTATCGTCATCCAGCGGCGGAAAGGCCACCTCCTCGACCTCCCAGCCCTCTCTCGATTCGTCACGCAGCGACTCATCCGACCGCCCGGGCACCGAACTCGGCTCCGGCTCCGGCTCCGGCTCCGGCTCCGGCTCCGGCTCCGGCAGTTCATCGTGGCGGGAGACCTTCTCGCCACCGGCAGCGCCGCCGCTGGCGACGGGCTCCTCAGTGCTCTCTTGGGTGGTAAAGTCCACGCTGGGCTGCATGAGCGTCTCCTCCCGCGCCGCCGGCTCCGGGTCAAGCGCGGGCGGCTGGTAGTCGATGACATTGGGAGCGCGTTCGGGGAGATCAAGCGCATCGCGGTGCGACGGCGGCTCCGGGGCCAGCGACTCAGCCGGGCGCTCGCTTTCCGCCGCCTCTTGCAGCTCGGCGTCGGGCGGCTCGACCGTGTCCGGCTCGACGTCACCCTCAGGGCTCGCCTCCGGGGCGAACTCGGAGGCGGCCGCCGCAGCCGCATCATTCTCCGGCGGCCGTGCATCGGGCGTTGCCACGTCCGTCGTCAGATCGGGCCAGTCGACGCGGCCGGCACGCTCGGCCTCCATCGGCTCCTCGGATGGCGTCGCGGCGGACTCATCGGGGTAAGCCTCATGCTGCGATTCCGTGGCAACGGCTTCCGACCCAGCGACCGGCATTGAAGGCGCCGAGTCGCTCCGTGGGCGCTCCATCAGTCGCTCCGCCTCGGCGAGTAGCGCGGCGTCGCCGTTGTCGCGCAGCCATTGCGCTTGACGCTCGGCCGCCGGCCAATCGTCCTGCTCGGCACAGGCCGTGAGCAGCTTGAAGCGCAGGTCCTGACGCGATGGCTCGCGGGCGATCCCCGCCTCGAGCAGTTCGCGCGCCCGGTCGAAACGGCCGTAGGCCATGAAGATATCGGCCTCGTTGATCGCCTCGGCCTGCGGCATGACCGGGCGCACCAGCGATTCCTGGGAAGCGGCCGAGTCGGTGGCACCCGGTGCAGCTCCCTCCCCCACACCGCCGGCGTACGCCGCCTGGGTGTCGACGCCAGCAGGGGTGACAGTGGGCATGGTCACGAAACCGGATGGCGCCGCGTCGTCATGACAGCGACGGCGCCAGCGCAGCAGCAGCCAGAGGCCGAGCAGGGCCGCGATGCCGGCACCGCCCAGCAACAGCTGCCGATCGGACTCCACCGGATAGACGGCGCCCCACCAGGGGGCTTCAGACACCGCCCCGTCGCTGCCGGGAAGCGTCGCCCCCCCAGAGGGCTCGCTGGCCTCGTCACCACGCTCGGCCATGACCGTTGCCAGCTGGTCGCGCAGGGCGTCGAGTTCCTCGCGCATCGCGCCCAGCTCGGCCTGGAGCGCATCACGCTGGGCTTCCAGAACCTGGCGACTGGCCTGCCAGCGTGCGGCCTGGCGTGACGCGTCGTCCATCAGGGCCAGGTCGGGCGAAGCGAGCGAGGCCACGACCTGGGGATCGAGTTCGCCACCCCCCGCCGCCGCCGCGTCGCCGGCCGCTCCTTCAGAGGCGGTATCGGCCCGCGCCTCGGCGGCCAGTTCCGCATCGCTGAGCAGGGTCAACCGTGGCGCCTGGACCGATTCGGTGGCCGCAACGGCGGTATCGCTTAGCGCCGGCTCGGGCTCGGCCGTCGGAGACTCACCGGTGCCCGCCGGATCGCGCGTGCTGCTGGCGACCGCCGCGGCCGGCGCCAAGGGCACCCGCTGCGGGGCGCCGCTGCCGCGACTCGCCCAGGCCTGATTCATGGCGGCCACGATGCGGTCGGCCTCCGCCGTCGAGCGCGCCAGGATGGCCTCCCGCGACGGCACCACCAGGGCATGGCCGGCACGCATGGCGTTGATGTTGCCGGAGGGGAAGACCTCGGGATTGGACTCGACCAGCGCCACCATCATCTGGTCCATGCTGATGTCGCTGTCGGGCCGCAGCCGACCGGCCACCGACCAGAGGGTGTCGCCACTGCCGACCCAGTTTGCATCGCGCGATGGTGACGCACTCGCCGTGTTCACCGTGGTCGGCGACTCGGGCTCGGCCGGCGGCGGCGTCGCTGGAGCATCGCCCGCAGCGCTGCGCTGTCGATTCCTCGCCCCGGCCAGCACCGGGAGTTCGGCGTAGTTCGGCGGGTCGAGCAGCAGGGTGACCTCGCGCAGCAGACGCCCATCCGGCCAGTCGAAGCGCAGCAGCAGGTCCAGCCAGGGTTCACGCACCGCCTGATCGCTGGTGAGTTCCACCACCCACTGCCCGTCGCGCTGACGCACCGCCATGGCCACGCTGGATGCCAGGGGAGTGCGCGCCAGGCCGGCGCGCTCGAAGGCCGTCGCCTCGGCCAGCGAGACCTGAAGCAACCGGGGGTCGAGGCCGGCCACGTCGCTCAACGGGACAACCGCCCGCAGCGGGGCATTGAGGGTCGAGCGTACCTCGACGTCGCCCACCCCGAGCGCCCAGCCCGCGGGGCTCGCGACCGACAGCGACAGCAGCGCAGCGAATGTCAGCTTGCGTCTCATGTAGTTCCCTTGCATTTCCCGGCGCCGCCGCATGAGGTGCGGCCACGAAAAAGGATGGTTATCCCATCTGGTCTCTATGTACCACACTCTGGTTCCACTGACCCCGTGTGGCGGGCGGTTTTTCGCCCCTTGTTCAACCTATGTCAAGGCGTATGAACAGCGAAGCGCCCAGGCCAACGCACAAAAAACGGGGCGCCTCCCGAAGGAAGCGCCCCGCTCTCATGGCGCGACTGACGCCCTCACTGCTCGCGCAGGATCCGCAGCATCCGCTTGAGCGGCTCGGCGGCGCCCCATAGCAGCTGGTCGCCGACGCTGAAGGCGGAGAGGTACTCGCCGCCCATGGCCAGCTTGCGCAGACGCCCCACCGGCACGCTCATCGTGCCGGTGACCGCCGCCGGCGTGAGCTCGGCGAGGGTGGCTTCCTTGTCGTTGGGAATCACCTTGACCCAGTCGTTGTGCTTGGCCAGACGATCCTCGATCTCGTCGAGCGGCACGTCCTGCTTGAGCTTGATGGTGAAGGCCTGGCTGTGCGAGCGCATGGCGCCGATGCGCACGCAGAGGCCGTCGATGGGAATGGGGTTGTCCTGCAGGCCGAGAATCTTGTTGCTCTCGACACTGCCCTTCCACTCCTCCTTGCTCTGGCCGTTGTCGCGCTTGACGTCAATCCAGGGCAGCAGGCTGCCGGCCAGCGGCGCACCGAAGTTGTCGGTGGGGAAGTCGCCACCGCGCATCGCCGCAGTGACCTGGCGATCGATGTCCAGGATGGCGCTGGCCGGGTCGGCGAGCTCGCTTGCCACGCTGTCGCGCAGCGCGCCCATCTGGCCGAGTAACTCGCGCATGTGCTTGGCGCCGGAGCCGGAGGCGGCCTGGTAGGTCATGGAGGTCATCCACTCGACCATGTCGGCCTCGAACAGGCCGCCCAGGCCCAACAGCATCAGGCTGACGGTACAGTTGCCGCCGACGAAGGTCTTGGCGCCACGCGCCAACTGGTCGTCGATGACCCGACGGTTGACCGGGTCGAGCACGATGGTCGCCTCGTCGGCCATGCGCAAGGTGCTGGCCGCGTCGATCCAGTAGCCCTTCCAGCCGCTGGCACGCAGGTCGGCGTAGACCTCTGTGGTGTAGTCGCCGCCCTGACAGGTGACGATCACGTCCAGCGCTTTCAGCGCCTCCTGGTCGAAGGCATCCTTGAGCGGAGGCACGTCCACGCCGACGTCGGGACCGGGCTTGCCGACCTGCGAGGTGGTGAAGAAGATCGGCTCGATGCCATTGAAATCGCCGTCTTCCACCATGCGCTGCATGAGCACGGAGCCCACCATGCCGCGCCATCCCACGAAACCGACTTTCAACATGTGAAGTCCTCCAGAGAAGAATGAACCCGCCATTATACAGGAATCACCCCTACCACGCAGGCGGGTGGCGAATCACTGACGTTCGAAGGCGGCCAGCACCGCATCGCCCATGGCGGCGGTGGAGACGGTCATCACCCCGTCGGCGGTGATGTCGGCGGTGCGCAGACCGTCGTCGAGCACCTCGCCCACCGCCGCCTCGATGCGGGCCGCCAGCGCCGGTGCATCTAGCGAGTAGCGCAGCATCATGGCTACCGAAAGGATGGTGGCGAGCGGGTTGGCAATATTCTGGCCGGCGATGTCCGGTGCGCTGCCATGGCAAGGCTCGTACATGCCCTGGCCGGACTCGTTGAGCGAGGCGGAAGGCAGCATGCCGATCGACCCGGTGAGCATGGCGGCGGCGTCGGAGAGGATGTCGCCGAACATGTTGCCGGTGACCATGACGTCGAACTGCTTGGGCGCGCGCACCAGTTGCATGGCGGCGTTGTCGACGTACATGTGGGAGAGATCGACATCCGGATATTCCGGGGCCAGGCGCTCCATCACCTCGCGCCACAGGATGGTCACCTCCAGCACGTTCGCCTTGTCCACCGAGCAGAGCTTCTTGCTCCGCTTGCTCGCCATCTCGAAGGCGACGCGGCCGATGCGCTCGATCTCGCTCTCGCTGTAGACGTAGGTGTTGTAGCCCACGCGCTCGCCGTCGCGCTCCTCGATGCCGCGCGGCTGACCGAAATAGATACCGCCGGTGAGCTCGCGTACGATCATGATGTCGAGCCCCGAGACCACCTCTGGCTTGAGGCTCGAGGCAGAGGCGAGCTGCGGATAGAGGATAGCCGGGCGCAGGTTGCCGAACAGGCCCAGGTTCTTGCGCAGGCCGAGCAGCCCCTTCTCGGGGCGCTTGCTCAGGTCCTCCAGTGTGTCCCACTTCGGCCCGCCCACGGCGCCGAGCAGGATGGCGCGCGCCTCCTTGGCCTTCTGCAGGGTCTCGGCGGGCAGCGGCTCGCCATGGGCATCGTAGGCGGCACCGCCCACCAGGGCCTCCTCCACCTCGACGTCGAGGCCGCGGGCCTGGCAGGCCGCCAGGATGCGGCTGGCCTGGGCGGTGATCTCGGGGCCGATGCCGTCGCCCGGCAGTACCAGAATCTTCTGTGTCATTGGTTCTTCCTTGCTGGGTCCGCGGAGCTACCTCGGCGGAAGGCCTGCGAGGAGGCGCTGTGAACCCATCCCTGGGCGCTACCGATGCCATCCCTGGCATCGGACCTCCTCTTCGGCCTTCCCCCGACGCTCCGCTGTGTCAGAGTGACGAAGGCGTCAAGCCTGAGCGGTATCGCGGAACAGCCAGGGACGTTCCTGGCGATGCTTCGCCTCGAAGTCGCGAATGGCGTCCTCATCCTTCAGCGTGATGCCGATGTCGTCGAGGCCCTCGAGCAGGCACTGCTTGCGAAAGGCGTCGACCTCGAACTCGAGGATCTCGCCACTTGGCGTGATCACCCGCTGGTTCTCGAGATAGACGTCGAGACGGTAGCCTTCGCTCGCCTCCACCTCGCGGAACAGGCGATCCACCGTTTCCTCAGGCAGGGTGATCAGCAGCAATCCGTTCTTGAAGGCGTTGTTGTAGAAGATGTCTGCGAAACTCGGGGCGATCACCACGCGGAAGCCGAAGTCCTCCAGCGCCCAGGGGGCGTGCTCGCGGGAACTGCCGCAGCCGAAGTTGCGCCGCGCCAGCAGGATGCTCGCGCCCTGGTAGCGCGGCTGGTTGAGCACGAAATCGGGATTGAGCGGCCGCTGCGAGCAGTCCTGGCCCGGCTGCCCCTCGTCGAGGTAGCGCAACTCGTCGAAGAGGTTGACGCCGAAGCCGGTACGCTTGATCGACTTCAGGAACTGCTTGGGAATGATCAGGTCGGTGTCGACGTTGGCCCGGTCGAGCGGGGCGACGAGGCCTTCGGTGCGTTCGAACTGCTTCATGGATCAGGCCTCCTGGGCAGCAGATGGGGCGTCGGGCTGGCGCACGTCGACATTCCGTACATCAACAAAGTGGCCAGCGATAGCGGCCGCGGCGGCCATGGCCGGGCTGACCAGGTGAGTGCGCCCGCCGTAGCCCTGGCGCCCCTCGAAGTTGCGGTTCGAGGTGGAGGCGCAGTGCTCGCCAGCCCCCAGCTTGTCGGCATTCATGGCCAGGCACATGGAACAGCCCGGCTCGCGCCATTCGAAGCCCGCCTCGAGGAAAACCTTGTCGAGGCCTTCGGCCTCGGCCTGGCGCTTCACCAGGCCGGAGCCCGGCACCACCATGGCGAGCTTGATGGAGTCGGCGACCTTCTTGCCACGGGCGACCTTGGCCGCCTCACGCAGGTCCTCGATGCGCGAGTTGGTACACGAGCCGATGAACACCTTGTCGAGGCGGATGTCGGTGATCTTCTGCTTCGGCGCCAGGCCCATGTACTCCAGCGCGCGGGTGTAGCCGCGCTGTACGGTCTCGTCGGGGGCCTCGGCCGGGTCGGGCACCTCGCCGCCGATGCCGGTGACCATCTCGGGGCTGGTGCCCCAGCTCACCTGCGGCTCGATCTCGGCGGCATCCAGCGTGACCACCTTGTCGAACTGGGCGTCTAAGTCGGATACCAGGTTGCACCAATCGGCCACGGCGGCGTCCCACTGCTCGCCCCGGGGCGCGTAGTGGCGCTCGCGCAGGTAGTCGATGGTGGTATCGTCCACGGCGATCAGACCAACCCGGGCGCCCGCCTCGATGGCCATGTTGCACACCGTCATGCGCCCCTCCATGGAGAGGTCGCGGATGGCGCTGCCGGCGAACTCGATGGCGTAGCCGGTGCCGCCGGCCGTGCCGATGCGGCCAATGACGGCGAGCACGATATCCTTGGCGGTGACGCCGGTACCCAGTTGGCCCTCGACGCGCACCTGCATGTTCTTCATCTTCTGGGCGAGCAGACACTGGGTGGCCAGCACGTGCTCCACCTCGGAGGTGCCGATACCGTGGGCGAGCGCCGCGAAGGCGCCATGCGTGGCGGTGTGGGAGTCGCCGCAGACCACGGTCATGCCCGGCAACGTGGCGCCCTGTTCCGGGCCCACCACGTGGACGATGCCCTGGCGCGGGTCGTTGATGCGAAACTCCTCGATGCCGAACTCGTTGCAGTTGTCATCGAGGGTCTGCACCTGGATCAGCGATACCGGATCCGCAATGCCGGCGTTGCCCTCGGCACGTTCCTTGAGCGTGGTAGGCACGTTGTGGTCGGGCGTGGCCAGGTTGGCGTCGATGCGCCACGGCCGACGTCCGGCCAGGCGCAGCCCCTCGAAGGCCTGCGGCGAGGTCACCTCGTGCAACAGCTGCCGATCGATGTAGATCAGGGCGGTGCCGTCGTCGCGCTCCTTCACCAGGTGCTGCGACCACAGCTTGTCGTAAAGCGTCTGGCCTGCCATGCGGTCTCCTCCCGGGCATCGTCGCCCACTTGTGCTCGTCACGATGGGCTCAAGGCCCTATGTGTTGTGACAGCAGTGTCACGCGACGTGCTCATAAAATCAATTCATGTTATTTATTCAATAGATTCCTTTCTGGAATTCACAACCCTGCCGAGGAGCCCGCCCATGGACACCCAGAGTCTGCAGGCCTTTCTCGCCGTGGCCGACAGCGGCAGCTTTTCTCGCGCGGCGGATCAACTGCACCTCACCCAGCCCGCGGTGAGCAAGCGCATCGCCGTGCTGGAGAGCCAGATCGATGCACGGCTGTTCGATCGCATCGGTCGCACGGTCAGCCTCACCGAAGCGGGCCGGGTGCTGCTGCCCCGCGCCCGCCAGATCCTGGTGATGGTCGACGACAGCCGCCGGGCGCTGACCAACCTGAGCGGCGACGTGGGTGGCAGCCTGACGCTGGCCACCAGCCACCATGTGGGCCTGCACCGCCTGCCGCCGCTGCTAAAGGCCTACACTCGCGAGCATCCCGAGGTACGCCTCGACCTGCACTTTCTCGACTCTGAGCAGGCCTACCAGGGCGTGCTCGACGGGGAGCTGGAGATCGCCGTGGTGACGCTGGCGCCCCACCCCGACCCCCAGCTCGAGGTGGTGCCGGTGTGGATCGACCGGCTCTGCTTCGTCTGCGCCCACGATCACCCGCTCGCCCAACGCGGCCCGCTGGCGCTGCACGAGCTGTGCGACTTCGACGCCGTACTGCCCGGCCCACTGACCTTCACCCGCACGCTGATCGAGTCGCGCTTCGCCGCCGCCGGGCTGACCCTGCCCGTGGCGCTCTCCACCAATTACCTGGAGACGCTGAAGATGATGACCACCATCGGCCTGGGCTGGAGCCTGCTGCCCGCGGGACTGGTGGCCGGCGAACTGCACGAGCTGAGGGTGGAGCACCCGCCCATCCACCGACCGCTGGGGTATCTCGTGCACAAGGGCCGCACCCTCTCCAATGCCGCCCGAGCCATGCTCGAGCAACTCGATCGGGCGCGTGAGGACGCCGCCCAGGAAGTCGACCCGGAAAACGGTTAGACTGCTCATCATTTGCGCCAGGAGCCGCCGTGTCCGACCCCGCCACGCCATCCACCTCGCCTCGCCACGCGCTGGCGGGCGCGTTGATTCTCGCCGGCCTGGTGCTGCAGATCCTGCACTTTGCCGGTCTCTCGCCGCTGCCCCACCTGGTGGGCTATGCCCTCTGGCTGGCCACGGCACTGCTATGGCGGGATATCCCGCGGCGCACGCGCTGGCAGGCCGGCGCGCTGGCCGCTATCGGCCTGACGCTGCTACTGGTGGCCCGCTGGCGCTACGACGCGGCGATTGCCTGGCCGGCGGTACTCGACGGCAACACCTATGTGGTAGCCATGCTGGTGGGAGTGAGCTTCATCGGGCTGATCGGCAATCGCCGACAGGGACGGCCGCTGGGCCGTGCCATCACCGGAATTCCCGGCACCGCCGGCACCTGGCTCGGTGTGCACTTGCTCGGCACCATTCTCAACCTGTCGACGGTGTTCATGATCGGCGACCGGCTGGCACGGCGCGGCCCGCTCAGCCTGCCGCAGCTGCTGGCGCTGAACCGTGGCCTCTCCAGCGCCGCGCTGTGGTCACCCTTCTTCGCCTCCATGGGGGTGGTGATGACCCTGGCCCCGGCCATGGTCTACACCCAGGTACTGGCAGTCGGCCTGCCGCTCGCCCTGACAGCCGGCATCCTGAGCACCCTGCAGCTGTCCCGACGCTTCGACCTGCAGGAGGTGGCCGGCTTCTCGCTCTCGCCGCGCAGCCTGCTGATGCCGGTAGCGATGGCCGCGCTGGTGATGCTCTTCCACTACCGGGTGACGCCGGCGCTTTCCATTGTCAGCATCATCACCTTCCTGCTTCCCGCAGCTGCCCTGGCCACTAACCTGCCCAAGGGGCCACGCTGGACACTGCGCCGCGTACGCCAGCACACCCTCACGCGGCTGCCGGCCATGCGCGGCGAGATCGCGCTCTTTCTCTCGGCGGGAGTGCTGACACTGGGGCTCTCCACACTGATCAGCGCCGCCACCGGCAGCGACTGGACGCTTTTCGCCCACTTCGGTGCCGGCGCGGCCGTCCTGAGCTTTCTCGCCATCGTGGCCAGCGCCATGGCCGGACTGCACCCCATCATCGGCGTTTCGGTGCTCGCCTCGATGCTCGACCTCGAACCGGCCCGCCAGACGCTATTCGCTTTCGTCGCCCTGGCCTCCTGGGCGGTGGGCACCTCGGTGGGGCCGCTCTCGGGCATCAACCTCTCGCTGCAAGGACGCTATGGGGTCAGCGGCTACCGAATGATGCGCCACAACCTGGGCTACGCAGCCGTCATGACCGCGCTGGTGGTGGTAGCCATCATGGTGCTGGAGGCCTGGTTATAACGAAGGGGCAAGGGGCAAGGGGCAAGGGGCAAGGGGCAAGGAAGGGTGCCTCGCCCCTCGTACCTTGCAGCTATTCCGACACGCGATAGAAGTAGCGATGCCCGCACTGGTGGCACGGCTCGATGCGCGCGACACCTTCCAGCTCCACCACATAGTCACAGTGCACGCAGGCCATGCGCCCGGGCACGGCCATCTCGCCCTCGCAGTAGTCGGCACGGGCGGCCTCCAGGTCTTCCTCGAAGCGCGCCTTCTCGGCCTGACTGCGATCGGCGATGGAGAGCAGGGATTCCACCACCTTGCGCGACAGCTGGTCGAGATCGATGCCCAGCCAGCTAGCCACGCTGCGCCCGCCGGCACTCAGGTAACGGCGCATATCGACCAGGTCGCGTTCCACCCAGGCCCGCAGCAGGGAGAGCTCATCCTTGGTGAACTCCTCGAGCTCCGCCTCGAACTCCACCGCCTCGTCCAGTTCCTTCTGCAGGTTTTCCCAGGTCAGGTCGCGGCGCCCCTCCTGAAGGCGGGCCAGCACGCGCTCGTAGCCCTCGCGCAGGCGGTGTTCGCGTTTGGGATCGGGACCTTCTCTCATGCTCTGCTCTCCTCGAAGCGGCTCGCGAGCGGGGACAGGCATGGCCGCTCCCGCTCGACTGGGGTATCCTTGGTTACCATTTAGACGCTATCTGGCCGTCAGTTCAACGTTTTATCGCAAAATTGCGAACCGGACCTGACGCCGGACAAGGCACGGCCGACCAGCGTGGCGCGGCGGCTGCGCCCAATATCCCAGGTACTTTTCGACAAGGCTCACCCGAGAACCGATGGACGCACAGTACAAGCCCTTTGAGATCGAACGCGACGCCCAGCACTACTGGGAAACCCACCAGTGCTTCAAGGCGGTGGAGGACGCCAGCCGCGAGAAGTTCTACTGCCTGTCGATGTTCCCCTATCCCAGCGGCAAGCTGCACATGGGGCACGTGCGCAACTACACCATCGGTGACGTGGTGTCCCGCTACCAGCGCATGCAAGGCAAGAACGTCATGCAGCCCATGGGCTGGGACGCCTTCGGCATGCCGGCCGAGAACGCCGCCATTCAGAACCAGGTGCCGCCGGCCAAGTGGACCTACCAGAACATCGACTACATGCGCAGCCAGCTCAAGGCGCTGGGTTTCGCCTATGACTGGAGCCGCGAGTTCGCCACCTGCGACAGCGATTACTACCGCTGGGAGCAGTGGTTCTTCACCAAGCTGGTGGAAAAGGGGCTGGTCTACAAGAAGATGGCCGCGGTGAACTGGGACCCGGTCGACCAGACGGTGCTGGCCAACGAGCAGGTGATCGAGGGGCGCGGCTGGCGCTCCGGGGCGCTGGTGGAGCGCAAGGAGATCCCGCTGTGGTTCCTCAAGATCACCGACTACGCCGAGGAGCTGCTCGCCGACCTCGACAAGGTCGAGTGGCCCGAGCAGGTCAAGACCATGCAGCGCAACTGGATCGGCAAGTCGCGCGGCGTGGAGATGACCTTCGAAGTCAAGGCGCCGGACGGCACCCCCGACACGCCAGTGAGTGTCTACACCACCCGCCCCGATACCCTGATGGGCGTCACCTACATGGCGGTGGCCGCCAGCCACCCCCTGGCCAAGGAGGTCGCAGCGCACAACGCCGACATGGCCGCCTTCTGTGACGAGTGCGCCCGCGGCGGCACCTCCGAAGCCGAGCTGGCCACCATGGAGAAGAAGGGCATGCCCACCGGGCACGTGGCGGTGCATCCGCTGACCGGTGACGAGGTGCCTGTCTACGTGGCCAACTTCGTGCTGATGGAATACGGCACCGGAGCGGTGATGGCGGTGCCGGGCCACGACCAGCGCGACTGGGAGTTCGCCACCAAGTACGGCATTCCCATCAAGGCGGTCATCGCCGACGAGAACGGCCAGGCGCCCGACCTCTCCGAGGGGGCCTACGTCGACTACGGCCCCCTGATCCACTCCGGCGAGTTCGACGGCCTGGATTTCGACGCGGCCTTCGAGGCCATCGCCGCCAAGCTGGAGTCGCTGGGCCGCGGCGAGGTGAAGACCAACTTCCGCCTGCGCGACTGGGGCGTGGCGCGCCAGCGCTACTGGGGCGCGCCGATTCCGGTCAAGTACGGCCCCGAGGGCCAAACCGTGCCGCTCACCGACGACGAGTTGCCGGTGGAGCTGCCCATGGAGGTCACCGTCGACGCCACCGGCTCACCGCTCAAGAAGATGCCGGCCTTCTTCGACCTGGGCGAGGGCTGGACGCGCGAGACCGACACCTTCGACACCTTCATGGAGTCGGCCTGGTACTACGCGCGCTTCGCCTGCGCCGACAACCACCAGGCGATGCTCGACGAGCGCGCCGACTACTGGCTGCCGGTGGATCTCTACATCGGCGGTATCGAGCACGCCATTCTTCACCTGCTCTACGCGCGCTTCTTCCACAAGCTGATGCGCGACTTCGGGCTGGTCAACTCCGATGAGCCCTTCCAGCGCCTGCTCACCCAGGGCATGGTGATCGCCGAGACCTTCTATCGCGACACCGAGAACGGCGGCAAGGCGTGGTTCAACCCCGCCGACGTGGAGGTCAAGCGCGACGACAAGGGCCGCCCGGTCAGCGCCACCCTGATCAGCGATGGCCAGCCCGTCGAGATGGGCGGCATCGAGAAAATGTCCAAGTCGAAGAACAACGGCGTCGATCCCCAGTCGATGATCGACCGCTTCGGCGCCGACACCGTGCGCCTGTTCATGATGTTCGCCGCCCCACCCGAGCAGTCGCTGGAGTGGTCCGACTCCGGCGTCGAGGGCGCCCACCGGTTTCTCAAGCGCTTGTGGCGCCTTGTTTGTGAGCACCGAGAGGCCGGCGAGCCGGGCCGCCTCGACGTCGAGGCCCTCGACGAGGCCCAGCGCGAGTTGCGCCGCAAGACCCACGAGACGATCAAGAAGGCCAGCGACGACGTCGGCCGGCGCACCACCTTCAATACCGCCATCGCCGCGGTGATGGAGCTGACCAATGCCCTGGGTCGCTTCCAGAACGAGGGCCAGGACACCTCCGCGCAGGGTCTGGCGGTGGCCCGCGAGGCAGTGGAGGCCTGTGTGTTGCTGCTCGCCCCCATCACCCCGCACACCTGCCACGCGCTGTGGCAGGCACTGGGTCATGACGAGCCGGTGATCGACGCGCCCTGGCCCGCCGTCGACGAGGCAGCGCTCGCCCGCGACACCATCGAACTGGTGGTGCAGGTCAACGGCAAGCTGCGCGCGCGCATCGAGGTGGAGGCCGCTGCCGACAAGGCCGCCATCGAGCGCCAGGCGCTGGCCGCCGAGAACGTCCAGCGCCACACCGAGGGCAAGACGGTGCGCAAGGTGATCGTGGTGCCCGGCAAGCTGGTCAACATCGTCGTCGGTTAAGGCCACACAGGAACCACTATGCAGCGACGCACTCTTCTCACGCGCGGCCTGATCGGCGCCACCGCCCTGGCGCTGGCCGGCTGCGGCTTCCGCCTGCGCGGCCTTGATGACCGCGGCCCGGTCATCGACGAACTGGCGCTCGCCGGCCCCGAAAACGAACTGTCGAACCAGCTCGCCGAGCGGCTGCGCGGCGCCGGGACTCGGATCCACGACGGGGCTCCCCGGGTGCTCAACCTCGGCAACGCGACGTTGAACGAACGCCGGCTGAGCGTGCTGGATGCCGGCGCCCGGGAAGTGGAGTTGGTGCTCAGTGTCCCCTTCTCGGTGCAGCGTCGTGCCGACGGCGCCTTCGTTGTGCCCCAGCAGACCCTGGAGGTAAGCGAGCGCCTCACGCTGAGCGATGCCAACCTGCTGGCCCAGGATGAGCTCCGTGCGGAGGCCGAAGCGACACTGCGCCGCGAGGCCGTGCGCCGCCTGCTCGAGCGACTGCGCGGCCTGGACCCGTGAGGAAGCGTTCGTGAAAGTCTTTGCCGACAAGCTGCCCGAGGCGCTGGCCAAGCGACTGCCCCCCGTGGTGATCGTGTCCGGCGAGGAACCGCTACAGCACATGGAGGCGTGCGACGCCGTGCGTGCCGCCGCCCGCGCCAGCGGTGTCGAGGAGCGCGAGGTGCTCCACGTGGAGGCCAACTTCGCCTGGGGCCAGCTTCACGAGATGGCCAGCAACCTCTCGCTGTTCGGCACCAGCAAGCTGATCGAGCTGCGCCTGGGCAACCACAGCCTGGGCCAGGAGGGCAGCCGGGCGCTCCAGGAGCACGCCGAGCGCCTCGCCGGCAGCGATGACGTGCTGCTCATCAGCATGGGCAAGCTCGACTTCCGCCAGCAGAAGAGCGCCTGGTTCAAGGCCCTCGACAAGGTCGGCCTGTTCGTGCCGGTGTGGCCCGTCGACCTGTCGCGGCTGGGTTTTTGGCTGCGCGACCGGGCCAGCCGGCACGGCCTGAACCTCGACCTGGAAGCGGCCCGCCTGCTGGGCGAGCGCACCGAGGGCAACCTGCTGGCCGCCGACCAGGAGCTGCAGAAGCTGGCCCTGCTAGCGCCGCCCAGCGGTCGGATCTCGGCCCGCCAAGTGGCTGGCGATGTCGAGGACAGCGCCCGTTTCGACGTCTTCACCCTGACCGATGCCTGTTTGCGGGGCGAGCCGGCACGGGTCTCGCGAATCGTCGCCGGGCTGCGCGGCGAGGGGGTCGAGCCGCCCATCGTGCTGTGGGCGCTGAGTCGCGAGCTGCGCACCCTGCTCTCGCTGCATCAGCACCTCGATCAGGGCCAGAGCTTCGAGCACGCCTGCAAGGCCCAGAAGCCGGCCATCTTCGAGAAGCGCCGTCCCGCCTACCAGCAGGCCATCGCACGCTTGCCGATCCGGCGCCTGCACAAGCTGCTGCTGTTCGCCCAGCGCCTCGACCTCGCCATCAAAGGAGCCTCACCACTGCCCTCTTGGGACGGTCTGCACGACCTGGCCCTGACACTCGCCGGCGGACGGGGGCTGCTGGCCGAAATGCCGGGCTCATACCGGGTTGGTTAATCCTAGCGTTGGCGGGAAGTCATCTCCCGGCCGCAGTTTTCTGCCACAATCGACTGAAACCCCGGCATAGAGCGTACGCCCATGCGCCAAACCCATCGACTGCCCCTCCCCTGGTACTGCCGTCGTAGCCCCACACCATACGGCGCTACCTGGCTAGCGGCTTTTCTCGCCCTGGTGCTGTTTCTCGGCGACGGCTCGGCCCGGGCAGCGGCCGTGACCTCGAGCGATCTGCCTCCCTCGCAAGACGATACGCCAATCCTGACTCTCCAGCAGGATGGCGAGCAACGCCATGTAAGCCGGGCGAAGATCGAGTCATTGGGGCTTCACGAGGTAAGCCTGCTTCACTTCGAGGGGCTGGAAGGACGCTTTGCCGGCGTGTGGCTTGACGACTTTCTCGCCGCCCAGGGGCTCGACGAAGCCTCGCGCCTGCGTTTCATCGCCCACGATGACTACACCGTCTTTCTCTCGCCCAAGGATCGGGCGGCGAAGCGCTACCTGCTGGTAACCCGCCTCGATGGCGAACCGCTCACTCGCGACAACTTCGGCCCTACCCTGCTGGTCGTGCCCGCCGATGCCGAGGCGGTTGCCGAGGGCAGCGAGTCCATGACGCGGTGGATTTGGTCGATTCGGGAAATCCATGCCCATTGACCGCTCCTCTCCCTGAAGGAAGAGGATTCCCAATTCACCGAGAACCGGACACGGACTCCATGCCGCTTACATTCTCTCCAAGGGCTAACACCGCCAGCCCGGCGGCTTTGATGTTGATCGCGGCATTGATGTCGCGGTCGTGCTCGGCTGCGCACCCGGGGCACGTCCAGGCCCGAACCTGCAACGGCATCTCGGGCATCACATGCCCGCACTCGGAGCAACGCTTGCTGGAGGGATACCACGAGTCAATAGCCGACAGTTGCCGGCCCGCCCAGGCCGCCTTGTATTCCAGTTGGCGGACGAACTCGCCCCAGCCGGCGTCGCTGATCGACTTGGCCAGTGAGCGGTTGCGCAGCATGTTCTTCACCTTGAGGGACTCGACGCAGATCACTTGGTTCTCGTTGACGATCTGGCGGGACAGCTTGTGCAGGCGGTCCATTCGGCAATCGGAGATCTTGGCGTGAAGGCGTGCGACCTTCTGCCGGGCCTTGGCGCGGTTCTTCGAGCCGCGCTGCTTCTTGCTCAGCCGGCGCTGTGCCTTGGCCAGACGGGTCGCATACTTCGCCGTATGGCGGGGGTTGCCGATTCGATGCCCGTCGCTGGTGACGAACAGGTCTTTCAGGCCGAGGTCGATGCCTACCGTCTTCGGCGTGACGGGCAGCGCCTCGGGCTCGAACTCGCACAGGCAGCTGACGAAATAGCGGCCGGCCGAGTCCTTGGACACGGTAACGGTGGTGGGTTCGCCAGGGAGATCGCGGCTCCAGCGGATCGCCAGCGGCTCCTTGCACTTGGCGAGGAACAGCTGGCCATCCCGGTACGTGAAGGCCGAGCGCGTGAATTCCGCCGATTGGCAGTGTCGCTTGCTCTTGAAAGCCGGGTAGCGGGCTCGGCCTTCAAAGAAATTCTTGAATGCCGTCTGCTGATGGCGCAGGCACTGCTGAAGCGGAACCGAGCTGACCTCATTGAGGAAGGCGGTGTCGTCGGCCTTCTTCATTCGCGACAGCTCAGCATTCGCCGCCACATAACCGATCTTCTCTCGGCGCTCATAGAACGCATCGGTTCGATAGCGAAGCACCGCGTTGTAGACGAAACGCACGCTCCCGAACGTCCTGGCCAGGAGCTGCTCCTGCTCGGGTGTCGGGTAGAAGCGGTATTTGTAGGCGCGTTTCGTCATGTCTCACAAAATAGACTGAAAGATGTAAGGTAGCAACCACCTAAGAAGGAGGCAGCGAGAAACAGGGTCGTCCTGGGGACGACGCGCTATCCCTCCTCGCACTAGAAGTGCGAGGTATCTCGCGCAAATCTGATGAAAGACCGGCGCACCTTTACTCTGGGCTGGGGCATGGCGCTCGGCTTCAGCCTGTTCGCCGGGGCCTGCTCCCTCGCCATTGGCCTCTACGTGGCCAATGCCCGCCAACACGTGGGCGCGAACTACACGGCGCTGGTAGCCGACGTGGTGCGCGCTCAGCAACATCCCTTGCTACTGCGTACCACCCTGGACGCCATGCAGGAGCACCCCGATCACCTGCACACTGACCGCTTCGACAGCCTGGTATGGCGCATTCCCCAGCATATCGAGGGCGTCAGCCACGGTCTCGCCCAAAGCCAGTTGAATCCCGACGATTACGCCCCGGCGCTGGAGGCGCTGTCGCGTGCCAGTGACCTCCTTCCCGAGATGGAGGCGCTGATGGAGGACGGCACGCTCACCGAGGACGAACGCGCAGCCCTGGACGAACTGGGCTACCAGATCGAGAACGAGCTAGCCTGGGCCTACAGCGAGCTGAACGACCTGATCCACGTGGCGGCCGGCGAGCAGCGCCAAGTCATGGAGCGGCTGGGATGGGCCATCGGCCTGCTGGTCCTGCTCGCCCTCGCCGTGGTGGGCGGCCTGATGCTGGCCCTGCTGCGCCTGAGCCACCAGCGGGAGCTCGTGTCCAGGCTGAGCCTTATTGACGAGCTCACCGGTCTCAGCAATCGACGCCACCTGCTGGAAAATGCCGAACGGCTGTACCAGCAGAGCCTGCGCAACGAACGCCCCCTGAGCCTGGCCCTACTGGACCTGGACCACTTCAAGCACCTCAACGATACTTGGGGCCACCCCGCCGGCGACCGCGTGCTCGAGGTCTTTGCCCAGACCCTGAAAGAGCAGACCCGCCAGGCCGACGTGGTCGCCCGTATCGGCGGCGAGGAGTTCTGTATCCTGATGCCCGACACGATGGCAAAGGGCGCACTCGAGCTTGCCGAGCGTATCCGCCACCAAGTGGCGGCACTGAGCGAGACGGCCCTTGGCGTGCCAACCAGGATCACCGTAAGCCTGGGGCTGGCCACCGGCGAGGGCAGCCAGGCAGACTTCGATCATCTCTATTCGCGGGCCGACCGGGCGCTCTATCTAGCCAAGGCCAATGGCCGCAACCGCACCGAGATGAGCACAGCGTGACAGCCACGGCATGAAATATCTCACCCATTGCTCTTATACTGAGAAGGCATCGTGCAAGGACAGTCGCAGCCCGCCACATTCACTTGGAAGCTCAATGGTTCACTTGGAAACTCAATGGACAAGAGAAGGAGCCACACCATGACCACCCTTCGCCGCTACCTCAGTCTCCTGCTGATCGCCACCCTGGTACTGGGCAGCCTACCGGTTGCCGCTGCCCCTCAGGCGGGCAATGGCGGATTGGTTGGCACCCAGGCAGCACTCGATGCCGAGCACACCAGCGACGCACGTGAACGCATTCATGATGTGCTGGCACGTGACGATGTCCGCGAGCAGCTGATGGCCCAGGGTGTCGACCCGGCGGACGTGGAGGCCCGCGTGGCCGCCCTATCCGACGCCGAGGCTGAGCAGATGGCCGACCGCCTCGACGAGATGCCCGCCGGGGCCAGTGTGGTGGGCGCTCTCTTCGCGGTGTTCGTCATCCTCCTGGTGACCGATATTCTCGGCCTGACCAACGTCTTCCCCTTCACGCGCTGAGCCGACGAGGATGTTCTACCTGGCATCACAGCGCTTGCAGAACGCCCGCTTGGCGGGCGTTCTGCTGTTGGGTCTCGTGCTGCTGCTAGGCGGCTGCGCCGCCACGCCGCGTCTGAGCGAGAACGCCGCACAGACGCTGCCGGCCCAGGTATTCATCCAGGACGTGCCCTTCCACGGCCAGCGCGACTACCAATGCGGCCCGGCCTCCCTGGCCATGGCGCTCGAGCACCAAGGGGTCGACACCAGCGTCGAGGCGCTGATTCCCCAGGTTTTCCTGCCGGGGCGCGAAGGCAGCGTGCAGCCGGAGATGCTGGCTGCCGTGCGCCGCCAGGGGCGTATTCCCTTCGTGATCGACAACCGCTTCGAGGCGCTGCTCACCGAGCTCGACGCGGGTCGGCCGGTGGTGGTGCTGCAGAACCTCGCCCTGCCCGCCTGGCCGCTGTGGCACTACGCCGTCGCCATCGGCTACGATCGAGACACCAACGAATTGACGCTGCACAGTGGCGAGACGCCCGAGCGCATCGAGTCCTTCCGCCGCTTCGACGCCACCTGGGCACGTAGCGACCGCTGGGCCTTTGTGGTGCTCACCCCGGGGGAGCTGCCCACCGCCATCGACGCCGGTGGGGCCATCGACGCCACCGCCGCCTTCGAACGCGTCCAGGGTGCCCAAGCGGCCCTGCCCGCTTGGGAGGCCATCGCCACGCGCTTTCCCCAGGCGGCCATGGCGCACTTCGCCGTGGGCAACGCACGTCATGCCACGGGCGATCGTGGCGGTGCCATCGCCGCCTTTCGACGTGCCGTGAGCAGGCAGGAAGATCTCGCCGTGGCATGGCTCAATCTCGGACTAGCGCTGGACGAACGCGGCAACACCGAAGCGGCTCGTGAAGCCCTTCAGAAGGCAGCCGACCAAACCGGACCCTGGCAGGAACGCGCCCGCCGGGCCCTGGCATCGCTGGACAACCGGCCCAGACACGGGCCCTAAAGACGGCATGGAACGGCCGCCACGCACGAGGAGGTTTCCATGAGCTACGAGATCGTTCTCAAGCGCGTCTACAGCCCGGCCGAACCGGACGACGGTGCCCGTGTGCTGGTCGACCGCCTCTGGCCACGCGGCAAGCGTCGCGAGAGCCTCGAGCTCACCGACTGGTACCGCGACGCCTCCCCCTCCCCAGGGCTACGGCGTCAGCACCATCGCGGCGAAATCAGCCCGGCGGTCTTCGCCGCGCGCTATCGCGGCGAACTGCGTGACGATCCGGAGAGCCTGATCCCTCTCATGCGCCATGCCCGCCAAGGGCGGCTGACGCTGCTCTCCGCCACTCGCAACCTCGACGACTCGCACCTGCCCATCCTGAGAGATGCCCTCCTGCAGGCGCTACGCGAAGAGGACGCCGAGGACAGCGAACCGGCCTCGGCGCCGTGCTATGGGCATCAGTTCCCGAATCAATAAGGGTCATCGCACTTTGTCGGGAAACTCGGCGTGGGTCTTCAGGAAGAAGTACGCAGTGTCGCGGTAGCAGTAGGCCATCCGCGAGTTATGGTCAAAATCCCTATCCGGGGATGGGGATTTCTGGTTGTGAACGTAAACAACGGGTTAGCTACCCCAAGCGGCTTGCCCAGGACTCGGCGGCGCTCTTGAGGAGATGGTGCACGTGTTCGAAGGCTTCCCGACTCTTGCGGTAGGGATCGGGAATGAATTCCCCTTGTTGATCAGGTGCGCCGAGCCAGCAGCCAAAGCACATGGTCTTGCCCATGGCAGTGGGAGAAAGCTCGCCCACGGCGCGACGCTGGCCTTCGCTCATGACCAGAATGAGGTCGGCGTGTTGCAACATGTCGACGGTCAGCTGTCGGGCTTGATGATCACTAACATCGAGGCCGTCGGCTTCAGCGAGTTCGCGGGCGGTGGGTTCCACGCCATCGCCAACCAGAGCGCCGAGACCGGCGGAATAGATGCGTTTGCCGGGCAGGCGCTGCCGGAGCAGTGCCGCGCCCACCGGGCTACGGCAGATGTTGCCGGCACAGACCACCAAGATCGTGTCGAACATGGCCTTCCTCTGCCCTCACTGGAAGTCGTCGCATCGCCTGTTCGACCTCACCAGGGAACGCCGCCTGGGAAGGTAGTGGGAGCGCCACGATCAGATGTGGCGTTTGGGGCCCCACCTGCCATCAATGCCTTGAACGTGACGACACGTGCTATACTCTCAGCAATGTAGTTTTTATTATCCCATTGTTTCGAGATGTTGTTACCGTCACCCGGCTGCTGAACTGCTGCTGAAATCAGGTCACGGCCGGCCGATGAGCACGGGAGCGGCTCCTTGCCAATATACCACGCAACAGGCTTGCCTTCCGGTGTCACTCGCATCGAACCGCTCGAGCGTCGGGGTCAAGACGCCGTGCGCTCCGCCCTCCTCTATCACTACCGCTGCTACGGCCTGCAGCTGGCCTCGCAGCTCGAGCTGCCGGAACTAGTCACCACCCGCCCGGCCCCCTCGCCGGACGCCCGGATCCTCCTCGCCGAACTGCCCCCCGCCCGCGACGGCGAGCATACGGACACACCCTGGATACAGGCCGATGAAACGCACTGCCAGCTGCAGTTCCCGGACGTGATGCGCCTGCGCATCGAGCAGGGCCGGCAAATCCTGGTCGAGCGTCGGGTAGGGCGCGGTGCCCCCCCGGGAGCGAGTGCCGCCGATATCCGGCTCTACCTGCTCGGCGGCGCCCTGGGCGCCTTGCTGCATCAGCGCCACTGGCTACCACTACACCTCAGCGCCCTGGAGACGCCGAGCGGCGTCTGGGGCTTCACCGGCCCCTCGGGGGCAGGCAAGTCGACCCTGGCGGCCTGGCTGCACCATCGCCAGGGCTGGCCACTGGTGAGCGACGATGTGGCGGTGATCCGGCCCGAGGAGACAACGCCCCTTCTCTACCCCGGCCCACCTCGCCTCAAGCTGTGGAAGGACACCCTGGCTAGCCTGGGTATCGCGTCCCACGGCCTGGTGCAGGATCTATCACGCACCGACAAGTACCACCTGCTCCGTCACCAGGGGTTCCAGCCCGCTGCCCGGCCGCTGAAGGCTCTGGTGGTGCTGGAGTCGGCTGCATCCGGCGAGGCCGCCAGCCTGGAACGGCTGCGAGGCGTGGCGGCCTTCCAGGCCGTGATGGCAACCATCTACCGCCCCGAACTGGGGGCGCTGGAGCGCGCCCCGGGCCGGCTGATGCAGCAGGCGAGCGAGTTGGCCAACCGCATCCGCGTCTACCGCTTCCGGCGTCCCCGCTCGTTGGCCGCGATGACCACTCATTGGCGCCCGCTGATCGCGGCGATCAAGGCGGGAGACGAGCCGGATGCGTGAATCGTCGAACGCTGCCCCACCCGTCCCCCTGCGCCTGCTGCTGTTGCTGGCACGCTTGGAGCTCACCCCGCCGCAGCACGACGCCGCCCTGGCGCTGTGCCAGCGCATCGACGACTGGAGCGCGCTGACCGAGCAAGCAAGTCGCGCCTTCATCCTGCCGCTGGTCTATCGCCACCTTCGCCGCCTGGCACCTGCATGTCTGCCGGCCGAGGAATTGACCCGGATGCGTGACGCCAGCCTGGCCGTGGTCCGGCATAACCTGCGGCTGGCCGCCATCCCACAACGCCTGGCCAGCCAACTGCTCGAACCGCTGGGCGTGCCCTACCTCTTCTTCAAGGGGCCGGCGCTCGCAGCCCGCTACTACGCCGACCCGGGCCTGCGCTACAGCCGCGATATCGACCTGCTGGTACCCGGTGAGCGGATGGTCGACTTGCTCGCGGCCGCCCTGGAACAGGGCTGCACGCCCTGCCAGCCGGCGGCGCTGGAAGCGGATCGCGAGAGCCTGGCCTTCGCCGTACATGCCCAGGGAGTCATCACCCTGTGCTCGCCGGAGGGCATTCCCCTCGAGATCCACCAACGGCTCGATCAGGAACCCGGCCTCTATGTCACCCGCGAGATCCTGGCCGACGCCGAACCGCTATCGCTGGGCGACGACGTCATTCGGGTGATGCCGACCAGCGAGCTGTTTGTCTATCTCTGCCTGCACCATACCCGGCATCACTGGTCCCGCCTGCACTGGCTGGTGGACCTGGATGCCATCCGGCGCCATCCGGACTTCGACCTGGATACGACGCGAGCGTGTGCCCGACGTCGGGGGCTGAGTGCCACCCTGGAGGCCGCCCTTGCCTTCCAGCATGCCTGTGCCGGCCCCGAGCCATGGCATGACGAGACCCTCGGGGCGCATGGGCATGCGTTGCTTCGCGACTGCCTGACCACCCTGCAGGGCGACTATGCTACCGAGCTGGCCCTGCGCCAGCGCAACACCACCAGTGACTTCGCCTACCCCTGGCAAACCCAGCGTTCACGGCGACTGGCATGGCGGCTAGGTCGCCTGGTGCGCCCCTGGCGGCCGAGCTACAGCGATTACCGCCAGCGTCCGCTGCCCCGCGACTGGCAGTGGCTCTACTGGTTCACCCGACCGGTGCGCGGTTTGGTGAAACACCTGCCACGCTCTCCCCGCTCATGAATTGGCTCGCCAGACTACTCGCCCCGCTGGACACCTTCCGGCGCATGCTGCCACTGCTGTGGCACAGTAGCCCCGGCTGGACCCTGGCGAGCAGCCTGCTGATGCTGCTCGAGGTGGCCTTCGCCCTGGGCGTGCTCTATCTACTCAAGCGACTGGTGGACATCATCACCGCCGGTCTCGCCGGCGGAGCCAGCGAAGCAAGCCTGACGCCGCTGCTGGGCCAGGTCGCCCTGACCGCCGCCTGCTCGCTGGCCTACCTGGCGGTTCGTGCCTTCGCCGGCCTAGCCCGGGAAACCCAGGGACTGCTGGTAGCCGAGCATATCGACACCCGGATCCATGCCACCGCCATCGATGCCGACCTTGCCTTCTACGAGAGTCCTCGCTACTTCGACACACTGCAACGAGCCAGGGAGGCGGGCAGTCAGCGCCCTGCCCAGGTCGTCGGCAACCTGTTGATGCTGTTCAAGAACGCCCTGATGCTGGGCGCGGTGGTCATGCTGATCGGCGCCATCGACTGGCGGCTGCTGCCGGTCCTGGTGCTGGCCATCGTTCCGGCGTTGCTGGTGCGCCTGCACTTCACGCGCCACTTTCATGACTGGCAGCGCCGGCGTATTCAGATGGAGCGCCGGGCCAGCTACCTTGACTGGCTGATCACCTCCGACCTGCACGCCAAGGAGCTGCGTCTCCACCGCCTGGGCGACTACCTGCGCGACCAGTATGCCAACCTGCGTGGCAGCATCCGCCGCGAGCGGCTGCAAATCACCTGGCGGCGCACCCGCCTCGAGCTCCTGGTGGCGGGCCTGGCGACCCTGGCCTTCTTCGGCGCCCTGGGCCTGCTCGTCTGGCAGACCCGCGAGGGGCGCAACAGTATGGGGGATCTGGTGCTCTTCCTGCTGATCTTCCAGCGCGCCCAGTCGATGGGCCAGGAATTGGTCCAGCAGCTCGGCAAGCTCTACGAGGACCACCTCTATATCGGCCTGCTGCTGGCCTTCCTGGAGATCCGCCCGAACCTCACCGACCCCGAGGCGCCGGAGCCCATCCCGGAGCCACTCAGCGAGGGGATCCGCTTCGAGAAGGTCGGCTTTCACTACCCGGGCAGCGACACTCCGGCGCTCAACGACATCGACCTGCGCATCGCCCCCGGACAGATCGTCGCCCTGGTGGGCGCCAACGGCTCCGGCAAGACCTCGCTGATCAAGCTGCTGTGCCGCCTCTACGATCCTACCCAGGGCCGCATCACCCTGGATGGCGTGGATATTCGCCGATACGGCCTCGAAGCCTATCGACGCCTGTTCAGCGTGATCTTCCAGGACTACGCCCACTATGCTGCCACGGCAGGCGACAATATCCGCTTTGGCGATATCCAGGGCCCCGACGCCGAGGCGCGTATCGAAACGGCGGCCGAGAACGCCGGAGCCGCGCCCTTCATCGAGGCGCTGCCCTGGCGTTATCAGACGCCCCTCACGCGCATGTTCGACGACGGCCAGGAGCTGAGCATCGGCCAGTGGCAAAAGGTGGCCCTGGCGCGGGCCTTCCTCCATCGATCGCAGTTCATCATCCTCGATGAACCGACCAGCGCCCTGGATCCGGGCGCCGAATTCGAACTGTTCGAGAACTTCCGCGAGCGCATCGACCACCGCGGCGCTCTGATCATCAGCCACCGCCTTTCGACGGTGCGCCTGGCCGACTGCATCTATGTATTAGACAAGGGAGAAATTCGCGAGGCGGGGACTCATGACGAGTTGATTGCAAGGAAGGGGGTCTACTGCGAGCTCTTCAACCGGCAAGCTTACCCCTATCGCAGGACCGACCGGGAGATCGATGTTCCTACGGCTGGGGCGGGATAGTAGAGGATTGGGAGGGAGAGGGATCCCCCCACTGTCAAGCTAGTTGGAGTATCAGCGGCTGTTAGACTCTGAACGATGTGGGGC
>NZ_WHMA01000013.1 GCF_010994375.1 Halomonas sp. NO4
CATGGCGCTCTATCGGGGGGTGGTGTCGCTGCCCTTCGACACCAGCGCGATGGCCGCCGAGGCGCTCAACGACGCGGCGCTGGCGCGGGTGGTGGCGCACGGCACCGCTGCGCCGGGAGATCACGTGATTCTCACCCGCGGCGATCACATGAACGCCCACGGCGGCACCAATACCCTGAAAATCCTGAAGGTATGACACCATGAGCGATCCCCGACCGCGGCGCACCGTGACGCGCACCCTCCCGGCGCGCAAGCGCATCGCCCTGATCGCCCACGACGGCAAGAAGGAGGAGCTGCTGGAGTGGGCGGGGCGCTGGCAGGAGACCCTGGCCGACCACGAACTCGTCGGTACCGGCACCACGGCGAGCCGGGTCTCACGCACCCTGGGCCTGCCCGTTCAGGGACTGATGAGCGGCCCGCTGGGCGGCGACCAGCAGATCGGCGCCCTGATCACCGAGCAGAAGCTCGACCTGTTGATCTTCTTCTGGGACCCCTTCGCCCCCCAGCCCCACGACCCCGACGTCAAGGCGCTACTTCGCCTGGCGGCGCTGTGGAACGTGCCGGTGGCCTGCAACGCCGCCAGCGCCGACTTCATGATCAGCTCGCCCTGGCTGAGCCAGAGCTACACCATGACCATTCCCGACGCCGGCGCCTGGGTGAGCGACCGCTCGAGCGAGTGAGCCGCACGACGCATCCGCCCATTGGCAACCGGGCACTGATGTACAACACTTGTACGTCAGTGCCACCGGGTCGTGATCCGGGTGGAAAAACCGTATCATGCCGCCCTATCCGACGAGCAGCCCCCGGGTGCGGCCCGATGGATGCGTTCTCACACGCCACGAGATGGAGGTCACCGCGTGAAGTCATTGCGAGCCCTACCCCTGCTCCTTGGCTGGTTGCTGCTCGCCCTGCTGGCGACAGTCGCACCGGTCCAGGCACAGGCCCCCCAGGAAGCGAGCGGCAGCGAGCCGCCGGCCTACGACACCCTGGCCGACCTGCTGGAGAACGACCAGACACGCCAGCAGCTGATCGAACAGCTGCGCGGCCTGGCGGAAGAGACGGACGCGGCCGCCCCCGCCGCCGAGGAGGACACCGCCGCCCCCTCGCTGCCCCGGCAGCTGGCCGAACTCACCAGCCGCATCGCCGGCGATATCGGCAGCCAGTTCGACAACCTGATCGGTGTCCTCACCGGCCTTGCCAGCGGCGATGCCGGGCGCTTCGACATAGCCGCCTTCACCTCGGCCGCCATCAACCTGGGGCTGGTGATTCTCGCCACCTTCGTGCTCTTCGTGGCCTTTCGCCGCCTGGTGCGCCCGCTGTTCACGCGCTTGAGTCAGTGGTCGCTGGCCGGAAACGGCCTGACGCCGGTACTGCGCTTGGTGCTGTGCGTGGCCCTGGCCGCCGCGGTCGACGTGCTGGTGGTGGCACTGGCCTATCTGGGCGGCAACCTCATCGCCACCTTCGCCGTCGGCGAGACCGGCGAGCTCTCCACCCGCGCCTCGCTGTTCCTCAACGCCTTCCTGGTCATCGAGCTGATCAAGGCGGGGGTACGCATGCTCTTCTCGTCGCGCTACGAAGGGCTGCGCCTGCTGCCCATCGCCGCCGCCGAGGCCGCCTACTGGAACCGCTGGATCGCCCGCCTGGTGGGCCTGGTGGGCTATGGCCTGATGGTGGTGGTGCCGCTGACCAACTTCTACCTGTCGCCGGCGCTCGGCCAGGGCATCGGCACCCTGATCATGCTCGGCGCCTTCCTCTATGCCGTGACGGTGGTGCTCAAGAACCGTGTTCGCCTGCGCGACAACCTGATGGCGCTGGGCGCCCGCACCGAGCTGGCCGCCACGCGCCTGTCGTTGCAGCTGTTCGCCCGCACTTGGCACCTCTTCGCCCTGGCCTACTTCCTGGTGGTACTGGTGCTGACGCTGACCCGGCCGGCCGACGCCCTGCCGTTCGTGCTCTTCGCCACCCTCAAGACCCTGGCCGCCGTGGTTGCCGGCATGCTGATCTCTACCCTGTTGACCCAGACCATCGGCCGGCGCATCCGCCTCTCCGACGAGTTGCGCCGCAAGCTGCCGATGCTCGAGCCGCGCCTCAACGCCTACGTGCCCAATGCCCTGCGGGTGCTGCGCACGGTGATCCTGATCGCCGTGATCCTGCTGGTGCTCAACGCCTGGAGCGCCTTCGACCTGGCCGGCTGGTACGCCTCCGAGACGGGGCGCGGCCTGATCGGCAAGCTGGTCAGCGTGGCCTTCATCCTGGTGATCGCCATCGCCGCCTGGCTGGGGCTGGCCAGCCTGATCGAGCACAAGCTCAACCCCGAGACTGGCACCGGCGAACCCTCGGCGCGCGCCAAGACGCTGTTGACGCTGTTCCGCAACGCCCTGGCCATCGCCGTGCTGACCATCACCGCGATGATCGTGCTGGCCGAGATCGGCATCAACATCGGCCCGCTGATCGCCGGTGCCGGTGTACTGGGCCTGGCCATCGGTTTCGGGGCCCAGAAGCTGGTCCAGGACGTCATCACCGGCATCTTCATCCAGGTCGAGAATGCCATGAACACCGGCGACGTGGTCACCGTGGGCGGGATCACCGGCGTGGCCGAGCGCCTCAGCATCCGCTCGGTGGGCATTCGCGACCTCAACGGCACCTACCACATCGTGCCCTTCTCCAGCGTGGACACCGTCTCCAACTACATGCGCGAGTTCGCCTACCACGTGGGCGAGTACGGCATCGCCTATCGCGAGAGCATCGACGAGGCGATCATCGCCCTGCGCGAGGCGTTCGACGAGCTGAGCAACGACGAGGAGCACCGGATGAACCTGGTCGCGCCCCTGGAAGTGGCCGGTGTCATCGCGCTGGCCGACAGTTCGGTGAACATTCGCGTGCGCATCAAGACCACCCCGGGCACCCAGTGGGCGGTAGGCCGCGCCTACAATCGCCTGGTCAAGCTGCACTTCGACGCCAAGGGCATCGAGATTCCCTTCCCCCACACCACCCTCTACTTCGGCGTGGGCAAGGAGGGCGAGGCACCGCCCGCCAACCTGCGCGTCATGCAGCAGGCCTTCGATGTGGATGGCCGCCCCGGCGGCCAGCCCAGCTCCGAGGCCAGCAGCCGGGCCGGCGAGGAGGACCCGCGCGCTCGGCCCAACCCCGCCCGCAAGGGCGACTTCGACGAAGACGAGGACTGAGCCCGTCCCTGGCCGTGAACCGCGGCCAGGGACCTCGCCCGGCCTCGCTTTCCAAGGGGACAACGCAAGCGGGGGGCTGCCCAAGGCAGCCCCCCGCTTGCGTGGAGAGGAGGACAGCGGCGCCTCACGACACCGCCTTGTGACGCCTACCCGGCCTTGCGCCCCTTCTCCTTCTCCGCCGGCTTGCCGTTGGCGGCCACCTCGGCCGGCTGGGGCAACGACGGCAGCGACTTGTCGAGCAGCTCGACGCTCTGGCGGTAGTAGAGCTGGCTCTTGTTGTGCTCGCCCAGGTTGGCGTAGAGGCGCGCCAGCTCGGCACACACCACGCCGCTGGGGCGCTGGCGCTGGCTGGCCTCGAAGTACTCCTGGGCCTTGCCCCAGTAGGCATTGCGCAGCGACAGCCGTCCCAGGGTGAGCAGCAGGTCGGGGTCGTTGGGCCGCTCCTGAAGCCACTTTTCGGCGTGGACCAGTTGGCGCGCCGGGTCGACGTTGAGCAGGCCGTAGCGCAGCACCAGGCGGCTGTCCCAGTGCTCCTTGAGGGAGTGGCGCAGCAGCCGCTCGGCGATCCCCTCCTCCTTGCCGCGCACCAGGGCCTCGGTGTAGAGCGCGATGAGCTCGACGTTGCCACGCAGCGAATCGGGCATGTCGGCCCAGAGGTTGCGCACCCGCTCCACGTGGCTGGGATCGCGAGCTTCCTGGATCAGCAGCTCGCGATAGGCACGGTATTCCAGCTCGTGGCGCTCCTCGGCGGACACCAGCTGACGGGCGGCCAGGCGCGGCATCAGGCGGCGCAGGCCCTCCCAGTCGCTGACGCTCAGGTAGGCCTGCTTGAGCTGTTTGAGCACCTGGGGGTGGTTGGGCAGCTGGCGGTCGAGCCGCGTGAGGATGGCCAGCGCCTCCTCGTACTGCTGGCGGTCGAGCATCAGCTGCACCTGCATCAGACCCACCGCGGTATCGGCTCCCTGGGTGCTGAGGTGGGCGCGCTTGAGCAGGGTATCGGCCTGCTCGAAGCGGCCCTGATAGTGGGCCGCGAGTGCCGCGGAGAGGTAGTTGACCAGCGGCGTGCTGGAGTCGTCAGCGGCCTTGACCAGCGCCTTCTCGGCGCGCTTCCAGCGCCCCTCAGCCAGCGCCACCAGGCCGCGCACGGTGCGCTTCATGGCGTTGCGGTGACGGGTGCGGCTGTTCCACACCTTGAAGCGGGAGACCGGGCGCGACAGGCGCGTCAACACGCGCAGGGCGAAGTGCAGTACCAGGAAGGCGGCGAGCAGAAGCACCAGCCCGAACCAGAACGAGGTCTGCACGGAGGTCTCGCCCACCCGTATCAACCAATAGCCGGGGAGCGACACCATCAGCTGGCCGAACAGCGCCCCCAGCGCCAGGCCGACGACGACGAGCAGGATCAGCTTTCTCATGCGTCATCTCCCTGATCGTTGCGCGAGCCGAAGCGCCGCTCGATGAAGGTGGCGAGCGCCTCCTGGGAGCCGCTGATGTCGGGCAGCTCGGGGCGGATGGTCCGCTCCTGGAGGGACTCGAGGCGCTCGATGACGGCCTGCACTTCCTCACGGCCGGTGTCGTAGTAGCCGTCGATCATCGACAACGCCTTGTCGAGGCTCGCCTCATAGAGCGCCTGCTCCTCCTCGAGCAGGGCCAACTGGGCCTGCTCCAGCACCAGGCGAGCGCTCTGGCGCAGGTAGGATTCCTGCTCGGGGCTGATCAGGCTCTCCAGCGCCTGGTCGTGGTGGCGAATCACCACTAGGTCCTTGAGCTCTTCGCCGAAGCGCGACAGCTGCTGCTGCCAGCCACCGCTGGGCGCCTCCTCGAGACCCGCGCGGGCGGGGATCTCCTCCAGCTCGCGGGAGAGCGGCAGCTGGGCGAGGCGCTCCTGCTGGGCGTTTAGCTCCAGATAGAGGCCGGTGCGATCGACCTGCGGCACCCCTTCGAGAATGGCGATCTCCGAGGCGATGGCGCGGCGCACGGAGAGCAGCGCGGGATTGTCGGCCTCGCTCAGGCGCTCGTCGGCGGTGCGCAGCAGGGCGATGGCGCCCTCGACGTCGCGCTCGAGCTGCAGGCGCTGGTTGGCCAGGCGCAGCAGGTAGGCGGCTTCGGCGTGCAGCCACTCGCGGGCATCGGGCTCCTGCTCGCTGGAGAGCTCGTCGAGCACCTGATCCAGGGTGCCATCGATCTCGCTGCGGTAGCTGGCGAAGCGCTCGCGCAGCTCCTCCAGAGCCGCGTTCAGCTCGGCGTTGCGCTCGCTCTCGCCCTCTTCCAGGCGGGCCTCCAGCTCGGCCAGGGCGTCCTGGGTGGCGGCGCTCTCGGCGCGCGACTCGAGCTCGACCAGGCGCTGCTGCTGGGCGTCGACGCGCTGCCACATGCGCTGGGCGAAGAAGCCCACGGCCAGCGCCAGCACCACCACCAGCACCAGCGCCAGGGCACCGCTCTTGCTGCCCTTATGCTGGCCGCCGTTGCCGCCACCGGCAGCGGTGGCGCCGCCCCTGCCGGACGCGCCACCGCCGGAGGCAGCGGCGGCGCCCGAGGCGGGCGTTTCGGCCTTGCCGCTCGTCTCCGGCTTGCCCCCTTGGGCACCTGCCTTGCTGGCTTGCGACTTGCCGCCCTGGCTGCTCCCCTTGCCGGACTGCGCCTTGCTGCTCTGGGTGCTCGTCTTGCTGGCCTGGGCGCCCGTCTTGCTGGGCTGAGACTTGTCGGTGGCGGATGCCTTCGACTTCTCGGCGGCCGCCTTGGCACCGCTCGCAGCTGCCCCGGGCTTGCTCTCCGCGTCGCTCGCCTTGCTGGCCGCCTGGCTGGCGGCGGGGGTGCCACGACTCGATCCCGAACGGTTGGGGGGGGCCTTCTCGGCCTTGCCGGTGGCCTCCCCCTGCTGCGACGATTGGTCAGGCGAGGCAGTGCCCTTGGCACCGCTGCCCTGGTCGGCGGTCTCGGCCTCGCCGGATGACGACTTGCGTTCGTCCTGCTCGTTGGTCTGTTTGCTCATCAGTCGCTAGCCCTTATTCGAGATCTTCGTGATCGACATCGGCATCCTCGGGGTCGCAGGCCCCGGCCACCGCGTCGGCCAGTGCGGCCGGAGTGGCACCCGACGCCACCACGGGGGTACGAAACCCCAGGTTGACGGCCAGTGTAGCCAAACGACGACTGGACACGATTAGCGGTTGGTTCAAGGTCGACTCGGTGCACCATCTTGCCAGATGTTGCAGCAATTCTCCGCTGCTGATCACCAGCGCGCGGAAATCGCCGCTCGCCAGGCGCGCCGCCACGGCGGGGGGCGGCGGCTGCAGGCGTCGCCGATAGAGCGCGAGCCGCATCACCCGGGCGCCGCGCGCGGCAAGGGTATCGCCAAGCAGCGCCCGTCCGCCCTCGCCGGCCACCAGCAGCACGCACTGGTCGGCGAGGGCGCGCAGGGAGCCGAGCCGCAGCAGCGCCTCGCTGGTGTCCTCGCCGGCCTCGGCGGGCGGCACATGAACCCGCACCCCCAGCCGCTCGTGCAGCACCTCGGCCGTGGCCGCCCCGACGGCGTACCAGGCCGTGCCCAGGGGCAGCTGCGGCCAGTAGCGATCCAGGGCGTCATGCAGGCACTCGGCGGCGAAGGGGCTGACCACCACCACCCGGTGGAAGTGGTCGAAATCGAGCCAGGCCGCGCGCATCGCCGGGGTTTCCGGCAGCGGCTCCAGCGCCATGGCCTCGAGGTGGGCCACCGGGAACCCCGCCGCCTCGATGGCCGTGGCCAGCGCCCGGGCCCGCTCGCCCGGACGGCAGATGAGAACCGGCCGGGGAGCGGCCATCAGCCGCCGTAGACCTCGGCGAGGATCTCCCCGGCGCCCTGCTCGAGCAGGTCCTCGGCGACCCGGATGCCCAGCGCCTCCGGCTCGTGGATCGAGCCGCGTCCCTCGGCGCGCAGCACCTCGGTGCCGTCGGGGTTGCCCACCAGGGCCCGCAGCCACAGCGTCTGGCCGTCGTTCTCGAAGGTGGCGTAGCCGCCGATGGGCACCTGGCAACCGCCTTCCAGGCGGGTGTTCATGGCGCGCTCGGCACGCACCCGGGTGGCGGTGATGGGGTCGTCGAGGGGCGCCAGCAGATTGATCAGCTCGGGGTCGTGGATGCGGCACTCGATGCCCAGGGCGCCCTGGCCACAGGCCGGCAGGCACACCTCCGGGGGCAGCTCCATGGCGATGCGGTCCTCGAGCCCCAGCCGCTTGAGGCCGGAGGTGGCGAGCAGGATGGCGTCGAACTCGCCGGCGTCGAGCTTGCCCAGGCGGGTCTGGACATTGCCGCGCAGGGTGAGGATCTCCAGATCGGGACGCGCCTCGCGCATCTGCAGGCCGCGGCGCAGGCTGGACGTCCCGACGCGCGCGCCCTCGGGCAGCTCGTCCAGGGAGCGATAGGCATTGGAGACGAAGGCATCGGTGGGCTCGGCGCCGGCCAGGATCACCGAGAGGCCCAGCCCCTCGGGGAAATGCATGGGCACGTCCTTCATGGAGTGCACGGCGATATCGGCGCGCCCATCGAGAATCGCCTCCTCCAGCTCCTTGACGAAGAGCCCCTTGCCGCCCACCTTGGCCAGCGGCGTGTCGAGGATCTTGTCGCCACGGGTGGAGAGCGCGACCAGCTCCACCGTGAGGCCGGGATGCTCGGCCATCAGCCGGTCACGGACGTGTTCGGCCTGCCACATGGCCAGTTGACTCTTGCGCGTGGCAATACGCAGCGTTTCGATGGATCGCACGTGGTTCTCCCCATGCTGGGGCCCGACGGGCCCGTCTGAGCGGTTGGTGCCGCACCCGGTCGCGGCCGCGGGCATCTCGGTTCGTTGCCGTCCATCATAAAGCACCCGGGGGAGCAGGAAAAACTCGCCGCCTGCTGCCGGCGCCCGCCCCTCGCCAGCCGCGCCGACTCTGGTACACTGCGACACCATGACCGCGGGCCGCGCACTGGCCTCGCTCCCGCACCATCCAAGCATCTTGCAGGTTGTTCACGCCGATGAGCACAGACTCCTCCAATCCCGGTACCAACCAGTCCTGGGGCGGCCGCTTCAGCGAACCCACCGACGCCTTCGTCGCCCGCTTCACCGCCTCGGTCGGTTTCGACCAGCGCCTCGCGCTGCAGGACATCCAGGGCTCCATCGCCCACGCCACCATGCTGGCGCGGGTCGGCGTGCTGACCGACGTCGAACGCGACGCCATCGTCGACGGCCTCGCCGAGATCCGCGGCGAGATCGAGCGCGGCGAGTTCGCATGGTCGGTGCCGCTCGAGGACGTGCACATGAACATCGAGGCGCGCCTCACCGAGAAGATCGGCATCACCGGCAAGAAGCTGCACACCGGCCGTTCGCGCAACGACCAGGTGGCCACAGACATCCGCCTCTACCTGCGCGACGCCATCGACGGCATCGACGGCGAACTGCGGCGGCTGCGCGAGGGGTTGATCGAGCTCGCCGTGCGCGAGGCCGACACCATCATGCCCGGCTTCACCCACCTGCAGACCGCCCAGCCGGTGACCTTCGGCCACCACCTGCTGGCCTGGCAGGAGATGCTCGCCCGCGACCACGAGCGCCTGCGCGACTGCCGGGGGCGGGTGAACGTGCTGCCGCTGGGTGCGGCGGCACTGGCCGGCACCACCTACCCCATCGACCGCCACGTCACCGCCGAGCTGCTGGGCTTCGCGCGCCCCGCCGAGAACTCGCTGGACGCGGTGAGCGATCGCGACTTCGCCATCGAGTTCACCGGCTTCGCCAGCCTGCTGCTGATGCACCTGTCGCGCATGAGCGAGGAACTGGTGCTGTGGACCAGCGCCCAGTTCGACTTCATCGACCTGCCCGACCGCTTCTGCACCGGCTCCTCGATCATGCCGCAGAAGAAGAACCCTGACGTGCCTGAGCTGGTGCGTGGCAAGACCGGGCGCGTCTACGGTCACCTGATGGGTCTGCTGACGCTGATGAAATCGCAGCCGCTGGCCTACAACAAGGACAACCAGGAGGACAAGGAGCCACTGTTCGACAGCGTCGACACGGTGCGCGACTGCCTCAAGGCCTTCGCCGACATGGTGCCGGCCATCGAAGCCAAGGCCGACAACATGGCCGAGGCCGCGCGCAAGGGCTTCTCCACCGCCACCGACCTCGCCGACTACCTGGTGCGCCGCGGCGTCGCCTTCCGCGACGCGCACGAGATCGTCGGCCAGTCGGTGGCCTACGGCCTCGCGCAGGGCAAAGACCTCTCCGAGATGACGCTCGACGAGCTGCGGCAGTTTTCCGCCACCATCGAGGCCGACGTCTTCGAGGTGCTGACCCTGGAAGGGTCGGTGGCGGCCCGCAACCACATCGGCGGCACGGCCCCGGACCAGGTCCGCGCCGCCGCCCAGCGGGCCCGCGACGCCCTGGCCCGCCTGGAGCAACCGACATGACGGGGCGCCTGGCGCTGGGCACCGCCCTGCTGGCAGCGCTGCTCGTGGCCGGCTGCGGGCAGAAGGGCCCGCTCTACCTGCCGGACGACGAGGCCGCCGCCGAGCGCTCCGGTGGCAACACGGCACAGCCGAACGCGCCGGCCGACGAGGACAACGACTGACCATGGACCACTTCGACTACCGCGACGGCGTGCTCTACGGCGAGCAAGTCCCCCTGACCCAGATCGCCGACGAGATGGGCACGCCCTGCTACGTCTACTCGCGGGCCACGCTCACCCGCCACTTCCGCGCCTACACCGAGGCGCTGGGCAGCCACCCCCACCTCATCTGCTATGCGGTGAAGGCCAACTCCAACCTGGCGGTGCTCGATCTGCTGGCGCGCCTCGGCGCCGGCTTCGACATCGTCTCCGTGGGCGAGCTGGAGCGCGTGCTCGCCGCCGGCGGCGACCCGGCCAAGGTGGTCTTCTCCGGCGTGGCCAAGCAGGAGGCGGAGATGGCCCGCGCGCTCGAGGTGGGCATCAAGTGCTTCAACGTCGAGTCGCGCCCCGAGCTCGAGCGCCTGAGCGCCGTGGCCAGCCGCCTCGGCGCCGTGGCCCCGGTGTCGCTGCGCGTCAATCCCGACGTCGATGCCGGCACCCACCCCTACATCTCCACTGGCCTCAAGGAGAACAAGTTCGGCATCCCGGTGGACGAGGCGCTGGCGGTCTACGAGCTCGCCGCCACCCTGCCCGGCGTGAAGGTGGTGGGGCTCGACTGCCATATCGGCTCGCAGCTCACCGAACTCGCCCCCTTCCTCGACGCCCTGGATCGCCTGCTGGTGCTGCTCGGGCGGCTGCGCGAGCGCGGCATCGAGGTCGCGCACCTCGACCTCGGGGGCGGGCTCGGCGTGCCCTACCGCGACGAGCGCCCGCCGGCGCCCTTCGACTACGCCGCCTCGCTGCTCGAGCGCCTCGCCCAGTGGGAGGGCGGCGAGCGGCTCACCCTGCTCTTCGAGCCGGGGCGCTCCATCGCCGCCAATGCCGGGGTGCTGCTCACCCGCGTCGAGTACCTCAAGCCCGGCGAGAGCAAGAGCTTCGCCATCGTCGATGCCGGCATGAACGACCTGATCCGCCCCGCGCTCTACCAGGCGTGGCAGGCGATCCTCCCGGTGGACACCCGCCCGGTGCGCGAGAGCGCCACCTACGACGTGGTGGGCCCGGTGTGCGAGACCGGCGATTTTCTGGGCAAGGAGCGCGAGCTGGCCATCGCCGAGGGCGACCTGCTCGCCGTGCGCTCGGCCGGCGCCTACGGCTTCGTGATGACCTCCAACTACAACAGCCGCCCGCGCCCCGCCGAGGTGATGGTGGACGCCGACCGCTACCACGTCGTCCGCCGCCGCGAGACGCTGGCCGACCTCTGGGCCGGCGAGTCGCGGCTGCCCCAGGGCGAGGAGCACCGCTGATGCTGCTGCACTTCACCAAGATGCACGGCCTCGGCAACGACTTCATGGTGGTCGACTTGGTCACCCAGCGTGCCCGCCTGCGCGACGAGCAAATCCGTCACCTGGCCGACCGCCGCTTCGGCGTGGGCTTCGACCAGCTACTCGTCGTCGAGCCGCCGCGCGACCCGGACATGGACTTCCGCTACCGCATCTTCAACGCCGACGGCAGCGAGGTGGAGAACTGCGGCAACGGCGCGCGCTGCTTCGCCCGCTTCGTGCGCGACCAGCGCCTCACCCACAAGCGCGAGATCCGCGTGGAAACCGCCGGCGGGCCGTTGACGCTGTGCGTCGAGGACGACGACCGGGTCACGGTGGACATGGGCCGGCCACGCTTCGACCCCGCCGCGCTGCCCTTCACGGCCGATGACGACCGCCTGCTGCATGCCCTGGAGGTCGACGGCGAGCGTGTCGAGATCGGCACGGTGTCGATGGGCAACCCCCATGCGGTGCTGCGCGTCGACGACGTCGACACCGCCCCGGTGGCGCGTCTCGGGCCGGCCATCGAGGCGCACCCGCGCTTTCCCAAGCGCGTCAACGTGGGGTTCATGCAGGTGGTCTCGCCCCACGAGATTCGCCTGCGGGTGTACGAGCGCGGCAGCGGCGAGACGCTGGCCTGCGGCACTGGGGCCTGCGCCGCCGTGGCCTGCGGTATCCGCCAGGGGGTGCTCGAGAGCCCGGTCACCGTGCACCTGCGCGGCGGCGAGCTGCGCATCGCCTGGCCGGGCGGCGACGCCCCCCTGACCATGACCGGCCCGGCCCAACGCGTCTTCGACGGGCGTGTCGTCCTCGCCTGACCGCCCCTTCCCTCATCAAGGAGTCCGCCATGTCTCGAGCCGCCCCCGAACCGCGCAAGACCCTGGATCCCGACCGGGTGGCCGAGTGGCTGGCTCGCCATCCGGATTTCTTCGTCGGCCGTGAGGGCCTGCTGCAGCAGCTCAAGGTGCCGCACCCCGAAGCGGGCGGCGCCACCTCGCTGCTCGAACGTCTGGTCCACGACCTGCGCCACCGCGCCGAGCAGGCCGAGTGGCGACTCGAGCAGCTGCTGGAGTCGGCGCGCCACAACGAGGCGCAGTATCGTCGCACCCGCGAGCTGGTGCTGGGCCTGCTCGAGGCCGAGACTCCCGATGCCCTGGGCCAGGCGCTGGCCACCCAGATGGCCGAGCGCTTCCAGATTCCCGCGGTGGCGGTGTGGTGCGAGCCCGCGCTCACCGATCGCGAACCGCAGCCGCCCCAGGCACCGCGCCAGGTGCTCGACGATCACGCCCGGGCGCGCCTGGCGGCGCTGCTCGACGGGCGCACCAGCCGCTGCACGCGCCTCACCGCCACCGACTGGGCCCAGCTGCTGCCGCACACCGAGGCCCCGCGCCAGCCCGGCTCCTGCGCCCTGTCGCGCCTCGCCCTGGGCGAGCCCCTCGGCTTCCTGGTCCTGGCCAGCCCCGACCCGGACCACTTCCGCGCCAGCATGGACACCCTGTTCACCGAGTACGTCAGCGACGTCCTGGCGCGCCTGCTGAGCCGCCTCGGCCCGGCCCCCCATGGCTGAGGACGCCCTGCACGACCAAGTGGCCGGCTGCCTCGCCGAACTCGCGGAGACCGCCAGCCCGGCCACGCTGAGCGCTTATCGCCGCGACCTGGCGGCGTTCGTCGGCTTTCTGGGAGAGCAGGGGGTGCACGACGCCGGCGCGCTGGATGGCGCCCTGGTGCGCCGCTTTCTGGGCAGCGAGCGCGCCCGCGGACTGGCCCCGCGCAGCCTGGCACGACGCCGCGCCGCCGTGTCGCGCTTCGCCGCCTACCTGGTGGCCCGTGGCGTGCTGAGCCACAACCCGGTGAGCCTCGCCCCCGCGCCGCGCCAGCCGTCGCACCTGCCCAAGCCGCTGGACGCCGACCTGCTGGCGCGCTTTCTCGATACGCCCCACGACGACACGCCGCTGGCGTGGCGCGACCAGGCCATGCTCGAGCTCTTCTACTCCAGCGGCCTGCGCCTCGCCGAGCTGGCCGGGCTCGACCTCGGCGACCTGCAGCCGCAGCGCCTGCGCGTCACCGGCAAGGGGGGCAAGCCGCGCCAGGTGCCGGTGGGAAGCCGCGCCCGCCAGGCCCTGACCGCCTGGCTGGGGGTGCGCGGTCAGCTGGCCGCCGGCGGCGAGCCGGCCCTGTTCGTCGGCGCCCGCGGAGGGCGACTCGGTCATCGCGCCATCCAGAAGCGCCTCGCCGAGCTGGCACGGCGCCGCGGGCTCCCCGAACACCTGCACCCCCACCGCCTGCGCCACTCCTTCGCCAGCCACCTGCTGGAGTCAAGCCATGACCTACGCGCCGTGCAGGAGCTGCTGGGCCACGCCAACCTGGCCACCACCCAGGTCTACACGCGGCTGGACTGGCAGCACTTGGCGGAGAGCTACGATGCCGCCCATCCGCGCGCCCGGCGCCGCCCACCGCCCGAGTGAACCCCATGAGGCCCAGCCAGCGCATCCGCGCCCTGACCTTCGACCTCGACGACACCCTGTGGGACAACCGCCAGGTGATGGTCGACACCGAGAACGGCCACTACGCCTGGCTGGATGCCGCCCTGGCAAACTGGCTGGCCGGCGCCGGACGCCCCCCGACCCGGCGCTTCGCCGAGCACTTCCCGCTGACGAACTACGTGGCCCGCCGCCAGGCGCTGGCCGCGGCGCACCCCCTGCGCCGCGGCGACTTCACCTGGCTGCGCCGTGAGGCCCTGGCGACACTGCTCACCGACTACGGGCTCGCCGCCGGCGACGCCGAGCGCTGGGCCGAGGCCGCCATGCAGCGCTTCCTGGCGCTGCGCCACCGGGTCACGCCCTATCCCGAGGTGGACGAGCTGCTGACGCGGCTGAGCCGGGCCTATCGCCTGGCCAGCATCACCAACGGCAACGTCGACGTGCGGCGCCTGCCTCTCGCCACCCACTTCCCGGTGGCCATCGCCGCCGGCGAGCTGCTCGCGCCCAAGCCGCATCCGCGCCCCTTCCTCACTGCCCTGGCGCAGCTGAACACCCCTCCGGCCCGAGCGCTGCACGTGGGCGACTCCTGGCGCGACGATGTGGCACCGGCGCGGCGCCTGGGCATGCAGGCGGTGTGGATCGCCACCGAGGCCCCGGCGCGCCCGCTGCCCCCCGGCGTGCATCGCCTCGAGCACGTACGCGAGCTGCCGGCGCTGCTGGATCGGCTGGAAGAATAGGCCTGCACCGACCTTGCCGAATGCGCCATCCTGGACCATACTTTTGTACATCATCTGTACAAGGAGGCAGCCCCATGCGCCCCAACCGCAGATGCCCCAATCGACAATGGCTCACGCGCCACGGCGTGCTCGGCTCCGCCCTGCTGGCCTGGCTGGCACTGAGCGCGGCGCCTTCCGCCACCAGCCCCGCAGCGAGCAGCCTGGCCGAGGCCGGGCGCCCGGCCTCGACACTCTCGACAAAGGCTATACAAAACATCCACTGCGATGCCGACTGCCTCGGTCAGCTGCGCCAGCGCCTGCTGGAGCTGCACCGCGAGCGCGCCCCCATCTGGCTACTCTAGGAGGCTGCCCTCCGAGTCGGAGAGCAGCCAGGCATCGAGGCGCGCTCCCGCCTCCTCGACCCCCTGGCGCTTGAGCGCCGAGAAGAGCTGCACGCTCACCAGGTCCTCCCACTCCTGCAGGCGGTGGCGCACCTGCTGCAGGGCGCTGCGCGCCGCCCCCGGCTTGAGCTTGTCGGCCTTGGTGAGCAGGATGTGCACCGGCATGTCCTGCTCGTCGGCCCAGCCCAGCAGCATCTGGTCGAACTCGGTGAGCGGGTGGCGCACGTCCATCACCAGCACCACCCCTTGGAGCGAGCGCCGGGCACGCAGGTACTCGGCTAGATGTCGCTGCCACTCCAGCTTGACCTTCTCCGGCACTTTGGCATAGCCGTAGCCCGGCAGGTCCACGAGTCGACAGCCGTCCTCGCCGGCCACGGTAAAGAAGTTGATCAGCTGCGTGCGCCCAGGGGTGCGCGACGTGCGCGCCAGGGCCTTCTGCTGGGTCAGGGCATTGATGGCGCTGGACTTGCCGGCGTTGGAGCGGCCCGCGAAGGCCACCTCGGCGCCGTCGTCGCTCGGGCACTGGGCGAGGGACGGGGCGCTGGTGAGGAAGCGGGCGGTGTGGTAGTTGAGTCGAGGCATGGCATCACTGTGCGGCAGAGGGGCATCGGCCGGGGCGCATGACCTGCATTCCCGATACGCACCGGATTCGTTATAATGCAGTGTCTTTTGTCTGCGACCTGGGCGCGCTAGTTTACCACCGTGCTCTTGTCGACAGCGACCGCGGGGAGAGTCGCTGACGTACGACAGGGCGAGCCTGGCCTGGAACCAGCGGGACCTGGGCGGCACCCAGGATGCGTACCGGTAATCAAACACAACGGCATAGTGGATTAGCGATGAGAAAGTTACTGGCAAGCCTGGCATTCACCATGGGCGCCGTCGGCGCCGCCCACGCGGACCTGGCAGCGGATGCCGACCCCGCCGCGGGTCGCGAGAAGGCACAACCCTGTGCCGCCTGCCACGGGCAGGGCGGCATCAGCTCGAACGCTTCCTTCCCGCATCTCGCCGGCCAGAAGATGTCCTACACGGCCAAGCAGATCATGGACATCCGCGACGGCAACCGCCAGGTGCCGGAAATGGCCGGCCAGGTCGACAACTTCTCCGACCAGGATGCCTGGGACGTGGCCGCCTACTTTGCCGAGCAGGACGTCAACGTCGGCCAGGCCCAGGACGACGAGGAGCTGCTGGCCCGTGGCGAGGAACTCTACCGCGCTGGCGACACGGCCAAGGGCATCCCAGCCTGCGCCGCCTGCCATACGCCCACCGGCGAAGGCATCGGCACCGCCGTCTACCCGGCCGTCTCCGGCCAGTTCGCCGAGTACACGGTGACCACCCTGCAGGAGTTCGCGGCCGGCGAGCGCGCCAACGATCCCAACGCCATCATGCGCGACATCGCCGCCAAGATGAGCGACGAGGACATGGAAGCCGTAGCCAACTACATCCTCGGGCTGCACTGAGCGCACCGCGTGCGATGCCACAGGGCGGCCCTCGGGCCGCCCTTGTCATATGCTGAGGATGATCCGCCGGAACCCGAGCCGCCTGACGGGCTCAAAGGCAGCGATGCCCGGCAGCGCCGGGACGCGATCCACCCCAAGGAGAGAGATGCCCATGTTGAAGTCCCTGATGCTTGCCCTGACCGGCCTCGCCATGTCGGGCCTGGCCTCTGCCCAGAACCTCGTCGAAGGCGAGCACTACGAGGTGCTCGACGAGCCGGTCGAGACCCGGGTCGCGGAGGACAAGATCGAGATCACCGAGGCCTTCTGGTACGGCTGCCCGCACTGCTACAACCTGCAGAGCCATGTGCGCGAGTGGTATGCAACCCTGGACGACGACGTCGAGGTGGTACACCTGCCGGCCACCATGGGCGGCGACTGGAACACCCACGCCCGGGTCTTCTACGCTGCCGAGGAGCTGGGCATCCGCGAGGAGGCCCACGCCGACATCTTCCACGCCATTCATGAGGAGAACCGCTCGCTCACCGACATGGACCAGGTGGCGGAGCTGTTCAGCGACTACGGGGTGAGCGAGGCCGAGGCCCGCGAGGCGCTCGACGCCTTCGGCGTCAAGGCGCAGGTCAACCAGGCTCACTCGCGCATGCGCGACATGCGCCTGATGGGCGTGCCGGCGCTGATGGTCGACGGCCGCTATCTGGTGACGCCGAGCAGCGCCGGCAGCCTCGACAACATGCCGCAGATTGCTGCCGCCCTGATCGAGAAGGTCCGCGAGGAACGTGCAGACTGAGCGTGCGTCACACCTGGCCGAGGCCCACCTGCCGCTCCTGGAAGGGGGGCGGCTCCGGCTGCTCACCTTCAACATGCAGGTGGGTATCCAGACCTCGGCCTACCACCACTACCTGACCCGCAGCTGGCAACACCTGCTGCCCCACCCACGCCGCCTGCGCCGCCTGGACATGGTCAGCGAGGTGCTGGGGCGCTTCGACATGGTCGGCCTGCAGGAGGTCGACGGCGGCAGCTTCCGCTCCAGCCAGGTCAACCAGGTGGAGTACCTGGCCACCCGTGCCGGCTTTCCGCATCACTACCAGCAGCTCAACCGCAACCTGGGGCGCATTGCCCAGCACAGCAACGGACTGCTGTCGCGCCTGCCCCCCTCGCGACTAGAGGAGCATCGCCTGCCCGGCACCCTGCCCGGGCGCGGCGCCATTCATGCTCGCTTCGGCACGGGCCCCGACGCCCTGCACCTGTTCGTCGCTCACCTGGCGCTCAGCCACCGCGGTCGCGTTCGCCAGCTGGACTACCTGAGCGAGCTGATTCAGCCGCTGCGCCACGTGGTGGTGATGGGCGATCTCAACTGCACGCCGGAACAGCTGCACAGCCACTCGCGGTTCTGCGCCTCCCTGCCGCTGCACCCGGTGCGCCCGCTGCTCAGCTACCCCTCCTGGCAGCCGCGCCGGGCGCTCGACCACATCCTCATCTCGCGCACCCTGCGCGCCCGTGACGTGCGCGTGCTCGATCACCTCTTCTCCGACCACCTGCCGATCGCCGTGGACGTGGAGCTGCCGCCGGCCTGCCGGGAGACGCTCAGGACCCAGATCGCCGAGCGCGCCGCGCGACGTTGAGGCGCGGGGATGACTCGCCGGGACGAATCGGCGATGATGCCCCCGCCATTCCGTATCAATGAGAGACTCCTCATGCCCTCCACGAATCGGGAGCGGGTCCTGCTGCGGTGGCTCGACGGCCTGACCGAGGTCGTGGGGCGCTCCATCGCCTGGCTGGTGCTGGTCATGATGCTGGTTCAGTTCGCCATCGTGGTCATGCGCTACGCCTTCGGCATTCACAGCATCGTCATGCAGGAAGCGGTCATGTACATGCATGCCGCCGTCTTTCTGCTGGGGGCCGCCTGGACGCTGCGCCATGACGGCCATGTGCGCGTGGACATCTTCTACCGCAAGCTCTCGCCCCGGGGCCGGGCCCGGATCGACCTCGCCGGCACCCTGCTGCTGCTGATCCCGGTGGCACTGTTCATCGCCGTCAGCAGCGTCGACTACGTGCGCAGCAGCTGGGCCATCCTGGAACGCTCCCCGGACGGCGGCATACCCGCCGTCTTCCTGCTCAAGTCGCTGATCCCGGTGATGGTGGCCCTGCTGCTGGTGCAGGGCCTGGCCCAGCTGATCCGCCAGTGGCTGATCCTGCGCGGACGCCCCCCGCACCAGCCCGACACGCCCGACCACCAGGAGGGAATCTGACGTGGAGGCCCTGCTCGAACTCCTGCCACTGCTGCTGTTCGCCACCGTCTGCGCCACCCTGATGCTGGGCTACCCGGTGGCCCTGACGCTGGCCGGCACCTCCCTGCTCTTCGCCGGCCTCGGGCACCTCCTGCTGCAGCTGGGAGTGCCGGTGCCCTTCGAGGGGCGCTATCTGGAAGCCCTGCCCAACCGCCTCTACGGCATCATGACCAACCAGACCCTGCTCGCGGTGCCGCTGTTCGTGCTGATGGGCGTGCTGCTGGAGAAGTCGCGGGTCGCCGAGACGCTGCTCGACGCCATGGCGCTGCTGTTCGGCGCGCTGCGCGGCGGCCTGGGCATCGCCGTGGTGCTGGTGGGCATGCTGCTGGCCGCCTCCACCGGCATCGTCGGCGCCACCGTGGTGACCATGGGCCTGCTGTCGCTGCCCACCATGCTCAAGCGCGGCTATTCACCGTCGCTTGCCACCGGCAGCATCTGCGCCACCGGCACCCTGGGGCAGATCATCCCGCCCTCCATCGCCCTCGTGCTGCTCGGCGATGTGCTCTCCACCGCCTACCAGCAGGCCCAACTGGCCATGGGCGTGTGGAGCCCCAAGACGGTGTCGGTGGGCGACCTGTTCATCGGTGCCCTGCTGCCCGGCCTGCTGCTGGTGGTGGCCTACATCGTCTACGTAGCGATCACCGCCTGGCTGCGGCCCGAGAGCGCGCCGCCGGTCGAGCGCGACGCGCTGATGGGCGAGCTGGGCCACCGCGGCAGCCTCTGGCCGCTGCTGCTGAAAGGGCTGATCCCCCCGGTGCTGCTGATCGTCGCCGTGCTGGGCTCGATCCTCGGCGGCTTCGCCACGCCCACCGAGGCCTCGGCGGTGGGCGCCACCGGCGCCCTGCTGCTGGCGCTGGCCAACCGCCGGGTCAGCGTGGCGATGCTGCGCGACTCGGTGTACGCCACCGCCCAGGTAACCAGCATGGTGTTCCTGATCCTGATCGGCGCGGCGCTCTTCTCGCTGGTGTTCCGCGCCTTCGGCGGCGAGGAGCTGGTCACCGAGCTGTTCGGGTCGCTGCCCGGCGGCGTGGTGGGCGCCACCCTGGTGGTGATGCTGGTGATCTTCCTGCTCGGCTTCATCCTCGACTTCATCGAGATCACCTTCGTGGTGGTGCCCATCGTCGGTCCGGTGTTGCTGATGATGGGCGTCGACCCCATCTGGCTGGGCATCATGATCGCCGTGAACCTGCAGACCTCCTTCTTGACGCCGCCGTTCGGCTTCGCGCTCTTCTACCTGCGCGGGGTGACCCCGGAGTCGGTCCCCACCTCGGCGATCTACCGGGGCGTGATCCCCTTCATCCTGCTGCAGCTCGGCATGCTGCTCGCCCTGGCGCTGTTCCCGGGCCTGGCCACCTGGCTGCCCGCCCTGCTGTGATCCGCGACCGGGCCGGCTCCCGCGAGCCGGCCCCTCACCCCGCGGCGGCGACCTCGACCCCGGCCACCCACTCGATCAGCGGTCCGGGATAAACACCGAGCAGCACGATCAGAACCGCCAACCCCAGCACCACCAGGCCGCCGGCCCGGCCTGCCCAGTCGGACGGGGCATCGTGGCGTCGCAGGCCGGGCTCCACCAGGTAGAGCGCGACCATCGCCCGCAGGTAGTAGTAGAGGCCGATGACGCTGCCCACCAGGATGCCGCCGACCAGCCACCAGCGACCGGCCTCGACGCCCAGCGCCAGGACATAGAACTTGCCGATGAACCCCGCGGTGAAGGGGATGCCGGCCAGCGACAGCAGGCTCAGGGTGAGCACCGCCGTGAGCCAGGGGCGCCGCCAGAAGAGGCCGCGGTAGTGGTACAGCGCCGTCACGTCCCCGCCGCCGTAGGGGCTGGAGAGAAGCGTTATCGCGCCGAAGGCGGCAAGGGTCGCCACCACGTAGGTGACCAGATAGACGCCGCTGGTCTCCAGGGCCAGCCCCTCGCCCACCACCAGCACCACCAGCAGATAGCCGAAATGGGCGATCGACGAATACCCCAGCAGGCGCTTGAGATTGGCTTGCCGCAGGGCCAGCAGGTTGCCCACCAGCATGCCGGCCAGGGCCAGCGCAGCGAGCAGGCCGCGCAGCCCCTCCTGCTGAAAGCCGGGCGTGCCCAGCACCAGGCGCAGCAGCACCACGAACACCGCGACCTTGCTCACCGAGGCCAGGAAGGTCGCCGCCGGACCCGGCGCGCCGTCGTAGACATCCGGCGTCCACAGGTGGAAGGGCACGATCGACAGCTTGAAGCCCAGCCCGACCAGCAGCAGGCCGATGCCGGCCAGGCCCCAGGTCGCTGGGCGTTCGCCGAACACGGCCGACACCGCCGCCAGGTCCAACCGCCCGGTCTGGGCGTAGATCAGCGCCATGCCGAACAGCAGGAAGGCGCTGGCCGCCGCCGACAGCAGGAAGTACTTGATCCCCGCCTCCAGCGAGCGCCGCTCGGTAAAGGCGTAGGCCAGCATGCCGTAGAGCGGCATGGAGAGCAGCTCCAGGCCGATGAAGAGCGTGGCGAGGTGGTGGCTGGTCGCCAGCACCAAGCCCCCGGCAGCGGCGCACAGCAGCAGCAGGTAGAACTCTTCCCGGGGGCCCGGATAGCGTTCCAGGTAGCCATAGGCCAGGGCGACACACACCAGCGAGGCACCCAGGATCGTCGCGCCGGCCAGTAGCGCCAGGCCGTCGATGACCAGCAGCGGAACCGCGACCGGCGGGCGCGACCAGAGCACCAGCAGCGCCACCAGGCCGACCAGGAGGCCGGCCACGGTGAGCGCCACCGTAGCGCCGTGGCGGCGCCGCCAGGCGATACCCAGCATCACCGTGATCGCCGCGGCACAGACGAGGATCAGCGGCAGCAGGGCCAGGAGGTGCGTTGCGGTCAAGGTCATGACTCCCCCGGCGGCACGGCGGTGGACGACGGCATCGCGACCTCGTCGAAGAGGCGCGGGATCTCCTGCATGGCGGGGCCGGCGGTGTCGAGGAGCGGCTGCGGATAGAGCCCGAGCCCCAGCACCAGGGCCAGCAGCCCCAGCAGCATGGCATATTCCCGCCCGTCGAGAGCGGCCAGGCGCGCCTCGCCGCGGGGCGGGCCATAGTGCACCCGCTGCATCAGCAGAAGCGAATAGATCGCCGCCAGCACCAGGCCGGCGCTGGCGATGGCCACCGTCCAGGGCGCCACCGGGAAGCTGCCGAACAGGATCAGGAACTCGCCGACGAAGTTGAGGGTTCCCGGCATGCCCAGGGAGGCGACGATGAAACAGAGCATGAACCCCGGTAAGCTGCCCAGCCGCCCCCAGAGGCCGCCCATCTCGCCCAGGTTGCGGGTGTGCAGGCGCTCGTGGAGCTGGCCGCTCAGGATGAACAGCGCCGAGGTGGAGAAGGCGTGGGCCACCAGCAGCAGCACCACGCCCTGCAGCGCCAGCTCGGTACCGGCATAGATGCCGATCAGCACGAACCCCATGTGCGAGATGCTGGTGTAGGCGATGAAGCGCTTGATGTCCTGCTGGCCGCAGGCGAGCAGCGCCCCGTAGACGATGCCCACCAGCCCCAGCCCCATGGCCAGCGGGGCGATCGCCTGGGAGGCCTCGGGAAACAGCGGCAGGACGAAGCGCAGCAGGCCGTAGGCCCCGGTCTTGAGCAGGATGCCGGCCAGGTCCACGCTGCCGGCGGTGGGTGCCTGGGCATGGGCATCAGGCAGCCAGCCGTGGAAGGGCACCACCGGCAGCTTCACCGCGAAGGCGAGGAAGAAGCCCAGCATCAGCCACATCGCCACTTCGCCCGAGAGAGGGGTCTCGCGCAGCGCCATGTAGCTGAAGGTGAGCTCACCGGTGGCGGCCCGGTGCGCGAAGACCAGGCCAAGGATCGCCACCAGCATCAGCAGACCGCTGGCCTGGGTATAGAGGAAGAACTTCGTCGCCGCCCCGATGCGCGAGAAGCCCGTCGCGCTGCTGTGGCCCCACAGCGCGATCAGGAAGTACATCGGCACCAGCATCATTTCCCAGAAGGCGAAGAACAGGAACAGATCGACGGCCAGGAAGACCCCGACCACCCCGACCAGGATCCACAGCAGATTGAGGTGAAAGAAGCCCACCCGCCGGCGAATCTCGTGCCAGGAGCAGAGCACCGCCAGCACGCCGAGCAGCGCGGAGAGCGCCACCAGCACCAGCGACAGGCCATCCAGCGCCAGGTGCACCGCGATCCCCAAGCGGGGTATCCAGGGCGCGCGCCACTCCAGGGCCCAGGGCACGGCATCCGCCTCGGCCCCGGCAGGCCACTGGTAGTCGCCCTGCCACCAGAGGCCCAGGGTGATCAGCAGCACCAGCAGCATGCTGCCCAGGGCGATCCAGCGCGGCACCCCCTCGCCCCAGCGCTCCCCCAGCCAGCACGCCAGCCCCCCCAGGAAGGGAATCAGGATCAGCCAGATCAACGCCATGGGTTGCGGACTCCTTGCCGGTACTGCGTCGTCATCCTCGCGCTCCTTGTCGGCCCGGAAAGCGGCGCGCTACGCCGCCGCCACCATCACCAGCAGAATCAGGGTCGCCCCGATCACCATCGACACCGCGTAGAACCGCAGCTTGCCGCCCTGGGTGCGTGACAGCGCCCCGTGCAGCCACCCCGCCAGGCGCGCCGGCCGCTGGCCCAGCGCATCGATGGCATCGCCACGCAGCCCGCTCACCAGGCCGCGATAGGGGCGCACCAGCAGGCCCTCGTAGGCGGCATCGAAGCCCCAGCCGTGGTGCCACAGTCGCCACAGCCGGGCACCCCGGCCCTGGGCGACACGCTCCGCCAGCCAGGCGCGACGGTAAAGGAACAGCCAGGCACCCAGGGCGATGCCCAGCAAGGCGACGCTGCCGGCGAGGACCTCCAGGGCCAGATGCCAGCCCGCCGGGCCGTGCTGGGGGGCGGGCAGCACGCCAGCGAGCGGCGGCTCAATCCAGGCGCCGAGAACCGTCGACAGCAGCATCAGCGAGACCAGCGGCAACCCGTGGGCCAGCCCCTTGCCCGATTCGGCGCGGCGGGCGCCGTCGCTGCCCGCCGCGCCGTGGAAGATGCCCACGATCAGGCGCAGGGTGTAGAGCGCGGTGAGCAACGAGCCGAGCAGCCCGGCCAGCAGCAGCTCGCCGTGGCCCGCGGCGAAGGCCTGCCACAGGATGGCGTCCTTGCTGTAGAAGCCGGCGGTGACCAGCGGCAGCGCCGCCAGCGCCGCCCCGCCCACCAGGAAGCCGGCGTAGGCCAGCGGCAGGCGCCGCCACAGTCCGCCCAGGCGGCGCAGATCCTGCTCGTGATGGCAGCTCACGATCACCGACCCGGCGGCGAGGAACAGCAGTGCCTTGAAGAAGGCGTGGGTCATCAGGTGGAAGATCGCCGCCTCGAAGCCGGCCACCCCCAGCGCCAGGAACATGTAGCCGATCTGGCTCATGGTCGAATAAGCCAGCACGCGCTTGATGTCCGTCTGGGCCAGGGCGGCGCAGCCCGCCGCCAGCAGGGTCAGCGCGCCGATGGCGCCGGTCAGCCACAGCACCCCCGGGGCGAGCAGGAAGACGCCGTGCAGGCGCGCCACCAGGTAGACCCCGGCGGTGACCATGGTCGCCGCGTGGATCAGCGCCGACACCGGGGTGGGGCCGGCCATGGCGTCGGCCAGCCAGGTGTGCAGCGGTAGCTGTGCCGACTTGCCCAGCGCCCCGCCCAGCAGCAGCAGCGCCGCCAGCTCGACCCCGGGGTCGCCGGCGGCCCAGCGCTCGGGCGCCCGCCGGAGCAGCTCAGCGATGTCCAGGGTGCCCAGCTCGCGAAACAGCAGGAAGAGCCCGATGGCCAGGAAGGCGTCGCCGATGCGGGTGACGAGGAAGGCCTTGAACGCCGCCCGCACGTTGGCGGCGGTACGGTAGTAGTGACCGATCAGCAGGTAGCTGCACAGCCCCACCCCCTCCCAGCCGAGAAACAGCAGCAGCAGGTTGTCGCCCAGCACCAGCAGCACCATGCTGGCCACGAAGAGGTTCATGTAGGCGTAGAAGCGCGTGACGCCCTCCTCCCCGTGCATGTACCAGGCGGCAAACCAGTGGATCAGCAGACCCACGCCGGTGATGACACCCAGCAGGGTCAGCGACAGACCGTCCAGCCTGAGGCCGATGGTCGGCTGGAAGTCGCCCACCGCGATCCAGCGCCACAGCGTCAGCGTCTGCGCCTCGGGTGCGGCCAGGTAGGCGTGGGCCAGCAACGCCGTGGCCAGAGCCGCCAGCGCCACGCTGCTCACCCCGACCCCGGCGCTGCCGCGCGCCCCCAGGCGCGCCCCGAAGAAGGCCAGGATCAGCGTCCCGGCCAGGGGCAGCAGGAAGGTCAGCGGCAGGGTCGCGATCATCAATTTCTCTCTCGTAGCAGGCTCTGTCTGAAAAGTCGCGAGCGATGGTCAGACAAGGCAAAAATTGGCGAAAAGACGGAGTTTACGAGCTGTAAATGAGTACTTTGAGGCGATTTTTAACGCCGTATGGCCGAGCGCAGCCCTTTTCAGGCAAAGCCTAGCCGCGCATGCCGCTGGCCGTGTCGATATCCAGCGTCTTGAAGCGGCGATAGAGCTGGTTGAGCAGCGCCAGCCCCACGCTCGCCTCCGCCGCCGCCAAGGTGATCACCAGCAGGAACATCGCCTGGCCTTCGGCTTGGCCCCAGGCCGTGCCGGCGACGATGAACGCCAGCCCCGCGGCATTGAGCATGACCTCCAGGCTGAGCAGCATGAACACCATGTTGCGCCGGAACATCAGCCCGGCCAGGCCCAGCGCGAACAGCACGGCCGCCAGCACCAGGCCATGCGCCATGGGAACGCCATTCATGTGCCGTCCCTCCCGCTGTCCGCGTCCCGCGACACCGAGCGACCCACGTGCGAGGCGGTGACCAGGGCCGCCAGCAGCAGCATCGCCACCAGTTCGACCACCACCAGCCAGGGGCCGAACAGCACCCGGCCCACGGCCTTGGCGGTCAACGTCTCGCCCTCGATCACCCGGCCGAGATCGCCGTGCCACAGCATCGCGAGCAGCACCACCAGCAGCAGTGCTGCAAGCGCCGACGGCCCCGCCCAGGTTCGCGGCACCAGCCAGGCGCGCTCCTGGGCGGTCACCGCCGCGTTGAGATTGAGCATCATCACCACGAACACGAACAGCACCATGATCGCCCCGGCATAGAGGATGATCTCCAGCGCCCCGGCGAAGGGCGCGCCGAGCACGAAGAACACCATGGCCACGGCGAGCAGCGAGACGATCAGGTAGAGCAGCGCATGGATGGGGTTGGTGCTGGTGATGACCCGCAGCGTGGCCAGCACCGCGACCAGGCCACTCAGGTAGAATGCCAGTTCCATACACGACCTCCGTGTGTCGGCTTGGGCGGGTGCGGCGAAGCTAGGGCAGCAGCGTCCTGACATCGCGCGGCGGCCGCTCGTCCTGCGCCTCGCCCTTGTCCTTGCCGGCGATGGCGAGCCCCGCCACCTTGTAGAAATGGTAGTCGTGGTCCTTGCCGGGGCCGTCGATCTGCAGGTCCGCCTTCTCGTAGACCATGTCCTGGCGACGGTACTCGCTCATCTCGAAGTCGGGGGTGAGCTGGATCGCCGAGGTCGGGCACGCCTCCTCGCACATGCCACAGTAGATGCAGCGCGAGAAGTTGATGCGGAAGGTGGCGGGGTACCAGCGGCCGTCCTCCGCCTCGCCCTTCTCGAGGGCGATGCAGTCCACCGGGCAGGCCACCGCACAGAGGTTGCAGGCCACGCAGCGCTCCTCGCCATCCGGGTCGCGGGTCAGGACGATGCGCCCGCGGAAGCGCGGCGGCAGGTAGACCGCCTCCTCGGGATAGCTGACCGTCTCGCGCCGACGAAAGGCGTGACGGAACACCATGCCCAGGGTGCGCAGTTGCGACCAGGTTCCGGCAATCAGCGATGTCAGCATCTCGTGCCTCCTCGTTCAGGGGCCAGCCGGCGACAGCCACAGGATGGCGACGCCGGTCAGCAGCAGGTTGATCAGCGTCAGCGGCAGGCAGACCCGCCAGCCGAAGCTCATCATGCGGTCGAAGCGCGGGCGCGGCAGCGCGGCACGCAGCAACACGAAGAGCACCAGCAGCGCCGCGGTCTTGAGCGCGAACCACACGAAGGGCGGCAGCCAGGGGCCACGCCAGCCGCCGAAGAACAGCGTCACGATCAACGCCGAGACCAGCACCATGCCGAGGTACTCGCCGACGTAGAACATGCCGAACTTCATGCCCGAGTACTCGATGTGGTAACCGTCGGCCAGTTCCTGCTCGGCCTCGGGCTGGTCGAAAGGGTGGCGGTGGGTCACCGCCACCCCGGCGATCAGGAAGGTGCAGAACCCCAGGAACTGCGGGACGATGAACCACAGCCCCTGCTGGGCGGCGACGATGTCGCGCAGATTGAACGAGCCGGCCAGCGCCACCACCCCCATCAGCGACAGCCCCATGAACACCTCGTAGGAGAGGGTCTGGGCGGTGGCGCGCATGGCGCCGAGCAGCGCGTACTTGTTGCCGCTCGACCAGCCCCCCAGCAGCACGGCGTAGACGTTGATGCCGGCCATGGCGAAGAAGAACAGCAGCCCGATGTGCCAGTCCGCCACGCCCCAGGTCGGGGTCCAGGGGATGATCAGGAACGATAGCAGCAGCGAGGCCATGGCGATGACCGGCGCCAGCACGAAGAGCGCGCGGTCGGCAAAGGGCGGGATCCAGTCCTCCTTGAACAGGACCTTGATCATGTCGGCGACCAGCTGCAGCGAGCCCGCGGGGCCGACGCGGTTGGGCCCAAGGCGATCCTGCCACAGCGCCAGCAGGCGGCGCTCGACCACCGTCATCACCGCCGCCAGCAGCAGCACACCGACGAGGATCGCCAGCGCCTGCGCCATGGCGATGAGCACGGCCGCGACGCTCTCGCTAGGCACGCTCATGGCGCACCCCCCTCATCCCGGGGCGCCAGGGTCACCCGAGCCGCGTCTCCCGTCATCAGCCCCGGCGCGAGGCCGGCGGGCACCCCCGCAAGACCGTCGGGCAGCGTAGCGTCGAAGTGCAGCGCCAGCGTGATGCGCGCCAGCGCGGTCTCGACGACCAGCCTGTCGCCCGCCGCGGCATCGAGCCGCCGGGCATCCGCCGGCGCCAGGCGCAGTGCCGGGATTGGCGACCGGGCTTGAATCGCCGCGGCCCGCGACGAGGTTTCCTCGCCACCGAACAGGCGCGGCAGCACCACGAGGCGCCACTCGCCGGCCTCGGGCGTGAAGGACGGCGGTATCGCGTCGACGTGGCCACCGAGGCCCGCCGCCGGCGCCAGCAGTCGGGCGCCGGGGTCCCCGCCGCGCAGGTGGCCGCCCACCTCGTCGGTGAACTTGTTCCAGGCCTGGGGCGAGTTCCAGCCCGGGGCCCAGGCGAAGGGCACCTCCCGATGCGGCCGGTCGAAACCCGCGTACCCCTCCATGGAGAAGGTGAAGGGGGTGTCGGGGTCCGGCGGGGGCGGCGGCTCGCTGACATCGAGATCGGCCCGCAGGGCCGTGCGCCCGCTGTAGCGGGGCGGCTGGCGGGCCAGCTTGAGCCCGCAGACCCGCGTCTCGGCTCCCGGGGACGCCTCGACGATGCCGGCCAATGCCGGGTGGCGCCGCGCGCAGGCCCGCGTGAGCGCATCCAGGGTGACGTCGGGCACCGCGCGGCGCTCCCGGCTCGCCTGCAACGCCTGCAACCAGCGCCAGCTCGGATGAAGGCGCGTCTCGGGGCGCAGATAGCGCGGCTCGTACACCGCATAGAAGCGCTGGGCGCGCCCCTCGAGACTGACCAGGGTGCCGTCCGACTCGGCGAAGCTGGCGGCCGGCAGGCCCAGGCGAGCCGCCTCCCAGGTCGCGGTGCGCTGATGGTCGAGGGCGATCACCGTGCCGGCGGCGGCCAGAGCCCGCGCGACGCGCTCGCCCGGCAGGCGCTGGTAGAGGTCGTTCTCCAGCACCACCACGGCATCGGCCTCCCCGCCGCCGAGCGCGTCCAGCGCCCACTCCAGGGGGCGGCCGCCGAGCAGTGCCACGCCGGTGCTGTTGGCCTCGCGGCGCACCAGCGTCAGGCCGCCGCGGCGCTCCCAGCCCGCCAGGGCCCGGGCGACGTTGCCGGCGGCCTCGAGGAGCGCCGGCGACTCCAGCGAGCCGCCGCTGATCACCAGCGGCCGCTGCGCCGCCAGCAGCGCCTCGGCGATGCGTTCGGCCAGCGCCTTGGTGGCTTCATCGAGCCCTTCCACGGCGGGCGCCGCCGGGTCGATGGCGTGGGCCACCGCGAAGCCCAGGCGGGCGATGTCGTCGGGGGCGCGGTGCAGGCACTGCTCGGCGAGGGCATCCAGCTCGGTGGCCGTGGGGTAGGCGATGAACATCGGATGGCGGGCGTCCTGGGCCAGGGTCATCACCGCCTCGGCGTTCCAGGCGGGAATGTCGCGCTCCGCGGCCAGGGCCTCGCGACGCCCCAGCACCGCCTGGCGTACTGCCAGCCCCAGCCGCGCGGCGCTTTCGATCAGGTCCTCGCCGAGCACCAGCACGGCGTCGTGCGCCTCGATGTCGCGCAGGGTCGGGGTGGGCAGGCCGGCGTCGCGGTTGAGTCGCTGCATTCGCGCCAGGCAGGCCTGCTCGCGCTCGGCAATGCCGGTGGAGAAGTTGGCCTCGCCGACCAGCTCGCACAGCTGGTGGTTGCTCTCGAGGCTCGCCCGCGGCGAACCGATGCCGATCACCCGCCGGGCCCGGCTCAGCGCCTCGCCACCGCGCTCCAAGGCCTCGTCGACCTCCAGGACGCGCGCCTTCCCCGCCCTCTCGCGCCATTCGGGGCGGCGCGGGCGGTCGTCGCGGTTGACGTAGCCATGGCCGAAGCGCCCGCGATCGCACAGGAAGAAGCGATTGACCTCGCCATGGTAGCGGTTCTCGATGCGCCGGATCTCGCCATAGCGCTCGCCGGGGCTGGTGTTGCAGCCCACCGCACACTGGTGGCAGATGCTGGGGGCGAACTGCAGGTCCCACTTGCGGGTATAGCGCTCGGCGTGGGTGCGGTCGGTGAACACCCCGGTGGGGCAGACCTCGGTCAGGTTGCCGGCAAAGGGGCTCGCCAGCGTTCCCTCGCGATGGCGACCGAAGTAGATATTGTCGCCCGCCCCGAAGGCGCCGAGGTCGTCGCCGCCGGTGTAGTCGCGATAGAAGCGCACGCAGCGGTAGCAGGTGATGCAGCGGTTCATCTCGTGGCCAATGAAGGGCCCCAGATACTGGTTGCGGTGGGTGCGCTTGGCGAAGCGGTAGCGGCGCCGGTGATGGCCGGTCATCACCGTCATGTCCTGCAGGTGGCAGTGGCCGCCCTCCTCGCACACCGGGCAGTCGTGGGGATGGTGGATCATCAGCCATTCGATGACGTTGGCGCGGAACGCGCGGGCCTGGTCGTCGGCGATCGAGATCCGGGTGCCGTCGGCGGCCGGCGTCATGCAGGCCATGACCAACGCCCCCTGGGTGTCGTCGGCGTCGCGGTACTGCGTGACCGCGCACTGGCGACACGCACCCACGCTGCCCATGGCCGGGTGCCAGCAGAAATAGGGCAGGTCCAGGCCCAGCGTCAGACAGGCCTGGAGCAGGTTGTCCCGCTCATCCACCGTGTATCGTCGACCGTCCACTTCTATCGTCGCCATCAACCCACCTCCTCGCTTGCACCGGCGATGCCGCGCTCGAACTCATCGCGGAAGTAGTGGATCGCCGAGGCCAGCGGCATCGCCGCGCCCGGGGCGTGGGCGCAGAAGGTCTTGCCGGGCCCCTGATCCGCGGCCAGCGCCTCGAGCCGTTCGATGTCGCCCGGCTGCCCCTCCCCGCGCTCCAGCGACCGCAGCAGCTCCGCCGCCCAGGGCAGGCCGTCGCGACACGGCGTGCACCAGCCGCAGGATTCGCGGGCGAAGAATTCCTCCAGGTTGCGCACCAGCGCGACCAGGCTCTGATCCTCGGCCACCAGGGTGAGCAGGCCGGTGCCCAGGCGACTGCCGGCCTCGCCGAGGGTGTCGAAGTCCAGCGCCAGGTCGAGGTGCTCCTGGAGCAGAAAGCCGGTGCTGCCGCCGCCGGGCAGCCAGGCCTTGAGCGCGCGGCCGTCGCGCAGCCCGCCGGCACGGTCGAGCAGCTCCCCCGCCGGGGTGCCCATGGGCAGCTCCCACAGCCCGGGACGGCGCACCCGACCCGAGACGCCGTAGAGCTTGGTGCCGCCGTCGCCACTGCGCTCGCCGGAGAGCCCCTGGTACCAGTCGGCGCCGAAGCGCAGCGCCGCCGGCACGTTGCACAGCGTCTCGACGTTGTTAACCACGGTGGGCTTGCCCCAGGCACCGGACTGGCCGGGAAACGGCGGCTTGGCCCGCGGGTTGGCGCGCTGGCCCTCCAGGGAGTTGATCAGCGCGGTCTCCTCGCCGCAGATGTAGCGTCCGGCGCCGGTGTGCAGGGCAATGTCGAAGTCGTAGCCGCTGCCGGCGATGTCGCGGCCCAGCCAGCCGGCGGCCCGCGCCTCCTCGATGGCTTGATCCAGTGCCCGGGCGGCGGCGACGTATTCGCCGCGCAGGAAGATATAGCCGTAGCAGGAGGCATTGGCGTAGCCACCGAGAATCATGCCCTCGAGCAGCAGGTGCGGCACCTGTTCGAGCAGCAGCCGATCCTTGAAGGTGCCGGGCTCCATCTCGTCGGCGTTGCACACCAAGTAGCCGCGCGGCATCCCCTCGCCCTTGAGCGTCAGGCTCCACTTGACGCCCGCCGAGAAACCGCCGCCGCCACGGCCGCGGATGTTGGCCGCCTTGAGGGTCTCGGTCACGTCGTCGGGCGCCTCGCGGCCGAGCACCTGGCGCACCACGCCGTAGCCATCCTTGGCGACATAGTCGTCGAGGTCGACCCGCCGGCCGTCGTCGTGGAGCCACCAGGTCAGGGGGTGCGTCTCGAGGCGACGCTCGGGGGCCGCCTGATGCAGCCGACTGCGGTAGCGCGTGGCGGTCATGGGTAGGCCTCCAGCAGCTCGGCCAGGTCCTCGGGGGCCACGGGACCGTAGGTGTCGTCATCGATCATCAGCGCCGGGGCGCCATCGCACGCCCCCAGGCAGCACACCGGCAGCAGCGTGAAACGCCCGTCGGCGGAGGTCTCGCCGAGGTCGAGGCCCAGCTCGCGGGCCAGCGCCTGGCGCAGGGTGTCGTAACCGGTGAGAAAGCAGGCGCTGCTGTCGCAGACCAGGATCACGTGGCGCCCCACCGGCTGGCGGAAGATCAGGCTGTAGAAGGTCGCCACGCCCTCCACCGCGGCAGGCCCGATGCCCAGGGTCTCGGCGATGGCCACGATCGCCCCGTCCGGCACCCAACCGTGGCGGCGCTGGACGATCTTCAGCGCCTCGATGCACGCCGCCTGGGGCTGCTCGTAGTGGTGGCGTTCCTGCTCGATGGCGCGGCGGTCGTCGGGGTCAAGCACGAAGCCGTCGCCGTCGCTTGCCAGGGATTGAAGGTGCTCTCTCACGGGCTCTCTCATGGGTCAGCGGTCCACATCGGCCATGACGAAGTCGAGACTGCCCAGGTGGGCGATCAGGTCCGAGACCATCGCCCCCCGGATCACCGCGGGAATCTGCTGCAGGTGCGGAAAGCTGGGGGCGCGGATGCGCGTGCGGTAGCTCATGGTGCTGCCGTCGCTGGTCAGGTAGTAGCCGTTGATACCCTTGGTCGCCTCGACCATCGCCAGCGACTCGTTGGCCTCGAGCACCGGCCCCCAGGAGACCTGCAGGAAGTGGGTGATCAGGGTCTCGATGTGCTCGAGCATGCGCTCGCGGGGCGGCGGGGTGGTCAGCGGATGATCCGCCTTGTAGTCGCCGGCGGGCATGTGGTCGACGCACTGCCCGATGATGCGCAGGCTTTGGCGCATCTCCTCGATGCGCAGCCAGCCGCGATCGTAGATGTCGCCGTTGGCGCCCACCGGCACCTCGAAGTCGAACTGCTCGTAGCCGGAATAGGGGCGCCACTTGCGCAGGTCGAAGTCCAGGCCGGTGGCGCGCAGATTGGGGCCGGTCACACCCCAGGCGAGCGCTTCCTGCGTGGTATGGGCGGCGATGTGGCGAGTGCGCTGGCGCACGATGGCGTTGTCCATCATCGCCCGCTCGTACTCGCGCAGGCGCGGCGGCATCCAGGCGAGGAAGTCGCGCATCAGCCGGTCCCAGCCCCGCGGCAGGTCTTGGGCCACGCCGCCGATGCGAAACCACGACGGGTGCATGCGAAAGCCGGTGATCGCCTCGATCACCTCGTAAGCCTTCTGGCGGTCGGTGAAGGTGTAGAACACCGGGGTCATCGCCCCCAGGTCCTGCAGGTAGGTGCCGAGGTAGAGCAGGTGGCTGTTGACGCGAAACAGCTCGGTGAGCATCACGCGGATGACCTTGACCCGCTCCGGCACCGTGATGCCGGCCAGCCTCTCCGCGGCCAGCACGTAGGGCAGGTTGTTCACCACCCCGCCGGTGTAGTCGACGCGATCGGTATAGGGGATGTAGCTGTGCCACGACTGCCGCTCGGCCATCTTCTCGGCGCCGCGATGGTGGTAACCGATATCCGGCACGCAGTCGACGATCACCTCGCCGTCGAGCTGCAGCACGATGCGAAAGGCGCCGTGCGCCGAGGGGTGGTTGGGGCCGAGGTTGAGGAACATGAAGTCGGTGTCCTCGCTCTCGCGCTGCATGCCCCACGCCTCGGGGTCGAACTGCAGGGCCCGCTGCTCCTGCTGCTGGCCCTCCACGGTCAGGGTATAGGGGTCGAACTCGGTGGCCCGGGCCGGGTAATCCTTGCGCAGCGGGTGCCCCTGCCAGGTGGGCGGCATCAGCAGGCGCGTCAGGTGCGGGTGGCCGCGAAAGACGATGCCGAACATGTCCCACACCTCGCGCTCGTACCAGTCGGCATTGGGGTAGAGCGAGACCACGCTGGGCAGCGCCAGATCCGTCTCGGCCAGCGCCACCTTGAGCATGACATCGCGATTCCGCGACACCGAGAGCAGGTGGTAGAAGACGGTGAAATCCGCCTCGGGCAGTCCCTCGCGCCGCGCGCGCAGGCGCTCGTCGACCGCCGAGAGGTCGAACAGCATCTCGAAGGGCTCGGGCATGTCGCGCAGCAGGGCAAGCGCCTCGCGCAGCACCTCGCGCGAGACCCACACCACCGGCATGCCGGTCAGGGTGGCCTGCTCGCGAATCGCCCGGCGCCCCAGGCGCTGCCGGAGCGCGACGACGACGGGGTCGTCCGCCCGATCCTCACGGGACGCCACCTTCGAGGGTATGGCCTGACTCATCGTTCGCCTCCGCTGTCACTTCCGGCTGACCGACGCGATCTCTGCCGAGTCACACGCCGTCCGGGGAGCGCAGTTCCGTGGCGTGGATGCGCCGCTCGCGCAGCGTCTCGCGGCGCGAGGGCAGCTCGGCGCGGTAGACCCCCTGGTCGCCGACCACCCACGACAGTGGCCGGCGCTCCGCCTGAATCGAGTCCTGCAGCAGCTGAAGCCCCTCTAGGAAGGCCTCCGGCCGTGGCGGGCAGCCCGGCACGTAGACGTCCACCGGCAGGAACTTGTCGACCCCCTGCACCACCGAGTAGATGTCGTACATGCCCCCCGAGTTGGCGCACGAGCCCATCGAGATCACCCACTTGGGCTCGAGCATCTGGTCGTAGAGCTGCTGGATCACCGGCGCCATCTTGATGAACACGGTACCGGCGATGACCATGAAGTCCGCCTGGCGCGGCGAGGCGCGGATCACCTCCGAACCGAAGCGGCCGATATCGTGGGGGGCGGTGAACGCCGTGGTCATCTCCACGTAGCAGCACGACAGGCCGAAGTTGTAGGGCCACAGGGAGTTCTTGCGCCCCCAGTTGACGACGCTGTTGAGGACGTCGTCGAGCTTGCCGGTGAAGATGTTGCGCTCGAGCTGCTGCCGGGCGGGTGCCTCGACGCGGCGGCGCTCGCCCAAGGGGTAGCGGGCATCGCTCGCCACGCTGTCGTCGGCACGCGTCAGGGTATACTGCATGCGGCTCCTCCAGCACGGACACAAGACTCCTGCTTCGCCTGGGGCGCCGGGATATCAGGCCCTGAATGGATTGGCGGTGGACGACCCGCCGGGTCGTGGCCGGCTGGCCGGCATCCCCGCTTTCCTGGCACCAGCGCGTCAGGACCGGCGGTCGAGTGATCGGCGGCGGGGCGCCCAGTCCAGGGCGCCGACACTGCTGTCATAGACCAGGCCGGCGAGCAGGATGAAGCTGAATAGCGCCGCCCCCCACAGCCCGGGCCAGCCGACCTCGCGCACCGCAGCGGCCCAGCCGAACAGATAGACGGCCTCGATATCGAAGATCACGAACAGCATCGCGACCAGGTAGAACTTGACGGAAAAGCGTTGACGGACGCTGCCGGCGCCGACCACCCCGGACTCGAAGGGCTGGGTCTTGGCCGGCCCCCAACTGCGTCCCCCCAGCAGGCTGGCGATACCGGCTGCGAACATGCAGAGGAGCAGCACGGCAAGGACGAAGAGCCCCACGGCCCAATGTTCGGCAATCACGACGCTGGCGGTCTGGTTCATGCCCCTCCTCGTTGGCAGAGCGACCCGCCTCGGGGCTGACAACCCCTCGGCTGGACCGGGCCGCTTTGGCAAGCGTTCCCTGATATCCCGATGGAGACGGTTGCCCTTGAGCATAGGTGAAGCGACGGCGTTTGTCAGAGTGGCCCTGGAAGCCCCACCGCAGCGGGCCAGCGCCTCAACACAGCGGAGCCAGCCACGCCTGGGCCAGAGAGAGCACCACCGCGTAGCGCGCGCCCTTGGCCAGGGCGATCAGCAGGATGGCCCGCCACCAGGGCAGGCGCAGCACCCCGGCCAGCACGGTGAGCGGGTCGCCCACCACCGGCGCCCAGGACGCCAGCAGGCTCCACTCGCCGAAGCGCCGGTACCAGCGCTCGGCCCGCGCCAGGCCGGCCGGCGAGGCGGGAAACCAGCGCCGGTCCTGGAAGCGCCGCGCGTAGCGTCCCAGGGCGACGTTGACCAAGCTGCCCAAGGTATTGCCGGCCGTGGCCATCGCCCACAGCATGCCCATGGGCTCGCCCAGGCACCACAATCGGGCGAGCCATACCTCGGAGCCGCCCGGCAGCAGGGTGGCGCTGAGCAAGGCCACCATGAACAGACTCAGCACGGGTGACACTCACCCATCGACGGCACCTTGCGATACCATGACGCCATGACACAACCTCGATCCATTCCCAATACCCTGACCATCGCCGGCTCCGATCCCAGTGGTGGCGCCGGCATCCAGGCCGACCTCAAGGCCTTCTCGGCGCTGGGCACCTATGCTACCAGCGTGATCACCGCCCTGACCGCCCAGAACACCCGCGGCGTCACCGGCGTGCACCCGGTGCCTGCCGCCTTCATCGAGCGCCAGCTCGAGACGCTGCTCGACGACGTGGCCATCGACGCCGTGAAGATCGGCATGGTCGCCAGCCGCGAGGTCGCCGAGACGATCCGTGCGGCGCTGGAACGTCGCCGGCCACGCTGGATCGTGCTGGACCCGGTGATGGTAGCCAAGAGTGGCGACGTGCTGGTCGACGACGCCGGCATCGCCGCGGTGCGCGAGCACCTGGTGCCACTCTCCGACCTGATCACCCCCAACCTGCCGGAAGCCGCCGTGCTGCTCGAGCGTCCGGCGCCACGCGATCGCGCGGCGATGGAAGCCCTGGTGCCGGCGCTGCGCGACCTGGGGGCCGGAGCGACCCTGCTCAAGGGCGGCCACCTGCCCGGCGGCGAGTGCCCCGACCTGCTGATCACCGCCACTGAGGCGACCTGGCTCGAGGGCCGTCGGGTGGACACCGCCAACCTGCACGGCACCGGCTGCACCCTCTCCTCGGCGATCGCCGCCCGCCTGGCCCACGGCGACGCCCCGCCCGACGCCGTGGCCGCCGCCAAGGCGTGGCTGGAAGCGGCGCTGGCGGCCAGCACCCGCCTGGATGTGGGGCAAGGCCAGGGGCCGGTCCACCACTTCCACGCCTGGTGGTAACCCGGCGAGCTTGCAGGCCAGCGACTCCCCACCCATGCTGAAGGCTGTCCCGCCGGGATCAGTTGCCATGGGAGGGAGTCATCATGACCCAGACCCTGCTCTTCGCCTGTGACCTCTCCGCCGAGAACCGTGCCGCCTTCGCCCGTGCCGTTCGCCTGGCCAACGAGCACGGCGCGCGCCTCGATATCGTCCACGTGCTCGACCCTTACCTGCCGAGGCGGGTGCTCCACGACCTGGAGGATGCGGTGGTCGCCGACATGCAGACCATGCTCACCGACATCCGTGAGGATTACGCCTTTGCCGAGCCGCGCACCCTGCTGCAGACGGTAGCCGGCGCGCCCTACGCCGAGATCATTCGCGAGGCGCACGACCGCGAGGTGGACATGATCGTGCTCGGCGGCCATCGCAAGCGAGGCCAGCCCGACCTGGTGGCGGGCACGACGCTCGCCCGGGTGCTGCGCAGCGCACCCTGCCCGGTGCTCTCGGTGAGCCAGCCGGCCAGCCGCGACTGGGACGAGATCCTGGTGCCGGTCGACTTCTCGCTGGCCTGCCGGCACACCCTGCGCGAGACCCTCAAGCGCTTTCCCGAGGCCCACCTCACCCTGCTGCACGCCTGGGACATTCCCGGCGAGCGCGAGCTGGGCTCCCAGGGCGACTACGCGCGCTGGCGCGACCGCGAGGTGGAGCGCCTGCGCGCCCAGTTGGAGCGCGAGACCGACCAGCTGATGAGCGAGCTCGACGACGTGCCCGAGGTGGAACTGGTGCTCGAGCAGGGCGACCCCCTGGAGGTACTGCTCACCCATCTACGCCGCCAGCCCCCCGACCTGCTGGCCCTGGGCAGCCGCGGCCAGCTGGGCCGGCAGAGCCACATCACCGAGGCCCTGCTCACCGAGCCGCACTGCGACATCATGCTGTGTCGCGCCTGGTGACCGGGCGCGGGAGCCCCGTCGAACGTGCTACCCTCGGCCGCCAGGAATCCGCGAGGGAGGAGAGCCATGCGCGCCCTGATCCAGCGCGTTCGCCGGGCCAGCGTGACGGTCGATGACCGCGAGACCGGCCGTATCGACCAGGGGCTGCTGGCCCTGATCGGCGTCGAAAAGGGAGACGACGAGGCGGCCGCCGACAAGCTGCTGCACAAGCTGCTGCACTACCGGGTCTTCGCCGATGCCGACGACAAGATGAACTTGAACCTGCAGCAGGTCGAGGGCGGGCTGCTGCTGGTCTCGCAGTTCACCCTGGCCGCCGACACCCGCAAGGGGCTGCGGCCGAGCTTCTCCAGCGCCGCCCCGCCCGCCGAGGGCGAGCGGCTCTTCCACTACCTGCGCGAGCGGGCCCGGGCCGCCTGGCCTCGGGTGGCGAGCGGCGAGTTCGCCGCCAACATGCAGGTCGAGCTGGTCAACGACGGCCCGGTGACCTTCCTGCTGGAGAGCTGACGGCGCCAGACGCGCAGCACGCATCCTGCGGCTGATCCGGCACTTCATTGCTCGGCACTTGCGGCCTGGCGCTCAGCGCTTTCCAACGCCTCCTCGGCTTCCAGCCACTCCGCCTCGAGATCGTCGAGACGCGACTTGAGCTCGCCCTGGCGCGCCAGGGTGGCGGTCAGCTCTTCCTTGCGGGCGGCGTCGGTGTAGAGCTCGGCATCGCCCAGTGCGGCTTCCACCTCGGCCAGCTCGGCCTGCACCTTCCCCATGGCCTTTTCGGCACGGTCGCGCGTCTTCTTGAGGGGGCGCAGCTGCTCGCGCAGCTCGGCGGCGGCGCGCCGCGCCGCCTTGCGATCCTCCCGGGGGGCGTCGCCCTCGGCCTTGCGCTCGCTCTTCTCGGCCCGCGCCTCGCGGCGCTCGCCCTCCAGCCGCGCCTTGAGCCAGGCGCGGTAGTCCTCCAGGTCGCCGTCGAAGGGCTCGACGTGGTGGTCGGCCACCCGCCAGAACTCGTCCACGGTGGCGCGCAGCAGGTGGCGATCGTGGGAGACGAGGATTACCGTGCCCTCGAAGCTGGCCAGCGCCTCGGTCAGCGCTTCGCGCATCTCCAGATCGAGGTGGTTGGTGGGCTCGTCGAGCAGCAGCAGGTTGGGCTTCTGCCAGGCCACCAGCGCCAGCGCCAGGCGTGCCTTCTCGCCGCCCGAGAAATGGCCCACCTTGGCGAAGACGTCATCGCCTCGGAAACCGAACCCGCCCAGGAAGTTGCGGATATCCAGATCGGCCGCCGTGGGCGAGAGGTACTGCACGTGCTGGAAGGGGGTGGCGGCGAGGTCGAGCCCTTCGAGCTGGTGCTGGGCGAAGTAGCCGATGGCCAGGTGCTCGCCCGGCACGCGCCGTCCCGACAGCAGGGGCAGCTCGCCGGTGAGCGACTTGATCAGCGTCGACTTGCCGGCGCCGTTGGGCCCCAGCAGGCCGATACGCTGGCCGGGCAGCAGGGAGAGCTTGACGCCGTCGAGCTGGGTCGTCTCGTGCCCCGCCTCGTCGCGATAGCCGAGTCGCGCCTGGTCCAGCACCAGCAGCGGATGGGAGGTCTTGTCCGACGAGGGGATGGTGAAGTGGAAAGGCGAGTCGGCATGGGCTACGGCGATGTCGCCCATGCGCTCGAGCATCTTCAGCCGGCTCTGCGCCTGGCGCGCCTTGGTGGCCTTGTAGCGAAAGCGCGCCACGAATTGCTCGATCTCCTCGCGCCGCGCCTGCTGCTTGGCCGCCTCGGCCTGCTGCAGGGCGAGCTTCTCGGCGCGGGTCCGCTCGAAGGTGGAGTAGTTGCCGCGGTAGAGGACGAGCGACTGACGGTCGAAATGCACGATGTGGTCGCACACCGCATCGAGGAAGTCGCGGTCGTGGGAGATCAGCAGCAGCGTGCCCGGGTAGCGCACGAGCCACTGCTCGAGCCACAGCAGGGCGTCCAGGTCGAGGTGGTTGGTGGGCTCGTCGAGCAGCAGCAGGTCGGAGGGCATGAAGAGGGTGCGCGCCAGGCCCACCCGCATGCGCCAGCCGCCGGAGAAGTCCGCCAGGGGGCGCTCGAGGTCGGCCTGCACGAAGCCCAGCCCCACCAGCAGCTGAGCGGCGCGGGCCTTCGCGCTGTAGCCGTCCAGCGCCTCGATCTCGCCATGCAGCTCCGCCTCGCGGTGGGCATCGCCGGAGGCACGTGCCGCGGCCAGCGCCGCCTCGGTGGCACGCAGCGCCTGGTCGCCGTCGAGCACATGGTCGAGGATGGCGCGGTCGAGGGCGGCCACTTCCTGGGCCATGTGGGCGATGCGCTGGCCGCCGCTCATCTCCACCTCGCCGCGATCCGGGGCCAGATCGCCGAGCAGCAGTTGGAAGAGGCTCGACTTGCCGGCGCCGTTGGCGCCGACGATGCCCGCCTTGTGGCCGGCGTGCAGGGTCAGGTCGGCGCCCTCCAGCAGGCGCTGGGTGCCGCGTTGCAGGGTGACCTGGCGTAGTGCAATCATGCAGGCTCCGCGAATCGTGAGAGGGTGTGGCCGTGACGGGAGGCAACCGGCCAGGCTGCCGCAGCCCCGGCGAGGGTCCCGATTCTACCGCATGGGCCCGGGCCCTGCGCAGCCGCCTGCGCCACGAACCGCTGTGGGAGTTCGCCCTGGCGCTCTACGCCCGGGAGGGGGTCGAGGCCGCCTGCCTGAGCCTGCAGGAGGAGGCCGGCGTGGACGTCTGCGAGCTGCTCTGGCGCGCCTGGCTGCACCATCACGGCGCCCGCCTAGCCGGCGAGCCGCCCGAACTCGCCGGCTTCTACCGCTGGCAGGCCGAGATCACCCGCCCCCTGCGCACCCTGCGCCGCCAGCTCAAGGCCCACGCCCGGGAGGATACGGGGATCGCCGCGGTGCGCCGGTCGATCCAGCACGCCGAGCTGGCCGCTGAGCGCGAGGCCCTCGCCCGCCTGCAGCGCCTGGCCGAATCCACCCTGACTCTGTCCCCCCTCCCCGAGCCTCCTCCCGGCCTGGCAACAACGTTGGCAGCGCGTTGGCAAGTGCAGAAAAAATCGCAACTTATGGCGCTGAAAAGGCTGGAAAGCCAGCTTGACCCCCCCTAAGGCCCACGCTAGCCTGAAATTACCTGTCCAGCGTTTACGCTGAAAAAGCGGCCTGAAGACATTGATGTTTTTTCGGGCTCCCACCTGAAAGGAGAACACAAGAATGAAGGCAACCAAGCTGTTGACCGCTGCCAGTGTCGGCGCCCTGCTGTTCGGCTTGACCGGTGCCGCACATGCCGCCAACTGGCGCTATGCGCACGAGGAATTCGAAGGTGATGTGCAGGACGTGTTCGCCTACGCCTTCAAGGAGCATGTCGAAGCCAACTCCGACCACAGCGTTCAGGTCTATCGCTTCGGCGAGCTCGGCGAGTCCGAAGACATCATGGACCAGACCCTGAGCGGCATCCTGCAGTTCGTCAACCAGTCGCCCGGCTTCACCGGTGCGCTGATCCCGTCGGCACAGATCTTCTTCATTCCCTACCTGATGCCGACCGACATGGAGACCGTGCTCGAGTTCTTCGACGAGAGCGAAGCCATCAACGAGATGTTCCCGGAGATCTACGCCGAGCACGGCCTGGAACTGCTCAAGATGTACCCCGAAGGGGAGATGGTGGTCACCGCCGACGAGCCGATCACCGAGCCGGCCGACTTCGACAACAAGAAGATCCGGGTGATGACCAACCCGCTGCTGTCGGAGACCTACAGCTCGTTCGGCGCCACGCCCACGCCGCTGCCCTGGGGCGAGGTGTACGGCGGCCTGCAGACCGGCATCATCGACGGCCAGGAGAACCCGATCTTCTGGATCGAGTCCGGCGGCCTCTACGAGGTCTCCCCGCACCTGACCTTCACCAGCCACGGCTGGTTCACCACCGCCATGATGGCCAACAAGGACTTCTTCGACGGCCTCTCCGAGGAAGACCAGCAGTTGGTGCGCAATGCCGCCGACGCCGCCTATGACCACACCATCGAGCACATCCAGGGCCTGGCCGAGGAGTCGCTCGACAAGATCATGGAAGCCTGCGACGAGTGCACGGTGACCCGCCTGAACGATGAGCAGATTGAGGACTTCAAGGAGCGCGCTCCGCAGGTCGAGGAGGCCTTCCTCGAGATGACCGACGAGACCGGCGCCGAGCTGCTCGATCAGTTCAAGGAAGACCTGGAAGAGGTAACCAGCGACAACGGCTGAGAGCGAGCTCTCGCCACCGCATCCGGGGGCAGCAGAGGCTGCCCCCGACTTGTTGGGAGCGCTGACACGGCAGCGCTGACCGGGCCACGTCGACCCAGCGTCGACTAACCGTTGAGGCTCCTGGACCACCCCCAGCGCCAGGCCCGATACGCTGAGGGCGAGGGCGCTGACAATCGCTCACGCCGACCCCGCGGCGAAAGGAAGAGCAGCCATGACCGAAGAAGAATCCGAAAAGCACTACCGCTCCGGGCTACCGGGCTTTCTCGGCACCATCGATACCTTCATCAGCAAGCTCGAGGCGGTGATCCTGGCTGTGGGCGTGCTGCTCATGGCCGCCAACACCATCGCCAATGTCGTCGGCCGTTTCGTGTTCGGCACGAGCATCTTCTTTTCCGGGGAGCTCAACCGCATCCTGATCATCATGATCACCTTCGCCGGCATCGGTTACGCTGCCCGCCACGGCCGCCACATCCGCATGTCGGCCATCTACGATGCCCTGCCGACGGGCGGGCGCAAGGCGCTGATGATCGTCATCTCCCTGTTCACCTCCCTGGTGATGTTCTTCCTGCTCTACTACTCGTTCATTTTCATCGCCGACCTCTACGCCAGGGGGCGTGTGCTGCCGGCTCTGGGCGTGCCAATCTGGATCATCTATGTCTGGGTGCCCCTGGGCTTTCTCATCACCGGCATCCAATACTTGCTGACCGCCATCAAGAACTTCACATCGCGTGACGTCTACCTGTCGACGAGCGTGCTCGACGGCTACAAGGACACGGAAACGGAAGTCTGACGCAGGGCCGCGAGCCCGGGGGAACACCGCATGACGACAATAATGGTCACCACGATGATCGCCCTGCTGCTGCTGGGCTTTCCGATGATGATCCCGCTGATCACCGCGGCGGTCATCGGGTTCTACATGATGTTCAACGGCCTGGGGCAGATGGACACCGTCATCCAGCAGATGATGGCCGGCATCCGCCCCGCCTCGCTGATCGCGGTGCCGATGTTCATCCTCGCCGCCGACATCATGACGCGCGGGCAGTCTGCGGAGCGTTTGATCAATATGGTGATGGCCTTCATCGGCCATATCAAAGGCGGGTTGGCGGTGAGTACCGCCGCCTCCTGCACCCTGTTCGGTGCCGTCTCCGGCTCGACCCAGGCCACGGTGGTGGCCATCGGCTCGCCGCTGCGCCCCAAGATGCTCAAGGCCGGCTACTCCGACTCCTTCACCCTGGCCTTGATCATCAACTCCAGCGACATCGCCTTTTTGATCCCGCCGAGCATCGGCATGATCATCTACGGGGTCATCTCGGGCACCTCCATCGGCGAGCTGTTCATCGCCGGCATCGGGCCGGGGCTGCTGATCCTGCTGATGTTCGCTACCTACTGCGTGACCTACGCCATCGTCAAGGACGTGCCCACCGAGGCCAAGTCGAGCTGGCGCACTCGCGGCCTTGCGGTGCGCGACGCCCTCTGGCCGCTGGGCTTCCCGGTGATCATCGTCGGCGGCATCTACGGCGGTATCTTCAGTCCCACCGAGGCAGCCGCCGCCTGCGTGCTCTACGCCATCATCCTCGAGTTCGTGGTGTTCCGTTCGCTGCGCATGAGCGACATCTACGCCATCTCCAAGTCCACCGGCCTGATCACCGCCGTGGTCTTCATCCTGGTGGCCGTGGGGACCGCCTTCTCGTGGATCATCTCCTTCGCCCAGATCCCCCAGGCCATCCTCTCGGCCGTGGGCGTCCAGGAAGCCGGCCCCACCGGGGTGCTGATCGCCATCTGCATCGCCTTCTTCGTCGCCTGCATGTTCGTCGACCCCATCGTGGTGATCCTGGTGCTCACGCCGATCTTCGCCCCGGCCGTGGAGGCCGCCGGGCTCGATCCGGTGCTGGTGGGCATCCTGATCACCCTGCAGGTGGCCATCGGCTCGGCAACGCCGCCCTTCGGCTGCGATATCTTCACCGCCATCGCCATCTTCAAGCGACCCTACCTGGACGTGATCAAGGGCACGCCGCCCTTTGTCTTCATGTTGATCCTGGCGGCGGCACTGCTGATCATGTTCCCGCAGATCGCCCTCTTCCTGCGCGACCTGGCCTTCCGCTGAGCAACGCGACTGACCCGAGGAGACGGTGACCATGTTCAATCGGATTCTGGTACCAGTGGATGGCTCGAAGGGCTCCCTCAAGGCCTTGCAGAAGGGCGTCGGGCTGCAAATGCTGACCGGCGCCGAGCTCTACATTCTGTGCGTGTTCAAGCACCACAGCCTGCTCGAGGCCTCGCTCTCCATGGTACGCTCGGAAAAGCTCGATATCCCCGACGACGCCCTCAAGGAGTACGCCACCGAGGTGGCCGTGCATGCCAAGAACGAGGCCGTGGCGCTCGGCGCCGACCCGAATCGGCTGCGCGCCTTCGTCAAGGGCGGGCGCCCTTCCCGCACCATCGTGCGCTTCGCCCGCAAGCGCGAGTGCGACCTGATCGTGATCGGCGCCCAGGGCACCAACGGCGAGAAGAGCCTGCTGCTCGGCAGCGTGGCGCAGCGCGTGGCCGGCTCGGCCCACTGCCCGACCCTGGTGGTCTGAGCGCCGCCGTCACCGGATGCGGAACCCGGCCGCCCCTGATAGAGTCCGATGTTTCGCGCCTCGGCCTGCCACCGGCTGGCCGAGGCCGTCGCGATATTCGTCATCGGGACCGTTCACGGTACCCCGCCAGGATACTTCCCCCAGGACTCATAGAAGGACGCTGCATGAAGACACTGCTGACTACCGCCTGCGCCGCGGCGCTGACGATGGCGGCACCGCTGACCCTGGCCGCGCCGGAAAGCGAGGAAGAGCGCCTGAGCTACAGCCTGGGCGTCGCCTACGGCCAGAGCATCGCACAGGACTTCACCGACCTGGACGTCGATGCCTTCGCCGAGGCCATCCGCGATGTCATCGAGGGCAACGAGCTGGCCATGAGCAACGAGGCGATGGCCGAGGCGCTGAACCGCTTCCAGGAAGAGGCCATGGCCGCACGTCAGGCCGAGACCCAGCAGCTGGCCGAGCGCAACCTGGCCGAGGGCGAAGCCTTCCTCGAGGAGAACGCCGAGCGCGAGGGCGTGCAGGTCACCGACTCCGGCCTGCAGTACGAGGTTCTGGAATCCGGCGACGGCGCCTCACCCGAAGCCAGCTCCACCGTCGAGGTGCACTATGAAGGGTCGCTGGTCGATGGCACCGTCTTCGACAGCTCGCTGGACCGCGGCGAGCCGATCACCTTCCGCGTCAACCAGGTCATCGAAGGATGGCAGGAAGCCCTGACCATGATGCAGGTCGGCGACACCTGGAAGCTCTTCATTCCCGCCGAGCTGGGCTATGGCGCCCAGGGCCAGGGGCCGATCGGTCCCAACGAGACGCTGATCTTCGAGGTGGAACTGCTGGACGTCATGGACTGAACCGCCGATGCGAAACCCGATTCTGCTCGCCACCGCCCTGCTGGCGAGCGCCGGCGCCTGGGCCGAGGAGCGCCCCGCCGAGCTGCCCCACCTGGCCCTGGACGATGAGGCCGTCAGCGTGATCGGCGTCTCCTCCGGCGGCCACATGGCCCTGCAGCTGGCGGTGGCCTGGCCCGAGCGCTTTACCGGCGTCGGCGTGCTGGCCGCCGGCCCCTGGAGCTGCGCCCAGGGCAGTCTGGGGCAGGCGCTGGGCCAGTGCATGACGACCCGCCGTGGCCCGCCGAACCTCGACGCCCTGGCGCACCACCGCCGCGACTATCAGTCACGCGACCAGGTCGGCAGCGACGCGGCCTTCGCCGACCTGCGCGCCTTCGTCTGGCACGGCAGCGATGACAAGGTGGTCGACCCCACCCTCGGCGAGGCCCTGGCCACGCAGCTCGGCGACTGGCTGGCCGACCCCGACGCGCAGCTGCGAGTGCAGGTTGCCCCCGACGTCGGCCACGGCTGGCCGGTACGCACTCGCGACCGCGATATCCCCCCTCACCAGCTGGCCGACTGCCGTCTGGGCGGCGGCACCCACCTGCTGGCCTGCGACAGCGACGTTGTCGGGGAGGCGCTGACCTGGCTACACGGCGAGCTCACGCCGCCCGCGACAGGGGCCGATGAAGCGGGCGAACTGCGGGTGTTCGACCAGAGCGACTTCGAGGCCAAAGGATTGGCCGATGCCGGGTACATCTACGTGCCGGAGGGCTGTGAGAGCGGCGGGTGCGACCTCACCCTGGCACTGCACGGCTGCGGCATGGGCGTCGAGCAGATCGGCGAAGCCTTCGTGCGCCACACCGGGCTCAACGCCTGGGCAGCGGCCAACGACCGCGTGGTGCTCTACCCCCAGGCAGAAAGCAGCCTGGCCAACCCCCAGGGCTGCTGGGACTGGTGGGGCTTTGCCGAAAGCAGCTGGCAGCTTCACCCGCTCCACGATACCCGGGACGGCACCCAAGTGCAGGCGCTGATGGCGATGCTCGCACACCTCACCGACTCGCCCGACGAGGAGTGAGAGCGGCCTCAGCGTGAGAGAGCACGAAGAGCGAGGGCGGCTCAGGCGTCGCCCAGTGCCTCCTCCACCGCGGCCTGCAGGGGGCCGGGGGTCGGCGAATAGAGCACACGCCTTTGAATCTCGCCCTGGCGGTCGACCAGGAAGAGCGAAGCGGTGTGGTCGACGGTGTAGCCCATCGCCGAGTCCGGTGCCTCCACCCGGCGCCAGACGACCCCGTAGCGCTCGGCGATCTCCTCGAGCTGCGCCGGGCTGCCGGTGGCGCCGATGAAGGCCTCGCCGAAGTAGCCCACGTACTCCTCCAGGTGCTCGAGGGTATCGCGCTCCGGGTCCACCGAGACCATCACCGGCACGAGCCGGCGGCGCTGCTCGTCATCGAGCGCCTGCAGCACCTGGCGCATCACTGCCATGTTCATGGGACAGACGTCGGGACAGTGGGTGTAGCCGAAAAAGAGCACCGCCAACTGGTCCGCCTCGAGCTGCTCGAGGGAGAAGTGCCCCTGAGTGGAGGGCAGTTCCACCGGGCCGCCCACGGGGCCCTCGCCCGAACGGCCGGTCTGCTGCTGGTACCAGGCGTAGGCGCCGAGTGCCAGGGTCGCGACCAGCAGTACGAACGCTGCCGAGAGTGCCTTGCGTGTCATGGCGTGCTTCGCTCCACCGTGAAATCGAATCGACCGCCCAGGCGGCCGTCAGGGGTTTCCACCACGACCCGAGCCTGCCAGGACATGATGTCCTCGGTACAGAGGGACACCTGCCCCTGGCCGTGGAAGCGACCGTCCGGCTGCCGCTCGAGGGGGAAGCGATGCAGGCCCATATCCATGTCGCGGCCGACGAAGTCCACGCGCACGGCGCTGGCGTCCACCCCTTCCAGCGTCACCGTCAGCGGCAACGGCGCCAGGGCAACGATGCCGTCAGGCGCCGCCATGGCAAACTGCAACTCTCCCTGACTTCCCAGCGTCGCCGTACAGGGCGCCTCTTGCAAGTCGCAGGGGGCTTCGGCGGCGAACCAGGTGACGTCGGCGTCGCTGCGCAGCTGGTGCGAGACCAGGTACCACAGGGCCATGGCCAGCGCAATCAGCGTGGCCAGCATCATCAGACGCAGGGCGGGAAACCCCGCGTCACGGGAGGAGGGCAACGAGGGTAGACTCATGATGGCGAAAACGGCACTTCCATGATCGGTGTCAGCCGGTAATCTTACCAGCATTGCCCGACCGCCGAGCGCGGGCGGTTGTCGCAGGCGAGATCCACGAGACCAGCGAACAAGGAGGTCGCGATGACAGAGGTGGCAGGAGCACTCGGGCCGCTGTTTCTGCTGATCCTGCTCGGCGCGCTGCTGGGCCGGCTCAAGCAACCCAGCGGCGACTTCTGGTCGCAGCTGGAGCGGTTGATCTACTTCCTGCTCTTCCCGGCCATGCTGGTGGCCACCCTGGCCACGGCCGAGGTATCCCGGGTTCCCGTGGGACGCCTGGCCGCGGTACTGCTGAGCACGCTGCTGGTCATCTCCGCCGCTCTCTGGGTCCTGCGCCACCGGCTCGCGCCCCAGGCGGCCACCTTCACCTCGCTCTTTCAGGGGGCGATCCGCTTCAATACCTACGTGGGCGTGGCCGGCGCCGCCGCGCTGCACGGCCCGCCCGGCGCCACCGTGGCGGCAGTGGCGGTGGCGCTGATGGTGCCGGTGATCAACGTGCTGTGCGTGGCCTGCTTCGTCGCCGCCGGCACCCTGGGCAGCTCGAGCCTGGGCAAGAGCCTGGCGGCCCTGGTGCGCAACCCGCTGATACTGGCCTGCCTGGCCGGCATCGCCCTGAATCTCTCCGGGATCGGCCTGCCCGGCTGGAGCGCCGCGACGGTAGAACTGCTGAGCCGCGCCGCCCTGCCGCTGGGCCTGGTGGCCGTGGGCGTGGCGCTGCGTCCCCAAGCGCTGATGCGCCGCGACCGCGGCGTGTGGGCCGCCCACCTCGTCAAGCTGGTGCTGCTGCCGGCGATGGTACTGGGCCTCGCGCTCGTGGCGGGCCTGGACCCGGTCAGCCGTGACGTGGCCCTGCTCTTCGCCGCCCTGCCCACGGCCACCTCCGCTTACATCCTGGCGCGGCAGCTGGGCGGTGACAGCGAACTGATGGCGGCCCTGATCACCGGCCAGACGCTGCTGGCCATGCTCACCCTGCCGCTCTGGCTGCGCCTGGCCGGCGGATAGACAAAAAGTATTCGCATTTGTGTTGACGTCGCAAATGAGAAACACTACATTTAGAGCGTGGCGTTGATGAGGCGCCACACCCAGGCGGGAAGCGACACGTTTCTCGCATGGTTTCTCCCCCCTCATTGCTAGTCACGGTCTTGCCTGCGCCCTCTCCCCGAGGGCGCTTTTTTTGGTTTTTTCGCACCCTAGCGACGCCATTCCGTGGGAGGCCGGCTCTGCCGGGCGAAGCAGCGCGAAGCGCTGCCAGGATAGGGCGCCTAGCGGCGCCTTCGCGCGGCAGAGCCGCCCTCCTACCCGTCAATGCTTGCCATTGAGAAACTGTTTGCTGAGAACGCACCGCACCATGTGAGCCCACTTCTTCCAGATTCATCACCGTTGGCCGAATAAAGCGACGGCCCGCATCGGCGGGCCGTCAGCAGCAAGGGCGATAATGACCGAGGGTCAGTCGACGCGGCGGTAGATCAGGTCCCACACCCCGTGGCCGAGCTTCTCGCCGCGCGCCTCGAACTTGGTGAGCGGGCGAAACTCGGGGCGCGGCACATAGGGCGCCGTCTCGGCCGTTGCCGTGTTGGCAAAGCCCGGTGCGGCTTCCATGACCTCGGCCATCCACTCTGCGTACTGCTCCCAGTCGGTGGCCAGGTGCAGGGTGCCGCCGGGCTTGAGGCGGGTGCGGATCAGCGCCACGAAGGCGGGCTGGACGATGCGTCGCTTGTGGTGCTTCTTCTTGGGCCAGGGATCGGGAAAGTAGAGCTGCACGCTGTCGAGGCTCGCCTCGGGCAGGCAGCGTTCGAGCACCGCCAGGGCATCCTCGCGGTAGACGCGCAGGTTGGTCAGGCCGCGCTTGTCGGCCTCGTCGAGCAGCTTGCCCACGCCCGGCGCATGCACCTCGATGCCGAGGAAGTCGGTCTCCGGATGGCGCTCGGCCTGCTCGATGAGCGAGGCGCCCATGCCGAAGCCGATCTCCACCACCCGCGGGGCGGTGCGGCCGAACAGGGCGTCGAGGTCCTGACGACCGTCGGCCAGCGTCAGGCCCAGGCGCGGCCAGACTTCCTCGAGGCCGCGGGTCTGCGCCTGGGTCATGCGCCCGGCGCGCAGTACATAGCTCTTGATGCCGCGACGGTGCAGCGGAGCGTCGGGGCCTTCCGGCCCGGTGGTCGAGACGGGGCTGTCGTGTGACGACTGGTTCATGCGTGGGCTCGAAGCTCGGGAAAACGGATCAGCCGTTGATGCGACCGGCGAAGGGCGATGACGGGTCGGCGCTCTGGCGGCGCGGCATGCGCCCGGCCAGGAAGGCCTCGCGGCCCGCCTCGACAGCCTTCCGCATGGCGCTGGCCATCAGCACCGGCTGGCGGGCATGGGCGATCGCCGAGTTCATCAGCACGCCGTCGCAGCCGAGCTCCATGGCCATGGCCGCGTCGGAGGCGGTACCGATACCGGCGTCCACCAGCACCGGCACCTCGGCCTGCTCGATGATCAGCCCGATGTTGTGCGGGTTCTGGATGCCGTGGCCGGAGCCGATCAGCGAGCCCAGCGGCATGATGGCGCAGCAGCCCAGCTGTTCCAGCTCGCGGGCGACGATGGGATCGTCGCTGGTGTAGACCATGACGTCGAAGCCGTCGGCGATCAGCGTCTCGGCCGCGCTGAGCGTCTCGACGACATTGGGGTAGAGGGTGGACGGATCGCCCAGCACCTCGAGCTTGACCAGCTTGTGGCCGTCGAGCAGTTCGCGGGCGAGCTTGCAGGTGCGCACGGCATCCTTGGCCGTGAAACAGCCAGCGGTGTTGGGCAGCAGGGTGAAGCGATCCGGCGGGACCGCCTCGAGCAGGTTCGGCTCCCCGGCCTCCTGCCCCAGATTGGTGCGACGCACGGCGAAGGTGACGATCTCCGCTCCGGAGGCCGCTACTGCCTCGGCCGTCTCGTCGAAGTCCCGGTACTTGCCGGTACCCACCAGCAGACGCGAGCGGAATGACTGACCGGCGATCTGCAGCGGCTGGTCCTGGAAGAAATCTGTCATCGATGAAGCCTCTGTGGGTGTCGGGAAGGGCGGCACTCAACCGCCGCCGATGGCGTGGACGATCTCGATCTGGTCGCCCTCGGCGAGCGCCGTCGCGGCATGCTCGCTTCGGGGCACGATCTCCTCGTTGCGTTCCACGGCGATGCGCCGGCCGGCCAGGCCCAGCTCGTCGATCAGCTGCGCCACCGTGAGCTCGCCCGACAGGTCGCGGGCTTCGCCGTTGAGCTGGATCTGCATGGCGTCCTCTCTGCGTTGACCAATGTCGCGGGGCCATATTGTAGCCGCTCGCAGCCCCTCGGGGTACGGTAGCGACAACACCGACCGAGGAGCGAACATGCACGACCGACTGTGGTGGAGCCTCGCAGCACTCTCCGGGGCGTTGACCGTGATCGCCGGTGCCTTCGGCGCCCATGCCCTGGAGGGCCAGCTGGCCCCGCGCCTCGCCGCCGCCTTCGACACCGGCGTGCGCTACCAGGCATGGCACACCCTGGCAATGCTCGGCGTGCTGGCCTGGCGCGCGGCCACACCCGTGGCGGGGCAGCGCCTGGTGCTATTTCTTTGGACAGCGGGAATCGGGCTCTTCTCCGGCTCACTCTATGGCCTGGCGCTGGCCGGCGGTCGCGGCGGGCTGGGGCTGGTCACACCGCTGGGCGGGCTCGCCTTGATCGCCGGCTGGCTGGCCCTGCTGATTTGCGTCTGGCGGGCGCGGCCCGCTCACTCCGGGTCGGGCAGCACATAGGTGGCGGTGACCAGCGCCACCGGCGCCTCCTCGCCGGCGGAGAAGAGCTGCACCTCGCCCACGGCCAGGCGGCGACCCAGCTTGAGGATGCGCGCGTTGGCGAGGATATCGCGATCGCCACGCGGGCGGCGCAGGAAGCGGCAGTGCAGGTCGCTGGTCACCGCCATGGGCTCGGGACCGATCTGCGCCAGGATCGCCACGTAGAGGCAGACGTCGGCCAGCCCCATCAGCGTCGGCCCCGAGACACTGGCGCCGGGACGCAGATGCTCGTCCTCGATGGCCAGGCTCATGGTGGCGCGCATCTCGTCGACACCCTCGATGGTGCCGGTACGCTGGGGAAATATCTCGTCGAGAAAGTCCTCGATGGCGGCGGCGGTCATCACGGTCATCGGCGCACTCCTGGCGGTGGGTTGTGGTTATCGGTGCCTGACGTCTGACCATAGCGCAACGCGCCCCGGGCGGGTACCCGGGGCACGTCACGAGGCAAAGCTTTCGCAGCGAACGGCTTCTGGCTGGCAAGGAGTGCCTGTGGGAAGGCGGCTCTGCCGCGCGAAGGCGCCGTCAGGCGCCCATTGTCTGGCAGCGCTGCGCGCTGCTTCGTCGAAGCGTCGAGCCGCCGCTAAAGCGGCCTCCCACAGCAGGATTCACTCTTGCCGTACTCCTGCCATCATACCTCAGCCGTTCTGCTTGGCCTTGTGCACGGCGCGCCAGTGGTGCAGCAGCGGCTCGGTGTAGCCGGCGGGCTGCACGCGGCCCTTGAAGATCAGGTCGCTGGCCGCCTGGAAGGCGCTGGAGCCTTCGTAGTCCGCGCTCATCGGCGTGTAGTCCGGGTCGCCGGCGTTCTGCTCGTCGACCACCTTGGCCATGCGCTCGAGCGTCTCGCGCACCCGGGCGGCATCCACCACGCCGTGGTGCAGCCAGTTGGCGATGTGCTGGCTGGAGATGCGCAGGGTGGCGCGGTCCTCCATCAGGCCCACGTTGTGGATGTCCGGCACCTTGGAGCAGCCCACGCCATGCTCGACCCAGCGCACCACGTAGCCGAGGATGCCCTGGCAGTTGTTGTCTAGCTCCTGCTGGATCGCCTCGTCGGACCACTCGGGCGTCTCGGCGACCGGCACGGTGAGCAGGTCGTCCAGGAGCTCTTCGAGAAGGGCAGGGTCGCCCTGGGCCTCCAACTCGCGCTGCACCTCGGTGACGTCCACCTGGTGGTAGTGCAGGGCGTGCAGGGTGGCCGCGGTGGGCGAGGGCACCCAGGCGGTGTTGGCGCCGGCCTTGGGGTGGCCGATCTTCTGCTCGAGCATGGCGGCCATCAGGTCGGGCATGGCCCACATGCCCTTGCCGATCTGGGCGTGACCGCGCAGGCCGCAGGCCAGGCCGACCTGGACGTTGCTCTTCTCGTAGGCGCCGATCCAGGCGGCGTTCTTCATGTCGCCCTTGCGAATCATGGCGCCCGCTTCCATGGCGGTGTGCATCTCGTCGCCGGTGCGGTCGAGGAAGCCGGTGTTGATGAACACCACCCGCGAGGCCGCCTCGGCAATGCACGCCTTGAGGTTGACCGAGGTGCGCCGCTCCTCGTCCATGATGCCCATCTTGAGGGTGTCGCGGGCCATGCCCAGGATGTCCTCGATGCGCCCGAACAGCGTGTTGGAGAAGGCGACCTCCTTGGGGCCGTGCATCTTGGGCTTGACGATGTAGACCGAGCCCTCGCGGGAGTTGCGCGCCTCGCCGTCGCCCTTCTTGAGGTCGTGCAGAGCGAGCAGGCCGGTCACCACGCCGTCGAGGATGCCTTCCGGCAGCTCGTTGCCCTCGGCGTCGAGCACCGCCGGGGTGGTCATCAGATGGCCGACGTTGCGCACGAACATCAGCGAGCGGCCCGGCAGGGTCAGGCTGCCGCCGTCCGGGGTGGTGTAGGTGCGGTCGGCGTGCAGGCGGCGGGTGAAGGTCTTGCCGCCCTTCTCCACCTCCTCGCTGAGATCGCCCTTCATCAGGCCCAGCCAGTTGGCGTAGACGCCGACCTTGTCCTCGGCGTCCACCGCCGCCACGGAGTCCTCGCAGTCCATGATGGCGGTCAGCGCCGCCTCGACCACCACGTCCTTGACGCCGGCCGGGTCGGTCTTGCCGATGGGATGGCCGGGATCGATCTGGATCTCCAGGTGCAGGTCGTGGTTGGCCAGCAGGATCGCCTCGGAACTGGCGGCGTCGCCCCGGTAGCCGACCAGCTTGCCCGGCTCCTTGAGACCGGTCTCGCGGCCGCCCTCGAGGGTCACCACCAGGTGGCCGTCGCGCAGGACATACTTGACGGCATCGCGATGCGAGCCGGTGGCCAGCGGCGCGGCGCGGTCGAGCACGCCGCGGGCGTAGGCGACCACCTTCTCGCCGCGCTTGGGGTTGTAGTCGGCGGTCTTCTCGGCGCCGTCATCCTCGGCGATGACGTCGGTGCCGTAGAGGGCGTCGTAGAGGCTGCCCCAGCGCGCGTTGCCGGCATTGAGCGCGTACCGGGCATTGTTGACCGGGACCACCAGCTGCGGGCCGGCCTGTACGGCGACTTCGCGGTCGACGCCCGCGGTGGTGACCTCAACCTGGGCCGGCGCCTCGACCAGGTAGCCGATCTTCGCGAGGAAGGCGCGGTAGGCGGCCAGGTCGCGCACCGGGCCGGGGTTCTCGCGGTGCCAGCTGTCCAGCTGCTCCTGGAGCCGGTCGCGCTCGGCGAGCAATTCGCGGTTCTGCGGGGTCAGATCGTGAAAGAGGGCATCCACGCCGGCCCAGAAGGCATCGGGGTCGACGCCGGTGCCGGGCAGCGCCCGCTCGTTGATGAAACGATCCAGCTCGGCAGCCACTTGCAGGCGGTGGCGGGTCACGCGTTGGGACATGGGAAGTCTCCTCGTGCACGGCGGCGAGCGCGGGGCTCGCTCGCCGGATGATGGGGTCGGACCGGGCTATGGCGACAATTTTGTGGAAAACCGTTCCATATGTAAACCCGAAGTCTACCGCCGGACACTAGACATAGGGTGGAGAGAAAGGGAGGGAGTTTCCATCACGAACCCCAGCCGCGTTGGCGCGCTCGAAAGGAGACACCGGTGCCGTGTAAACTGCCCGCTCGGCCCGCCCGGGTAGCCCCGCCCGCCGCGACGCCCAGCCCACCCCGCCGGAGGCCGCGATGACCGATTTTTCCCCGCTGCGGGCCCACGGGCCCATCGCCCTCTTCGACGGCGCGGCGCACCCCCTCGGCGACCATCTCGCCCGCTACTTCGACCACTACGGGCTGGGGGCGCTGCTCAACGAGCGCGTGGGGCTGCACGTCGGCTACCTGGAAACGCCCCGCTTTCGCCTGTGGACCCAGGTGTGGAGTCCGCCGCAGGCCGTCGGCACCGCCTTCGTGGTGCACGGCTATTTCGACCACCTGGGGCTCTACCGCCACCTGCTCGAGCGCCTGCTCGAGCACCGCTGGCGGGTGGTGCTGTGGGACCTGCCGGGACACGGCCTTTCCAGCGGGCGGCGCGCCTGCATCGACGATTTCGGCGATTATGCCGACTGCCTGCGCGCCCTGCAGCACCAGCTCGGCGAGCGCGACCTCGCCCCGCCGCCCTGGCTCGGCGTCGGCCAGAGCACCGGGGCGGCGATCCTCGCCACCGATGCCCTGACCCGCGCCGACGGCGGCCACTGGTCGGGGCTGGCCCTGCTCGCCCCGCTGGTGCGCCCCTGGGGCTGGGCCCAGTCAAGCTGGCTGCACCTGCTGGTGGGGCCCTTCGTGCGATCGATCCCGCGTAAGTTCCGCGCCAACTCCACCGACGCCGACTTCGCCACCTTCCTGCGCGAGCGTGACCCGCTGCAGCCCGACCGCTTGTCGATGCACTGGATCAGTGCCATGCGCCGCTGGATGCCCCAGCTGCTGGCCATGCCGCCCTGCGAGGTGCCCACCCTGATCCTGCAAGGCGAGCAGGACCTCACCGTGGACTGGGAGTGGAACCTCTCGGTGCTGGCGCGCAAGTTCCCCAACGCTCGCATCCACCGCCACCCTGAAGCGCGCCACCACCTGGTCAATGAGTCCGAGCCGATTCGCCAGTCGCTGTTCGCCACCCTGGACGACTTCATCGCCCGCCTGGAAGCGGAGACCCACGCATGCTGAAGCCGCTGCTGGTGGGCTTGCTGGCGCTGTGGGTGCTCGCCGGCTGCGCCGCACCGGCCGAGCACGCCGCTCCGCTGCGCCAGGCGCTGCTGGGGCTCGGCGACCGCGCGGCCGAGCAGGTGCGGGAGGTCGACGCCCTGCAACCCTTCGAGCAGCAGGTGCTGCTGCTTGCCGCCCCCGAAGTGGACGCTGCGCTGGGCCTCGGCGCCGAACGCGTGCGCGAAAGCCTGACCCGCGCGCTGCTGGCGGTTTCCCCCGGCCCCCAGGTCATCGACTGGCGGTCCGGCATGGACGGCGAGGCCGGCCCCCACCAGTGGCGCCTGGCGAGCCGCCTGGAGGCCACCGGCCCGCGACTGGCCCTTTCCGACCGTGAACTGCTCCCCTACCGCCTGACCCTGACGCTGCAGCGCCCCGGCGGCGGCGAGGCGGTGTGGCAGACGCGACTCGAGGGTGCCTTCGACGCCACCGCCCTGTAGGCCCCAGCGAGCCCTCCCCTTCTCAACCTTGGCGCAGCTGCCGATCCAGCTGCCGATAGCCGATCGCCTCCATCAGCTCGTCACGTTCCGGACACGACTTGCCGGCCAGGTCGGCCAGGGTCAGGGCGACCCGCAGCACCCGATGATAGGCGCGCGCCGAGAGCTTGAGACGCTCCAATACCTCGGCGAGCCAGGCGCGATCGGCGCTGGACAGGGCGCAGGCCGCTTCAAGTTCGCGCCCGCCCAGGTGGGCGTTGAGCGCGCCGCGGGCGTACTGCCGCTCGCGCCCCGCCATCACCCGTGCGCGCACCGTGGCGGAGTCCTCGCCGCGCTCGCGGGCGGTGAGCTGCTCCGGGGGCAGCGCCGGCACTTCCACCTGCAGGTCGATGCGGTCGAGCAGCGGCCCCGAGAGGCGCGACTGGTAGCGCTGGATCTGGGCCGCCGTGCACTGGCACGACTGGCGCGGATCGCCCAGGTGGCCGCAGGGGCACGGGTTCATGGCGGCTACCAATTGAAACCGCGCCGGAAAGCGCCGTTCGTGGCTGGCGCGGGCGATATGGATCTGCCCCGACTCCAGGGGCTCGCGCATCACCTCGAGCACTTGGCGGGAGAACTCCGGCAGCTCATCGAGGAAGAGCACGCCGTGGTGGGCCAGGGAGATCTCGCCGGGGCGCGGCCAGGAGCCGCCGCCCACGAGGGCCACGGCGCTCGCCGTGTGGTGCGGGGCGCGGAACGGCCGACGTCCCCACTGCTCGGCCAGCGGCAGGCCGCACACCGAGCGCACCGCCGCCACCTCCAGGGCCTCCTCCTCGGTGAGCGGCGGCAGGATGCCCGGCAGGCGGCTCGCCAGCATGGTCTTGCCCGTCCCCGGCGGCCCCGCGAACAAGAGATTGTGCGAGCCCGCCGCGGCGATCTCCAGGGCGCGGCGCGCCTGGTGCTGGCCGCGCACCTCGGCCAGATCGCCCTCCTGCCGCTCGGCGGCGGGCGGGGTCGCGAGGCGGTGGGTGGCGATGGGGGCCTGCCCCAGCAAGTGCGCCACCACGTCCAGCAGATGATCGGCGGGCAGCACCGGCAGGTCGCCGGCCAGCGCCGCCTCGTCGGCATTCTCGCGCGGCACGATCAGCTGCCGGCCCGCCTGGCGCGCGGCCAGCGCCAGCGGAAGCACGCCACTCACCGGACGCAGCCGGCCGTCGAGCGCCAGCTCGCCAACGCTCTCGAGCCCCGCGAGCGCCTCCGCCGGCAGCTGGCCGGAGGCCACCAGGATGCCCAGGGCAATGGGCAAATCGAAGCGCCCGCCGACCTTGGGCAGGTCGGCGGGCGCCAGGTTGAGCACGATGCGGCGGGTATTGGGGAAGTCGAAGCCGGCGTTGATCAGGGCGCTGCGCACCCGTTCGCGGCTCTCCTTGACGGCGGCCTCGGGCAGGCCGACCAGGGTCATGCCGGGCAGGCCGTTGGCCAGGTGCACCTCGACGAGCACCTCCGGCGCCTCCAGACCGAGCCCGGCCCGGGTGGCAACAATCGCTAGCGTCATGCGGTCCCTCGCAGTCGGTTTGCCAGGTGCCTAGCTTAGCACCCGGAAACGGCGAGGGCTCGCCATCGCCTCAGCGGTCGGTTTCGCCAGCGCCAGCGTCCTCCTCGGGAGCCTTGCCGTCGTCCTTGGCGGAGGACGTCTCGTCCGCCGCTCCGGGCAGGGAGGGCGGCATCTCGCGCTGCGCCGCCACCACTTCCTCGAGGGCGGCCACCTGCTGCTCCAGCGCCTCGACGCGACTGCGGGTGCGCTGCAGCACGTCCATGAGGATGTCGAAGTCTTCCCGGGAGACCAGTTCCAGGCGATCGAAGGCGCCGCGCACCACCTGCTGGGCGGCCTTCTGGAGCTCTTCCGGGCCTTGGGAAGCGCCCTGCAGGCGCTCGCCGAGCTGCTGGGCCAGCCGGCTAATGGGGTCTTGACGGCTCATGATGCTCTCTCCTGGCGCCGATGAAAGGAATCCCTACAGGATACGCAAGGCGAGGCGACGACGCATGCCCCGCAGTCGCGCCATCCTGAGTCAGCTGCACCACGATGCCGCACCAGCATGGTGCATGGCGCCCCGACACCCCTGGCCCACATCCCGGCAAGGGGACACAAATCCATACCAATTCTTTGATATTAAACGATTCTTTTTCGAATGGCACGCTCTCCGCATGAACGGGACATGACCCTATCGGGTGGTGCACGCCACCCCCAGCCAGCCGGAGAGATGAGATGAAACTGATCACCGCCATCATCAAGCCGTTCAAGCTCGACGACGTCCGCGAGGCGCTGGCCGACAACGGCGTCCAGGGCATCACCGTCACCGAGGTCAAGGGCTTCGGCCGCCAGAAGGGCCACACCGAGCTCTACCGCGGCGCCGAGTACGTGGTCGACTTCCTGCCCAAGGTGAAGGTGGAAGTCGCCGTCGACGACTCGCGCCTGGAAAGCGTGCTCGACGCCATCTGCAGCGCGGCCAACAGCGGCAAGATCGGCGACGGCAAGGTCTTTGTCACCCCGCTCGAGGACGTCATCCGTATTCGTACCGGTGAGCGCGGCGCCGATGCCGTCTAAGCCCACCCCTTTCGATTCGACGCCGAGGAGAGAGTCCCATGAGTGAACTCGCCGAACTGAGCTACGCGCTCGATACCTTCTATTTCCTGATCTGCGGCATCCTGGTGATGTGGATGGCCGCCGGCTTCTCGATGCTCGAGGCCGGCCTGGTGCGCTCCAAGAACACCGCCGAGATCCTCACCAAGAACATCGCCCTGTTCGCCATCGCCTGTACCATGTACCTGCTGCTGGGCTATTACCTGATGTACTCGAGCAGTGCCGGCGGCGTGTTGCCCAGCCTCGGCTTCCTGCTCGGCGGCGAGAACACCGTGGACGCGGTGACCGCCGGCGGTGACGACGCCCCCTACTACTCCATGCGCTCCGACTTCTTCTTCCAGGTGGTGTTCGTGGCGACGGCCATGTCCATCGTCTCGGGTGCCGTGGCCGAGCGCATGAAGCTGTGGGCCTTCCTGGCCTTCGCCGTGGTGATGACCGGGGTCATCTATCCGGTGTCCGGCTACTGGACCTGGGGCGGCGGCTGGCTCGCCGAGATCGGCTTCTCCGACTATGCGGGCTCCGGCATCGTGCACATGGCCGGGGCGGCCGCCGCACTCGCCGGCGTACTGGTCCTCGGCCCGCGCAAGGGCAAGTACGGCAAGGATGGCAGCATCCACGCCATCCCCGGTGCCAACCTGCCGCTGGCCACGCTGGGCACTTTCATCCTGTGGATGGGCTGGTTCGGCTTCAACGGCGGCTCGGAACTGAAACTCTCTGACGTTGCCTCGGCCAACAACATGGCGCAGGTACTGGTCAACACCAACGCCGCCGCGGCCGGCGGGGTGATCTTCGCCCTGGTGCTGGCCAAACTGTGGTTCCGCAAGGCCGACCTGACCATGGCCCTCAACGGTGCGATTGCCGGTCTGGTCTCGATCACGGCCGAGCCGCTGGCGCCCTCGGCGCTGGGCGCCACTCTGATCGGCGGCCTCGGCGGCGCCCTCGTGGTCGCCTCCATCGTGATGCTCGACAAGCTCAAGATCGACGATCCGGTGGGTGCCATCTCCGCCCACGGTGTGGTCGGCATCTGGGGTGTGCTTGCCGTGCCGCTCTCCAACAGCGACGCCAGCTTCGGAGCGCAGCTCATCGGCATCATCGGCATCTTCGCCTGGGTCTTCCTGGCCAGCCTGGCCGTGTGGCTCATCCTCAAGGCCATCATGGGCGTGCGCGTCAGCGAGGAGGAAGAGTACGAGGGTGTCGACCTCGCCGAGTGCGGCCTGGAAGCCTACCCCGAGTTCAGCGTCGCCAAGATCCATGGCGGCGGCGGTGGCCGGCCGCAGTCCGGCTACACCGCCTCAGCGTCGCCCAGCCCGCGCACCGAATAACGCCCCTCCCTTCCACGACCAAGGCTCCCCGCGGGGAGCCTTTTTTCTTCCCGCCATGGGCGGTGTATGCTTGAGGCCAACCCGATTCCGTACCATCTTGGGTTCGATACCACGAATCCTGCCCGACCATGAGGAAGCAGACCATGAAACTGGTGACCGCCATCATCAAGCCGTTCAAGCTCGACGACGTTCGCGAGTCGCTCTCCGAGATCGGTGTGCAGGGCATCACCGTCACCGAGGTGAAGGGCTTCGGCCGCCAGAAGGGCCACACCGAGCTCTACCGCGGTGCCGAGTACGTGGTCGACTTCCTGCCCAAGGTGAAGGTGGAGATTGCCGTGGACGACGACATGGCCGAGAAGGTGATCGACGCCATCACCCAGGTCGCCAACACCGGGAAGATCGGCGACGGCAAGATCTTCGTTACCCCGCTGGAGCAGGTGATCCGCATCCGCACCGGTGAGACAGACAAGGACGCGGTCTGAAGCTGTAATCACAGAACTAAGCCTACCGGCAGACATAGCGAACCCCATCCGGCGCCTGCCAAATGGGGTTCTTCTTATCGCTTAAAGCTGATGGCTTACCGCTCAGGGCGAAGCCCGGTCATTTTTCGACGAAGGCTCGCTCGATGACGTAGTCGCCCGGCTCGCCCATGCGCGGCGAGATGGTGAAACCCAGATCGTCGAGCAAGGCGCTGGTCGAGTCGAGCATCGACGGGCTGCCGCAGATCATGGCGCGGTCCTGTTTGGGATCGAGCGCCGGCAGGCCGGTGTCCGCGGCGAGCTTGCCGCTGCGGATGTGGTCGGTGAGGCGCCCCATCGTGTGGAAGTCTTCCCGGGTCACGGTGGGGTAGTAGACCAGCTTGGCGCTGATCTCCTCGCCCAGGTACTCGTGGGCCGGCAGCTCCTTGCCGATGAAGTCGGCGTAGGCGAGCTCGCTCACCGTGCGCACCCCGTGAACCAGCACGACCTTCTCGAAGCGCTCGTAGACCTCCGGGTCCTGGATCAGGCTCATGAAGGGGGCGAGGCCGGTGCCGGTGGAGAGCAGGTAGAGGTTGCGCCCCGGCAGCAGGTCGTCGGTGACCAGGGTACCCGTGGGCTTGCGGCTGACCATGATCTGGTCGCCCACCTGGAGGTGCTGCAGCCGCGAGGTGAGCGGGCCGTCCGGCACCTTGATGCTGAAGAATTCCAGGTGGTCCTCGTAGTTGGGACTGGCGATGGAGTAGGCGCGCATGAGCGGCTTGCTCTCCACCTCGAGGCCGATCATCACGAACTGGCCGTTCTTGAAGCGCAGGCTGCGCTCGCGAGTGGTGCGGAAGCTGAACAGGGTGTCGTTCCAGTGATGGACGCTCAGGACCTCTTCCAGGGCGAACTTGCTCATGCCGGCTCCTCGATATTCTATTGACGCATAACGCCACCAAGAAAGTGTGACGTGAATTCTAAGGGGTCGGCGCTTATCTGTTAATCGAATTGTATGGATATCGTTTATCTATACTGTAGATATAGCGTCGACCCAAGCGGAGCCCACCCATGCATTTCACCCTGCGTCAGCTGGAAGTCTTCGTGGCCGTGGCCCAGCACGAGAGCGTCTCCCACGCCGCCCGCGCCCTGGCCCTCTCCCAGTCCGCCACCAGCACGGCGCTGGCCGAGCTGGAACGCCAGTTCGACTGCCGCCTGCTCGACCGCCTCGGCAAGCGCCTCAAGCTCAACGCCCTGGGTTTCCAGCTGCTGCCCAAGGCGGTGGCGCTGCTCGACCGCGCCGAGGAGATCGAGGAGCTGCTGCACGGCCAGCAGGGCATCGGCTCGCTCGACGTGGGGGCGACGCTGACCATCGGCAACTACCTGGCGACGCTTCTGATCAGCGACTTCATGCAGCGCCACCCCGGCAGTCGCGTGCGCCTCTCGGTGCGCAACACCCGCGCCATCATCGACAGCGTGCGCCAGCACCAGCTCGACCTGGGCCTGATCGAGGGGCGCTGCGAGGAGGACGACGTGGTCACCCAACCTTGGGTGGAGGACGAGCTGGCGGTATTCTGCTCGCCGCGCCACCGCCTCGCCGACCAGGGCCCGGTGGAGCTCGACCGCCTGCTACGCGAGGCGTGGATCATGCGCGAGCAGGGCTCGGGCACGCGCCTGACCCTGGAGCAGGCAGCCCGCCACCGTCGCGGGCGCTTCAACATCCTGCTCGAGCTGGAGCACACCGAAGGCATCAAGCGGGCCGTGGAGTCGGGGCTGGGGATCGGCTGCGTCTCCAAGCTCGCCCTACGCGACGCCTTTCGGCGCGGCAGCCTGGTGCCGATTCCCACCCCGGAGCTGGACCTGAGCCGGCAGTTCGCCTTCATCTGGCACCGCCACAAGTATCTGGCCACCGGCATGCGCGAGTTCCTGCGCCTGTGCCGACAGATGACGGAAGGCGTGAAGCGCAGCGACGAGATCGACCTACCGGCGGTACCGTGAGACGACAGGGCCCGGCGAAAGGCCGGGCCGGAGTGGGGAAACTCAGCGCAGGTCGCTGACGGCTTCCTGAATGTCCTCGAGGCTGGCCTTGGAGAGGTCCTTGGCCAGGGTATGGATCACCAGCTTGCGGGAGGGGCCATCGAGGTTGTCGCGCAACCGACCCAGGAATCGCGGTGGCGCCACCAGGATCAACTTCTTCAGGCTGTTATCGACACGGGCCCGGTAGATGCACTCGACCACCTCCTTGGCAAAGAGCTCCTCATGGTGTTCGGTCGCCACGCTCTCGCCGCCGGCGGAGCGGGCCATGGTCGCGGTCGACTCGTGGACGTCGCCACCGCGGTCGGTCACCAGATCTCCTTCATGCAGACGCCCTTCGGCGTGCACCAGGCTCTGCTGCTCTTTCAGTTTGAGGGCATCGCGCGTGAAGACACGCGCCCGAGCTGCATCGGCCACCACAATGTAGGTTGTCATAGCCTCTCCTCGCTGGGTGGATGGGAAGCCGGCCGTGCCCGTTGGCGGCTTCGTCATCTTAAACATTGGCAAGCGGCTATCGGGGGGTCAACCGTCAGATCACCCGGCGGCGCAGCACCCCGGTGACCGCCTCGCCGACCAGGACCAGAGTAATGATGGCAATCAGGATGGTGGCCACCGTAGGCCAGGCGAAGGTGTCGATGGCGCCCTGCAGGATCACCCCGATGCCCCCGGCTCCGACCAGCCCCAGCACCGTGGACTCGCGGATGTTGATGTCCCAGCGCAGGATGACGATGGCGAAGAAGGCGGGCATCACCTGCGGCACCACGGCGTAGGCGATCACCTTGGCCTTGCTCGCCCCGGTGGCCTGCATGGCCTCCACCGGGCGGCGGTCGATCTCCTCGATCGCCTCGCCCATCAGCTTGCCGACGAAGCCGATGGAGCGAAACATGATGGCCAGTATCCCGGCGAGCACCCCGGGGCCGAAGATCGCCACGAAGAGCAGCGCCCAGATAATGGTGTTCACCGAGCGGCTGGCCACCAGAATGAAGCGCCCCAGCCACAGGCAGGCGCGATTGGGCGTGGTGTTCTGGGCGGCGATGTAGGAGACCGGCAGGGCCACGAAGAGGGTCAGGGCCGTGGCCAGGGTGGCGATGTGCACGGTCTCGAGCAGGGCGCCCAGGATCTCGCCGAGGCCGCGCGGATCGGGCGGCCACATGCGCGCACCGAGGCTGCCGATCTGGTTGGGCGCGTCCCACACCCAGGGCCAGAAGATGTCGATGTCGCTCACCGCCCAGTAGAGCACCGTCAGCGAGAGCAGCAGCACGACGTAGCGGATCAGGCGCTGGCGGCGATCATAGCGGTGCCAGACACGCCCTTCCCTGGAAGATGACTTGGCTACCATATCTGCTTCCTCACCCAGCCGCTGACGCCTTCGCTGACCAGGATCACCGCGATGATCACCAAGAGGATGGCGAAGGCGAAGTCGTAGTCGTAGCGCCCGAAGGCGTTCATCAGGGTGCCGCCGATCCCCCCGGCGCCGACGATGCCCACCACCGCCGAGGCGCGCAGGTTGCTGTCGAGCTGATACATGGAAAGCCCCACCTGGCGCGGCAGGATCTGCGGGAAGACCGCATAGACGAGGGTCGCGAAGTAGCCCGCGCCCGCGGCCTTCATCGCCTCCACCTGGCCCCAGTCGATCTCCTCGATCTCCTCGGCGAGCAGCTTGCCGACAAAGCCGATGGAGTAGAGGGTCAGCGTCAGAATCCCCGCCAGGGGGCCGAAGCCCACCGCGGCGACGAAGAGGATCGCCACGATCACCGGGTGGAAGCTGCGCGAGACGATGATCACCGCCCGACCGACGACGTAGACCGGGCGCGGCACCAGGTTGCGCGCCGCCATCACCGCGAAGGGAATGGAGAGCATCACCCCGAGCAGGGTCGCCAGGATGGCGATCTGCAGGCTCTCCTTGAAGCCGGTGAAGAGCAGGTCGGCACGCGCGAAGCTAGGCGGAAAGCCGCCGCCGAAGATGCGCGCGGCGCGCGGCACCCCCTCGGCGATGCGCGCCCAGTTGAAGGGCAGGGTACCCAGCGCCCAGACGAGATAGACCGCCACCGCCAGCCACAGGCCGTAGCGCAGCCAGGGGTTGGCGATGAAGGGCGGCTTGCGCCAGGTGCGCCGCCCCTGGCGAGGGGACGGGGCGCTAGAGCGGGTCGTCATGGGTCACCCCCCGTGCGCCCTTCCTCGGCTTGGCCGCCGGCGCGGTCAGCTCGTCGTCGGGCGCCTCGATGCCGCCATAGATGGCCTCCAGGGCCGATTTGGTGAACTCGTCGGGGGTGCCGTCGAAGGTCATCTTGCCGTGGCGCAGCCCGACGATGCGCTCGGTATAGGCCTTGGCCTGGGCCACGTTGTGGATGTTGATCAGTACCGGCAGCGAGAGCTCGCTGGCCAGGCTCTGCAGCAGGCGCATGATCTGCTCGGAGGTGCGCGGGTCGAGCGAGGCGGTGGGCTCGTCGGCGAGCAGGATCTTCGGCTCCTGCATCAGCGCCCGCACCACCCCGACCCGCTGGCGCTCGCCGCCGGAGAGGGCGTCGGCGCGCTTGTTGGCGTAGTGGGCGATCTCCACCCGCTCGAGCAGCGTGAAGGCGCGCTCGATGTCGGCCCGGGGATAGCGGCGCGTGATCGCCTGGTAGAGGTTGACGTAGCCGAGCCGGCCGGCCAGCACGTTCTCCATCACCGTGAGCCGGTCGATGAGGTTGAAGCCCTGGAAGACCATGCCGATCTTGCGCCGGGCGCGGCGCAGCGCCGCGCCCTTGAGGGTGACGAGCTCGCTGCCGTTGAGCTTGATGGAACCCGACGTGGGCTCGACCAGCCGATTGATGCAGCGCAGCAGGGTACTCTTGCCGGCGCCGGAGGCGCCCACGATGGCCACCACGCTGTTGCCCTCGACCTTGAGATCGAGCCCCTCGAGCACCGGGGCATCGTTGCCGTAGCGCTTGGTCAGGTTGGTAATCTCTAGCATGGAGTGAATCCCGGCGGGTGCGGAAACGCCTGGTTGCCGGCAGCCGTCCGCGGACGGCTGCCGGTCAGTGGCGGGCGGGAGCTCATTCGAGGTTGTCGGGCGTGTACTCCACCCCGTTGGCTTTCTGGATGGTGCGGATGACCTTCCAGTGCTCCTGGTAGTTGATGGGGATGAACTTCTCCACGCCTTCGAACTCCTCGCCCAGCGCCGTGCCGGCGAAGTCGAAGGAGAAGAAGGCCTCCTCGATCTTGTCCACCAGGTCGGGATGCAGGTTGTGGGCGTAGGTGTAGGAGGTGGTCGGGAAGGAGTCCGACTCGTAGATCAGCCGCACCTCGTCCGGGTCATAGAGGTCGCGCGCGGCCATGCGCTCGACCACCTCCGAGGCCACAGGCGCGGCGTCGTAGTCGCGCGCCACCACCCCGAGCATCGACTGGTCGTGGCTGCCGGAGTAGACCACCTCGTAGTCTTCATCGGGGACGATGCCCTCTTCGGGGAAGAGCGCCCGCGGCGCCTGGTTGCCGGAGTTGGAGGTGGGCGAGGTGTGCGCCACGCGCTTGCCCTCGAGGTCGGCCATCTCGTGGATGTCGGAATCGACATGGGTGTAGAGCTGCAGGGTATAGCCGAAGCGACCGTCGTCGGAGCCCATCAGCGCGAAGGGCACGGCCCCGGCCAGGTTGACGGCGAAGGGCGTCGGGCCGGTGGAGAAGCCGGCGATGTGCAGTCGGCCGCTGCGCATCGCTTCCACCTGGGCGGAGTTGGACTGCACGGCGAAGAAACGCACGTCGCGCTCGGTGACCTCTTCCAGATGGGTGATGAACGGCTCCCAGATGTCGGCGTAGATGGCCGGGTCCTCCACCGGGGTGTAGGCGAAGATCAGGGTGTCGGGATTGGCCCACTGCGCTTCGTCTTCCGGCCGGTCGGCGACCAGGTCGCCGTCGCGGTCGCAGTAGAGGTCGTCCAGTTGGCCGCGCGGACACTCCTCCTGGGCCAGTGCCGTGGAGGCGAGCAGCAGCGACAGGGAGAGCAGCGACAAGCGTGACAGCGCACCGGCGGCGCGCGGAAGGAAAGCGGGGTGTGTGGTCATGGCGTGCCTCGCGGTCTGTTGTTATTGGCTCGTTATTGGCTCGACGACGCCCAGCCGACAAGGCGGTCTACCAGCCCTGTCCAGCTGAGCGGAACCGAACATATGGCCGCATGCTATGCTCGCATGCGAAAACCTCTGTTCAATCTAGGTAGTGTGACAAATTCATGTCAAACGGGAGATTTCACGCTGTGTCCCGACGCCACAACCGCTACCTGCTGATGCGCCACGGCCACAGCGAAGCCAACGCCCAGGGCCTGATCATCAGTACGCCGCAGCGCGGCCTGGATGCCTACGGCCTCTCCCCGCACGGGTGCGCCCAGCTCGAGGCGGTGACCGCCGACTGGCCCTGGCCCGTGCCCAGCCGAATATGGCACTCGGATTTCCGGCGCACCACCGAGACCGCCGCGCGAGTGGCTGTGCACTTCAATGCGGCGCTCCACCCCGAGCCCCGCCTGCGCGAGCGCCATTTCGGCGACCTGGAGGGGGGGCCGGACGCAGGCTACCCCCAGGTGTGGGCCCGCGACGCCAGGGATGCCGACCATCGCGCCTTCGGAGTGGAGAGCGTGGCCAGCGTGGCGACACGCATGCTGGCCGTGATCGACGCCCTGGAGCGGGCGTACCGCGACGAGACGCTGCTGCTGGTGAGTCACGGCGACCCGCTGCAGATCCTGCTCACGGCGCTGGAGGGGGGAGCGTTGACGGCGCATCGCGACCGCGCGTCGCTGCCCCCGGCCGGCATCGTTGTGTTGTCGTAGGATCGTTGTGTTGTCCTAGCTAAGGGGTATCATCGAGGGGTGCCCATGGACGAGCCCTCACCATGTCGGATCGCGTGACCCCGGACGACACCCGCCTTCTCGCTGCCCTGGCCGCCGGCAGTCGCGCCCTGATCGACGCCCGCTTCTGGGGCGAGGGCGTCGACCGCCTGCTCGCCGCCCTCGGCGAGGCGAGCGGCGCCAGCCGGGTGTGGATCTTCCAGCTCATCGAGCGCCAGGCCCAGGCCGTGGTGCAGGACTACGTCTTCGAGTGGGCGGCTGAGCCGCGCTACCGCCAGCTCACCCACAAGCGCTTTCGCTTCTTCACCACCGTCTTCGATGACCCGGTCTACCGGCGCATGGTGGAGGAGCGAGTGCGCGGCGAAGCGCAGCGGTTCATCGTTGCCGACCTGGCCAAGGGCCCGCTGCGCGACAACCTCGAGAGCCAGGCCATCCAGTCGATGGTCACGGTGCCCATCATGGTCAACGGTGAATGGTGGGGCACCTTGGGCATCGACGACTGCGAGCGCCCCCTCGACTGGCAAGGCCCCGGCCTGCAGGCGCTGCGTGTGGCCGCGGAGCTGATCGCCTCGGCCATCTACCGGCAACAGCTGACCAGCCGGCGCCGTCAGGTCGAACTGTTTCAGCGCGTCACAGACTGCGGCATCTGGGAAGTCGACCTGCACAGCGGCGCCACCTGGTGCTCCCGCGCGCTGCTGCGCACCCTGGGCTACCCGGACGATTACGCTCGGCTGCCGCTGCGCCGCCTGTTGGCCCACATCGCCCGCGAGGATCGACAACGCCTGTGGCAGCAGCTGCGCCGCTGCCTGTGCACCCGCACCTGCAGCTGGCGGCTCGACGTGCGCCTGCTCACCGCGCACGGCGAGACGCGCTGGCACGAGATCGTCGCCGAACTGGTTCGCGACCCGAACCAGCAGGTGCAGAGCCTGGCGGGACTGATCATCGACGTCAGCCTGCGCAAGCAGGGCGAGCAGCGCGCCAGGGTGGCCGCCGAATACGACGAGCTCACCGGCACGCTGAACCGCCGCGGCCTGTGGCGCCATCTCGACGAGGCCTTGCGCGACGACGGCGCGCCCCACCATCTGCTGCTGCTCGATATCGACCACTTCAAGCCGGTCAACGACCGCTTCGGGCACCCGGCCGGCGATGCCCTGCTGCGCCTGCTGGCCCAGCGCCTCGGCGGCGAGCTGCGCAGCCAGGACGGCCTGGCCCGGCTGGGGGGCGAGGAGTTCGCCATCGTGGTCAGCGGCCTCGAGCAGCCGGAAGTGTTGCAGGTGGCCGAACGGCTGCGCGCCGGCATCGCCGATGCCCCCTTTCAGCTCGCGGCCCCGTCGGCAGGCGGCGAGGCGCTGACGATCCCCATCACCGTGAGCCTGGGGGCGGCCTGCCTGTCCGCCGCGCCGGGACGACGCCCAGACCCGACCCTGGCCATCGCCCAGGCCGACCAGGCGCTCTACGCCGCCAAGCACGGCGGGCGCAACCGGGTCGTCGCCTACTGGCAGCTCTCCGCTGCGGCCGACGCCACCCCGACCATGGACGATGCCGTGGAGCGGCTCAGTGACCGAGGATCTGGCTGAGGAAGAGTTGGGTGCGCTCCGACTGCGGGTCGTTGAAGAAGGGCTCCGGAGCGTTCTCCTCGATGATCTGCCCCTGATCCATGAAGATCACCCGATCCGCCACGGTCTTGGCAAAGCCCATCTCGTGGGTCACGCAGAGCATGGTCATGCCCTCCTTGGCGAGTTCGACCATGACATCGAGCACCTCCTTGATCATCTCCGGGTCGAGCGCCGAGGTGGGCTCGTCGAAGAGCATCACCTCGGGGTGCATGCACAGCGAGCGGGCGATGGCCACGCGCTGCTGCTGGCCGCCGGAGAGCTGGCCGGGATACTTCCTGGCCTGCTCGGCGATCTGCACCCGCTCCAGGTACTGCATGGCCTGGGCCTCGGCCTCGCGGCGCGGCTTCTTCTGCACCCACATGGGCGAGAGGCAGCAGTTCTCCAGCACCGTGAGGTGGGGAAAGAGGTTGAAGTGCTGGAACACCATGCCGACGCTGCGGCGGATCTGCTCGATGCGCTTGACGTCCTGGGTGAGCGGCACCCCGCCCACCACGATCTCGCCCTCCTGGTGCTCCTCGAGGTGGTTGATGCAGCGGATCAGAGTCGACTTGCCGGAGCCCGAGGGCCCGCAGATGACGATGCGCTCGCCGCGGTTCACCTCGAGATGGATGTCGCGCAGCACGTGGAAGTCGCCGTACCACTTGTTGACGCCGCGCATCTCGACCATGGGGGTCGCCGCGCCGGCCTGAGAGTCGATTGCCTGTTCACTCATTGTTGTCATCCTGTTTTTGCATCAAGGATGCGTTGATTCATGTCGCCAGCGAAGCGAGGCTCGCCACCGCCGGCGCGGAGCAATGCATCATGATGTCTTAACGTTTGTGGCCGGTATGCAGTTTCTTCTCCAGATACTGGCTGTAGCGCGACATGCTGAAACAGAAGATCCAGAACATGAGCGCCGCGAAGACGTAGCCCTCCACGGCGAAGCCCAGCCAGCGCGAATCCGACAGCGCCGCCTGGACGATGCCCAGCAGGTCGAAGAGCCCGATGATCATCACCAGGGTGGTGTCCTTGAACAGCGAGATGAAAGTGTTGACGATACCGGGGATCATCATCTTCAGCGCCTGGGGCAGCACGATCAGGCCCATGCGCTGCCAGTAGCCCATGCCCAGCGCCGCGGCGGCTTCCTCCTGGCCCCTGGGAATGGCCTGCAGGCCACCGCGCACCACCTCGGCCATGTAGGCGCTCTGGAAGAGGGTGATGCCGATCAGCGCGCGTACCAGGCGGTCGATGGTCATCCCGGTGGGCAGGAAAAGGGGCAGCATCACCGAGGCCATGAAGAGGATGGTGATCAGCGGCACGCCGCGCCAGAACTCGATGAACACCACGCAGACGCTGCGCACGATGGGCATCTGCGAGCGCCGCCCCAGCGCCAGCACGATGCCGATGGGCAGGGCCGCCACCATACCCACGGTGGCCAGGATCAGGGTCAGGGAGAGCCCGCCCCAGCGATGCGTTTCCACCACCGGCAGACCGAAGTGCCCGCCATAGAGCAGCACGTAGGCGAACACCGGGAAGGCGACGAGAGTGACCGGCGCTACCCAGCGCTTGAACGGCAGGCGCGGAATCGCCAGCCAGGCCAGCAGTGCCGCAAAGGTGGCGAACATCAGGTTGATGCGCCAGATCTCCCCGCCCGGGTAAAGGCCGTAGACGAACTGGCCGAGGCGCGCATTGACGAACACCCAGCAGGCCCCCTCCCGCGAGCAGTCGTCGCGGCTGGTGCCGATCCAGTCGGCGTCGATGAGCGCCCACTGGATCGCCGGGGTGAGCAGCAAATAGAGCAGGTAGAGCCCAAGCAGGGTGAAGAGGCTGTTCACCGGCCCGCTGAAGAGGTTGGCGCGCAGCCAGGCCAGCGGTCCGACGGTCAGCCGCGGCGCCGGGCGTTCGGGAATCACGGTTTCGTTGTGGGTCATGGCGCTCTCCTAGCGTTCCACCAGCGCCACGCGGGCGTTGAACCAGTTCATGAACAGCGACACCAGCAGGCTGATGGTGAGGTACACCGCCATGGTCATGGCGATCACCTCGATGGCCTGGCCGGTCTGGTTGAGGGTGGTACCGGCGAACACCGACACCAGGTCCGGGTAGCCGATGGCCGTGGCCAGCGAGGAGTTCTTGATCAGGTTGAGGTACTGGCTGGTGAGCGGAGGAATGATCACACGCAGCGCCTGGGGGATGATCACCAGGCGCAGCACCAGCCCCTGGGGCAGGCTCAGCGCCTGGGCCGCTTCGGTCTGGCCGTGGGGAATCGCCTGGATGCCCGAGCGCACGATCTCGGCGATGAACGAGGCGGTATAAATGGAGAGCGCCAGCCACAGCGCCAGGAACTCGGGAATCACCGTGATGCCGCCGCGGAAGTTGAAGCCGGTCAGCTCGGGCATTTCCCAGGTCACGGGAACGCCGGTGATCACCAGGACGGCGAGCGGCAGGCCGACAATCAGGCAAGCCGAGAGCCACCCGGCGGGCAGGCGCTTGCCGGTCGCATCATGGCGCCGCCGGTTCCAGATCACCAGGGCGATGCTGGCGACGATGGCCACCACGAAGGCCCCGGGTATCAGCCCGAAGCCGGAGAGGAACTGCGGCTCGGGCAGGTAGAGGCCGCGCACGTTGAGAAAGAGCGTCTCGCCGAAGGCGTGGCTCTGCCGCGGGCTCGGCAGGGCCTGGAGCACGGCGAAGTACCAGAAGAAGATCTGCAGCAGCAGCGGGATGTTGCGAAAGATCTCGATGTAGCCGCTGGCGAGCCGAGCAATCAGCCAGTTGGGCGAAAGACGCGCGATGCCCACCGTGAAGCCGATGATCGTTGCCGCCAGCACGCCGAGCGCCGACACCAGCAGGGTATTGAGCAAGCCCACGATGAAGGTGCGCGCGTAGGTGCTCTGCGAGGAGTAGTCGATCAGGCTCTGGACGATGCCAAAGCCAGCGGTGTTGGTCAGAAAGCCGAAGCCGGTGGTGATGCCGCGCGCCGCCAGGTTGTCCTGGGTGTTGCCGATGATGTAGAGCAGGAAGGCCGCGACGCCGGCGATCAACACGGCCTGGAAGAGCAGCGCACGCTTGGCGCGGTCACGCCAGAAGGGTGGCTTGGGGCCCGAAGGTCGGGCCTGGGGTCGAACGGACATGAAGGGTTCTCCGCCTGGATCCGTCAAGCAGGGCACGAGACTGCCGGCCCGGGGTGTCCGGGCCGGCTAGCGCGGGTTGGTCAGAGGAGGGCCGGCCAGGCCGGCCCCCAAGGATCAACGGACGGGCGGGGCGTACTGCAGGCCACCTTCGGTCCAGAGGCGGTTGACGCCGCGCTCGATCTCCAGCGGCGAATCCATGCCCACGTTACGGTCGTAGATCTCGCCGTAGTTACCCACCTGGCTGATGATGTTGTAGGCCCAGTCGGCCTCGAGGCCCATGCTCTCGCCGTAGTTGCCATCCTGGCCCAGCAGGCGCGCCACGTTGGGGTTCTCGGAGTCGAGCATGTCGTCGACGTTGTCGCTGGAAATGCCCAGTTCCTCGGCATTGATCATGGCGAACAGCGACCACTTGACGATGTTGAACCACTGGTCGTCACCCTGGCGAACCACCGGCCCCAGCGGCTCCTTGGAGATCACCTCCGGGAGGATGACCGCACCGCCCGGGTCGGAGAGCTGGATGCGCAGGGCGGCCAGCTGGGAGGTGTCGGAGGTGAGGACGTCGCAGCGGCCGGCCTCGAAGCCACCCACCGTCTGCTCGGAGGTGTCGAAGACGATGGGCTGGAACTCCATGTCATTGGCGCGGAAGTAGTCGGCCAGGTTGAGCTCGGTGGTGGTGCCGGACTGCACGCAGATCGCAGCGCCGTCCAGCTCGCCGGCACTCGAGATGCCCAGGTCGCGGGACACCAGGAAGCCCTGGCCGTCGTAGAAGTTGGTGCCGGTGAAGTTCAGCCCCAGGGTGGTATCGCGGGTGGTGGTCCAGGTGGTGTTGCGCGACAGCATGTCCACCTCGCCGGACTGCAGCGCCGTGAAGCGCTCGACGGCGTTGAGCGAGACGTAGCGTACGGCATCGGCATCACCGAGCACGGCGGCCGCCACGGCACGGCACACGTCCACGTCGATCCCCTGCCAGTTGCCCTCGTCGTCCGGCGCAGAGAAGCCCGGCAGGCCGTCACTGACGCCGCACTGGACGGCCCCGTTCTCGCGCATATCCTCCAGGGTGGTGGCCGAGGCCAGGCCGGCCGTCCCCAGGGTCAGTGCCGCTGCGGAGGTCAGCATTACCCACTTCTTCTTGTTGTACTGCATGTTCGTTTCCCTCGTTGTCGTGATGTCGTTGGTATTGGATGGATGAAACCAGTCATGCCATTTCGGCATGTGCCCTGACCTTAGCAAGGTTCGTTCCATTAGCGGGACATGCCCGGCGAAACCGTGATTCAACGCTGGCTGTCTTTCCCGCCGCGACCGGCCATGCACCGCCAGGAAGCACCGGCGAGCCGCCGTGCCCCGTCACGGGGCCGACACACGACAACGCCCCCACCGGCGAGGCCGGCGGGGGCGCGAATCGGACAGGGACGGCCCCGAGAGGCCGCCGGCATCAGCTGCGGATCAGGTAATCGAAGGCGCCGAGCGCGGCCCGCGAGCCCTCGCCCATGGCGATGACGATCTGCTTGTAGGGCACGGTGGTGACGTCGCCGGCGGCGAAGATGCCCGGCACGCTGGTCATGCCGCGCGCATCGGTGACGATCTCGCCGCGCTCGGAGAGCTCGATGGGCGAATCCTTGAGCCACTCGGTGTTGGGCACCAGGCCGATCTGCACGAAGACGCCTTCGAGATCGAGCCGGCGCAGCTCGCCGCTGGCGCGCTCTTCAAAGGTGAGGCCGGTGACGCGCGAGCCGTCGCCGGTCACCTCGGTGGTGCGGGCGCCCTTGATGATCTCCACGTTGGGCAGGCTGGCGAGCTTCTTCTGCAGCACGTCGTCGGCACGCAGCTCGTCCATGAACTCGATCAAGGTGACCTCGGCCACCAGGCCGGCCAGGTCGATGGCCGCCTCGACGCCGGAGTTGCCGCCACCGATCACCGCCACGCGCTTGCCCTTGAACAGCGGGCCGTCGCAGTGCGGGCAGTAGGCCACGCCCTTGTTGCGGTACTCGGCCTCGCCGGGCACGTTCATCTCGCGCCAGCGGGCGCCGGTGGCCAGCACCAGGGTGCGACTCTTCAGCGTGGCGTCGGACTCGAAGCGCACCTCGTGCTCGCCGCCCGGTTGGCTGGACGGCACCAGCTCGACGGCGCGCTGCAGGTTCATGATGTCGACCTCGTACTCCTTGACGTGCTCCTCCAGCGCCGCGGCGAGCTTGGGACCCTCGGTGTGGGGCACGGAGATGAGGTTCTCGATGGCCAGGGTGTCGAGCACCTGGCCGCCGAACCGCTCGGCGGCCACCCCGGTGCGGATGCCCTTGCGCGCGGCGTAGACCGCCGCCGCCGCGCCGGCCGGGCCGCCGCCGATCATCAGGGTGTCGAAGGCCGGCTTGTCGTTGAGCTTGGCGGCCTCGCGCTCGGCGGCACCGGTGTCCACCTTGGCGAGTATCTGCTCGAGGCTCATGCGGCCCTGGTCGAAGGGCTCGCCGTTGAGGTAGACGCTGGGCACCGACATGATCTCGCGGCGCTCCACCTCGTCCTGGAAGAGCGCGCCGTCGATGGCCACGTGGCGAATCCGCGGATTGAGGATCGCCATCAGGTTGAGCGCCTGCACCACGTCCGGGCAGTTCTGGCAGGAGAGCGAGAAGTAGGTCTCGAAATGCAGGTCGGCGTCCAGCGCCTTGATCTGCTCGATGACCGCGTCGCTGGCCTTGGGCGGATGGCCGCCGACCTGCAGCAGCGCCAGTACCAGCGAGGTGAATTCGTGGCCCATGGGGATGCCGGCGAAAGTCAGGCCGGTCTCCTCACCTGGGCGGTTGAGGGCGAACGACGGCGTGCGAGCCGCCTCGCCGTCAGTCTTGAGAGTGATCTTGTCACAGAGCTCGGTGATCTCGGTGAGCAGCTTGAAGAGCTCCTGCGACTTGTCGCCGTCATCGAGGGACGCGACGATCTCGAACGGCTGAGTGACCTTCTGCAGGTAGGCTTTGAGCTGTGCTTTCAGATTGTCGTCCAACATGACAGCGATCCTTCATATCTAGCTAATATAAAAGGGCGCAACTTGCCGGTGATTCGCGGTGCAGCCGCGAAGCGGCGAATGGCGCTGTCTGGAAAAGCGCCCGGGCGCGGCACGCCCGGGCGCAGCACTCACGAGGTCAAGGGGTCGCTCGCGAGGGGGCGGGGTCGCTTAGATCTTGCCGACCAGGTCCAGGGAGGGAGACAGGGTCTCGGCGCCCTCTTCCCACTTGGCCGGGCACACCTCGTTGGGGTTGGCACGCACGTACTGGGCGGCCTTGACCTTGCGCAGCAACTCCTCGGCGTTGCGGCCGATATTGCCGGCGTTGAGCTCGATGATCTGAATCTTGCCGTCCGGGTCGACCACGAAGGTGCCGCGCTCGGCGATGCCGTCTTCCTCGATCAGCACCTCGAAATTGCGCGAGATGGTGTGGGTCGGGTCGGCCAGCATCGGGTACTTGAGCTTGCTGATGGTCTCGGAGCTGTCGTGCCACGCCTTGTGGGTGAAGTGGGTGTCGGTGGAGACGCTGTAGATCTCGACGCCCAGCTTCTTGAATTCCTCGTAGTTGTCTGCCAGGTCACCCAGCTCGGTGGGGCAGACGAAGGTGAAGTCGGCCGGATAGAAGAAGAAGATGTTCCACTGGCCCTTGAGGCTCTCCTCGGACACTTCGACGAACTCGCCGTTGTGATAGGCAGTGGCGTTGAACGGCTTGACTTCGGTGTTCAGCAGGGACATTGACGAATGCTCCTTTCGACTTTCGTTGAATGGGTGACCGCGATACGAGAGGCATGGTAGCCCGTATCTCTCGATAGGGTAAATTGAATGGCGCCATGACCGTGATAATTCAACCCTATGGGAAGGCCGGGGGCGCCTCAGCCCATGCGCACGGCGTCGCCCTGGCGATCCAGGGCCAGGAAGGGGGCGACATTGCCCATCTTCACGGCTTCCACCATGCGATTGAGGTGCTGCTCCGCCTGCTCGGCAGAAGGCGGCGTGGTGCCGCTGCCGGCCAGGGCTGCCACGAAGACGATGTCCCAGTCGATGCCGGTCTGGCGGGATTCGGCCACCAGCGCGGCCATGTCGCTGAGCTCCTCGGGCGCCTTGTCGACGCACAGCACCGGGGTGAGCACGCCGCCCTCGCCCTGCTCGAAGTGCCGGCGCTGCGCCTCGCTGGGGTGGTCGGGCAGTTCGGCCCGGGTGAACACGAACAGCAACCGCTGGGGTTCGGGCTGGCGACGCGCCTCCTCGAGCAGGTCGCCGAAACGGGAAATGGCCACGGGGATCCTCCGGTGGTGGGGTGGGCATCGGGCGCGCCGATGATGTAACAGCGCCCCCGCAGGCGCAAGCGGCAGTCCCCCCATGGCTCAGGGTGATCACAGTTGATGCTACCCCGGCACAGCGGGCTAGAGTGGGAGGCCGGCTCTGCCGGGCGAAGGCGCCGAAAGGCGCCGAAAGGCGCCCATATCAGGCAGCGCTGCGCGCTGCTTCGCGAGCTGAAGCTCCCTCCCACTACATACCTTGTCAAGGCGCGAAGTCGCGACGCAGGCCGGGCTCCTCGACCGGCCAGGTACCGGCCTCGCGCGTCTCGCCCCCGGGGCCCTGTACCAGATAGCTGCGTGACTGGTGGTGGCGCATCACACGCAGCAGCCGCGCCAGGGCGTCGCGATCATCGGCGCTCGCCGCCACCAGGGCGGCATTCGGCAGCGTCCAGAAGCGGGCCCGGCCGCGTCGTGCCAGGGACGGCGCTTCGATGCCCTGGGCGGCCAGCCAGTCGATGACCGCCCCGGTGCCGCCGACCACCAGCCGCGGCCCACTGCCTTCCCCTTCGGCCCGGGGCAGCGAGCGCTCGAAGATGCCCTGGCCGAGCTCGGCCGCCGTCGCGTCCAGGGCCAGCAGGCGGCTGTCCGGGTCGAGGGCGAGGTGGCGCAGCGTGAAGGGGGCGGCTTCGAGCTGGCGCAGCAGGTCGAAGTCCGGGTCCACCGCGAGCGCCACCGGCGCCTCTTCCAGTGCCAGCGTGAACGCCGCCTGCTGGCTCTCCAGCACCACCCGGTGACGGCTCACCCCCGCCTCGGTCTCGACGACCAGCGGCACCTGAAGCGGCCAGGGCGCCCCCGGGCCCGACTGCGCCAGGTTGCCCTCCACCGCCCAGCCGGCGGCGGTCTCCTGGTAGGTGACCCCGTCGAGCGCCAGCCGCGGGCGCCCCGGCCGCGCGACCCAGGCGGCGAAGACATCGTCGAGCGCCTCGCCGGACGCCTCGCTGAAGGCGGCCGCCAGATTCTCCCAGCTCGCCGCCTCGAAGCGATGGCGCTCGGCCAGGCGGCGCAGGCCGGCGTCGAAGGCGGCACCGCCGATACGCTGTCGCAGCATGTGGAAGAGCATGGCGCCCTGCTCGTAACCCACCACGCGATGGGCCGGATCGTTGCCGCCCTGGAAGTCGACCAGGGCGATCTCCTTTGAGGCGGGCAGCGCCGAGAGGTCAATGAGCCAGCGAAGGCGAGTGGCCCGCGCCTCGCCGCGCCGCTCGTCCAGGTGGTAGTCGGCCAGGTAGGTGGTCAGCGCCTCGGACCAGTTGCCGCCCTCCGGCGCCACCGGTACGGCGACACCCCACCAACCGTGCATCAGCTCATGGGCCAGCGAGGTCTCGGGAACGAAAGGCAGGGGCACCACCCGCTCGCCGAGCAGCGTGAAGCCGGGATAGGCCACGCCCACCGGCGCGGGCGAGGTGGCCACGGTGAAGCTCTCGAAGGGGTAGGGGCCGAGCCGCGCCACGAAACGCGACAGATGGCTGGCCGCCCGCTCGAGATACGTCTCGGCGAAGGCCTCGTCCAGCGCGGCCGGAAAGAGGGTGCGCAGGCGCACGCCCTCGGCCTCGTGGGTGCGCTCCCGCCACGGCCCCGCGGCCACCGTGATGCCCCGCGCGCGGGGATGGCCATGGCGCACCCGGTAGCCCTGCGCGTCCAGGCGCGGCTCCCCCTCGAGCGAGCCGCTACCCACGGCGCGCTGCCCCTCGGGCACCTGGATCTCGAGCGCCAGGGCGAAGGGGGCGGCGTCGGCCCTCTCTACAAACTGCGGGTACCAGGCCGTGTCGGCGGGCAGCCAACTCCCCGCCGGCGAGAGCTGCAGGTGGGCGTCATCCGCTGCCAGCGTGCCCCGCCAGCGCAGGCTCAGCGCCTCGGCCGTCTCGGGCACCGTCACCCGGTGCTCCCCCGGTGCCGCGGTGGTCACCTCGAGCGGTACCCCGTCCGCAGTGACGTCGTCCACCCTGAGCCCCGGCAGCAGCCGGAACGCCCCCGTTGCCGGCGGCGGCTGCAGGCGCATCTCTGCCTCGAGCGTCTGGCGAGCCGGATCGAGCGCCACGCGCAGCGTCACGCTGCGCTCGCTGTCCGGCACCTGCTGAGCGGCGGCCGGGAACGGCAGAGCCAGAAGCAGGCCCGCCAGCGAGGCGGCCAACCATGGCATGGGCGACCTCATGGCGAATGGGGTGGAAAGCGCGCCAGGACCTCCCGGGCCTCGCCATCACGGCGCACCTCCAGGGGAAGCAGGGTACCCGCGGGCTGGCGGCGCACGTGGCGGCTGACGTCGGCCGGGTGGGTCACCGGCTCGCCGGCCACGCCCAGGATGACATCCCCCGCCGCGAGGCCCGCCGCCTCGGCCACCGAGCCCTCGACGACCCGGTGGATCTCAACCCCGGCCTCGTGGGGCACCAGGGCCACGCCGAGCATCCTCGGCGGGGCGGGCGCGACGGTCTCGGTCATGGCGAACACCGCCTGGGCCAGGTTCGCCGGGGGCGGCGTGCAGTCCGCCTCGCCCACCGTCCAGGGCAGCAGGGTGCGCTGGGCCTCGACGCCCAGATCGCGAAGCTGGTGCGGCACCCCATGGCCGAAGCGCAGGTGCCCCTGGCCGATCACCCCCACCACCAGGGCCCCGCTCTCCGCCGCCTCCGCCAGGCCGGTGGCCATGGCGCGGTCCCAGGCCAGCTGAGCGGTGATGAAGCGCGCCAACCCCTGCTCGCCGTCGCCGCCGGGGTGGCGGGCATAGAGCTCGGCCAGGGCGTCGCGATAGGCGGCGGGCGCCGCGGCGGGCACGGTGATGCCGTGGCGCTCGGCCAGCGGAATGTCGCTCCAGCTCTCCTCCGCCAGGCGGCGCCGCAGCGTCGGCTGGATGTTCAGGGCCTTGACGGGAATACGGTGCAGGCGCGCGAAATGCAGGATCGGCCAGTAGAGGGCCGGATCGTAGCCCCATGCCCGCTGCCAGTCGCTCTCGGCCAGGAACTCGGCCTCGTCGAGCTCGCCGGCCACCCAGGCATCCAGCGCCGGCTGCGCCTCGCGGGGCAGCATCTCCAGGCCGATCACCAGCTCCGGGCTGCGGGCCTGCAGCCCGGCCAGGGTATGCAGCTGCCAGCGGTGGTGGTCAGCGTTGTCGTGCTGCTCGCCGAGCAGTATCACCTGCTGCTCGGCGAGCTCGTCGAACAGCGCCGCCGCCGCCAGGGGCGTCGCCTCACCGGGGCGTTGCCACTCACCCGGGGCGGGACAGCGATCGGCCAGCGCCGGGGCGCTGGCCATGACCACAAGGAGTGCCGCCAGCCAGGCGGCGCGGGACGCGAGAGAGGGCATGGGACCTCCATTGTCGGCTCACACCATCGAGCGTACCACCCGAGGCGCCAACCGCGCACCGCTGCACCGCCCGGCTATTTACCCTGTCGCGCTTTCCTGTCACTTTAGCCACCGGGACTCCCTCTGACGGATGGGCATTCAAAACAAGGCCATAGGAATGGAAGAGAACAGCAATGCAGGTCCGCTCCAGCGCTGAGGAGGCCTTTCGCCAGCTCGCCGAAGGGCTGAGCCGGGGTGACGCCGACGACTTCTTCGACCGCCTGGTGGCCAGGCTCGCCAGCCTTCTCGACGTGGACCACGTGCTCATCGCCCAGCTCGGCGGCGACGGCCAGGCCCACACGCTGGCCGTGTGGTCGCGGGGCACCCATCGTGCCAACCTCGCGTATCCGCTCGCCGGCACCCCCTGCGAGACCGTGGTCGGACAGGCGCCCTGCGAGTACCCTCGCGAGGTCCAGGCGCACTTTCCCGACGACGCGCTGCTGCAGCGGCTGGCCGCCGACAGCTACCTCGGCCTGCCCCTGTTCGCCGTGGACGGCACGCCCTTGGGCGTGCTCGCCGTGCTCCGCGACCGGCCCATGGAGATGCCGAGACTGGGGTGGGAAATCCTGCGTATCGCCGCCGCCCAGGCCGGCGCCGAGCTCGGCCGCCGCGAGGCGCAGTCCGCCCTGCAGGCCAGCGAAGGACAGGTGCGCGAGAGCGAGCGTCGCCTGGACACCCTGCTCAATCACCTGCCCGGCATGGCCTACCGCTGCCTGAATGACCGCGACTGGACCATGACGGTCGTCAGCCAGGGGGTCGAGGCGCTCACCGGCTACCCGGCCGAGGCGCTGATCGAGAACCGCCAGATCAGTTTCGCCGAGCTCATCCACCCCGATGACCGCGAGCGGCTCTTCGCCGAGGTGCAGGCGGCCGCCGACCGGCGCCAGCCCTTCCAGGTGACCTATCGCCTGCGGCACGCCAATGGCGCCCTGCGCTGGATGTGGGAACAGGGCCAGGCCGTGATCGACGACACCGGCGAGGTGGCCTGTCTCGAAGGCTTCATCACCGACATCACCGAGCAGCACGAGGCGCAGCGCGTGCGCGATGCCGTGACGCGGGTCGCCTCGACCATCACCACCCGCCTCGGCGACGGCTACTTCCACCAGCTGATCCACACCCTGGTCGAGGTCCTCGAGGCGGATGCCGGCTTCATCGCCCTGCTGGACACCCCACCGGGCAGGGCCCCGCTCGACCGCCGTGCCACCACCCTGAGCATGATCAGCGCGATCGCCGACGGCGAACCCCTCGAGATCGGCAGCTTTTCCCTGACGGGCAGCCCCTGCCAGCGCATCCTCGACGAACAGGAGGCCATGGTGCTGGCGAACGCCCAGGCTCGCCTGCCCGGCAGCCAGCAGCGCGCCCAGGCGTGGATCGGACGTCGCCTGGACAATACCCGGGGAGAACCCATCGGCCTCATCACGGTATTCTACCGCCGGCCGCTGGGCGCCAACCTCTTCGCCACCTCGGTGCTGCGGATTCTTTCCACCGGGGCGGCCGCCGAGCTGGAGCGCCGCCGCGACCATCGCCGCATGCACCAGCTGGCCTACACGGATGGCACCACCGGCCTGCCCAACCGCATCCGATTCATGGAAGAGCTGACGCGCCTGCACGAGGCGGCCGCCCAGGGCCCGGGCCGGCTCGGCCTGCTGCTGCTGGATATCCGCCGCTTCAAGGAGGTCAACGATACCCATGGCCACCAGGTAGGCGACCAGTTGCTGGCCACGCTGGCCGGTCGGCTGCAGCGCACCCTGTTCCGGCACGAGTCGCTGGCGCGCCTGTCCGGCGATGAGTTTGCCCTGCTGGTGCCCGAGACGTGCGACACCGCCCTCGATGACAGCCTGGCCCGGGTGCGCGAGGCCATCGCCCGCCCCGTCCGGCTGGGCCATCGCAACTTCAACCTCGAGGTCAGCATCGGCATGGCCCGCTACCCGCGCGATGCCGCCAGCGCCGACGAGCTCTTCAAGTCGGCCAGCATCGCGCTCTACCACGCCAAGCAGCAGGACAGCGGCATCTGCCCCTTTGATGCCTCCATGACGCGCAACCTGCGACGCCGCCAGCAGATGACCGAGCGGCTCATCGCCGCGCTGAGCGAGGATCGCCTGGCCCTGCATTTCCAGCCGCAGATCGACCTGCAGAATGGGCAACTGGTGGGCGCCGAGGCGCTGTGTCGCTGGCACGACCCCGAGTGGGGCTGGGTGAGCCCCGGGGAGTTCATCCCCCTGGCCGAGGAGCGCGGCCTGATCCGGCCGCTGGGCGACTGGGTGCTCCAGGCGGCGGCGCGCCAGCTGGCGACCTGGCGGAAGGCCGGCACGCCTTTGCCCGGTCGGCTGTCGATCAACGTTTCGGCGCAGCAGTTCACCGACCCGCAGCTCGCCAGCCACATCGCCTCCCTGGCCCGGGACGTGCCGCCCTCGGCCATCGCCCTGGAGCTGACCGAAAGCGACTTCATGCGCGACCCCGAACAGGCCGTGGGCATCACGCGCGCCCTGCGCGAGGCCGGCTACGCGCTGGCCATCGACGACTTCGGCACCGGCTACTCGTCGCTCTCCTACCTGCGCCGCTTCGCCGCCGACGCGCTGAAGATCGACATCTCCTTCGTGCGCGACATGCTCGACAGCCACCACGCCCGCACCATCGTGGAAACCATCATCGCCATGGCGCAGGCCCTGGGGATGGAAACGGTGGCCGAGGGGGTGGAAAGCCGGGAGCAGGCCCTGGCCCTGGCCGACATGGGCTGCCACCACGCCCAGGGCTTCCATTTCGACCGACCGCTGCCGGCCGACGCCTTTGCGGCGGCCTGGGGGCATGCCATGCAGCAGACCGCACCCCGCGCCTGACCCGCTCAGACCGGTGCAGGCAAGGGGCGCGGCAAGCCTGGCGCGATCGGGGTGGCGCCTGCTCAGTCTTCCCTGTCCAGGCGCCGGAGCAGCCTATCCCGATACTCGCCCCGCTCCAACAGCAGGCTCGGATCGCGCCCGCGCACCTGCAGCCGGCTGCGCAACAGGTCGAGCCGCACACAGGCCCGTTCCCGCTGCTCGCCGTGATCCAGGCGCGCGATCAGGCTCTCCACCTCGCGGATCTCGCGCACCAGCTCCAGTTCCGGGGGCAGGTAGCCGGCATTCTTCAGCAGCCGATAGCCGGCACGCAGCGCTTCCGGCACCAGGCTGTCGTCGTCCAGGCGTAGCGGCTTGCCGTGCCCCGGCAGGTCGTCCAGCTCGCCGCTGTCGATCGCCTTCTGGATATGGGCTTCCGCCAGTCGATCAACCAGCGTCATGGTCACGAACCTCCTGCAGCGTGCGACCGCTCTTGACGGAGCGAGGCTCGGTAGCGACGGGGTGGCGCCGCGCGTCGGCCCTGTCGTCGTCCATCTTGATCAGCAGCCAGCCGTTGCCCTGCAGACCGGTGCGAATGAGCGCATAGCCCCCGCTGATCTCCTCGCCTTCCAGCCACAGGGTGACATGCCCCTCCTCGATCTGCCGGGCGACCGGCCGGGGCCTCGCATCGCCCGTCGCCAGGGGGCGATAGTGCCCGCGATCCCAGATCAGCACCGTGCCCCCGCCGTACTCTTCCTCGGGGATCACCCCCTCGAAGTCGGCATACGGCAGGGCGTGATCCGGCGTGGGCAGGGCGAGACGCTTCTCGCGCGGGTCGGTGGAGGGCCCCTTGGGGATCGCCCAGGATTTCAGCACACCCTCCACCTCGAGGCGAAAATCATAGTGCACGGTCGAGGCCGCGTGCTGCTGGATGACGAAGGCCGGAGCATCGGCACTGTCGTGCCGAGGCGAGCGCGTGTCACGGGATGGCGGCATGCCCGTCGACTCCTGCCGAAACACCTGCCTCCCAGTGTAGCCCCCTTCGCGCTCGACCGGCCCCGCCCGGACGAGCGTCGGGCCTGCAGCGACGAGCGCACCCGCTTCATGCCCCGCCGTCCCGACGTGCTAGCATGCCAGTCCACCTTGTCGCCAGCTTCCCCACTACCCGGAGCCGCGCATGGACGAGATCAGTCTGAGATGGCTGCTGGGCCAGGGCGTGAGCCTGACGGCCCTGGCCCTGTGCCTCGTCGCCTTCGCCAGCAAGCGCGACGACCGCCTCTTCGTGCTGCTGCTGTTCGCCAACGTGGCCTTCGCCGCCCAGTTCGCCCTCTTCCAGAGCTGGGTGGCGGCCGGCATCTCGGCACTGATCGTGCTGCGCATTGCCCTGGCGCGCCGCTTTCACGCCAACCAGCGCCTCATGTACCTGATGCTGGTGGCTACCCTGGCGATCACCGTGCTGATGTGGAACGGGCTGCGGGACCTCCCTGCGCTGGCGGCCGGCCTGCTCGGCACCTACGGCATGTTCATGCTGCGCGGCATTGCCATGCGCCTGGTGCTGGCTGCCGCCGCCTTCTGCTGGATCGTCAGCAACGTGCTGGCCGGCTCCATCGGCGGCACCCTGGCCGAGTCGCTGATCTTCGTGACCAACGTGATCACCATCGTTCGCCTCAAGCGTGACGCCCTGGCTCGCGGCACCGCCTAGCGGCCCCGGGGGAACCCACCGCGGCCGCTCACCCCGCCGGGATCGGCGCGGCGGGAAAGCGGGGTGGATAGGCTTCCATGAAGGCGTGGCAGGCGCGCAGCACGCGCACGTCGTCGTACTTGCCCCCGGCCAGCTGGAAGCCCACGGGCAGTCCGCTGTCGGTGAACCCGCAGGGCACCGAGGCGGCGGGCTGCTGGCTCAGATTGAAGGGGTAGGAAAAGGGCGCCCACTCCTCCCAGTCCCGCATGCCGCGCCCCGCGGGCACCTCCCGGTGGAGGGCGAAGGGCTCGATCGCCACGGCGGGGGTCATCAAGAGGTGGTACTGCTGGTTGAAGTGCTCGAGGCGTTCGGTCAGCCGCGCTCGCCGGGACAGGGCACGGAAGAGGTCCACCGCCTTCCAGGCTTCCGCCTCCCGCGCGTTGGCGACCAGCCCCGGATCGAGCAACCGGCGGCGCCTGGCGTCGAGCTGGGTCCACTGCTCCAGGGAGGCCGTGAACCACAGCGTCTTGAAGATCTCGAGGGGCGAGTCGAATCCCGGATCGATCGCCACGACCTCGGCGCCCAGGACTTCCAGCCGGTGCGCCGCCGTGGCAACGCACTCGGCAACCTGCGGATCCACCGCGGCATAGCCCAGATCCGGCGAGTAAGCGATGCCCAGGCCATGCAGGCCCTGGTGGAGATCACGCCCCCAGTCGTCCGGCTGTCCGCGGGTCGCGTAGGGGTCGCGAAAGTCATAGCGGCCCATGACGTTGAGCATGTAGACGGCGTCTTTGACGCTACGCGTCAGGGGCCCCAGGTGCGACAGGGAAGGCTCCTTGGCCGGGGGCCACTGGGGCGTCCAGCCGAAGGTCGGCTTGAAGCCGAAGACGCCGGTAAAGGCCGCCGGGATACGGATCGACCCGCCGGAATCCCCGCCCTGATGCAGCACCCCCATGTTCAATGCCGCCGCGACGGCAGCCCCGCCCGAGGAACCGCCGGGCGTCAGGCGCGTGTCCCAGGGGTTGGCGGTGGCGCCGAACACGCGGTTGTCGGTGACCGCCTTCCAGCCGAACTCGGGCGTGTTGGTCTTGCCCAGGATGACGGCCCCGGCCTCGCGCAGCATGCGGGCCGGCGGCGCATCCGTCTCGCAGGGCGTATCGGGTACCGTCAGGGAGCCTTCACGGCAGGGCATGCCCGCCACCTGAGTCAGGTCCTTCAGGGACACCGGCACCCCGTCGATCGGGCTGAGCGGGCTGCCCTGCATCCAGCGCCGCTCCGACGCCATGGCCGCTGCCTCGGCACCCCCGCTGTCCACGTGGACGAAGGCGTTCACCCGGCCATTGAAGCGGTGAATGCGGGCAAGCGCAGCGCGCGTCGCCTCCCGGGGCGAGGCCTCGCGGGACCGGTAGAGCACCGTCAAGGCGCTGACATCCAGCGTGCCGAGATCCGTCTCGCTCATACCACCCTGCCTGTTGGCGTCTCGACGACGCCATAGCGGACCTGTCGTAAGTCCAGGCTAGGCAAGGCGCTCTTGTCCTGCAATGCGCGAGCGCGGCAACCCGGGTACCACTCCGTCTCCGTCCGCCGACCTGTCGCGATTGAAAAATATTGCACCGCAACACAAACTTACGAATAGCACTGACTTATCGCGTAAAAAATCATGTTGCAATGCAGCAATAACGGACTAGCCTTAGGGGTGTTGACCCTGCAGGAGGGCCCACACGATGAATCCCCAACGAATGCCCCCTCAACGATGCGACGCAGACGAAGTGCTGCAATTCTGGGCTCGCCAGGCCCAACTCCAACGGGCAGCCTTTGATGCCCTGGCCGCCTACCTGAACTGACACGGCAGCTCTGCACCACCTCACGGCAGCGGCGTCAACATGATCGTCACCCTTGGCTTGAGTAGAGTGCGTTATCCCAGCGCCTTGATCACCAGCTGCACGCCGACGATGGCCATGGCCAGTATCACCAGGCGATAGAAGAGTGCTTCGCTGACACGGTGCTGCAACCACAGGCCGCTCTTCACCCCGGCCCATGCGACCGGCACCAGCGCGAGCGACGCCCAGGCGCTGGTGATATTGACCTCGCCGAGCCACAGATAGGGTGGCAGCTTGATCAGGTTGACCGCGGCGAAGGCGATGGCGCTGGTGGCGATGAAGGTCTCCTTCGCCAGTCGCCGGGGGATCAGGTAGAGGTTGAGCGGCGGCGCTCCAGCGTGGGCCAGGAAGCTGGTGAAGCCGCAGCCGCTGCCGGCGAGCAGCGCCCAGCGGGGCGAAATCGGACGCGACGCCGCGGGCTTCACCAGCATGTAGGCGGCGAACAGCAGCGAGAGCACGCCCAGCAGCAGACGCACGCCGTCCTCGTCGAGGCGGCCGGCAAGCAGGGTGCCGACCGCCACGCCCACCACCAGGCCCGGCACCAGCCGGCGCACTTCGACGGCATCGTGCCGCCCCCACCACGCCTTGACGGTAAAGGCATCCATCACCAGCAGTAGAGGCAACAGCAGTCCCGCCGCCTCGATAGGGCCGATGGCCAGCGCCATCAGTGGCACCGATAGGCCTCCGAAACCGCCGGCGAAGCCGCCCTTGGAGACACCAGTCAGGTAGGTGGAGGTCACGATCAGGGCCCAGGCGAGCCAGGAGTAGTCAGGCAGCACGGCACGACCAAGCAAAGGAGGTGACTGAAAAATTTACGCTTTCCATGAACCTGGTTGCTATCGCCCAGATCCTTGGCCCCAAGGATACGCTAATTGATGGAAGGCCTGGTACGGGTTGGCGTGAGGGCTGTCAGGTCGCCGATCTCTCTCCAGCCCAGCCGGGCAGTGGTACGTTTCATGGCAGTGGGGGCAGCCGGATCGCTTATCATGCGATGTGACGGAACCACTGGGGGAAGAAAGCATGGCCTACATCGCGTTTCTGGCGGGACTCGGATTTCTGTTGGTCGGCGCCGAAATGCTGGTGCGCGGCGCCTCACGGCTGGCGGCACGCCTCGGCGTCTCGCCGCTGATCATCGGCCTGACGGTGGTGGCGTTCGGCACCAGCTCGCCCGAGCTGGCGGTCAGCATCAAGGCCGCCTTCGCGGACCAGGCGGGCATCGCCATGGGGAACGTGGTGGGCAGCAACATCTTCAACGTGCTGTTCATCCTGGGGCTCTCGGCGATGGTCACGCCGCTGCTGGTCGCTCAGCAGCTGATCCGCTTCGATATTCCCTTGATGGTCGCCCTCTCGGTGGCACTGTTGCTGCTCGTGCTGGACGGGCAGCTGAGCCGCCTGGATGGCGTCCTGCTGGCAGCGGGCCTCGTCGCCTACCTCGCCTTTCTGCTATTCCAGAACGCCCGGTCTCGCGGGGGTGCCACGGCTGGCAACAACGATACGCCGTCTGCCAGCAATGTCTGGACAGTCAACCTCTTGCTGGTGGCAGCCGGCCTGGCCCTGCTGGTGCTCGGCTCGCGCTGGCTGGTCGAGGGGGCGGTGGCCTTTGCCAGCTACCTGGGTGTCAGCGAGCAGGTGATCGGCTTGACCATCATTGCGGCGGGCACGTCCCTTCCCGAAGTCATGACCTCGCTGATCGCGGCCCTGCGCGGCGAGCGGGATATCGCCGTGGGCAACGTGGTCGGAAGCAACGTGTTCAACATTCTCGGCGTGCTGGGGGTGAGCAGCCTGCTGGCGCCGTCCGGCATCCTGGTGGCGCCCGCCATGATCAGCTTCGACATCCCCGTGATGCTGGCCGTGGCGGTGGCCTGTCTGCCGATCTGTTTCACCGGTGGCGTCATCACACGCTGGGAGGGCGCCCTGCTGCTGGGCTACTACGCCGCCTATACCCTCTACCTGATCCTGGCGACGGCCCAACATGATGCACTGGCCGGGTTTACCGGAGTCATGCTGTATGTCGTGCTGCCTCTCACGGTCCTGACACTGGCGATTCTGAGCCGGCAGGAGCAAAAGCGCCACTCCGGCAGGGTTCGCTGACCCCGCTGCTCTCTCGGCAGCCCCCAAACTCAGGACTACTGCGGGCATCGAGCAAGCCGGTCACTGCCCTTAGATTCCCTGCATCGGGATGAAGTGCGGTCACGCACCGGCTTCCTGATCCGGTTTTCCTGCCTCGTGCTCGTGCTGCTGGGCGAGGGGCAGCACCGCTGACGCCTCGGGCGCATCGCTGGCGTCATCGGCGAGGCGACGGTCGATATAGTGCAGTACCGCCAGCTGGGCGACGAGAAAGGCAAAGCAGAGAACAATGCCCTGGATCATGATCGGATACCGGAAGGGGGCCTGTCTGCAGCATAGGCCAGCTCCGGCCAAAGGCCACCAGGACGATGTATAGCACGGGGCCAAATCCAGCGCCTGTCACCCCAAGCATCAGATGGACACCATTTTTTATTATGTAAATCATGAAGTTGATGGGCCTGCGCCTCAGGTACCTCAGAGGATACTGGGTCCAATGGGCACGATGCCGCTGGGGTTCAACGCCTTGATCGAATAGTAGCCCGCCTTGACGTGGTCGAGATGGACGGTCTCGGCGATGCCGTCCAGCGCCAGGATGCGATGCAGGTAGGCGTGCAGGGCCGGCATGGCACTCAGGGTGTTGCGATTGCACTTGAACAGCCCGTGATAGGCCGCATCGAAGCGCACCAGGGTCACGAACAGGCGGATGTCGGTCTCCGTGAGGGCATCGCCGAAGAGGTAGCGCCGTCCGTCGCCGAGGCGCGCCTCGAGCGCATCCAGCATGGCGAAGACCTTGCCGTAGGCCTCCTCGTAGGCCGGCTGGCTGGAGGCGAAGCCGGCCTGATAGACGCCGTTGTTGAGGTCGGTGTAGAGCGACCGGTTGAGCGCCTCGATCTCGGCGGCCAGGGCCTCGGGGTAGAGGTCCGGCCCCTGGTCGACGAGAGGCGAGAAGGCGCTATTAAGCATGCGCAGGATGTCGGCCGACTCGTTGTTGACGATGGTACCGGTCTGCTTGTCCCACAGCACGGGCACCGTGGCACGGCCGGAGACCTGCTGGTCGGCGCGAGTATAGAGCTCGTGCAAGTAACGAACGCCGTTCTGGGGATCCTCGCCGGCGCCGGGAAAACCGCCGAACTGCCAACCCTGGTCGGTCAGCCGCGGGTTCACCACGGTCACGCCGATCATCTCCTCGAGCCCCTTGAGCCGACGAACCATCAAGGTGCGCGAGGCCCAGGGGCAGATGTAGGCGACGTAGAGGTGATAGCGCCCCGCCTCGGCCTTGAAGCCGCCCGTGCCGGTGGGGCCGGGGGCGCCATCCGGTGTGATCCAGTTCCTGAAGGTCGAAGTCTGGCGAATGAATCGCCCCTGCTCGTCCTGCGCCTGTACCGGCTGCCAGTTCTCCTGCCAGATGCCGTTGACCAGCATGTGTCGTCCTCCCGTCATTGAGTCACCCTCCGCCGCGGGAGGGTGACCGAGCAGAGTTGGATGCTGCGATCAGAACCGCTTTGCCAGCAGACCATCGAGTGATAGCCGCCCGGCGCCCAGAAGCGTCAGCGCCACGCTGGCGGCCAGCAGGCTGAGCGCGAACTCGTAGCCACCGTTGGCCACGAACAGGCCGTTGGCGAGGTGCACGCTGACGATGGCCACCAGCATGGTGAAGGCGGAGGCCAGCGCCGCGGGGCGGGTCAACAGGCCGAGCATCAGGGCCAGGCCGCCGAAGAACTCGGCACCGCCGGCCAGCAGCGCCATCAGCAGGCCGGGCGCCAGCCCGATGCTCTCCAGCCACTGGGCGGTGCCCGCCAGGCCATTGCCACCGAACCAGCCGAAGAGCTTCTGGGCGCCGTGGGCGGCGAGGATCAGGCCGACCGGCACCCGCAGGGCCAGGGCGCCATAGCCGCCGGTGGTGTCGAACAGGGTTTTCACAAGTTGCGTCTTCATGATGCCTACCTCATCTGGGTGTCTTGGGTAGCCGAGGCACCGGGTGGCCTCGAGCGATGAGGAGACTTTACTATCGCCAAGTGAGCGGAATAAGGGCGCCAGCATTGCATGATTAACCATGAAGCGTTGATAATAATCACTCTCCACCCACCAGGAGCCGGCCATGGACCGTCTCGATGCCATGCGCACCTTCGTCACCGTGGTGGCCGAGGGGAGCTTTACCCGGGCGGCCGAGCGCCTGGCGCTCTCCCCCCAGCTGGTCAGCAAGTACGTCTCGCAGCTGGAGCGCCACCTGGGCGTGCGCCTGCTCAACCGCACCACCCGCCGGCTCCACCTGACCGAGGCGGGCGCCGCCTACCGGCAGCGCGCCGAGCAGGTGCTGGCCGACATCGACGACATGGAGAGCGAACTCGGCGCGCTGCAGAGCCAGGCCCAGGGCAGGCTACGCATCAGCGCCCCGGTGTCGTTCGCCATCCGCCATCTGGCGCCACTGATCAACGACTTCCAGCGGGCCAACCCCGCCGTGGACATCGATCTGCAGCTCAACGACCGCAAGGTCGATATCGTCGAAGAGGGGTTCGATATGGCACTGCGCATCGGGCGGTTGAAGAGCTCTTCTCTGATTGCCAAGCGCATCGCCCCCGTGCGCCTGGTGCTGTGCGCCTCGCCCGAGTACCTGGCAACCCACGGCACCCCCGAACGTCCCCGGGACCTCGCCGGGCACCGTTTTCTGCGTTACCGCTACATGGAAGAGAGTCAGGAGCCGCTCTTGCAGTGGCTGCCGCGCAGCGGCGGCGGTGAGGGAAGCGAGTTGACCAGCAACAATGGCGATGTGCTGGTGGAAGCCGCCATCGGCGGAGCAGGCATTGCGCTGCAGCCGACCTTTCTCTCCGGCGATGCCATCCGCCAGGGCCGCCTCAAGGTAGTGCTCGCCGAGCATGAGCCTGAGCCGCTCGGGCTCTATGCAGTGTACGCCCACCGCCAGCTGCTGGCGAGCAAGGTGCGCCACTTCGTGGATTTTCTGGAAGGATACTTCGGCGACCCGCCCTACTGGGACCGCTTCTGATAGGTTCTTCGTCACTTCATGTGGATTTGGCCTGATCGAGCAGGCGCCCCACGGGGCTGC
>NZ_WHMA01000014.1 GCF_010994375.1 Halomonas sp. NO4
AGGCCAAGGCTGCCAAGCCCCCGCGTCTGACCGCCAGTACCCGCACTTTTCCCAGTCTCTACGGCGGGCAGTGCGCCAAGGTCAACACCGATGCCACCCATGCCGTCATCAAGGTGCGCCAGCGCAACGACTGGGTCTGGATGGGCTTCCGGCTCAAGGGCCAATGCCGCTTTCGCGGCAAGGGCCAGGCGAAATCGCCCCTGCTGACCTTCAACGGGCGACAATGGAAACTGTCGCTGCCCGAGGCCTTTGCGCCGCCACCGCCCACCAGGCAGGCGCCCAAGCGCGTTCTGGCGGTCGATGTCGGGATCAACACGGCGGCAACCTGGGCGGTTGTCGATGTTCAAGGCACTGTCCCTGCGCGTGGCTTTCTCCACCGCTCGGATAAAGACCGGGAGCATCGGCTCATGCAGCGCATCCGGCGCCAGGCTCGCCGGCAGACCCGCCACGGCAGCCGTTTGCCACCGGGCTTCTGTGGTCGGGACCATGACCGGCTGACTCGCCTGGCCGACAACGAGGCGCATCAGATCAGTCGTCGGCTGGTGAACCTGGCGCTCGCTCACGACTGCCAGGCGGTCGTAGCCGAGAACCTCAAGGGCTGGCGCCCCAAGGGAGGACGCAAGCGCACGCCCATGAAGGCCCGGTTTCACCGCTGGTTTCATCGCCGGCTGGTTCAGCGCCTCGACAGCAAGGCAGTCGAAGCCGGGCTGCGCTGCGTGCTGGTCTACCCCCGTGGCACTTCAAGCCAGGCGTTCGATGGTTCGGGGCCGGTGAAGCGCGACAGCGCCAACTACAGCCTCTGCACCTTTGCCAGCGGCAAGCGCTATCACGCCGACCTCAATGCCGCCTACACCATCGCCGCTCGCGGCCATGTCATTTTCCAGGGGCGCCGCCGCAAGGCGGCGTCCCGTGCCGGCTCGCAGAAGCCGACCGGCACACCGAGAGCCCCGGTGACGCTCTCCACGCTCTGGCATCAGAGCGCGTGAGAGTGGTCGGAATCCGCGATTCTAGTCGCAGAATGAATCGTCGGAGGGTTCAANCGCGTGAGAGTGGTCGGAATCCGCGATTCTAGTCGCAGAATGAATCGTCGGAGGGTTCAAGACGAACATGGCATACTCGTCGATACCGAAGTCGGGCAGCACCCGCTCCTTGTTCATGCAGGCGTAGTAGACGTTGCCGTTCTGGTCGAAGGCGATGGAGGGATCGCCCCCCATGTTGAAGCCGGGCTGGCTCGGCAGCAGCTGGTGCGTCCAGGTCTGGCCGGCATCGTGCGAGGTGTAGACCGCGCAACTGCTCTGGGCCCGTCCCCCCAGCACGTTCGGCCCGCCGTAGTCGTTGGCGCCTCCCACCCAGTTGTCGTTGTCGACCGGATTGATGGCCAGCGTGGTCTCGTTCTGTGCGCAGAGGTTGGCAACGCTGTCGTCGAAACACTCGCCCGGGCTGTCGTTGACGCGCACGTTCGGCAGCACCAGCACGCCGCCCGGGTCGCGCTCGAGCTCCTCCTCGGCGGTGATCGGGGGGACGAAGGGTTCGGGCTCGAGGGGCGGTGGAGAGGCGCTCGCCACCATGGCCACCGGTCCCAATAGCCACAAGGCCCCCACACAGCGAACCAGGATCGGTCGCCATCGGCGCGGGCGCTCGGCGGCGGGGCGGGTCGGCAGGTCGTGCAGCCCTGGCTCCGTCCCTGGCAGGGCGGAGGGCTCGTGGTTCGACATGGTGGGTCACCCCGAGGGTGAGGCGGCGTGATGTTCAAAGTCTAGTACAGCGCGGTGTGCCGACCGTGGCGCGACCCAGACCAATGGGTTCTATCGTCGGGCGGATCGGTTCAAAGCGCGGGGCGTCGCCTCAAGGAAGGGCGGGCCCCGGTGCGTGGCGTCCCACCATGGTGCAGTCCCCGGGTCAGGCCGTGGATGGCTGGGAGGCGGGCCGAGCCAACTTCTTGTTGAGAAGAGGGCCAATACTAACTGGCACATGGCTTGCTAGGTACGGGGTAGATATGCACTCGCTCCATCGGGAGGCCAGGTGGTCTCCCTCCGGCAACGACGCCCGCGACGCTGCTCTCTCCGATGGAGAGAGGGCGCCCGCGGGCGTCGCTGTTTGTGGCGAGGCACTTGCTACCTCAGGAGGTTGCCAATGCAACGCATCCGAACCACCTGCCCCTACTGCGGCGTCGGCTGCGGCGTGCGGGCCGAGGTCGCGGACGGTCGCATCACCGGGGTCGAGGGCGACGCCGCGCATCCCGCCAACTTCGGCCGGCTGTGCGTCAAGGGCACCGCCCTGCACGAGACGCTGGGCAACCACGGCCGGCTGACCCGCCCGCGGGTCGACGGCGTCGAGGTCGACTGGGCGCGCGCGCTCGACGCAGTGGCCGAACGGCTCGCCGCGACCCGCGACGCCCACGGCCCGGATGCCATCGGCGCCTACCTCTCCGGGCAGCTGCTCACCGAGGACTACTACGTCGCCAACAAGCTCTTCAAGGGCTTTCTCGGCACGCCGCACCTGGATACCAACTCACGGCTCTGCATGGCCTCGGCGGTGGCGGCCCACAAGCGCGCCTTCGGCGCCGACGCCGTGCCGTGCTGCTACGAGGACCTGGAGGAGGCCGAGCTGGTGGTCCTGGTGGGGTCCAACCTCGCCTGGAACCACCCGGTGCTCTACCAGCGCCTCAAGACCGCCAAGCAGCGCAATCCGCTGCTGCGCGTGGTGGTGATCGACCCGCGCGTCACCGACAGCTGCGAGATCGCCGACCTCTACCTGGGCCTCGCCCCCGGCAGCGACGGCCGGCTGTTCAACGGCCTGCTGGCGTGGATGGCCGACACCGGCCGGCTCGACCGGGTCTACCTCGAGCGCCACACCACCGGTCTCGAGGCAGCCCTGGCCGCGGCCCGGGAGGACGACGTCTCGGTGGAGGCGATCGCCGCCGACTGCGATGTCGACCCCGAGCGGCTGCAGACCTTCTTCTACTGGTTCGCCACCCAGCTGCACGTGGTGACGCTCTTTTCCCAGGGCATCAACCAGTCGTCGAGCGGCACCGACAAGGCGGGGGCGATCATCAACTGCCACCTGGCCGGCGGCAAGCTCGGCCTGCCCGGGGCGGGGCCCTTCTCGATCACCGGCCAGCCCAACGCCATGGGCGGCCGCGAGGTGGGTGGGCTGGCCAACCAGTTGGCCGCCCACATGGACTACGACACGCCCGGCGCCCTGGATCGGATGAGGCGATTCTGGAGCACCGAGCGCCTCGTGCCGAGCCTGCCCGCGGGGCCCGGTCACAAGGCAGTCGAACTCTTCGAGGCGGTCGAGCGCGGCGAGGTGCAGGCGCTGTGGATCATGGCCACCAACCCGGTGGTCAGCCTGCCCGACGCCAACCGCGTGCGCGCGGCGTTGGCAAAATGCCCGCTGGTGATCGTTTCCGAGTGCGTGGCCGACACCGACCTGCTGCCCTATGCCGACATCGTGCTGCCGGCATCGAGCTGGTCGGAGAAGGATGGCACCGTGACCAACTCCGAGCGGCGCCTCTCGCGGCAGCGCGGCATCCTGCCGCCGCCCGGAGAGGCCCGCCACGACTGGTGGATCATCACCCAGGTGGCGCGTCGCCTGGGCTACGGCGAGGCGTTCGCCTTCGAGCACCCCGGCGAGATCTTTGCCGAGCACGCACGGCTCTCGGGGTTCGAGAACCGTCCCGGCACCCCTGGCGAGCGGCTGTTCGATATCTCCGGCCTGGCCGGGCTCGACCGCGAGGAATACGACGCCCTGGAACCCGTCCAGTGGCCTGTGACCGCCGAGGCCCCGCGAGGCACCGCGCGGCTCTTCGAGGACGGCCGCTACGCCACCCCGGACGGCCGCGCGCGGCTGGTACCGGTGCGTCCGAGAGGGCCCGCCCAGGCGCTCAGCGCGGCACGCCCCCTGCGCCTCAACACCGGTCGGGTGCGCGACCAGTGGCACACCATGACCCGTACCGCCCGCGCGCCGCAACTGATGAACCATCGCCCCGAGCCCTTTATCGAGATCACCCCGGAGGATGCGGCGGCGCTGGGGGTCGGTGACCAGCAGCTGGCGCGGCTGAGCGGCGCTGGCGGCGACTACCTCGGCCGGGTGCGTCTCTCCAAGGCCCAGCGGCGCGGCGAGGTCTTCGTGCCCATGCACTGGAACGACCGCTTCAGCGGGGCCGCGCGCATGGGCGGGCTGCTTGCCGCGCATCTCGACCCGCTTTCCGGCCAGCCGGAGCTCAAGCAGGGCGCCGTCTCCCTCGCCCCGCTGGCCTGCGGCTGGGAGGCCACCCTGGTGGTCGCCGACGAGCTGGCCGGCGACCCCGGCTGGTGCGAGATGGCCGCCTACTGGGCGCGCATCCCCCTGGCCGGTGCCGAACGCTGGCAGCTGGCCGGCGGCGGGGTTGAGAAAGCGCCCCGTGACTGGCTGGCCTGGGTGCAGAAGGTGCTGCCCGTAGCGCCCGCCCTGTGGTGCGACGACTCAGTCGGCGGGCGGCTGCGTGCCGCCGGCCTGGAGGACGGCAAGCTGCGCTGGTGGCTGATGGTGGGGCCGCCGGCGGAGTTGCCGGGGCTCGCCTGGCTGGAGGCGCGCTTCGCCGAGGCGGCGCGAGGCGAGCCTCTGGATGCCACCCGGCGTCGGCGGCTGCTGGCCGGCTGCGACGACGGCGCCGCCGAGGCGGGGCCCATGGTGTGCAGCTGTCATCAGGTGGGGCAGCGCGGTATCCTTGACGCCATACGCGGCGGCGACCGCAGCGTCGAGGCGCTGGGCGCCCGATTGGCCTGCGGCACCCAGTGCGGCAGTTGCGTTCCCGAACTGAAAGCCTTGATCGAAGAGGAGACGGCCGTATGCGCCTCATGAGCAAGGGGCTGTGGAAGCCCCGCCTGAGTGCCGCTCTGTCTCGGCTCGGCCGGCCGCGAGGTGATGCGGCCGAGCGCGCGGGTGTCGGTCGCAATGGCCGGCTGGGCGCCCCCTCGCGGCAGTGCCGGCCGGGTACCGTCTACCTGGTGGGCGCCGGCAGCGGCGACGCCGAGCTGCTTACCCTCAAGGCGGCTCGGCTGCTCGCCCAGGCCGATGCCGTGGTCTACGACCGCCTGATCGGTGACGACGTGCTGGCGATGATCCCCACCGGTACCGAGCGCTACTACGTGGGCAAGGCCCGCGGCCACCACAGCGTGCCCCAGGCGGAGATCGGCGCGCGTCTGGTGGGGCTGGCACGACAGGGCAAGTCGGTGGTGCGCCTCAAGGGCGGCGACCCCGGTGTCTTCGGTCGTCTGGGCGAGGAGCTTGCGGCGCTGGGCGAGGCGGCGGTGCCCGCCGAGATCGTGCCCGGCATCACCGCCGCCTCGGCGGCCAGCGCCGCTCTGGGCATTCCGCTCACCGATCGCGGTCACGCCCAGCAGCTGCGTTTCATCACTGCCCAGCTGTGCCGCGAGGGCGGCGAGCCCGATTGGGACACGCTCGCCCGCCGCGACGAGACCCTGATTTTCTACATGGGGCTGACCAAGGTGGGGGCGATCTGCGCCGGGCTGCGCCGCGCCGGGCTGCCCGACGACTGGCCCATCCTGCTGGTGGCCAATGCCAGCCTGCCCGAGCAGCGTGCCCTGGTCGGCACCCTGGCCGACATGCCCGACAAGCTGGCCGCCGAGCCGTTGCCCTCACCCTGCCTGATCGTGGTGGGCAGCGTGGTGCGCCTTGTCGAGACCAGCCCGGCCAGCCCCCTGAACCGGGCCATCACGGCGGAGTGAGCGTCACGTCGCCAGCCGCTTGTACATCACGTGGGCGTCGACCAGGCCATGGTTCGCGTGGCGATACGCCTCCGGGATCGTGCCGACGATGGCGAAGCCCAGCGACTGCCAGAGGCGCACGGCGACCTCATTGGTGGCCACCACGGCGTTGAACTGCATGGCGTGAAACCCGGCCTCCCGGGCCATTCGCTGGGAATGTTCGCACAGCGTCCGGGCCACGCCTCGGCCACGGGCGGCGGGGTCGACGATATAGCCGCAGTTGCACACGTGATCGCCGGGGCCGGCGGCGTTGGCTTTGAGGTAGTAGCTGCCCAGCACCTGCTCCCCTTCCTTGGCGACGTAGGTGTGCAGCGGCTGTTCGCACCACAGGGCGTAGGCGGCGGCGTAATCGATCGCCGGGTCGATGGCGTAGGTCTCCCGGGCCTGCACCACGGCCAGGAAAGTGGGCCAGAAGCGCTGGAAGTCGTCGGCGGTGATGGGCTCGATCTGCATGGCGTGCCTCGACGGGAAAGAGAAGCCGATGATGCCAGCGCCCGGTCGCCGATGCGAGTCGGGCCCGCGGCTCAGCGCACCCGTTCGAACCGGCGGTCGGCCAGCAGGGTCTCGAAGCGGCAGGGGCGGTGGACGCCGTAGCCCTGCACATAGTGCACCCCCATCTCGCGCAGCAGTGCCAGGGCCTCTTGGCTTTCGACGAATTCGGCCACGATGGTCTTGTTCAGGGTCTGGCCGATCTCGTTGATGGCCCGCACCATGGCCAGGTCGGTGTCGTCGCTGACGATGTGGCGGACGAAGGCGCCGTCGATCTTGATGCACTCCACCGGCAGGCGGCGCAGGTACCCGAACGACGAGAGGCCGGCGCCGAAGTCGTCCAGGGCAAAGGTGCATCCGCGCTCGCCGAGCCGCTCCATGAAGGCGGTGACATCGGTGAGGTTCCTTACTGCCGCGGTCTCGGTGATCTCGAAGCAGAGCTTCTCGGCGGGAAGCGCATGGCGCTCCAGGGTGGCCACCACGAAGTCGCCGAAATCCGCCTTGTCGAAGGAGCGTCCGGAGAGGTTGATGTGACAGGCTTCCAGGCGGGCCAGATGGCGGGGGTGGGCGGCGAGCTGGGCACACACCTCCTCGATCACCCAGCGGTCGATCTGATGGGCCGCGCCGAAACGCTCGGCGGCCGGCAGGAAGGCACCGGGCGGCACCACCTGACCGTGCTCGTCGGTGAGACGCACCAGCACCTCGTAGCGCAGGCGGTGCGGTGCGTCGAGGCGCTCCAGGCGTTGGGCCTCCAGGAACAGGCGCCGCTCGTCGAGCGCCTGACGAATGCGGTTCAGCCACTCCATCTCGCCGCGCTGCTGGGCCATCTGCTGGTCGTCCTCGTGCAGCACGTAGACGCGGTTGCGCCCCTGCTCCTTGGCCAGGTAGCAGGCGATGTCCGCGGTGCGCTGCAGGCTGTCGGCATCGACGCTGGCCGCGGTGATGGGGACCACGCCGATGCTGCAGCCGGGGCGGAAGGTGGCGTTCTCCCACACGAAGCTGGCGTTCTCCAGGGCGCTGCGTAGCTTCTCGGTGACCTGTCGGGCGCGGGGCAGGTCGCAGTCCTCGAGGATCACCGCGAACTCGTCGCCGCCGAGCCGGGCCAGCAGGTCGCCCTCGCGCAGCTGGTGACTCAGCAGCTCGGTCACCTGGCGCAGTAGCTGGTCACCCGCGGCGTGCCCCGCCGTGTCGTTGATGATCTTGAACTGGTCCAGGTCGATGAAGCCCAGGGCGTGGGCCGAGCCCTCGGTACGCGCCTGGCGCAGAGTCTCGGCGAGGCTGCGCTCGAAGGCTCGGCGGTTGGGCAGGCCGGTCAGGGCATCGTGGTTGGCCTGGTGGCTGAGTTCCACCGACAGGCGGCGGGATTCCGAGACATCCTCGAGAATGGCCACGTAGCGAGGGCTGTAGTCGGGGTCGTCGCGCATGCTGGAGACGGTTAGCTTGCCCCACACCGTGCTTCCGTGGCGACACATCAGGCGATGCTCGATGGTGTAGCTGTCGAGGGTGCCGGCCCGTATCTGCTCGCGCTGCGCCCGACCGATCTCGCGGTCCTCGACATGTACCAGGTCCCAGTACCGCCGCCCCAGAAGCGCCCGCTTGGGGTAGCCCAGGATTTCGCACAGCGACTGATTGACGTCGATCAGGAAGCCCGCGCGGTCCACCTGGGCCATGCCCACTGCAGCCTGCTCGAAGGTGACGCGGAACTTGCGCTCCGCGGCGGTGATGACGCGAGTCAGCCGCCAGCCCAGCAGCCAGGCGACCAGTGCCAGGGTCAGCAGGAAGACCACGCTAGCGATGGTGAGCAGCCGGGCGACCACCCGTGCGGCGTCGGTCATGGCGCGACGGAACGCCTCGGTGAGGGGGTCGAGCTGGGCGTTGAGGGCCTCCAGGCGTGTGCGCAGCCTGACGAGGGTCCGGGCGGAGGGCGCTTCGCCCGTCCACTCGGCTTCTAGCCGGTCGGCGAGCTCGGCAAGGGCGAGAATGTGGGCGTCGCTCTCCCGCCAGACGCTCACCGGCTGGCGAAAGACCGGAAAATCCGCAAAGTGGCGGTAGAGCCAGATCATGCGGCCGAAGTCGTCGGGGTGGTTGAGGCCCTGTCGCATGCCCTCCCGGGCGGCCGCTTCGTCGAACGGGTCGCGCTCCATGGCCAGCCGTGCCTGCCGGTCTCCCAAGGGCACGGCCAGGGCGTCACGTGCCCGCGCCAGTTCCTCGGGGCGACCGCTCTCGGCATAGGCATCGAGGTGGTAGACGGCGTCGAGTTGGGCGCGCGACCAGGCGCTCTGGCCACTGACATAGGCGGCCGTGGCCGCCTGCAGCTGCACCGCGGCGACCGTGAAGGCCGACGCGAGCGCGGCCACCAGGAACAGGCCCGCGATCAGCCCCAGCACCTTGATTCGGTGTTGCCGGTTGCGACGTTGCCACTGCATCCCTGTCTCCCTGGCAAGGTAGCCTTCACTCTAGCAACTCCGCGCCGGGGCGACGCCGCCCCTCGTCAACGCGGGGGTGACAGTGGCCCCGTCACGCCACCCGCGGTCGGGGCTCAGGGAGTTTCCGCTCTCTGCCCCCGTGTCCGGACCTGCTGCATGGCCGCCTTGCGGAACGCCTGCTGGACCACCAGGCGCAGCTCGTCGTCGTCCCAGGGCTTGGTCAGGAACTTGAAGATGGCGCCTTGGTTGATGGCGGCGGTCACGGTCTTGAGGTCGGTGTAGCCCGACAGCACGATCTGGATCGTGTCGGGGTATAACTCCTTGGCCTGCTTGAGGAACTCCGTGCCGCTCATCTCCGGCATGCGCTGGTCGCTGATGATGACCTGCACCACCTCGGTGGCCAGCAGCTCGAAGGCGCGCCGGGGACTTGACGTGGCGAGTATCCGATAGTCGCCGTGACGCAGGGTGCGCGTCAGTGAGCGAAGGATGTTGGCCTCGTCGTCGAGCAGTAGCAGCGTCTGCTGGTGCTCTTCGCCGCTCTGGCGCGCCTGGGTGAGGCGCTGCGCGGCCTGGTGATCGCGCAGGAAGGCTTCGAGTGTCGCCAGTGGCATGGGGCGGGCGAAGTAGTAGCCTTGGAAGCTATCGCAGTGCTGCTTGTGCAGGTAGGCGTACTGCGCCTGAGTCTCCACGCCTTCGGCCACCACCTCGAGCTGCAGGGAGCTGGCCATGGAGAGGATGCCCTGGACAATGGCGGCGTCGCGGTGGTCGCTGATCACCTCACGGATGAAGGAGCGGTCGATCTTGAGCCGGTTGACGGGCAAGTGTTTCAGGTAGCTCAAACTGGAGAAACCGGTACCGAAGTCGTCGATGGCGATACGGATGCCCTGCGCGCGCAGGCGCTCCAGAATTTGGATGGTGGTCTCGGCATGGCCCATCAGGATGCCTTCGGTGAGCTCCAGCTCCAGCTGACAGGCGGGGAGGCCCAACGCCTCGAGAGCAGAGAAGACCCCGGGCACGAACTGGCTGCGCTGGAACTGCATGGGCGAGACGTTGACCGCCATCACGAACTCTCCCAGCCCCAGGTCATTGAGGTGGCGGCCATCGCGGCAGGCGGTGGCGAGCACCCAGTCGCTGATGGGAATGATCTGTCCGGTGTCCTCCGCCAGGCTGATGAACTCGGCGGGCGAGACGTAGCCGCGCTCCGGGTGGTGCCAGCGGATCAGCGCCTCGAAGCCGGTGATCCGGCCGTTCGCACGGTCGAATTGAGGCTGGTAATGGAGTTCGAACTGCTCTTCCTCGATGGCGTGCTGCAGGGCGTTGCGCAGTGCGACGCGCTCCTTCACCTGATGGTTGAGGTCCCGGGAGTACCACTGGTAGGTGTTGCGCCCCAGGCGCTTGGCCTCGTACATGGCCAGGTCGGCCTGCTGGAGCAGCTCGGTGGGGTGCTCCAGGTCGCCTTCGCCCAGGGCGATGCCGATGCTGGCAGTGAGGCGCAGCTCGCTGTTGTCGATCCGGTAGGGGCGGGCAACGCTCTCCAGCAGGCGTTCGACGATCGGCAGCAGATCGTCCGGGTGAGCCAGGTCAGGCAGCAGGATCACGAACTCGTCGCCGCCGAAACGCGCCACGGTGTCGCCGGAACGTACCTGGTCCGCCAGGCGTTCGGCCACCTCGACCAGGACCTGGTCACCCAGTTCGTGGCCAAGGGAGTCGTTGATCGGCTTGAAATCGTCCAGGTCGACGAACAGCACCGCCAGTGTGCGGGTGTAGCGTCGCGCGAACTGGCATCCCTGATGCAGGCGATCCTCCAGCAGCGAGCGATTGGCCAAGCCGGTCAGGGTGTCGTGGCTGGCGGTGTAGGCCAGTCGCGATTCGTATTCACGCTGGGTGGAGATGTCGTTCTGGATGCCGATGAAGTGGCTCAGCTCGCCGTTGTCGTCACGCACCGGCGAGATGTAGAGCTCGTTCCAGAAGGGCATGCCGTCCTTGCGGTAGTTGAGCAGAGTGACATGCACGGTGCTCTGTGCCTCGAGGCCATGGCGGATGGCGGCACAGGCCTGTGGGTCACTGTTCTCGCCCTGCAGGAAGCGGCAGTTGCGACCGAGCGCCTCGATCCGCGAATAGCCGGTGATGCGCTCGAAGGCGGCATTGACGTAGACGATCGGCAGGTCCGGCTGGCGAGCATCGGCGATCACCACGCCATTGACGCTGGACTCGATGCCGCGCTCGAGCAGGTGCAGCTGGCTTTCGGTGCGCTTGCGTTGACTGATGTCCTGGAAGTAGACGGCAAGCCCCTCCTCGGAGGGTGAGGCGTGCACCTCAAACCACAGCGCGAGTTCGGCATAGTAGGCCTCGAAGACCACCGAAACGGCCTCGCTCATGGCGCGTCGATATTGGGTCTCGAACAGGGTGCCGCAGATTTCGGGGAAGGCGTGCCAGATCGTTTTCCCGAGAAGATCTTCCCGCGATCGTTGTACCAGCCGTTCCGCCTGCCGGTTGAGGTAGGTGAAACGCCAGCTGGAATCGAGGGTGAAGAAGCTGTCGGTGATGTTCTCCAGGGTGGTAGAGAGCCGCTCACCGAGCTGTGCCACTTCATGCTGCAGCCGCTTGTAGGAAGTGATGTCCTGGGTTGAACCCTGGATGCGCAGGATTCGCCCGGCGGTGTCGCGCACCACTTCGCCGATGACACGAACCTGGCGCTGTTGCCCCTTGGCGGTGACGATCTCGAACTCATCGTCGATGGCGATACCGGTACGGGTGCAGGCGTCGAGCGCCCGAGTCAGGCGGTCTCGACAGTCGGGAGGGTAGTAGGCCAGTGCTTGATCGAGGCTCGGCTGGAAGCCGGGAGCCTCTCCGTGAATGGCGCAAACCTCGTCCGACCAGACGGGGGCCTCTTCGCCCACGTCGAGGTACCAGCCGCCGATATGGGCGGTGCGCCCGACGATACCGAACAGGCGGCGGTCGTGCTCGATCTGAAGCTCGCTCTGCTTGCGCTGAGTAATATCGCGCGCCACCACGTAGATGACGCGCTCCTCGCCCAGGTCGGCATTGATCTCGACCCAGTGCCGCTGCCCATGGGCATCCTCGACCTGTGCCTCCAACTGCTGGATGCTCTGTCCGGCTTCGAGGCGCTGGATGGCGGCGGCGATACGGGGATGGTGCCCGGCCACGACCAGTTCCTCGTAGTGCCGCCCGGCCAGTCGCTCGGGGATGTAACCCAGCAGTTTCTCGAAAGCGGGGTTGACCTGCAGGAAGCGCCCATGCAGGTCGACGCGACAGAAGAGCTCCAGCGACAGGGTGAAGAACTGATCGCGCTGCTTCAGTGCTTCGCGCAGCGCGGCTTGACTGGCATCGAGCGGGTGACAGGGTTGTTCGGGCTGATCGCCCCGCTTTGTTGTGGTCATGGTGTCGCGTTATCCAGTCTGGGTCTTGGTGCCGGGCTCGGGCTCTGCGTCGCTCTCCTCCGCCGGATGAACCAGCAGCGTGAGGCGCGTGTCTTCCAGCTCCTCCAGGCGGATGAGCTTGTCGATCAACCCGCGGCTCAGCTCCTTGCCCTGGTTGAGCAGCAGCATGCCGGCGGGAGAATGCAGGTCCTGAGCGAGCTGCATGCCTGGCTCCAGTTTGCGAGGCTCCAGCGACAGCACCTTTCTGCCGCCCACGCCGAGGTCGGGGGCCTGTTCGAGACAGAGCTCGACGAAGGGGGCGACCAGGGCGGGGTCGTAGACGCGTCCGGCGAACTTTTCCAGCAGTGCCAGGGCGCTATGCCGGGGCACCTTGCGCGGCAGGATCATGCCGCGCTGCAGTTCGATGAAGTCGACGGCAAGCGACAGCAGCCGTGCCCCGTAGGGGATGGCCTGCTCCTTGAGGTGGTCGGGGAAGCCGCTGCCGTTCCAGCGTTCGCGATGGTGGCGGATGATCGTCGCCGTGCCTTCCAGGTGTTCGAGGGCCATCAGCAGGCTCTCGCCGGTTTCCGGGTAGCGGCGGTAGGCGTCGCGGTCGGCGGCGAAGAGCCGCTCGGAGGGCGTGGTCAGCAGGTGGTCGTTCCAGGTCAGCTTGCCGAGGTTGTAGAGCGCGGCGGCCATCTGCAGGTCGCGCTGGCTTTCCTCGTCGAGGCCCAGTTGCTCGGCGAAGGCAGTGAGCAGGTTGCCAACCGTGGCGTTGGTCTGCAGGTGGCGCGGCAGCCGCTGGTTGATCAGCGAGGCAAATACCCGGGTGGCGGTGACATAGCTCTGCTCGAGATCACCGTAGGCGGCGTCCAGCATGTTAGCGGTCTGCTGGAGCTCGGCGGTGCGATCGGCGACGCGCTGCTCCAGGTTGGCATTGAGTGCCACGAGTTCGCGGTTCTGGGCCCGGGTCAGCGTTTCCAAGCGCTGGCGTTCGCGCTCGGCCTGCTGGTGGGAGAGAGCGAGACGCAGAGTCTGACGCAGTTCCGTTGCATCCCAGGGCTTGGCGATATAATGGTAGATGCGCCCTTCGTTGATGGCGCGCACCGCGGCATTGAGATCGGCCTTGCCAGTGAGCAGCAGGCGCAGGCACTCCGGCCAGTCGCGCTGAACTTGGGCCAGCAGTTCGATGCCGTCCATGCCGGGCATCAGGGCATCCGAAATGATGGCGTCAATGCACTCCTCGGCCATCCGCTCCAGGGCCGTCTTGCCGTTGTCGGCGGTGAGCAGGCGATAGCCCTCGCGGCGCAATTCGCGGCGCAGGGCCGACAGCACATGGGGCTCGTCGTCGACCAGCAGCAGGGTGGCGACGAGCGGGGGCGAGTCGGTCATGAGGATGTGGGCTCAGGGGCGGAATCACGGGACTGGCGGATGGGCAACCACACCCGAAAACGGCTGCCCCGCCCGGGGTCACTCTCCACCTCGATCCGGCCACGATGCTTCTGCACGATGCTCCAGGAGAGGGCGAGGCCCAGGCCCGTGCCTTCCCCGACGGGTTTGGTGGTGAAGAAGGGGTCGAAGAGACGCTCACGGTGTTCAGCGGCGATGCCGCGACCGGTGTCTTCCACCTCGAACCAGGCGTCAGTGGCGTTGCAGCCGGTGCGCAAGGTGATATAGCCCTGTCCGTCGATGGCCTGGGCAGCGTTGGTGAGAAGATTGAGTGCGACCTGGTTGAGCTGTGAGGGCAGACACTCTATCGGCGGCAGCTCGCCGTATTCCTTGATGACCTCGGCTTTGTACTTGAGCTCGTTGTTGACCAGGTTGAGGGTGGTGTCGAGGCCCCGGTGCAGGTTCGCGTCCACGAAGTCGTCCTCCTCGATGTGCGAGAAGTCCCTGAGGGCGGTTATGATCGACTTGATGCGCTCAATGCCCTCCTCGGACTCGCGGAGCAGTGCCTGGACATCCTCGCGGATGTAGCCGTACTCCAGGGTGTGCTTGATCTGCTGGAGCTCTTCCAGGCGCGTGACCTTTTCAGAGGCGTCGATGATCGCCAGCAGGTCGCTGACATACTCGGCCAGCGTCTTGAGGTTGGAGAAGACGTAGCCAACGGGGTTGTTAATCTCGTGGGCCACGCCGGCGGCGAGCTGGCCGATGGAGGCGAGTTTCTCGGACTGCAGCAGCTGGCCGTTGGCCTGCTCGAGTTCGCGCAGCAGCTGCGCGGTTTGCTGGCTGTCGGCGTTCGGCATGCCCCCTCCCTGTCGATGCGAGTTTGGCCGGTCACCTGGCCTTGGGGCTACCCGCTGCCCCTGTTGTTATGTGTCATATCGGCACAATAGGGGCATTCTTGAGGGAGGGGGCGTGACTGTCAAAGGTGAGCGAGGATGGCGTTGGCGCTGCTCTCTTCCACCACGCCGCGCTGGGTGTCGATGCCGAGGTATTCCACCACGCCGTCGTTGGCGATCAACGCGTAGCGGTAGCTGCGGATGCCCATGCCGCCGGCACTGGCGTCGCGCTCCATGCCGATGGCGCGGGTGAAGTCGGCATTGCCGTCGGCGAGCATGAGGATGTGCTCCGCGTTCTGGTCCTTCTGCCAGGCGCCCATCACGAAGGCGTCGTTGACCGCGAGGCAGGCCAGCACATCGACCCCCTTGGCCAGTATCTTGTCAGCATGGACCACGAAGCCCGGCATGTGAGTGTTGGAGCAGCCGGGGGTGAAGGCGCCGGGCACGGCGAACAGCACCACGCGCTTGCCGGCGAAGAGCTCACCGGTGCGGATGTCCTCGGGGCCGTCGGGCCCGTTGGTCTTCAGAGTGATATCGGGCAGGGTGTCGCCAACGGAAAGGGACATGGCAAGGCTCCTGGGTTGCACGAGGGGGCAAACATGATGAAAGCATACGGCAAGGCAAGTGGGCAGAACCATGCAGCGCTCAGCCATCACCTTGATAGGCGTCGAACACTTCCTGGCTGGTCATGTCGCGGGTGTGGTTGGCGAAGGCGTACCAGGGCGGCTTGACGTCGATGAAGATCTGGGTGTCGAAGGTCCAGGCCTGGGCGCCGTCCACCAGTCCGGCGGGAATGGCGTAGTGGTCGCCGCGCTTGAGGCGGTAGAAGAGGTGCGTACCGCAGCGCCCGCAGAAGCCGCGTTCTGCCCAGTCGGAGGAGGGATAGACCGTGACGTGCTCCTCGCCGTCGATATCGACCTGGGTGACCGACTCCAGGGCGAGCAGGGGGCCGCCGCCCCAGGTGCGACACATCTGGCAGTGGCAAGCCCCGATGTTCTGCTTGCCGGCCGTCACGGCCAGCCTCACGGCACCGCACAGGCAGCTGCCCTGGGCGGTGATGGCGTTGTCTGGCATGTCGTTGCTCCTGTGTTGCTGTGTCCGAGACGCCAGCGGTACCGCTGGTCGCCACTTTAGTTTAGCCATGGCTTGAGCGCCTTTCCGTCGACCGCTGTCCGGGCGGGAGCAACGGGAACCTTTTGTGCCTCTGCGGCGTCCCCGCCAATACCCGGCAGACCCGGGTCGACAATCGCGAGATGGCGGCAGGGTGTCGTCACCCGCGTGTCATCAAGCAACACAGAAGGGGGAAACCATGAGAGGCTACAGCAAGCTGTCGAACTGGCTGCTCATTCCGCTGGTGGTCATTGCCTTGGGGCTTTCAGCGCCGGCGTTGGCGCAGGACGATGATGACTCGGCATCGCTCTACCAGCGCTTGGGCGGGCTGATGCCCATTTCGGTGGTCGTCAGCGACTTCCTGGACGAGATGATTCCCGATCCGCAGTTGAACGAGAACCCGGCCATCGACGAGGCACGACAGCGCGTGCCGGTCGCCTATCTCAAGTACCACGTCACGGCCTTCGTCTGCGAGGCCACGGGAGGACCCTGTGACTACCATGGCCGCGGGATGCGTGAGTCTCACGCCCACCTGAACATCACGGCGGAGGAGTGGGATCGCATGGTGGAGATCTTCGTCGAGGTGCTCGACGAGCACGACGTGCCCGAGCAGGAGTCGGAAGAGCTTCTCGAGCTGCTTGGCACCACACGGGATGCCATCGTGACGTCCTGAACCGCTAGCGGCGGGTGACAGCGCACGCACTGCCGGACGGTACCGATGCCGAGGCGATCCCGTTCGCCTCGGCCATGCTTGCCACTCCGCGATGCGGGGGATCACTCCTCGGGCGGTGTGGGCCGCACGAGGATCTCGTTGACGTCCACGTGGGCTGGCTGGCCGAGGGCGTAGAGCACGGCATTGGCGATGTCGCGGTCCTCCAGCGCGTGCTCCGGTGCCTCGTCGAAGAAGGGAGTGTCGACCATGCCGGGCTCGATCAGCGTCACGCGGATACCGCTGCCGCGCAGCTCCTCGCGGAGGTTGTAGCCGATGCCGGTCACTGCCCACTTGGTGGCGCTGTACATCGAGCCGGGAATGGTGGCGCGACCCGCCGCCGAGCCGGTGAGCAGCACGTGGCCGTGGCTGTGGCGCAGCGCCGGCAGGGTGGCCTGGAGGGTGAGCCCTACGCCGTAGACGTTGGTCAGGATCATGTCGCGCCAGGCTTCGTGGTCCGCGCTGCTGAAGCCGCCGGGCGAACCGCCGCGCCCGGCATTGGCGAAGACGGCGTCGATGCGCCCGAAGCGTTCCAGCGCTTGCTCCACCATTGACTGCTGGTCGTCCATGACGGTGACGTCGGCCGCGACGGTGAGCACGTGTTCGGGGCCGAGCTCCCGGGCCAGGCTCTCCAGCCGTGCCGCGGAGCGAGCAGCCAGTACCAGTTGATACCCCTCGCGGGCGGCCGCCCGGGCGGTGGCGGCCCCGATGCCGCTGGAGGCCCCAGTGATCAACAGAACGCGGTGTTTCATGCAGGTCTCCTTGTGCTGTTTGATGGGCATCCAGTTCAGCATGGCCATAGTGTCGACAAGCTGCAAATGGGGGCGTTACGCCGAGGCCTGGGCAGCGATCATCTCGCGCAGCGTGGTGGCTGCGGCGGACAGGGGGTGGCGGCGACGCTGGATAATGCCGAGTGGACGCCCGATGTGGGGCTGCACCAGTGGCCGATGTTCGATGCCATGGGTGGCGATCTGCCGGAAACTCAACTCGGGCAGGACGCTGATGCCAACGCCGGCGGCGACCATGCGCCCGACGGTAGCGATCTGGCTGGCATCGCAGAGGATATCCAGCGTCTTGCTCACCTCGCCCATCACGCGGTCGATATCCTGGCGGGAACTGGACAACCGGTGGATGCCGATGAAGGGGTGGCCGGCGAGTTGGGCCCACTCGACCTGCGACTGGGCGAGCAGCGGATGGCCACTGGGGCAGACGGCGACATAGCGATCTTCCAGCACCGGTTCGAAGTGGAACTCCTCGGCGTCGAGGGGCGGCACCGAGAGCCCCAGGTCGGCGCGGCCTTCTCGCACCATGGCATTGACCTGCTCGGCGAGCACGTCGTGCAGGGCAAAGTTGATGCGCGGGTAGCGATCGTGAAAGGCGGCGATGATGCCCGGCAGCAGGCCGGCGGCCAGCGTGGGCAAGGCGGCCACGGTGACCTTGCCGCGATTCTTGGAGAAAAGGTCGTCGAGATCCTCGAAGGCTTCTGTCCAGTCGTTGAGCAAGCGAATGGCCACGGGAAGAAAGGCTTCGCCTTCCGGGGTCAGCGACAGCTGGCGGGTGCTGCGCGAGAACAGTGCGCCACCCACGCTCTCTTCCAGCTTGCGCAGGGCAATGGAGATGGCGGGCTGGGAAAGGTGGATGCGCTCGCTGGCCTCGGCGAGGCTGCGTGACTGTGCCACGGCCACGAAGGCGCTGAGCTGTCGGATGCTGGGTTTCATTTAGAAAGTAAAACAGATTTTAAAAACAATTCAATATACAAAAAATACAGCGGTGTCCATGCTGCCAGTGTGCTATGACCGGGCCGCCGCCATGAGGGGACGCCGATCCCTGGCTGCGCAGCCCATTGGCGCAATCCGTTACAACAACAAGCCCCGTTGCGGGCAGGAGCCAACCATGAAAACGCTGCTCACCGCTGCGGCCGCCAGTGCCGCACTCCTCACCGCTGCTGCCGTTCCGGCCCAGGAACGCCTGCTGATCGGCTCGACCTCCAGCTCGTCGAGCCACTACGGCTACTTCGTGGCGGTCAACCAGATCATCAACAGCGAGCTCGACGGCGTCAGTTCCTCCGTCGCCGAGACCGGTGCCACCGTCGATAACCTGCGCCGGCTGAGCCGCAACCAGATCGACATGGGGCTGGTGACCACCAACACTGGCTACCACGCCTATGCGGGGCAAGGCGACTTCGCGGACCGCGCCGTGGATAGTCGGCTGCTGTGGGTCTATACCGTGGCGCCGCAGAACGTGGTGCTGCGCGAAGACGCCGGGGTCGAGAGTCTCGCGGAACTGGACGGGGTGCGCCTCAACCCGGGGATCACGGGGTCGGCCACCGAGAGCACCACCGAGGCGGTTCTGGAAACCCTGGGCATCGCGCCCGATTACGTCCGCGGCTCCACCACCGATGTGGTCGATTCCATCAAGGATGGACGCATCGCCGGCTACGTGAAGTCCGGGGTCGGCAACCGTCTGGACGGCTCGACCATGGACATCGCCACCTTCACGCCCATCGAGGTGATCTCGCTCAGCGACGAACAGGCCGAGACGCTGCGTAGCGAGATGCCCGACATTGCCGTGGTGGAGATTCCTGAAGGGGCGGGTGACGGTATTCCCGCCTACACCACCTGGGCTTTCGGCGTGGCCGTGCATGCCCACCCGGACCTGGACGAGGAGACCGCCTACCAGATCGTCAAGGCGGTGATGGAGAACCCCGAGCCCCAGGCCAACGCCTTCTCCGCAGTCAAGGACGCCGACCTGGCGGAGATGACCCTCGAGGTGGGGACCGTGCCGCTGCACGCCGGCGCTGCCCGTTACTACGAGGAGCAGGGGATGACCATCCCTGACGCTCTCCAGCCCGCAGAATAAGGCCCGGCCGAGGAGTCATCCATGCGCGAGAACCTGACCCGAGGCTTGGCCCTGACGCTTGGCGGCCTGATCCTCTACACCTCCGCCACCGGCCCCTTCGAGAGCCTGATCCAGCGGGGTATCTTTCTCGCGTTGGTGATCCTGCTGGGGTTGACCATCTATCCCCTGGGGGCCGGCAGCCGCTGGCGGCCCCTGGGCCTGGTCATCGACCTGGCGCTGGCGGTAGGCGTGGTGCTGGCCTGCGGCTATGTGGTGATGAATCAGGAGCGCATCCTGGTGGAACTGCCCTGGGCAGGCCCACGGGACATGCTCTTCACTGCTGTGCTGCTGGTCGCGATTCTCGAACTGTCGAGACGCGCCATTGGCGTGATCTTTCCGTTACTGGTGGTCGCCGGCCTGGCCTATGCCAAATTCGGGGCGGCCATACCCGGCCCGCTGGGGCATCGCGGCTTCGACCTGGCCTACATGACCGAGACCATCTATCTCGGAGACCTGGGGGTATGGGGCATGCTGGTGGGGGTCGCCGCTACTACCATCGCGGCCTTCGTGCTGTTCGGCTGCCTGCTGCTGCACACCGGGGGCGGACAGACCTTCATGGATCTGGCCCTGCGCATCAGCGGGCGCTCGCCGGGGGGCGCGGCCAAGGTGGCCACCGTGGCCTCGGGGCTGTTCGGCATGGTCAGCGGCAGTGCGGTGGCCAACGTGGCCACCACCGGCAACTTCACCATCCCGATGATGAAGCGGCTCGACTACCCCCGACCTTTCGCCTCGGGCGTGGAAGCCGTGGCCTCCACCGGCGGGCAGATCGCTCCGCCGATCCTAGGGGCGGCGGCCTTCATCATGGCCGAGATACTTGGCGAGAGCTACGTTCGTATTGCCCTGGCGGCGCTGCTGCCGGCGATTCTCTTCTATCTGGGCGTCTTTCTGACCATCCACCTGGTGGCCACGCGTCGACAGCTGCGCGTGGTGCCCAACGACGAACTGCCCAGTTGGACCGACGTACTGCGTCCGGCGCGTATCGTGCCGATCCTCGCCGCTCTGGGCGGGCTCTTTTACGGCGTGCTCTCCGGGCGCTCCATCCAGATGTCGGCGTTCTACGGCATCCTGATGACGGTGCTCACCTTCGTGCCCTTTGCGCTGCTGGCACGGATGGCGTGGCGCGACATCCTCGGCAAGCTGCTGTCGGGGCTCATGGATGCCGGTCGGGGAATGGTGATCATCGGCGTACTGCTCGCCGGGGCACAGATCCTGGTGGCGATGATCGGCATGACCGGCATCGGGGTAACCCTCGCCAGCCTGATTGTCAACGTGGGTGGCGAGTCGCTGTTCCTGGTGTCGGGCATCGTCGGCGGGGTCTGTCTGATCCTGGGTATGGGCATTCCCACCACCGCCGCCTACGTGCTGGTGGCTTCGGTGCTGGCGCCGGCACTCACCACCATCGGCGTCGAGCCGCTGATCGCCCATCTCTTCGTGTTCTACTTCGCCACCCTGTCGGTCATCACGCCACCGGTGTGCGTGGCGGTGTTCGTGGCCGCGGGGATCGCCGACACCAACTGGCTGCCGGCGGCCGGCGAGGCCGTCCGCCTGGCGGCGGCCATCTACGTGATCCCCTTCCTGCTGCTGATCTATCCCGCCCTGGCGGGCTTCGGCGGCGCGGTCGATATCCTGCTGGCGATCTGTCAGGGCGTCGTCTTCGTGCTGGCCTTCGCCTCGCTGATGTCGCGGGTGGCGATCACCGGCCATCGCCTGCTCGATATCGCCGGCCTGGTGCTGGTGGTCGGTCTGGCGCTGACGCCGGGCTGGCTCACCACCACCGCGGCGCTGCTGGCACTGGTGACCCTGTACGGTGCCCGACGGCGGCGTGTCGCGATCCACAGTGCTGCCGGAGAGCTACCGGCCAAGGAGACCCGCCCATGACCTTTCTGCTGGGAAGCGGTGCCGGTTTCTCCGGCGATCGCACCGATGCAGCGATTCCCGTGGTGGCCGAGCTGATTCGTCGTGGCCAGCCCTGTGCGCTGCTCTTCGAGACCCTGGGCGAACGCACCCTGGCGGCGGCCCATCGCGCCATGCGTGACGATCCCGCCAAGGGCTATGAACCGCTGCTGGATGAGCTGCTCTCTCCTGTGCTCGGCGACTGCCTGGCCCATGGCATTCGCGTGCTGGGCAACTTCGGCGCCGCCAACCCGCTGGGGGCGTGCCGGCACGTGCGCTCGCTGGCCGATGCGGTGGGCAGGGAGACGGCGCGCATCGGCCTGGTAGAGGGGGACGACATCCGCGATCGCCTGTCGGGCCTGGATCTTCAGCGCTGGGAAGCGGAGAACCGTGACTTGCCGGGTGCCCAGGCGTTGATTTCGGCCAACGTCTATCTCGGGGCGGCTCCGCTGGTGCAGGCCCTGGCGCAAGGAGCCGAGGTGGTGGTGACAGGGCGCGTCGCCGACCCGGCGCTGTTCCTGGCCCCGCTGGTGCACCATTTCGGCTGGACTTGGGATGACTGGGACCGGCTGGCCGCCGGCATGATGGCCGGGCACCTCGGGGAATGCGGTGCTCAGGTGAGCGGCGGCTACTTTGCCGACCCGGGGTTCAAGGACGTGCCCGGCTTGGCCACGGTGGGTTATCCCATCATCGAGGTGGAAGAGGACGGCAGCTTGGTGGTCACCAAGCCCCCGGGCACCGGCGGTCTGGTGACCGAGCGCACGGTCAAGGAGCAGCTGCTCTACGAGGTGCACGACCCCGCCAACTATCTGACGCCGGACGTGGTGGTGGATCTCTCCCGGGTCGTGGTGCGCGAAGTGGACCGCGACCGGGTAGCGGTCAGCGGCATCCGAGGCAAGCCGGCACCGGAACGGCTCAAGACCACCGTCTGCTACGAAGGCGGCTGGCAGGGCGAGGCGGAGATCTCCTACGCCGGGCCCAATGCCCTGGCCCGCGCCCAGCTGGCGGCCGAGGTGCTGCGCGAGCGACTGGGGTTTCGTGCACCGGGCGATCTGCGCTCGCGGCTGGACCTGATCGGCCATGCCAGTGTCTTCGACAGCGACGGCGGCGAGCTGCAAGCGAGACGACAGCCGAGCGAGTCGGGCGACTATCGCCTGCGGCTGGCCGTCGAGCACCCCGAGCGCCGTTGGGTCGAGCGTGCCACCCAGGAGCTGTTGGCGCTCTACTGTGCGGGCCCCGCGGGCGGTGGTGGGGTGCGTCGCCACTTCCAGCGTCGCGTGTGCACGGCCTCCTACCTGGTCAAGCGCAGCGATGTAGTCGCCCACGCCACCCTGTTCGACGAGAGGAGCCAAGCCCATGCCGTCAGTCACTGAGGTCGCTACGTCGACGAGCGTGCCGCTGCATCGCCTGGCGCACGCCCGGGCCGGCGACAAGGGCGACCGGCTCAACCTCTCGCTGTTCGCCTATGCCGAGCGAGACTACCCGCTGCTGGTCGAACAGGTCACCGAGTCGCGAGTGCTGGCCCTGTTCGCCCACCGTGGCGCCAGCCGCGTGCGCCGCTACCTGATGCCGGGCCTTGCGGGCATGAATCTGGTGATCGACGACGTGCTGCAGGGCGGCGTCAATGGAGCTCTCAATCTCGACGGTCACGGCAAGACGCTCTCTTTCCTGCTGCTCGGCATGGAGATCGTCCTTCCGACACCGCCAGGGGACTGAGCGGCCTCAGGACTCGAAGTCGGGTCCCTCGTTGGCGGCCACGAACGCCATGCGGTGAAACTCTGCTGCGGCTTCGACCTCGGTGAGCCCGGCAGTGCCGGGCTCCGGGATGGTGCCGCCGGCAAGCACTTCCAGCACCGTCTTGACGCCACGCGACAAGGACAGGAGGTGGTAGCCGCCCTCCAGCACGAAGACCAGGCGTCCCTGGCAGTGGCGGTGAGCCAGGCCCTGCAGGATGCCGGTCATGGCGGCAAAGCCTTCGTAGGAGACGTTCAGCGCCAAGTCGAAGGAGTGCGGGTCGAATCCGGCCGACACCAGGATCAGGTCCGGTTTGAACCAGTCGGCAGCGGGCACGAGGATCTCGTGGAAGGCCTTGAGATAGGCTCGGTCCCCGGCACCCGTCGGCATGGGCACATTGACGGTCGTGCCTTCTCCCAGCCCCGCGCCGATATCCTCCAGCTGCCCCGAGCCGGGGTAGAAAGGCGAGGCGCGATGGATATCGAAGAACAGCACACTGGGGTCGGCCCAGAAGATATCCTGGGTGCCGTTGCCGTGGTGGGCGTCCCAGTCCACGATCATCACCCGCTGACAGCCGAGCGCCGCCTGGGCATGGGTGGCGGCGACCGCCACATTGTTGAACAGGCAGAAGCCACGAGCGCGTACTGGCTCGGCGTGATGGCCGGGTGGGCGCACCAGGGCAAAGGCTGACTCGGTGCGACCCTGAAGCACTGCCTCGACGGCAGCGATGGCAGTGCCGGCGGCTACCTCGGCGGCATCGACGCTGCCGGGGGAGACCGCCGTCGTATCCATGTCCAGCCAGGCGTTCTTGCCGCGCATCTCGAAGATGTGCTCCAGGTAAGAGCTGGTATGAACGCGCCCCAGCTGTTCTCGTGTGGCCGGCTTGCCGCCCTCGAACTGCAAGCCGGTCACGGGCTCGAGTTCCAGCAGGTGGCGAACGGTGGTGAGCCGCCCAGCGTGTTCCGGGTACTTCCAGGGCACGTTCAGGGATGAGAGCAGTTGGCGAACCCGTCGGTCCATGCGACCGGGGAGGAAGGGGGCGTTAGAGTCAGGCTGGTGGCCCAGAACGCGTTCATCGTAAAAAGCGATTACGCTGTTGGGGTCGGCCACGGGAAGCTCCTAAAGACATGAGGCGGGGTGCGTCTGCTTCCAGAATAGCTTTTCTGAGGAATCGCTGCGGCGCCGTGCTAGAACGCCGCCCGTGCGGGCGGCGTTGGGACAAGCTCGAGGCGTGAGCCCGCCAACTGAGCAATCAGCGCAGCGACAGGGCGCCGGCGCCGGTTTCTTCGCCCGCTGCATCGGTGTAGGCCTGGGCCTCCTCGGCTTCCGTGGCCTCGGAGAAACGCACTGCGAGGCAGCACAGAGCGGCGATGATGACCGCCATGCCGAGGTAGAAGAGGCCCTGCTGGTAGGAGAGCGCCTCGGAGCGGAACAGAAAGCCCGCAGCCACCGCTCCGGCGTTGCCGCCGGCGCCGACGATGCCGGCCACCGCTCCCAGCGCCTTCTTGTTGATGAAGGGCACTACGCCGAAGGTGGCTCCCTCGGCCATCTGCACGAAGAGGCTGAACACCAGCATGATTCCGATGGCCAGCGCCAGCACGTGCATCTGCGAGAAGAACATCAGCGCGATGCCTTCGCAGAGCATGGCGATGAACAGCCAGCGCACGCGCCCCTTGAGGCCGCCGCTCCTGGCGAAGAGGTCGGAGAAGATGCCGCCCAGGGTACGGGCGAAAAGGTTCATCAGCCCGAAGAGCCCGGCGATCATCCCGGCGGTGGCCAGTGTCAGGTCGAAGTTGTCGAAGAAGTAGATGGCGGCGATGTTGTTGATGGTCAGCTCCACGCCGAAACAGGCGGCATAGACCACGAACAGCGCCCAGACGCGGACGTCCTTGGCGGCGGCGGCGAAGCTTTGGCGCATGCCGTGCTCGCCGCTGGCGGGGGGCAACTCGCCGCGCGCGCGCAGCTCATCGAAGTTGCCGTTGGGTGCATCCTGGGTGAAGCGGTAGTAGGCGATACCGGTGAGGAAGAGCACGATGCCCGGCACCACCATGGCAAGGCGCCAGCCGAGGGTTTCGCTCACGCCCAGCATCAGGATGCCGGAGAAGACCAGCGGCATGAGGATCTGGGTGGTCCCGCCGCCCAGGTTGCCCCAGCCCGCCGAGGTGGCGTTGGCGGTGCCCACCACGTTGGGGGCGAACATCACCGAGGTGTGGTACTGGGTGATCACGAAGGAAGCCCCGATGGCGCCGATGGCCAGGCGCGCCAGCAGGAAGGTTTCGAAACTGTCGGCCAGGCCGATGGCCATCACCGGCAGCGAGCCGAGACAGAGCAGCCAGGTGTAGGCCTTGCGCGGGCCGATCTTGTCGCACAGCACGCCGATGGCCAGGCGCACGATCACGGTGATCGCCACCGAGGCGATGATGGTGTTGCCGATCTGGGTCTTGGTCAGTCCGAGGTCGTCACGCACCACCGCCATGAGCGGCGCGATGCCGAACCAGCCGAAGAAGCAGAGGTGAAAGGCGAACCAGGAGAAGTGAAAGGCTCGCATCTGGGGGGTGTTGAAGCTCAACAGGCGGATCCTGTTGGCCTTGCCGAGGATTTCCATGGGTGTCGACCTCTTGGGGTAACGAATACATGAACGTGTCCTTCAGCGTTGAAGGTCAGGTTCGACGCACTCGTACTCCCGGGTCGGGGAGCCTGGTCCACGCCTACCCACTCTTGACCTGTCTCAAGCGATAACCTTGCCAACATCCGGTTTCGGCTTTATTGACAGAACGTTGCGGGGATTGTCGGGGCTGGTCGAGCGGCCGCTCAGGCGCGATGGGGAGCGCCATGGTGCATTGCAGCGGCCGCATGCGCAGTGATGGTGCTCACTGCATGGCGAGCTGGCGTGGCTCGCCCGGGCAGTCGAGAAAGGCAGAACTCGCCAGCCACTCGGGATCGGGGTAATAGGCGAAGAGGTAGTGCTCCTCCTTGAGGCTGTCGATCAGCGGATAGGCCACTTCCTGGCGCACCGCGGGGCAGCCGTAGCTGCGTCCCAGGCGCCCGGTCCGTTCGATGAACGCCTCGCTCACGTAGTCGGCGCCGTGGATGACGAGGGCGCGATCGAAGGCGAGGTCGTTGACCCCGGCCTCGAGTCCCTCCAGGCGCAGCGAATAGCCGTTGCGGCCGTAGTAGCTGTTGAGCGTGCGGAACAGTCCCAGGCTCGATTGGTGGCTCTCGGGCACGTTGGAAAAGGCGGTGGCCATGGCGTTGCCGGACCCCTGGCCGTGGGAGACAAGCTCCTCGAACAGCAGGCGCGACTCGTCGAGGTCGAAGACCCACAGGCGGGGCTCGGTGGATGGGAGGGAAAAGTCGATCACCGCCAGGCGTTCGGCGTGCGGATCTGCACAGCGCAGCGCCGAGGCGGCGAGGCGCAGGACCTGCGGGTCGGCCTGGGGGGCGAGACGAGTGAGGGTATGTGTCAGGGCGGACGCCTGAGAAGCCACGGGCGCGTCCAGCCGGGCCAGGAAGTCGCCGGCCGACGCGGGCAGGGCGGTAAGCGGGGAAACGTTCAGCACGGTGACGGGAAGCGCGGCGGTCAAGAAAGCGCGAAGCATGGGCAAGCCTGTGGTGTTGGGTCGTCGTCGGGCGGAGTCGGGCGGCATGTCGCTATGGCCCGGACAGGCGAAACGGGGCCGGCTTCCCTGTCGCCCCGCAGCTGGCGTTATTATGAAGGCGAGGGCCGGGAAGGCCAGGCTCACTCATCAACGGAACAGGGGCCGAACATGCGCGCAATTGTTTCGATAAGCGCCGTGCTGGTGATGCTGCTGGGGGTGACGCCCGGGGTGTCAGCCGAGGATTCGACCGCCGGCGGCACAGCCGCCTCGCCGCTGGCCGGGGAGATTGCCAGCCAGCTGAATGACGCCAGCCAGCGGCTGCAGGACTTCTATCAGGCGCGCGGGTATCGCCCCGCCTGGCAGGACGGCCAGACCGTAGCGGCCTTCGCCGCCGCGCTGCACACCCTGGAACGCGACGGCCTCAATCCCCAGGATTACCGCCCCGACCACCTGAACAGCCGCCATCGCGAGCTTGAGGACGCCGACGTCGAGGCTCGGGCGCGCTTCGAGTTGGCGGCGAGCCGGGTGCTGCTCACGGCGCTGTCGCACCTGCAGCGGGGCAAGGTGGACCCGCATGCCATCGACTCCGACTGGGACGTGCCCATCGGCGACCCCGACCTTGACCTCGACGCAGTGTCGCAGGCGGTGGACGGCCAGCGCTTCGAGCAGGCCTTCGCCCGGGTGCGGCCGGCACATGCCCCCTACGAACGGCTGCGCTCCGCCCTGGCGCGCTATCGTCACATCGAGCGCCTGGGGGGCTGGCCGACCCTGCCCGAGCGCCAGGCGCCGCTGCGGCGTGGCGATGTCCACGCTGATGTGGCGCTGCTGCGGGAGCGCCTGGCGGTGATCGGCGAACTGGAAGTCATGGTAGCGGGGCTCGCCGCCTTTCCCGATATCGACGTGGCCGCTCCGAACCCGCAGCGTTTCGATGCCACCCTGGAGGCGGCGGTGGAGCGCTTCCAGCAGCGCCACCTGCTCCAGGTGGATGGCGTCGTCGGCCCCGCCACCCGCGCGGCGCTCAACGTCCCGGTGGCGCGGCGCATCGACCAGATCCGCCTCAACCTGGAGCGCGCCCGCTGGCTGTTGCACGACCTGCCGGAGGCCTTCGTGCTGGTGGACATCGCCGGCTACCGGGTGAGCTATTTCCGCCCCAACGGCGAGATCTGGCGCTCGCGCATCGTGGTAGGGCGCCCCTACCGGCGCACGCCCTCGTTGCGTTCCGAGATCACCCACATGACGGTGAACCCCAGCTGGACGATTCCGCCCACCATCCTGCGCGAAGATGTGTTGCCCCAGGTACGCCGAAACCTGGGCTACCTGTGGCGCGAGCGGATCCAGGTGTTGAGCCCTTCGGGACAACCCCTCGATCCCTGGCAGGTCGACTGGGAGAACCCCGGCAATATCGTGTTGCGCCAGGCGCCGGGGCCGCACAACGCTCTGGGGCGTCTGGCCATCCGCTTTCCCAACGATCACCTGGTCTACCTGCACGACACCCCGGCCCAGGGCCTCTTCGCTCGCGAGCAGCGCGCCTTCAGTTCCGGCTGCATTCGGGTCCAGGGCATTTTGGAACTGGCCCAGCTGCTCTATGACGATACCGGCAGCGATCGCGATGTCCGCGCCCTCATTGCGAGTGGGGAGACCCGCAACGTGCCCCTGGCCCGGCACATGCCGGTGATCCTGCACTACTGGACGGTGCATCCGGGCGAGGACGGGATGCTCGCCTTCCGGCCGGACATCTATGACCGCGACGATGCGTTGCTCAGGGCGCTGGATCGGCCGCTGGCGCTGTAGTTGGGTAGCGCTGTAGTCGGTCAGCGCTGTAGTCGGTCAGCGCTGTAGTTGGCTAGCGGTAGCCGCGCGCCTGCAGCCGGAACAGCCGCGCATAGCGGCCGTTGGCGGCCATCAGGGTCGCGTGGTCGCCGCGCTCGATGATCTCGCCGCCGTCGACCACCAGGATCCGGTCGGCGGCGCGAACCGTGGAGAAGCGGTGCGAAATGAGGATGGTCATCTTGTCGCGGCTGTGTTCGCGGAACTCGGCATACACCGCCGCCTCGGCGGCGGCATCCATGGCCGCGGTGGGCTCGTCGAGCACCAGGATGTCGGCATCCTGGCGCATGTAGGCGCGTGACAGGGCGATCTTCTGCCATTGGCCGCCGGAGAGCTCCTGGCCGCCCTTGAACCAGCGCCCCAGCTGGGTGTGGTAGCCACCGGGCATGTCGGCGATGAAGTCCTCGGCGAGGCCGCGGCGGGCGGCCTCCTGCCAGCGCGTTTCGTCCGCGAAGGCGGCCACGTCGCCGGCGCCCAGGTTCTCGCCCACCTTGAGCTGGTAGCGCACGAAGTCCTGGAAGATCACCCCGATGCGCCGGCGCAGAGTCTGGATGTCCCAGTCGCGCAGGTCGCTGCCGTCGAGCAGGAGGCGCCCTGCGCTGGGTTCGTAGAGGCGGGTGAGCAGCTTGATCAGGGTGGTCTTGCCCGAGCCGTTGGCGCCCACCAGCGCCAGGCTCTCGCCGGGTGACAGGTGCAGCGAGATATCGCGCAGCGCCGGCGCCTGCGCGCCGGGGTAGGTGAAGCTCACGTTCTCGAAGCGGATGCCGTCGCCGGGTTGGGCCCCTTGGGTGAGGGTGCCACGCTGCGCCGGGGTCGGCTGCTCCAGGTACTCGTAGAGGTTGGAAAGGTAGAGGTTGTCCTCGTACATGCCGCTGATGGCGGTGAGGCTCGCCGACAGCGCCGCCTGGCCCTGCTTGAAGACCATCAGGTACATGGTCATCTCGCCGAGGGTCAGGGTGCCGGTGACGGTCTCCACCACCACCCAGGCATAGGCGGCGTAGAAGGCCAGGGTGCCCAGCAGGCCCAGCAGGAAACCCCAGGTCTCGCGGCGGATCGTCAGGTTGCGATCCTCGGCGTAGAGGGTGGCGAAGATGTCGCGGTAGCGGCCGAGCAGCAGCGGCTCCAGGCCGAACAGCTTGACCTCCTTGATGCTGTCCTCGCGGGCCAGCACCGTCTCCAGGTACATCTGCATGCGGGTCTGCGGCGAGCGCCAGCGGAACAGTCGGAAGGCATCGCCGGAGAACTTGGCCTCGGAGACGAACACCGGCAGCGCACCGATCACCAGCACCAGCAGCGCCCAGGGCGAGAAGCCCACCAGCAGCACGCCGAAGCTTCCGAGCGAGATGGCGTTCTGGAGCAGCGCGAAGGTCTTGTTGACCAGCCCCAGCGGTCGGGTGGAAGCCTCGCGGCGGGCGCGGGTCAGCTTGTCGTAGAACTCCGAGTCCTCGAACTGGGCAAGCGACAGGGTGCCGGCCTTCTCGAGAATCATCACGTTGACCTTCTGGCCGAGCAGGGCGCGCAGCAGCGACTGCTGTGCCGAGAGGCCGCGCTGGGCGAGGGCGATCACGGCGATCACCCCGGCTTCGGCGAGCACGTAGCGCAGCACGCCCCACCAGTCGACCTCGCTGGTCGCCTCGTGGTGCTCCATGGCGGCCACCACGCTGTCGACGATCAGTTGGCCGATCCAGGCCGCCACCGCGGGCAGCACGCCGGCGACCAGGGTGCAGACGGCGAGCCCCAGGGTGAGCGGCCGCGAGGTCTGCCAGACCAGCGCCAGGGCACGGCGGCTGTAGCGGAAGACGCCGAAGAAGGCGGCGAGGCGATTGTCGGGGGGCGGGGCCGGCAGGGTGCGTTGCCGATGGGGAGAGGACACGCAAGGCTCCGGTCAGTCGGCGGTCGCGGGAGCGACGCTCCGAGGCCCCGCTGGTCGGCGGGGCCTCGGCAGGACGCTCTCGGGGCGATTAGCTGTCGTCGTCGACCGCTTCGCGCTCGCCGGCGGTGCTGGCCACCACCGGGCCGGTCTCGCCGCGCTCGAGTGCCGCGAGCAGCGGCTCGGCCTCGCGCTGGAAGGCGAGCAGCGCCTCGCCGGAGAGGCTGGTGTTCTCGGGCAGTGACACCTTCATGGCGTCGACCGCCGAGTTGTTGACGTGGACTTCGTAGTGCAGGTGCGGGCCGGTGCTGCGGCCGGTGTTGCCGGAGAGCGCGATGCGCTCGCCCATGGCCACCCGATCGCCGCGGCTGACCAGCTGCCGCGACAGGTGCAGATAGCGGGTGCGGTAGCCGTTGTCGTGACGGATCACCAGGTAGCGGCCGGCCAGAGGATGGTTGCCGACCTTCTCGACGCGGCCGTTGGCCGGGGTGACGATCGGCGTGCCGATGGGCATGGCGAAATCGGTACCGCGGTGGGGGCTGACGCGCCCGGTCACGGGGTGCTTGCGGTTCGGGTTGAACGACGAACTCAGGCGGTAGCTGCCGTCGAAAGGGTGGCGGCGGAAGGCCGGGTCGAGGCTCGCGCCATCCGGAGTGTAGAAGTTGTTGTCGACGCTGTTGCGCACCACCGTGAGGTTCATGCGCTCGCCCTGGTATTGGATGGCCAGCACACGGGAGTCGAAGCTTTCGCCGTCGATGACGTCGGATTCCACCAGCACCTGAAACGCATCGCCGCGACGGGTGTCGCGGCGGAAGTCGAGCTTCTTCTCAAGGAGGCGCGAAACCTGCGCGACCTCGGTGCTGGAGAGGCCGGTGGCCTGGGCCGAGCGGGCGAAGCTGCCGCTCACCGTGCCGGCAAACAGCCGCTGGGCGGCATCGCCGGCGCGCTCGATCTTGGCCACGTCGAAGGCGGTGTCGCTGCGCTCGACGATCACCCCCTCGCGGGCGTTCTTCATCACGCGCAGCAGGGCCAGCTCGCCCTGCTCGTCCAACTGGTACTCGAACTGGTTGCCGACCCGCCAGTGGGTCAGCAGGCGTGGCTCGGGCAGGGCCTCGAGCAGGCGCATCACCTCGCTGTAGCCCAGGCCGAGGCGGTTCTGGGCCAGCACGGCGAAGGTGTCGCCGGGCTCGACGGTGTAGCTTTCCCACTCCGGCACGAAGGGCTCGCTGGCGGCGATTTCCTCCTCGAGGACGATGGGGCCCTCGTCGAAGAGCGCCAGCTCCTCGTCGGAGACGTCATCGTAGGAGGTGGCGGGAGCGCTGTCGCCCGCCGCCAGGGCCGGGGCGTCGAGCATGCCGCTGGTCAGGGTGCCGAGCACCAGGGCGATGTGCAGGGCGCTGTCGTCGATCGCCGGGCTGGGTTCGGTGCCCTTCTGCGGAGTCGCGGCCAGTCCGGCGGTGAGCGGCTCGCGGGTGGTCTCGAGGCCCGGTTCGGAAGGCTCGGCATTCGCGGCGATGACGTTGAGGTCGACGACTTCGCTGGGAACGAGCTGCGAAAGGGGAATCGTCTCGCGGGTGGCATCGAGGGCCTGGCTGGCCACGGCGATGGCATCGGCGACGGGCAGACGGTCGGCGTTCAGCGAGGGGAGGCCGGGACGGCTCTCGGGCGACAGGGGCAGGAAGACGGTGTCCGCCACCTGCTCCCGGGTGTCTTCGACGAGGGTGACGATCTTTTGTGTGCCCAACACCGTAACCATGGTGGCGACGGGTAACAACAGCAACTTATGGGTGCGGGGCAGCGAATGGAGGATTCGCAACATGAATATCGGCCATGACTAATAAATGGAAAAAGCGAAAAAAGCCTCTGGAACCTTACCCCATGACCCTTGATATGCCTAGACTGTACGCCCATACAGTATCGCCCCGCCTGCATCGGCGGGGGAAGCCATGCAGCGAGGCGGAGCAGCGAACGCTGTTCTTCAATCTTCCCCCATTGAAGCCGAACGGTGTTTGAAAAACAACCCTGTCTTGGGTGACGCCGTCAGCCGGTGGTGAAGGTGCCGTCGCGATACTCGGCCAGGGCCTGCTCGATCTCGTGCATGTCGTTCATCACGAAGGGGCCGTAGTGGGCGATGGGTTCGCGGTGCGGGGTGCCGGCAAGCAGCAGGGCCTCGGCGCCGCTGTCGCTGGCCAGGGCCAGGGTGTCACCGGCACCGAGTCGCGCCAGTTCGCCGGCGCCGATCGTCTCCTCGCCCACCGCGAGTTCGCCGTGGAAGACGTAGACCGCCAGGGTCTCGGCGCTCGCCTCGAGGGTCAGGCTTTCGCCGGGAGCGAGGCGGACGTGGGCCACGCCGCCATTCCCGGCCAGGGCGTCCAGCGGGCCCGTGACGCTGTCGCCCTCGGCCGTTTGCCAGTGGCCGCCCAGGGCGATCAGTTCGGCACCGCGGGTGCTGAGGTGGGGCATCTCGCTGGCGCGCACGTCGCGATAGGTCGCCGGGCTGAGCTTGTCCCGGGCAGCCAGATTGAGCCACAGCTGGAAGCCGTGCAGGCCGTGGCTGTCGGTCAGCGGCATCTCGGAGTGGACGATGCCGCGCCCGGTATGCATCCACTGGGCGTCGCCAGCGCGGATGGTACTCGAATGACCCAGGTGATCCTCGTGGGTCAGCCCGCCGTGGAGCACGTAGGTCAGGGTCTGGATGCCGCGATGGGGGTGTGGCGGGAAGCCGCCCAGGTAGTCGTCCGCTCGGTCGGAGCCCAGTTCGTCGAGCATCAGGAAGGGATCCAGCCCGCCGCCGAAATCGTGGATGCGTTGAATCTTCACGCCGTCGCCGTCCTGGCTGGGGTGGCTGGGAATGCGTCGATCGATCCGCCGAGGCTGCCCGTGGGTCAGGGTGTCACTCATCATCTTTCTCCCCGTTGCTGGGTTTACCTGGCATTCTAGGCCGGAATTTTCGAAACTTAAGCGCATAGTTTCGCTTACACGATTCGAGGAAATCGAATATGTCGCGAGTCACCCTGGCACAGTGGCAGATGCTGGCGGCGGTGGTGGAGTACGGCGGCTTTGCTCGCGCCGCCGAGGCGATCCACAAGAGTCCGTCGACGCTCAACCATGCGGTGCACAAGCTCGAGGAGCAGCTCGGCGTCCAGGTGTTGGAGCCGGTGGGGCGCCAGGTGCGCCTGACCGAGGCGGGCGAGATGCTGCTGCGCCGCGCCCGCCAACTCATCGAGAGCGCCGAGGCGCTGGAGGACGTGGCCGGCCGGCTGGCCGAGGGCCTGGAGGCCGAGGTGGTGCTGGCCGTGGATCAGATATTCCCGTCCGACGCTCTGGCCCAGGCGCTTAGCCAGTTTTCCGCCGACCATCCCTATGTGCGCGTGCAGCTGCACGAGACGGTGCTCAACGGCGGGGTGGAGATGCTCTACGACGGACGCGCCGACCTGGTGGTGTCGGGCATCGCCGCCCAGGGGTTTCTCGGCGAGCCGCTGGTCACGGTGCGCTTTCGTGCCGTGGCGCATCCCGAGCATCCGCTGCACGCACTCGACCGCCCGCTCGACCTGCGCGATCTCGCCCGGCACCGCCAACTGGTGGTGCGCGATTCGGCGCTGCGCCACTCCATGGATGCCGGCTGGCTCAAGGCCGAGCAGCGCTGGACGGTCAGCCACCTGGAGACCTCCATCGACATGCTTGAGCGGGGCCTGGGCTTTGCCTGGATTCCCGAGACTCGCCTGCGCGATCCCCTGGCCGCGCGGCGGCTGGCGCCGCTGCCGTTGATGGCGGGCGGGGTACGCGAGTACCCCGTGCAGCTGATCTACCGTGACCGCGATCGCGCGGGCCCGGCGACACATGCCATGGCGGCGGCACTAACGGAGGCGGTGCGGGAGCGCTGCGAGACGGCGTCACCGTTCGAGACCGTCGAATGATCGCGCGCAAAACTCCCGCTTGAGCGCTGGCGCGATCGGCATACCCTGAAGCCATACTTTGCCACCAGCGATTGAGGTATTCCATGGGCCTGCTGATCGACGGCGTCTGGCACGACCAGTGGTACGACACCAACAAGCACGGCGGCGAGTTCGTGCGCGAATCCGCCCAGCTGCGTGACTGGATCACGCCCGACGGCAGTGCCGGACCCGACGGCCAGCCCGGCCTGCCCGCCGAGGCGGGACGCTACCACCTCTATGTCTCCCTGGCCTGCCCCTGGGCGCACCGCACCCTGATCCTGCGCCGGCTCAAGGGGCTTGACGGCCTGGTTGGCGTCTCCCACGTGAGCCCGCTGATGCTCGATCAGGGCTGGACCTACGACGAGGCGGAGGGCTCGAGCGGCGATCCGCTCAACGGCGTGGCCTATCACCGCGAGCTCTACACCATGACCGACCCGCATTACACCGGGCGCGTCACCGTGCCGGTGCTGTGGGACAAGCGCGAAGGGCGCATCGTCAACAACGAGTCGGCGGATATCGTGCGCATCCTCAACGGTGCCTTCGATGATCTGACCGGCAACCGTCACGATTTCTACCCGGCGGCGCTGCGCGAGACCATCGATGCCGTCAATGCCGATGTCTATGACCACATCAACAACGGCGTCTACAAGGCGGGCTTCGCTACCCGGCAGGCGGTCTACGAGAAGCACGTGACGGCGCTCTTCGAAGCGCTCGATCGAATGGAGGCGAGGTTGGCGGAGAGTCGCTACCTGGCCGGCGAGTGGCTCACCGAGGCGGATATCCGTCTGTTCACGACGCTGGTGCGCTTCGACGCCGTCTACCACGGCCACTTCAAGTGCAATATCCGGCGCATCGAAGACTACCCCAACCTCGCCCACTACCTGCGCGAGCTCTACCAGTGGCCAGGCATCGGCGATACGGTGAACTTCGAGCACATCAAGCGCCACTACTACTACAGCCACGACACCATCAACCCCACGCGCATCGTGCCCGTGGGCCCGCAGCTCGATCTCGACCGGCCCCACGACCGGGAGCGGCTCCCGGGGCGGGGGATTCGCGAGAAGGCATAAATCTGGAGCAGTGGGAGGTCGGCTTTGCCGGCGGTTCGACGCTTCGACGAAGGCGCCGGCCGGCGCCCAGAAGTCATTGCCGATGCTTTGCCAGCCAGCGATCCAGCGCATTGGCAAACTCGCGCCGATCGCCATCCGAGTAGCCCTTGGGCCCGCCGGTATGCTCGCCGCTGGCTCTCAATGTCTCCATGAAGTCCCGCATCTGCACCCGGGCGCGAATGTTGTTCTCGTCCAGCGCCTCGCCGCGAGTGGTCATCACCTGCGCACCGCGCTCGATGGCCGCGAGTGCCAGCGGCAGGTCGGAGGTGACCAGCAGGTCGCCGGCCTGGATGCGTTCGACGATTTCGTCGTCGGCTGCATCGAAGCCGTGGCTCACCGCCAGCGCCTTCACCCACTTCGAGCGCGGCAGCGGCACGCTGTGATTGGCCACGAACCAGGTCGGGGTAGCGGTGCGCTCGGCGGCACGCACGATGATCTCGCGGGCCGCCTTGGGACAGGCGTCGGCGTCGACCCAGAGGCTGGGCATGTCAGGTCTCCCGGAACGAAAAAACGGCAGTTAGCTGGCGAAAGGACTGGCCAGGGGCATTCGCCGATGGTAGCATGCGCCCTCCTCGCATGTGCTGACCCCACCATCATGACGACGCCACCGCTGCCAGCCAGCAGGATCGGCGCCGAAACGCCAGGCACCAGTTGAGCCAAGGGCGTTCGAATTGTGTAGATGGCGCGCCACCGAGATCCCGCCACCCGGGCGAGATCGGCGCAGACGGTCGCCACAGAGGTTCCTCGGGCAACAAGCCCGACCCATGGAGCCCATGCCAGGTGCGACCGGCGTCCCCGACTCCGATGTCCCGCGCAGCCCTTGATCGGGCCCCGCGCGCCTGACTGTGTTGCACGCGTCAGGGACGCCACTGAAATTCTGCCGGCACTGCCGGCCTACCAAGGTGTGATTGATGACCTCGACTTCTGTCGCCTCGCCGAGCTTCGGCGACCTCGCTCTGCTGCCCGCCGTTCTCTCTGCCGTGGAGACCCTGGGCTACCAGACCCCGTCGCCGATCCAGGCGCAGACCATTCCGGCGCTGCTGGAAGGCCGCGACATGCTGGGCCAGGCCCAGACCGGCACCGGCAAGACCGCCGCCTTCGCCCTGCCGCTGCTCTCGCGCCTCGAGATGACGCGCCGCGAGCCCCAAGTGCTGGTGCTGGCGCCGACCCGCGAACTGGCCCAGCAGGTGGCCGTCTCTTTCAGCAAGTACGGCCAGAACCTTCAGGGTCTGGAAGTGGCCACCCTGTGCGGCGGCATGGAATACCGCGACCAGCTTTCCGCCCTCAAGCGCGGCGCCCAGGTGGTGGTGGGTACGCCTGGTCGGGTGATCGACCACCTGGACCGCGGCAGTCTCAAGCTCGAGGGCCTTTCCGCCCTGGTGCTGGACGAGGCCGACGAGATGCTGCGCATGGGCTTCATCGACGACGTCAAGCGCGTGGTGGCTGACACCCCGCGGGACGCCCAGCGCGTGTTCTTCTCCGCGACCCTGCCCACCGAGATCGAGCGTATCGTCAATCGCTACCTGGTCGACCCGGTGAAGGTGGCCATCGAGTCGCGCACCACCACCGCCGAGTGCATCGAGCAGCGCCTGGTGCGCGTCGACGGCGGCGCCAAGCTGGAAGCCCTGGCGCGTATCCTCGAAGTCGAGCCGGTGGACGCCGCCATCGTCTTCGTGCGCACCCGCGCCGCTTGCACCACCCTGATGGAGCAGCTCGCCGCGCGCGGCGTCAACGTGGCGAGTCTCTCCGGCGACCTCGACCAGAGCCTGCGCGAGCGCACCATCCAGCGCCTCAAGCGCGGCAAGGTCGACGTGCTGATCGCCACCGACGTGGCCGCCCGCGGCCTCGACGTACCGCGCATCACCCACGTCATCAACTACGACCTGCCCCAGGACAGCGAAGCCTACACCCACCGTATCGGGCGTACCGGCCGTGCCGGTCGCGACGGTGTGGCGATCACCTTCGCCGGCTTCCGCGAAGGCCGCAAGATCGGCTGGCTGGAGCAGGCTACCGGGCAGAAGATGAGCGAGATGGCGCTGCCCGACGAGGCGGCGATCCGCGCCCACCGCGACGAGGTGTTCCACCACAAGGTGGTGGCCGCCCTGACCGCCGGTGCCGACGAGCAGCGCGCTCTGGTCGAGCGCTTGGTGGCCGAAGGCCACGACCCGCTCGAGCTGGCCTGCGCCTTCGCTGCCCAGGCGCGTGCCGACGAGGCGCCCATCGGCCGCCTGCAGGCGCCGCGCAAGGAGCGCAGCGAGCGTGCCCCGCGCGACGGCAAGCCGCCGCGTCGCGAGGGCGGGCCCCGCGACCGCGGCCCCAGCGAGGGCATGATCCGCTACCGCGTGTCGGTGGGCCACCAGGACGGCGTCAAGCCCGGCCAACTGGTCGGGGCGCTGGCCAACGAGGGCGGTATCGAAGGGGCGCGCATCGGGCGCATCGATATCCGCAACGCCTTCTCGGTGGTCGAGCTGCCCAGCGGCCTGCCGTCGAGCATTCTGGCCAAGATGGCCCGGGCCCGCGTGGCCGGCCGGCCGCTGGAGATCAGCGAAGACCGCGGCGGCCCCGAGCGTGCGCCGCGTCGCCGCCAGGATGGTGAGGCGCCGATTCGCCGCCGCGAACGCGCCTGATCGCTGCCGGGCTCGCCCCGGCAGGCCATGATGGACGAAGCCCCCGCACCTCCTCAGGTGCGGGGGCTTCGCTGTGTGGGGGCGGCGTGAACGGCGGTCGTGGCGTCAGGCGCGCCCGAGTCGCTCGCCCAGGGCGTCCATGAAGCGCGCACCGGCCTCGAGCTGTTCCACGGCGATGTACTCGTCGGGTTGGTGGGCCTGACTGATGCTGCCGGGGCCGCAGATCACCGTGGGCAGGCCCTCGCGCTGGAACTGGCCGGCCTCGGTGGCGTAGGCCACGGCGCCGGCCGGGCGCTCGCCGAGCAGCTCGCGACACAGGTCAAGCACCTCGGCGTTGTTGTCGTCGGCCAGCGCCGGCACCGTGACGTTGAGCGCCTCGGTGACGATGCTGGCTTCCGGGGCGCGGCGGCGCATCGCCGCCTCCAACTCGGCGGCATAGGCGTCGACCCGGCCTCGCAGCTCCTCGAAGCGGTCCTGGGGCAGGTGGCGGATCTCCCACTCGAAGGTGCACTCGCGGGCCATGATGTTGATCGCCGTGCCGCCACTGATCCTGCCCACGTGCAGGCTGGAGTGCACCACGTTGAAAGCCTCGTCGACCCGGCCTTCGGCCTTGAGCTGGGCCATCACCTCCTCGATCTTGGTGACCAGCCGCGCTGCCACGTGGATCGCCGAGACCCCTTGGTCGACCTGGCTGGAGTGGGCCTCGCGGCCGGTGACGGTGGTGCGCAGGTTGGTGGCGCCCTTGTGGGCCACCACCGGGTGCATCAGGGTCGGCTCGCCGACGATCACCGTCGCCGGGCGCGGGTGGTCGGCTAGCAGCCGCTCGATCATGCGTGGCGCCCCGATGCAGCCCACCTCTTCGTCGTAGGAGAAGGCCAGCCAGATCGGCCGCTGCAGATCCCGTGTCACCCAGCGCGGCACTTCCGCCAGGGCACAGGCCAGAAAGCCCTTCATGTCGCAGGTGCCGCGGCCGTAGAGGCGGCCGTTGCCGCCGCTTGTCAGCGTGAAGGGGTCGGTGGACCAGGGCTGGCCATCCACCGGCACCACGTCGGTGTGGCCGGAGAGCACCACGCCGCCCGCCACGGCGGGGCCGATACGGGCGAGCAGGTTGGCTTTTGTGCCATCGTCGCTCTCGATGCGCCAGTGCGGCACGTCGTGTTCGTCGAGGTAGGCCTCGACCCATTCGATCAGGGCAAGGTTGGAATCGCGCGACACGGTGGCGAAACCCACCAGCGTTTCCAGTAGCGGCTCGGCGGTTGTCATGGGGGCCTTCCAGGTGAATCGATCTGGTGCCAGCCTATCATGACTGGCCGGCACGCTGGCCACGCCGTTACCTGGGTGGTGTAGGCTGGGCGAAAGTGGCAGGGGAGTCCGTCATGTCAGCACGCGCCGCAAGCACCGCCGCCTCATCACAGCCGCCCAGGGAGGAGCCGCCGCGACGGCGGGGCAAGCTCAGCGACCGTGTCTATGGCGATATTGTCAACCGCATCATTCGCCGCGAGTTCGGCGAGGGGCAGCGCCTGCCCTCGGAGGAGGCCCTGGCGCGCCTGCACGGCGTCTCGCGTCCCATCGTGCGCGAGGCGCTGGCCAAGCTGCGCGAGGATGGCCTGATCCGCTCGCACCGCGGCGCCGGCAGCTTCGTCTGTCTGCGCCCCGACCGCGCCATGCTCGACTTCGCCCCTCTGGAGAGCCTGGCGGAAATCCAGCGCTGTTTCGAGTTCCGCATCGCCGTGGAGGCGGAATCGGCTCGGCTCGCTGCGCTCAATGCCGATGCCGAGGACCGCGGCGCCATCAGCCAGGCACTGGCGCTGCTCGAGCAGCGCATCCGCGACAACGCCCTGGGGGTCGATGCCGACTTCGCCTTCCATCTGGCCATTGCCCGGGCCTCCCACAACCGTTTCTTCGCCGAGACGCTGCTCTCGCTGGAGGAGCCGATCACCTACGGCCAGAACCTGGCTCGCGGGCTTGGGCTGCGGCGTCCCACCCATCACCTGCCCGAAGTGCAGGAGGAGCACCGGCGTATCCACGACAGCATTCTCGCCGGCGACAGCGAGGAAGCCGGTTGCCGGATGCGCGAGCATCTGAGCAATTCCCGGCGGCGGGTGTTCGAGGGGTGAATTTGACAACCTTTACAACTTGGCTAGCTTCAAGGGAGGTCGCCATGCTCGGATGAGTCGCCGGGCAGCGGCCCGGCAGCCCGGGCCTGAACGTCCTAGCATTGATTGCCGTCCCCGGCTGCCCCGTGCATGACCCAAGCCTGCACGGTCCGATTCCGTGACAACACCAGCAACAACGGAACGCGTCGGGCTCGCCTCTGTCGTGGGGCCAACCCGCGCGCCCTGACACGATCGGGAGCATGCCATGAGATTCACCCCCACCACGCTGGCCGGTGCGCTGTCGGCGGTCGCCCTGATAGGCGTCGCCGGTATGGCACAGGCCGACTACCCGGAAGAACCCATCACCTATGTCATTCCCTTCGACCCCGGCGGCGAGTCCGATGTGACGGCGCGCTTCCAGGAGCCCCATCTCGAGGAGATCCTGGGGGTCAGCGTCAACGTCACCCACCGCCCCGGTGGCGGCGGGGCAGTGGCCTGGAGCGAGTTCCAGAATGACGCCGAGCCGGATGGCTACGAGATCATCGGGGTCAACATCCCGCATATCATCGGCCAGCCGATCCAGCGTGAAGATGCCGGCTTCGAGACCGATGACTGGGAGATCATCACCTTCTTCCACTCCACGCCCAACGCGCTGATCGTTCCTGCGGACAGCCCCTTCGAGACCCTCGACGACCTGGTCGAGTACGCACGCGAGAACCCCGAGGCCGTCACCCTGGGCGGCAGCGGCACCTACAGCGCCAACCACCTGGGCGCGCTGCGCCTCGAGCGCGAGGCCGACATCGACATCACCTACATTCCCTTCACCGGGACCGGCCCGCTGCCCGCCGCCATTGAAGGCGGCCATGTTTCCGGCATTTTCAACTACACCATGCTCGGCGTGCAGATGGAGGATCGCGCCCGGGTGCTGGCGGTGGCCGCCGAGGAGCGGGTGCCGGCGCTGCCTGATGCGCCTACCTTCAAGGAGCAGGGCTACGACATCGTGGGCGGCGCCTACCGTGGCGTGGCTGCCCCGACGGGCACGCCCGACGAGGTCATCGAGGTCCTCGAGGAGGCCTTCGCCGAGGCCAACCGGGAGATCGCCTCGGAACAGGAGCCGCTGGGTTTCGTGATGGAGTACATCACCGGTGACGAGGTCAACGAGGTGATGAACATGCTCCGCGAGGCCTACGGCCCGATTCTCGAAGAAGCCGAGTAACCCTCCCCGAATCGAGGCTCCCATGCCGGGGCCTCGATTCGTGTCGTTGCCGACGCGCAGCGCGGGCTCGCCACTGCAGGGAGGGAATTGAATGGACATGCTGCTGCAGGCGCTGGCTACGCTGATGACCTTCGAGAGCGTCATCACGGTGCTGGTGGGCGTGTCGGCCGGCCTGCTGATCGGCTCGCTGCCCGGCCTCACCGCAACCATGGCGCTGGCTGTGCTGCTGCCCTTCACCTTTTCCATGGAGGCCTTGCAGGGGCTAATCGCCCTGGGCGCTGTCTACATGGGCTCCATCTACGGCGGTGCCTTTACGGCGATCCTGATCAACACCCCGGGCACGCCGTCCTCCATCGCCACCACTTTCGACGGCTATCCGATGGCTCGCCAGGGGCGCGCCTACGAGGCGCTGGCCGGGGCCACCATCGCTTCGGTGATCGGCGGCGTGGTTGGTGTCACCTTTCTGCTGATCCTGGCGCCGCCCTTGGCTAGGCTCGCCGTGGCCTTCGGCCCGGCGGAGATGTTCTGGGTGGCGATGCTGGGCCTGACCCTGGTGGCGAGCCTCTCTACCGGCTCGCTGCTCAAGGGGCTGCTGGGCGGGTGCCTTGGCATGATGTTGAGCACCATCGGAGTGTCGCCGATCGGCGGCGAGACGCGCTTTACCTTCGGCTACCCGCCGCTGCAGGGGGGCATCGAGCTGATCGTCGCCCTGATCGGGCTCTTCGTGATCCCCGAGCTGTTGACCATGGCTGCCGAGGGGCGCGGTGCGCTCGCCCAGGAGGGGCGCTTCGGCCAGGGCGAGGCGTCGATCCGCCAGATATTCCGGCGCGTGCTGGGCAAGCCGGTCAACCTGATCCGCTCTTGCCTGATCGGCCAGATCATCGCCGTCATCCCCGGTGCTGGCGGCAACGTGACGAGCCTGGTGGCCTACAACGAGGCGCGCCGCTTCTCCCGCGACCCCGAGAGCTTCGGCAAGGGCAACCTGGAAGGGGTGGTGGCCTCGGAGTCGAGCAACAACGTGATGGTGGCCGGCAGCATGATCCCGCTGCTCACGCTTGGCATTCCCGGGGCGCCGCCAGATGCCGTGATCCTCGGTGTGCTGATGATGCACGGTCTGCGCCCGGGGCTCGACCTGTTCACTGAATCGGGCGTACTCACCAACGGCTTCATCCTGTCGATGGGCCTGGCGGCGCTGATGCTGCTGCCGGTGGGCCTGCTCGGTGCGCGCCTCATCCATCGCATCGTGATCAAGACCCCTTACCACTTCCTGGTGCCGTGCATCGCCATGGTTACCATCCTTGGCACCTTCGCCCTGCGCAACAGCCTGCTCGATGTCGGCATCATGCTGATCCTGGGCAGCGTCGGCTACTTTCTGCGCCTGATCGGCATCCACCCGGCGCCCATCGTGCTGGGGCTGATCCTTGGTGGGATCGCCGAACAGGGGTACGTGCAAACGATGCTGGCGGCGGTGGTCGACCCCATTCCCTGGCTGCGCCTGGTACACAACCCTCTCTCCATGGTGCTGGCCGGCCTGGTGGTGCTGGCCACGACGACGGTGCTGCTGCCGGCCTGGCTGGAGCGGCGCAGCCGCCCCGACCGAAAGGCGTCCGAGCGCGGAGGTGAGACATGATTCTGCGCCTGAACACCGACATCGCCGCCGGTGTCTTCGGCCTGGCCTTCGCCGCCGGGCTGTGGCTGCCACGCGCCGAGATGGGCCGGTTAAGCATTCTTTTTCCGCGCGCCGTGCTGGTCATCATGACGGTGATCGCCGTGGCGCTCATCATCAAGGGCATGGTGCGCCCGGCGGGGCGCCAGGTCGAGATCACCGGCAGTCCGCGCCGCCTGCTGGTGGTGATGGCCAGCTTCTTCGTCTGGTGGTTCGCCATCGGCGAGTTGGGCTTCGTTGTCTCCACCTTTGTGGCGCTGTTGCTGCTCACCTGGTACCTGGCCCGTGTCCATGGGCCAGTTGCCTGGTCGCGCCTGCTGCGCTGGGTGCCCGTCATCGGCGCCCTAGTGGCCGCCTTCTACCTCACCTTCACAGAGATACTCAATGTCCGCCTGCCCACGGGGCTGCTGTTCTAGGAGTCTGGGAGCCAAGCATGCGAATCACCGACATCCGCGAGGCGCGCGTCTCGATCGCCTCCGACATCGCCAATGCCTACATTTCATTCGCCCGCATGGACGTCTCGGTGCTGGCCATCCATACCGATGCCCGGGTCGACGGCCGGCCGGTGGTGGGCTACGGCTTCAACTCCAACGGCCGCTACGCCCAGAGCGGCCTGCTGCGCGAGCGCTTCCTGCCCCGCCTGCGCGAGGCCGACCCGGCGAGCCTGTGCGACGAGAGCGGCGCCAACCTCGACCCCTTCCAGGTGTGGGACACCCTGATGGCCAACGAGAAACCCGGCGGCCACGGCGAGCGCTCGGTAGCGGTGGGTATCATCGACATGGCGGTGTGGGACATCGTCGCCAAGATAGAGCAGCGCCCCCTGGCCCAGGTGCTCGCTGAGCGCTTCGGCGATGGCCAAGTGGACGCACGGGTGCCGGTGTATGCCGCCGGTGGCTACTACTATCCCGGCAAACCGGTCAGCGCCCTCAAGGAGGAGATGCGCGACTATCTCGACCTGGGCTACACCTGCACCAAGATGAAGATCGGCGGCGTGCCCCTGGAAGAGGACCTGGATCGCGTGGAGGGCGCCCTCGCGGTGGTCGGCGACGCCGCGCGCCTGGCCGTGGACGCCAACGGGCGCTTCGATTTGCAGACCGCACTGGCCTTCGCCGAGGGCTTGGAGCCCTATGGCCTGCGCTGGTACGAGGAGGCGGGCGACCCCCTCGACTACGCCCTGCAGCAGCAGCTCGGCGAGCACTATGCGCCGCCCATGGCCACCGGCGAGAACCTCTTCTCCCATCAGGACGTCCGCAATCTGCTGCGCTACGGCGGCATGCGCGCCGACCGCGACATCCTGCAGATGGACCCGGTGCTCAGCTACGGCCTGGTCGAATACCTTCGCATGCTCGACGAATTGCGACGCCACGGCTGGTCGCCGCGTCAGTGCATCCCCCACGGCGGCCACCAGTTCGCGCTTCAGATTGCCGCCGGCCTGAAACTGGGCGGCAACGAGTCCTACCCGCGAGTCTTCGCGCCGTTCGGCGGATTCGCCGATTCCACGCCGGTGGAAGAGGGGCGGGTGGCCTTGCCCGAGGTGCCGGGCATTGGCTTCGAGGACAAGGGTGAGCTCATGGCGGTGTTCAACGAGCACCTGGGCTGAGGGTGGCTATTCCTGGTCCGGGCCCTGACCGAACCCGAACCGCTCCTTCAATTTCCCCCGGATCAGGTAAAGCAGCAAGCCGAAGAGCAGGGCGAACAATGCTCCCCAGAACGTCAGGAACTTTTCCCAGAAGACTTGCCAGAGCTCGCTTGCCATGCCCATAGCGACTGCCATCCGGTCGACCTCTACCCGTATCTGCAGCGTGGCGGCCGACTTGGGAACGGGCGCGCCGCTGCAGTCCCGAGAGTCGAATAGCTCGACATCCGCCCCGACATCGAAGGTGCCCGCCCGCTGGGGCGTCAACTGGAAGCGCACCTCTGACCCAGCCGGATGGATCCGGATGCACTGGGTCTGGGCAGGTTCGATCTCGAAGGCGGGCGCGAAGGGAGCCACCCTGGCCGAGTCGCCCACCGCGGGTACGGTCGTCTCGTCCTGGATCAGGTGTGCTGGAAAGTCAGCGTCGAACTCGGTGCCGCCGATCCAGACCCTGAGCTCCCCGGGGAGCCCCGGGAGAGTTAGCTGCTCGTCGGCACCCAGCACCACGACGTACTCCTCGAGCAGGGGCGGTGCCTGTGCCCCCGATGCGTTCTGCCCGCTCTCGTCAGGTTCCTCGGTGCCGACGTCTGGCGTGGCCATTTCGGGCAACGGCGCCTCTTCCAGGAATTCCGGTCCAAGGGCGGGGGCCACCAAGACCGGCGGCTCTTCCACGAATTCCGGAAGGGGGTAGAGGGAGACGGGATCGCGGGATTCTTCGGTGGAGGCCGGGGTCTCTTCCCCCTCCTCGGAACAGGCCGCCAACACCGCGAGGAGCAGCCAGAGCAGAAATAGAGCGACGCCGATACGCGGCTTGGGAGAGGAGGGTAGTGTCATGGTGGTTACCCTCAGGGGACTGGTATCCTCAGTAGGCGCGGGGTGAACGTGCGTGCCCCCTTGAGTTCAATGTATGCCATGTCCCGCGCGTCTGCCCCTCCCACTCCGATGGAGGAGAGTTCTATGAGCTATGTCGACGCCTTCGTCCTGCCCGTCCCGCTCGGCCAGCTGGACGACTATTTACGTCTGGCCCGTCGCGCCGGCGAGATATGGAAGGAGTACGGGGCTCTGGAGTACGTGGAGTGCGTGGGCGACGATGTCAGGCCGGGTGAGCTCACGTCCTTTCACCAAAGCGTCAAGCTGGAGGCCGGCGAGACGGTGATCTTCGCCTGGGTATGCTACGCTTCGCGCGCTGACCGTGACCGCATTCTCGAGCAGGTGATCAACGACCCCCGCCTCGCTGACATGATGGATTATGCCAAGCTGCCCTTTGACGCCAAGCGGCTGTTCTGGGGCGGCTTCATGGAGCGCATCCGGCTGTGAGCGGCGGGGCGAGTTCCGAAAGCCCCATGAGCGACGCCCGCTGGGTGGATCGAACGGCCTATCCTTTCGAGTCCCGCTATTTCGCGGTGCCCGCCGGCAGGCTGCACTATGTCGATGAAGGAACCGGCAGCCCTATCGTCATGCTCCACGGCAACCCCACCTGGTCGTTTCTGTATCGCGATCTCATCCAGCGCTTTCGCGCGAAGTACCGGTGCATCGCCGTGGATCACCTCGGCTTCGGCCTCTCGGACAAGCCCCGGGAGTGGCGCTATCTGCCCCAGGACCACGCCAAGAACCTGGCCACGCTGATCGATGAGCTGGGGCTCAAGGACATCACGCTGGTCCTGCAGGACTGGGGTGGCCCCATCGGGCTGAACTATGCCGTGGCCCAGCCAGACAAGATCGCTCGTCTCGTGCTGATGAATACCTGGGCCTGGCCGGTCGATCGCGATTTCCACTTTATCGCGTTCAGTGGCCTCATGGGTGGGCCGGTGGGGCGATGGCTCATTCGCCGTTACAACGCCTTTGCGCGGCTATTGTTGCCTCTTGCCTTCGCTGACCGGCGCAAGCTCGGGGCGAGCGCCCACCGGCATTACCTGTGCCCCCTGAGCCGACCGGAGGACAGGCAGGGCTGCCTGGTATTCCCCAGGCAAATCCTCGCCTCGACGCCCTGGCTGTCGCAGCTCTGGCAGAGCATGCCGCGGTTGCAGGGAAAGCCCGCGCTGCTCGTCTGGGGCATGAAGGACATCGCGTTTCGCGACAAAGAACTGAAGCGCTGGGAGCAAGCCTTCCCTGACGCGCAAACCGTGCGCCTCGGTTCGGTGGGCCATTTTGTGCCGGAGGAAGCGCCGGACGAGCTGGCCGCGGCGCTGGGGCGATTCCTGGCGGCGACCGAGTCTGCCTAACTGTGTCCGGAAACCCGCTCTCCCTATGCCCCGCGCTGGTGCAGGCGGCGGCTGAACCAGGCCAGAGGCGAGGCCTCGCCGCGCAGCCAGGGGCCGAGCAGGCGCATGGAGAGCGGAATGAACAGAAAGACCATCACCGGCGTCAATGCCAGGGTGCTGACCAGTACCTTGGGCGCCAGAGGCAGCGGCGCCAGAAGGTCGCCAAACAGCCACTGGAACGCCAGCGACACCGGGAAGAAGGCCAGCCAGATGGCGATGGCCTGCTTCCAGCGCGGCGGCGTCTGGCCGGTGGCGTCCTGAAACCAGCCGTCGAGGCCGGTGGCGCGGTGCTCGTGGGGCGCGTCGAAGAGCCCCTCGCCGCGGGCCAGCCAGGCCCGGCGCGACGCGGAATGCTCCCAGGCCGCCAGGGTCTCGGCATCGCGGAAGCGGAAGATGATCTGGTACTCGTTGTCGCCGGGCGGTGGGGCCAGCACGCCGGAGCCCAGGTAGCCGGCGAAGTCGCTCGCCAGCTCGCGGCCCTCCTCGAGCCAGGCAGTGAAATCGCGGTAACGGCCGCGGGCCACGCGGCGCGCCACCATCAGGGTGACGGGATCGGCAGACATCGTGTATCTCCACGTTCGCTTGGCGCCCGGGTAGGGAGCCGATATCACTCGGACCGGGTAGGTCCTCATGAATCAATAAGCAATAAGTATACCAGATATCCCTGCCAAGATGGTTGAATGGGCTTTTTTGGTTCTTGAACAGAGTGTTTATGACTGGCTAGCAGTGGCAGAAAGGGATCACCGGAGGCCAGGCCACAGGAGGGCTCATCCATTCATAGTATAATGAGTTCCATTCCTATCAAGGATAAAGGATTTGTTTAATGGAAAAGGTTGCGATATTTGTTGATGTGCAAAATGTGTATTACACAGTACGCGAAGCGTATGGTAGAAACTTTGACTACAACAAGTTCTGGTCGCAAGCAACCGCTGGCAGAGACGTCGTGAAAGCTGCTGCCTATGCGATCGATAAAGGGGACAAAAAACAACGAGAGTTTCAGGGTATACTCAGGGCGATTGGTTTTGATGTGAAGCTGAAGCCTTTTATTCAACGGTCGGACGGTTCCGCAAAAGGTGATTGGGATGTTGGTATCGCTCTCGATGCAATGGAGTACGCTGAACGGTCTGATGTCATAGTCTTGGTGTCGGGCGATGGTGACTTTGATATCTTGGTCAATAGACTTCGTGTGGTGCATGGGAAAAAGGTTGAAGTCTATGGCGTTCCTAAGTTCACAGCGACTTCACTATTGAGCGAGGCCAGTGAGTTTATCGCTATAGGTGATGAGCTTCTGTTGGGTTGAGTTGGCTTTATCGGAGCATGATGCGTCGTTCAATGGGCCGACGCTGCGAACCGTTCGTTAATACTAGCGTCAAAGGTGCACTTTGCGATCGTCTACTTCTGGCTGACATCCCTTACATATAAGTCAGAATTGCACCACCGATGGGGAGTGACTCGAACGGTCAATCAGTGATGATACCGCCGCTGTGCGATCAGCAGCGCCTCCTCCGTGATCGAGGACTCACTCCCGCTCGTCCCGCGTCGAGCGCAGGAGTATCCGGTCCATGCCCCGCGTGCTCAGGAGCCGCTTCAGCGCCTTGAACAGGTGCGTGGGCAGCGTCACCGCATAGCGGGGGCGGGGACGTCGGCTTTCCAGGGCATGGATCAGCTTGTCCACCACCGCGTCGGGGCCCAGCGTGAAAGGGGCCTTCCCGTCCTGGCTGACCAGGCGGGCTTCTACCTTGCGGTAGGTGTCGGCATGGGCGCTGTGGGCGGTATCGATGTGCGCCTGGAAGGCGCGGTAGGCGTTCTCGCGGAAACGGCTGGTGATGGGGCCTGGCTGGATCAGGCTCACCTGGATGCCGCTGCCTCGGAGTTCCTGGCGCAGGGTGTCGGTGAGGCCCTCGAGGGCGAACTTGGAGCAGACGTAGGCACCGCGATAGGGCAGGGCGGCGAAGCCTAACACCGAGCTGTTCTGCACGATGCGCCCGTGCCCCTGGGCGCGCATCATCGGAAGGATACGGGTGGTGAGTTCGTGGGTCCCCAGCAGGTTGGTTTCCAACTGGGCGTGCAGCACCTCGCGGGACAGGTCCTCCACCGCGCCCGGCTGGCCGTAGGCGCCGTTGTTGAACAGCGCCGTCAGCCGACCCTGGGTACGCTTTCGCACCGTTGCCACCGCGGCCTCGATCGAGGCGCTGCTGGCGAGATCCAGGGGCAGGGTTTCCAGGCCTTCCTTGCGGAGCCGGGCGACGTCCGCTTCGCGGCGGGCCGTGGCGAAGACCCGCCAGCCGCGTGCCGCCAGGGCATGGGCTGCGGCATGGCCGATGCCGCTGGAGCAGCCCGTGATCAGTACGCTGCGCATCGCTGTTTCTCGGTCGTCTGACATGTTTCGTCTCCGTCTCGCCAGCCTCGGCTTCCAAGGTGGTAGCTCTCAGTAACCTGCCATGTCCTCGGTGGCGAATTTCTCACACGCTGACCAGCCGCGCCCGGCTGGTGCCGTTGCCGAGCGGCTCCACCTGGATCTGCACCGGGATGCGCTCATGCATCTCCTGCACGTGGGAGATCACCCCCACGCGACGGCCCAGCGCCTGCAGGCCGTCCAGTGCCTCCATGGCGAGTGCCAGCGATTGCGGGTCTAGGCTGCCGAAGCCCTCGTCGATGAACAGCGATTCGATGGTGAGCTCACCCGAGGCCATCGACGCCAGCCCCAAGGCGAGGGCCAGCGAGACCAGGAAGGTCTCGCCGCCGGAGAGGGAGTGCACCGAGCGGCGTTCGTCGCCCATATCAAGGTCCACCACCAGCAGGCCCAGGGGGCTGCCGCCGCGCACCAGGCGGTAGCGGCGGCTGAGGCCGGCGAGGTGGGCGTTGGCGTGCTCCAGCAGCTGCTCCAGGTTGTAGGCCTGAGCGATGCGACGGAACACTTTGCCATCGGCGGAGCCGATCAGCTCGTTGATCTGGCCCCAGCGGCGGTATTCAGCTCGGGCGGCTTCGAGTTCGACTTGGCCTTCCCGCTGACGGGTGCGCTTGCGGTCGTCGTCGCGCAGGGCATGGACGGCCTCGTCGCGCTGCCGCTGGGCTTCATCGAGCCGCGGGGCGAGCGCCTGTTGCTCCTCGGTCAGGCCTTCCCGGTGGCGACGGATGGCGGCGTCCGTCGCTTCCTGGAGCAGTGCGTCATCGTCTTCGGCCGCGATCCACTCCTGTTCACGCCGATGCGCAACCAGCGCGCGCCTTCGTTCGGCGAGGGTAGCTGCCGCGCGTTGGCGAGCCTGTTCGGCTGCGTCGAGCCGCCGTTCGTTGTGGTGGGCCACGTCCTCGGGCTGGGCCAGCAGCCGCGCCAGGGTGGTGTCGTCGAGCTCGGGGTGGGCTTGGCGCCATTCGGTCAGCTCGCGCTCCAGCGTTTGCTGCTCCTCCTGCAGCCGAGCGAGCCGTTCGGCCTCGTGTTGCGACTGCTGGGCCAGGCGCTGGTGCGCTTGCTGGGCGTCGGTGCGGCGCGCCTGGGCCGCGTCGCGCGCTTGGCGGGCGCGCTCCTGATCGGCGTCGAGCTGCTGCTGCCAGGCGTCCGGTGTAGCATGTTCACCGAGCAGGACGGCTAACCGATGAGCGAGCGCATCGCGCTGTTGCCGCAGGGGCGGTAGGCGCTCGGCAAGACCGGTCAGCTCCTTGCCGATCGCCTCGTGGCGGGCTTCGAGCCGGGCCAGGGTGACGCGCCCCTCCTGCAGCGCCTGCTCCAGTGGGGCCAGTTCGGCCTCGGCGCGTGCCAGCGCGTCCAGGGTTTGCCGTTGCTTCTGTCGCGCTGTCTCGCTGGCATTTCGTTCGGTCTGCAGCCAGGCGTCGCGCTGGGCTTCGGCCACGGCGACGAACTCGGGATACAGCGGGTGAGTTTCCAGCGCCTGACTTGCCGCGTTCAGGCGGTGCTCGGCTTCCGCGAAGTCTTGCTGGCGTTGCTTGAGGGTGGCCTCCAGCGCGCGGTACTCCCCCAGTCGCTGGTCGCGCTCTTGCTGGGCGTCGTCGCGAGCCTGTCGGGCCTCAGCCAGCTGGCGTTCCTCCTCGGCCTGTTGGGCCTCGAGCTGAGCGGCCTCGGGCGTGGCCGGTGGCTGGTGGCGCCAAGGGTGGTCGAGACCGCCGCACACCGGGCAGGGTTCGCCTTCCTGCAGCGCCTCGCGCAGGGTGGAGACGCTCTCGCTGCGCACGGCGCGGCTGCGTTCGATCAGGGTGGCAACGCTGTCGAAGTGGGCCTGGGCGTTGTCCAGTCGCTGGCGGACGTGCTGGCCCTCGGTCAGCCGCGTCGCCTGGCGGGCCTGGTCCTGTTCGATCTGTTCGGCTAGCTGGCTTGTCATTGCCTTGGCGCGGTGCTGTTCCTGCCAGCGGCTGGCCAGCTCCTCCAGTGCCAGCCGGCGCTGGGCGGCACGGTCGTGGGCTTGCTGGGCGGCCTGGCGGGCGGCGTCGAGCCGTGAGTGAGTGCCCACCAGGCGCTCCAGGTGCGCCTGGTGAGCGTCGCGCTGGCGCTGCCGCGCGTGCTGGGCGTCGTTGGCCCGGCGGCGCTCATCGGCCAGGTCCGTAGCCTGTCGCTGGGCCTCACCGTGGCGTGCCTCGAGGTCGGCGAGCTGTTTCCCCAGGGTGGCGAGCTGCTGAGCCTGCTCGCGGGCTTCGCGCAGGGTGGGCTCGGCCTGTCGGCGCGCTGCGGTAGTTGCGCCCAAGGTGCGCTCGGCTTGTGCGAGCACCCGCTTGGCATCACTCTCGTCGGCGCTGGCCGCCTGGAGGTCGCGCTGCGTTTGGGCGTGGGTCTGTTCCAGGGTGGCGAGTTCGTCCGGCAGCGCGGTCTGGCGGAAGAGGGCGTGGCGCTGCGGGGCGATCCGGTGGCGCCAGTCGCGGTCGTGTCGCAGGTCCGCCAGCGCTTGCCAATCGTGTTCCGCTGCTTGCTGCTGGCTGAGGCCCTGGCGGTAGGCCTCGTGCAGGCGGGTGTCGTCATCGTGCCAACGCTGGCGGGCCTTGAGCGATTCGACCTGTGCTTGCAGGTGAGTGAGTGCTTGCTGGGTGGCCTCGGCGGCTTGGGCCAGTTCGGCCCGCGCTTCGGGCTCGGTGGGCTGGTCGTCGGCAAGTCTGGCCTCCAGGGCGTCCACGGCCTTCTTCGCCTCGCTGGCGCGCCGGTAGGCGGCCATGGAGATCGCGGAATACTCGGCGGTGCCGGTGAGGCGCTCCAGCAGGTCGCTGCGCTCGTTGTCGTCGGCCTGCAGGAAGGCGGCGAACTCGCTCTGGGCGAGCAGCACGGCGCGGGTGAACTGCTCGAAGGTGAGCCCCAGCCGCTCCGGCAGCAGTTCGGCGAACTCACGCTTCTGGGTGGTGAGCAGGCGGTCGTCGTCCAGATCGCGCAGCGACTGCTCGACGGCCTGTAGGCGGCCGGTGGCCTTCTCGCGGGCACGGCGCACCGCCCAGCGGGCGCGGTAGCGGCGGCCGTCGCGGCCCAGGAAGTCCACCTCGGCGTGGCCGCTGGCCGTGCCGCGGCGCAGCAGGGTGCGCGGGTCGGCGGTGCTGACCGTCTCGGCGCCCACATCGGGCAGCGGGGCGTCGCGGCCGGGCGCCTGGCGCAGGCGCGGCGTGTTGCCGTAGAGCGCCAGGCAAAGCGCATCGAGCAGGGTGCTCTTGCCGGCGCCGGTGGGGCCGGTGATGGCGAAGAGGCCGGCATCGCTCAGCGGTGCGGCGGTGAAGTCGAGTTCCAGCGGACCGGGCAGGGAGGCGAGGTTGGCCAGGCGCAGGGCAAGGATCTTCATGGGCGGCTCTCCCCGGTGTCGGCGCCCTCATCGTCCAGCACCTCTTGCAGCAGGCGGTCGAAGTCGGCCAGCACGGCGTCCCCCGGCGACTCGCCCCAGCGCGCCTGCCAGGTGCGTTCGAAGAGCTTGCGCGGGCCGAGCTGCTCCAGGTCGATGCGCGCCGACGCCGTGTCGGCCTTGCTCTGGGGCAGACGACGCTCCAGGCGCAGCAGGCGCAGCGCCTTGTTCTCGAGCGCCGCTTCCACTCGGGTACGCAGGTCGGGAATCGGTGCCTCGAGCTCGACCCGCACCTCCAGCCAGGGCCAACGTTCCCGGGGCTGGGCGGGGTCGTGCGCCAGCGTCTCGAGTTTGGCCAGTACGTCGTCGAGCCCGGCGGGGCCGATGCGGTGCATGGCCACCGGGCGCGGCACCGGGATTGCCGCCACCTCGGCCAGGGTATCGCCGTCGAGGGTTACGGCCACCACCTGGTGGGGGTAGTCGACCTCGCTGAAGTCCAGCGGCAGGGGGCTGCCGCTGTAGCGGATGCGAGCCTCGCCGACCTGCTGGGCGCGGTGCAGGTGGCCCAGCGCCACATAGGCGATCTCGGGTGGGAACAGCGCTGCCGAGATCGACTCCTCCCCGCCGATCACGATGGGCCGCTCGCTGGCCGCGGAGACGGCGGCGCCATGCAGGTGGGCGTGGCTCATGGCGACCAGGGCCTGACCGGGCGCGCGCTGGCGCCGGGCCGCGTCGATCAGCTGTTGGTGGACGCGGGAAATGCCGGCGACATAGTCGTTTAGGTCCGTCTCGTCCTCGCTCCCGTCGTCACGGGCGAGGCCGGTGCCAGTGACCTCGGCGGGGCGCAGGAAGGGCAGCGCCAGGCACCAGGCGCGGGTCTCGCCCTGGGCATCGGTGAGTGGCACCAGCAGCCGCTCGGCGTCGAGGGTGCCGTCGCCCTGCCAGCGCACCCGGCCCAGGGCGTGGGTGCGCAGGCGGCGCATCAGTGGGGCGGGTAGCTCGATGCGGTTGCCACTATCGTGGTTGCCGGCGATCAGCACGATGTCGAGCCGCGGGAGGCGCTCGTGGGCGCTGACGATGAACTCAAAGAGCAGTTCCTGGGCGCGCAGCGAAGGATTGACTACGTCGAAGAGGTCGCCGGCCACCAGTAGGGCGTCGGCCTGGCGATCCACCAGGGTGTCGAGCAGCCAGGTGAGAAAGGCGCGATGCTCGGCATGGCGCTCCTGGCCGTGAAAGCTCTGGCCCAGGTGCCAGTCAGCGGTATGGATCAGCTTCACCCTCGTCTCCCGGTGGTCCGTCACGGTGGAAAGCCCGTAGTCTAACGCGACAGGAGACGAGGATCAGGGAGAGCTTCCATGAGTTCGCTACCGCTGCATGACTGGAACCTGGCGCCCGAGGCGGCCATTGCCCTGCAGCGCCGACTGGCGGGAAGGGTGGAGCGAGCCGATCGCCTTGAGGCGGTGCGCCACATTGCCGGGGTGGACATCGGCTTCGAGGAGCAGGGCACGATCACCCGGGCCGCCGTGGTGGTGCTGGCCTGGCCCCCGGGCGAGAAAGGCGAGTGGCAGGTCGTCGAGCAGGCGGTGCACCGCGAGCCGACGCGGATGCCCTACATCCCGGGGCTGCTGTCGTTTCGCGAGGTGCCGGCGGCGCTCGCCGCCTTCGACAAGCTCGCTGCACGGCCTCAGCTCGTGATGGTCGACGGCCAGGGCATCGCCCATCCGCGGCGCCTCGGCGTGGCCAGCCACCTGGGCCTGTGGCTCGAGCTGCCCACCATCGGCGTGGCCAAGTCGCGGCTGTGCGGCACCCACGCCGAGCCGGGCCCCCAGCGCGGCGACTGGACACCGCTGCGGGACGGTGACGAGGTGATCGGGGCGGTACTGCGCTCGCGCACTCGGGTCAAGCCAATCTTCGTCTCGCCGGGGCATCGCCTCACGCTGGCCACGGCGCTGGAGTGGGTTATCGCCTGCCTCGGTCCCACCAAGCTGCCGGAGCCGACGCGACTGGCGGATCGGCTGGCGTCGCGGCGGGGAGAGTAACCCCCTACACGATATCCTGCGGCACCCGGCGGCTTGGTAGCGGAAAGGGCCGCATCGAGTCGCGCCAGTTTCTCGATATGGCAATATTCCCTGTCGCGGCCGGCGTAGTGCCCGGGGAAGAAGGCGCTTGGAGTACCGGCTCTTTGTTGGGTCCAGAAATGAAAACAGCGCAGCCCGGCCATAGGCCGGGCTGCGTTCATTGTGGGACTGCGTGGATGTGTTACTCGTCGCTGACTTCGTCGATCTCAGCCAACATGCTGTTGAGCAGGGCAATGCCCTCGTCGCCATAGCGTTCTTCGATGACCTCCCGGACCGCCGGCTGGCTAGCCGCAACGAAGGCTTCGCGGGCCTCTGGCGTGATGGCATTGACTTCCATGCCTTCCGACAGCTTGGGCAGTCCGCTTTCGGAGGCCTCAATGATGCGCGACATGGAGCGCCCGGCGTCCACGGCCACCTTGGAGGCCCAGTCGATGATCTCTTGATGCTCTGCTGAGAGGCTGGAATAGAAGTCGTCGTTGACCAGCCAGAGGTACGGCGTGATCAGGTGGTTGCTGATGGTCAAGTAATCCTGCACTTCATCGAAATTGGCGAAGGAGGTCTGCTGGATGGGGTTCATCTGGCCATCTGCCACCCCGGTTTGCAGGGCCGTATAGACCTCGGACCAGGCCAGCGGAGTGGCCCGGGCATCCAGGGAATTGATCATGGCCTCGTGAGTGGGCAGCGTCATGGTGCGTATCCGCAGGCCTTCCATGTCGCTTGGAGACGTGATCGGGCGTTCGGAGTTCGTGAACTGGAAGAAACCGCCGCTATCCAGCAGGCCGAGGACTTTCAGCCCGTCGGTTTCGGCCTCCAGGTCGGCTGCCAATTCCTTGCCGAAATCGCTGGATAGGTCGATGACCTCGGTTGCCACGCCGATATTGGGGAAGGCGAAAGGAATATCGAAAATGCCGATGCGCGGATAGTGCTCAGCCATGCCGCCAGCCGACGAGATCGTGGACTCCACGATGCCCTGGCTGACCTGGTTGATGACATTGGCATCTTCGCCCAGTTGGCCAGCGGGGTAGACCTCGACCTCGATTTCCCCGTTGCTGGCCGTTTCCACCAGCTGCTTGAACACTGCAGTCATCGCGCCGGAATTGCTGGCTGTGGACTCCGGCGGGTTGAGGTGGGCGATGCGCATGGTGGTGGCGCCGTGGGCAGAGAGGCTGCCGACCAGAGCCAGTGAGAGCGTAGCCGTGGTGAGGGTCTTGCGTGTAAAGAGGGTCATAGTTGACTCCTTGGGGTGGTGAAACCTGCTGGGGCTAGCCAGCCAGCCCCAGCAGGCGGGGAATGAACAGGGTGATCGGCTGCCAGTAGGCGGCAGCGATCAGCACCAGCAGCTGGACCACGATGAAGGGCCACAGCGAACGGGTGATCGACTCGATACGCTCGCCGGTCACCGAGGCCAGCACGAACAGGCAGGCTCCGACCGGCGGCGTCATCAACGAGATGGTTAGCGAGAGAATGATGATCATGCCGGCATGTACCGGCTCCAGGCCGATGGCCAGGGTCAGCGGGGCCAGGACCGGTGCCAGGATGATCAGCGCGGCATTGATGTCCATGAACAGGCCGATGAACAGCAGCAGGGCCACGATCATGGCCACCACGACGGCCGGGTTTTCGGAAACCGACAGGAAGCCGTTGGCGATGAGCTGGGGGATCTGGTTGAAGGTCATCCACCAGCCCAGGATCGAGGCCGAGGCGATGATCAGGAAGATCACGCCGGTGATCAGGGCGGTACGAGCCAGCATCTCGTAGAGGTCGCGCAGACGGATGTTGCGATAGAGCGCGCAGCCCACGAAGAGCGCGTAGAACACCGCCAGCGCTGCGGCCTCGGTGGGCGTGGTAATGCCGGTCAGGATTGCCGTGAGGATGAAGACCGGCAGAATCAGGGCGAGCAGACTGTGGCGGAACTCCTTGAGAATACGGGCCAGGCTTGGCCCCCGGTCGTCCTTGGGCAGGTTCAGGCGGCGGGCGGTGGCCGCAATCAGGCACATGCAGACGAGACAGAGCAGCAGGCCGGGGATAATGCCGGCGGCGAACAGCCCGGCAATGGAGACGCCCATCAGCGATCCGTAGATGATGGCCAGCGTGGAGGGGGGAATGATCGGCCCGATGATCGAGCCGGCGGCAGTGACAGCACAGGCGTAGGAGCCTGAATACCCGGCCTTCTTCATTGCCGGAACCAGCGTGTTGCCGAAAGCGGCAGCGTCAGCGGTGGCCGAGCCGGTCAGGCCGGCGAACATCACCGAGGCCAACATGTTGGAGTGCGCCATGCCGCCGCGCAGCCATCCGACCAGCGCCTGGGCAAAATTCACCAGGTTCAGGGTCAGGCCGGAGCGGTTCATAATCTCGCCGGCCAGGATGAAGAACGGCATGGCCAGGAAGGGAAACATGTTGAGGCCGGAGAAGAAGCGGTCCGGCACCATGGCCAGGAAATGCCCGCCGCCCATGTCCAGGATGCCGATCATGCCGGCGATGCCCAGCACGATACCCACTGGCATGCCGAGAAACAGCAGGACGAAGAAAGCCGTCGCTACGATAATCATGATGGTGTCCTGTCAGGCGCGTTCGAGAGCGGGTCGGGCGGCGGTAGCCAGCAGGTCGCGGATCGCGGCCAGCGTCAGCTGCAGGCACGCCATGCCCGAGGCAATGGGGATGATCAGGTAGGGGTAGCCCCGGGGAATGCCGAAGATCATGGTTGACTGGCTGAAGCCCCGTTCGGTGTAGGCGAGTCCGTAATAGAACATCACCGCGAAGAAGGTGATACCCGCCAGATCAAAGCCCAGGGAGAGCGCCTTCTGTGCGGCCAGGGGCAGTCGTGAAAAAATCACCAGCATACCGACGTGCTGTCGACGGCATATGCCGATGGACACGGCAAGAAGTGCGACCCAGATCATTAGGTAGCGGGCCAGTTCTTCGGTAAAGGTCAGGTTCCAGGGCAGCGCATAGCGAGACAGGATGCCGAGCCAGACCGTCAACACCAGCAGTGACAGCAGGAAAACGCACAGCCGCTCCACCCAGGTGTTCAAGGTCTCGCTGGAATGGCTGATGGTGTGTCGTAAGCGTGACATGTTAGTGCTCCGTTAGGCGTGCTCTCGCAGCATTATTCAATAGGCATGCCAAGGCAGATAAATTCCTTTAATATCAATTATATGTGTCTATATAATTTCGAAAATCCCCTGGCGAATTCGGCGATAATGACCAATAATGGTGCATGACTGCACCAGTGTTAATACTTCAGATTATTGCGAAGTTTTTCTGGAAAAAAGAGGGCATCATCTCGGAATGGGTTTCCGATATGATGCCCTCAATATGTTGAGTTAGTGATGGTAAAAATCAGGGGGGTTTTGGGGAGTATCAAGATGGGAAAGATCGCTATTTGTCGTGCGATTATTTCGGGGCTTGTCGCCTTTGTTCGTGCTGGTGATTATCAGGGATATGCGTTCAGTTCTTCCAGCTCATCATGCAAGGCTTCAATGCGCTTCAGGCGTGACTGGCTCTGCGGTACATCATATTGATATAGCGTGGTGCATAGCAGGTTGATAACGCTCATGGTGGCGGAATAGCTATCGAAGAGTGACTGTGAGCGTACCTGGCAGGTGAACGTCCAAGTGCCTGTCAGTCCCGGGTCGACCGCCGATGGGTCGGTGATCAGCAAGCTGCGAGCGCCCTGCTCGCGGGCAACATCGAGGATGCGCGACACCAGGCTCACGCGACGACGCAGGCCCACAAGAATCACCACGTCATCGGTGGTGATGTCGACCAGGTCCTCGCCGAGGGTCTGGCCGCTCTTCGGCAGCAGGACAACGTCGGGGCGAAGGAGCTGTAGCTGGCGGTGCAGGTAGCTGGCCAGCATGTGGCTGTTGCGAAAGCCGGCCACGTGGACCCGCTGCGCCGTGGCCAGGGCGGTCACGCAAGCTCTGAGCCGGTCGGGGCGCAAGGCTTCCAGGGTGTGTGTGAGGTTCTGGGTTTCCTGGGCGACGTGATCGGCGATGAGCTGGCTCGGCTGCGGCGGCTGGACAGACTGCCGACTGGGTGCGGCGCCGGAGGAGAGATAGACCGGCGAGCCCCAGCGTTTGGCGTCACGCGCTTGTTGACGGGCGGCGTTGAAATCCTTGTAGCCCAGGCGCTGAAAGAAGCGGGAGGCCGCGGCTTTCGAGGTGCCAGCGGCCTCGGCCAATTCACCCGCGCTGTAGGTGGCGATATCGCCGGGAAAACTGAGCAGCAGGTCGCCCAGCCGCTTCTCCGCCGGGGGCAGCTCGCTGTAGTGAGCCTGGATCCGCGCTTCCAGGCTGGGGGTGTCGTCTGCTGTCGTCATGTCGGCATTGTGCCACGGTCACGCTGAACTGAAAATATATTTTCATGTGTTGACAATATGAAAATCAAGTTTCAGATTGAAAGGCATCCCGGGTAGCTGGCCAGAGGAATCTGGCCGTACCCTCGACTCGCATCGACCCTAGGATTGCCATGCCTCCGCTGATAACCCACGACGCCCTGCGTCATGTCGTCAACCCGCGGGCTCGCCGCACGACCCCGATCGGGGAACGCCAACGTGCCGTACTCTCCCAAGATGCCATGTGCGACGCCCGTGACGAGATTCGCACCTGGCCAGGCTACGCGCCCACGCCGCTGCTCAGCCTCGATGGCCTTGCCAAGGCCGCGGGTGTCGCCACGGTGGCCTACAAGGACGAGGCGCAGCGCTTCACGCTGAACAGCTTCAAGGCCCTGGGCGGTGCCTATGCCGTGCTGCGTTTGCTCAAGGCCCAGTTGCCGGATGGCGTGACCTCGGCGGATCTGATCGCCGGTCGCTACCGCGACGCGGTCGCATCGATGACCGTCTGCTGCGCCACCGATGGCAACCATGGCCGTTCGGTAGCGTGGGGGGCGCAGCAGTTCGGGGCCCGTTGTGTAATCTATCTGCATGCCACGGTCTCGTCCGGTCGTGAGGCGGCAATTGCCCGTTTTGGCGCAGAAGTGCGTCGCGTGCCGGGCAACTATGACGATTCCGTGCGACAGGCGGCTCGCGATGCCGAGGCCAACGGCTGGTTCGTGGTATCCGATACCTCCTATCCCGGCTATATGTCGGTGCCGCGGGACGTCATGCAGGGCTATACGGTAATGATCGACGAGGCGGTCCAGCAACTGCCCGCGCCGCCGACCCACTGTTTCATTCAGGGCGGTGTCGGCGGACTGGCGGCGGCGACCCTGGCACAGCTATGGGAGGCCTATGGGGTTGATCGGCCACGGGTGGTCGTCGTGGAGCCTGAACGAGCGGCCTGTCTCTTCGAGAGCGCCTGCACCGGTCGCCCCACGGCGGTCGCAGGCGAGCTGGATACCCTGATGGCTGGCCTGGCCTGTGGCGAGGTGTCCCTGCTGGCGTGGGAAGTACTGGATGAGGGCGTCGATGATTACCTCACCGTGAGCGATGAGGCGGCTGTAGAGGCCATGCGACTGTTGGCTGACGGGGTGGCCGGCGATGCGCCGGTCGTGGCCGGCGAGAGCGCGGTGGCCGGGCTGGCCGCGCTGCTGATCGCGCGCCAGGCCCCGGCCCTGAGCGCTGCCCTGGAATTGGGCGCCGACAGCCGCGTGTTGCTCATCGGCAGCGAAGGCGCGACCGACGAAGCGGTTTACCGTGACCTGGTGGGCCGCTCCTCGGCCGAGGTGGCAGGGGAGGCGCTCGATCATGCCTGACACTCTGCGAATCGATGGCCAGCGACTGCTGGCGCGCCTGAAGCGCCTGGGCGAAATCGGTGCTCTGCCGGGTGGGGGTGTCTGCCGCCTGGCGCTGACGGAAGAGGATCGCCTGGGGCGCGAGTGCGTGGTGGGCTGGATGCGTGAACTGGGCCTGAGCGTGAGCACGGATGCCATGGGCAATGTCTTCGGCATGCGTCCCGGGCGAGAGACTGGCGCACCGGTGATGACGGGCTCGCACATCGATACGGTGCGCACCGGCGGTCTGTACGACGGCACGCTGGGCGTGTTGGCCGGACTGGAGGTCGTGGCCACGCTCAATGATGCCGGGATCACCACGCGGCGGCCGCTGTGCGTGGCGTTCTTCACCAATGAGGAGGGCGCTCGCTTTGCTCCCGACATGATGGGAAGCCTGGTCTATGTGGGCGGCATGCCGCTGGAGGAGGCGTTGGCGACCGAGGGCATCGATGGCCAGCGTGTCGGGGACTGCCTGGCGGCCATCGGCGCCCAGGGCGATCAAGCCGTCGGCCAGCCTGTTGTGCATGCGTTCGTCGAGTTGCATGTGGAGCAGGGGCCGGTGCTGGAAGAGTCGGCTGTGACCATCGGGGCCGTGGAAAAGGTCCAGGGGATCTCCTGGACGGAACTCACGTTCACCGGCACGTCCAATCACGCCGGCACTACTCCCATGCGGCTGCGTCATGATGCCGGCTACGCTGCCTCAGCAACCGCCACCTTCGTGCGGGAGTTGGTCACGCGCATCGGTGGCGACCAGGTGGGGACGGTCGGCTCACTGGAGGTTCAGCCCAACCTGGTCAATGTGGTCGCCAATCAGGCCCGCTTGACGGTCGATCTGCGCAATACCGATAACGACCGGCTGACACGGGCCGAGACGGAGCTTGCCGCTTTCGTCGAGCAGCTCGCCGAGCGGGAGGGGGTTGAGGTGGCCCAGCGGACCCTGGCTCGCTTCGACCCCGTGCCCTTCGATCCAGGCATGGTCGACCGCGTGGAGGCTAGCGCAAAGGCGCTTGGCCATTCCGTGAGTCGCATGCCCAGCGGAGCCGGCCACGATGCCCAGATGCTGGCCCGCGTTTGTCCGACCAGCATGATCTTCGTGCCGAGCGTGGGCGGGGTCAGCCACAACATCCATGAATACACGGCGCCCGAAGAGCTGACGGCCGGTGCCAACGTGCTGTTGCAGGTCATGCTGGATCTGAGCGACTGAGACAAGGACAACCCAATGAGTCGACTGTTGAGAATCGGGGCCGCCCAGCTGGGCCCCATCGCTCGTGAGGAAACGCGAGCACAAGCCGTGGCGCGCATGATCGAGCTAATGCACCGGGCCCACTCACAAGGCGTGGAGCTGGTGGTTTTCCCGGAGCTGGCATTGACCACTTTCTTCCCGCGCTGGTTCTTCGAGGATCAGGCCGAACTGGAAGCTTTCTTCGAGCGCGAGATGCCTGGGCCCGAGACGCAGCCTCTGTTCGATACCGCTCGTGAGCTGGGCATTGGCTTCTATCTCGGCTATGCCGAGCTGGCCTGGGAAGAGGGACGAACCCGGCACTTCAATACTTCAATCCTGGTGGACCGTTCGGGGGCGATCGTCGGCAAGTACCGCAAGATGCACTTGCCGGGGCATAGGGAGCCTGAGTCCTGGCGGCCATTTCAGCATCTGGAGAAGCGCTACTTCGAGCCCGGCAACCAGGGATTTGGAACCTGGGACGCTTTTGGCGGCACCATGGGCATGGCGCTGTGCAATGATCGTCGCTGGCCGGAAACCTACCGGATGCTGGCCCTCCAGGGGGTCGAGCTGATGATGCTCGGCTACAACACGCCGATTCATTATCCCCCGGTACCCGCACACGACCACCTGCAGGGCTTTCACAATCACCTCTGCATGCAGGCCGGCGCCTATCAGAACGGTATGTGGGTGGTGGGGGTGGCCAAGGCCGGCAGGGAGGAGGGGTGCGACCTGCTTGGGCAGAGCTGCATCATCGCGCCGACCGGCGAGATCGTCGCCATGGCGAGCACCCTGGAAGATGAGCTGATCACCTACCAGTGCGATCTGGATCGAACGCGCGAGATCCGAGAGCATATCTTCAATTTTACGTTGCATCGGCGGCCCGAAACCTACCAGCTCATCACGCAACCGGGATAAATCGCTGCCAACGCGGAAGGATCACAATACGGACCAAGGCGACATTGGCGTTCAATCCACTGCTGTACGGCACCCACGGTAAGCCGGGTCCGCAGTGCGGCGACTGGGTGATCCGCTGCCTCGGCCCCACCAAGCTGCCGGAGCCGACGCGACTGGCGGATCGGTTGGCTTCCAGAAAGGGCTAGACAATCAGAAGGGGCTAGACAATATCCAGCGGCTCCTTGCGGCTCGGTGGCGGGAAGGCGGCGTCGAGCCGCGTCAGTGCTTTGTCATCCAGTTTGACCTCGAGGGCCGCGGCGTTGTCGCGTACGTGCTGCAGCTGCACGGCCTTGGGAATGGCGATGACGTCTCGTCGGACGGCGCCACGTCGGCCGTCCATGGGACGAATCGCCCAGGCGAGCAGCAGCTGGGCAGGGGTGATGCCGCGTTCAGCGGCCAGTTCGGCGACCTCGGGGTGGCCGAGCAGGCCCTGGCGCAGCCGTCCGGCCTGGGCGAGCGGGCAGTAGGCCATGGCGGGGATGCCGTGGCTGCGCTGCCAGGGCAGCAGGGTGTGCTCGATGCCCCGCGAGCCGAGGTGGTAGAGCACCTGGTTCACCGCACAGGCCTTGCCGCCGGGCAGGGCGTGCAGTGTGGCAAGGGCGTCGACGTCGAAGTTGGAGACGCCGAAGCGCCGGATCTTGCCCGCCTCGCGCAGCCGCGCGAAGGCCTCCAGCGTCTCCTCGAAGGGGATGCTGCCCGGCCAGTGCAGCAGGTAGAGATCCAGGTACTCGGTTCCCAGGCGCTCGAGGCTCGCCTCGCAGGCGGCGATGGCGGACTCGCGCCCGGCGTTCCAGGGGTAGACCTTGGAGACCAGGAACGCCTCGTCGCGGCGGCCGGCGATGGCCTCGCCCACGACCTCCTCGGCGCCGCCTTCGGCGTACATCTCGGCAGTGTCGATCAGCGTCAGGCCGAGGTCGAGGCCCTTCCGCAGGGCGCGTACCTCATCGCGGCGCGGGGCCAGCCCTTCGCCCATGAACCAGCTGCCCTGGCCGATGGCGGGGAGTGTCACGGCGGGTTCGTCGGGGGTGGCGGCCAGCCGTACCTGAGGGATCTCGTCACCTGTCATGGGGGTACCTCCATTTATTGGAAATATTTTTCACTATATTGCCGCCGGCACCTGACGACAGCAAGCCACTGGGCTACCTTTAAGGATGGCGCAAACGCCAACCGTTTTTTTCATGGCAAGGAGTCGACATGAGCATCAACAAAACCGGAAGCGCCGTCTGGCAAGGCGGCCTCAAGGACGGCAAGGGTCAGGTATCTACCCAGAGCGGCGTGCTCAAGGACGTGCCCTACAGTTTCGCCCAGCGGTTCGAGGGTGCGGCCGGCTCCAACCCCGAGGAGCTTATCGGCGCGGCTCACGCCAGCTGCTACTCCATGGCCCTGTCGCTGATACTGGGCGAGGCCGGCCTCACGCCGGAGCGTATCGCTACCCAGGCCACGGTGACCCTGGAGCAGGACGACAGCGGCTTCTCCATCAGCGCCGTGCATCTCGATACCGTGGCGATCATTCCCGGTGCCGACGAGGCGACCTTCAAGGAGGCGGCCGATAACGCCAAGGCGGGGTGTCCCGTCTCCAAGCTGCTCAACGCCACCATCACCCTGAACGCCAGACTCGATTCCTGAGTGTCGTTCGCCGGTCTAGGCGCCTCGCTCACCCCACGACGGCCCCGCTCGGGGCCGTCGGCGTTTACGCGCCCGACCCCGCGGCGCGTCGTGCGGCCTCCACCAGAGCGCGGATCAGGCGCTGCTGGGGGCGGTTGAAGACCAGCCACTCGGGATGCCACTGCACGCCGATCAGGAAGTCGTGGTGGCGCGATTCGATGCCTTGCACCAGGCCGTCGCGGTCGCGGGCGACGATCTCGATGCCGTGGCCGGTGCGTTGTACGGCCTGATGGTGGAGGCTGTTGATGCGGCACCAGGTCACGTCGAGGATGTGGTGCAGGCGGCTGTCGGCGACGATGTCCACCGTCTTGCGCGGCAGTACGGTGCGGCGCCGCTTGAGCCCCTCGTGGGTGGTGTAGATGTCGGGGTCCAGAGTGCCGCCAAGGTGCACGTTGAGCAGCTGGGCGCCACGGCAGATACCCAGCACCGGCGTGTTGCGAGGAATGAAGGTCGCCAGCAGCGTGAGCTCGAGCTCGTCGCGTTCGGGGTCGACGCGCACCTCGAGCTGCACCTCGCCGCCGTAGAGGTGGGCCTGGATGTCGTCGCCGCCGCCGATGATCAGGCCGTCGAGGCGCTCGGGCACGGGGCGCGACGGCGAGAGCCGCTGCGGGCGCCCGCCGTGGCGCCACACCGCGAACCAGTCGAACCACCAGGCGATGCGGCTCTTGCGGTCGGAGGTGGTGATGCCGATCAGCGGTCGGGTCATGGCGCGATCCGGCGGCGGCGCAACCAGTCACGCAGTCGCTGCAGCCCGCGCGACAGCGGCGACCGGGTGTGATAGCTGACGTAGCGAGCGGCACGCTGGGTGAGCTCGTCCTTGTCGGCGGCGAGTCGCTCCACGGCGACCCAGCGGTTCCACTCCGTCACGGCGCCCCACCCGCGCTGCGAGAGCTGGGCGTTGGGCAGGCGGTAGTGCAGCGTCGGGCGTGGCTTGACCAGCGTGTCGGTGAACAGCTCATGGGGGTAGTTCGGCCGCAGGTAGGCCAGTAGCGGATAGAGGTCCAGCTCGCGGTTGCGGGTGGGATTGAACTCGAGGTAGTCGGCGATGAAATCATCCAGTCCCGGGGTGTAGTCGGGCTCGAGCACCTTGAGTGCATAGTCCTTGGGAAAGGGGTTGGCGTGGGGCAGCACCTCGCGGGTGATGTCGATGTCGATCTCCTCGCGCAGCCACTCCGCCAGCAGCAGGTAAGCGCGCAGCTCATCGACGAGGTGGGCCACCGAGAAGCTGGCCACCTCGGGGTTGAGGTGCAGGCCGAAGCCGTAAAGCAGGCTGGCATCGGTGCCCTTGGCGCCGCGGGTGTAGAGCGCCGTGAAAAGCGTGTCGAGGTCCTCCAGCTCGTTCCAGGGCACCGGCGGGCAGACGATCTCGGTGGGCACCAGGCCGGTGACCACGTCGCCGATCAGCTCGCGAGTCTTGCTGTGGAAGTCGATGCGCATCTGGTGACGCTGGCGCTCCCGCTCGGTATCGCGAAGCGGGACCTCGTTGAGCACTCTCTCGTCGGGATGGGCGTACTGGGTGTCGAGCTCGACGAGGAAGTCGCCCCAGCGGGTGCCTTCCACGCGCAGGCGGTGCGGACTCACCTCGCGGATCGTGCCGGCGAAACAGCGGCGCACCAGCTCGGCAGTCTCCCAGGGGGGCAGGCCTGCAAACTCGATCTCCACCCCCACGCGGCGAATCTCTCCCTCGAAGTTCCGGGTCTCGGGTGGTGCTTGCGGCGACATGCGGGCATCCTGTTCCACAAGTGAGTCACGGCCAGCCTATCGGGCTGCTTGCCACGAATCCAGCATGACACCCTCGTTACCACTCGTCAGGAAAGGATACAGCGCCCATGTCTGGGGATCGGTTTCTCGCCGCACCGTGCTGGCGGTGCCAGGGCCTCCGCCAGCGGATTCTACTGCCACTGTTCCTGCTGCTGGGGCTGCTTGTCAGCCCGGCGCTGCTCGCCCAGTCGCTGCCGATCCAGGCTCTGGGGCAGGGGAGCGACAGCGCGCAGGAGTCCTACGATCCCGAGGCGTTCCAGCGCTCGCTGGAAGAGGTGATCACCACCCTGGAGAACGCCGAACAGCGCGATCAGCTGCTGACCAACCTGCGGGAGCTACGCGAGGTGCACGCCCAGCAGGCCCAGGGCAATGGCCCGATCCCCTCGCCCCAGGGGCTGCTCGGCGCCCTGGCCGAGACGCTCAGCGACTTGGGCGAGCAGGCCGAGGCCGGCGAGTCCCCGGTGGATGACTGGCGCCGTCAGCTGGATCAGGGCTGGCAGGACCTGCGGGACCTGGTACTCACCATCGGGCCCAGCGAGCTGATGCGCCTGGCTATCGAGAGTCTGGTGCTGCTGGGTATCTGGGTTGGGCTGCTGGTGATCCTCATCGCCTTGGGACGCATGCTGGCGCGCCGCCGTCGCTGGCCGCTCGACCTGCCCCGCGAGCCCCGCGGCGTACTGCTGGCCATCCACTTTCTGCGGCGCATGCTGCCCTGGGCGCTGGCCTTCCTGCTGGTGCTGGGGCTGGCCCAGCTGCTGCCGGACAGCCCGGGGCGAGTGCTGGCGCTGGTCATCGCCTATGTGTCGCTGTGCGGCCGGGCCCTCTCAGTGGTGGTGGAGAGTGTGGTCTCGGTGTTCACCCGCGGCCATCGCTTCACGGCGGTGCGCATCCTGCAGGTGCGTGGCTTGCGTCGCCTCTTCGTGATCGGGGCGCTGATCGCCCTGGGCGATGCGCTTAACTCGGCGCGCCTGTCGGCGGTGATCGGCGACGAACTGGCGGGGCTCGGCTCGGTGCTGGCCAACATGCTGGCGGCACTGTTTTCCATGCGCTTCATCCTGCTGTTCAAGCGCCCCATCGAGCACCTGATCCGCAACCGGCCCTATCGCCAGCGTCGAGATAGCGGTAGCCAGGCGGATGTGATCCGGGTGCTGGGCCGACTGTGGCACGTGCCGGCCCTGCTGATGGTGGGCGGCTCGCTGCTGGCGATCTTCGTCACCGTGGGCGACGTGGGCACGGCCCTGGCACGCTCGGTGATCACCGCCGCGCTGCTGGTGCTCACCCTGGTGGTCACCGGGCTGATCCGTCGCCACGGCGAGCGGCGCACCCGGCGCCGGCGACTCAGCGACTACCGCAAGCGTCTCGAGCGTTTCGGCTATGCGCTTTCGCACGCGGTGACCTGGGTGGTCTTCGCCGAGCTGTCGCTGCAGGTGTGGGGCGGGTCGCTGTTCGGGGTCGGCCAGCAGGCGGTGGCCAGCGCGCGCATCGGCCAGGCGCTGCTCGCCATCGGCGTCACGGTGCTGCTGGCCTGGCTGGCGTGGATCTTCGCCGATACGGCGATTCAGCGCGCCCTCATCTCCTCGGCGCGCTCCCGCGGGCGGCGGGTCAACCAGGCGCGCGCCCAGACCATCACCCCGATGATCCGCAACGTCATCTTCGCCACCATCGTGATCATCGCCGCCATCGTCGGGCTGGCCAACTTGGGGGTGAACGTCACGCCGCTGCTCGCCGGTGCCGGTGTGATCGGCCTGGCGCTGGGCTTCGGCGCCCAGACCCTGGTGCAGGACCTGATCACCGGCATCTTCATCCTCATCGAGGATTCGCTGGCGGTGGACGACTTCGTGCAGATCAACGGCCACGCGGGCACCGTGGAGGGCCTGACGCTGCGCACCGTGCGCCTGCGCGACCTGGACGGCATCGTGCACATCATCACCTTCAGCCGCATCGAGTCGATCCACAACATGTCGCGCCAGTTCGGCATCGCCCTGATGAAGATCCGCATCCCCTACGACATGAAGATCGACGACGCCATCACCCTGATGCAGGAGACGGCCCAGGCGCTGCGCCAGGACCCGATGATGCGCCACTACATCTGGTCGCCGCTGGAGATGCAGGGCATCCACGCCTTCGAGGACGGCTGCCCTATCCTGCGCATGCGCTTTCGCACCGCGCCGGAAATGCAGTGGGACGTGGCGCGCGCCTTCAACCTGCTGCTCAAGCAGCGCATGGAGGAGCAGGCCGTCGACCTCGGGGTGCCGCGGCTCAGTGTCAACATGGAAGGCTGGACAAGCCCCGGCCTGTCAGGTGACGACAGTGCGCATTCCCGCGACGCCCAGGGGCGAGATCCGGGGAAGGCGGGCGTCGCCGACCCCGAGGGTGACACTAGTGCCCGCGGCGCCTCGCCCGACCCGAGCTAGCCCGAGCCGAGCGCGGGGCGCTACTGTCGTAGGAGACGACGGAAAGAAGACGGAAGGGGGGAGTCATGACGTCACCGCTCAAGGTCTTGCTGGCGCCGGTGGAATGGGTGGCCCGGAAGCTGGGCACGGCCCAGGAGGTGAGCCGCGACCCTGAGGAGCAGGCACGCGTAGATCGAGAGTGTCGTGCCCTGGCGCTCTACCAATCGCGCAACTCGCCGGAGAGCATCCAGGTGCGCCGGGAGATCACCCGGCTGGGGCTCGACATCGCGGCGCGCGATATCCAGATCGACCCCGAACACCGCCAGGCGCTGCAGGCGGCAACGGGCCGGCTGGAAGTGCCCTGTCTGCGTATCGCCCATGACAGCGGCGAGGACGACTGGCTGTTCGGCGCCTCGGCGATTCGCGACTACCTCCGCCGACACTTCGCGCCCTGAGTTGTCTTGCATCAAGACGGGATGGGCGGCGGTTTGCTAGGCTGAAAGGGCGTAACGATTTGTGAGCGCGCCACGGGCGGTCTAGAGTCACAACATCGCCCCGGGCGTCGCGACGCCCCCTGATTCCTGCCACCGTTCGGAGAGCACCCCATGCAAGCTGCCGATGTCATGACCCCCAATGTCATCACCGTCGGACCCGATGCCGAGGTTCGCGAGATTGCCCGCCTGCTGCTGGAAAACCACATCAGCGCCCTGCCCGTGGTCGATGAGCAGGAGCGGGTGCTGGGTATCGTCAGCGAGGGAGACCTGATGCGCCGCGTGGAGAACGGCACCGACCGTCGCAAGTCGTGGTGGCTCAAGTCGCTCTTCGTCGGCGCCGGCGATGCCGGCGACTACGTCAAGTCCCATGGCCGCAAGGCCAGCGAGATCATGACCCGCGACCCCATCACCATCACCGAGGACGAGCCGCTCAACCGCGTGGCACGTCTGCTCGAGAAGCACCACATCAAGCGCGTGCCGGTGGTCCGCGACGGCCGCCTGGTGGGTATCGTCAGTCGCGCCAACCTGCTGCGCGGCTTCTCGGCCACGGCGCCGGATGCCGAGACGCCGGTTACCGCCGACGACCGCGAGATCCGCGATGCCATCCTCAAGGAGGTCGACGACAACACCGGCGTGTGGGTCGATCGCATCAACGTTATCGTCACCGAGGGCGTGGTGCAGCTGTGGGGCCTGGTCGAGAGCCAGGAAGAGAGGATGGCGGTGCAGGTGGCTGCGGAGAACACGCCGGGGGTCAAGAAGATCGAGAACAACCTGGGACTGGTGCCCAAAGGGGTCGGCGGCTACTGAGCCGGTTTTTCGATCAGCGCCAACTTTCGATCAGCGCCAATGCAGCGGGGCGGCCCTTGGGCCGCCCCGCTGCATGGTAGGCCAGGCCGTCAGGCGATCTGCTTGAGGGCGGCCTCCAGGTTGGCCACGCTGCGGTCGTGGTGGTGCAGCTTGTCGAGCCCGAACAGGCCGATGCGGAAGGCCTGGTAGTCGTCGCCCTCGCCGCACATCAGCGGCACCCCGCCGGCGACCTGAACCCCGGCGGCGGCGAACTTGCCGACGATCCCCGCATCGCGGCTGTAGCAGACCACCACCCCGGGTGCCTCGAAGCCGGGAGCCGCCACGCTCGGGTAGCCGTACTCGGCCAGCAGGGCGCGCACGCTCTCGCCCAGCGCGAGTTGCTCCTCGCGCACCCGATCGAAGCCGTAGTCAGCCGTCTCGTCCATGATGTCGCGCAACCGCGCCAGGCCGTCGGTGGGCATGGTGGCGTGGTAGGCGTGGCCGCCGGCTTCGTAGGTCTCCATGATGGCCAGCCACTTCTTGAGGTCACAGGCGAAGCTGGTGCTGGAGGTGCCTTCGATCGCCTCGCGGGCGTCGGCGGAGAGCATCACCAGGCCACAGCAGGGCAGGCCGCTCCATCCCTTCTGCGGGGCACTGACCAGCACGTCGATGCCCAACTCGGCCATGTTCACCCAGAGGGTGCCGGAGGCGATGCAGTCGAGAACGAAGAGCCCGCCCACCTCATGCACGGCGGCGGCGAGGCGCTTGAGGTAGTCGTCGGGCAGCAGGATGCCGGCCGAGGTCTCCACATGGGGGGCGAATACCACCTCGGGGCGCTCGGCACGGATGGTGGCCTCGACTTCCTCGATGGGTGCCGGGGCGAAGGGCGATTGAGGGTCGTCGGCCTGCTGGCGCCGCGCCTGGAGTACGGTCACGGCGGCGGGGATGTTGCCCATGGCGAGAATCTGGCTCCAGCGATAGCTGAACTGGCCGTTGCGGATCACCAGGCAGCGCTTGTCGGTGGCGAACTGGCGGGCCACCGCCTCCATGCCGAAGGTGCCGCTGCCGGGCACGATCACCGCGCTGTGCGCGCCGTATACCTGCTTGAGGGTTGTGGCGATGTCGCGCATCACGCCCTGGAAGCGCTGCGACATGTGGTTGAGCGAGCGGTCGGTGTAGACCACCGAGTATTCCAGAAGCCCCTCGGGGTCCACGTTGGGAAGCAGGCCGGCCATGTCAGTCTCCGTGTCGATAGCTGGGCGTTCGTCGCGTCGAACCGCTGAGGATAGGCCCAATCGCCGCTGCGGGCCAGCGGCACGGGCGATGGGCGCCGGCGGCGATGCCGGGCAGGGGTCAGCGATGGCAGTAGTAGAGCCGGGCCGGCAGGATGTTCCAGGGTTCGAAGTCGCTCTCCACCTCGTTGAAGACGCGCTGCAGGTCGCTGCGCACCCGCGAGGAGAACTGGTAGATCAGCAGGCTCCCCTGCGGGGCAAGGGAGGCTCGGGTGTCCTCGAGGATGCGCTGGCGACTGGTGGTGGGCATGGTGCTGAAGGGAATGCCGGCCAGCACGTGATCGGCCGCGGGCAGGCCGAGGCGCTCCAGCTCGGCCTGCACGGTCTCGGCGGAGCCCTTGACCACCTGCAGGCGCGGGTCGGGCAGGGCGCGCTCGAGAAAGGCCACGAAGTCCTCGTTGGTCTCGAGCACCACCAGGGTCGCCTCGGGGTGCATGCGGCGCAGGATCTCGCGGGTGATGGTGCCCACCCCGGGGCCGTACTCGACGATGACCCGAGCGCGCTCCCAGTCCACCCGTGACAGCAGTCGCCGCACCAGGAAGGGCGAGCTTGGAATGATCGACCCCAGCATCCGCGGATGCTTGAAGAAGTTGCGCGCGAACAGCGAGAGCTGGGCGCGTCCCTGCGGTACTGCCTGGGCGGTGGGGCGGTCGGGCACCGTCATGAGCCTGCCTCCTTGTTGACGCGACATGTTTCTCCACTCTAGCAGTACGCCGGCATTGACGCCGATTCATAAAGTAGCGAAGCGAGAAATGCGGCGCCGGCAACGTTGAATATCGCCGAAAGGTGAATGTGAAATATACTTGACGACGCCGCTGTGGCTGCTTAGCGTGGAACGTAGACATTTTTCGTGATCGTCTGCAATTGTTGCCGGCGCCGCGTTTTCTTCCACGCTCCGGGGTGCACCGATGCCGAACCCGTCCAATGACCCCAGTCCCGACCCCTCGACGTCACTGATCCGTTTCGCCGCCGTGCAGAAGACCTATGACGGCGAGCAGCTGGTGGTGAAGGACCTCAACCTTGCCATCGAGCCCGGCGAATTCGTCACTCTGCTCGGTCCCTCCGGCTCCGGCAAGACCACCTGCCTGATGATGCTCGCCGGCTTCGAGGTGCCGACGAGCGGCGACATCTTCCTGCGCGATCAGCGGCTCAACAGCGTGCCGCCCCACAAGCGCAACTTCGGCATGGTCTTCCAGAACTACGCACTCTTCCCCCACATGACGGTGGAGGAGAACATCCGCTACCCGCTCAAGACGCGCCGCCTGCCCGCCGCCGAGGCTGACCGCAAGGTGTCGGAGATACTGGACATGATCCAGCTGCGCGATTTCGCCAAGCGGCGCCCGGCGCAGCTCTCCGGCGGCCAGCAGCAGCGCGTGGCCCTGGCCCGCTCGCTGGTCTTCGAGCCCCAGCTGGTGCTGATGGACGAACCCCTGGGGGCACTCGACAAGCAGCTGCGCGAGCAGATGCAGCTGGAGATCAAGCACCTTCACGAGCAGCTGGGCCTGACCGTGGTCTTCGTCACCCACGACCAGAGCGAGGCGCTGACCATGTCGGATCGCGTGGCCGTCTTCAACGACGGCGTGATCCAGCAGATCGACACCCCCAGCAACCTCTACGAGTACCCCGCCAACGCCTTCGTCGCCCAGTTCATCGGCGAGAACAACACCCTGGCCGGTCGCGTCGAGTCGGTGGAGGGTGAGCGCTGCCGCGCCCGCTTCGGCGAGGGGCTGGCCACCGGGGCCTTGCTGGGACCGGGGCTCGGCGTGGGCGACGCCACGCACCTGTCGATCCGCCCCGAGCGGGTCAAGCTCAACGGCGCGGCGCGCGCGCTGCCCAACCGCCTGCCGGCGCGGGTGCACGAGTTCATCTACTTGGGCGATCACCTGCGCGTGCGCTGCGCGCTACCCGGCAACGATGACTTCGTGGCGCGGGTCCCGGTGGACGACTTCGATGCCGACATGAAGCCGGGCGATACCATCGAGCTCGGCTGGCGCGACGAGGACGTGCGCGCCCTGGATGCGCCCTGAGCCGGTTCGCCGGCCCGGGCCATTTTGCCCTGTGGGGCAGGGTAACGCGGACTCTCGACATCGAGCCCGCCATACCCATTCTTCAACAACAACGCAAAGGTCGCTTGCGACCGGGAGAGTGAGATGAAGCGTGACATGAATCACCCGCAGCCGTTGACGCGCCTGGCCCGTGGCGTGGCCCTGAGCAGCCTGTTCACCGCCGGCCTGGCCCTGTCCGCCGGGGCCCAGGCGCTGACTGTGATCTCCTTCGGCGGCGCCTCCGGCGAGGCCATGCAGAAGGCGTACTACGGGCCCTTCGAAGAGAGCAGCGGCATCGACCTCACCCCCGGCGACTACAACGGCGAGCTGTCGCGCATCCGTGCCATGGTCGAGACCGGCAACGTCAGCTGGGATCTGGTGGAGATGGAGTCGCCGGAGTTGGTGCGCGGCTGCTTCGAGGGCCTCTTCGAGCCCATCGACTGGGAGCGCCTGGGCCTGGGCGATGCGCTGATCGATTCCGCCTACAACGAGTGCGGCGTGGGCACCTTCGTGTGGTCCACGGTACTGGCCTACAACGCCGACGAACTCGAGTCCGCGCCGAGCTCCTGGGAGGACTTCTGGAACGTCGAGGACTTCCCCGGCAAGCGCGGCCTGCGCCGCGGCGCCAAGTACACCCTGGAGTTCGCTCTGCTCGCCGATGGCGTGCCGGTGAACGAGGTCTATGACGTCCTGGCCACCGACGAGGGCGTCGATCGCGCCTTTGCCAAACTCGACGAGATCAAGGCGCACATCCAGTGGTGGGAGGCCGGCGCCCAGCCGCCCCAGTGGCTGGTGGCCGGCGACGTGGTGATGACCTCCTCCTACAACGGCCGTATCGCCGCCGCCCAGGAAGAGGGCAACGCCCTGGACATCGTCTGGGACGGCAGCGTCTACGACCTCGACTACTGGGCCATCGTCAGCGGCAGCGACTACACCGACGAGGCCTACCGGTTCATCGAGTTCGCCAGCCAGCCCGAGAACCAGGCGGTCTACTCCAGCGAGATTCCCTACGGTCCGGTGCATCCCGACGCCATCGATCAGCTCGACGACGAGCAGGCGCGACGCATGCCCACCCACGTGGAAAACCTCGATGGGGCACTGGCCATGGATACGGCCTTCTGGGTCAGCTATGGCGAGGAGCTGGAGCAGCGCTTCAACGCCTGGGCGGCGCAGTAAGCGCCGCGAGTGGCGGCCCCGGCCGCCACTCGCCCGTTGCCTGTCGGCCCGATCCGATCCCGACCCTTGGGGGAATCCATGACCAGCACCACTCTCGATGGCGGCGCTGCCGCGCCGGCCGAGGGGAATCTCAAGTCCCGCCTGCGACGCGCCGAGCGCCTGCGCAAGCTCAAGGCGATCGGCCTGGTGGCGCCGCTGGCGCTATTTCTGGTCGTGGTCTTCGTGGTGCCCATCGGCAGCATGCTGCTCAACAGCGTCGACAACGGCAGCCTGCGCCAGGTCATGCCGCAGACCGCCTCGGCGCTCGCGCAGTGGGACGGCGAGGGTCTGCCCGGCGAGGCGACCTTCGCCGCCTTTGCCGAGGAGCTGCGCGATTCACGTCGCGGCGGCGGGCTCGGCAGCGTGGGGCGGCGCCTCAACTACGAGAACCCGGAGTACCGTGGTCTGCTGATGCGTACCCTGATGGGGTTGCCGGCGGAAAGTGACGACTGGCGGGCCACGCTCATCGACATCGACCCGGCCTGGGGCGAGACGGCCACCTGGCGCGGCATCCAGGCCGCGGCGCCGCCGCGCACCGACCGCTACCTGCTCGCCTCCCTCGACCTCGAGCGCGGCGCGGATGGCGAGATCCAGCGCGTCGACCAGCAGGACCGCCTCTACCAGGCCGTCTTCCAGCGCACCCTGGTGATCGCCGGCGGCGTGACACTGATCTGCCTGGCGCTGGGCTTTCCGCTCGCCTACCTGCTGGCGACCCTGCCGGCCAAGACCAGCAACCTGCTGATGATCCTGGTGCTGCTACCGTTCTGGACCTCGCTGCTCGTGCGTACCGCGGCCTGGATCATCCTGCTGCAGTCCAACGGTCTGGCCAACCAGACGCTGCAGACCCTGGGGCTGATCGAGTCGCCGCTGCAACTGGTGTTCAACCGCACCGGGGTGTTCTTCGCTATGGTGCACATCCTGCTGCCCTTCATGGTGCTGCCGCTCTACAGCGTGATGAAGGGCATCTCGCCGAGCTACCAGCGGGCGGCGGTGTCGCTCGGTGCCCACCCCTTCGCCGCCTTCTGGCAGGTCTATGCGCCGCAGACGCTCTCCGGCGTGGCGGCAGGCACCATCCTGGTGTTCATCATGGCGCTGGGCTACTACATCACGCCGGCGCTGGTGGGCGGGCCGGCCGACCAGATGGTGAGCTACTACGTGGCCTATTACACCAACACCACCAACAACTGGGGCATGGCGGCGGCGCTGGGCAGCATCCTGCTGGCGGTGACGCTGCTGCTCTATCTGGTTTACCACCGTCTGGTGAACCGCAAGCAGCTGATCGGGAGCTGAGCCATGGCCTTGCCACCCTATGCATCGCCGGTCGAGCGGATCTGGTTCTGGACGTTCCGCGCCTTCTGCGGCCTGGTGCTGCTGTTTCTGATCACGCCGGTACTGGTGATTATCCCGCTGTCGTTCAGCAGCGGCTCCTTTCTCACCTATCCGCTGCCGGGGCTCTCGCTGCGCTGGTACCAGGAGATCTTCAGCGCCGGCCCCTGGCTCGACTCGCTGAAGAACAGCCTCATCGTGGCGCCGCTCGCCACGCTCTTGGCCATGGCCTTCGGCACCCTGGCGGCGGTGGGGCTCAACCGTGCCGACTTCCCCGGCAAGGGGGTGATCCTGGCGCTGCTCATCTCGCCCATGGTGGTGCCGTTGGTGATCGTCGCCGTGGGCATGTACTTCTTCTTTGCTCAGGTGGGGCTGCTCAACTCCTACACCGGGCTGGTGCTGGCGCACACCGTGCTCGGCGTGCCCTTCGTGGTGATCACCGTCAACGCCACCCTGCAGGGCTTCGACTTCAACCAGATGCGCGCCGGGGCGAGCCTGGGGGCGAGCCCGCTGCGCGTCTTCTTCACCGTGGTGCTGCCCCAGATCGTGCCCGGGGTGGTTTCCGGCGGACTCTTTGCCTTCGCTACCTCCTTCGACGAGGTGGTGGTGGCGCTGTTCATCGCCAGCCCCACCGAGCGCACCCTGCCGATCCAGATGTTCTCCGGCATCCGCGAGAACATCAGCCCGGCCATCGCCGCCATGGCCACCGTGCTCATCGTGCTTTCCACGCTGCTGCTGGTGACCATGGAGCTCTTGCGCCGGCGTAGCGAACGGCTCAAGGGCGAGGCCTGAATCAGGCGCTGTCCCCCTGCGCCGCCTGGATGGCGGTCAGCGCGATCGTATAGACGATGTCGTCGACCAGCGCCCCCCGCGACAGGTCGTTCACCGGCTTGTTGAGGCCCTGCAGCATGGGCCCCACGCTTACCACCCGCGCGCTGCGCTGCACCGCCTTGTAGGTGGTGTTGCCGGTGTTGAGGTCGGGGAAGACGAACACCGTGGCGCGCCCCGCCACCGGCGAATCCGGTGCCTTCTGGCGCCCCACGCTCTCGATGGCCGCGGCGTCGTACTGCAGCGGGCCGTCGATGAGCAGGTGCGGCGCCTGCTCGCGGGCCAGCCGCGTGGCCTGGCGCACCTTCTCCACCTCGGCGCCGCTGCCCGACTCCCCGGTGGAGTAGCTGATCATCGCCACCCGCGGATCGATGCCGAAGGCCTGGGCGGAGCGCGCGCTCTGCAGGGCAATCTCGGCCAGCGTCTCGGCGTCCGGGTCGGGGTTTACCGCGCAGTCGCCGTAGACCACCACCTGCTCGGGCAGCAGCATGAAGAAGATCGACGACACCTGGCGGTAGCCGGGGGCGGTCTTGATCAGCTGGAAGGCCGGGCGCACGGTGTTGGCGGTGGTGTGCACTGCGCCCGAGACCAGGCCGTCGACCTCGTCCAGGGCCAGCATCATGGTGCCGAGCACCACGGTGTCCTGCAGCTGTGCCTCGGCGGTGAGTTCGTTCACCTTGCCGCGCCGGCGCTCCACCATGGGCGCGATGTAGCGCTCGCGGATGCCGTCCGGATCGATGATCTCGAGCCCCTCGGGCAGGTCGATGCCGCGGTTGCGCGCCACCTCGGCGATCTCCTCGGGCTTGCCGAGCAGCACGCAGCGGGCGATGCCGCGACGCTGGCAGATGGCGGCGGCCTCGACGGTGCGCGGCTCGCTGCCCTCGGGAAGGATGATGCGCCGGTCGGCGGCCTGGGCCAGCTTGACCAACTGGTGGCGGAAGGCTGAGGGCGACAGGCGGTCGGCGTAGCCGCGGCTCAGGTTCTCCTTGAGCCACTCCAGGTCGATGTGGCCGGCCACGAAGCGCGTCACCTGCTCGGCACGCTCCAGGTCGTCCATGGGGATGTCGTTGCCCATGGCGCCGAGGTTCTTGGCCGTGGTGAAGCTGTCGGTGTCCACGGCGAGCACCGGCATGCCGGTCTTCAGTGCCGGGCGGCACATCTCCACCATGTTGTCATTGGGCATGTAGCCGTTGGTGAGCAGCACCCCGGCCATGGGCACGCCGTTCATGGTGGCCAGCGCCGCGGCGAGCACGATGTCGTCGCGGTCGCCCGAAGCGACGATCAGGCTGCCGGGGCGGAAGACGTGCAGGGCGTTGGCGGCGCTGCGCGCGCACAGGCTCGTCGACAGCACGCGTCGATTGGCGGCGTCGCCCTCGCTGAGAAAGCGCGCGTCCAGCGCCCGGGCCACGTCGAGCACCCGCGGGGCGGTGAGCGTCGGGTTGTAAGGCACCACGCCGATCAGGTGGAAGCGGTCGGTGGCCAGCGTCGGCGAATAGCGTCGCAGGGCGGCGAGCAGCGCCTCGTCGTGCAGCGGCCCGGGCGAGCCGGGGGCGAGCGCCGCCGAGGTCTCGGCGCCGGGCAGGTTGTGCATGCGCATCAAAATGCAGCCCAGGGTGCGTGTCGACCCCAGCCCGCCGAAGCTCTGGGCGTGCATGTCGAGCTGCTCGGCCAGCGCCTGCGGGTCCTGGGTGTCGCCGCTGCCCACCAGGATGATCCGGGCGTTGAGGGCGTGGGCGAGCTGGGCGTTGAGCGCCGTGGCGTAGGTGCCGTGGGCGGTGGTCACCAGCCCCTCGACCACGACCACGTCCGGCACGCTGCCGGTGTGGCGCTCGATGGCCTGGTCATAGAGCTCGATCACCTGCTCCATCAGCACGTCCTGGCGGTCGTGGCGCAGCAGGCGTTCTATGTCGGCCTGGGCCATGGGCGCTGGGGGGCGCAGTCCCAGGGTGCTGGTCACCAGGGCGGTGGAACGGTCCGCCCCGGGGCCGTTGAGCTCGTCCTGGCGGAACGGCTTGAGAAAGCCCGCCTTGAGGCCGATGGTGTCGAGCGCCTGGATCAGCCCCAGACTCGCCGAGGTGAGGCCTACGCCCACGCTGGTGGGTACCATCAGCAGGACCTGGGGTTGCGGCGAGGCTTGGCGCGGTGTCATGCGGAGGCTTCCTCGATCAGTTGGCGGGTTTCCTGGGCGATGCGGCCCTCCTCGTCGGTGGGGATCACCCACAGCTGCGGGCCGGCCGCGTCGATGCGTCCCTCGCGGCCGCCCACCGTCGCGGCGTTGGCCGCCCCGTCCAGCTCGATGCCGAAGTGGGGCAGGGCGCCGAGGGTGCGCTGGCGCACCCACGGCGAGTTCTCGCCGATGCCGCCGGTGAAGACGATGCCGTCGAAGCGTGGCAGGGCGCAGGAGAGGGCGGCGAGCGACTTGGCCACCCGGTAGCAGAACACCTCGATGGCAAGTCGAGCCCCGGCATGACCGTTATCGGCGGCCTGCTCTAGCTCGCGCATGTCATTGGAGAGCCCCGAGAGTCCCGCCAGGCCGCTGTCGCGGTTGAGCACACGGTCGATCTCGGCCAGCGACCAGCCGAGCTGGCGTGCCAGATGGGCGTGCAGCCCCGGGTCGACGTCGCCGCTGCGCGTGCCCATGACGAGCCCCTCCAGCGGGGTGAGGCCCATGCTGGTGTCCTGGCTCGCGCCCTGCCACACCGCGCAGGTGGAGCAGCCGTTGCCCAGGTGCGCCGTCAGCCAGCCACCCCGGATGCCGGCCAGTGCATCGGCGCGGGCGCTGACGTGGGCGTGGCTGGTGCCGTGGAAGCCGTAGCGGCGAATGCTGTGGTCGCGGTAGAGCGCCTCCGGCAGCGCGTAGCGGTAGGCGCGCGGCGGCAGGCTCTGGTGGAAGGCGGTGTCGAAGACGGCCACCTGGAGCAGGTCGGGAAAGAGCCGGCGGGTGGCCTTGACGCCTTCGAGGTTGGCCGGGTTGTGCAGCGGGGCAAGGGCCGCGGTCTCTTCGATGGCTGCCACCACGGCGTCGTCGATCAGGGCAGCACGGGTGAAGCGCTCGCCGCCGTGGACGATGCGGTGGCCCACGGCGGCGGGGCGCTGGCCCTCCAGGCAGTCAAGGATCGCCGCCAGGGCGGTGGCGTGGTCGGCCCCGGGCAGCGCCTGGGTGAAGCGCTCGCCGCGGCTGTCGGTGCCCTTCAGCCGGGCGTCGTCGCTGCCCAGCCGTTCGGCCAGGCCGGCCAGGCGTGGCGCGTCGGGAGAGGCGGGCACGAGGGCGTACTTGATCGAAGAGGATCCGCAGTTGATGACCAGCACGGGGGCGTACATCGAGACTCCCTGACAATGAGATATTAGACCTTAGTCTACCATGGTCGGGCGGTCGGGTCGTCGTTGGCAAATTGCGCTCGATCAAGCCTGGCACGCTGTGCGGCATCGGTCCAAATGCGTTGCCGCACCGTCTTGCCAAGCGCGAAGCGCTGTTCCACAATGAGGATGGGCATGGGAAACGCTGTTTCCTAACTGGAGGTACATCATGAAACCCCTCGTGATTTCCGCCGCTTCAGCCACCCTGCTGGCCACCGGCCTCTTCGCCGGGGCGGCCCAGGCCCAGCAAGCCCTCTACCCGCAGACCTATATCGGCGGCGACGCCATATTCTGGGAACTCGACCCGGACGGACCGGCCACGTCCCGTGACGACATCGGCCTGCGCGTCAACGGCGGTGCCCAGTTCAACGACTACTTCGCCGTGGAAGGCCATCTCGGCAGCGGCGGCTCCGATGGCAACGTCGAGCTCGACTACCTCGTCGGTGCCTACGCCAAGGGCATCCTGCCCATTTCACAGGAGTTCCGCGCCTACGGCCTGGCCGGGGTCACCGAGGTGGACTTCAATGCCGACCGGGAGAGCGACTTCTCCTACGGTGCCGGTGCGGAGTTCGATGTGGCACCCAACCTGGCAGTCGGTGCCGACTACATGCGCTACCTCGACAATTCGAACTACACCTTCGACGCGGCGAGCGTGGGGATTCGCTACCGCTTCTAGCCGCGTCGCCTGGCGTTGCAGGGCTTCCCATGCTCGGCCCTGCAACGCACTCTCCTGCCTTGCTCAATGCGGCTTGCCGATCACGCTCAGCGCCTGGGGCGTGGTGGTGAGGTGGATATCCTTGAATTTGCCCAGCCGTTCGCCATCGGCGGTGACCGGCTTGTGCTGCGCGAGCCGGATGCGGCAGCCGGTTACCGCCAGGGGCATCACGGTGCCGTCGTTCTCCGGCGGTCGGCCGGTGAATCGGGTGATCAACAGGACGCTGAGCAACTTCGTCAGGGAGCGGTGGCGGATGGCGGCCAGGGTCAGCCTGCCGTCGGTGACGTCGGCGTGGGGAACGCGCTGGCCGCCGCCGAAATAGGCGCCCGAAGCGATAGCGATAGAGAGCCAGCGATCCGCGACGCGGCCCTCCGGGTGCTCGATGGTGGCCCGGAAGCCGCGTTGCATTTCCAGCTTGCGCAGCAGCACGGCCAGGTAGCTGAAACGCCCGAACCACTTCTTCAGGCGCGGCGAGGCCTGGGTGGTCGGCAGCGTGCCCAGACCGATGTGCACCACGTTGAGGAAGAGGTGCTCGTTTAGCCAGGCCACATCGACCCGGCGCGGCGAGCCAGAAACCATCAGCCGGCACAACTCGTCGGGGTCTTCCGGCAGGGCGAGGTTGCGGGAAAAGTCGTTGGCGGTTCCCGAGGGCAGGACGCCCAGGGTGGCATCGCGCTCAAGGCACACGTCGGCCAGGCGGCTGACCGAGCCATCGCCCCCCGCGACCAGCACCCGGTCTCCCGGTCTGACCTGCGCCTGCCAGGCGCTGTCGCCCAGATCGCAGACCGTCACGTCTTCCAGCCCGGCCTGGCGGAGGTGGTGCAGCCAGAACGACTGGCCGCGGGAGCCATCGCCTGCCTTGGCGTTGGCGATCAGCCAATAGCGCATGGGTGCCTCGTCGCTGTCGCTGACAGGTGCAGTGCTTTTGCCTGGTGCAGTATATCGTGGGTGGCCGAAATCGCGAGGCAGGCGGCGGGGCCCGGGTTTGCACTCGAATGACGCATCGCTCGCCGGGCCACGCCCGCTACGCCGACGCCTGCGGCCGGGGCGAGGCGTCGAGCCGGTCTGGCAGGTTCCCCGCTGAAGAACTGGCATGTTCCCTGCAAGAGAAACGGTGCCACTCTCTGTGCAGGTGTTGCCATGACTGCTGACTGTGCCACCCCGGAAACGCCCCGCGAAGCCGCCCCGACGCCACGGCTGCTCTTCACCGACCTCGATGGCTCGCTGCTCGACCACCACCACTATGGCTGGGAGCCGGCGCGCCCTTGGCTGGCCCGGCTCAAGGCGCTCGGCGTGCCGGTGATCCCGGTGACCTGCAAGACGTGCAGCGAGATCGTGCCGCTGCGCCATGAACTGGGGCTGACCGAGAGCCCCTTCATCGCCGAGAACGGCGCCGTGGTGGGCCTGCCCCCGGCCTGGTGCCACGCCCGCCTGGACCGCGGCGCGGGACCGGACGGCCTGGCGATCAGGACCCTGGGTGTCGACATCGGTCTCATTCGCCAGCGCCTTTCGGTGTGGCGTCAGCGCTTGGGCGTGCGCTTCACCATCATGAGCGAGATGCCGCTGGCGGAGTTGGTCGCCTTTACCGGCCTCGAGGAGGCCGAGGTACGCCAGGCGCGGATGCGCGAGGGTAGCGAGCCGCTGATCTGGGAGGACGACGAGGCACGACTCGACGCCCTGCGCCGAGGGCTGGCCGGCGATGGCCTCTGCCTGGTGCGCGGCGGGCGCTTCTGGCACGTCACCGGCGAGTCGCACAAGGGCGGGGCGGTGGCCTGGCTGGTCAGCCGATTCACGGCGTTGCGCGGCCGCCGGCCGCTGACCTTGGCGCTGGGCGACGGCCCCAATGACCGAGTGATGCTCGAGACGGTGGATCAGGCGGTGCTGATTCGCGGCTGTCATGGCCTTGCCGTCGAGCCGCAGCAGCCGGCGCTGTATCGCAGCGAGGCGACCGGCCCCGCCGGCTGGGCCGAGGGGGTGGCCCACTGGTGGGGGCGAGCTGACCGCCGGCTGAGGCCGGCGGCACGCGGCGAGGTGGTGATCGGCCCCTCGAGCGGAGGCACAGCCCGCTGCCCTACCTCGAGTACTTGGACAGCTACCGCTATCCGCGCTCCGGCGAGTTCTTGATCACGCCGGTGGCGTTGCAGCGATCAGCCCTCGGACCAGCGGCCGGTTTCCAGCCACTGCACCAGGCGGATCGGCAGCCGCTTGAGTTCGCCCCCTTCCAGCACGGCCACGCCGAAGTGGGAGGCTTGCGGCCGGGCGGCCTCCAGGGGGCCGGCGCCGAGCAGCAGCCGCGTGCCCGCCAGGCCGGCGGTGTGGTCGACCAGGTCATGGAGGTCGTGGAGGGCGTTGCACGCAGCGCCCGTCGCACGGGCGGGGAAGGGAGGGCAGGCGATCATCAGCAGTTGGTTGTGGTGCAGGGCCAGGCCGGCGAGCACCGCGGGCGTCTCGTTGTGACGGCCGCTGAGGTCGAGCAGGTGGGCACCGCTATGTGCCTCCAGGCCGGCGTCGCGGGCGCACAGCCAGACGTATTCGGCGAGCCATTCGCCGCCCAGGTAGCGGGCGCCGTCCAGCGAGGGAAAGCTCAGGTGCCGCGGCGCCCGGTTCGACCACTCGAGCAGGTCGGCCTCGGCCAGCCGGCTCAGGGCATCCGTCTCGGGAAAGGCGGGGGCCAGGCTCAGCCGCTGGCGCTGCCCTTGGGGATGCAGGGCACGCCCGCGGGCGCTCTCGGTGATGACCGGCTCGCCGGCATCGCCGCGCACGATCCTCGCCAGTTCGGCCAGCAGCTCCCCCAGGCGGTCGGCGTGGTGGGCCAGGTAGCGGGTCAGGGGACGCCGCGACTCGGCGGCGTTGCGCCACGCGGCGTGGTCGGAACACGCCTTGATGCGCTTGTAGCCGTTGGCCAGCAGATAGAGGTCGACATCCAGCACCGGCTCGATGGCCAGGGTCTCCAGCCCTTCCGGGACCAGGGCGGGATTGATGCGATACAGGGCCCCCGCCGGCAGGTCGACGTGGTAGCCGTCGGCCCGGCAGCGCTGCAGGGCGTGCTGGAAGAGCAGGGTCGTCAGGCGCGAGGCGTCGCCCAGGTCGTAGCTGATGGCCAGGTCGGGGGTGTCGGCCTGCTGGCGCGCCAGGTCGGCGGCGAGCCGGGCGGCGAAGTCGCCGGTGGCCTGGGGGTCGTGGGTGGGCAAGTCGTCGGTCAGGCGTAGCTGGGTACCGGCGGGCAGCTCATGGTCGAGCAAAACCTGGAGACGTTCCGCCACCGCGCGACGCTGTTGGCTGGCCACCAGGATCACGTGCTCGGGGCGCAGCTGCAGCAGGGGGATCAGGGTGATCTCGGGACACTCGCTCACCAGGGCGACATGCAGGTGGGGCATGGCCTTGCTCCTCTCGTCCGGTCGGGGTGCGCACGCCGTTGCCCTCAGGCTACAACCGTCGTCATGGCCTTGTCGCCCCGTTCGGCGAGCGGAGACGCAAAACGCCGGTCGGATGACCGGCGTTGTGAGTCGCGGCGAGGGCGCAATGGCGGGCGTCACACCTCCTTGTAGAGCTCGGCGCCCTGGTCGCGGAACTTCGCCGCCTGCTCTTCCATCCCGCGCCTCACCGCCTCGACATCGCCTTCCAGGCCGTGTTCGGTGGCACCGTCCTTGTAAGCGTCGCGCACCTCCTGGCTGATCTTCATGGAGCAGAACTTGGGCCCGCACATGGAGCAGAAGTGGGCCACCTTGGCCGAGTCCTTGGGCAGGGTCTCGTCGTGGTACGCCCGGGCGGTGTCGGGGTCGAGGCCGAGGTTGAACTGGTCCTCCCAGCGGAACTCGAAGCGCGCCTTGGAGAGCGCGTTGTCGCGGCGCTGGGCGGCCGGGTGGCCCTTGGCGAGATCGGCGGCGTGGGCGGCGATCTTGTAGGTAATGATGCCGGTCTTGACGTCGTCCTTGTTGGGCAGGCCCAGGTGCTCCTTGGGCGTGACGTAGCAGAGCATGGCGCAGCCGTACCAGCCGATCATCGCCGCACCGATGCCGGAGGTGATGTGGTCGTAGCCGGGGGCGATGTCGGTAGTCAGCGGCCCCAGGGTGTAGAAGGGCGCCTCGTCGCACTCGGCGAGCTGCTTCTCCATGTTCTCCTTGATCAGGTGCATGGGCACGTGGCCCGGCCCCTCGATCATTACCTGGACGTCGTGCTGCCAGGCGATGCGGGTCAGCTCGCCCAGCGTCTCGAGTTCGGCGAACTGCGCCGCGTCGTTGGCGTCGGCCACCGAGCCGGGGCGCAGGCCGTCGCCCAGCGAGAAGGCCACGTCGTACTGCTTGCAGATCTCGCAGATCTCCTCGAAGTGCGTATAGAGGAAGCTCTCCTGGTGGTGGTAGAGGCACCACTTGGCCATGATCGAGCCGCCCCGGGAGACGATCCCGGTGACCCGCTGGGCGGTGAGCGGCACGTAGCGCAGCAGCACGCCGGCGTGAATGGTGAAGTAGTCCACGCCCTGTTCGGCCTGCTCGATCAGGGTGTCGCGGAAGATTTCCCAGGTAAGGTTCTCGGCGACGCCGTTCACTTTTTCCAGCGCCTGGTAGATCGGCACGGTACCGATCGGCACCGGGGCGTTGCGGATGATCCACTCGCGGGTCTCGTGGATGTTCTGCCCGGTGGAGAGGTCCATGATGGTGTCGGCGCCCCAGCGGATGCCCCAGGTCATCTTGTCCACCTCTTCCTCGATGGAGGAAGTCACCGCCGAGTTGCCCAGGTTGCCGTTGATCTTCACCAGGAAGTTGCGGCCGATGATCATCGGCTCGGATTCCGGGTGGTTGATGTTGCAGGGAATGATCGCGCGGCCGGCGGCGACTTCGGCGCGCACGAACTCGGGCGTGATCTCCTCCGGCAGGCGGGCGCCGAAGCCCTGGCCGGGGTGCTGGTGGCCGAGGATGCGCTCGACTTCCTCGGATCCGAGGGCTTGCCTACGTTGATTTTCCCGGATGGCGATGAACTCCATCTCCGGGGTGATGATGCCCTGGCGGGCATAGTGCAACTGGGTGACGTTCTTTCCCGCCTTGGCACGCCTGGGCGTGCGGGTCAGGTCGAAGCGCAGCGGAGCGAGCAGCGGGTCATTGGCGCGACGCTGGCCATACTCGCTGGTCGGCCCGTCGAGGAACTCGGTGTCGCCGCGCGCCTCGATCCAGGCGCGGCGCAGCTCGGGAAGGCCGCGGCGCAGGTCGTTCTCGGCCTCGGGGTCGGTATAGGGGCCGGAGGTGTCGTAGACCAGCAGCGGCGGGTTCTCTTCATCGGCTCCCGAGGTCTTGGTCGGCGACAGCGATATCTCGCGGAAGGGGACGCGGATGTCGGGGCGCGAGCCTTCGACGTAGACCTTGCGCGAGCCGGGCAGGGCCTGGATGGCGGCCTCGTCGACCTGGGCGGTTTCGGCGAGGAAGTGGGCGGTCTTGCTCATGGTGTGCTCTCGTGGTTCGGTGGCGTTGTCAGGGAGGCGTCAGAGGCTGCGATCCAGCCCCATCTGCCAGAAGTCGATCTCGAGGCGCGTGGCGTCGCGGAATACCGTGCACAGCTCCTCGAAGCGTGCCGGGCTCACCTCGGCCAGGCGAGCGTCGAGCCATTCCAGTTCGGCGCGCATGGCGGCCTGGAATTCCTCGCCCTCGTACATGGCGATCCAGGCGTCATAGGGGTTGTCTGCGCCGCGCAGCGTGAAGCTCTGTCCATTCAGCCAATTGGCGATCTCGCCGTAACCCACCACGCAGGGCGCGAGTGCCACGTGCAGGTCGAGCAGGTCGCCGCGGTTACCGGCATCCAGCACGTAGCGGGTATAGGCGAGCGTGGCGCGGGCCTCGGGCAAGGCGGCGAGCTCCTCCTCGGCGATGCCCCAGTCGCGGCAGTAGCTCACGTGCAGGTCGAGCTCTACGTCGAGGATCGCCTTGAGGCCCTCATGAGCCTGGCGAAGGTCGGCGAGCGTGCGGCTCTTGTAGGCGGCCAGCGCATAGGCACGGGCGAAGTGGATCAGGAAGAGGTAGTCCTGCTGCAGGTAGTGGCGAAAGGCGCCTTCGTCGAGGGTGCCGGTACCCAGGGCACGCACGAAGTCGTGCTCGAGGTAGGCACGCCAGTCGCTCTGGCAGGCGGCGGTCAGATCGCTGAAGCGGTAACCCATCTTGCCTCCGGTCAGGGGTCGGGATCCGGAGGTTCGGGCAGAGGAAAACGGAGAGGGGCTGCACCGGGAAGAAGCCTGCGTGGCCCATCGCCTGATTCCCTACGCCGGTGCCAACCGGATCAGGTTCTACGGGACCAGCGCTGCGTTCTCTCGAACCTGCGCCATCTCAGCCGGATTCACCGGCACCCCGTCAAGCGTCGCTGGCAGTGTAGCAAGACGTGGAGGCAATGCCAGCCCGGACATCGCCGGGTGGGAATGGGCGTTCACCTGGCGTTGCGGCGCAGCCAGGCGATGTCCACCGCGAAGGAAACCGTCAGCCCAAGTAGCGCGGTGGCCGCCAGGTAGCCGGCCGGCACGGGCGAGACCGGTGGTAGCAGGGCGAGCAGCAGCGTCGCCACCTGCCACACGCAGACTGCCTGGCGCCGGCGGCTCGCCGGCAGCTCGGCGGCGAGCCAGGGCCAGCGCCAGCCGGCCAGCACGAAGGCGTAGCGCATGGCGCCGATGGCCAGCACCCAGGGGCCCAGCTTGTCGATCGCCACCAGGGCCAGGCACAGCACCAGGATGAAGGCAGCGTCGAGCTCCATGTCGAAGCGGGCGCCGAAGGCGCTGGCCGTGCCGGTGCGGCGCGCCACCCAGCCGTCGAGGCCGTCGAGGAGCAGGGCGGTGCCGCTCATGGCGGCAAAAAACCATGCATGACGGGCGATCAGGCTTGGCTCGGCCAGGCTACCCGCGAGCAGGGCCACCAGCACGCCGCGCGCCAAGGTGACGCGGTTGGCCCAGCCCAGTCCCGTCGGCTGGCGGTGGAACCGGGCCACCAGGGTGGCCAGCAGGGCATAGCACGCCGCGGCCAGCGCGAGGGTGGCGGGGGGCGCGCCGAGCCCGAGGCCCAGGGCGCCCCCCAGGGCCAGCACGACCGCCAGCCCCAGCAGCAGCTCCGCAAACGTGGAGGGCCGGCGCTGGGCCGGCGGGGCTTTGCCGCTATGCTGACGAGACGGGAGGAACATGCCAGGCTCCGTGCGAGTCTATATTATGCAAAACTCAATATTTGTACCATTATTGTAGAAGATAAATGGCCCGTCAGGATGCCGCCATGACCAAGACGACCGCCTTCTGGATCCTCTCGCCGGGCCACGGTGCCCTTCGCGAGGAGCGGCTGCCCGAACCGGGGGCGGGCGAAGTGCGCGTGCGCACGCGCTTCAGCGCCGTCAGTCGGGGAACGGAAGCCCTGGTGTTCCGCGGCGAGGTGCCGGAAAGCGAGTACCAGCGCATGCGCGCCCCCTTTCAGGCTGGCGACTTTCCCGGCCCGGTCAAGTACGGCTACGTGAGCGTGGGTGTGGTGGAGGCGGGCGAGGCCGAGCTGCGCGGCCTCGAGGTGTTCTGCCTGTATCCCCACCAGGATCGCTATGTGGTGCCCGCCGAGGCCGTGGTGCCGCTGCCCGAGGGCGTGCCGGCGGCGCGGGCCGTGCTTGCCGCCAACCTGGAAACCGCCCTCAACGCCGTCTGGGATGGCGCCCCGGGGCCGGGGGATCGCATCGCGGTGATCGGTGCCGGAGTGGTGGGAGCGCTGGTGGCCTGGCTGTGCGCGGCCATCCCCGGCACCCGGGTGGAGCTGATCGACGTGGCAACCCGGCGCGCCGACCTGGCGCGGCGGCTGGGCGCCGGCTTCGCCACCCCCGAGCGGGCCACGCCGGGCTGCGATCGCGTCTTCCATGCCAGCGGCAATCCCCAGGGGCTGCGCCTGGCGCTGGACCTCGCCGGCCTCGAGGCGCGAATCGTGGAGCTGAGCTGGTACGGCGAGCGCGAGGCGAGTCTGCCGCTGGGCCAGGCGTTTCACGCCCGACGCCTGCAACTGGTTTCCAGCCAGGTGGGCCGGCTGCCCGCCGAGCGTGCGGTGCGCTGGGATCACCGCCGCCGCCTGGCGCTGGCGCTGGCGCTGCTGGCCGATGCGCGCCTTGACGCCCTGATCAGCGGCGAGAGCGACTTCCGCGACCTGCCGGAGCTGATGCCCGAGCTTGCCGCCGGCGGCGGCGAGGTGCTCTGTCACCGCCTGCGCTACCCCTGAGCCCGACCCGGACAGGAGAGCCCATGTACAGCCTTACCGTTCGCGACCACTTCATGATCGCCCACAGCTTTGCCGGCAAGGTCTTCGGCCCCGCCCAGCGAACCCATGGCGCCACCTACGTGGTGGATGCCACCTTCCAGCGTCCCGAACTCGACGCCGACGACCTGGTGGTCGACATCGGTCTGGCCGCCGCCGCCCTCAAGGGCGTGCTGGGCGCCTATGACCTGCGTAACCTCGATGAACTCGACGCCTTCCAGGGGCGCAACACCACCACCGAGTTCCTGGCGCGCCGGGTCTTCGACGGCCTGGCGGCGGCCATCGCCGCCGGCGAACTGGGTCCCGGGGCCGCGGGGCTCGAGGCGCTGCGTATCACCCTCCACGAGTCGCACATCGCCTGGGCCAGCTACGAGGGGGCGCTGTGAGCCGCCCTGACCTGCAGCTGATCGTTGCCGGCGACCCCGACCAGCTCACCGGCGGCTATCTCTACGATGCGCACATCGCCGAGGCGCTGCGCGCGCGCGGCTGGGTGGTGACGGTGACCGGGCTCGCGGGGCGCTTCCCCGATCCCGATGCACGTGCCCGCCGGAGCCTGGCCGAGACCCTGGCCGGCCTGCCCGATGGCGCCCGGGTGGTGATCGACGGCCTGGCCCTGGGCGGGCTGCCCGACGCCGTGGCACCCCACGCCGTCCGCCTCGACCTCACCGGCCTGGTGCACCATCCCCTGGCCGAGGAGAGCGGCCTGGACGCCGATACCCGCGAACGCCTCTTCGCCTGCGAACGGCGCGCCCTGGCGCAGGTGCGCCGGGTGATTGCCACCAGCGCCTACACCGCGCGGGGCCTTGCGCGCTACGGGGTGAGCGCCGAGCGGATACGAGTGGTCGAGCCTGGGGTCGAGCCGGCACCGCTGGCCGCCTCGGCCCGGGCCGAGGGCCCCGACACGGGCGGCAATCGGCTGCTGTGCGTGGCCACCCTGACGCCGCGCAAGGGCCACGACCGGCTCCTCGAGGCGCTGGCCGGTATTACCGACCGCGCCTGGCACCTCGATCTGGTGGGCAGCCCTGCGCGCGACCCGGCCTGGGCGGAGCGACTCTTCGCGGCCACCCGCGAGTACCGGCTCGCCGAGCGGGTCACCTGGCATGGCGAGCTCGACGGCGAACGGCTGGCCGCACTCTGGCAGGCGGCCGACCTCAGCGTGCTGGCGTCGCGCTACGAGGGTTACGGCATGGTGGTCAGCGAAGCGCTGGCGCGTGGTCTGCCGGTGGTTGCCACCACCGGCGGGGCGCTCGTCGATACCCTGCCGCCCGAGGCGGGGCTTGCCGTGGCGCCGAACGACGCCGCGGCGCTGCGCGCGGCTCTCACGCGCTGGCTCGACGAGCCGGCCCTGCGCCGCTGCCTTCGCCAAGGCGCCCGGGCGGCGCGTGAACGGCTGGCCGACTGGCCAACGGCCGGGGTGCGCTTTGCCGCCGCGCTCGACGAGAAGCCCGTGATGCCCAGCTGTGGGGAGAGGACGTGATGGCTGCTCCCGTCGATGCCGCCCACTTCTCGGCCGACTGGCTGGCGAGCCGCGAGGCCCTCGATGCCCGCTCGCGTAGCCGAACGCTCACCCGCTTCGCCGCCGACTGGCTGGCCGCGCGCCCCGGCGTGCATCGGCTGGTCGACCTGGGCGCCGGCAGCGGCAGCAACCTGCGCTTTCTTGCCCCGCGCCTGCCCGGGCCGCAGCGCTGGCGGCTGGTAGATCAGGATGGCGAGCTGCTGGCGCACGCTCGCCGGACCCGCGTGCAGGATGCCGGAGGCGAGCGCGTGGCAGTAAGTCTCGACCGCCGCCATCTGGCGCCGGTGGGCGGAGCCCTGCTGGGGGAGGCCGACCTGGTGGTGGCCTCGGCGCTGTGCGATCTGGTCTCCCGAGACTGGGCGGTGGCGCTGGTCGACCGCTGCGCGGCGCGCGGCCAGGCCCTGCTCATCACGCTCAGCGTGGACGGTGACTGGGGTTTTCTCGACACCGCCGGCGCGCGTGCCGACACGGTCGACGATGCGGTGGTACGTGGTCTGGTCCAGGCCCATCAGCGCCGCGACAAGGGGCTGGGCGCCGCTCTGGGCGGCGAGGCGCCGGGGTTGCTCGCCGCGCTGCTCGAGGCCGCAGGCTACCGGGTGGCGAGCGCCGATACCCCCTGGTGTCTGCCCAGCGGCGAGCCGGCCACGCAGCCCGTGGCCGAGGCGTTGGTCGCGGGCTGGTACGCCGCGGCGCGGGAGCAGGCCCCCGAGCAGGCCGAGCGCCTGATGCAGTGGCATGCCCACCGCCAGGCTCAGCTGGCCGCGGGCGAGGTTGGCGTGACGGTGGGGCACCGCGATCTCTTCGCGGCGCCGCCGGGGGAGGCGACGGCGTGAGGAGCGCGCTTCTCGTCCGCCCGCTGGGCAGTCTGGGGCTGCTGGCGGCGTTGGCGCTGTGGCTCGACCCCCGCACGGTGGTCGCCGCCGTGGAAGGCGTCGCGCCCGGCTGGGTACTGCTGGGGCTGGCCCTGACCCTGCCGCAGGTGGCGCTGTGCGCCTGGCGCTGGCGATTGACCGCGCGCTTGCTGGACCTGCCGCTGGGCTGGCGGCGGGCGCTGCACGACTACTATCTGGCGCTGTTCCTCAATCAGGTGCTGCCCGGCGGGGTGATGGGCGATGCCGCCCGCGCCTGGCGCCATGCCGGCGCCAGCGGGCGGCGCGGCGGCGCCTGGCGGGCGGTGGTCATCGAGCGCGCCTCGGGGCAGCTGGCCATGCTGCTGCTCACGCTCGCCGTGTTGCTCGCCTCATCGCTGTGGCACGACGTGCTGTGGCGCGTCCTCCAGGCCGTGGCGCGGCCCGTGGTGACAGCCTCGCCGGGGGCGCTGGGGCTCGGCGCCCTGGCATTCGTCCTCGGCGGCGGTCTCGCGGTGGCGGGCGCGCGGCGGCTCCATCGGCGGCCGCCCCGGCC
>NZ_WHMA01000015.1 GCF_010994375.1 Halomonas sp. NO4
AATCGATCAGTCAGACAGGACTGCCGCCTGACTTCCATCCACCAGATTTGACTATAACTCTGGCTGGCCACACGCCCCTCGAGCAGTACCACCTCTTTGCTTCCGTACAGACGCTCAATCGTCAGCGCCCTTGGGAGTCGCTAGGAGCGAAGCACTTTCACTATGTCGTTATCGATGAGGCCCATCATGGTGCTGCTAGCAGTTACCGAGGTCTGCTAGACGAACTAAGCCCTAGACTGCTGCTGGGGCTGACTGCCACGCCGGAACGTCAGGATGGCAGCAGCATCCTGCCGGACTTTGACGGTGAGTTCGCCGCGCAGATCCGCCTTCCCGAGGCGCTGGAAGAGAAGCTGCTGTGTCCCTTTCACTATTTCGGCGTCAGCGACAGCGTCGATCTCAGTGACGATCGCCTTTGGCAGAATGGCCACTATGACAGCCGCCAGCTGGAAAACCTGCTGACCGGCGATGACTTCCGAGCCTGGCAGCGAGTGGATACCGTCCGGCAGGCGCTGGCGCGCTATCAGCCCGACTTGCAAGGCGTGCGCGCGGTGGGGTTCTGCGCCGGTGTGCGTCACGCCGAGTACATGGCCGAGTGCTTTAATCAACTGGGCGAGGAGTACCGCGCCGCTGTCCTGCTGGGGCATACGCCGCCTGAGCGACGTGACGAGCGTTTGCGCGCCTTTCGCGAGGGCCGGCTGCCGTTCCTGTTTACTGTCGATGTCCTCAGCGAGGGCGTGGATGTGCCCGACATCAACCTGGTGATGTTCCTGCGTCCCACCGAGAGTCTCACGGTCTTCCTGCAGCAATTGGGGCGTGGGCTGCGTCATGCGCCCGGCAAGGAGTGCCTAACCGTGCTCGACTTCGTCGGGCAGACCCACCGGCGATATCGGCTGGATACCAAGTTTACTGCGCTGCTTTCCGGACAGCGTCAGCGGCTGGATCGTGAAGTGGAGGCCGACTTCCCGAGCCTGCCGCCCGGCTGCAGTATCCAGCTCGAGAGGGTGGCTCGCGAGCGGGTGCTGGGAAAAATTCGCTCAGTGCTCAATGATTTAAATCATTTTATTCCGGAGACCCTGCGAACCTGGTCTCAAGAGGTGGGCAAACCGCTCACCTTTGGCCGTTTCCTGGAGGTGACCGGCCTCTCTCCGGTTCAGGTGCTAGCCCCGCGAAGCTGGTCGGCGTGGAAAGCTAAGGCCGAATGTAGGCCGCCACCCAACGACCCCGATCTTGACCAGGCGCGCAAGGCCTTAGCACGTATCGCCCTGCGTAGCGACCCGGCACTCCTCAAGGCCATCGAAGATCTCGGTAAAACCGATGACCAGGTAGATGAGCCGACGGGACGCTACGACGCTGCCAAGAAGACCGCGCTCCATTATCTGCTCTGGGGCAGAAAGGGCGCGGCGGTTGGCGTTGACGACCTCGACCAGTCGCTGCAGAAGTGGCGAGCAAACCCCAGCGTGGCGGCGGATGCAGCTGAGATCGCCGCTTGGCGGCGCGAGCATCAGCATGTGCCGATGCACAGGCTCGACGAGCTTCCTTTCGAGTGTGACCTTCTGTTGCATGGCGCCTACGGGACCCCCGAGATAAAGTCCCTGCTGGGCTTGGCCAGCCTGGAAAAGCCAGGAGCCACCGGTGTAGGTGTCATCCATGCCAAGCAAATCCGCGCCTATATTCACCTAGTCACGTTCCGAAAGGATGAGCGCGATTTTTCGCCGACCACGCGCTATCGCGACTATCCCATCAGCCCTACGCTTCTGCACTGGGAAAGCCAGTCGAATACGACCCAGGCAAGCGGCGCCGGGCAGAATTATCTCCACTTCAAAGAGCGTGGCTATACCATCCTGTTCTTTGCCCGCTTGACCAAGCGCATCGAAGGTGAGACGGCTCCCTTTATCTTCCTGGGGCCGGCAAAGGCGCTGAAGAGCTACCAGGGCGATCGCCCGATCGCAATGACCTGGGAGCTGAAGTACCCGATGCCTGCGGAACTTTTCGAAGAGGCGAGGCCGGCATAGTGCCCGAGAGGCGAGGTGAAAGTCTGTGAGCTTCGACCTTTGCAGGTATGTTGACGTTAACGTTAACTGCTATCGTGGTGCCGTTGACAACAACCACAAGGCCAGGAGCCACCATGTCCAACGCCATCAGCCGCTTCCCCGTGCCCGAGGATATCCAGGACCTGCCCGCGGATATCCGCGACGCCATCCTCGCCGTCCAGGAGAAGGCGGGCTTCGTGCCCAATGTCTTCCTGATGCTGGCCCATCGGCCCGACGAGTTCCGCGCCTTCTTCGCCTACCACGACGCCCTGATGGAGCGCGAGTCCGACACCCTCTCCAAGGCGGAGAAGGAGATGATCGTGGTGGCCACCAGCGCCCGCAACCGCTGCCTCTACTGCGTGGTCGCGCACGGCGCGCTGGTGCGCATCTACAGCAAGAATCCGCTGCTCGCCGATCAAGTGGCCGTCAATCACCGCACCGCGCCGATCAGCGAGCGCCATCGGGTGATGCTCGACTTCGCCCTGTACTGCGGCCTGGAGTTGGGGGAGCTCACGGATGAGTGGGAGTCGCGCCTGATCGAGGTCGGCTTCACCTGCAACGACATCTGGGATATCGGCGCCATCGCCGCCTTCTTCGCCCTCTCCAACCGCCTGGTGACCCTAACCGGCACGCCGCCCAACCCGGAGTTCTACCTGATGGGGCGGGTGCCGCGGGAGAAGTGAGGCGGTCGTGTGTGGAGGATGCCCATCGTTGGCGCTCAGTACTGAGGTGCGACCTGGCACTCCTCCAGCAGCTGCAGCACCGGCGCCAGCTGGCTGATGTGCAGTACCAGTAGGCTGTCGCCGCTGGTCCCTTGGGTCGGGGCCACCACCGCGAACTCGCCTTCCTCGACATGGAACTCGTGCACCTCGCGCGGGCCGTCGGGCGTTTCGCAGTAAATGGAGCGGTAGGTGTCGTCCTCGCCGTAGGTGAGGCGGTGGTAGACCTTGAAGAAGGTGTAGAGGTAGAGCCCCTGCTCGAAGGCGGGCCAGCGGGCGGGGATGGTGCGCGTTTCCTCATCGAGGTGCTGACCCCGGGCCTCGGCGAGGGCGATCGCCTCGGCCAGCGGCTCGGCGAGCAGGGAGGTGGCGTCGTCCTGGGGCAGCGGCTGCTGGTCCTCGAGGGCTTGTTGGTAGCGCTGCGTCACCGCTGTGAAGTCGTCCAGCGAGGCGATGCGATGGTCGCTGTGCTTCAGCTCGGCTGGCTCGAACCCGCCGTTTTCCCAGCCATGGATGATGCGCACCCGGAGCCGCTCTTGCTTCATGGGCCGCTGGATCAAGGTATCGATGGCCACGCGCAGGTGCAGCAGCCGTTCGATGACCTCGTTGTCGAAGGCGGTGTAGGGCTCGGCAAAGATGGCGTGAAGGCGGCCGGGGGCGTGTTCCTTGGCTTCGGTGTAGGGCATGGGCGGGTCTCGGTGTCGCTGGCGTCCGACGGGTGGTGGTCGCCAGTATGACCATTGGCGGCTGCTGATGGAAGCTTGACTCGACTTTACAGGGGCCTCGCCACGGCCGAAGATGATCGGCTGGCCTGTTTAGGCCACAATCCATTCACTGTCGCCAGGGGAGTCCCGGTTCGTTCCGCGAGACGGGGCTGAGAGAGCGCGAGGCGCTGACCCTGGAACCTGATCCGGTTCATACCGGCGGAGGAAGTGCGACATGCCCTACCTGACGTCAGCCGTGCTCGGCGCGGCGCTCCTGTGCTTTGCGGTCCTGGGGCTGCGCGCCCGTCGAGCCGATGGCCCCCTCGACGACTACGTGACCGCGCGCAACTCCCAGGGCGCCCAGACGCTCGGACTCTCCTTCCTGGCCTCGGGGATGGGGGCCTGGATTCTCTTTGCCCCGCCGGAGATCGGCGCCTTTGTCGGGCCCCTGGCGCTGGCCGGCTACGCCATCGGCTCGGCGCTGCCGTTCATCGTGCTGGGGTTCTACGGCCCGGCGATCCGCCGCCGCCTGCCCGAGGGGCGCAGCATCGGCGAGTTCGCCGAGGCCTGTTACGGTGCCGGCGTGCGCCGCTGGGTGTCGCTGGTATCAGTCCTCTACATGGCCTGCTTCCTGGCCGCCGAGCTCACTGCCATCGGCTCGATCACCGCGCTGCTCTCCGACGTGCCGCCGGCGCTGGTGGTGATGGGCGTGGCGGTGTCCACGCTGCTCTACACCGCAGTGGGCGGCCTGCGCGCGAGTCTTGCCACCGATCGCTGGCAGGGGTGGCTGTTGATCGCCCTGCTGGCCCTGGTGGGCGGGGTGGCGCTCACGCGACTGCCCGCCATGCCGGCCGATGCCAGCCTGCCAGCGATACCGGCCGGGAGTGCGCTCGGCGTGGCGCTGACGCTGATTATCGCCGTGACCGCGGCCAACCTCTTTCACCAGGGCTACTGGCAGCGAGTGTGGGCGGCGCGGGATGCGCGTGCCCTGGGCCGCGGCGCCTGGCTGGGGGGTGGTATCACCGTGGTCGTCGTGGCGGTGGTGGGTGGCCTGGGCATGCTGGCGGCCATGGCCGGGGTGGCGCTGGGCGAGCCGCCGATTCCCTTCTTCGCGCTGCTCAGCGAGGCGCCGGGCTGGCTGGCCCTGCCGGCGCTGGTGCTGGCGGTGACGCTGGTGGCCTCCAGCGTGGATACCTTGCAGAACGGTATCGCCTCGCTGGTGGTGGCGGGCGGCGGCCGGCAGGGGTTGTCGATTCGCGCGGCGCGGCTGGTCACCGTGGGACTGATGGTGCCGGTGGTGGTCGTGGCGCTGCAGGGGCTCTCGGTGCTGCGCCTCTTCCTGATCGCCGACCTGCTGTGTGCAGCGATCGTGGTGCCGGTGCTGCTGGGGCTGTGGCGGCGCATGAGCCCGCTGGCGGCCGTGGCCGGTGGGGTGGCCGGGCTCGCCGGCGCCGTGCTGCCGGGCTGGGTGGCCCAAGGGAGCCTTTCGGCCGGCCTGCTGGCGGCGAGCTTTCCCGGCGGGGTGCCGACCCTGCCGCCCTTCCTGGGGGCGCTGCTTGCCTCTAGCCTGATCAGCCTGCTGATCGCCTGGGCACGTCCGGCTCGGCGTGGCGGCACGCCCTGAGGCGTGCCGCGGCGCGACTGGCGAGAGGCCGTTACTGCGAGAGCGCGGAGCCCATCATCTCCTCGAAGCTCTGAGCATCCTCGGGGAGTTCGAAGCGCGAGGCGTCCGGGCTTTCGTCGCTGAGTGAGGTGAGGCGGAAGCGGTCGCCGAAGCGCAGCAGCCCCAGTTCGCGCTCGGCCAGGGCGACGGCGATGGCGTCCGGTTCGTCGGTCATGGACTGCTGGTAGGCATCGAAGCCGGCCGAGAGCTCACGCACCCGGGTGTCGTCGCTGAGCACCAGCTCGTCCTCGTGCCGGTTGCCGGCCTTGTCCGTCCATGTCAGCTGGTAGACCTCCCCTTCGATGCCGGCCACGGTCTCCGTCTCGCCGCTGGCCTCGAGGGTGTTGACTTCGCTGGCCTGCTGACCGGCAATCGCCGCGTCGTTGCCGCCCAGTCCCTCGGCCATGGCCTTGAGCTTGGCCATCTCCATGATCACGGTCTGCCCCTGCATCTCGCTGACCATGTAGCCCTTGCCCTCCTTGAGCAGCATGAAGCCGGCCTGGGGCTGGCCGGGGAAGTCCATTCGCAGGTTGTCTCCGGCCCAGCTCACTTCCATGGTGGCGTGGTTCTGGCCACTGCCGCTTTCCATGGTGGCCTGGCCGTCGGCGAGGGCGGGCAGGGCGGTGGCCATCAGCAGGCCGGCGATGAGAGCACGCATGGTGTCGCTCCTTGTGGGTTGGGGTGTCGTTGCCGGCGCGCGGCCGGGTCTGCCGACTGCCTAGGGTAGCAGGGTGACGGCGGGGAAGGGGAATCGGCGAATCGCGCCGTGCTCCGTCAGCGTGCTGCGCACGGTTGCCAGGCGGCGCCGAGGCGGCCACCCTCTGTAGATCACCCCTGACACAACCGAGGAGGCCGCCCATGAGCGATACGCCCGAGGATTCACGCCGCCGCCACTCCGCCCCGGTGGTGGACGGCGTCGGCAAGTCGGCCAGCCGTGCCATGCTGCGTGCGGTGGGCTTCACCGACAGCGACTTCACCAAGCCCCAGGTGGGCATCGCCTCCACCTGGAGCAACGTCACGCCCTGCAACAGCCATATCGGCGAACTGGCCGAACACGCCTGCACCGGGGCCGACGCGGCCGGCGGCAAGGGGGTGGTCTTCAACACCATCACCATCTCCGACGGCATTGCCAACGGCACCGAGGGCATGAAGTACTCGCTGGTCTCGCGCGAGGTGATCGCCGACTCCATCGAGACGGTGGCCGGCTGCGAGGGCTTCGACGGCTTGGTGGCGATCGGCGGCTGTGACAAAAACATGCCGGGCTGCCTGATGGGGCTGGCGCGGCTCGACCGGCCGAGCGTGTTCGTCTACGGCGGCACCATCCTGCCGGGCAAGGGGCATACCGACATCGTCTCGGTGTTCGAGGCCATGGGGGCCCATTCGCGCGGCGATCTCGACCTCATCGAGCTCAAGCAGATCGAGGAGACGGCGATTCCCGGGCCCGGCTCCTGCGGTGGCATGTACACCGCCAACACCATGGCCTCGGCCATCGAGGCGCTGGGCATGAGCCTGCCGGGCAGTTCGGCGCAGAATGCGGTCTCCAGCGAGAAGCGTGCCGACTGCGAGGCGGCCGGTGCCGCCGTGCTCGAGCTGCTCGAGCGCGATCTCAAGCCCTCGGACATCATGACCCGCCAGGCCTTCGAGAACGCCATCACCGTGGTGATCGCACTCGGCGGTTCCACCAACGCCGTGCTGCACCTGATCGCCATGGCGCGCACCCTTGGCGTCAAGGTATCGCTTGCCGACTTCACCGCGATCGGTAAGCGCGTGCCGGTGCTTGCCGACCTGCGACCCAGCGGCCACTACATGATGAGCGAGCTGGTCGAGATCGGCGGCATCCAGCCGCTGATGAAGACGCTGCTCGATGCGGGCATGCTCCACGGCGACTGCCTGACGGTGACGGGCCAGACGCTTGCCGAGAACCTCGCCGACGTCGAACCCTACCCCGAGGACCAGCAGATCATTGCGCCCCTGGACAGGCCCGTGAAGGCCGAGAGCCACCTGCGCATCCTCTACGGCAACCTGGCCCCGGAGGGGGCGGTGGCCAAGATTACCGGCAAGGAGGGCACCCGCTTCTCCGGCACGGCACGCGTGTTCGGCTCCGAGGAGGAGGCCCAGGCGCGCATCAACGACGGCACCGTGGTGGCCGGCGACGTGGTAGTGATCCGCTACGAAGGACCCAAGGGCGGGCCGGGCATGCGCGAGATGCTCACTCCCACTTCGGCGATCATGGGCCGGGGCCTGGGCAGCGAGGTGGCCCTGATCACCGACGGGCGCTTCTCCGGGGGCAGCCACGGTTTCGTGGTGGGGCATGTGACGCCCGAGGCCTTCGACGGGGGCCCGCTGGCGCTGGTGGCGGATGGTGACACCATCACCATCGATGCCGAGGCCGACACCATCGAGGTGGCCCTCAGCGACGAGGAACTGATGCGCCGTCGCTCCGCCTGGCGCCAACCCGCACCGCGATACACCCGCGGTGTGCTGGCCAAGTATGCGCGGCAGGTCAGCTCGGCCAGCACCGGGGCGGTGACCGATCAAGAGGAGTGACGCGGGCCGACCTACCGTCGAGGGAGGTCGGGCGGTCCCCTGGTCGCGACGGTTGGCAAGCCGCTGGCACCTTGGCTAGGTTGAGGAGAAGAGGCCCAGCCAGTGTCACAGACCGGGAGGGAGAATGCCCAAGGCGAGCAACAAGCAAGCACGCATCGAGCCCGTCTACGATGTCGACGGTATCCATCACAATGTCATCGGGTGGAACGTGGTCGACGAGACGGAACCCGAGAACGAGGTCATCGTCTCCCAGCACGACAGCAAGAAGGACGCTGTCCAGGCGGCCGAAGCTTACGAGCAGCGCGAGAACTGATCCGGTGCCCGCTGCTCGGGTAGGCGTTTGCCGCGCCCGCAGCTGCGAGTTCCTTGCCGGAAACCAACGAAGCCGGAAACCCACGAACGCCTCGTCGGAGTGACGAAGCGTTTCAGCGTGGGAGCAATCTCGAGACGGCTGGCTAGTGCGGGGCGCCCTCCGGGTCGATGGTGCGATAGACCAGGCGCAGTTCATCCACCGAGAGGTGTTCCAGGCGGCCGGCGAGCAGGTCGCTGATCTTCTGCACCGGCAGGCCAGCGCGGCGGGCGATTTCGCGGCTCCCGAGGTCGGAGACGGCGATCAGCCGGGTGACGATACGCATGAGGCGTGTACGTTTTTCCAGATCCCTGACGTCGAGGTCAGGGCAGCTAGGCGGAGGTTCACTGCGTTCCGCGCTGGTAATCGGACGTGCCGTACTCATGTTGCTCCATCAAGAAAATGACGACCTCCACATCATGGAAGGAAAGCGCACGTTTTGCCACCCCCGATTCGTCGTGAATTGACCGCCCCGCGGGAGGGGCGGTCGGGAAGCGCTGGTTCGGAAGTGTCAGATCAGAAGCGCCCGCGCAGGGTGGCCACCGCGCCGAAGCCCGGGGCGAGGAGCTCCCCGCCCTTCGGCTGGTCGGTGAGGTGCTCGCGGTAGCCGCGGTCGAAGAGGTTGTTGAAATCCAGCCCCACCTCCAGCGACGACAGCCCGGCGGCCTCGCCGAAGCGCCAGCCCAGGCCGAGATCGGCGGTGGCGTAGCCCGGCGTGGCCTGCTCGTTACCGCCGGAGAAGATGTCCGCGGTGCGATCCTGGTCGTCCACGGCACGCACCTGGGCGTGCCAGTGGAAGCCGGTGGGCGGCTGCTGGCCGATGCCCAGCGTCGCCTCGGATGCCGGCATCTGGTGGAGCGGCTCGTCGTCCTGCTCGTTGGTGCCGCGCAGCCAGGTCAGGCTGCCGTCGAGCTCCCAGTGGCCCCCGGCCAGCTGACCCTTGAGGGGCAGGGTGAAGCCCGCCTCCACGCCCTGGATCTCTACCTGGTCGAGGTTTTCGGTGCGCTTGATCGGCAGTCCATTCTTGGGATGGGTCTGAGGCGTTACCCGGCCGGCGATGTAGTCGTCGATACGGGTGTGGAAGGCGGCCAGGCGGTACTCGCCGTGTTCGCTGCGTCCCTTGAGGCCGATCTCCAGGCTGGTGGACTGCTCGGGATCGAGCTGCGGGTTGCCGATGTGGAAGTAGCCGTCGCCGCGGGCGGCGTCCTCGAAGCGCTCGCGCATGTCCGGTGCGCGGTAGGCGGAGCCCAGACTGACATAGGGATTGACCAGCGGTGAGACGTTATAGATCGCACCCAGCGACCAGGAGAGGGTGTCGCTGGTGTTCTCCAAGCCCTCGGTGGTGGCGCTCGGGCCGCTGCCCTTGATGGCGGCATCGCCGGTCACGCTGTCGTAGCGGGCCCCCGCCATCAGCGTCCAGTCGTCGAAGAGTACCTCGTCCTGGACGAAGAAGGCGCGGCTTTCGAGCGTACCCTTGCGGAAAGGTGAGGTGGGCACGGCGTTGTCAGAGAGCGGCGAATTGAACTGGAAGCGCTGCGGGTCCCCGCTCATCTCCCAGGCCTCGACGCCAGCCGTCAGCAGGTGGCGCTCGCCCAGCGGCAGGCGGTACTGGGTGCGGGCACCGTCGGTGGTGAAGGTAACGTCGTTCCATACCTGGTTGCGCGCCTGGCCGCTCGACCAGGCGCGGATCTCGCGATACATCTCCTGACGGTAGAGGCTCGCCTCCAGGGTGCCCGGGCCCACCTCGCCCGTGTAGCCCAGCTCATAGAGCTCGCGCTGCTGGCGCGGCGAGTGGATGGTCAGGGTGCCCAGCGCCGGATGCGGGCCGGGCTTGGCCGAACCGGGGTACCAGACGTCGCGATCCTCCTGGCCCTGCACGTTGAGCGTCAGGCGGTGGTCGTCGGCCAGGCGGAAGGCGTACTTGAGCAGGAAGGCGCCGGACTCGAAGCCGCTGTTCTCGACCCGCCCCTCGGGGGTGTCGTAGTCGCCGACGTCGCGGCCGCTGGCGCCCAGCACCAGGGCGTGGTCGCGATCGGCGAGCTGCAGCACGGCACCGCCGCCGAGGCTCTCGTCGACACTGCCGGTGCTGGTGGCAAAGCGTCCGCGCACCGAGGGCGCATCGGTGAACTCGGCGTCCGGCGTGCGCAGGTTGACCGCGCCGCCCAGGGCACCGCTGCCATGCAGCACCGAGCCGGGGCCTTTCACCACCTCGACGCTGTCGAGCAGGCCGAGGCTGGCGAACGACGCCAGGGCGCCCGCCGGTTGGGCGGAGTTGACGCGTACGCCATCCACCTGCAGCACGATGCTCTCCTTCTTCAAGCCGCGCAGCACCGGGTTCTGGCCCCAGCTCCCGTCGCTGTGCACGACGGTGCCCGGCTCGCCGCGGAACAGGCTGCCGACGGTCTCGGTCACCGGCTCTGATCGCGGGTCGAGACGCAGCGTGGCCTTGGGCGTGTCGAGCTCGTCGGCGGCATAGCCCTTGGCGGTGACGGTAAGGCTCGGCAGGGCGTAATCCGGGGTGGGTTCCGCGGCGCCGGCCGGCAGGCTCAGGGCGCCGGCAATGGCCAGGGCAAGTGGGGTGAGAGTGGTCGATGGTCGCATGGAGGCCTCCGGGTAAAAAGATGCATGTAGAATACATTTAATAAGGATTCTCATTTTGACTTGCGTCAGTGAAGGCGTCTCACGGCCATTTCGGCGCGGTCCCTTTCGGTTGACCGGCATCAACGCAGCGGCGGGGCAAGTGGAGCAAAATCCAATCATTCTTGTTTGCTTTCTGGAGAAGGGCATGAGGCATTCGCTAGCGACGCGAGGCATCGAGACGCTCCTCGGCTGGGGCGGCAGCCTCACCGGCGTGCTGCTGTTCGTGGCGCTGTGGGAGTGGGGCAGCCAGGCCTACGGCAGCTTCCTGCTGCCGGGACCGCGGGATGCCCTGGCCGCACTGGTCCGCCTGACCCGTGAAGGGGAGGCGGCCAGCGCCGTGCTGGCCACCACCGGGCGCGCCATGGCGGGGTTTGCCCTGGCGGCGCTGGCGGGCACGGCGCTGGGCATCCTGGCGGGGCTCTCGCGCACCCTGGGGCGGGCACTGCAGCCGCTCTCCACGGTGCTGCTGGGTATCCCGCCGATCGCCTGGATCGTGCTGGCCATCCTGTGGTTCGGCAGCGGCTCGATGGCCACGGTCTATACCGTGATGGCCACCACCCTGCCGGTGGCCTTCGCCGGGGCGCAGATGGGCGCACTGACGCGGGATCGTCGCCTCCAGGAGATGGCCGACACCTTCCGCCTGCCACCACTGATGCGCCTGTTCGATGTCTACCTGCCACACATCGTCTCCTACGTCTTCCCGGCACTGGTCACCGCCCTGGGCGTGGCCTGGAAGGTGGCGGTGATGGCCGAGCTGTTCGCCACCGAGAACGGCATCGGCGCCGGCCTCGCGGTGGCCCGCGTCAATCTCGACACCGCCGCGGCCATGGCCTGGATTCTGCTGGTGGTGGCGCTGCTGATCGTCGCCGAGCACGGCCTGCTGCGGCCCCTGCAGCGGCGCATGGAGCCCTGGCGCCAGACCGGGCGGGGGGTGGCGTGATGCTCAAGTTCGATGCCGTCGGTCATGTCTTCGGCATGAGCCGCGTTCTCGACAGGGTGAGCCTGACGCTCGCGCCGGGTGAGTCGGTATGCCTGGTGGGGCCCTCGGGCTGCGGCAAGACCACCCTGCTGCGTATCGCCGCGGGCCTGGTCACGCCTACCGAGGGGGGCGTGAAAGACAGCTTCCACCGCAGCGCGGTGGTCTTCCAGGAGGGGCGCCTGCTGCCGTGGCGGCGCCTGCTCGATAACATCGCCCTGGGACTCAAGGCGGCGGGCGTGCCGCGCCGCGAGCGCCGGGCCCGGGCCCGGACGCTCGCCGCCGAGCTGGGCCTGGCCGATCGTCACGACCACTTTCCCCACGAGCTCTCCGGCGGCATGCAGCAGCGCGTCGCCCTGGCTCGCGCCCTGGCGGTGGAGGCCGACTGCCTGCTGCTCGACGAACCGTTCAGCGCCCTGGACGTGGGCCTGCGCAGCGAGGCGCAGATGCTACTGCTCGACCTGCTGGCGCGCCGCGGCATCGCCTCGCTGATGGTCACCCACGACCTGACCGAGGCGCTGCGCCTGGGACATCGTGTGGTGGTGCTGTCGCCGGCGCCGGGGCGCATCGTTCACGAGACCCGCGTCGAGCGCCCCTTTGCCGAGCGTGATACCGCCTTTCTCTACGAGGCCGCCGGTGCCCTGCTGCGCCATCCTGCGGTGGCCGAGAGCTTCCTGTTTCGACCCGACGAGGTGAGTGCATGATCGATAGCCGACGCCGCCAGCTGCTGCAGTTCGCCGCCGCTACCGCCACCCTGGCCGCGCTGCCGGGCCTGAGCCTGGCCGCCCAGCCCGGCCTGCGCGCCGCCACGCCGCTGGGTCTGCCCCAGGTGATCCTGGCCCGGGCGCTTGCTGACGCGCGGCTGGACGAGCTGGTCGGCGGCAGCGAGTTGCGCGCCTGGCGCGACCCCGACCAGCTGCGCGCCTGGATCGCCGGCAGCGAGGTGCAGCTTACCGCCACGCCCACCAATGTCGCCGCCAACCTTTACAACCGCGGCGTGCCGGTGGTGCTGATGAACGTCAACGTCTGGGGCACCTTGGGCTTGCTCGCCCTCGAGGGCCCGCTAGCGGGCCTCGCCGACCTGGCCGGCAAGCGTGTTGGCGTGCCGTGGCGTGGCGACATGCCCGACCTGGTGCTGCGCTACCTGCTCGCCCGCGAGGGGCTGGAAGTGGGGCGAGACCTGACCATCGTCTATCAGGGCAGCCCCTTCGAGACGGTGCAGCTGTTCCTGGCTCAGCGGCTGGACGCTGCCGTTTTGCCCGAGCCGATGCGTACCGCCACCCGTCGCCAGGCCGGCTCGCTCGGCATCAAGCCGCGGGAGCTCGATCTTCAGCAGGAGTGGGCGCGGCTCACCGGCGGGTCAGCGGCGCTGCCCCAGGCCGGGGTGATCTGCCGGCGCGAGCTGCTCGAGGCGCATCCCGACTGGATTGCCGCCATGCAGGGCGCGGTGGGCGAGGCGGTGGCCTGGGTCAACGCCCATCCCGAAGCGGCCGCGACGCTCGGCGCCGAACACGCGCCGCTGCCGGCACCGGTCTTCGAGGGGGCCATCGCCCGCACGCGCCTGGAGATGCGTACGGCCCAGGAGGCGCGTCCGGCACTGGAGAGCTTCTTCTCGGCGCTGGCCGAGCTCTCCAGCGGCTTCATCGGCGGCGGCCTGCCCGATGATGCCTTCTACCTGGCCGATACCTGATCCGCCCACCGGAGAAGACCCCAATGCCTGTCTCGTCGACTGCGATTCCCGGCCAACGTATTGCGCTGCTGGCCTACGGCTTTCGCCCTTTCTTTCTGCTCGCCGCGCTCTATGCGCCGCTGGCCTTGGTGCCCTGGGTGGGCGGCCTGCTGCAGCAGTTGACCCTGGAGACCGGCATGCCGCCGCTGCTGTGGCACGCCCACGAGATGCTGTTCGGTTTCGTGGCCGCGGCGCTGGCCGGTTTTCTGCTCACTGCCATCCCCTCCTGGGCCAAGGTGGCGCCGCTCACCGGTGCCTCCCTGGCGGCCCTGGTGCTGCTGTGGCTGGCCGGACGGGCCACGATGTGGCTGGCCGGCTGGTTTCCCCCGGCGCTGGTGGCCGCGGTCAACCTGGCCTTTCCGCTGACGCTGGTGGCGTGGGCGCTGCCGGCGCTGCTCTCCCCCGAAGGGCGGCGCCATCTCAGCCTGGGCATCCTGCTCATGCTCTTCGCGGTCACTCAGCTCGGCTTCCACCTGGCCTGGGTCGGCGTGTTGCCGGGGCGTTTCGTACCGCTGGATTGGCTGCACCTGGCGGCCAACCTGCTGCTGGTGATGATCGCCGTGACCGCCTCGCGCATCGTGCGCGTGGTGGCCATGGCGGCCGTGGCCGCCAGCGGCACCCCGAGCCCGGTGCGCTTCACCCCGGCACGCGAGCACCTGGCGGTGACGGCGCTGCTGCTCTTCGTGGTGGCCGACTTCGTGGCGCGCGGCCATCCGGTGGCCGGCTGGATCGCCCTGGCGGCAGCCGCCGCCCAGGCCGACCGCCTCGCCGAATGGCCCTGGGGGCGCGCCATGGGCCGGCTCTACTTGCTGCTGCTCACCCTGGCCTACGTCTGGTTGACCGTTGGGCTGGCGCTGGTGGGTCTAGCCGCGCTGCTGAATGGCTGGCCCGACTACGCCGGGCGCCATGCGCTCTTCCTGGGGGCTATCGGCACGGCGGTGCTGGCCGTGTTCTGCATCGCCGGCCTGCGCCATACCGGTCGCCCGCTCGAGCTGCCGCGGCCGATCTGGGCGGCGCTGGTCTGCCTGCTCGCCGCTACGGTGCTGCGCACCGGCGCGCCGCTGGCCTGGCCGCAGCATTACCTGGTACTCGGCGTGCTGGGGGCAAGCCTGCTGTGGCTGCTCGCCTACGCGCTCTATGCCCTGAGCTACGCTCGCCTGCTGTGCCAGGCAAGACCCGACGGCCTGCCGGGGTGAAGCCCGGTCGGCCTGGGTATTATTGCTGATACCTGGCTGAAACGTATGCAATCGTTGGAAACGTAGAAAGTGCGCGTTGGCCGTTTCCGAGCCGGGCGTGCTAGCTTTCTGATGTGCCTGACACGCTCGGGCAAGGTTCACAATCACAATACCAATCCGGTTTCAGGATGGAGGCATTCCATGCGAGCTCTCAAATACGTCGCGGCAGCGTCCCTGCTGGCGGTTGCCCCTTTGGCAGCGGCCCAGCAGCTGTCCATCGCCACCGGCGGTACCGGCGGGACCTACTACCCCTTGGGGGGTGGCATGGCCGAGATGATCGGCAAGCACATCGAAGGCTACGAGGCGGTGGCCGAGGTCACCGGGGCTTCGGTGGAGAACATGGGCCTGGTATGGCGCGGTGACTCCGACATGGCGTTGGCCCTGGCCGATACGGTCCACCAGGCCTACAACGGCACCGGTGACTTCGAGGGGCGCCAGCTCGAGAACATCCGCGCCCTGGCCTCCGTCTACCCTAACGCGGTGCAGATCGTCACCCTGGCCGACTCCGGCATCGAGTCGCTCTCCGACCTCGAGGGCAAGGTGATCTCCGTGGGCGCGCCGGGCAGCGGTACCGAGCTCAACGCCCGCGCCGTGCTGGAGTCCAACGGCATTACCTACGACGACATCGACCCGCGCCGCCTCAACTTCAACGAGACGGCCGATGCCATTCGCGACGGCGACATCGCCGCCGGCTTCTGGAGCGTGGGTCCGCCCACCAGTTCGATCATGAACCTGGCCACCACCCGCGACATCCGCCTGGTCGGCCTCACCGACGAGGAAGTGGCCAACGCCCGCGAGGAGTCGCCGGTGTTTGCCCGCTATACCCTGCGCGAGGGGCTCTACGAGGGCATGGACGAGGCCGTGCAGACCATCGGCATCCCCAACGTGCTGGCGGTGAGCAGCGAGATGGACGAGGAGCTCGCCTACCAGATCACCCAGATGCTCTTCGAGCGCACCGACGAGCTGATCGAGGTGCACCCGGCTGCCAACGACACCACCGTGGAGTTCAGCATCGAATCCACGCCGATCGCCTTTCACCCCGGCGCACTGCGCTACTACGAGGAGGTGGGCGCCGAGATCGCCGACCATCAGCGTCCCTGACCGGTGTCGGCGATGCGCGACCGACGCCTGACAGCAGGGCGGGCCCTGTTGCCCGCCCTGCTGTCGTGTCTGCCGCTGGTGGCCCTGGCCGACGCGCCGCCCGCCCGCCTGGAGGTCGTCGATGCCGTCGGCGAGTCCCTGCTGGTGGTGCCGATGCCGGAGGGGCAGGGGTGGTGCCTGGAGTGGAACCATTCCGTCGAGGGCTTTCCGGTCCTCGACTGCTATCGCCACCGCGACGGGCGCATGGTGCTCGAGCGCAGCCATCTGCCCGATTTCGCCGCCGGCCTCGACCACATTCCCGGCCGGGGCCGCCAGGTCTCCGATGGCGAGGGCGGCTACTGGATCGAGGCCATCGACGAACCGGTCCCGGGCAACGCCTATCGGCTGCGGGTCGGGTCGCTGCGCGTCGACCACCGGCTGGTCATCGACGACACGCGCATCAGCCTGAGCGCCCTGGCTGCCGGGGAGCGGGTCACCCTGCGCCTGGTCGGGGCGGCCGATGCCCGTGAGTGACCGACCATTCGAGCACGCACTCGAGCACGCACTTGAGCACGCACTTGAGAGAGAACCGAGATGAGCGAATCGGGATCCTCCCCCGTAATTCCCGGCAGCCAGGCGCCCCACTCCCGCCCGGTGCTATGGCTGATCACCTTGGTGGCGGTGGGGCTGTCGCTGTTCCAGCTTTACTCCGCCGGCATCCAGCCGCTGGGGCTTTTCTACCAGCGCAGCATCCACCTGATGCTGATCATGATGCTGGCCTTCCTGATGTTCCCGCTGCTCGGCGCCTCGCACCGGCGCGGGCCGATCAGCAGCGTCATCGATACGCTGTTCTTCGCCGGGGCGCTGCTCACCGGCGGCTACCTGGTGCTCTTTCTCGACGAGATCATCAACCGCGCCGGTTTCTGGAGCCAGACCGACATCGTGGTCGGCTGCATCGCCACCATCACCGTGCTCGAGGCGGCCCGCCGCGCGGTGGGGCTCGGCATGACCGTGATCGGGGTGCTGGCCATCCTCTACGCCTTCGCCGGCCCGCGCGGCGAGCTTCCCTGGCTGGGGCAGTTCCTGCCCGGCATCCTCGAGCATCGCGGCTACAACCTGGATCGTCTGGTGGGCCAGCTCTATCTGGGCCAGGAGGGCATCTTCGGCCTGCCCATGGGGGTGGCGGCCACCTACATCTTCATCTTCGTGCTGTTCGGCGCCTTTCTGGAGGTGACCGGCGCCGGCAAGTTCTTCATCGACCTGGCCTATGCCGCCACCGGCCGCCAGCGCGGCGGGCCGGCCAAGGCGGCGGTCATCGCCTCGGCGGGCATGGGCTCGATATCGGGCAGCGCCATCGCCAACGTGGTGACCACCGGCGCCTTTACCATCCCGCTGATGAAGCGCCTGGGCTACAAGCCGCACCAGGCTGGTGGCATCGAGGCGGCGGCCTCCACCGGCGGGCAGATCATGCCGCCGCTGATGGGCGCCGGGGCCTTCCTGATCGCCGAGTACACCCGGATGCCCTACCTGGAGGTGGTCAAGGTGAGCATCCTGCCGGCGATCATGTACTTCTCGACCGTCTACCTCTTCGTGCACATCATCGCCTTGAAGCAGGGCATGCAGGGAATGAGTCGCTCGGAGTTACCCCAGATGCGGGACGTGATGCGCTACGGCTGGCACTTTCTGCTGCCGCTGGCGGTGCTCATCTGGCTGCTGGTGATGAACCTGTCGCCGACGCGGGTGGGCTACTTCGCCATTCTCACCATCCTCGCCGTGGCGGTGCTGCGCTTTGCCGTCTGGTTCTTCTTCGTGGCGCCCAGGCAGGGCCAGCCGGTGAGCGCGGACGCCCTGCGTGAGGCCGTGCGCAGCGGCCTGGGCAAGCTGGTGGGCGGCCTGGAACTGGGCGCGCGCAATGCCGTGGCCGTCTCCATGGCCTGCGCCGTGGCCGGGATCATCGTCGGCGTGGTGGGGCTGACCGGCCTGGGGCTGAAGTTCTCCTCCATGATGCTGGCCTTCTCCGGCGGCAACCTGCTGCTGGCGCTGGTGATGGTGCTGCTGGCCAGCCTGGTGCTGGGCATGGGCCTGCCGGTGACCGCCAGCTACATCGTGCTGATCGTGTTGGTGGGGCCAGCGCTCACCGCCGAGTTCGGCGTGCCGCTGCTGATCGCCCACCTGGTGGTGTTCTGGTACTCCCAGGACTCAAACGTCACCCCGCCCATCGCCCTGGCCGGCTTCGCCGGGGCGGCCATCGCCGGGGCCAAGCCCATGGACACCGGCTTCCAGGCGTGGAAGTTCGCCAAGGGCCTCTACCTCATCCCGGTGTTCATGGTCTTCAACCCCGAGATCATCGTCGGCGGGCCGGTGCCGGTGGTGGTGTGGAACGCGGCGATCGCCTTCCTGGCGCTGGGTGCCTTCGCCGCGGCCCTGGAGGGCTATCTCTTCACGCGCATGTCCTGGCTCCTGCGTGCGGTACTGCTGCCGGCCATCGTGGCGGTGTTCTACCCCAACCTGCTGGTGGAGGCGAGTGGGGCGGCAGTGATGCTGCTGGTGCTGGCCGGCAACTGGCTGGTCAGCCGCCGCGAGGGGCGCGCCGCGCCCGGCTGAGCCGCATGCGAGGGGCTGCCCGACTGGTCAAGATGACGGCGCCGAGAGGCGCCGTTAGAATGTCTGCCCTTCGTTTTCTGCCGACACACTCCGGGAGCCGCAGATGTCGACCTCCAATCAGGCGCCGCGCGTTGGCGTGATCATGGGTTCCAAGTCCGACTGGCCGGTCATGGAGCACGCCGTGGCGATGCTCGAGCGCCTCGGCGTGCCCTGCGAGACCCGGGTGGTCTCCGCCCATCGCACCCCCGACCTGCTGTTCGACTATGCGAAAGGCGCCGCCGGGCGCGGCATCCAGGTGATCATCGCCGGTGCCGGCGGCGCGGCCCACCTGCCCGGCATGGTGGCCTCGCAGACCCCGCTGCCGGTGCTCGGCGTGCCGGTGGAGTCCAAGGCGCTCAAGGGGCTCGATTCGCTGCTCTCCATCGCCCAGATGCCCGGCGGTATCGCCGTGGGCACCCTGGCCATCGGCAAGGCCGGGGCCACCAACGCCGGGCTGCTGGCCGCGCAGATCGTCGGCCTGCAGGACGCCGAGGTGCGCGCCGCTGTGGAGGCCTTCCGCGCCGAGCAGACCCAGGCGGTGCTCGACGATCCCGATCCGCGCCCCGCGACCGACTGAGCCCGCGAGAGGAGACAAGCGACATGAACATCGGCGTTCTGGGAGCCGGCCAGCTGGGCCGCATGCTGGCGCTCGCCGGCTATCCACTGGCCAACCGCTTCACCTTCCTCGACACCACCGGCCACCCCAGCGCGGGCATCGGTGATGTCATCGTGTACACGGATCGGCACCATCTTCTCGATGACTTCCTGGCCAGGGTCGACCTGGTCACCTACGAGTTCGAGCACCTGCCGGTGTCGCTGGTCCAGGCCATCGAGGAGCACAAGCCGGTCTACCCGTCGAGCGAGGCGATCCGCGTCTGCCAGAACCGCGCCGAGGAGAAGGCGCTGTTCGATCGGCTGGGCATTCCCACGCCGGCCTATCGCCTGGTGGAGCATGCCGACGAGCTGGAGGCGGCGGCCCGCGAGCTGGGCTGCCCGGTGGTCGCCAAGTCGGTCACCGAGGGCTACGACGGCAAGGGGCAGGCGGTGATCCGCGACCCCGCCGAGGCCGCCGAGGCGTGGCGCGTGATCGGCCACCCGCAACTGATCGTCGAGGCCTTCGTCGACTTCGTGCGCGAGGTGTCGATCATCGCCGTGCGCGGCCGTGACGGCCAGGTGGTCTTCTATCCCATGGCCGAGAATGTCCACGTCGACGGCATCCTGCGCTACTCGCTCGCGCCGATGCCAGACCTGGACGACGCCGTGCAGCAGACCGCCGATGAGTACATCCGTGCGCTGCTCGACGCGCTGGACTACGTCGGCGTGCTGACCCTCGAGCTTTTCCAGACCCGCGACGGCGGCCTGCTGGCCAACGAGATGGCCCCCCGGGTGCACAACTCCGGTCATTGGTCGATCGATGGCGCGGTGACCAGCCAGTTCGAGAACCACCTGCGCGCCATCCAAGGCCTGCCGCTAGGCGATACCGCGGCGCGGATGCCCAGCTGCATGGTCAACGTGATCGGCCAGGAGGGCGATTCCGCCGCCATTCTCGGCATCGCGGACGCCCATCTGCACCGCTACGACAAGAGCGAGCGTCCGAGACGCAAGCTCGCCCACGTCAACCTGCTGGCACCGAGTCACGCCGCATTGCTGGAAAAGGTCCGTGCCTGCGCGGCGCTGCTGCCCGACGCCCCGCCGCCGCGCTTCAGCTTCGAATAGCGGTGCCTGCCACCCCTCTGGTTCGCGAAGGCCCCGCCATGCGGGGCCTTCGTGTAACCTGAAGTGGCGGGCCAGTAACGAGGAGACGAAAGGATGAGGATGGGGCTGCTGCAGTGCGATGACGTGGCGCCGGAATTGCGCGAGCGCCACGGCAACTATCCCGAGATGTTCGCGCGGCTTTTCGTCGCCGTGGACCCGTCGCTGACCTGGCGCGTGTGGCGTTGCCACGATGGCGAGATTCCCGATGACATCGAGGCGGTGGACGCCTGGATGACCACCGGCGCGAAGTTCGGGGTCAACGACGACCGGCCCTGGATCGCCGATCTCGAGCGCTTCGTGCGCGCCCTGTGGGACGCCGGCAAGCCGCTGGCGGGGATCTGCTTCGGCCACCAACTGATCGCCCGTGCCTTGGGTGGCACGGTGATCAAGAGCCCCAAGGGGTGGGGCGTCGGCGTCTCCTTCAACCAGGTGGGCGAGCGCGCCGAATGGATGGTGCCCTGGCAGTCCGGCCTCGACCTGGTGGTGAGTCATCAGGATCAGGTGGTAGAGCCGCCGCCCGGCGCCCGGGTACTGGGCGGCAGCGACTTCTGCCCTGCCTACCTCATGCAGCTCGGCGAGCACTTTCTGGGCGTGCAGGGCCACCCCGAGTTCACCAAGGCCTACTCCCGCGACCTGATGGCGCTGCGCGCCGACAGCGTGGGGTATGCCCGGGTGCGCGAAGGGGAGACCTCGCTGGCTGCGGCGGTGGACGATGCGCTGATGGCCCGCTGGATCCTGGCCTTTCTGCGCCAGGCCATGAGGAAGCGGGAGCAGGCTCGCTGACATGCCCTGGAGCGCCATCGACAGCTCGCCCGCCACGCTGGCCCTGATCTTCCTCGGGATCATCCTGTCACTGAGCATCTTCGCTGACAGCCTGGCCGCGCGAACGCGGCTGCCGCGCATCTCGCTATTGGTGGTCGTGGGTGTCGGCGTGGCGCTGGTCCAGCAACTGGTGCTCGATTCGCCCGGCGCGCGGCCGCTGGCCGACCTCGGCGAACCCTTGATCCAGGTGGCCCTGGTGATGGTGGCCTTCCTGCTGGGCGGCGAGCTGACCTGGGCGCGGCTGCGGAGCACCGGGCCGCTGATCCTGATCGTCTCGCTGTCGGTGATCGCGGTGGGGGCGCTGGTGGTCGGCGCGGGGCTGTGGCTGCTCGGCTTTCCCCTGGCGGTGGCGGTGAGCCTGGCCGCCATCTCCGTGGCCACCGACCCGGCGGCGGTCAGCGAGACGGTGCACGAGAGCGGCGATACGCGCCTGCGCGCGCGGCTGCTGATGGGCATCGTGGCCATCGACGACGGCTGGGGCGTGCTCGCCTTCGGCCTGGCCATGGCGCTGCTCAGCTGGTGGCTCTCCGGCGACGGCAGCACGGCGCTGCTGCTCGCCGGCTGGGAGCTGGGCGGGGCGGTGCTGCTCGGTGCGGCCGTGGGGCTGCCGGCCGCCTGGCTCACCGGCCGGCTACGCCCGGGCGAACCCACCCAGGTCGAGGCCATCGCGCTGATCCTGCTCCTCGCCGGCCTGGCCGACTGGCTCGGCGTCTCGGCCCTGCTCGCCGCCATGGTGGCCGGCACCCTGGTGGCCAACCTGTCGCGCCATCACTCCCGCTCGTTCAACGAGATCGAGCACATCGAGTGGCCCTTCCTGGTGTTCTTCTTCGTGCTCTCCGGGGCGAGCGTCGACCTGGCCCGGCTCGACGACGCCCTGGGCATGACGCTGGCCTACCTGGTGCTGCGCCTGGTCGGGCGCTACCTGGGCGGGGTGCTCGGCGTGCGCCTGGCCCGCGAGCGCCAGGCCGAGCTGCCTCGCGACATCGGCCTGGCGCTCACGCCCCAGGCGGGGGTGGCGATGGGCATGGCGCTGCTCGCCGCCGAGCGCTTTCCGGCGCACGGGCCCGCGCTGATCGCCACCGTGGTCGCCTCCACGGTGCTCTTCGAGGCGGTGGGGCCGTTGCTGGTGCGTCGCGTGCTGCGCTGAGAGGGGGGTGACGGGTATTCGGATCAAGGGTATGGAGGGGGGCCTCCGGTCGTGCTCTGCCGAAGTCGCGCAGCCTGAATATTTCATGATTGCATGAATTATTGAGTTCAACTACTTTTGAAATGAGGTGCCGGGTAGCGTCGCTATTGCTCTCGGAAAGTTGTCCGCCCTCGCTCGCTGACTCCCAGGGCACATCGGGGCGCTGCCCGATGCCCACAAACGCCAGGCGCATCAGGCGCCAGCCTGACGATTCTTACGTGGCACGAACCATGAATCAGGACAACGACGATATCGTCGCCAGAAAGCTGACCGCCCTCGCGCATCCCATCCGCCTGGCAGCGATTCGCCAGCTGGCGGCAGCGGGGCCCACCGGCCTGGCGGCAGGCCGGCTCAGCGAGCGCCTGGACGTGGCTCCCAATGCGCTGACCTTCCACCTGCAGAAGCTCGCTGCCGCGGGCCTTGTCGAGTCGCGCCGAGAGGGTCAGTTCGTCTATTACCGCGCCGTGTTCGATGCCCTGCTGGCGTTGACGGACCACCTGGTCGGTGCCTGCTGCAGCGAGGTCGAGGAAAACTGCGGGCCAAACTGCCCCACGAGCCACCGCCGGTAACGCTTCGCCTCTCCTGCAGGGTGCAGCCGTACCGTTCATGGCAAGAGGAGCGCAAGATGATCCAGACAGATTCCGCCAAACCTTCCTGGCCCCGGGCAATAGGCATCGGCATTGCGGTGTCGGTGCTCACTGCCATCGTGATGGTCGCCTTGTTGAAGGCCGGTATCTCGCCCTTTCCGAAGCCACCCTCCCTGGCCTTTGCCGAGACCCTGCTGGCGCGGCCGCTACCGATGCCGGTCGGCCTGCTGTTCCACACCGTCTACGTGACCTTCTGGTCGGTGGTGTTCGTTCGCTATTTCCCGCGCAAGACCCTGCCGACCGCGCTGGGCCTGGCCGCCGTGCTGTGGGGGGTGATCCTGGTGGTGTTCTTTCCGGTGGTGGGCTGGGGGCTCGCCGGCCTGGCGATCGGTCCCCAGCTGATCCCGGCGTCGGCCGTGCCGCACCTGCTGTTCGGCCTCCTGCTGTGGGGGCTGGACCGCTACCTTGCCAAGCCGTCTCACCCCTGAGCGCAGCGGTGTGCCATGCCAACGACCGCCACCGCCCGCATCGCCCCACGGCTCCCTGATGTCATCCCTTCTTAGCGCTCGGTGGTCGGTGTCATGGCGCCGGCCGGCCCGCTAGAGGTGGTCAGGTCGCGCGCTCGTGGCGGCCCGATACCGAGCAGCCGCAGCCCGTTGGCCACCACGATGAGGCTCGCGCCCATGTCGGCGAACACCGCCATCCACAGGGTGGCATGGCCGCTGAAGGCGAGCGCCAGGAACACCGCCTTGATGCCCAGCGCCAGGGCGATGTTCTGCACCAGCACCCGGCGCGTGGCGCGGGAGAGGTCGAGGAAATCGACCAGCCGGCGAGGGTCGTCGTCCATCAGCGCCACGTCGGCGGTTTCGATGGCGGCGTCGCTGCCGGCGGCGCCCATGGCGAAGCCAAGGTCAGCGCGCGCCAGCGCCGGGGCATCGTTGATGCCGTCGCCGACCATGCCCACCGGCCCCTGGGCGGCGCGGGCGTCGATCATCGCCAGCTTCTCCTCCGGCAGCAGGGCGCCGTGCGCCTCGTCGATGCCGGCGGCCTCGGCGATGCGGGCGACGCTCGCCGGGTTGTCACCGCTGAGCATCAGCGTCTTCACGCCGCGCTGGTGCAGGGCGTCGACGGCCGAGCGGCTGGTCTCGCGCAGCGGGTCGCTGACCGCGAAGAGCGCCAGCGGCCGGTCGGCCTCGCCGAGCAGCACCACCGTCTCGCCGCGCGCCTCGCGCTCGGCCAGCCGTGCGGCCAGGGCGTCGTCCAGCGTGGCATGCGCCTCCAGCAGACGGCGGTTGCCGAGCCAGACGCGATGCCCCTCCCAGGAGGCGACGATGCCCTGGCCGGGTTGCTCGTGGACGTCGCTCACCTCGAGCGGGGCGATGCCGTCCTCCTTGGCGGCCGCGGCGATGGCGGCGGAGACAGGATGGCCGGAGCGGGTGGCCAGGCCCGCTGCCAGGGCACGCAGTCGCTCCCGTTCCGCTTCATTCAGGGCGTCGTCGAGCGCGTCCCAGTGGCTCTGCGCGGGTTCGCCGCGGGTCAGGGTGCCGGTCTTGTCGAAGGCGAGCCAGGCCAGGCGGTGACCCTGCTCGAGGAAAGTGCCACCCTTGATCAGAATGCCGCGCCGCGCCCCGGCGGCCAGGCCGCTGACGATGGTCACCGGCGTGGCGATCACCAGGGCGCAGGGGCAGGCGATCACCAGCAGCACCAGGCCGAGATACACCCCCTCCAGCCAGGCGACGCCGACCAGCCAGGGCCAGGTCACCGCGGCGAGCAGGGCGAGAACGAACACCGCTGGCGTATAGACGGCGGCGAAGCGGTCGATGAAGCGCTGGGTGGGGGCGCGGCTCGCCTGGGCCTGCTCCACGGCGTGGATGATGCGCGCCAGCGTCGTGTCGCTGGCGGCGCGGGTGGTGTGGTAGGTGAACTCGCCGTTGCGGTTCACGCTGCCGGCAAACACGGCGTCACCGGGCGTCTTGTCCACCGGCAGGCTCTCGCCGGTGATGGGCGACTCGTCCAGTGTGGGGTGGCCCGCTGCCACCTCGCCGTCCAGCGCCAGGCGCTCGCCGGCGCGCACCCGCACCCGGCTGCCCACGCTGACCGTCTCGGCAGGCTGGCGCTCGAAGCGGCCGTCGGGCTGTTCGACGTTGGCCGTCTCCGGGGCCAGGTCGAGTAGCTCGCGGATGGCGCGTCGCGCGCGGCCCAGCGAGCGCGCCTCGATGCGCTCGGCGAGGGTGAAGAGCACGATCACCATGGCCGCCTCGGCCCAGTGACCGATGAGCAGGGCGCCGGCGACCGCCACGCTCATCAGGGCGTTGATGTTGAGCGTGCGGTGGCGCAGGGCGATGAAGCCCTTCTTCCAGGTGGGCAGGCCGACCAGGGCGATGGCGGCCAGCGCCAGGAGGGTGGGCAACCAGGGGGTGGCCAGCTCGAGCCATTCGCCCACCTCGGCGGCAAGGGCGATCAGCGCCGCCACGCCCAGCTTGGCCCAGGGCTCGCGCTCGCTGGGCGGCTCGGGGCGGCGGGTGCCGTCCAGGGTGACCGCGGTCATGCCGGTGGCGGCGATGCGCCGGCGGATCGCCTCCTCGTCGGCATCGCGGTGGTGCACGGTGAGCACGCGTCCCATGAGGTCGAACTCCAGCGCTTCGACGCCGGGGGCATCCTCGAGCGCGCGGCGCAGCAGCCCCTCTTCGGTGGGGCAGCACATGTCGGCGATGTGCAGGCGCAGGGAGCGGGTGTCGGTGGGTGCTGCGTCATGGGACGGGGCGGCGTTGGGGCTCTCGCCGCCGCAGCAGCCGTTGCAGGACGATCGTGTGGTCATGTCGGGCTCCTTGCCAAGATTGTCCCTATGACACACCCTGTAGCCACTACAGGGTCAAGCGCCATCGGCGAGGAGAATTCATGAAGATCGGTGAACTGGCCGCGGCCACCAGCTGCGCAGTGGAGACCATCCGCTACTACGAGCGCGAGGGGCTGTTGCCCGAGCCGACGCGCAGCCGCGCCAACTACCGGCTATACGGTGACTCCCACGCCCAGCGGCTGCGCTTCATTCGCCACTGCCGGGCGCTGGACATGACGCTTGAGGAGATTCGCACCCTGCTCGACTACCACGACCATCCGCGCCAGCCCTGCGATGCGGTCAACGGCCTGATCGATGACCACCTGGCCCACGTGGAGGCGCGCATCGCCCAGCTCCAGGCGCTGCGCGAGGCGCTGGTCGCCCTGCGCTCGCGCTGCGCGGGGGCGGCCGACTCGGCCCACTGCGGCATCCTGCAGGAGCTGTCGCAGCCGCTGGACGGCGAAGCGCTGGCCGTGCCCGAGACGGACAGCCATGTGCCGGGGCCGCATCGCGGCGGTGGCACGGGCTGAAACGCAATCGCCCCCGGCCGTGGCCGAGGGCGATGTGGGAGTAGAGGCTCGACGAGCGCGCTGGCGATCAACCGCCGTGGCACTCATTCCTCGCCAAAGTACTTGGCGTGAATCTCGTCGTAGGTGCCATTCTCCTGCAGGGTGTCGAGCGCCTCGTTGAAGGCCTGGGCAAGCTCTTGGTCGCGCTGGCGGAAGGCGATGCCGAAGCCCTCGCCGAAGTACTCCTTGGGCTCGGTGATCATCTCGCCCACCACCTTGTAGTTGCCGGCTTCGCTGTCGAGTAGGGTGGACTTGCCGATGGGGAAGTCGAGGAAGACGGCATCGAGACGCCCGGCATCCATGTCCAGCACCATGTCGTCGGCGGTGGCATAGCGGTTGACGTCGGCCACGTCGCCGTACATGTCGGTGACGTAGTTGTCCTGCAGGGTGCCGCGCTGCACGCCGATGGTCATGCCTTCCAGGGTCTCTTCGCTGGGCGTGCCGATCTCGACGTCGGCGGGCGCGAACCAGGCGGAGGGCGGGGTGATGTAGGGATCGGAGAAGAGCACCTGCTCGCGGCGCTGCTCGTTGATGGTCATGGAGGACATGATGGCGTCGTACTTGCGCGCCATCAGGCCGGGGATGATGCCGTCCCAACCCTGCACGACCCACTCGCACTCGATGCCGATCTCGGCACACAGGGCGTTGCCCAGCTCGATGTCGAAACCGGTCAGCTCGCCCTCGGGCGTGCGGTACTCCATGGGCTCGTAGGGCACGTCGACGCCGATGCGGATGTCACGGACCTCGGCGCTGGCGCTGCCGGCGATCAGGGCGGTGCCGAGCACGCCGAGGCTTAGGATCTTGTGGAGCTTCATGGGCTGTCCCCTGTTGTTGGTGATGTCGCCGGGTAGGCGATGACCCGTCCAAGATAGCGGATGGTCCGGCGGGCCGAAAGGGGGAACCGGCGGGTTTCGAACGCCAGTTCCCAACGCTCGTTTTACGCTGCTCGGTGCCGGCTCAGCCGCTGGCCGGCTTGAGGTGGGCGAGCAGGCGCCGCTCGAGCCAGCGGAAGAAGTAGAGGATGGCGAAGGTCAGGCACAGGTAGATGGCCGCCACGAACAGGAAGGCCTCGAAGGGCGCGTAGTAGCGCGCGTAGACGAAGCGGGCCGCGCCGGTGAGGTCCATGATGGTCACCACGCTGGCGATGGCGCTGGCGTGGAGCATGAAGATCACCTCGTTGCCGTAGGCGGGCAGGGCGCGGCGAAAGGCGCTGGGCAGCACGATGCGGCGCAGCATGAGCCTGCGCGACATGCCGTAGGCGCGCGCCGCCTCGATCTCGCCGCGCGGCGTGGCCTGAATGGCGCCGTGGAAGATCTCGGTGGTGTAGGCGGCGGTGTTGAGCGTGAAAGCGATCAGCGCCGGCACGAAGGGCTTCTCGAGAATCACCCACAGCCAGGTCTCCTGGATGCCCTCGACGAACACCACCCCGTAGTAGATCAGGTAGAGTTGCACCAGCAGCGGCGTGCCGCGAAACACGTAGGTGTAGGCGAAGATCGGCCACTTGACCCAGGGGCGCTTCGAGCCGCGGCCGATGGCCAGCGGCACGGCGGCCACCAGTCCGATCACCAGCGACAGGAACACCAGCTGCACGGTGGTGGTAAGCCCCTCGCCGTAGTAGCCGAAGGTCTGCAGGGTAAAGATGCTGTTGTCGGCCAGTTGGGCCTCTAGCCAGGTCATCAGGGCGTCCATCAGTCCGCCTCCCGGTAGCCGACGTTGTAGCGTTTCTGCAGTCGCGCGAAGCCCCATTCCGAGACGCTGGCGATCAGCAGGTAGATAACGGCCACGATGAGCATGAAGGTGAAGGGCTCGCGGGTAGCCTTGGAGGCCTCCGAGGCGACGCGCACCATGTCGGAGAGGCCGATCACCGAGACCAGCGCCGTGGTCTTGAGCAGCACCATCCAGTTGTTGGAGAGCCCGGGGATGGCGTGGCGCATCATCTGCGGAAAGCGGATGCGTCGGAACACCAACCACTGGCTCATGCCGTAGGCGCGTCCCGCCTCGATCTGGCCGCTGTCCACGGCGAGGAAGGCGCCGCGGAAGGTCTCGCCCATGTAGGCGCCGAAGATCAGGCCGATGGTGATCACGCCGGCGACGAACTCGTTGACGTTGATGAAGATGTCGATATCGAACTGGTAGTAGAGCCAGTCGGTGAACATGTTGATGCCGATCTGGCCGCCGAAGAACATCAGCATCATCAGCACCAGGTCGGGTACGCCGCGGATGATGGTGGTGTAGAGGGTGCCGATGCGATGAGCCAGCCAGCTGCGCGACATCTTGGCGCTGGCGGTGATGAGGCCCAGCACGATGGCCAGCGCCAGCGACAGCACCGCCAGCTCGATGGTGACCAGGGCGCCTTCGGCGAGGCGCGGGCCGTAGCCATGCAGGTCGATCATGGGTCTATCCTCATGGGGCCCCGCTCAGTGCTTGGGCGCCAGGAACTGCTTGAGCCGCTCGGATCGCGGGTTGCCCAGCACGTCCGCCGGCGCGCCGGCTTCCTCGATCACGCCCTGGTGCAGATAGATCACCTGGCTCGAGACGTCGCGGGCAAAGGCCATCTCGTGGGTCACCACGATCATGGTGCGCCCCTCCTTGGCCAGGTCGCGCATGACCTTGAGCACGTCGCCGACGAGCTCGGGGTCGAGGGCCGAAGTGGGCTCGTCGAAGAGCATCACCTCCGGGTCCATGGCGAGCGCCCGGGCGATGGCGCCGCGCTGCTGCTGGCCGCCGGACATCTGCGCCGGATAGGCGTCGGCGCGCTCGCTGAGCCCCACCCGGTCGAGCAGGGCGCGGGCCTGTTCGATGGCTTCCTTCTTCGGCTTGCCGAGCACGTGGACCGGGGCCTCGATGACGTTCTCGAGCAGCGTCATGTGCGCCCAGAGGTTGAAGCTCTGGAACACCATGGAGAGCTTGGCGCGCATGCGCACGACCTGCTTCCAGTCCGCCGGCTCGCGGCCGTGCTTGGTTTGTTTGAAGCGAACCGTCTCGCCGTGGACGATCAGCTCGCCCTCGTCGGGCTGCTCGAGAAGGTTCATGCAGCGCAGGAAGGTGCTCTTGCCGGAACCGGAGGCTCCGATCAGGGTGATCACATCTCCCTTGTGGGCCGCGAGCGACAGCCCCTTGAGGACTTCGGTGTCGCCGAAGCGCTTCTTGATGTTGCGCACCTCGAGGGGAATCGGGGTATCGGCCATGGGGCGGCTCCAGGTCGGACGAACGGGCTGGCACGAAAGAGGGCGATTTTAACAGGCCAGGGCGGTTTGGGCAGCGGCTCCTGGCCGGTTCAGCGCTCCGGGGGTGCCTCGGGACGCACCAGCAGCGCGGCCCGCGCGCCCAGCTCGACCTGGGCATTGGGGAAGACCACCCACAACGGCGCCTCGCCCACGATGAAGGGACCGGCCTCGCCATCCTCGGTGAGCCGGGTACCGGGGGCGAACTGGGTGAAGTTGGGCGTGTCGTCGGCAAAGCACAGCCGGAAGTCCTGGCTCTCGCGCCTGAGCTCGTGGACGACCCGGAAGTAGGTCATGCCCGCCGGTTCGGCGCTTGGCGGTGTCTCGCCGGCGATCAGCGCCTCGAGCAGCCGTGCCATGGGGGCGAGGGCGGCCAGGTCGTTGTCGCCGAAGGAGCGCACCCGACCCAGCTCCAGGGTGAAGACTTGGGCTGAGTGGTAGTGCTTGGAATAGTGCGAGAAGGTCCAGCTGTGCTGGTGCTGATGCAGCACGGCCTGGATATCGGCGGCGGCCAGCCAGCGCCACTGCTCGGGGCTGACCGGCGTGGCGGCGAAGGGGCTGACCGCAAAGCGCGGGTAGTGGCTGTCGCGGATCGCCGTGTGCAGATCGTAATGCAGACGTTCCTTCCCCGGTTGGCGGGCGAAGAAGGCGTCCACCGCGGCCATCAGCTCGCGGGCGCGATCGGGCTCCGGGCCGTGCTCCGCCAGGTCGCGGTGAAACAGCCGGTTGAGGTTGGTGTCCAGGTAGCGCACGCCCGCACGGATCGCCTCGAGGTTGCCAAGGATCACCAGCAGCGGCGCGCCGAGGCGCAGCAGGCCGGCCTCGAGGCGAGCCAGCGCCGCGCCGAGCAGCTCGATGGGGGCGGTCTCGTTGCCATGAATGCCGGCTGAGAGAACACCGACGCGAGCAGCGGGGCCCGGGCGGTCGGGGGTCAGCTCGAGCAGTCCGGGGGCGTGAATCGTGAAGCGACCGCCGGGCACGCGGCCCTCGCGCGGTGTGGCGGTAGCGTGCTCTTCCAGACTGGCGTCGAGCCATTCGGCCAGCATGACAGTCTCCCTGGGCGTGTCGATGAGGCCGCGGCAAGCGGCGCTGCAGCGCTGACAGTCTACCCTCGCCCATGACCATGGCCCAATGGGCGGCTCTCGCCGCGTGGCGTAGGCTCGACATCCTGCCCTCTTTACCTGCCTTCCGGGAGTGTGCCATGTCCGCCGAACCCTACGACCTGGGCCGCCATCTCAACGACCACTATGCCGGACCGGCCGGCCAGGGCGAAGGCCTGCTGGCGCGGCTTCATGAGGCCTTCCGCGCGGCCGGGCGCGAGCCCGATCGGCTGAGCCTGGATGACATCGCCGGCATCGACCAGCTGCACCTAGGCGGGCGCACGGCCAGCCGTTCCCTGGCGACGCTGGGCACGGTGGCGCCGGGCGAGCGCGTGCTCGACGTGGGGTGCGGCACTGGCGGGGCCAGCCGCCTGCTGGCCGACGAGTACGGCGCCGAGGTCACCGGTGTGGACATCACCCGCGACTTCGTGGCGGTGGCGAGCTGGCTGAGCGCGGCCACGGGGCTCGCCGAGCGCACCCGCTTCCTGTGCGCCGACGCCGCGGCCGTGCCCCTGGCGGCGGGCAGCGTCGAGGTGGTGTGGTGTCAGCACGCCCTGATGAACATGCCCGCGGTGCCTCGCGTGCTGGCCGAGTGGCATCGGCTGCTGGTGCCGGGCGGTCGGGTGCTGCTGCACGAGGTGGTGGCCGGCGACAACCGCGAACCGTTGGCCCTGCCGGTGCCCTGGGCCCGCAGCGCGGCGACTAGCCATCTGCGCTCGCGGGAGGCGCTCGAGCGCTGCCTGGCCCTGGCCGGCTTCGTGCCCGAGACGGTGCGCGATGTCACCCAAGCCGCGCTGGCCTGGCGACAGACCCGCAGCGAGCACGAGAGCATTGCCGCCGTGTCGGCGGCTGGGCAATCCATGCCCGGTCCCGCCCTGATCTTCGGCGATGACTTCCCGCTCATGGGGCGCAACCTGCGCGACAACCTGGCTGCCGACAAGGTGCGCATCCTCGAGGGGGTGTGGCGGCGCGGCAATCGATGAAATCGAACCTAGGCGACGAAAACCTTCGCTTTTTTGCACGCGGCCAGCCCGTATGCTGTGATCGTTCATCAGCCAACAGAGGAGCGTTGTCATGACCCAGGTTCTCGTGCTTTATCACTCCATGTACGGTCATATCGACACCCTGGCCGGCGCCGTCGCCGAGGGCGCGCGCCAGGTGGCGGGCGTCGAGGTCACCGTCAAGCGGGTACCCGAAACCATGGACCCGGAGACCTTCGCCAAGGCCGGCGGTCAGCAGTTCGATACCCCTGAGGCGACGCCTCAGGAGCTCGTCGACTACGATGCGGTGATCTTCGGCAGCCCCACGCGCTTCGGCAACATGAGCGGCCAGATGCGCAACTTCCTCGACCAGACCGGCGGCCTGTGGGCCAAGGGGGCGCTGCGCGGCAAGGTGGCGAGCGTCTTCACCTCCACCGGCACCGGCGGCGGCCAGGAGACCACCATCACCTCCTTCTGGCACACTCTGGCCCACCAGGGCATGGTCATCGTGCCGCTCGGCTATGGCATCGGCGAGCAGTACATCTTCGATCAGGCCGGTGGCGGCAACCCCTATGGCGCCTCGACCATCGCCGGCAGCGACGGCTCGCGCCAGCCCGACGAGCGCGAACTCAAGATCGCCCGCTTCCAGGGCGAGCACGTGGCCAGCATCGCCGCCAAGCTCGCCGCCTAAGCGCCGTCACGGCGACGCCGTGTCAGACACAGGCCCCGCCCGGGTACTCTCGGCGGGGCCTTGTGGTGTCAGGAAGCCGCCTCAGCCGGCGATGCGCGCGGCGATGGCGCGACCCAGGCTCTGGGTGTTGCCTTTGCCGCCGACGTCCGGCGTCAGCACGGCCGGGTCACCCTCGGCGAGCACCGCCTCGAAGGCGCCGACGATGGCCTCGCTGGCCTCCTTGTGGCCCAGGTGCTCGAGCAGCATGGCGCCGGACCAGACCTGGCCGATGGGGTTGGCGATGCCGCGCCCGGCGATGTCCGGGGCGCTGCCGTGCACCGGCTCGAAGAGGCTCGGGAAGGTGCCGTCGGGGTTGATGTTGGCCGAGGGCGCCACGCCGATGGTGCCGGTGCAGGCCGGGCCCAGGTCGGAGAGGATGTCGCCGAAGAGGTTGCTGGCCACCACCACGTCGAACCAGTCGGGGTGCATCACGAAGTTGGCGGTGAGAATGTCGATGTGGAATTGGTCGACGCTCACGTCGGGATAGTTCGCCCCCATGGCCTTCACGCGCTCGTCCCACCACGGCATGGTGATGGCGATGCCGTTGGACTTGGTGGCCGAGGTGAGCTTCTTCCGCGGCCGCGACTGGGCCAGCTCATAGGCGAACTTGAGCACCCGGTCGACGCCGGTGCGGGTCATCACGGTCTCCTGGATCACCACCTCGCGGTCGGTGCCCTCGAACATCTTGCCGCCGACGCTGGAGTATTCGCCCTCGGTGTTCTCGCGCACCACGTAGAAGTCGATGTCGCCCGGCTCGCGGCCGGCCAGCGGGCTTTTCACGCCGGGCAGCAGCTTGCAGGGGCGCAGGTTGACGTACTGGTCGAAGCGGCGGCGGAACTGCAGCAGCGACCCCCACAGCGAGATGTGGTCGGGCACCGTCTCCGGCCAGCCCACGGCGCCGTAGAAGATGGCGTCGAAGTCCTTCAACCGTTCGAACCAGTCGTCGGGCAGCATCTGGCCGTGCTCGGCGTAGTAGTCGCAGCTGGCGAAGTCGAAGTGCTCGAGCTCGAGATCGATGGCGAAGCGCTTGGCAACGGCCTCGAGGGCGCGCAGCCCTTCGGGCATCACTTCCTTGCCGATGCCGTCGCCGGGAATGACAGCGATGCGCTGGGTCATGGGGTGTCTCCTGAGTGGTCGTGGGGGAAGAAGTCGGTGATCTGTGCGAGCAGCGCCTCGGGGGCCTCCTCGGGCAGGTAGTGGCCGCAGGGCAGCGCCTCGCCCTCGACCCGCTCGGCCACGCGGCGCCACTCGGCGAGCGGGTCGAAGCAGCGCTCGATGACGCCGTGCTCGCCCCACAGCACGCGCAGCGGGCAGGCGATGCGCCGCCCCGCGTCGCGGTCGGCGCGGTCGTATTCCAGGTCGATGGTGGCGGCGGCGCGGTAGTCCTCGCACAGGGCGTGGGCGGCGCCGGGCTGGGCCAGGCAGCGCTGGTACTCGGCGATGGCCGCCGGGTCGAAGGCGTCGAGACTGGCGTGGCGGCCGCCCATCGTGCGGGTGATGTAGGCGTCGGGCGAGGCCTCGATCAGCGTCTCCGGCAGCGGCGCCGGCTGGATCAGAAAGAACCAGTGAAAATAGGCGGTGGCGAAGGTGCGGTCGGTCTGCTCGTACATGGCCAGCGTCGGGGCGATGTCGAGCAGCATCAGCCGATCGAGCGCCTCGGGGTGGTCCATGGCCAGGCGGTGCCCGACACGCCCGCCGCGGTCGTGGCCGCACAGCGAAAAGCGCGGGAAACCCAGCTCGCGCATCACGGCGACCTGGTCGGCGGCCATGGTGCGCTTGCTGTAGTTGGCATGATCCGAGTCGCCGGGTGGCTTCGACGCATCGCCGTAGCCGCGCAGGTCGGTGGCCACCACGGTGTAGTGGCGCGCCAGCGGCTCGGCCAGGCGGTGCCAGATCGCATGGGTCTGGGGGTGACCGTGGAGCAGCAGCAGTGGCGGCCCCGAGCCGCCGATGCGGCCGTGGATGCGCACGTCGCTGTCGGTGGCGATGTCGAAGGTGCGAAAGCCCGTAAACATCCTCTCTCTCCCTCGAGGGTGGCGATGACAGTCTAGCCCTTGTGGCCCTGAGGATAATCGGGCTGAATGGAAAGGCATTGTTGATTTCAGGTGGAGAATTGCGTGGCCCCGCTCGATGACCTGGCCTTCTTCCAGCAACTGGCGCGCGCCGGCAGCCTCACCGCCACGGCGCGCACGCTCGGGTTGTCGCTGTCGGCGGTGAGCAAGCGCTTGAAGCAGCTCGAGGCGCGCCTGGGGGTGACGCTTGCCAGCCGCACCACGCGCCGGCTGACGCTGACCGCCGAGGGCGAGCGTTACCTGACACGTGGCACGGCGATCCTCGAGGAGCTCACCGAGCTGGAAGAGACCCTGGGCGAGCAGCGCGCGGCGCTCTCCGGGCCGCTGACGGTCAACGCCACCTTCGGCTTCGGGCGGCGTCACGTGGCGCCGCTGCTCTCCGCGTTCTGCCGCCAGCACCCCGGTATCGAGGCGCAGCTCGAGCTCACCAACTTCCCCTTGAGCCTGGGGGAGCGCGAGGTGGACATCGGCATTCGCGTGGGCGAGCCGCCGGACTCGCGCCTGGTGGCGCGGCGCATCCTGGCCAACCGGCGCGTGCTCTGTGCCGCCCCCGCCTACGTGGCACAGATGGCACCGCTCGAGTCGCCGGCCGACCTCGCCGCCCACCCCTGCCTGGTGCTGCGCGAGAACGCCAGCGACTTCGCGGTGTGGCGCTTCCAGCGTCGCGACGCCAGCGGGGCGACCCAGGCGATCAAGGTGAGCGGCCCGCTCGCCAGCAACGACGGCGAGGTGATCGTCGGCCTGACGCTGGACGGCCACGGCATCGCCCTGCGCTCCTGGTGGGACGTGCACGCCCAGCTGGCAAGCGGCGCACTGGTCGAACTGCTCCCCGCCTGGCAGGGTGTGCGCGCGGATTTTCACGCCGTCTATGCCCAGCGGCGCCATGTGCCGCTGCGTATCCGCGCCTTCATCGCCTATCTTGAGCAGGAGATGGAGCGTCGTGTGCCGCCTTTGCCGTCAGGGGAACGCCAACACCAGGGAGAGTCGTCATCGTGAATGTGCTGATGTTCACCAATACCTATCTGCCGATCGTCGGCGGGGTCAGCGAATCGGTGCAGCGCCTCAAGGTGCAGCTGCAGGCCGCCGGCCACCGTGTGCTGGTGGTGGCGCCGCGCCTCGAGGGGCAGCCGCGTCACGAGGCCGACGTGGTGAGGGTGACCGCGGTGCAGCACTTCAACGGCAGCGACTTCTCGCTGCCGGTGCCCATTCCCGGGCAGCTCTTCGAGGCCATCGAGGCCTTCGAGCCCGATGTCGTCCATGCCCACCACCCCTTCCTGCTCGGCGACACGGCAGCCCGCGCCGCCGATACCTATGGCCTGCCCCTGGTGTTCACTCACCACACCCTCTACGAGCACTACACCCACTACGTGCCCGGCGACTCGACGCGCATGCAGCGCTTCGCCAAGGCGCTGGCCACCGAGTACACGCGCATGTGCGATGCGGTGATCGCCCCCAGCGAGAGCATTCGCGACCTGCTGCTCGCGCGCGACGCCAACCCCGCGATCGCGGTGGTGCCGAGCGGGGTGGACACGGCCCGCTTCGCCGGCGGCAGCGGCGCGGCATGGCGGCGTCGCCTGGGCATTCCCGCCGAGGCCTACGTGATCGGCCACCTAGGGCGCCTGGCCCGGGAGAAGAATCTCGCCTTGCTGGCCGCGGCGGTGGCCCGGGCGCTGGCGGCGCTGCCGGCGGCGCACTTCCTGGTGGTGGGCGAGGGCGAGGCGCGCCAGGCCCTGGTGGACGCCGCCGCGGCCGAGGGCGTGGCGGCACGCGTGCACTTCACCGGCTGCCTGCACGGTCAGGCGCTGATCGATGCCTACCACGCCATGGACGTGTTCGCCTTCGCCTCGCACAGCGAGACCCAGGGGATGGTGGTCGCCGAGGCGATGGCGGCGGGGCTGCCGGTGGTGGCCGTGGACGCCCCCGGGGTGCGCGAGGTGGTCGAGGAGGGCGTCAACGGGCGGCTGCTCGCCGAGGACGATGCCGAGGCTATGGCGGAAGCGCTGGTGGCACTGGCCGCGCCCGACGCCCGGGCGCCGCTCGCCGAGGGGGTGCGGGCCACGGCCGCTATCTACGACGAGGCGCGCTGCGCCGAGCGTTGCCTGGCCGTCTACCGGCAGGCCATTGCCCGGGGCGGGCCCTTCACCCACGCTGATGACGGCGGCTGGGAGCGGGTGCGCGCGCGGCTGGGCGCCGAGTGGCGCCTGCTGCGCCACCGCGGGCGGTTGCTCAAGCAGCTGGTGCAGGAGGAGTGGGAGCAGGAACGCCCCGACTGGTGGCCGCGGCGCGGCGAGAGCGAGTCGGAACTGCCGCCCAAGTAGCGCCTCACCCAAGTAGCGGTTACCCCTGCCGCCGGCTCCGACGCCGATCAGCCCAGCGTTTGAGCCCCGCCAGCAGGGCCACGCCGGCCAGCACCCCGCCGAGGGACCACAGGAGGTCGCCGCGGCTGTCGGCGGTGGCCAGCTCGCCGAGCTGGCTGCCCAGCAGGGTGACGCCGGCAAGGCCCGGCAGGATACCCAGCGCCGAGCCGATCATGTAGTCGCGAAAGCGCAGGCGGAAGGCGCCGGCCATCAGGTTGGTCAGGGTGAAAGGCGCCAGAGGCAGCAGGTTGACCAGCGTCATGGTGCGGATGCCGCGCCGCGTCAGGTAGCGCGACACGCCGCGCAGGTGCTTGCCGCCGTGGCGCACCAGTGCCTCGCGGCCGATCCGTCGCCCCACCCACCAGGTGAGCATGGAGGCGGCGAGGGTGCCGGCGAGCGCATAGGCGAAGCCCCACCAGGGGCCGAACAGCAGCCCCGTCAGCGCTACCAGCAGGCTGAGCGGGAACATCACCAGCGACGCGCCGGCGTAGACCGCGATCACCACCAGCACCGCCCAGCTGGCGTCGCGCCAGGCCACCGAGCCCTTGGCCAGGGCCAGCAGCGCCTCCAGGGTCAGCACCTTCTCCAGAGCCAGCCACTGCCAGCCGAGCCCCAGGGCCACCAGCACGGCCAGCGCGACGAACAGGAAAAGAACCGAACGGGGCATGGCGGGCGCCTGGACTGCGAAGGGGCCTACAGGATACGGGGGCGGCGCCCGCCTTCCAATGGCGCCCGCGGTGTGGGGATCAGAGCGAGAGCGCCTCGCGCACCGCCGGCCAGGCGGGCTCGCCGTCGCGGTCGCTGACCTCGGCGAGCATGGCCTCGACCCGTGCGGCGTTGTCGCGAATCCACTGTTCGGCCACAACCGCGACGTCGCGCTCCTCCTGGCCGTACTCGCGGATCATCCAGCTCTGCTCCTCGGCGCTGAAGGTGAACTGCGAGAAGAAGGTGGCCAAGTTGGGATGGGCCTCGGCGTAGTCGCCGCGCATCAGCGTCAGGACATCGCTCTCGCCGTTGTTCGCGCCGAACAGGTCCTGGGGATCGTCGAGGTAGCGCATGGGCAGCTCCAGGTTCATCCAGTGCGGCGTCCAGCCGACCCAGACGATGGGCGCCTCGCGCGAGATGGCGTCGCGCGCGGCGCTGAGCATGCCCACCGTGCTGGTGTCCACCACCTGCCAGTCGCCCAGCCCCCAGGCGTCGTCGTCGATGGCGCCATGCAGGATCTCGCTGGCCGCGGAGCCGGCGCCGAAGCCGTGGATCTGGCCCTCGAAGCGCTCGCGGTTCTCGTCGAGGTCGGCGAAGCTCTGGATGCCCGCCTCGTAGAGGTACTCCGGCACGGCCAGGGTCATCTGAGCGCCGTCGACGTTGTTGGCCAGGCTCTGGATGGCGCCGTTCGCCTCGAGGGGCTCGAACATCTCGCGCTGGGCGGGCATCCAGCCGCCCAGGAAGACGTCGATGTCGCCGCTCTCCAGGCCCTGGTAGATCACCTGCAGGCCGATGTCGTGGCGGCGGCTGTCGTAGCCCAGCGGTTCCAGCAACTGCTGGGCGATCTCGGTCTTGACGGTGATCCCCGGCCAGGCCGGCACGCCGAAGTCGAGGGTGGCGTCGTCGGCGGTGGCGTTGGCGGCCAGGCCGACGGCCAAGGCAGTGAGAGAAGCGGTCAGAGGCAGTTTCATGCGGGACTCCTTGTCGTAGTGGTGACCGGCGCCTTGTCGTCGGATTGTGGGTGGCGCCGGGCGACGGGAAGCGGCGGATGGGGTCAGGGCTGGCGGGCCAGCACCCGCAGGCGCGACTCGAGCATGTCACGGTCGAGGTAGGTGCCCTGGAGGTGGCGCCGGCCGGTATTGGGGTCGAAGGCAGCGCGCCCGTGCAGCACGCGCCGGTTGTCGAAGGCGATCATGTCACCGGGCCGCAGGCTCAGGTCAAGCTGGTGGCGCGGCTCGTGGAGCAGCGTCCAGAAGCGGTGATAGGCGCGGTACCAGGGCTCGATGACCTCGGCAGGCAGACGCAGGGTGTCGCGAATCCAGTTGTTGAAGCGGACTTCCACGACCCGGCCGTCGGCGTTGCAGGCGAGGATCGGCGCGCATATGGCGATATCCTGCTCCTCGTCCTGGAAGCGAAAATCAATGGGCGTCTCGCTCAGCAGGCGGAAGGCTTCGGGGTCCTCGCGGCGCAGGGTCTCGGCGACCTGGTAGCCATCGGCGAACAGCGACTCGCCGCCCTCGGCGTCGTTCTCCAGGCAGTAGAGCAGCTGGATGGCCGGCGGGTGTTGCCAGTTGGGCAGGTCGGTATGCAGCGCCAGGCCGATGGCAGTATAGGCGGCGTTGTTGGGGTTGGGCTTGGACTGCACGTCGAAGCGGGCGCCGAAGTTGGTGGCGCGCAGCGGGCCGATGCGCGTGGCGAGCCGGCTGACTTCCTCGTCGGCGAGCGGGCCCTCCTCGAGCAGCACCAGGCCGTCGCGAATCAGCGCCTCGAGCCAGGCGCGCTCGCCGGTCGCGCTGCCGGTGAAGTCGGCATGGCGGATCCGCTCGAGGCGATAGGCGTCGTCCCAGGGTCGCGGTGCGGGCAGTGGGGAGGCGGCGGCCTGGCCCGGACGGCGCTGGTGCAGCCAGCCGCCGTCGAAGCGGCTCTCGTGGCCATCGGGCCAGGTCAACTGCAGGTGGCCGTCGGTCAGGTGCATCTCGCTGGCGGGCGCCACGGTGGCGCGGGGCAGGACCAGGCGCTCGCGGGTCTGGGGATGACGGCACGCGGTGCAGGCGCAGTGGTCGCGCAGCCACAGCCAGGGGAGGCGGGCCTCGGTGCCGTCCTCCCAGGTCAGGACGACGCCATCGGCACCGGACCGGGCGTCGCGCAGCCGGGGGGCGTCGACGTAGGGCGCGAGCTCATGCATGTCTACCTGCTCGGCGCGGGTCTCAGGGGATGGGGTGGCGAGCATCTCGGCCTCCTCGGGTGGCGATCGGGATTGATGATGGTCAAGGCTCTCTAGGGTGGGGTGTGGTAGTGGCACTGACAAACGATTAATCTGGACCCTATGGCCAAGCTCAACTTATCGCTCGCTTACTCATGAGTCCCCTACCGCCGCTGCTGTGGCTGCAGGCCTTCGAGGCCGCCGCGCGCACCCTGAGCTTCACCGCCGCCGGGCGCGAGCTGGGCGTGACCCAGGCGGCGATCAGTCAGCGCATCCGCCTGCTCGAGGACCGCCTGGGGCAGAAGCTCTTCGTGCGCCACCCGCGCAGCCTGACCCTGACCCCGGCGGGCCAGGCCTGGCTGCCCAGCATCCACGATGCCTTCGCGCGGCTCGCCGAGGGCACCCAGGAGGTGTTCGGCGCCGCGCCGGCCCGGGCCGTGACCCTGCGCACCACGCCGGTGATCCAGCAGAGCTGGCTGGCGCCGCGCCTGCTGGCCTTCCATCGCGCTCACCCGGAGGTGGCCGTGCGCCTGGTCAGCGCCATCTGGCCCGACGACTTCGGTCCCCAGGGTGCCGACCTGGAGATCCGCTACGGCCTGGGCGACTGGACGGACATGGAGGCGGTGTCGCTGGGCGACGAGAGCCTGCTGCCGGTCTGCGCGCCGGCACTGGCGGAGCGGCTGGACGAGCCGGCCGACCTGGCCGGCCACACCCTGCTGCACGCCCTGGGATTCGCCACGGGATGGCCGAACTGGCTGGAGCAGGCCGGGGTGGCCGGGCTCGAGCGCCACTGCTCGGCGCTCAACTGCGACAACCAGGTGATGACCCTGGCGCTGGCGAGCCGGGGCGGGGGGGTGGCGCTCACCCATCGGCGCCTGCTCGAGAGTCGCGACGACCTGGTCGTCCCCTTCGCCCTGGCCGTACCCAGCGAGGAGCGCTTCTGGCTGGTGCGGCCGCTGCGGCGCAGCGACCATCCCGACGCGCTGCTATTGTGGGAGTGGTTGCAGCCGACGGCGGCATGACTGTCACCAAGGGGAGCCCGACCATGATTCGATACCTCAGCGCCTTGCTGCTGGCCGGCGCCTGGCTGGCGGCTTCGCCGGCGCAGGCCGAGGGGGTCGAGGGGCGCGACAAGCGAGAGGTGCGCGCCGTCGAACGCGGCGAGCGCTGGGAGGAGCGCGCGCCACGACAGCGGCGCGAGCGCTCCTTCCAGCACCGGGACGAGGCGCCCGAGCAGCGCCGGTCCGCGGCCGGCATCGAGCTGATCGTCGACGGCGAGTGGCTGCAGCGCTGGCGCAGCCTGGAGTATCCACAGGACCAGGGCGGGCCCGATCTGTGCCGCCAGCGCGGGCGCATCACCTGGTCGACGCGCCGGCTGGCCTGTCCGGACCGGCTGCCCATCGAGGGGCTGCGGCGCGACTCGACGCGCCCGGAGGAGTGAGCGCGGTGTTGCTCAGCGCGGTATTGCCGGCTCGCTCGGCAGCCGCGCCAGCGGCGCCTGGCGGAAGTAGCGGGCGAGCAGGGCGTAGAGCTCGGGGTAGGCGGCGTGGAGCACGTCCGGGGCGGTGAAGAAGTGCTCGCAGCACACCGCGAAGCATTCGCCGGGGTGAGTGGCGGCGTAGTCGTCGATGGGCGTCGCCTCGCCGCGGGCCAGGTGCGCCTGGAGGTCGTCCCACACGGCGGTGAAGACGCGGTGCCACTCCTTGGGATCGATATCGCCGGGCAGCGGGGGGAAGCCGTCGACGTCGAGCGAGTTGCCCAGGTCGAGCTTGTGGGCGAGTTCGTGGATCACCACGTTGAAGCCTTCCAGGCCGCCGCTCTCCATCAGGTCGGTGAAGGAGAGCACCACTGGCCCCTGGTGGGAGGTCTCGCCGGCGCGCTCGTCCTCGTAGGCGTGCATCACGCCGAACTCGTCCATCTCCTCCACTTGGCGGCGGAAGGCGTCGGGCAGGACCTGGATCTCGTGCACCCCGGCGAAGGCCTCGAGGTGCTCGGCGTCAGACCAGCCCAGGGTGAGCAGGCAGCCCTGGGCGGCCAGCGCCAGGCGCGCCGGCAGGTCGAAGGGCGTGCTCTCGGCCAGCTCGGGATGCAGGCTGATTCGTTTGCTGTGCAGAAAGCGCCAGGCGCGCCAGCCCAGCCGCTCGGCCTCGTCGTCGCCGAGTGCCGCCAGCAGCGGCAGGCGGGCGCGGGCCTCAGCCCAGTCGGCCTCGGGCAGGGGGTGGCGAGCGGCGAAGCGCTCGGCGCGCCAGCGGTGCAGACGCTCCAGCATCGGCTCTCCTCAGTTGTCGTCGAGATCCGCTCCCGACTTCCACGACCAGTCGCGCCAGCGCAGGTCGAAGAGGTCCTTGCGGCGATCCTTGAGGTTGGTCACCGAGCCCTCGGCGCGCACCACGGTGAGCCGCGTCAGGTCGAGGTCCGAGAACATCACCATCTCGGTGTTGGGGGTGGTCTCGGAGAGCACGGCGTCGTGGGGGAAGGCGAAGTCCGAGGGCGAGAACACCGACGACTGGGCGTACTGGATATCGAGGTTCTCGATGGAGGGCACGTTGCCCACGCTGCCGCACAGCACCACGTAGCATTCGTTCTCGATGGCGCGGGCCTGGGCGCAGTGGCGCACCCGCAGATAGCCGTTCTTGGTGTCGGTCCAGAAGGGCACGAAGAGGATGTCCATGTCCTGGTCGGCGAGCAGCCGCGAGAGCTCCGGGAACTCCACGTCGTAGCAGATCTGGATGCCCACCCGGCCGGCGTCGGTGTCGAAGACGCGCAGCTCGTCGCCGCCGTCGATCACCCAGTCGCGACGCTCCTGAGGGGTGATGTGCAGCTTGTCCTGATGCTCGATGGTGCCGTCGCGGTGGCACAGGTAGCTGACGTTGTAGAGGCGGTCGTCGTCGCGCAGCTCGATCATCGAGCCGGCGACGATATTGATGTTGTAGGCCACCGCCATGCGCGACAGCTCGGTGACGAACTGCTCGGTGAAGCCGGCCAGAAAGCGGATCGCCGCCTGCTGGTCCTGCTGGGCGGCGCGGTCCTGCAGGCCCATCAGCGGGGCATAGAAGAGCTCCGGGAAGACCGCGAAGTCGCTCTGGTAGTCGGAGAGCGCGTCGACGAAGTACTCCACCTGCTGCAGCACCGCCTCCACGGAGTCGAACTCGCGCATCTGCCACTGCACCGCGCCCACCCGCAGCTGGGTGGGGCGGTTCTCGAGAACCCGCTCGGCGGGCTCGAAGAGGATGTTGTTCCACTCCAGCAGGGTCGCGTAGCCCTGGGATTTCTCATCCTCGGGCAGGTACTTGCGCAGCAGCCGCTTGACCTGGAAGTCGTTGGCCAGCTGGAAGGAGAGGATGGGGTCGTGGATCTCCTTGCGCGCCACCTTCTCGATGTACTCGGTGGGCGAGAGCTCGTCGGCGTGCTGGTGGTACTCGGGGATGCGCCCGCCGGCCAGTATCGCCCGCAGGTTCATCGAGCGGCACAGCTCTTTGCGCGCCTCGTAGAGGCGCCGGCCCAGGCGGTAGCCGCGGTAGTCGGGGTGGATCAGCACGTCCAGCCCGTAGAGGGCGTCGCCTCCCGGGTCGTTGAGCAGTATCTCGCGATTGCCGATCAGGTCGTCGTAGCGGTGCGGGTTGGAGAACTCGTCGTAGTCGACCCGCACGGTCAGGGCTACGCCGACCAGCCGGCCGTCGTCCTCGATGGCGATCTGGCCGTCGGGGAACTCCTGGATCAGCCGGTCGATGCTGTGCCGGGGCCAGGCGCCGCCGATGTCGTCGTAGACGGCATCCATCAGCGCCTTGAGCTGGGGGTAATCCTCCTGCGTCAGGTTGCGCAGGTTCAGGTGCAGGTCGTCAAGGGACATGGAGAGTCTTCCTGAGCCTAGGGGGTGCGGCATTCTAGCATGCTCGCCCCGCTCTCCTGCGAGGTGTCACGGCGGCGTCATGCCCGTGTCATCGCGCGGTCATCACGGGGTCATGCCGCGCAGTCACCCTGCAGAGAGGACAAACCGGCACGAGCGACTACGCTTGAGGGGAGCACAGTGACCCAGCAGGTGAGACCCCTGCCAGTGACGGCATGGGGCAGCGATACCGGGCAAGGCATGAGCGACAACAACAACAAGCGCATCACACTCGACAACGTCAGCAAGCACTGGGCCGGGGACCCGGCGGTGGATCGCGTCTCCTTCACGGTGGCGTCGGGGGAGTTCGTGATCCTGCTCGGGCCCTCGGGCTGCGGCAAGTCCACCACGCTGCGCATGATCGCCGGCCTCGAACTGGCTTCCGGCGGGCGCATCCTCATCGGCGAGCGCGACGTGACGCCGCTGGCGCCGGGCGAGCGCGGCATCAGCATGGTGTTCCAGTCCTACGCGCTCTTTCCCCACCTGAACGTGGCCGACAACATCGTCTTCGGCCTGCGCAGCCGCAAGGTGCCCAAGGCCGAGCGGGGCGAGCGCCTCGCGCGGGTGGCCGAGCTGGTGGGACTTTCCGGCTACCTCGAACGCAAGCCGGCCCAGCTCTCCGGCGGCCAGCGCCAGCGCGTGGCCCTGGCGCGGGCGATCATCTCCGAGCATCCCATCTGCCTGATGGATGAGCCGCTCTCCAACCTCGATGCCCGCCTGCGCGGCGAGATGCGCCGCGAGATCAAGTCGCTGCAGCAGCGGCTGGGCATGACCGTGATCTACGTGACGCACGACCAGGTGGAGGCGATGAGCATGGGTGACCGAGTGATCCTGATCCAGGATGGGCGCATCGTTCAGGACGGCACCCCCGGCGAGCTCTACGACCGCCCGGCCACGGCCTTTGCGGCGAGCTTCATCGGCAGCCCGGCGATGAACCTGGTGGCGCTGGCCGCGGCGGCAGACGGCGCGGTGATCGACGGCGAGCCCCACTGCCACGTCGCCAGCCATGCCGCCAAGGGGCACTGGCTGGGGCTGCGCCCCGAGGCGATCCAACTGGCCCCGGCCGATACCCCCGGGGTGCCGGCCGAGGTGCTTGATGCCGAGTACCTGGGGGCGGACACCATCGTGCGCCTGCAGGTGGGCAGCCAGCAGCTGCGTGCCCGGGTGCCGGGGGTGCCCGACCGGCGGCCCGGCGAGGCCTGCCGGCTGCAGTGGGCGCCGGAATCCATGCACTTCTTCGATGGCGAGAGCGGTCAGCGTCTGGCTCTTGCCGGTTACGATGTCGCGGCCCCGCCGCACCCGCTGACGCCGCGCGAGGCACTGGGCGTCTCCTCCCCGCACGGCACCCATCCACAGGAGTGAACCCATGAGCGCTTTCCTTCCCCGTACCCTCGGCGGCCTGGCCGCTGCCGGCCTGCTGGTGGCCGGCCAGACCACTGCCCAGCAGGAGCCGGTCGAACTCACCATGTACTACCCGGTGGCGGTCGGTGGGGCCCTGACCGAGGTGATCGACGGCCTGGTCGCCGATTTCGAGGCCGATCACCCCGACATCGCGGTCGAGGCCATCTACGCCGGCAACTACGACGACACCCGGGTGCGCGCCATGTCGGCGGTGGAGGCGGGTGACGCCCCGCAGCTCTCGGTGATGTTCTCCATCGATCTCTACGAATTGCTCGAGCAGGACGTCATCGTCGCCTTCGACGAGGTGGTCGAGAGCGACGAGGAGCGCGAGTGGCTCGACAGCTTCTACCCGGCGCTGATGGAGAACGGCACGCTGGACGGCAAGACCTACGGCATTCCCTTCCAGCGCTCGACCATCGTCTTCTACTGGAACAAGGAGGCCTTCGCGGCGGCCGGGCTCGATCCCGACACCCCGCCCGAGACCTGGGAGGAGATGGCCGAGATGGGTGCGACCATCCGCGAGGCGGGCGAGGGCGACCGGTGGGGCGTGATGGTGCCCTCCACCGGCTACCCCTACTGGATGTTCCAGGCCTTCGCCTTCCAGAACGGCCATCGTCTGATGAGCGAGGACGGCACCGAGGTCTACTTCAATGACCCGGCGGCCGTGGAGGCGCTGGAGTACTGGGTGTCGCTGGCGGCGGAGCACGACGCCATGCCCGACGGCGCCATCGAGTGGGGCACCCTGCGCCAGAACTTCATCGAGGGCGCCACCGCCATGATGTGGCACAGCACCGGCAACCTCACCGCGGTGAAGAACGAGGCCGACTTCGACTTCGGCGTGGCCATGCTGCCCATGAAGACCCAGCGCGGCAGCCCCACCGGCGGCGGCAACTTCTACCTCTTCAAGGACGCCACGCCCGAGGAGCGACGCGCCGCCATGACCTTCATCCGCTGGATGACCGCGCCGGAGCGCGCCGCCACCTGGTCGATCGAGACCGGCTACATGGGCGTGAGCCCCGCCGCCTACGAGACCCAGGCGCTGCAGGAGTACGTCGAGGAGTTCCCGCCGGCCGCGGTGGCCCGCGACCAGCTCGAGCACGCCACGGCGGAGCTCGCCACCTACCAGGGCGGTCGGGTGCGCCGGGCGCTGGACAACGCCGTTCAGGCGGCGCTGACCGGCCAGATGTCCCCGCAGGAAGCGCTCGACCAGGCCCAGGCCGAGGCCGACGCGGCGCTGCGACGCTACGCACGCTGACGCCCTGATAGCTGATAACCGCGATCAAGGGGGTGCGGGGACAGGCCAATGAGGAGGTCATTTGCCAGGGATGGCAAATGTAGCGTCCACGGAGGGATTCACAGCGCCTCCTCAGTGGCCTTTGTCCCCGGGTAGCCCCCTCCTAGACGGGACGAACCATGGCGAACCCAACCACTGACCGCCGCATGCAGGTCTACGGCGCGCTGCTGCTGTTGCCGGCGGCGGTGCTGCTCGGCACCTTCGCCTACCTGCCCATCGTCGCCACGCTGATCAACAGCCTCTTCCTGCCCGGCTTTCGCGATGCCCCGACCGAGTTCGTGGGACTCGAGAACTATGCGCTGCTGCTCGAGGACAGCACCTTCTGGCAGGTGGCGCGCAACAATCTCTTCTACGCCCTGGGCACCATCCCCACCTCCATTGCCATTGCCTTGGGCATGGCGCTGTTCGTCAACGGCCGCCTGCCGGGGCGGGGCCTGGTGCGCATGGCCTACTTCACGCCCACCGTGCTGCCGATGATCGCCGCGGCCAATATCTGGATGTTCTTCTACGCGCCGCAGATCGGGCTGTTCAATCACCTGCTGGGTGCGATCGGCATCAGCGGGCCCAACTGGCTGGGCGACCCGACGGTGGCGCTCACCTCGGTGATCGTGATGACGGTGTGGAAGGAGGCGGGCTTCTTCATGATCTTCTATCTGGCGGCGCTGCAGAGCATCCCGCCCGAGCTCGAGGAGGCGGCCAGCCTGGAGGGCACCGGCCGCTGGAGTTACTTCTGGCGCGTCACCTTCCCGCTGCTGATGCCCACCACGCTCTTCGTGCTGATCAATGCGCTGATCAACGCCGTGCGCGTGGTGGATCATCTGTTCATTCTCACCAAGGGCGGGCCCAACAACGCCACCAACCTGCTGCTCTACTACGTCTACGAGAACGCCTTCTCGTTCTTCGACCGCACCTACGCCGCCACCATCACGGTGGTGATCCTGCTGGTGCTGGCCGTGGTGGCCACCATCAAGTTCCGCGTGCTCGATCCGCGCACGCACTACCAGTGACGGTCGAGAGGAGATGCCCATGACCGCCCCGACCGCCGCTGCCGCATCCCGCCGCTTCGCCGCGCGCCTGCCGCGGCTGGAGACCCTGGCCGCCTGGCTGCTGGCGATCGTGTGGATCTTCCCGCTGCTCTATGCCGTCTGGGCGGCGTTCCATCCGTCGGAATTCATGGTGCGCTTCGACCTGCTGGCGCCGCTGACCCTGGCCAACTTCCTGGATGCCTGGGAGCAAGCGCCCTTCGCGCGCTACTACCTCAACACCTTCCTGCTGGTCACCGGCATCGTGGCCGGCCAGTTCGTGGTGTGCACCCTGGCGGGCTTCGCCTTTGCGCGCTTCCCCATTCCCGGCAAGGACTTCCTGTTCATGCTGGTGCTGCTCCAGCTGTTCGTCTTTCCCGAGGTGCTGATCGTCGAGAACTACCGCATCGCCAGCGCCCTCGGCCTGGTCGATACCATCACCGGCATCGGGCTGCCCTACGTGGCCAGCGCCTTCGGCATCTTCCTGCTGCGCCAGACCTTCAAGACCATTCCCCGTGAACTGGAGGATGCCGCCCGCATCGAGGGCTGCGGCTGGATGGCCGTGCTGCTCAAGGTCTACGTGCCGCTGGCCAAGCCCACCTATCTCGCCTACGGCCTGGTCTCCATCAGCCACCACTGGAACAACTTCCTGTGGCCGCTGGTGGTCACCAACTCGGTGGAGAGCCGCCCGCTCACCGTGGGGTTGGGGATCTTCTCGGCGCCGGAGACCGGCGTCAACTGGGCCACCATCAGCGCCGCCACCCTGCTCAGCATCGCCCCGCTGCTGGTCGCCTTCCTGCTCTTCCAGCGCCAGTTCGTGCAGTCCTTCCTGCGCGCGGGAATTCGCTGATCCCCCCTCTGGGCTCAGCGGGCGAGCAGCGCCAGGATCACCACTGCGAGAATCGCCGAGAGCCCCTGCCAGAAGGCGACGGGGTGGCGCTCGATCAGCGGCGGGCGGGTGCGGTTGAGGTAGGTCGGGTTGGGGCGGCGCAGATCGTGGACGAATTCGGAAAGGGCCTGGTAGCGCTTCTCGGGGTGGGGGTGCAGGGCCCTGCTCAGCGTGGCATCGATCCAGGCGGGAATCGCCCGCTCCTCGTCGAGCACCGAGCGGTAGGTCAGGCGCCGCTGGTCGTCCCGGGTGCGGGTGCGGGCGACCCGGGTGCCGTAGGGGAAGCGACCCGCGAGCATCCGGTAGGTCAGCACGCCAAGGGAATAGAGGTCCGAGCGCGTGGTGCCCACCTCGCCCAGGAAGTATTCCGGCGCCATGTAGAGCGCGGTGCCCGGCAGGGGCGACGATTCCAGGGTGGTCGCCGACTCCACGATGCCGGCGATCCGCGCCGCGCCCAGGTCGATGAGGGTCACCGTGCCGGTGGCGTCGATCATGAGGTTCTCGGGGCGCAGGTCCTGGTGCAGCACCTCGCGACGATGCAGCGCCTGCAGTCCCCGGGCGACCTGCTCGACGATGCCGCGCACCGTCTCGAGGTCGGGAGCGGGGTTGTCGCGCAGCCACTGCGCCAGGGTCTGCCCCTCGAGGTACTCGGTGACGGTATAGAGGTAGTGGCGCCGGCGGTCCGGTAGTGCCGCCTTGAGCACGTGGCGACTGTTGATGCGCCGGGCGAGCCACTCCTCCATCAGCAGCCGCTCCAGGTAGCCCGGGTCGTCGCGCAGGTCGATGGAGGGCGTCTTGAGCACTACCCGGGTGCCGCTCGCCTCGTCCAGGGCGAGATAGACGTGGCTGCGGCTGCTGGCATGCAGCTCGCGCAGGATGCGGTAGCCGTCGAAGCGAGCGCGGGGCTCGAGCAGGGGCGGCAAGGGCAGCTCTTCGACCTCACGATGCAGGGGCGGGGCTGCCGTGTGCGGCAGTGCCTCGATGCGCACGAGCTGAACGCTGAGATTGTCCTCGCTGCCCTGCCGGTAGGCCTGGTCGACGATGTGCCGGGCGGCTTCGTCCAGATCGTCACGGTGCGCTGCCACGCTGTGCAGGATCGCCTCGGCGGAGAGGTGCTCGTAGACGCCGTCGGTGGCCAGCAGGAAGGTGTCGCCGATGGCGAGCGGCAGGGCGCGGTAGTCGATCTCCACCAGGGCGTCGGCCCCTAGCGCCCGGCTCAGCTGGCTCTCCGTCTGCGAGAGCCACAGCCGGTGGTCCTGAGTGAGCGGCTCGAGGCTGTCGGCGTGCAGCCGGTAGATGCGGGTGTCGCCGACGTGGAAGAGGTGGGCGGTGGTCGCCTTGATCACCAGGGCGCTGAGCGTGCACACGTAGCCCCGGTCGGGGGCGTAGCGGTGGGGACCCTGGCGGGACTGGGCGTGCAGCCAGGCGTTGGTGGCCGTCAGCACGCGCTCCACGGCGTGGCGGACCGACCAGGCCTCCGAGGTGGCGTAGTAGTCGTCGAGCAGGCTCTTGACGGCCGTCTCGCTGGCGACCTGGCTCACCGCGCTGCTGCTGATGCCGTCGGCCATGGCCAGAGCGATGCCCTGGAGGCTCAGCTGAGGCTCGCGCGGTACCCGGCAGCCGTGGAAATCCTGGTTGACGGCCTTGCGCCCCGGTGCGGAGTGCTGGCCCAGGGCGATGCGCAGTTGACTCATGGGGTGGGGCCCCGGCCGTGCCGGGGCGCTCTCCCGTGCCGGTTCAGGGGGTGACGGGGCGTACGGCGGTGCGCTTGGGCGCGGTACGCACGTGGGTGGTGTAAAGCGTCAGGCCGGTGAAGGCGATGCCGCCCACCAGGTTGCCCAGGGCGGTGGGAATCTCGTTCCAGAACAAGTAGTCCATCACCGAGAAGCCACCGCCCATCATCATCGCCGAGGGGAACAGGAACATGTTCACCACGGAGTGCTCGAAGCCCATGAAGAAGAACAGCATGATGGGCATCCACATGGCGATGACCTTGCCGCTGACGTTGGTGGAGATCATGGCGCCCACCACGCCCATGGAGACCATCCAGTTGCACAGCATGCCGCGCACGAAGATCGTCAGCCAGCCGGCCAGGCCGTAGTCGGCATAGCCCAGGGTGCGCGCCTCGCCGACGCCGGCGATCTGCTCTCCCACGGCCCCCGGCTCGGTGTTGAAGCCGTAGGTCAGGACGAAGGCCATCATCACCGCCACGGTCAGCGCCCCGGCGAAGTTGCCCACGAACACCAGGCCCCAGTTGCGCAGGATGCCGTGGACCGTCACCCCCGGGCGGCGGTCGAGCAGGGCCAGCGGGGTGAGCATGAATACCCCGGTCAGCAGGTCGAAGCCCATCAGGTAGAGCATGCAGAAGCCGACCGGGAAGAGCACGGCCCCCAGCAGGAAGGAGCCGGTCTCGACGGCCACGGTGACCGCGAAGACGGCGGCCAGGGCCAGGATGGCGCCCGCCATGAAGGCGCGGATCAGGGTGTCGCGGGTCGACATGTGCACCTTGGACTCGCCTGCGTCCACCATCTTGGTGACGAATTCCGATGGAACCAGATAAGACATGGTTGTCCTCATGCGTTGAGCCGGGTTTCGTGATGCCGGCGGGGCTCCCGGGGACGCTCCTCGACGCCCATGACACGCAAAGAAACGGCGCCCGCACGCACCTGTGGTCAGGTGAGTGAGGACGCCGTTGTCCAGCCAGGTTCGAGCGTGTCGGGGCGGCATTGCCCGGGTGACCGCCGGGGATCACCGTTGCTCCTGATTCTAGCAAGGGCCGTGCCCAACGCGGCTGTTAGCCTATAAATTCTTTTCTTTCAATTGGATAGAATTCCTAGAGACGAGGCGCCCGGTTCGTCGGTGCACGGGGCTGGTGCGCCACCGTGCTGCACGGTGAGGCACCCCGCGGCCCTCCCTGCCCCGCGGCTGTGCATCGCCGAGCGTCGATGGTCCCGAATGCGCGGCCGTGATGCCTCAACCCTCCTTGCGGGGGACGGGTCGGCGAGCGAGCGGCTGGGTCAGCGTCTGCGCCATGAGCACCCCGGCGAGTACCAGGGCACCGCCCAGGAGGTGGAAGGCGGCGAGGCGTTCACCCAGGGCGAGCATGGCGATGATGGCGCTGAACAGCGGCATCAGGTTGATGAAGATGCTGGCGCGGCTGGCGCCGATCTGGCGGATGGCGCGCATCCACAGGTAGGTGGTGACGATGGAGGCGGGAATCCCGGCGTAGAGGATCAGCCCCACGTTGCCGGCGTCCACCGGCGTCATGGGGCCGAGCAGGTAGCCGGGCAGCAGGAAGAGCACGGCGAAGCACACCTGGGCATAGAGCACCACCCAGGGCGGCAGGTCCAGCGGCCAGCGCTTGAGCATCACGCCGTAGAGCGCATAGCAGGTGGCGGCGACCACCATCAGGGCGTCGCCCCGAGCCACCGCCAGGTCAAGCAGTGAGGCCGGGTCGCCGCGCCCCAGCAGCACGGCCACGCCGGCCAGCGCCACCCCGGCGCCCAGGGTGCCCCCGAGCGTCGGTGCCTCGCGCAGGATCAGGGCGCTGAGCAGCACGGTGAGCAGCGGCACCATGGCCGCGAGAATGCCCATGTTGGTGGCCGTGGTGGTCTCGGCGGCCACGTAGGCGAGCCCCTGCCACAGGGCCATGCCCAGCAGCCCCAGCACGGCGAGCTTGGGCCATTCACGGCGGATCGTCATCCGGTGTTTCCAGGCGGCGGGCAGCAGGAAGGGCGTGAGCACGACCAGCGCCAGAAGCCAGCGCAGAAAGGCGATGCTGCTGGGGGCGATGGCCCCCACGGTAAGCTGATTGATGGTCATGTTGCCCGACCAGATCAGCACGGCGCCGAGCGGGGGCAGGAGGAAAAGCGGCGACATGGTGACCTCGAAGGTGACAGAACTCCGTGATGCTCGGGGCTCTCGAGCCTTGCCTATGACAGGGCAAATACTACGCGGCAACTGATGAGGACGCTAATGAGAGCCGCGCCGCTGGCTGTCCCTACAGGTTGTAGGCGGATGAGAAGACTCCCTACGCTGTTCTGTACCTTGTCGTGAAAGGATCTATCTCATGAGCACCCCCAACGGCCCGGCATCGCCCCCCGTGACGAGCGACATGCAGACGGATTACACCGTCGGTCAGGACAATATCGAAGGGCACCTGGGGCCCATCGGCTTCGATATCCACAACCGGGTCTTCATCATATCGGCGCTCGCGTCGGTCGTCTTCATCGTGCTCACCCTGCTGTTTCCGGAGAGGGCAGGGAGCATTTTCCAGTCCATCGTCGCCTTCTCCACCGGCACGCTGGACTGGTACTTCATGATCGTGGTGGACCTCTTCATCCTGTTCTGTGTGGCGCTCGTCGTCCTGCCCTACGGATCGGTCAGGCTGGGTGGGCCCGATGCCCGGCCGGAGCACGGCTATCTCTCCTGGTTTGCGATGCTGTTTGCTGCGGGTATCGGTATCGGCCTGCTGTTCTTCGGGGTGCTGGAGCCGGTCTACCATGCCAACGTCTCCTTGCCGCTGAGCATTGCTTCCCCTTTCGGGGAGGGCGGTGAGCTCAATCCTGCGGCCATTCCCGAGGCCAGCGCCCTAGGCATTGCCGGCACCTATCTGCACTGGGGCATCCACGGCTGGGCCGTCTATGTGGTGATGGCACTGGCGCTGTCCATTTTCACCTATAACAAGGGCCTGCCGTTCTCCATTCGGTCGGCGTTTTTCCCCATTCTGGGCGAGCGCGTCTGGGGCTGGTGGGGGCACGTGATCGACATCCTGGCGGTGTTCTCCACCCTGTTTGGACTCGCCACCACGCTTGGGCTGGGGGCCCAGCAGGCCACGGCGGGGATGAATTTCGTCTTTGGCCTGGATTTCAGCACCACCTCACAGGTCGTCATCATCCTGCTGGTGACGGCGGTGGCCCTGGTATCGGTGTGGCGCGGGCTCGAGGGCGGCGTGAAGAAGCTCTCCGAGATCAACATGGTCATGGCCGTGCTGTTCTTCTTCTTCGTGCTGTTCGCCGGTCCGACCCTGGTGGCCCTGAACGGGTTCTGGGCGGGGCTTACGACCTATGTGACGGACTTCGTCCCGTTGTCGGCCCCCTTCGGTCGTGACGACGATGCCTATCGTCAAGCCTGGACCATCTTCTACTGGGCCTGGTGGATCAGCTGGGCACCCTTCGTCGGCATGTTCATCGCCCGGGTGTCGCGGGGGCGCACCATCCGGGAATTCGTGATCTGTGTGCTGTTGATTCCCAGCCTGTTCATCTTCATCTGGATGGGCGTCTTTGGGGGTATCGCTCTGGATCAGCTCTATGCCGACCCTGCGGGCAGCCTGGTCAAGGAGTACGTGATCGACAATTACAGCCCCGAACTGTCGCTGTTCGGCATGCTGAACGAATTGCCCCTGACCGGCCTGATGTCGACCCTCGGCATCATCCTGGCGCTGATCTTCTTCGTCACCTCGTCGGATTCCGGCTCCCTGGTGATCGATACCATCACGGCCGGAGGCAAGATCGATGCGCCCCGGCCTCAGCGCATGTTCTGGGCCATGGTGGAGGGGTTGATTGCCATCGTGCTGCTGCTCGGCGGCGGGCTGTCGGCGCTTCAGGCCGGGGTGACGGCGACGGCGATTCCGTTTTCCGTGGTGATGCTGATGATGTGCTACAGCATCATCAAGGCGCTGAATGGCGAGCTGCGCCACAGGCCTGCTTGAAGCACATTCAATGAGGCGCTGTGGCGTCGAAGGGAATGTGGCGTCGAAGAGGAGAAGCGGAGCCGCCCGCGGCCCGGGGATGGGCCGGGGCGGAGAGCGGCAGGGCTCAGGCCACCGCGGCAATACCCGCCTTGGCGACCTGCACGTCCTGGTCGGGCTTCACGCCGGAGACGCCCACGGTGCCTGCCATCTGGCCCTTGACCAGCACCGGCACGCCGCCGGCGAGCAGGCCCTGCAGGGGGACGGAGAGGAAGGCGTCGCGGCCGCCATTGATCATCTCCTCGAACTGCTGGGTCTCGCGGGCGCCGAGGGCGGCGCTGCGCGCCTTCTCGCTGGCGATGCCGGGGGTCATGGCTGGGGCGCCGTCTAGGCGACGCAGGCCGAGCAGGTGGCCGCCGTCGTCGGCCACGGCAATGGTCACCTTCCAGCCGTTGGCCTCGGCTTCCTGCTGGGCGGCGTCGAGAATGGCGTTGACCTCGGCAAGGGTCAGGACGGGTTTGGTGTTCATCAGGGACTCCTGGTTGGATGATGCGATTGGCTATGAGCAGAGCCGTCGCAGAGGGTGGCGCCATCACCGGGGCTGTACCGGCGACAGGTCTGCGAGGAGGCGCTGTGACCCCTTCCCTGGGCGCTACCTTCGCCATCCCTGGCGAAGGACCTCCTCTTCGACCTGTCCCCGGCGCCCCTCAAGTTGGCAATAAAGCCTCGTCGACGATCTCGATCCAGTGCCGAACCGGGGTGCGGCCGGCGTTGGCCAGGTGGGGCTGGCAGCTGAATGCATGAGCGCGGTGACGATTCATGTCAGCGCCTCATCGACAATCTCGATCCAGTGGCGTACCGGGGTGCGGCCGGCGCTGGCTAGGTGGGTCTGGCAGCCGATGTTGGCGGTGACGATCACCTCGGGCTGGCCCGCCTCCAGGTTGTCGAGCTTGTTGTCGCGCAGTTGGGTGGCGAGCTCGGGCTGGGTGATGGAGTAGGTGCCAGCCGAACCGCAGCACAAGTGGGCATCGGCGACCGGCGTCAGCGTGAAGCCGAGCTTTCTCAGCACGCCGTCCACGGCGCCGCTGAGCTGCTGGGCGTGCTGCAGGGTGCAGGGGCAGTGGAAGGCGAGCTTGCGATCCGCCTTGACCTCGAGTGCCCCGAGTTCCTCGTCGCGCAGCACCTCGACCAGGTCCTTGGCCAGAGCGCTGACGCGTTCGGCCTTCTCGGCGTAGGCCGGGTCGTCGGCGAGGATGTCGCGGTACTCCTTGACGAAGGCGCCGCAGCCGCTCGCCGTCTGCACGATGGCTTCGGCCCCGACCTCGATGTGTGGCCACCAGGCGTCGATGTTGGCCCTGGCCCGTGCCCGGCCGTCCTCCTGGGCGTTCAAGTGGAAGTCGATGGCCCCGCAGCAACCCGCCTCTTTGACCGGCGTGAGGCCGATGCCCAGACGGTCGAGCACCCGCGCCGTGGCGGCGTTGGTGTTGGGCGAGAGCCCCGGCTGGACGCAGCCCTCGAGGATCAACATCTGCCGGGCGTGGCGCTGATGGTCGGGGCGGCTGCCGGCATCCACCGGGGCCGGCGGCAGCTTGTCCTTGAGCGGGCCCGGCACCAGCGGCTTGAAGGTCAGGCCCAGCTTGAGCAGCGCCTGGAAGCGCCGGGGCTCCACCAGCGCCTTGCGCAGCCCAAGGCGCAGCGCGCGTTCGCTGGCCTTCCTCGGCACGCGGCGTTCGATCTCGGCGCGGCCGATGTCGAGCAGCTTGTGATACTCCACGCCCGAGGGGCAGGTGGTCTCGCAGTTGCGGCAGGTGAGGCAGCGGTCCAGGTGCAGCCGGGTCTGTTCGGTGATCAGGCCGTCGTCGTCGGGATTCTCGAGCATCTGCTTCATCAGGTAGATGCGCCCGCGCGGCCCGTCGCGCTCGTCGCCCAGCAGTTGGTAGGTGGGGCAGGTGGCGTTGCAGAAGCCGCAGTGCACGCAGCTGCGCAGCACGCGGTCGGCCTCGCGGATGTGCGGCTGCTTGAGGGCTTCCTCGGTGAAGTGCGTCTGCATGTCAGCTTCTCGTCAATCTCAGAGGTCGGCGTAGAGTCGGCCGGGGTTGAAGATGCCGTGCGGGTCGAGTTCGGCCTTGAGGTTGCGGTGGTACTTCATCAGCACCGCGGGCAAGGGCGAGAAGGGCTCGACGCCGGCCGGGCGGGGGCCGTGGCAGGTGGCGTGGCCGCCGGCCTCACGGCACGCCTCGCGCAGCGCCTCGGGGTCGAGCTCGGCGCGCAGCCAGCGCTGGGCGCCGGCCCAGTCATGGAGCATGGCCGTGTCGTCGATCTGTGCCAACCCCAGGTCGGGAGCGCGATGCGGCAGCGAGAGGCGCCACAGCGGCCGGGCATCGTCGGCGGAAAAGAAGGGCAGCGCGAGATCGCGCAGCCTCTCCCACCAGGCGTTGTCCAGGTCGTCGCCGCCGATGCGCTCACGGGTGGCGGCCACCGAGCTGGGGCCGCCTTCGAGACGCAGGTGCAATGCGCCGTCGAGCCAGGCGGCGGCGCTGATCGGCAGCGGCTCGCGACCCCACTCGGCGAGGCGTGTGCGGGCATCGACCAGCGGCAGCTCCAGGCGCAGGCTCTGGGTGGTGAGCGGGCGCGGGATCACCTTCAGCGATACCTCGCCGATCACGCCCAGAGAGCCCTGGGCGCCGACCATCAGCCGCGACAGGTCGTAGCCGGCGACGTTCTTCATCACCTGGCCGCCGAAGCGCTGCTCGACGCCCTCGTGGTTGATCAGGCGGATGCCGAGCACGAAGTCGCGCACCGCACCGGCCCAGGGACGCCGCGGCCCGGAGAGGCCGGTGGCGATCATGCCGCCCACGGTGCTGGCCGCGCCGAAGCGCGGCGGCTCGAAGCCGAGCATCTGGCCGTGCTCGGCCAGTGCCGCTTCCAGTTCGGTGAGCGGCGTGCCGGCGCGCACCGAGACCACCAGCTCCACCGGGTCGTAGAAGGTGATGCCGCGGTGCTCGGCGGTGGAGAGCGTCGCGCCTTCTACTTCACGACCATAGAAGGCGCGGGTGTCGCCGCCGACGATACGCAGCGGGGTGCGCTCGGCGGCGGCCTGGCGAATGCGCTCGCCAAGCGCGGCGCTGGCGTCCTGGCCGGGATAGTCGGTGGGTGCGGTGCTTGCCATGGGCGCTCCTGTCAGCCTTGCTCGCTGGTGGCGGGGGCGTCCGCCGCCTGCTTGATGGTCTTGAACTCCGAACAGCGCGCCGGGGTGGGAATGTTCTTGCCCGGGTTGAGCAGCTCGGTCGAGTCGAAGGCGGCCTTGGCGGCGCGGAAGGTGGCCAGTTCGTCGGGACGGAACTGGGCGCACATCTGGTTGATCTTCTCGCGGCCCACGCCGTGTTCGCCGGTGATGGTGCCGCCGACTCTCACGCACAGTTCGAGGATCTCGCCGCCCAGCGCTTCGGCGACGTCGAGCTCGCCCTCGCGGTTGGCGTCGAAGAGGATCAGCGGATGCATGTTGCCGTCGCCGGCGTGGAAGACGTTGGCCACGCGCAGCCCGTAGCGCTCGGAGAGCTCGGCGATGCCGGTGAGCACGCGCGGCAGGGCGCGGCGCGGGATGGTGCCGTCCATGCAGTAGTAGTCCGGCGACATGCGGCCCACCGCCGGGAAGGCGTTCTTGCGCCCCGCCCAGAACAGCGCCCGCTCCGCCTCGTCGCGCGCCTGGCGCACCTCGGTGGCACCGGCGGCCTCGAGCACCCGGCGCACCCGCGCGCAGTCGTCGTCGACGTCGGCCTCCACGCCGTCGAGCTCGCACAGCAGGATCGCCTCGGCGCCCACCGGGTAGCCGGCCTTGACGAAATCCTCGGCGGCCTGGATGGCCAGCTTGTCCATCATCTCCAGCCCGCCGGGGATGATGCCCGCCTCGATGATGTCACCCACCGCCAGGCCGGCCTTCTCCACGTCGTCGAAGCTCGCCATCAGCACCTTGGCGCTCTCCGGCTTGGGCAGCAGCTTGACGGTGATCTCGGTGACCACGCCGAGCATGCCTTCGGAGCCGGTGAACAGCGCCAGGAGGTCGAAGCCGGGGGCGTCCAGGGCGTCGCTGCCCAGCGTCAGCGTCTCGCCCTCGATGGTCAGCACCTCGGCCTTGATGACGTTGTGCACGGTGAGGCCGTACTTGAGGCAGTGCACGCCGCCGGCGTTCTCGGCGACGTTGCCGCCGATGGAACAGGCGATCTGCGACGAGGGGTCCGGGGCGTAGTAGAGGCCGTAGGGGGCGGCCGCCTCGGAGATGGCGAGGTTGCGCACCCCGGGCTCGACGCGAGCGGTGCGCGCCTCGGGGTCGATCTCGAGGATGCGCGCGAAGCGCGAGAGCACCAGCAGCACGCCCTGCTCCAGCGGCAGGCAGCCGGCGGACAGACCGGTGCCGGCGCCACGCGTCACCACCGGCACGCCCAGCGCATGGCAGCGGGCGAGCAGGGTGCGCACCTGGTCGAGGGTGTCGGGCAGGGCCACCAGCATGGGCAGGGTGCGGTAGACCGAGAGGCCGTCGCACTCGAAGGGGCGCATGTCCTCCTCGCGGTCGAGCAGGGTCATGTCGGGCAGGTGGCGGGTCAGGTCGTCCCGCACCGCGTCCCGATCCCGGCTCGGCAGGGGGCCATCGAGCTGTTCGTCGTAGAGGATGTTCATCAAGCGCCTCACTGCAAGTCTTGGCGGCAGGGTTGTCTTTGTACAGGGGCCTAATTTGCGCCCGGTAGGCTATCTTGTCCAGTCTGCGGTACACTGGTATTACCAGTTATGCTGGGCGTCTTGGAAATAATTTTCATGATATACCATGGCGCAATCATTCGGCGGATACAAGCCGCTGCATCGCGCCCCGAGGAGCCCATGCTTGAGGATAGTGAACAGCTATTGCCGTCGCGTACGCCCGATGCGGTGGCGGCCCGCCTGGAGCGGCTGATTCTCGATGGCGTGTTTCGCCCCGGGCAGTTGTTGCCTTCGGAGCGACGCCTGTGCGAGCGCCTCGGCGTTTCGCGGACCTCGCTGCGCGAAGGCCTGCGGGTGCTTCGCAGCAAGGGCGTCATCGTCACCCGCCAAGGGCGTGGGTCGGCGGTGGCGGCACTGGTGCCGGATCACAACGATAGCCCGTTGATGCACCTGTTCCGCGATCATCCGCGTACCTTGTTCGACCTGCTGGAAGTGCGTGCGCTGCTCGAGGGCGAGTCGGCGAGGCTCGCGGCCGAGCGTGCCACGCCAGCCGACCGGGTCCTGATCCAGCGCCGCTACGAGGCCATGGCGGAGTATGTAGAGGTTCGCGAGAACATCGATGTGGAGCGACTGGCTCACCTGGATCACGCCTTTCACCTCGCCATCTGCCATGCCTCCCACAACCCGGTGCTGGTGCACACACTGCAGTCGCTGACGGACCTGCTGTTGAGTTCGGTGTTCGCCTCGGTAAAGAACCTCTATCACCGCGAGGTACCACGGCAGATGATCAACCGTCAGCATGCCCGGCTCTACCGGGCGGTGATGGAAGGCAAGCCTAAGGCGGCCCGCCGCGCCGCGCTCGATCACCTGTCCGGGATCGAGGCGCAACTGCGCGAGATCGAAGCCGAGAACGAGCGCCTGCAACGCTCGGCCATGCGGCTGGAGAGGTGGGAATAAGCCCGGTATCCGAGATGGGCGGCTTGACCGCAAGGTCTTCTGAATTCATAATTAAGGTTTAAGGGTTCCACTGTATGGCGCAATTGCCCGCGATATCTTTCGAATCGAGCCTTGCGCAAGGTCGGGATGATTCCTCATGGATAAAATCAGGCAGAACACCCTGCACGGTGAGGTCGCCGAGCGGATTCGCGACCTGATCGCGCAGGGGGCGCTGGCGCCCGGTAGCCGCGTTCCTGAAAAACAATTGTGCGAGCAATTCGGGGTGTCCCGGACGCCTCTCAGAGAGGCCCTCAAGGTCTTGGCCTATGAAGGCTTTGTCGAGCTCTTGCCGAATCGTGGCGCACGAGTTGCCAAATTAACCAAGGCAACGCTCAAGAGTACCTTCGAGGTCATGCAAAGCCTCGAGGCGCTGGCGGGCGAACTGGCTGGGCAGCGAATCACCGAGGCGGAACTGGCCAACATCGAGGCGCTCCATTACCAGATGCTGTCACACTACAAGCGTGGCAACATGCAGGAGTACCTGTTGGCGAACCAGCAGATTCACGAAGCCATCGTGGTGGCCTCCCAGAACGACGTGCTTATCGACGTCTACAAGAATCTGAACCATCGCGTGCGACGGGTGCGGTTCACCGCCGAGCTGAGCAACGACTACTGGTCCCAGGCGGTCAGTGAGCACGAATCCATGGTCGAGGCGCTACGGGCCCGCGACGGCGCTGCCCTCGGGGGGATTCTCAGCCGTCACCTGCGCAACAAGGTGGAAATGTCGGCGCTGGAGGAAATGGCCGAATAGCCCCATGTCCCTGCCGGTCGCGCCGCGATCGACAAGGCCCCCAGCGACGGGCGGTGCGCCCTGCACGGCGCGCCGCCGCCTTGGTCATGGGCTCAGCCGGCTGCGGGGAGGTCGATGCGGTAGAAGTGTCGGGCATTGTCGTGGAATAGCCGGAGTCGTTCTGCCTGACTGAACGCCTCGGTAATCGCCAGGAAGCCCTCGTAGAGGGTTTCGAAGGTGGCGACCAGGCTGTCCACCGGGAAGTTGCTGGCGAACATGCAGCGTTCCACCCCGAAGCAGTCGATGGTTTCGAGCACCACCCGACGATTGCCCTCCGCCGTCCAGGCGATCCCGGGCACACCGATTCCTGAGATTTTCACTGCCACGTTGGGGGCGGTGGCCAGGTGCTCCATGGCCTGCCGCCACGCCGACAGCCCAGCCTCGCTGCGATCCGCCGGCAGACCGGTGTGGTTGACGATGATCTGTGTCTGTGGATAGGCGGCGGCGAGTTCGACTGCCTCTGCGAAGTGCCACCAAGGGGTTTGTAGGTCGAAGGAGAGGCCATGCTCGGCCAGCCGGGAGAAACCGCGACGCCAGACCGGGTCCCCCATGGAGCCCGGAATGCCGGGCTCCACTTCGGCAGGCGAGGCCGCCGCTCGCGGCTTGTGGCGGATGCCGCGGACCCGCGGAAAGGTGGCGTGCGCAGCGAGCAGCTCGTCCACATCCGGCCGGTCGAGACGCGCCTGGGCGACCATCACCGTAGGCAGGTCCTCGCGGTCGGCGAGCTCATGGACCCAGCAAGTCTCATCCAAGGGGGTGCGGGGATCCCATTCGGTCTCCACGAACACCGAACCCACTACCCGGAAGTTAGCGGTGTCACGACGATAATCCGCCGGCAGGTAGTTGTGTCGAATGGCGCGGTAATCCCCATAACGAAACGGAATCAGCGGCTCGTCGCATAACCAAGGAATATAGTTGCGCTCGAGATCCCAGAAGTGCTGATGGGCATCGATGATCGGCAGTGAGGGCATGCTCATTTCTCCTGGGTAATCCCTTCCATCAGCGAGACGATGGCCGCGCCATCCAGCTCCCCCTTGCCCTGGGCGACCAGCATGCTGTAAAGCGAGTTGGCGGTGCCGGCCATGGGCATGGGCACATTCAGTGCATTGGAGGCATCCTGCAGCATGTGCAGGTCCTTGAGAATTTGGCGGGCGTAGCCACGCGGTTCGAAGTCGTTCTCGACCATGCGGGGCAAGAGGTCGTTGAGCAGATTGCTGCCGGCATAGCCCGAAGAGAGGGCGTCGGGGATCTTGCTGACATCGATGCCGAAACGGTTGCCGAGGTTACAGGCTTCGGCGATCACGCAGTAGTTGGAGAGCACCAGTGCCTGGTTGATCAGCTTGGTGGCTTGTCCGGCCCCGACCTCGCCCATGTGCGTAAATTGTCCCAAGGTGGTCATCAAGGGTTGGATAGCATCGATGGCGGCCTGGTCTCCACCGGCCATGATGGCCAGGCGTCCCTCGGCAGCGGCGCCGGGGCCGCCGGATACCGGGGCGTCGACGAATTGCATGCCGGTCCGCTCCCGCAGGGCCCATGCTAGGCGTTTGGTGGTCTCGAGTTCTGTCGTGGAGTGGTCGACCACGATCTTGCCCTGGCCTTGGGTCACCTCGGCGATGCCACCTTCACCAAGGATGACCGCCTCCACGGCAGCCGTGGAGATCACGCACACCTGGATGATCTCGGCACGCTCGGCGACCTTGGCCGGTGACTCGGCAATGTCGACACCCCTGGCCTTGGCGGCCTGGCAGCCGGTGTCGTCGATGTCGTAGGCGATGACAGAATAGCCATTTTCGACGAGTCGAGATGTGAAGCCGGCACCCATCTTACCAAGGCCGATGAATCCGATAATTGGCTTGCTTGTCATTGTACTACTCCTTTATGCCAGTACAGCCACTGGTTGAGGCTATGCGGCTTAGCGCAGGAAGCCTGGCAGCCACAGCACTAGATCAGTTGAGAATGTAATGATGGCGAGAGTGATCAGCAGGGGGATGTAGAAAGGCATCAGCGCCTTAAGGAGCTGACGCAGTGAAACCTGGGCGATCGATGATACGAGGAACAAGGACAGGCCCATTGGTGGGGTCAGCAACCCGATCATCAGGTTGAAGATGGCAACGATGCCCAGGTGCACCGGGTCGACGCCTGCCAGAACCATGGGGGGCGCCACGATAGGCACGATCAACAGGGTCGCAGTGGTCGAGTCGAGAAAGATGCCGGCGATAAAGAAAATCAGGTTGGCGATGAGCAGCAGCATGAGCGGATCTTGGGATATCTGCAGTATGAATGCAGCAAACTGCTGGGGAATCTGCTCGACGGACAAGATCCAACCAAACATCGAGGCCGCGGCCACGATGATCAGTATTGCACTTGTTGTCTTCAGCGTGGCCATCATCGACCTTATCAAGTGCGACCAAGTCAGTTCCCTGTAGAAAAGAGAGCTGACCAACAACACATAGGCAGCAGTGACAGCCGCGGCTTCCGTTGGGGTAAACAAGCCCAATAGCATGCCCGAGATCATTAACGCGGGGGCCAGAAGCGCCGGCAAGGCGGGCATGAACGACCGATACAGCTCCCTGGCCGTGGGCAGTCTCAGGGCGCGAGGCATGTCGTGCTTGATGGCAAGAAGTGCCGCGGTGATCATGAGCAGCGCCGTGCAGATCAAGGCCGGAACGATCCCGGCGAGAAGAAGCTGCACTATGGAGACGCTCGTGACGGACCCATAGACTATCAATGGAATGCTGGGGGGGAATATCGGACCCACGACGGCCGATGAAGCCGTGACTGCAGCGGAGAAGGGAGCACCGTACCCCCGTTTCTTCATGGCTTCGATTTCTATCTTGCCCAACCCGCCCACATCGGCAAGGGATGCACCTGACATGCCTGAGAATATCAGGCTCGAGAAGATGTTGACCTGAGCCAGTCCGCCCGGGGCTCTGCCAACCAGTGTATTGGCAAAATGGAATATCCTGTCGGTGATGCCGGACTGGTTCATCAAATTCCCGACAAAGATGAAGATTGGCACGGCAACCAATGGAAAACTGTCGAGAGAATATGTGATGCGCTGACCGAGAAGCCCTACCGGAAACCCTTCGATGAGAACATAGACCACGGAAGGGATGAGAATGGCATAAACTACAGGGAATCCGAGCAAGAAGAATGCTAAGAAACAAGCCAGTATCATAAAGCCCATTATTTTTCCTATATACCGATGCTGTGTTTAGGGCGAGGAGACTTTAATCCCTGACGAAAATGCATGAAGGCTGCTCCGGCGAAACCTAGGAAAGTGGTGCTGAAGAAGATCCAGTAGGGAATCTTCAGGACGGGGGTTGCCTTGTTGAGATTCGCCAGCACTGTGATGAATGCAGCATATGCAATGAACAGGCATGCAATGATGGACAGCAGGGCGATGATCTTGTAGAGCGGTACCTTGAACTTGCTTGGCAACGTCTCTCGTAGCTCAGCCATCTCAATGTTTTCACCATTCGATATGGCTAGCGGGTAAGAGGAGAAAACCAGGCAAATGAGCAAGAAACGAGTGAGTTCTCCCGCTCCAGGAATGGAGAACCCGAATACGGAGCGAGTGATGACCTGCATGAAAGGAATAAATATCATTCCTGCCAGCAAGGCTAGGCAGAAAATTTCCAATAGTCTTTTCCCAGTTCTCATGCTTGCGACCCTATGTAGTAGGTAGTGGCAGCAAGGGCAACTGCCCTTGCTGCCAAACTATTACTCTATTTTCGAGATTTGTTCGATATAGGGTTCAAAGTTGGGATAGTCTTCGTTGATTTGCGCTAGGACTTGGTCACGGAAGGCATCCAGATCGAGGCCATTCTCCTCCGTGATGAAGGTCATGCCCTTTTCCGTCAGCTCATCGACGAGGCGAGCCTCGCGCTCTTGTGCCCATTGGAGGGATTCCTGGGCTTTCTCCTCGAGTATCCGTGTAATGGTTTCCTGATGACCCTCGTCCAGGGACTGCCATGTGTCCTCGTTGATGAACACGGCCAGTATGGAGTGCATATGCCCGGTCATTGATACATGCGACTGCACTTCATAAAGGCTGTTGGACATGAGCATGGTCAGCGGGTTTTCCTGACCAACCACGAGCCCGGTCATCAATGAGGTCGGAAGTTCAGAGACTTCAACGGGAGTCGGGTCGGCACCGAACCCATTGACCATGGAAATCCATATGTCGAGCGGTACGGCGCGGAAGGGCTTGCCTTCCAGGTCGGCGGGGGAGTGAACGGGGAAGTTGGCGGTAATGTGCCGTGCCCCGCGGTACATGCGGCCGATGATGCGCATGTCGCCCTCTTCAATGAGCCGCTCGTTCATTTCGCTGACGACGGGTGACTGGGGGTCGGTAGCTTTCAATGCATGTTCTTTATCACGATAAATGAAGGGAGCATTGAATACTGCTATATCGGGGACGATCTGGGCGAGCGAGGCAAACTCGTGATGTGCCAGTGAGATTGAGCCAAGGGACACACCGTCGACCATTTCGGCGACACCACCCAACTGGCTTGCCGGGAATAGGTCGATCGTTATCTCACCGTTGGTGGCTTCCTCGATGGCGGCCGATGCTTCAGACGCATAGCGTGTCTGCGAATCGCCTTCCGAACCGACATGGGCATAGCGCAGTGTTTCGGCTGATACCGAGGCAGCGGTGAAGCTAACGGCTAAAGTGGCAATTGTCAGAGCGAGCTTTTTCTTGAAAAACATCTTGTACCTCTCTTTTGTTGACGTGCCGTGAAGGCTGATTTTGTTGTCGTTCGTCTCTGAGCAATGTCATGCGCAGAGTGTGCTGCGGATAGGCGTTTGTATTTCCATCGTCCCTGGGTGATCATTCCTGCTGGAATCGAAGGATATCGGACTCCTCTTACACTACATCATTATGAACACATAATTCATTTTTGCGTGTTGCACTTTCGTCGCATATCGACGGGCTAGCGACTGACATGATGTAGACCCATTCGGCAGGCGATATCGAAAGCGTGGTGCATGGCTTCGACCTTGGCCTTTCCTTGTCCTGCGATATCGAAGGCGGTGCCATGGGCCGGGGTGGTGATGGGGATCGGTAGCCCGCCCTGGACTGTGACGCCGCGTTCGAAGCCCATCAACTTCAAGGCGATCTGCCCCTGGTCGTGATACATGGTCACGATGCCGTCGAATTCGCCGTCCCGGGCTCGCCGAAAGATGGTGTCGGCGGGGAAGGGCCCTTGGGCTGGGTAGCCGGCGTCGCGGCATGCATCGATCGCCGGTGCAATGATGTCGATTTCCTCGCGGCCACAGGTCCCCCCTTCGCCGGCGTGAGGGTTCAGTGCCGCCACCCCGATACGGGGGCGCTCGATGCCGGCGGCAATCAACGCTTCATGAATCAACCGGGTGGCACTGAGAATGCGTTCAGGCGTTACATAGGAAGCCGCCTCGGCAAGCGGGATATGCGAGGAGATGCGCGACGTCCAGAGGTTGCCCAGGGTGTTGAATTCACAGACCGGGGTCTCGACCTTCAGGTGGTCGACGAAGAAGTGGAGTTCGTCCTCGTGCTTCAGTCCGCCCTGTTTCATGGAGAGCTTGTTGAGCGGGGCGAAGCAGATCGCATCGACATGACCATCACTGGCGCCATCCATGCACTGCGCCAGCACGTCGAGTACCGAGGCGCCACAGATCCCACTGACACGGGCGTATTCGACCTCCTCCGGCTTGATGGTCGATGTCGGCAGCAGCACCGGGCCTGCCTGGTCGCGTGCCTCGGCAAGGCTTGCGATTTCCGGTAGCTCATGGCGGACGCCGGCCACCCGCTGACCTTCCTCCCACAGCCAGCGGTCGCCCACGATCACGATGCCGGCCTGATCCACCGCGTCGCTCTGGGCCAACAGCCTGGCGATCAGTTCCGGGCCGATGCCGGCCGGGTCGCCGAGGGTCAGGGCGATACAGGGCTGTGTTTGGGACATATGACGAATCTCCTCAGTGGTTGAGTTCACGTTTCCTGCCAGGCCTGGCCGTCCGGATAGACATGGCTGGACAGCGACTCCGGGTGCATGGTGATGCTGTAGCCGGGCGCCTTGGGCACCTGGTAGCGGCCATTGCGTATCACCACGGGGTTTGCGAAATGCTCGTGCAGGTGGTCGACGTATTCGAGGATGCGCCCCTCGAGCGATCCCGAGACGGCGATGTAGTCGAACATCGAGATATGCTGGACGTACTCGCAGAGACCGACGCCGCCTGCATGGGGGCAGACCGGTACGCCGAACTTGGCGGCCATCAGCAGCACCACGATGACCTCGTTGAGCCCGCCCAGGCGAGCCGCATCGACCTGGCAATAGTCGATGGCGCCGGCCTGCAGCAGCTGCTTGAACATCACCCGGTTGTGGCAATGCTCGCCGGTGGCCACGCCGATCGGCCCGAGGCGCTGGCGGATCAAGGCATGCCCCAGGATGTCGTCGGGGCTGGTCGGCTCCTCGATCCACATGGGGTCGAATTCCGCCAGCCGGCGCATGTTGGCTACCGCTTCGTCGACATCCCACATCTGGTTGGCGTCCATCATCAGCGGATGCTCCCAGCCAATCTCCTCCCTGAGAATCTGGGCGCGCCGGCAGTCCTCGGCGAGATCGCCGCCCACTTTCTGCTTGAAGTGGGTCCAGCCCTCCGCCAGGGCTTCGCGGGCCAGACGTCGTACCTTGTCATCGGGGTAACCGAGCCAGCCGGCCGAGGTGGTGTAGGCAGGGTAGCCATCTTCGCGCATTTCCTGTTCGCGGCTGGCCTTGCCTGCGGCATTGCGGCGGAGAATGGCCAGGGCTTCCTGCGGGGTCAGCGCATCACTGACGAAGCGGAAATCGAGACAGCTGACCAGTTGCTCGGGCGACATGTCGACGAGCAGCTTCCATACCGGCTTCTGCTCCGACTTCGCCCAAAGGTCCCAGATGGCATTGACGATGGCGGCGGTGGCTAGATGAATGGCGCCCTTCTCGGGGCCGGTCCAGCGAAGTTGACTGTCGCTGGTGGTCAGGTGTCGCCAGAAGGTCCCCATGTCGGAGGTGATCTCCTCGAGGCTGCGGCCCTCGACCAGGTAAGCGAGTGACTCCACCGCCTTGACGCAGATTTCGTTGCCACGCCCGATCGTGAAGGTGAGTCCATGCCCCACGAGCCCATCAGCGGCGTCAGTGTGCAGGGTGACATAGGTGGCCGAATAGTCCGGCGCGGCATTCATCGCATCGGAGCCATCCAGGGACCTGGAGGTGGGGAATCGGATGTCCTGAACGTCCAGATGGGTAATCACGGTCATCGGCAGTGCTTCCTTGGTGTGGGTATGACTGGCTCCAGCCTAGTCCCGCCAGGCAATAACCTTCCAATCGAAAATTGTCTGATGTCGATCACCTGTGGTTATCATGTGGCGTATCGACATGACGTCGCTTCGGGTCTAATGCGGTGGTCGGGGAACTCCATGGACAAGCTGACATCCGCCAGCCTTAACAGCTGGTTGCGTTTCAAGCATCTGCAGTTGCTGGTGAATCTCGAGCAGAGTCGCAACATGCACACGGCCGCCAGGCAGATGAACCTCAGCCAACCGGCGGCGAGCAAGATGCTGCGCGATCTGGAGTCCTATTTCGGCTTCTCGATCTTCGAACGCCAGCCGCGCGCCATGGTCACGACCGACCTCGGAAAGGCCGTGGTGAGACACGCGGAGCGCCTGTTGAACGAGGCCCAGCGGCTGGTCGATGACGTTCAGGTCCTGCGCGAGGGCGGATACGGCCATCTGGTGATCGGGGCGATTCCCGCCGCGGCCCCCGAGATTCTTCCCGCTGCTATCGCGGCGCTCAAGCAGCGGCGCCCCCGGCTTTCGGTGAGTATCGACGAGCAGAGCAGCGACCGCCTGCTCCTGGCGCTCGAGTACAAGCGCCTGGACCTGGTGATCGGCCGCTTGACGCACGTCAGCCAGCACAATCTGTTCGACTTCGAGCCGCTTCTCGAGGAGCCGCTGCGAGTCGTTGCGCGTCGCGATCACCCGCTGGCGACGATCGATGACGTGGCACTCGATGGGCTGAGCGACTGGCCATGGATTCTGCATCCGCTGACCAGCCCCATGCGTGGGGTCTTCGAGGAGGCCTTAGCCGATGCCGGCATCCCGTCGCCCGCCGATACCGTCGAGACCACCTCGACCCAGTCCATCCTGCAACTGCTGCTGGCCTCCGACATGCTGGCCATCCTGCCGCGCTCGGTGTTGCGCCGGCCGCTGGCCAGCGGCCAGTACGTCACGCTACCGATCAGCGTCGGCAAGCCCTTGGATTACTACGGGATCATCACGCGCAAGCATGAACCCTTCTCGCCGGCGGTGGCCGAGTTGGTCGACGAGTTGAGACAGCAAGTCCAACTGGCGGCGATGCTGTGAGCGTGGCCGGTTTCCGCTGCATCGCCTCGCCTGGGGTCACGACCGTGTCTGGCCGGTCAGGATGCTGACCAGCTCCGGCACCGTCGACTGGGCATGCCCGCAGGAGTCGGCCTCGTCCAATACCTGGTAAATGCCCATGGCGGCGCCCCGCGACGCCCCGGTGTCCTTGGCCATGGCCATGTAGTAGCCCAGGTCCTTGTGCGCGTTGGCGATGCTGAAGCGAAAGCCGCTGTCGTCCCGCGAGAGAATGTACGGTCTCAACCGCTCAAGGACGGTCCCCGCGCCACCCCCGTGGGCCAGTACGTCGACCAGCACGTCGGCCTCGATACCACCTTGTTCGGCGCAGGCTGCGGCTTCGGCCAGCACCGTGGAAAAGCCAATCGAGACAAAGTTATGCAGTAGCTTCAGTTTATGGCCGGCACCCACGGGGCCGGCGTGGGTGATATTCTCGGCGAAACTCTCGAGCAGAGAGAACTGGGCCTCGTAGAGCTCGCGCTCCCCGCCCACGATCAGATTGAGCCGCCCTTCGGCGGCCTCCTTGGGGGTGCGGGTCATCGGGGCATCCAGGAAACGCCCCCCCGCCGCTTCGACCGCCTCGGCGATCTTGACCGTCGAGCTCGGAATCGCAGTCGAGCAATCGATGACCACGGTTCCCGGCTGGATCCCTTGCAAGACGCCGCCTTCACTGAAGAGGACGGCTTCCACCTGGGGCGTGCCCGTGACGCAAATGATGATGATGTCGGAGTGGTGGGCTAGATCCGCCCCCTTCGTGAATGGCACCGCCCCCTGGGCCACCAACTCATCGACAGGCTGGTTGCCGGGGTGGTCGAGGAAATTCAGGGGCCACCCGGCGCGCTGGATGCTGCTGGCGATGCCGTGCCCCATCAAACCGATGCCGATCATGCCAACCCGCTGTTCCGATAACGGCTTGCTGTTCATATCCTGGTCCTATGCTGTGCGTTGGTAATGCCTCAAAGGCCACCCATGCAGAGATACTTGATCTCGATATAGTCATCGATGCCGTACTTGGAGCCCTCGCGGCCGATGCCGGATTCCTTGACCCCGCCGAAGGGTGCCAGCTCGCTGGAAATGATGCCCTCGTTGATGCCCACGATGCCGCATTCGAGGGCTTCGGCGACTCGCCAGACGCGACTCACGTCCCGGGTATAGAAGTAGCTGGCCAAGCCAAACGGGGTGTCATTGGCCTGACGAATGACGTCATTCTCTTCAGTGAAGCGCAATAGAGGGGCTACGGGGCCGAACGTCTCATCGTTCATGAGCAAGGAGTCGGGCGAGACATCCGTCAGTATCGTGGGTTCGAAGAAATTCCCCTTCAGCGCGTGGCGCTTCCCTCCCCGGTAGACACGAGCCCCTTTGCGCGTGGCATCCTCGATATGCTGCTCGACCTTCTCGACTGCCGCCTGGTCGATCAGGGGCCCCAGGGCCACGCCTTCCTCGAGGCCGTTGCCGACCTTTTGCGCGCTGACGGCAGTGGCCAGCCGGTCGGCAAAGTCGTCGTAGACCTTGTCGTGAACAAAAATCCGGTTCGCGCAGACACAGGTCTGGCCCGTGTTGCGGAACTTCGAGGCCATCACGCCCGCCACCGCCTGATCCAGATCGGCATCCTCGAAGATGATGAAGGGCGCATTCCCCCCCAACTCCATTGAGACCTTCTTGACGGTCTGTGCACAGGCGGTGAGCAGCAGCTTGCCCACTGCCGTGGACCCGGTGAAGGAGAGCTTTCGCACTAGCGGATTCGAGGTCAGCTCATCACCCACGACCCTAGCGCTACCGGTCACCACGTTCAGTACCCCCTGGGGAACGCCGGCTCGCTCAGCGAGTTCTGCCAGCGCCAAAGCCGAGTAGGGGGTGCTGGAGGCTGGCTTGACGACAACCGTGCATCCCGCCGCCATGGCGGCGGCCGCCTTGCGGGTGATCATGGCGTTGGGGAAGTTCCAGGGCGTGATGGCGGCGACCACCCCGACGGGCTCCTTGGTGACGACGATGCGTCGATCATTGGCGTGGGCCGGGATGACATCGCCATAGACCCGCTTGGCCTCTTCGCCGAACCATTCGATAAAGGAGGCGCCGTAGGCGATCTCCCCCCGGGCCTCCTGGAGAGGCTTGCCCTGTTCTAGGGTCAGGATCCGCGCCAGATCCTCCTGATGCTCCATGCATAGATCGAACCAGCGCCTTAGGATCGCGGCACGCTGTTTGGCGGTTTTGGTCTTCCAGGCGAGAAAGGCGCGGTCGGCGGCCTCGATCGCCGACCGCACTTGGCCTTGTGTCAGTTGGGGTACGGTCCCCAGCAGCGCATTGTCGGCAGGGTTGGTGACCTCGATGGCAGCCTGCCCCTCGGCATCGGTCCAGCGTCCATCGATATAGCAGTGTTGCCTGAAAAGGGTGGGATCATTCAGGTTCATTGAACTTCCTAAGCAGTGGGTTCTATTGAATGAGTCGCCATTTGTCGATCAAGCCGCAGGCGCAATGTTGGCCGCGATCGAGGTCGTCCCTGGCGCCTTTCCCAGTTAACCCTTTCCCTGCAGTGGCTGACATGGCCAGGCAGGATGGTTAACATGATGGATTAATATGAATTATGTATTCATTGCTATATATTATACTTTCGTCGATAGCCCTTGGCTTGGGAGACGTCAGGCCAACCGGGAGAGGCGATTCGCTACCGCCAGCTTCTTCCAGGCCAGCATCAATGTCAGTCACTCCAGTTACGGTTAATAAAGGGGCCGCTAAAGCCTGATTGAAGACGTTGTGAGTGAGGCATTGCCATGGCCATGACTGGCACGGGCATCCCGCTCACTGTTGAGCTGGGGGGAAGGTGATAACAGTGGGCGGGTAGACTAAAGTTGACGTTGATAAAATGAATTATGTGTTCAGAATTACAAGGGTCATGGCTGTGAAGGGTGCCACAGGCTTTGCGTCTTGGCAGTTTGGCAGGAGTGAGCTGCCAGAGGCTGTTGCAGCGGCCGTGCTGAGCATGCCCGTCGCAGCCATGGGTTTGTGCATGTCGTGCCACAATTACAAACCGGAGTGAACGAATGACCAAGACGAGATGGGTAGGCAAGACTGCATTGTCAGGTGCGCTTTGCTTGGCAGTGTTCAGTGGCAGCGCAAGCGCTTGGGAGCCGGAGCGCAACGTCGAATTCATTGTGCCGTATAGTGCCGGCGGAGGCAGCGATATCAACGCGCGCATGCTGGTGGAAGTGATCCGCCAGAATGACCTTGTTGACCAGACGATACTGGTCAACAACCGGCCGGGTGGCTCGGGAGCCGTTGGCAATAGCTATACCTACAACAAGAGAGGGGACGGCCATACCATCATGACCTTCAATGGTGGTCAAATGATGAGCATGGTGACGAACGATGCCGATGTTCAGCTGGAAGACCTGACCCCTCTCGGTACGCTGGCGCTTGATACGCTACTCTTGGGTGTCGCTGCAGACAGTGATATCGAGGACGTAGATGAGCTGATCGAGCAAGCGCAACAGGATCCGGGCAGCGTTACCATTGGCGGTGCTGGGCGAGGAGGGGAGGACCATCTCGCCTTCGCCATGCTCAACTCCAGTCTGGATGCCGATTTTCAGTATGTTCCCTTCGGTGGTACCGGTGAGGTGACCTCAGCCTTGCTGGGGGGCCATATAGATGCGGCCGTTTACAAGCTGGGTTCTCGCATGGATCCCACTCAGGTTCGCAGTCTTGCCGCCCTTGCGGAAGAGCGCCTGGAGGCCCCATATGACGAGGTGCCGACCTTCGCCGAGCTCGGTTATCCCGATATCCAACTCATGATCTTCCGCGGTTATGCCGGCCCTCCCGAGATGCCAGAGGAGGCCGTATCTTTCTGGGAAGACGTGTTGGAAAAGGCCTCGGAAAGTGAGCAGTGGCAGAACGACTATATCGAAAAGAATAATCTGCTCGGTACGTTCATGGATGCCGAGGAAAGTGCTGAGTTCTACAGCAAAGAGAAGGCCAGGTATACTGAGAAATTTGAGGAAGTTGGTATCATAGAGTGAAGTTTTGGGCGGCGTTGTGGTGATCTTTATATGCCATTCGCCGCCCTGTTTTCTTTGTGTTCGTTGCAAGTGATTATTTCAGAATGTGGATGTGTGGTTGAACGAGGCTTTCATGATGAAGGGGGAGGTGAAGATGAATATTGAAAAGTCTCCTGAGAAAGAGAGCCCATCCTGGCTGCCGGCTTTAGTCACCATCGGTATTGTGCTGATGGGAGCCTCATGGGCAGTGCTCGGATATTTCAAATACGGGTTTTGGGTCAATAATGGTCCTGGAGGTGGTTTTTTCCCGGTTTTGGCAGGGGTCGGCGCAGCCGTTCTCGGCACCTATGAGTTATTGTTTTCTCCCGTAAGAGCCAGGGCTGTGGGCACCAAAAGTCTTTGGCCAGCAGCCGCCATGGGAATAACAGTGGCCAGTATTCCCTTGGTCGGCATGGTTTTGGCCATGGCACTGTTCATCGTACTATGGATTCTCGTCATAGAACGAAAAGCTTGGTACAAGGCCGTCCTGACCGGAGTCGGTGCTGGAGTGGCGATTTACCTCGTGTTTGCCCTTTGGCTTAAGGTCCCATTTCCTCAAGGCTTTTTCCTTGAGATGATGCAATAAGGGGAAGTCTTCTATGGATATCCTGCAGTCTCTATTATTGGGTTTTGCCACCTCTCTGACAGTTCCTAATGTGTTTGCTGCGCTGGTCGGGGCAAGCTTGGGTATCATGATCGGTGCGATTCCAGGTCTTGGATCCGTGACCGGTGTTGCCTTGTTGTTGCCGCTGACATTTCAGATGGACCCGATCACCGGAATCATCATGCTCGGTGCGCTGTATTACGGTTGCATGTATGGAGGATCCTACAGTGCCATCATGCTCAATATCCCCGGTGATGCACCGGCTGTAGTCACGGCCCTCGATGGCTACCCGCTTTCAAAGAAAGGTCAGGCCGGAAAAGCACTGTTTACCGCCAATATCTCATCATTCATCGGCGGTACTATTGGTATCGTAATGCTCACCTTCATGGGGGCAGCTCTGGCCAAGATCGGACTGATGTTCGGACCTGCAGAAGTTGCGGCGCTCATAGTCCTTGCCCTCTGTTCCATCGGCTGGCTGCTTGGTGACAGCCCGAAGAAGGGGCTGATTTCAACGTTTGTCGGTATCATGCTGTCGATGGTTGGCATTGGCCTGGCCTTTGGCCAACCACGCTTCACCTTCGATTCGATGTATCTGTTGAATGGGATTTCCTTCATTCCCCTGGTCATTGGAATGTTCGGGTTTAGCCAGGTGCTGGAAATGATGGTCAACAGGGTAGATGCTGCAGGGCTGATGAAAAAAATCGGTCTTCGGGAAAGCCTGTTGGATAGAAGTGAGGTTCGACGGATTATTCCGGCATCGCTCCGTTCTGGTGTGTTGGGTAACCTTGTGGGGATTCTTCCCGGAGCCGGCGCCACCACAGGCTCTTTTCTTGCGTATGTGCTCGAGAGAAAGATAGGGCGCAACGGTAATGAGCTTGGTACAGGGAGAATCGAAGGTGTGGCGGCTTCGGAAGCTGGCAACAACGCCGCCGCGGCCGGATCTTTTGCCCCTCTTCTCTCCCTGGGTATTCCGGGATCCGGCACTGCTGCCGTCCTGTTGGGAGGCTTGATGATGTGGGGGGTGCAACCGGGCCCTATGCTCTTTCAGAATAGCCCTGATTTTGTCTGGGGACTGATTTCTTCCATGTATTTGGGTAATGTCATGGCAGTACTTTCAGCCTTGGCCATTATCCCCTTTTTGGTCAAATTGCTGAGAGTTCCCCCTGCCTTCATGATTCCTGTCATCGCGGTTGTCTGTGTGGTGGGGGCCTACAGTGTCAATAACAGTATGTTTGATGTCTGGTTCATGCTGGGATCCGGAGTGGTGGCCTATTTCATGAGTGTTGCCAAGTATCCGGTGGCGCCCCTGCTGCTGGCGTTCGTACTGACACCTAGGCTTGAGACCAGCCTTCGTCAGGCACTGGATATCTCGCGCGGAGACTTCTCGATATTTTTCAACAGCCCAATTGCTGTCACGTTGTTGGGTGTCACTGCATTGTTCATCGTGTTTCCTTTATTAAGGAAAATTTTGTTCAGGTCTCGAAAAGAAAAGGTATTGGCAAAATAATTCCTAAGGTCATGCGGTTGGGTGGGAGTGGTGACTGGAAGTTGATTTGAAATGAGGTGTCTGCATCTGCCTACTTGACCCATCCTTTATTAAGAGATGTTAGATGAACGATAGCAAGCCTGAGATTATTGAGTACCTGACAGCAATGCTCGGAGATAATGGGGTGCTGGATGAGCCTGTTGACTGTGCACGGTATCGTCGTGACTGGGCTGGGCATGAGCTGGGAGCTCCCTTGGCGGTAGTGCGTCCGAAAAATACTGAGGAAGTTGCCTGGGTCGTTGGCTTCTGCCATGAGCACAGGATTCGCATGGTGTCCCAAGGAGGACATACCGGTCTGGTCAAGGGGGCTTTGCCGGATAGTCGCTATCCTGAGGTGGTCATCAGTCTCGAGCGCATGACGCACATTCGTCACATCGATCCGCTCAACTTCAGTATGGCAGTCGACAGTGGCTGCATCCTGGAGGAGGTCAAGCGTGTGGCGAAAGAGTATGACTGCTTCTTTCCCCTCTCGCTGGGCGCACAAGGTAGTTGCCAGATCGGTGGCAACATCGCCACCAATGCCGGTGGCGTCAATGTGCTGCGCTATGGAATGATGCGTGAGCTGGTGCTTGGCATGGAGGTGGTGCTGCCCAACGGCGACATATGGGATAGCATGCGGTCACTGCACAAGGACAACCGGGGTTACAACCTACGGCAGTTGTTCTTGGGTAGCGAAGGAACTCTGGGTATTGTCACCGGAGCAGTGCTCAAGCTGTCTCCTCTTCCCCAGCAGTCGCAGACGGCCCTGTTGGCCGTTCCCTCCGTTGAGGCTGCAGTTCAACTTTATGCTCAGGCCCGACGTGCCTGCAGCGATCTGCTGTCCGCTTTCGAATTGATTCCGCGTCAATGTCTGGAGCTGGCTTTCGAAGCCGCTCCGCAGCTGTCCGATCCACTCGACACGGCCTATCCCTACTATGTTTTGATGGAGCTGGGAGCCAGTGGCCCCGTGGATCTGCCCGGCATGCTCGAGAGGTTGCTGGAAGCGGGTATGGAAGACGAGAGGGTACTGGATGGCGTGCTGGCTTCTAGTGTCGCCCAGGCTGATCAGCTGTGGCTGATTCGCGAGAGTATGGTGGAGGGGCAACTGCTGCGCGGCGAACACCTGCGTACTGACGTCGCGGTGCCGATCTCGGCAATTGCCGCGTGTGTGGAACAGGCCTCCGCAGCCGTGACGACGCATTCCCCCGAGTCCCTGGTGATCGCCTATGGTCATATCGGTGACGGCAACCTGCACATCAACGTGCTGCCACCCACCCAGACACCAGCGGAGGCGCTGCCGGCGCTGTTCGAGCAGTTGGAGAGTGCGATCTTTTCCGTCGTGGACGGTTTTGACGGCAGCATCAGTGCCGAGCATGGCATAGGGCGCAGCAAGCAGGCCGCCTACCTGGACAGGCTCTCCGCCACCGAGCGCCGGTTGCTGGCCGGTATCAAGGCGGTGTTCGATCCCGATGAGCTGATGGGGGCAGGACGTATCCTGCCGCTGCCTGAACGATCATCGTCCTCCTGATGATCGCTGAGCCGTCCGTCTTGAAATCGAGGCGGAACGCCTGGCCGTTCGCTCTTCTTTCCCCATGATGGGAGCCACCATGCAAGCCATCAGCCCCCGCGACTGCCTTGCCGAAGGCCTCGTCAGCGCGCTGCTGGTCGGCCGGCGCGAGATATGAGCATGCTCTTTACGAGGGCGACACGGCGGGCCGAATGCCTTGCCGTGTCGCCCTTCGGCCGATTATGACGGGAAGTGGAGGGGGCCCCAGGATCACTCGCTCAGCGGCTTCAGATGGTCCAGATAACGCTCCTTGCGCGCCACATAGCTCTTGCTGCTCTCGCCCAGGCCGGCCACCTCCTCGGCGCTCAGGGTGCGCACTACCTTGGCAGGCGAACCCAGGATCAACGAGTTGGAGGGGAATTCCTTGTTGGAGGTGATCACCGAGCCGGCGCCGATCAGGCAATTGTCTCCGACCCACGCGCCATTGAGGATGGTCGAGTGCATGCCCACCAAGGTGCCGTCACCGATGGTGCAGCCATGCAGCATGACTAGATGACCGACAGTGACGTCCTTGCCGACGCTCAGGGGGAAGTCAGGATCGGTATGTAGCACGCAATTTTCCTGAATGTTGCTGTTGTCGCCGATGCGGATCGGCTCGTTGTCGCCTCGCAGCACGGCTCCTGGCCAGATGCTGACGTGCTTGCCCAGCCGAACGTCGCCGATTACGGCGGCCTCGCGAGCGATGAAAACGCTGGCATCGTAGCGGGGCGAAAGATCCTCGAGCGCGTAGGTGGTCATGTCCTGTCTCCTCTTGTGGTGGGTCGGACGGCCGTTGACTGTCCGGCAGCCGGTGGCATCACCGCCATGGGCAAGGAATACATTAGGAAGCCTGGCGCCTGGCGTCAACAAATATGAATTCATAATTCTCTCTACAAAAAAGCCACTTGTCCCGCGTAACTAATTGAATTTTAAGCACTATCAAGCCCTTGTGTTTGCTGAGGCAGACAAAGGTCTAATTTGACAAAATGAATTATGAGTTCAAAATTACAATTGTGTGGTCCTGGTGCTCTTCGACCCGCTCACCCTGAGCCAAACCGCATGCGCGGGGTGCGATCGGGACGCATAGGAATTATGCACCGCGACGTGCGCCGAGCGTAACGACGGCAGGTGAGGCCTCCGGCCGCCTGCCAGCCGCTGACGAAGCAGGAGGGGGAAATGGAGCCGAAATCGACGGCCGAGCTGGAGTTCATCAAGGACGGGCGCATCGCCTGGCTGATCTTCAATCGTCCTCAGGTCCGTAACGCCATGACCTGGGACATGTACGACGCACTCGAGCGCTACTGCCACGCCTTGAGCGAGGATCCCGATATCGATGTGGTGGTGCTGCGCGGGAGTGGCGGCGAAGCCTTCGTGGCCGGAACCGATATCAAGCAGTTCACTACCTTCGACTCGGCCCAGCACGCGCTGGATTATGAGCATCGCATCGATGAGGTCATTGGTGCCCTGGAGTCATTGAACAAACCCACCATCGCTTTGATTGAGGGGTTCTGCGTCGGCGGCGGCGCGGCCATCGCCATGGCTTGTGATTTCCGCTATTGCACGCCTGAACTGCGTTTCGGGGTGCCCATCGCCAAGACCCTCGGCAATTGCGTCTCCATTACCAATGTGTCGCGTCTGGTCGATCTGGTCGGCGCCGCCAGGGCGAAGGAGGTGCTTATGCTGGCCAAGCTGTTCAAGGCCGAGGAGGCGAAGCTGGCCGGTTTGGTGACCGAGGTCATTGCGCCCGAGACGATCGAAGCCGAGGTCAGACAGGTCGCCGAAAGGTTGGGCGGCTTCGCCCCCCTGACGCTGCGCGCCTCCAAGGAGGAGGTCCGGCGTGTACAGGCAGCGCGGCGACCCGCTGCCGGCAGCGAAGAGGACCTGATCACGCTCTGCTACACCAGCCGCGATTTCAAGAGCGCCGTCAGCGCTTTCATCAATAAGACACCCCATGCCTGGCTCGGAGAGTAGTGGCCGTTCCTTGACTGTTCGTGGCCTTTGCCGATCGCAACGTTTTCCTATTACAACGAGGTAGCTAGCATGCTTCCCTTAACGAAGATGAAAGTTCTCGACATTTCCCAGATCATGGCCGGCCCTTACTGCACCATGGTGCTCGGCGACATGGGGGCGGATGTCATCAAGGTGGAGAAGAAGGGCGGTGACGACAGCCGCCAGATGGGGCCCTACGTCAATGACGAGTCGACCTGCTTCGCCCAGATCAACCGCAACAAGAAGAGTATTTCGCTGAACCTCAAGGAGGAGGAGGGGCGCGAGATCTTCTATCGCCTCGCCAAGGAAGCCGACGTGATCGTAGAGAACTACCGCACCGGCGTGGCCAAGAAACTGCAGGTGGATTACGAGACCATCAAGGCCTTCAATCCTGGGATCATCTACTGCTCCATCTCCGGCTACGGGCAGACCGGCCCTTACAGCCAAAAGGGGGGCTTTGACCTGGTGGCTCAGGGCATGACGGGACTGATGTCGATGACCGGTGAGCCGGGCCGGCGCCCGCTGAAGACCGGCATCGCCGTCTACGATATCGGCGCAGGGATCACCGCCGTCTATTCGGTCCTGGCCGCCTACATCCACAAGATGAATACTGGAGAGGGGCAACACGTAGATGTAGCCATTGCTGAGTGTGGCCTGCCCTGGTTCACCTGGGAAGCAGCAGCCTACTTCGCCGAAGGCACCGTGCCCGAGCCCACTGGCTGGCGCCACCGCGTGTCGGCGCCCTATCAAGCGATCAAAGTACAGGATGGCTACATCATGCTGGGCTGTGCCAACCAGCGCACCTGGGAGCGCCTCTGCCATGAGGTGATCCAGAGACCGGACCTGCTGGAAGACCCACGCTTCGTCACCAATCACTTGCGCGGGCAGAACGTGGAAAAACTGGAGACCGTGCTCGAGGAGATCTTCGTGCAGGATGTGCGCGAATCCTGGCTGGCCAAGTGTGACCAGGCGGGCGTGCCGGCCGGCCCCATCAACAACTTCGCCCAGGCCCTGGACGACCCGCATTATCAGGCTCGTGGCATGGTGCAGGAGATGGATCACCCGACCATCGGAAAGATGAAGACCATCGGATTCGCCAGCAAACTCTCCGAGACCCCGCAGCAGATTCGTCGGCCGGCACCGCTCTATGCTCAGCACACCGACGAGGTCATGGCTGAGCTGGGTATCGATGAGACCCGCTGCGAGGAGCTGCGTCGCAAGGGCGTGATCAAGTGACAGAGGGGAGCGGAAAGACATGAAGATCCTCGTCGCGGTCAAACGCGTCATCGACTACAACGTCAAGATCCGGGTCAAGCCGGACAAC
>NZ_WHMA01000016.1:0-51398 GCF_010994375.1 Halomonas sp. NO4
CTGCTCGCTTACCTCCCCGCCCGAGTGGGCGAGGGTTCACGCGGATTTTTTTGCTGATCGGCTTCGACGGCCCGGAGGGCCGGACCTTCTTCGAGAATGCCGGACGCACCTCGCGCGACGGCATCGAGCTCGGCATCGACTGGAGCTTCGCCCTGGACTGGCGCCTGACCAGCGCCCTGACGCTGGCCGACTACCGCTTTGAGCGTTTCGCCGACGAAGAGGACGACTTCGCCGGTAACCGCCTGCCCGGTCTGCCGCGCCAGCTGTGGCACAACAGCCTGACCTGGTACGGCAGCGGCGAGCGCTTCGCCAGCGTGGAGGCGCAATACACCGGGGATTTCTACGCCGACAACGCCAATCAGGTGCCCATCGACGACCACTGGCTGGTCAATCTCAAGGGCGGCGACGCTTGGCCGCTGGGCGGGGGGGCGACCCTTCTTGGGGTCCATCTGGGCATCCGCAACCTCTTCGACGAGGCGTACTTCGAGAACGTGCGGATCAACGCCAACCCCGATCGCCCAATTAGCGAAAGAGGGTTCTACGAACCGGCGGCGGGCCGCACCTTCTATGCCGGGGTGGAATTGAGTTTCTAGGCTGTTCTTGAGCCGGTCAGTCCCTTATCACTCATGCTCTTGATAGGAGCTCAGCTCAACTGGTTCCGCAGCGCGGAGACTTTCCCTTCGCCCCGCACGGTCTGGCTCACAGGGCTGACGAGCAGGGTTCATCAGAAAAACAGCCGGCGCAGCGCCTCGCCGGGCTCGTCCTCGCGCATGAAGGCCTCGCCGACCAAAAAGCCGTGCACGTCGTGCTCGCGCATGCGCAGCACGTCGTCGCGAGTGTGGATGCCGGACTCGGTGACCACGGTCACGCCGGCGGGAATGCGCGGCAGCAGCTCGAGGGTGGTCTCGAGTCGCGTCTCGAAGCTGTGCAGGTTGCGGTTGTTGATGCCCACCAACCCCAGGTCGAGCTGGAGCGCGCGTTCCAGTTCCTGGGCGTCGTGCACCTCCACCAGCACGTCCATGCCCAGCGCCACGGCCTGCTGGTGCAGGTCGACGAGCTGGGCGTCGTCAAGCGCGGCGACGATCAGCAGGATGCAGTCGGCGCCGATGGCGCGGGCCTCGCTCACCTGGTAGCCGTGCACGATGAAGTCCTTGCGGATCACCGGCAGGTCGCAGGCGTCGCGAGCCTCGATGAGGAAGTCCTCGTGGCCCTGGAAGAAGTCGGCGTCAGTGAGAACCGAGAGACAGGCCGCGCCGCCGGCGGCGTAGCTGGCGGCGATCTCGCCGGGGTGGAAGTCCTCGCGGATCACCCCCTTGGAGGGCGAGGCCTTCTTCACCTCGGCGATCACCGCCGGGTCGCCCTCATCAAGGCGCCGGGCGAGCGCCGCGATGAAGCCGCGCGGTGCGCTCTGCTTCTCGGCGAGCGCCAGCAGCTCGCTCTCGGCAACGGCGCGCCGCCGCTCGGCGACCTCGGCGTCCTTGCGGGCGAGGATGCGGGTGAGGATGGTCGGGGTGGCGTCCTGGGTTCGGCTCATGGGGCAATCCTGCTCAGAGGCGGCAGATAGGCCGCCGCGGTCGGTATCAGGGCATCAGCACCCGGGTGAAGTCGCTGAGTTCCTTCATCTTCTCCAGCGGCAGCTTCGAGGCCTGGGCATCCTGGGCCATCAGCACCCCCTCCTTGAAGCTGTCGGCGATGCCGGCGCAGTAGAGCGCCGCCCCGGCGTTGAGGGCGACGATGTCCGCGGCCTCGCCCTCGCCGACCAGCGCCTCGCGCACCAGGCGCAGGCTGTCCTCGGCGCTGACCACCTTGAGCGGGGCGAGCTCCTGGCGCGCGATGCCCACCTCTTCGGGCGTGACGCTGTACTCGTGGATCGTGCCGTCCTTGAGCTCGGCCACCCGGGTCGGCGCGGCCAGCGAGATTTCGTCGAGGCCGTCCTCGGCGTGCACCACCATGACGTGGCGGCTGCCCAGCTTGCGCAGCACCTCGGCCATCACCGGCACCAACTCGGGGGAATAGACGCCGAGCAGTTGGTTGGGCGCGCCGGCCGGATTGGTGAGCGGGCCGAGGATATTGAACAGGGTGCGCACGCCCATCTCGCGACGCGCGCCGATGGCGTGGCGCATGGCCGGATGGTGGTTGGGCGCGAACATGAAGCCCACGCCCGCCTGCTCGATGCAGCGCCCCACCTGCTCTGGGGTGAGATCCAGGTGAATGCCGGCGACGTCGAAGAGGTCGGCGCTGCCCGAGGAGGAGGAGACGCTGCGATTGCCGTGCTTGGCCACGTGCGCCCCGGCCGCCGCGGCGACGAAGCTCGCCGCCGTGGAGACGTTGAAGAGGTTGGCGCCGTCGCCGCCGGTGCCCACGATGTCCACCACGTTCTCGGCGTCCACCCGGACCGGCTTCATCAGCTCACGCATCACCTGGGCCGCAGCGCTGATCTCCTCGGCGGTCTCGCCCTTCATGGCCAGACCGATCAAAAAGCCGCCGATCTGGGCGTCGGTGGCCTCGCCGGTCATGATTTGGCGCATCACCGCGTGGGTAGCCTCGAAGCTGAGGTTCTCGCGGCGCATTACCGCGGCGATGGCGTCTCGCATCTGCATGGGCAGTTCTCCTAAATGTCAGGCGCGGATCAGCGGGCGCGGCTCATTGGCGTTTGAGAAAGTTCGCCAGCAGCTCATGCCCCTGGCGGGTCAGGATCGACTCGGGGTGGAACTGCACGCCTTCGATGTCCAGCTCACGGTGGCGCAGGCCCATGATCAGGCCCGGCGTCACGTCATCGTCATCGGTCCAGGCGGTCACCTCGAGGCATTCGGGCACTCCCTCACGGGCCACCACCAAGGAATGATAGCGCGTCACCTCCAGCGGGTCCTCCAGACCGGTGAAGACGCCCTGGCCGCGGTGGCGGATGCGCGAGGTCTTGCCGTGCATCACCTGGGGCGCGCGCACCACCTGGCCGCCGTAGACCTGGCCGATCGCCTGGTGGCCGAGGCACACGCCGAGGATGGGGAGGCGCCCGGCGAAGCGCTCGATGGCCGCCATGGAGATGCCCGCCTCGTTGGGCGTGCAGGGGCCGGGCGAGATCACCAGGTGGCTCGGCGCCAGCGCCTCGATCTCCTCGAGGGTGATGGCATCGTTGCGGTGGGTGACCACCTCGGCGCCCAGCTCCCCCAGGTACTGCACCACGTTGTAGGTGAAGCTGTCGTAGTTGTCGATCATGCAGACTTTCATGATTCGCTCTCTCTCGGGCCCCGTGGGGCGCGCGCCCCGCCTGGGCCGGACGCGATAATTTGGGGGTGGCAGGTCGCTATTCGAGATTGTCGAGGCCGCGCTCGGCCATGGCCACGGCGCGGAAGATGGCGCGGCCCTTGTTGAGAGTCTCTTGCCACTCCAGCTCGGGCACCGAGTCGGCCACCACGCCGGCGCCGGCCTGGACGTGCAGCTCGCCGTCCTTGATCACCGCGGTGCGGATGGCGATGGCGGTGTCCATGTTGCCGTGCCAGGAGAGATACCCCACCGCCCCGGAGTAGACGCCGCGCTTGACCGGCTCGAGCTCGTCGATGATTTCCAGCGCCCGGATCTTGGGCGCCCCGGAGAGCGTGCCTGCCGGGAAGGTGGCACGCAGCACGTCCATGGCCGAGAGCCCGGGTTTCAACCGCCCGGTGACGTTGGAGACGATGTGCATCACGTGAGAATAGCGCTCCACCGCCATCTGGTCGGTGACCGTCACCGAGCCGGTCTCGCTGATGCGCCCCACGTCGTTGCGCCCCAGGTCGATCAGCATCAGGTGCTCGGCGCGCTCCTTGGGGTCGGCGAGCAGCTCGGCCTCGAGCTCCTGATCTTCCGCCTCGCTCTTGCCGCGCACCCGGGTGCCGGCGATGGGCCGCACCGTCACTTCGCCGTCTTCCAGGCGAGTGAGGATCTCCGGCGAGGAGCCCACCACATGGTGGTCGTCGAGGTTGAAGAAGAACATGTAGGGCGAGGGGTTGAGGCTTCTCAGCGCACGGTAAAGGTCGAGCGGCGAGGCGCGATAGGGAATCGACATGCGCTGCGAGGGCACGCACTGCATGATGTCGCCGGCCAGCACGTACTCCTTGATGCGCTCCACCGCCGCCTTGAAGCCCTCCTCGGTGAAGCCGGAGGTGAAGTGCCCCTCTTCCACCGCCGCGGCGCCGCTGCCGGGACTCGTGGTGTTGAGGGTGGCACTGCGCAGGCGGATCTCCAGGCGCTCGAGGCGCTCGCGGGCGTTCTCGTAAGCGTGCGCCTCGGCCGGGTCGGCGTGGGTCCAGAGTGTCAGGCGCCCCGAGAGGTTGTCGAACACCACCAGTTCGTTGCACACCATCAGCAGGATGTCGGGCACACCCAGCGGATCGGGCTTGGCTGCCACCTGGGGGCCACGCAGCCGCGGCTCGATGTAGCGGATGGTGTCGTAGCCGAAGTAACCCACCAGGCCGCCGTCGAAGCGCGGCTGGTCGTCGAGGCGCGGCACCCGGAAGCGCGCCTGGAACTGCTCGATCCAGGCCAGCGGATCCTCGACTTCCGCTGCTTCAACCTCCCGACCATCGATCAGGTGGCGCACGCGAAAGTCGCGCACCTCGACCCGCTCGTGGCTGGGCAAGCCGATGATCGAGTAGCGCCCCCACTTCTCGCCGCCCTGCACGGATTCGAGCAGGAAGGTCCAGGGTGCGTCGGCGAGCTTGAGGTAGGTGGAAAGCGGAGTGTCGAGATCGGCCAGTACCTCGTGGGTGACCGGAATGCGGTTGTAGCCGGCCTGGGCCAGATCACGGAAACGTTCGGGGGTCATCATGCCCGGGTCCTCGAGGGTGAGGGGTGAGCGAGGAGGCGCGTATCAGAGGCGAGCGAAACGGGACTCGCCGCAAAGCGTGAGCGTCACCATCGCCAGCCGCCGGGCACGGCGAGCGGCAGAGTCGGAAAGGCGGCGAACGCGAACAGGTCGCCGTCTCGATGGGGGAGGTATTTGCGCGTCATGCGGCAGTCCATCGAAGCGTGTCCCGGCGGGGACTGAGGTTATCGCAGCTGCGCCAGGCAGCGGTTATAGCAAGAATTCATTGATGAGGCTGCGCTTATAGCCTCGGTAAAATCAGCCTAAACGAGTTCCGCCAGCGATTCAACCACGCCATCGGGGCCGCTGTCGCGCACCGGCTCACCGTGATTGTAGCCGTAGGGCACGGCCAGGGTGCGAAAGCCCGCCGCCCGGCCGGCGGCGATGTCGTGGCGCGAATCCCCCACCATCAGGCAGCCCGCAGGCGCCACGCCGAAGTGCGCGGCCACGTGCAGCAGCGGCGCGGGGTCGGGCTTCTTCTGCGGCAGCGAGTCGCCGCCCAGGCAGAGCGCGAAGTGCCCTTCGAGCCCGAAGCCGGCGAGAATCGGCGCAATGAAAGCGGCGGGCTTGTTGGTCACCAGCGCCACCGGGTAGCCCGCGCAGCGCAGGCCGTCAAGCGCCTCGCGCACGCCGGGGTAGAGGCACGTGCGCGACCCCGGATCGCGACCGTAGTGGCCGAGAAAGGCCTCATGGCCGCGGTCGAGGGCGTCCTCGGTCGGCGGCTGACCCTGGGCCTCGGCCAGGGCGCGCGCCATGAGCACCCGCGAGCCGTTGCCCACCCAGTCGCGCACCTTCGCCTCGCCCGCCGGGGCCAGGCCGAGGTCGCTCAGCGCGGCATCCACGGCCACAGCCAGGTCGGGCACGGAGTCGACCAGGGTGCCGTCGAGATCGAAGGTAATCAGGCGGATGCCGGTCAGGATGGGGTGCATGCGATGCCTCCACGGCAGGAAAAGCCATATTGTGCCGCACAGGCCATGGGCAGGGAATGTCAGCGGGCCTATGCTGGGGTTTTCAAGTGCCAGGGAGTTCATTGATGAGCGTACCGAAAATTGTGGTGGTCGGCGGCGGCGCCGGCGGCCTGGAGCTGGTGACCCGCCTGGGACGGCGGCTCGGCCGCCGCGGGCGGGCCGAGATCGTGCTGGTCGACCGCAGCCCGACCCATATCTGGAAGCCGCTGCTGCACGAGGTCGCCACCGGCGCGCTCGATTCCGGCCTCGACGAGATCGCCTTCCCCGGGCATGCCCGGGCCAATGGCTATCGCTTCCAGCGCGGCACGCTGTGCGGGCTCGACCGGGAGCAGCGCCGGCTGCAGCTGGCCGCGGTGCTCGACGACGAGGGCCAGGAGATCCTGCCGGCCCGGGAGCTAACCTACGACCGTCTGGTGCTGTCGCTGGGCAGCGTCAGCAACGACTTCGGCACCCCCGGGGTCGCCGAGCATTGCTACTTCCTCGACAGCCCCGAGCAGGCGGAGGCCTTCCGGCACGCCATGCTCAACACCTTCCTGCGCTACAGCGCCGCCGGGCAGCAGCAATCCCCGCGGCTCCGGGTGGGCATCGTGGGCGGCGGCGCCACCGGGGTGGAGCTCGCCGCCCAGCTCTACGACGCCCTGCTGATGCTGCAGACTTATGGCGTCACCGAGCTGGACGGCAGCCATCTCGACGTTCACCTCATCGAGGCCGCCGAGGACGTGCTGCCGGCCCTGCCCGAGCGGATCCGCCAGGCTGTGCGCCAGGAGCTGCAGGGGCTCGGCGTCCAGGTACACACCGCCACTCGGGTGACCGAAATCGACGCCAACGCCATCCACACCGCCGATGGCCAGCGCCTGGCCACCGACCTCAACGTCTGGGCGGCGGGCATCAAGGCCCCCGACTTTCTCACCCAGCTCGACCTGACCCTAGCCAAGGGCCAGCGGATTACCGTTCACGAGACTCTGCAGAGCATTGACGACCCTAACCTCTTCGCCTTCGGCGACTGCGCCAGCTGCCCGCAGCCGGACGGCAGCACGGTACCGCCCCGCGCCCAGGCCGCCCACCAGCAGGCGCAGCTGCTCTACCGCAACCTGCGCGCCCAACTCGACGGCAAGCCACTCACGCCCTTCGTCTATCGCGATCGCGGCTCGCTGATTTCGCTGGCCCACTTCGAGGCGATCGGCACCTTGATGCGCGGCGCCTCGGCTCGCCGCCTGTTCGTCGAGGGCCACCTGGCCAAGTTCTTCTACGCCTCGCTCTACCGTCTGCATCAGCGCGCCATTCACGGTAGCCTGAAGACAGGGGTGATCGTGCTGGTGGACGGCCTCAACCGCTTCATCCGCCCGCGCCTCAAGCTACATTGAGCCGGTGCCGTCCGTCCGCCGGACCAACCAGGTCCGCTTACCGGCGGCGGAAAGCCGCTTCACGGCAGCCTCGAGGCGCAGCGCCTCACCGCGGCTGCCCACCGCCTCCTGGTGGACCAGCGTCAGCGGCCCGCGGCCGCGCAGCGCCTTGGCGCCGCGCCCTGCGGCGTGCTGCGCGAGGCGCCGGGCGACGTCGGTGGTGATCCCGGTGTAGAGGGCGCCGCCGGCGGTCTCGATCACATAGAGGTACCAGCGGGGCGGCGTGGGCGCACTCACCGTGCCGTGGCGAGCTGCTCGCGGAAGGCGCGGATCACGCTGTCGTAGCGGTGGGGGTCGCTGTCGCGGGCAGCGCTGAACACGGCGGAGCCGGCTACGAAGGTGTCGGCGCCGGCGCGGGCGATCTCGGCGATATTGTCGACCTTGACGCCGCCGTCGATCTCCAGGCGGATGTCCCGGTCGGAGGCGTCGATGCGCCGGCGCGCCTCGCGCAGCTTGTCGAGGGTGCCGGGCAGGAAGGCCTGGCCACCGAAGCCGGGATTGACGCTCATCAGCAGCACCATGTCGACCTTGTCCATCACGTAGTCGAGGAAGGAGAGCGGCGTGGCGGGATTGAAGACCAGCCCCGACTTGCAGCCACCGTCACGGATTAGTGAAAGCGAGCGGTCGATGTGATCCGACGCCTCGGGGTGAAAGGTGATGTAGGTAGCCCCGGCATCGATGAAGTCGCCGATCAGGCGGTCCACCGGCTTGACCATCAGGTGGGCGTCGATGGGCGCAGTGACGCCGTGCTTGCGCAGCGCCTCGCACACCAGGGGGCCGATGGTCAGGTTGGGGACGTAGTGGTTGTCCATGACGTCGAAATGGACGATGTCGGCCCCGGCAGCCAGGACGTTGTCGACCTCCTCGCCGAGACGGGCGAAGTCGGCGGACAGGATCGAGGGAGCGATAAGGCAGTCGCGGGTGGCATCGGTCATGGCATATCCGTCAGGCAAGTTCAGGCTGTCAGGTGAGTGCCCTAGTCTAACAGGAAGCGCCGAATGCCGGGGAACCGCGGGGCGATATGGCGCGTAGCGGCCACACATATATATCTAAATTGAATAAAAATTCCCATTGTAATTCCATGAGAGCAGGATTAGCCTTGTCGCCATCTCCCTTCCACGGACATGGAGTCACTGGCATGACCCTGCTGACGACCCTGCGTCGTACCGCCGTCGCCGTTGCCCTGGGCGCGTCTCTGGCTACCCCGGCGCTGGCCGCCGAGCGCGAGCTGCTCAACTCTTCCTACGACATCGCCCGCGAGCTCTTCGCCGCCGTGAATCCCGAGTTTAAGGCATGGTGGCAGGCCGAGCACGGTGAGGCAGTGACCATCAAGCAGTCCCACGGCGGCTCCTCGGCCCAGGCGCGCGCCATCCTCCAGGGGCTGCGCGCCGACGTGGTGACCTACAACCAGGTCACCGACGTGCAGGTGCTGGCCGATGCCGGCCTGGTGGCCGAGGACTGGCAACAGCAACTACCCAACAACGCCTCGCCCTATTACTCCACCACCGCCTTTCTGGTGCGCAAGGACAACCCCAAGGGCATCGAGAGCTGGGACGACCTGGTGAACGAGGACGTGGAGATCGTCTTCCCCAACCCCAAGACCTCCGGCAACGGCCGCTACACCTATCTGGCCGCCTGGGGCTTCGCCGACCAGGCCTTCGAGGGTGACGAGGAGCAGATACACGACTTCATGCGCACCTTCCTCGGCAACGTGGTGGTGTTCGACACCGGCGGCCGCGGCGCTACCACCAGCTTCATCGAGCGCGGCATTGGCGACGTGCTGATCAGCTTCGAGTCCGAGGTCAACAACATCCGCGGCGAGTACGGCAGCGACGACTTTGAAGTGATCGTGCCCCCGGTGAGCATCCTCGCCGAGTTCCCGGTGGCCGTGGTCGAGGAGAATGCCGAACGCAACGGCACCCAGGACCTGGCCCGGGGTTACCTCGAGTACCTCTATACAGAGGAAATGCAGCGCCTGCTCGCCGGCTTCAACTACCGCGTGCACCACGAGGCGGTCGTGGCCGAGTTCGCTGAGCAGTTTCCCGAGACCGAGCTGCTGACGGTCGAAGCGATCGCCGGCGGCTGGGATGACGCCATGGCGACCCACTTCGAGAGTGGCGCCCTGCTGGATCAGCTACAACGTCGATGATCACGCTCGCCTCACTGGCCGGCAGCGCCCCCAAGCGGGTGCTGCCGGGCTTCGGTCTGTCGCTCGGCATCAGCCTGACCTTCGTTTCGCTGGTGCTGCTGCTGCCGTTGACCGGGCTCTTCGGCCAGCTGGCCGGGGTGAGCCTGGCCGAGTACTGGGCCATCATCACCGAGGGGCGGGTGGTGGCCAGCTACCTGGTGACCATCGGTGCTGCCGCCGTCGCGGCGTTGATCAACGCCGCCTTCGGGCTGCTGCTCGCCTGGGTGCTGGTGCGCTACGCCTTTCCCGGCAAGCGCCTGCTCGACGCCCTGATGGACCTGCCCTTCGCCCTGCCCACGGCCGTGGCCGGCATCACGCTGGCCACCCTCTACTCCAGTAACGGCTGGATGGGCCAGCTGCTCGAACCGCTGGGCCTCGAGGTGGCCTACACCTGGGTGGGCATCGCGCTGGCCATGGCCTTCACCAGCATCCCCTTCGTGGTGCGCACCGTGCAGCCGGTGCTCGAGGACCTTCCCCACGAGGTGGACGAGGCCGCCATGACCCTGGGCGCCCGCGATGGGGTAGCCTTCCGGCGAGTGATCCTGCCCCACCTGTGGCCAGCGCTGGTCACCGGCACGGGGCTCGCCTTCGTGCGCTCGCTGGGCGAGTTCGGGGCGATCATCTTCATCGCCGGCAACATGCCCTACGAGACCGAGATCACCGCACTGATGATCTTCGTCAAGCTGCAGGAGTACGACTACGCCGGCGCCTCGGCCATCGCCTCAGTGGTGCTCGCCGTCTCGCTGCTTCTGCTGCTGGCCATCAACATCTGGCAGGGGCGCTTTGTCCGGCGACTGCACGGAGGAAACGGCTGATGCAACGTATCGGTGATGCCCCGGCGGTGCGCCGCGGCCTGATCCTCTCCGCCGTGGCGCTGGCCGGGCTCTTCCTGCTGCTGCCGCTGGTGGCGATCTTCGCCCAGGCCTTCGCCCAGGGCATGGGCGTGTTCTGGAGCAACGTCAGCGACGAATACACCGTGGCCGCCATCGGCCTGACGCTCTTCGTCACGCTGCTGACCATTCCCGTCAATCTGGTGTTCGGCGTGGCCCTGGCCTGGCTGGTGACCCGGTTCACCTTCCCGGGGCGGCGCCTGTTGCAGACGCTGATCGACATCCCCTTCGCCGTCTCGCCGGTGGTGGCGGGCCTCGTCTACCTGCTGCTCTACGGCCGCAACGGCTGGATCGGCGGCTGGCTAGACGCCCACGACATCCAGCTGATGTTCGCCTGGCCGGGCATCCTGATGGTGACCCTCTTCGTCACCTGCCCTTTCGTGGCCCGCGAACTGATCCCGCTGATGCAGGCCCAGGGCTCCCGCGAGGAGGAAGCCGCGGTGACGCTCGGCGCCCGGGGCTTCACGCTCTTCCGCCGCGTCACCCTGCCCAACATTCGCTGGGCGCTGCTCTACGGGGTGATCCTCACCAACGCCCGGGCGGTGGGCGAGTTCGGTGCCGTCTCGGTGGTCTCCGGGGCGATTCGCGGCGAGACCAACACCCTGCCGCTGCACGTCGAGCTGCTCTACCAGGACTACAACACCGTGGGCGCCTTCGCCAGCGCCGCCCTGCTGGCCCTGATCGCCCTGTTCACGCTGGCCGCCAAGGCCGGCCTGGAATGGCGCGCCGCGCGCCGGGAGGCTATGGCATGAGCATCCGTCTTCACAACGTCGCCAAGACCTTCGGCAAGCCGGGCCGCGGCCAAACCCGCGCGCTGGAGCCGGTCAACCTGGACATCCACGACGGCGAGCTGGTCGGCCTGCTCGGCCCCTCGGGGTCGGGCAAGACCACCCTGCTGCGCATCATCGCCGGGCTGGAGAGCGCCGACCGCGAGCCGGCCGGGCGCATCCTGTTCGGCGAGCGCGACGTCACCCAGGTCCACGTGCGCGACCGGCGCATCGGCTTCGTGTTCCAGCACTACGCGCTGTTCCGCCACATGACGGTGTTCGACAACGTGGCCTTCGGGCTCACCGTGTTGCCACGCAAACAGCGGCCGAGCAGCGGGGAGATCCGCACCCGAGTGCTCCGCCTGCTGGAGATGGTCCAGCTCGAGGCTTTCGCCGGCCGCTACCCGGCGCAGCTCTCCGGCGGCCAGCAGCAGCGCGTCTCGCTGGCCCGGGCCCTGGCGCTGCGCCCCGACGTGCTGCTGCTCGACGAGCCCTTCGGCGCCCTCGACGCCAAGGTGCGCCAGGAGCTGCGGCGCTGGCTGCGCCACCTGCACGATGAGCTGAACTTCACCAGCGTCTTCGTCACCCACGACCAGGAGGAGGCGCTGGAGCTTTCCGACCGCGTGGTGGTGATGAGCAACGGCCGCATCGAGCAGATCGACACCCCGGACGCCCTCTACCGCGCACCGGCCAACCGCTTCGTGTTCGAGTTCTTGGGCGACGTCAACCACCTGGAGGGCGAAGTGCGCGACGGCGTGCTCACCTGCGGCGATGCGCAGTTGGCGGTGGAGTTGCCCGACGGGCCGGAGGAGCTGCTGCTGCGCCCCCACGAGGTACGGCTCACCGAGACGCCCAGCGCCGAGGCGCAGCTGCCGGTGACGGTCACCTCCATCTCGCCGGTGGGCGCCGAGGTGCGCGTCGAACTCGAGGCCGACTGGCTCTCCGCGCCTTGGCTGGCCACGGTGCGCCATGCCGACTTCGAGCGCCTTGCGCTTGCGCGCGGACAGCGCCTCTACGCCGTTCCGCGTCGCTGGCACCGGTTTCCCGCCGCGGCGGTGCGCAGCGGTCAGAGGCACCCCGAAGCCGTTTCCTGATCCGCCGGCCGCGGCGCTATACTGCGCCGCGGCGCCCCTGCGCCCGAGCCCCCTAAACGGACTATCAGGATTAACCGGAGAGTCAGGATGATTCGACGTCACTGTCTGCAAGCCGGCGCCCTGCTGCTGGCCACGCTGTTACTGGCCGGCTGCGCCAGCCCACACTACCTGCAGCTCGACCCGCGGCGCAGCGCCGCCGTCCCCCACGCGGGCAGCGGCCAGGCCGTCACCGTGATGGCCGCTGACGAGCGCGACGGCGAGGTGATCGGCACCCGCACCGGCAGCGCCATGTCCACGGCGGTGATCACCGTCTCCGCCCACGAGTTGGTGCCGCGCCTGCAGCGCGAAGCCGAGCGCGCGGTGCGCGAGATGGGCTTCGCCCCCACCGCGGAGACCGCCCGCGACCGCCCCCGCCTCACGCTCACCCTCAAGCACCTGGGCTACGAGCGCGGCGAGAGCCGCCCGCTGCTCGACGAGGCGCGGCTGGTGGCCATCCTCGAGGCCAAAGCCGTCAACGGCGGCACCACCTACACCGGCACCTACACCTCGCGGCGCACCCAGAGCTACGCACTGCGGCCCGACCGCGACGCCAACACCCGCATGCTCAACGACCTGATCGGCGATGCCCTGGATCGCGCCTTTCGGGATCCGGAGCTGGCCCAGTTGCTGGCGAGGTGACTCGTCACCCAGCCGAAACAGCGAGGGCGCCCGAGTGGCGCCCTCGCTGATTCATGGAGAGGTCGATCTACACCTTGGGTCCTCTTCGCACCATCGCCCAGACGCTCTCACGGAAGCCGCTGCCCGGTTCTGGCTCGCCGTCCTCCAGATGGGTGACCTGGAAGTTGGGCTCGAAGAGCTCGCGCACTTCGTCGGCTTCCACATGGTAGGGCGGACCGCCGCTGTCGCCCGGTGCGCGCCGCAGGCTGATCAGCAGCCCCGGCGAACCGGGCGGGATCAGCTGGGCGAGGTGAAAGGCGTAGCGCTGACGGGTGGCCGGCGGCAGGGCGATCAGCGCCGCCCGGTCGTAGAAGGCGCCGATCTCCGCCGCCTGGTCGATGTGGAAATGGAAGAAGTCGCCGCACCACAGCTCGACGTTGCCCTGGCGGTAGATGGCGAAGGGCTCCTGGTGATAGCGCGAGACCTCACCCTCGCCCTCGGAGACGAACTGTTCGATGGCCGCCCCGGCGAGCTCGATGCCCAGCACCGGATGGTCGTGACGCGCCAGCCAGCGCATGTCGAGGCTCTTGCCGCAAAGCGGCACCAGCACCTTGGTGCCGGGCCGCGCGCCCAGCAGCGGCCAGTAGCGCACCAGCGCCGGATGCGTCTCTCGGCGGTGAAAGCCGATCCGTCCCTCGCGCCAGCGCTCGAGCCACTCCTGCGCCATATCTCCTCCCGGGGGGTGCCTAGAACCAGCGGTCGTTCTTGCGCTTCCTCCGCGGCAAGTGGGGAAGGATCAACCCCACCAGCAGCCCGGCCCCGGCCACGCCACCGCCGTAGGTGAAGTAGCGCATCAGCAGGTCCTCCTCCTGGGTGTCGAGGCGCGCCTGGAGCTCGCGAACGGTCGACCGGGACTGGTCGGCCTCCCGGTCGAGCTGGGCGTTGCGCGTCTCCAGTTCGGCGATACGCTGCTCGCGTACCTCCAGGGTCTCGCTCTTGGCGGCTACCCGGCTCTCCCAGGTGTCGTTGATGCTGGCCAGCTCCGCTTCCAAGGCCTCGACCTGGGATTGGAGCTCGGGCAGCCGCTGCTGGGCGCTGGGCTCCGTCTGCAGTTCCTCGCTGAGCACCCAGACGGGGTCCCCCTCGCCGTTCTGTATCCGACTGTAGTCGCCGCTGGTCTCGAGCAGCGTGACCGGTTCACCGGCAGTGAGGGTGCCGACGATACGGTAGCCGTCGGTGGGCCCGCTGCGTACCCAGGTAGTGAGTTCATCGGAGACCCAGTGCGTGGGGCCGTCCTCCTGCTGGGCGGCCAGCGGCAGGGCGACAAGCCCCAGGGTCACGCCCGCCAAGAGCGTCTTGATTCGTTGCATGGTCATGCCATTGTCCTGACTGTCGAAGGCTCCTGCGGCACCCGTAATGCCGCGACCCGTGCCGCCGCTCAACCTCCCGTTGCCGCGACGACCGATGAGACGTTTGGCGCCCGCCGAGACTCGTTCACCGCTGCACTTGTTCACAGCTTCTGTGGACAACCATCGGGAAAAGCGCTGGAGAGACGCTGCCAGGCGCCGGCCCTCGGGCCTTTCGGCCCCCTGGTCACCGCGTGATCGCCCACCGGCCGGCCATGCTCTCGCCGACCCGACTCTCGCGGGACACAAGGGTACCACAGCCACCGGGCGTCATTGCGCCGACTCTGGCCCCGCTGCGGGCACTGCCGTATAATCGGGCGCCTCCACCATGGCCCCGTGCCACACCCCCACAACGCACCATTCACCGTTGACGCAGGCGTCGGGCAACCGACCGCGACCCTATTCTTATGGCGAAGAAACTCTTCATCAAGACTCACGGCTGCCAGATGAACGAGTACGACTCCGCCCGCATGGCGGATCTGCTCGGCGAGTCCCATCAGCTGGAACTGACCGACGACGAAGGCGAGGCCGATGTCATCCTGCTCAACACCTGCTCGATCCGAGAGAAGGCCCAGGAGAAGGTGTTCCACCAACTCGGCCGCTGGAAGAAGCTCAAGGAGGCCAACCCCGACCTGGTGATCGGCGTGGGCGGCTGCGTGGCGAGCCAGGAGGGCGAGGCACTGCGCAAGCGCGCGCCCCACGTGGACATGGTGTTCGGCCCCCAGACTCTGCACCGCGTGCCGTCGATGCTCGACTCGCGCCAGCAGGACCAGATCTCGGTGGTCGATGTCACCTTCCCCGAGATCGAGAAGTTCGACCACCTGCCCAAGCCCAGCTCCGACGGCGCTACCGCCTTCGTCTCGGTGATGGAAGGCTGTTCCAAGTACTGCACCTTCTGCGTGGTGCCCTACACACGGGGCGAAGAGGTGTCGCGCCCCTTCGAGGCAGTGATGGACGAGGTGATCCACCTCGCCGACCAGGGCGTGCGCGAGATCAACCTGCTGGGGCAGAACGTCAACGCCTATCGCGGCATGAACCAGCTGGGCGACGAGATCGACCTGGCCGAACTGATCGCCTGCGTGGCGGCGGTCGAGGGCATCGACCGCATCCGCTTCACCACCTCCCACCCGGTGGAGTTCTCCGACAGCCTGATCGAGGCCTACGGGGAGATCCCCGAGCTGGTCAGCCATCTACACCTCCCCGTGCAGGCGGGCTCCGACCGCATTCTCGCCGCCATGAAACGCGGCCACACCGTCGAGGAGTACGTGGCAAAGATGGAGCGCATCCGTGAGCTGCGCCCCGACATCAGCTTCTCGTCGGACTTCATCATCGGGTTTCCCGGCGAGACGGAGCAGGACTTCGAGGCGACCATGGACCTGATCCATCGCATCGGCTTCGATCACTCCTTCAGCTTCGTCTACTCGGCGCGCCCCGGCACCCCGGCGGCCAACCTGGCCGACGACACCCCGGAGGCGGTCAAGAAGCAGCGCCTGGCGATCCTCCAGGAGCGCATCAACCAGCAGGCGATGCAGATCAGCCGGCGCATGGTGGGCACGGTGCAGCGCATCCTGGTCACCGGCTTCGCCCCCCGTGACCCGGGCCAGCTCTCCGGGCGCACCGAGAACAACCGCGTGGTCAACTTCCGCGCCGCCAACCCGACCGAGCTGATCGGCCACTTCGTCGATGTGGAAGTCAGCGAGGCGCTGCCCAACTCCCTGCGCGGTGAACTCGCCTCTCCCGAACTATACTGACGCCAGCGTACCGGCACCGTCCGTCCCACGCATTGCCCCGGCCCGAGCCGGGGCAGTAAGCTGGGCCCATCACACGTAACGCAGGGATCCTTCTGCCTTGAGCCAGCACGCCACTCAGGCCAACCGCGTCATCACTCTGAGCCTCGAACCCAACGACCCCCAGCGTCTGGCCAACCTGTGCGGCCAGCGCGACGAACACCTCAAACTCGTCGAATCCCGTCTCGGCGTCACCCTGCGCAACCGCGGCAACGTCTTCCAGCTCGCCGGCCCCGGCCCGCGCGTCAAGGCGGCGGCCAACGTGCTCGAGCACCTCTACCGCGAGGCCGAGGCGAGCGACCTCTCGCCCGACACCGTGCACCTCTTCCTGCAGGAGTCCGGCCGCGAAGCACTGGACGATGAGGAAGGCCCCGGCGACGACGAGGTGCTGCTGCGCACCCCCAAGCAGCTGATCAAGCCGCGCGGGCACAACCAGCAGGGCTACGTCTCGAGCATCCGCGCCCACGACATCAACTTCGGCATCGGCCCGGCCGGCACCGGCAAGACCTACCTCGCCGTGGCCGCAGCGGTGGAGGCGCTCAACCAGCAGGAGGTGCGTCGCATCCTGCTGGTGCGTCCCGCGGTGGAGGCCGGCGAGAAGCTCGGCTTCCTGCCCGGCGACCTGGCACAGAAGATCGACCCCTACCTGCGCCCGCTCTACGACGCGCTCTACGAGATGCTCGGCTTCGAGCAGGTGGGTAAGCTGATCGAGCGCCAGGTGATCGAGATCGCCCCGCTCGCCTACATGCGCGGGCGCACCCTCAATAACGCCTTCATCATTCTCGACGAGAGCCAGAACACCACCCGCGAGCAGATGAAGATGTTCCTGACCCGCATCGGCTTCGGTTCCACGGCGGTGATCACCGGCGACATCACCCAGGTCGACCTGCCCCGTGGCCAGACGTCGGGGCTGATCCAGGTGCTCGAGGTGCTCAAGGACACCCCCGGCATCGGCGTGACCCACTTCTCCGCCAAGGACGTGGTGCGCCATCCGTTGGTGCAGCGCATCATCGAGGCCTACGACCGCTTCGAGGCCGACCAGGAGGCCGAGGAGCGTGCCCAGCGCGAGGAGCGCGAAACCCTTCGCCAGGAACGGCTGGAGCGCGCCAGGCAGAACAGACTGCTCCATGACCGGGGCAACGGCGAGCCCGACGACTCATGACGGCACCGCTCATCGACCGACAGGTTGCCATCCGTGCCAACGGCCTTCCGAGCCAGGCTGAACTCGAGGCCTGGATCGATGCCGTGCTGGCCCGCCACCCCGGCGAGGCGCGCGGCGAAGTCACCGTACGTTTCGTCGACGCCGACGAGAGCCGGACGCTCAACCGCGACTATCGCGGCAAGGACAAACCCACCAACGTGCTCTCCTTTCCCTTCGAGGCGCCGCCGGGCGTCGCGGTGCCGCTGCTCGGCGACCTGGTGATCTGCCACCCGGTGGTGGCCCGCGAGGCCGCCGAGCAGCACAAGCCGCTGGCCGAGCACTACGCCCACCTGGTCATCCACGGCACCCTGCACCTGCTCGGCCATGACCACCTCGAGGAGGCCGAGGCCGAAACCATGGAGCAGCTCGAGCGCGACCTGCTGGCCGACTTTGCCATCGCCGACCCCTACGCGCCTCGGCCCGCTGCTGGCCCGGCACCGCCCGCCGACTCCGAGAACGAGAACGAGAGACTCGATTCATGAGCGAAGACCGATCGACCGGCACGAGCAACCGAACCTGGCTCGACAAGCTGCTCGGCGCCCTCTCCGGTGACAGTGACGAGCCCAGCTCGCGGGACGAACTGCTGGAATTTTTGCGCCAGGCCGCCAGCCGGCTCAAGCTCGACCAGGATGCCATGCGCATCATCGAGGGCGCCCTGCAGATCAGCGACCAGCAGGTCCGCGAGGTATTGATTCCGCGCTCCCAGGTCGCGGCCATCGCCGTCGACCAGCCGATCGAGGAGTACCTGTCGCTGATCAGCGAGACCGGCCACTCGCGCTACCCGGTCATCGGCGAGAATCTTGACGAGGTCAAAGGGCTACTGCTGGCCAAGGACCTGCTGCCGCTGCTCAGCCGGCCCAGCGAGGAGCAGGAGCACTTCTCCCTCGAAGAGGTGCTGCGCCCCGCCATGTTCGTGCCCGAGTCCAAGCGGCTCAACAGCCTGCTCAAGGAGTTCCGCGACACTCACAACCACATGGCGGTGGTGGTCGACGAGTACGGCGGCACCGCGGGTATCGTCACCATCGAGGATATTCTCGAGCAGATCGTCGGCGACATCGAGGACGAGCACGACACCGAGGAAGAGGACGATATCCGCGACCTGGGCGAAGGCCGCTATGCGATTCGTGCCCTGACGCCCATCGAGGACTTCAACGAGCGCTTCGGCACCCGCTTCTCCGACGACGAGTTCGATACCGTCGGCGGGCTTATCATGCAGCGCTTCGGCCACTTGCCGGGCCGCGGCGAACACGCCGATCTCGGCGGCTGGCGTTTCACCGTACTCAACGCCGACAATCGCCGCATCCGCCTGCTCGAAGCAACCCCCTGCGACGACGACGCGGAGTAGCCGACGGCGCCATCCACAGGGACGACCGATGACCGAGACGCGCTTCTCCCCTACCCTGCACTACCTCATGGCGCTGGCCGCCGGGGTACTGACCACCCTCACCGCCGCGCCCTTCACCCTATGGTGGCTGGGTCCCGTCGCCGCCGGACTGATGTATGCCGGCCTCCATCGCCTGACGCCCGGCCAGGCGGCATTGAAGGGCTGGAGCTACGGGCTGGGGCTCTTCGGCGCCGGCGCCTCCTGGGTCTATGTCTCCATCCACGACTACGGCTATACCGGCGTGCCCCTGGCGCTCGCACTGACCGGCCTCTTCGTGGCCGGCCTGGCGCTCTTCTTCGCCGTGACGCTATGGCTCTATCGTCGCCTCGCCGGCCCGCGCCTGACCTGGCTGACCTTCGCCGGCGCCTGGGTGCTGGGCGAGTGGCTGCGCACCTGGCTGTTCACCGGCTTTCCCTGGCTGCTGCTGGGCACGGCCCACGTCGACTCCCCCCTGGCGCCCTGGGCACCGGTGGGGGGCGTCTATCTACTCTCGCTGTTCACCGCCCTCACCGGCAGCCTGGGCGTCGAGTTCCTGCGCCGCCGCTGGTGGACCGCCGCCCCCATCGCCGCCCTGTGGCTCGTCCCGCTGGCGCTGCCGAGCCAGTGGACGACACCAACCGGCGAGCCGCTGCGCGTGGCGCTGCTGCAGGGCAACCTGCCCCAGCTGATCAAGTGGACGCCGGAAGGCCGGCGGGAAGCTGCCAATACCTACCTGGCGCTGACCCGCGAACTGAGCGACGAGCCCGACCTGGTCGTATGGCCCGAAGCGGCACTGCCCATGTTCGAGGACGAGGCGCGCCCCATTCTCGAACGCGCCCAGGCGAGCCTTGCCCCGGATACCGCCCTGCTGGCCGGCATCCTGCAGCGCGACGGCGAGGGGCTCTACTACAACAGCGTGATCGGGCTCGGCAACGCCGAGGGCGAATACCGCAAAACGCACCTGGTGCCGTTCGGCGAGTACCTGCCGCTGGAGAATCTGCTGCGCGGCGTCATCGCCTTCTTCGACCTGCCGATGCCGGCCATGACGCCTGGGCCCGCCGACCAGGCGCCCATCGAGGCCGCCGGCACGCGGCTGGGCAACGCCATCTGCTACGAGATCATCTACGCCGACCTGGTGGCGAGCCGCGCGCGCAACGCCGAAGTGCTGCTGACGGTCTCCAACGACACCTGGTTCGGCGCCTCCATCGGACCGTTGCAGCACCTGCAGATGGCGCGTCTGCGCGCCCTAGAGAACGGCCGCCCAGTAGTACGTGCCACCAGCAACGGCGTCACCGCGGTGATCGATGCCCAGGGTCGGGTCACCGCCCGCGCCCCGCAGTTCGAGGTCGCCACCCTGACCGGCGAGGTCACGCCCATGGCCGGCCACACCCCCTTCAACCGCACCGGCAGCTGGCCGGTATGGCTCCTTGCCGCTCTGCTGGTGATGCCGGGACTTCGCCTCAGGGGAAGGGATACAGGTGAGGGGTGAAGCCCGGGCGTGGGGTGAAGCGTGAGGTGCGAGGTACAAAACGACAGCAGGGGTGGCAAAGGGCCACCCCTGCTGTCGTTTGTCACGCCTGACGCCTTATTTCTCGTTTTTCTCGCCCGCGTCTTCCTCAGGCGAGGCGGTCTCGCCCAGCACCTCGGGAATGGTCATCTTGACGTAGCGACCCGGGGCCTCCTCGAGCAGGGGCAATTCACCGTCACCCGGCTGGCGGGCCGGCACCAGCTTCTCCCCGTCGGCGTAGCCGTTCTCGGTCATCCACGCGTGCCAGTGCGGCCACCATGAGCCCTCGTGGTACTCGGCACCGGCCAGCCACGCCTCGTGGTCGTCGGGCAGCTCGTCGTTGGTCCAGTAGCCGTACTTGTTCTTGTGCGGCGGATTGACGATGCCGGCAATGTGGCCAGAGCCGCCCAGCACGAAGGTCGCCGGCCCCTTGGGCAGCAAGGCACCGTAGTAGGTGCTGTTCCACTTGGCGATGTGGTCGTCGCGGGTGGAGATGAAGTAGCTCGGGGTGGAGACCTTGCGCAGATCGATCTTGACCCCGTCGAGCTCGATACCGCCCGGCTCCACCAGGCGATTCTCCAGGTACATGTTGCGCAGGTACCAGCCGTGGGTGCCGGCGGGCAGGTTGGTGCCGTCGGTGTTCCAGTAGAGCAGGTCGAAGGCCGCCGGGTTGTCGCCCTTCAGGTAGTTGCTGACGTAGAAAGACCAGAAGAGGTCATTCTCGCGCAGCAGGTTGAAGGTGTAGGCCATGGAGCGGCCATCCAGGTAACCGTCCTGCTCGAGCTTGGTCTCGATGCCTTCCAGCACCGGCTCGCTGAGCAGCACGCCGAGCTCGCCCGGGTCGCGGAAGTCTTGCAGGGTGGCCATGTAGGTCACCGACTTGACCTTGCGACCGCGCCGCGTGCTGGTGAGATAGGCCAGAGTGGTGGCGGCCAAGGTGCCGCCGATGCAATAGCTGAGCAGGTTGACCGACTTCTCGCCGGTGGCCTGCTCGATGGCGCCCATGGCGGCGATGGGCCCCATCTGCATGTAGTCAGCCCAGGTGAGGTCGCGCTGCTCGGGCCCGGGGTTGCGCCAGGAGATCAAAAAGACGGTATGCCCCTGGTCGACCAGCCACTTGACGAAGGAGTTGTCCTGGCGCAGGTCGAGAATGTAGTACTTGTTGATCCAGGGCGGCACGACCAGCAGCGGCGTCTTGAACACCGACTCGGTCGTCGGGGTGTACTGGATCAGTTGGATCAGCTCGTTCTCGTAGACCACGTGGCCCGGCGTCACCGCGATGTTATCGCCGACCTCGAAGGCGCTGCGGTCGGTCATGGTGACGTTGAGGCCGTCGGCGGAGTTGGCGAGGTCCTTGCGCAGCTGCTCGAGCCCCTCCACCAGGTTCTGCCCCCGCGTCTCCATGGTACGGCGCATCACTTCGGGGTTGGTCGCGATGAAGTTGGTTGGCGCCATGGCGTTGACCAACTGACGGGCATAGAAGGAGAGGTTGCGCTGCTGCTGATCCGGCAGGCCGTCCAGGTCGTCGACGAGTTCATCGACGGCGCGCGCGAAGAGCAGGTACTGCTGCATGATGGACTGGTAGAAGGGATCGCGCTGCCAGGCTTCATCCTTGAAGCGCCGGTCGCCCTTGGCGGGCGTGACGAGCGGCTCGACCGACTCGCCGATCAACGCCCGCAGGCCCTGCTGCCAGAGCTGGAACTGGTCCTGCAGCAGGCGTGTCTGGGTCTGCCACAACAGCTGGGGATTGCGCATCAGCGACTCGGCGGCGGCTTGGAAGGCATCACGGATATCGGCCTGTATGGAGTCGGCGGCCGTATCGGGCGCCATCCGCGCCACCAGGTCCTGCATGAGCGCCTGATACTGATGGCCAATCTCTCGCAACTGATCGTTCCACTCATCCATTTCCGCCTGTGACGGACCTTCCACCCCTGGCTGCATAGCCCCTCCTGCGCTTCGACTGAGTAATTCACGACACCACTGTTGCCGACGTCACGTCGGGCAAGACGCCTTGCCCGGCAAGAGAGCCTCCTTCCGGGCAAGGCATGCGCGAAGCCCTCCTTGGGCTCCGCGCTCACCGCATGGCTCAGCCTTTGTTGGACTGGCTACGCGAGGACTGGCTGGTTGCCTTGGCGGGCCCCTCGGACTTGGTCGACGTCTCGGACTTGCCCGAGGCGGCGGCCTTGGCGCTTTCACCGGCCTGGCGGGCCTGTTCGGTCATCTGCTCGCCGGTCTCGGTGAACATCTGCTCCATCTCGCTCTTGAACGCCATGCTCATCTCGCTGAGCGCCTGGGCGTCCTCCATCATCTGCTGGGAGAGCTCGTTCATCATCTCGGCCTGCTTGGCCCCGAACTCGCGCAGATCCTCGGCATCCTTGATCTCGGTCGCACTGCGCATGCGTTCGGTGCCCATCTGGCTATAGCGCTTCATGGCTTCGAGCTGGTACTCAGTCATCTTCTCCATGTTGCCGAGCATCAGCGAGTTGAGACGCCGCATGGGCTCGAAGAACTGGCGCGTCTGCTGGTTCAAGTTGTCAAGCGTCTTGTCTTGCATGGGAATACCCTCCTGTGAAGCGGGAATGCACAGCGCGCAGCGTCGGCCACATCGCCATGCTGCACTGCACAAAGCGTACTGCTAGCGGCGCTGCCATGCAACCCGCCCGCGACGATGCGCACCTCCGCACCCGGCGAGGTAGCGTCCGCTCACTGGCTTCGCCGCGAGCGCGAACTGGCGCTGGCCGCCGACGTCGTCTCGCTCTTGCTCTTGCTCTTGGCTGCCGACTCCTGCTCTGACGACTTCTGGGTGTCGCTGTCATCGCCGCGTCCGCTCTGGCTACCCGCCTTGCGCAGCATGTCGAGCATCATCTGCTGATAGGTGCCGAAGCTGGCCAGCCCCTGGGACAACCCCTGAGACAGGCCCTGAGGCATACCCGATTGCTGTAGGAAGGGCTGCATCAGACTCATGGGATCGTAGCCCTCCACGCCGGACTCCATCTGCTTCTGAATCCGGTTGAGCAGCTCCTGTTGAAAGGCCTCCACATCCGGCAGGCCCAAGGCGCGACGAAACTCCTCGGGGGTCAGGTCGAACTCGACATTGATCTTCATGGCAAACCTCGGCTTCGCTGTGCCTTCAGTGTAGCAGCCCCAGCAAGCCCGGTTGTCTCCTCAGAGCCGTCACCGTAGAACCGGCGTGTCCACATGCACCTCACCGTTCTGCGCCCGGTGGCGCAGCAGATGGTCCATCAGCGTGAGCGCCATCATCGCCTCGGCGATGGGCGTGGCGCGAATGCCCACGCAGGGGTCGTGGCGCCCCTTGGTGACCACCTCCACGGGATTGCCATCCACGTCGATGGTGCGCCCCGGCACGGTGATGCTGGAGGTGGGCTTGAGCGCCAGGTGGGCGATCAGCGGCTGCCCCGAGGAGATGCCGCCCAGCACACCACCGGCGTGGTTGGAGAGAAAGCCCTGGGGGGTCATCTCGTCGCGGTGCTCGCTGCCGCGTTGCGCCACGGCGGCAAAGCCGGCACCGAGCTCCACACCCTTCACCGCGTTGATGCTCATCAGGCCGTGGGCCAGCTCGGCATCGAGGCGATCGAAGACCGGCTCGCCGAGCCCCGGCGGCAGCCCCTCAGCCACCACGCTGATCTTGGCCCCCACCGAGTCCTGATCGCGGCGCAGCTGGTCCATGAAGGCCTCGAGCTCGGGCACCTTGTCGGGATCGGGGCAGAAGAAGGGGTTGGCGTCCACCGCCTCCCACTGCTTGAACTCGATGGCGATGGGACCGAGCTGACTCATGTAGCCACGCACGCTGATTCCCTGGGCGGCAAGATACTTCTTGGCGATGGCACCGGCAGCGACGCGCATGGCGGTCTCGCGAGCGCTGGAGCGACCGCCGCCGCGGTAGTCGCGAATGCCGTACTTGTGATGGTAGCTGTAGTCGGCATGCGCCGGCCGGAAGCGATCCTTGATCTCGGAGTAGTCCTTGGAGCGCTGGTCGGTGTTCTCGATCAGCAGACCGATGGACGTGCCCGTGGTTACGCCCTCGAAGACCCCGGAGAGAATGCGCACCTGATCGGGCTCGCGACGCTGGGTGGTATGGCGCGAGGTGCCGGGCCGGCGGCGGTCCAGGTCACGCTGCAGATCCGCCTCGGAGAGCGGCAGCCCCGGCGGGCAGCCGTCGACGATGGCTCCCAGCGCCGGGCCGTGGCTTTCGCCGAAGGTGGTGAGGGTGAACAGCTTGCCGAAGGTATTGCCGGACATGAGGCGGTCCTCGCAGGTGAAGTCAGGGAATCAGGCCAGGGCGCCCGCATGGGCTTCGAGCTCGGCGGCGTTGAGCGCGAAGACGCCGTGACCGCCGCGCTCGAAGTCGAGCCACAGGAACGGCAACTCGGGGAAGGCCGCCTCCAGGTGGCGGTCGGAATTGCCCACCTCGACGATCAGCACGCCGTCGTCGGTCAGGTAATCGCGCGCCTCGCGCAGAATCCGACGCACCACGTCGAGGCCATCGGCACCAGCGCCCAGCGCCAGGGTCGGCTCGTGGCGGAACTCGGCAGGCATGGTGGCCAGGTCGCGGGCGTCCACATAGGGCGGGTTGGCGACGATCAGGTCGTAGCGCTGCCCGGCCAGGCCGTCGAAGACGTCGGAGAGCACGGCGCGCACCCGGGCGCCGACGTCGTGGCGGGCGATGTTGTGCTTGGCCACCGCCAGCGCCTCGGCGCTGACGTCGGCGAGGTCCACCTCGCAGATGGGCAGGTGCAGCGCCGTGGCGATGCCGATGCAGCCCGACCCGGTGCATAGGTCGAGCACCCGCGCCGGCGGCGCATCGCCGAACCAGGCGGCGAAGCCATCCTCGATCAGCTCGGCGATGGGCGAGCGCGGGATCAGCACCCGCTCGTCGACATGGAAGGGCACGCCGGCGAAGAAGGCCTCGCCCAGCAGGTAGGGGAGCGGCCGACGCGTGGTGATGCGCTCGCGTACCAGCGCGACGATGCGCGCGCGCTCCAGCGGCAGCAGGCGCGCATCGAGCACGGCCGGGTCGACGTTCCAGGGCAGGTGCAGGGCGCCCAGCGTCAGCGCCACCGCCTCGTCCCAGGGCGAGTCGCTGCCGTGGCCGTGGAAGAGCCCGGCCAGGTGGAACTCGCTGGCCGCCCAGCGCAGGTAGTCGCGCAGGCTGACCAGCCCCTCGCACAGGTCGGCGTCGGGCAGTTGCAGGGTGGAGCAGGAGGGGTCGATGGAATCGGCCACGGCGAATCCTGTGGGTGGGTGGACGTGGCCTGTGATTGTACCCGCGGCGGCGAACGGTTCACAGCCGCTGCCAGGCCGCTATACTGGACGGCCCTGCCCACCCACTCAGCCACCGACACGAGTCCTACATGAGCCGCCGCCGCCCCCTCCCGGACGATGACGAGGTCAGTGCCTTTCGCCAGGCGCTGCGCGATGCCGGCGTGCGGCCCATCGAACGCAACCGCGCCGACCCCGGGCGACCGCGCCGTCAGGACCCCGCCGCGGCGGCACGACGGGCAGCGGCCGAAGCGGCAGCGGATGCCAGCGCCCCCAGCCGCACCAGCGACGGCCGGGTGGAGCCGGTACGCCCCTCCCAGGCGCTGGACTTCGCCCTGCCCGACCTCCCCTACCGCACGCTCAGCCAGCTCAAGCGCGGCCGAATCGTCTGGGAGGCGGGCCTCGACCTGCACGGCTACAGCCTCGACGAGGCACGCGACGAACTGGAAAGCTTCCTGCGCGACGCCGCGGCACAACGCCAGCGCTGCGTGCTGGTAGTTCACGGCAAGGCCTGGGGTGCCACGGCGGACTACCCGGTGATCAAGAGCCACGTCAACGCCTGGCTGCGGGAGTGGCCCGGGGTGCTCGCCTTCTGTTCGGCGCGCGAGGCGGACGGCGGTACCGGCGCCGTCTATGTGTTGCTGCGCCGCCGCGGCCAGGATGCCTGAGCGCCGACGGTCACTCCGCCTCCTTCCGTTCGTCGCCAGGCACCGGCTCGACCACCACCCCCGAACTCCCCCAGCCGGGGTGCGAGCGCCCCTCGAAACGGTCTAGCGCTTCCACCGCCAGGTGCCGGCCCAACTGGATCAAGGCACGGGCGCGATGGAACTCGTAGGCACCGCACACCGTCTTGGGCACCTCGATGAGCACGTCCGGTGGATAGCCGGCAATCTTGTACTTGGCCAGAGACGCCTGGGTAATATCGAAGGACGCCAGGATCATGTCGAGACGCCCCCAGGCACGCAGCCCCCGCTCGTGGGACTCGCCGGCATCCTGGCTGGTGCCGCTGCCCAGGCCATCGAGTAGCCGACGCGTGGCGTCGCGCACGTCGTTCATCCAGCTGCTGTAGTGGGCGCTTGCTTCGTCACTCTCTTCTCCCTCGACGTACTGGCCATCCGCTACCACGGGCAGCAGTTCGTCCAGCGTCACCGGCCGCGGGCTGTGGGCAGTGACGTTGACCGCCAGCACGAAGTCGGCATGAGCCGATACCGTGGGTGTGATCGGCAACGGGTTGAGCAGCCCGCCATCGACCAGCACCTGGTCGTTGCGATGTACCGGCGTGATCACCCCCGGCACAGCGATGGAGGCGCGGATCGCCTCGAGCAGCGAGCCGCTCTGGAACCACACCTCGCGCTGGCGGGTCAGGTCGGTGGCTACGGTGGTGACCGGGATCGGCAGGTCCTCGATGCGCGTGTCGCCGACCAGCGACTCGAGCTTGCTCATGACCTTGCTGGCACGCATGGCGCCCATGGGGCTCCAGGTGACATCCACCAGCCGGAGGACGTCGACATAGTCGAGCTGACAGACCCACTCGCGATAGCCGCCGAGCTGGCCGGCGGCGTAGACACCGCCCACTACCGCGCCCATGGAACAGCCGGAGATCGCCACGATCTCGTAGCCGCGCGCCTCGAGCTCCTCGATCACGCCGATATGGGCATAGCCCCGCGCCCCGCCGCTGCCCAGTACCAGCGCCACCCGCTTGCCCGAACGAAACCGCTGCTGACCGTTCATGCGCCTTCTCCTTGTCGCTGTTCACCGGCCGCGTCGGCAAGCCAGGCGACGATGCTCTCGACCACCGCAGACACCGCCGCCGGCTCCAGATGCAAGTGATGGCCGCCCGGGACGACCCGGCGCACCAGTCCCGGCAATGCCGCGCGCGCCATGGCGGCCGGCGCCCGCTCGCCGAGAATGCCGTTCTCGCCCTCGATCAGCAGGGCCGGGCAGCGGATCGCAGCCAGCACGGCGCGGGCCTGCTCCGGAGACAGCCGCAGCGGCGACGGCCATAGCAGCCGCCCATCGGTACGCAGCCGCCGGTGGCCATCCGGGAGCGGCTCGAGGTTGCGTCGTACCAGCGGCTCGGCGGTCGCGGCGTCGATAGGCGTCACGCCACCGGCCACCCGCGCCGCCACGGCCATCTCATTATCAGGATAGCGCGGTGGCGGCGACGGCGTTCGCCGCGCAGCCAGCAAGCCCTTGCGCAGCTGCGCCGGCACCTCGGCAGCCGGCGTGGTCACCGCCCCGAGACCGTCGACGAGCAGCAGGCGGGCCACGCGCTCCGGCAGAGCCGCGGCGAGCAGACAGGCCACTCCCGCCCCCATGGAATGAGCGAGCAGGGTGAGTCGTTCGAGCCCCAGCGCATCGGCGGCATCAAGCACGTCATGACAGTAATCCCAGAGCGCATAGTCGCCAGCACGGTGGGCCGATTCGCCGTGGCCGCTGAAGTCGAGGGCCACCACGCGGACGCTGAGCCGCTCGACCAGCCGCGGGGCGAGCCGGGAGAAACTCGCCGCATTGTCGAGCCAGCCGTGCAGCGCCAGCCAGGTCGGCGCCTCGGGCTCACCCCAGGCCAGCGCCGCCAGGCGCCCGCTCGCCAGGTGCAGGGAGTCAGGTTCGGCCATGACGCCTCTCCTCCAGGTCAGCAAGCATGTCCAGCAGTGCCTGCCGGGTCTCCTCCGGATACTCCATGGGGAACATGTGCCCGCCCGGCACCAGCGACAGCGCGATACCGTGGCGCACCAGCCGCCGGCGCCGCTTGGGCGTGATCAGATCCGAGTCGCGACCGGCCAGCACGCCGAAGGGCACCTTGAGGCGATGCGGCAGGCGAGTCAGGTGGTCGGGCAGGTGGCGAAAGATCTCCACCTCCACGGCGGGGTCGAAGAGCAGCTCCGCCTGGCCATCGTCGCGCAGGCGCGTACCGCCCTCGATGTAGTCGTGCAGCGCCGCTTCGGTGAAGCGCCGGAACAGCCCGCGACGCCGCAGGTAGTAGGCCATGGCCTCGCGGTCGGGCCACACCGCGCGGCGCCCGCGGGTCTTGCCGGCCGGAGTGACCCGGTCGACGAAGCCGAAGCGCTTGGCCATCTTCATGCCCCAGGCATCGGAGCCCAGCATCAGCGGCGGGTCGAGCATCACCACGCAGCGGAAGCGTTCCGGCGCGCGCTCCGCGGCCATGGCCATCAGCACCCCGCCCATGGAGTGGCCGACACCATAGGCCGCCCCCCCGCTCACCGGCAGGTGGTCGAGCAGCTCGTCGCGCAGCGCCAGCCAGTTGGGCGCAGCGGGATAGTCGGGGTGATGGCCGAGACGGTCGACCGGATGGACATCGAAGCGCTCGCGCAGCGGAGCCAGCAGGCTGCGATAGCTCATGCCGGGAAAGCCGTTGGCATGGGCGAAGATCAAGCGGGGGCTTTCGGCATCATGGGAGGCTGGCATGGCACTGGATTCCACTCTTCGGGCTGGCGTCTCGCCAGTGGCGATAGCAGGCTAACGGGTTTACCCTAGTTCGCCAAGTCGCCGCCGCTTCGTCGGCCCCGTCATCCATCCAGGAGTCCCGTATGTCTCGCCCGCCTCGTGACACCCGCCTGCGCAACCGGCTGTTCTTCGCCACCGTGATCGCCGCGATCATCGTCGGCCTGTGGCTGGTGCGCTAATGGGAATGCTCGAGGTCTTTTCCGGCACCTTGGAAGTCACCCTCCCCGTCTTCGCCATGGTGCTCATGGGCATCCTCCTTAAGCGTGTCGGCTGGATCGATCAGGCTTTTGTTGCCACCGCTTCCTTCCTCGTCTTCAAGGGCACGCTGCCCGTGCTGATCTTTCTCAGCATCATCGAGGCCGACCTGGACGCCACGCTCAATCCCCAGCTGCTTGGCTTCTTTGCCTTGGCCACGCTGGGCTGCTTCCTTGTCGCCTGGGGCTGGGCAGTCCTGCGGGTCCCGCGCCCGGAGCGCGGGGTCTACGTACAGGGCGCCTTTCGCGGCAACTGCGGCATTGTGGGTCTGGCGCTCGCCGCCGGCATGTACGGCCACTTCGGGCTCTCCACCGCTGGACTGCTGCTCGGCGTCGTGATCGTCACTTATAACGTCTTCTCGGTGATCGTCCTGGCCGCCTATCAACCGAATCGCAACGCCGACTGGCGCCATATCGCCTCGCACATCGCCCGCAATCCGCTGATCCTGGCAGTCATCATCGCCGTTCCGGTGGCCGCCTCGGGAGTCAGCCTGCCCGCCTGGCTGAAGACCTCGGGGGAATATTTCGCCTCCCTCACCCTACCGCTGGCGCTGATCTGCATCGGCGCCACCCTGTCGCTGGGGGCCCTGCAGCGTTCAGGCTCGCTCGCCCTTGGCGCCAGCCTGATGAAGATGGTCACCCTGCCGCTGTTGGCCACCGCCGCCGCCGTGCTCGCCGGCTTCTCGGGGCCCGAGCTCGGCGTGCTTTTTTTGTTCTTCGCCAGTCCCACCGCCGCCGCGAGCTTCGTGATGGTGAAGGCGATGGGCGGCAACGCCGTACTCACCGCCAACATCATTGCCATTACCACGCTGCTGGCGAGCCTGACCATCACCCTAGGCCTCTTCCTGCTCAGGCTGACCGGCCTTGTGTGAGCCTTCCACAAAAAAGGCGGCCCGCAGGCCGCCAAGATAACGATTCCACTCAAGGTGTCATCTCAGAAGAGGCAACCCTCAAAGCTCGCGCTGGCCGTCCACCAGGCGCGAGACATTGAGGGGGTTGTCGTCCTGGAGCGCCTCGGACAGCAGCCCTGCCGGCAGGTTCTGGTAGCACACCGGACGCAGGAAGCGCTGGATGGCCGCACTGCCCACCGAGGTCGTGCGCGAATCCGAGGTGGCCGGGAAGGGGCCGCCGTGGACCATGGCCTGGCACACCTCGACGCCGGTAGGCCAACCGTTGGCCAGCACCCGACCGGCCTTGCGCTCGAACAGCGGCAGCAGCTGCTGGGCGGCCGCCAAGTCGCCGTCATCTATCTGCAGGGTGGCGGTGAGCCGGCCCTCCAGGGCCTCGTCACTCAGGAAGTCGCTGGCGCTGGCGGCAAGCAGGGCTGCCTGGCACTGGTGCGGGCCGGTGCCTTCCTGGCCACGGGCGATCTCGCGCACCCTGGGGTTAGCGGCCACGGCACCGACACCGCCCTGGTAGGCGGCGTGGATGCCCGGAGTGAGCATGGTCTGGGCGGCACTGCCCTTGACCGCGTCACCGGCTGCCTTGACGAAGGCGTCGAGCGAGGGCCCGCTCAGGCCGATCAACAGCCCCGGGTGGTGCAGAACTGGCCGGCGCCCATGGTGAGCGAGCCGACGAACCCCTCGGCGATCGCCTTCCCGCGCACGGCGAGCGCCTCGTCCAGCAGGAACACCGGGTTGATGGAGCTGATCTCGGCATAGACCGGTGCACCGCGGCGACGAACGGGACCTTGTGCTCGGGGCCGCGCCCGCGCTTTCCCGGCCGTTCGCCGCCCAGGTAGGCATCATCGATCTTGATGCATCCGGTGAGCGTCTCCCCTCGGTTACACTCGTGCATGACCTGCAGCAGCTTGTGCTTGAGCTTCCAGGCAGTGTTGTAGCTGACGCCGAGCTCGCGGGACAGCTGCAGCGCCGAGAGGCCGGTCTTGCGTTGGGTCAGCAGGTAGATGGCCAGGAACTAGGTGGTGAGCGGCAGATAGGTGGCATGGAAGATGGGGCCGGCGGTGAGCGAAGTCTGATGATGGCAGTGATGGCACTGGCACAGCCCGCGCGCGAGCTGGTAGCCGGTGGTGTTGCCGCAGTCGGGGCACACGAACCTCTTGGGCCAGCGATGCTGGAAGAGGGCAGACCGGCACTGCGCTTCCGTGCCGTACTGGTCGCGAAACGCCGGCAATGACAGGCCGAACTGGTACTGGATGGGATTGCGAGCCATGGCACTAACTCCTTGACCGTCCGTATGATTCCAGTATAGATCCAGGCTCGCGTAATAGCTGATCAAGATGAGTAATCAGGTAAGTTATTCCCATCAGCCTCGACCGTGATTAGGGTTGCTGGGCCATCAGTCCTCAGCAGCAGCCATTCTCTCGGTATGGGAAAAGGGGAGATTCTACCCTATTACATTCGTATCAACTTAATTAAAAAAACAACGCTTTGCGTTGACAATTCTTTCGTCCAATTAGCTGATTGCCAGTAAGGCACCGCTAGTTGTGATAATAGCACCCAGCAGTTGTACGAGGCGTTTGTCATGTGACATCAGCCGCTGGCCAACCCAACGGGCCGTGTAGATGATCAATAACGTGGCGACAGTAAAGCCGGTTAAATAGGCCAACGGCGCTATCCCCGCCGGCATTTCCGCCCCATGTGCCTGGCCATGGAAAAACAGGAAAAGCACGACCATCGGGGCGCCCAGCACTGTCGGTGCCCTGAAGAGCGTAGTAACCAGCATGCCCATTAGCAGGACCGACATGACGATACCGAATTCAATCCCCGGCAAGAGTAAGCCTCCCCACGTAACGACGGCACCAAGCAGCATGCCGCAAGCAGCCAACAGGGGGATCACCGACCGACATGTCGGACGTTGATTGAGACTCCAGACGCCGATCGCCATCATTGCCACCAAGTGATCGAGGCCAAACAGCGGATGGGTTAGCCCTGCCCCAAATCCACCGCCGACAACGTCATGTCCCGGATGGGCGTGAACGCTACCCGACAACACGAGAACCACGGCACCCAGTGCCAGTCCCACCCTGGCCGCTTCGTTGACAAGCCGCGACATAGCTACCTCCTGATTCATCATCAATGCATTAACACGGGACCGATGCGGCCCCTGGCAAACGTCGGTGGTGCTTATCGGCCCTGACGTTGTCGCCAGGCCGCAAAATCATCCTTGCTCTGCTGCTTCGTCGGTGGGTACAGACCGATGATGGACCGCCCTGTCAGGACCTCTTCCGTGACGAAATCTTCAAATGCTGTCATTTCAACGGCCTCATCAGCGATTTCATCGGCGAGATGTGCCGGTATGACAATCACGCCCTCACCGTCGCCAACGATGACATCGCCGGGAAACACGGGCACATCGCCGCAACCGATCGGCACATTGATGTCGATCGCTTGATGAAGCGTGAGGTTGGTTGGCGCGGAAGGACGCTGATGGTATGCCGGAATGTCCAGTTTGGCGATCTCCGGCGAGTCGCGAAAACCGCCATCCGTCACGACACCGGCCACCCCACGTACCATCATTCTTGAAACCAGGATGGAACCGGCAGACGCCGCACGAGGATCGCGCCGACTGTCAATCACCATCACCCCGCCAGCAGGACACTGCTCGACGGCGGCGCGTTGCGGATGGTCAGGATCCTGGAAGACCGTGATGGGGTTGAGATCCTCCCTGGCGGGGATATAACGGAGCGTGAACGCCTCTCCCACCATATTGGGCTTCTCGGGATCGAGAGGGCTTACCTCCTGAATGAACTGATTGCGCAACCCGCGCTTGAATAGCGCCGTACTCAAGGTGGCCGTACTGACGCCCATCAGCTTTTCGCGTGTCTGCGTCGTAAGAGTCGTTTCTGACATGATGTTCGTGCTCCTTAAAAAATATCAGGCTCGCCCACGGCAGGACCGAAATCGGTCTCCAGAAAGTCGAAGTCACAGCCTTCGTTCGCTTGTTTGATGTGTTGAGCAAACATCCAGCCATAGCCTCGGGAGAAGGCCGGCCTGGGGGGCGTCCATTCAGCGCGGCGACGCGCCAGTTCCTCGTCTGAGACATCCATGGTAAGACGCCGCTGCGCAATATTGATGTGGACCATGTCGCCGGTTCTCAACAGCGCCAACGGCCCGCCGGCCGCCGCTTCTGGAGCGGCATGCAGCATGCAGGCGCCATAACTCGTACCACTCATGCGGGCATCGGAAAGGCGCAGCATGTCGCGCACACCCTGTTTAACGAGCTTGGTCGGTATCGGCAGCATTCCCCACTCAGGCATCCCCGGCCCTCCCAAGGGCCCCACGTTGCGAAGCACCATCACATGGTCGGCCGTAACATCCAGATCGTCGTCGTCGATGGCCGCCTTCATTTCGGGGTAACTATCGAATACGAGAGCAGGCCCCGTATGGACATGGAACCTGGGATCACACGCAGCAGGCTTGATCACGCAACCATCGGGGGCCAGATTGCCTCGTAATACCGCCAGTGACCCCTCTTGATATACCGGATTCGACAAAGGACGTATCACCTCATCGTTGTAGACTTCCGCGCCCTGCAACGTGTCGCCCAGGGGCTCACCAGTCACCGTCAAGGCGTCGAGATCCAGATAATCGGTCAGACGGCTCATCAACGCGCGTAGGCCACCTGCGTAGTAAAAGTCCTCCATGAGATAGTGCTCACCACTCGGCCGAACATTGGCGATGACGGGTATCTCACGGCTGGCCTGATCGAAATCCTCCAGCGTCATGTTGATACCTGCACGACGAGCCATGGCAATCAAATGTATGATCGCATTCGTGGAACACCCCGTCGCCATGGCCACGGTGACGGCATTGTTGACCGCCGATGGGGTGATGATTCGATCGGGAGTCAGGTCTTCCCAGACCATGTTGACGATCCGGCGTCCCGAAGCTGCACACATGCGTATATGGTTAGCGTCCGCAGCGGGAATCGAACTTGCCGCCGGCAGCGTCAGGCCCATGGCTTCGGCTATAGCGGTCATCGTGCTGGCCGTTCCCATCGTCATGCAATGGCCATAGGAGCGTGCAATACCACCTTCAATGGCAATCCACTCGTCACGTGAAATGGTGCCGGCGCGGCGTTCATCCCAATACTTCCAGGCATCCGAGCCACTCCCCAGAACATTGCCCCGCCAGTTACCACGAAGCATCGGGCCGGCCGGCACGAAAATAGCGGGAAATCCTGCACTGACTGCACCCAGTACCAAGCCCGGGGTGGTCTTATCGCACCCCCCCATCAATACCACGCCATCCACGGGGTGCGAGCGCAGTAGCTCCTCTACCTCCATTGCCAGCATGTTGCGATACAGCATGGTGGTTGGTTTGACGAAATTCTCGGCGAGAGACAGCGCAGGCAACTCGATCGGAAAGCCACCGGCTTCGAGAATCCCGCGACGGACATCGTCTACACGATGCTTGAAATGTGCATGACAAGGATTGATGTCGGACCAGGTGTTGATGATGGCAATCTGAGGCCGAGCTTCCCAATCACTGGGCTCCCGACCCATCTGCATCGCACGCGACCGATGACCGAAGGATCGCAGGTCGTCGGGCGCATACCAGCGGGCGCTACGCAAGGTGTTGGGACATTTTCCGTTGTTGATTGTCATGACATATCCTGTGCAGCTCGGGAAAGCGACACATAAGTCCTCTGGTCATCATTCATATGATGAAGTTGACCAGCGAGATGCCGCTCTCAATAAATGATTACCCGGTATCGAACGGGTTAAAGAGATGAGGCCAGCGCTTTGAAATGGTCCGCCTTGGCATCGGCCTGACGAGTCAGCAGGCCCATGTCGGACCCCACAGCGATGAACGCAAAACCAGCATGAAGCCAGTGTTCCGCTTGTTCCTGTGACGGCGCGAGGATGCCTGCCGGAATACTGTGCCCACGGCACAGTTCCATCCCCCTGGCAATCTCTCGTTGTACATCGGCATGGCCGGCTTCACCGATATGCCCCATATCCGCAGCGAGATCGGAGGGGCCGATAAAGATGGCATCGATCCCTTCCACCGCGGCGATGGCGGGAATATTGTCGATCGCCCTCGACGTCTCGACCTGCACGATCAGGCATAACTCGTCATTGGCCCGGTGAACATAGTCACTCACTCGACCATAGCGGTTGGCACGATGGGCGGCCGCCACGCCTCGGATTCCGTGATTGGGATAGCGAACCGCCGCAACAGCGTGTTCGGCCTCTTCCGACGTTTGAACAAAGGGAATCAGCAAGGTTTGCGCGCCGATATCGAGAAAGCGCTTGATAAGCACTGGATCGTTCCAGGCAGGGCGTACCACAGCAGCTGTGTCCGTCCCCGCCAATACCTGAAGCTGGGCCATGACGTTGGGGATTTCATTCGGCGAGTGCTCGGTATCCAATAGCACCCAATCGAATCCGGAATCGCTCAGGGCATCGGTCACGATGTTAGAGCACAGGGTGCTCCATATGCCGATCTGCGTCTGCTCGTTTAGCAATGACTTGAAGCGGTTCTGCGGCAACGCGGCTGGCATAGTGTCTCCTTGGCTTTGTTATTGTCGATGATCACGACTGACATCCTAGAATCCGGATAGCTGCGCAAGCGGCGCCATATCCGTTGTCGATGTTAACCACGGTCACACCCGGCGCGCAGCTGGACAGCGCGGAATCCAGGGCCGCGCGCCCGCCGTCCGCAACGCCGTAGCCGACCGATGTCGGTACCGCGATGATGCTTCCTGATACCAGGCCGGCAACGACACTGGGCAATGCAGCATCCATGCCGGCGAATACCAGCTTAATGGGGACCGCCTCCAGGCGCTCGACATGCTCGAGAATCCGCCACAGACCGGCTACACCCACGTCGCTCACCACATCAACGGCATAGCCGTTGTATTCGAGCGTACGCCGCGCTTCGGCCGCGACTCGTGCATCCGCCGTACCGGCCGTGATGATGGCGATAGCCGGTTCGTCCTGGGGGGAAGGCATCAGGCCCAACACGGCCGTTCTGGACAGCGGGTCGTAGTCGAGAACCCGCTGTATGCGCGCCGGTTGTGCCTCCCAGCACTGCGGGCTGATACGGGTGATGAGCAAGCGGCGCTCTTCCTCGACGGCCTCATCGACGATGGCAGCAATGCGGTCCGGCGTCTTGGATTGTGCAAAGACGGCCTCCTCCAGCCCGATACGAGAGGCACGATTGCGATCAAAACGGACAATCTGTTCATCAGCCATGCAGAAAAGCGCTCCCTTGTTGATAGGCTTCCAGGGTAACGGGCGCTTCACGCCCATGATCCGCCATGATGCGTTTGGCCTGAGACAGCAATTGCCGCTGCATGGCCGGGCTCAGCGATTCGAACGATGCGTCGCCCAGCTCGATGCAGTATTCCGAATGACGAACGCGACACCGCACCGTGATGTTGCCCAGCCAGTCACGCACCGATTTTTCGATCGCATCCACCATCAGCAGTGTATCGGCCTCGACGGCCAGCCCCGTCTCGACACGGCTCGATAGACAGGGCGCGGCGGGTAGACGCGCGATATCGGTCAGACCCAACGAGTGCGCCAGCGCGCGAACCGCAGTCTTGTCCATACCCGCATCCACGAAAGGATGGAACACCCCATGCTCGCTCGCGGCGATCAGACCGGGACGATAATCACCCAGGTCGTCGCTATTGGTCCCCGAGGCGATCGTCAGGGACGTCCCCTGGAAATGCGCCTGCAGGCGCGACATCGTGTGGTACAAGTGAGTCTTGCAGTAATAACAGCGATTGACGGGATTGCTGAGATAATCGGGATCGTCGAACTCACCCGCATCGATGAGTTCGAGCCGCAACTGCCATTGACCGGCAATCCGCCGGACCCGGGCAGTGGCCTCCCCCGGGACGGCCGGCGACAGCGCATGGCAGAGCATCACGTTCTCCCGGCCCCGGACCCGATGGGCGGCCGCTGCCAGGGTCAGGCTATCCACGCCCCCGCTGACGGCTATGACCAGCATTTCGGGTGTCTGCAAGACATTATGCAGTTCGGCGGGCACGCACATCACGGCTCCCCGGCTTGTTCGGCTTCGCGCCTGACCTGCTGTCGACGCTGTTGGGACTCCCGCAGTCGGGCGATATCATCCGCCTCGGCTTTGCGGGTCGCGCCGGATGGACGGGATGCCGTCTTGATGCGGACCTGTCCCTGGCTGGTAGTGGCCTCGCCATGCTCTCTGGTCAGCAGCGCGCGCTCGATCTCGTGATAGCGAATGCCGAGCGTCGTGGTCTGGCGAAAACACGCCGCCAGGATGTCGTCAAACCGCTCGGGCTGCGCCAGCAGTTCGATGTGAAAACCGACCCGCCCCTTTTTCGATGCACGAGTCGCTAGCGTGACATCCAGCACACCGGCCGTGTCACGAAGGATGTCGACGGCGATCGCGACGTCTTCAGGGGTCTGGTCATCGATATCGAAAGCCACTCGGACGACCCGGTCATGTAAAAACCCGGCGTCGTTGTTCGCCGTCTCGAGCACCAGCAAGCGTAGGGCGTTGGCGCGGTCAGGCAACTCACGGCTACCAAACCCCATGCCGGTATTGCGCAGCCGTCCGCTGCAGCGGGTATCGAAATGACAGCCAAGATGACGAAGAATGGCCGCCCCAGTCGGTGTAATGCGCTCCCCGCCCAGCCCATCATCATGAACCGGCATTCCATCAAGGAGTTTAGACGTAGCGGGAGCCGGCACCGGCACCCACCCGTGATCAGTAGGTACCTGGCCACTCCCCAAGGGGAGGGAACCGCACAACCACTTCGTTTCCCCGATTGCCTCGAGCAACGTGGCAACCGCCACAACATCGATCACCGAATCCCAGGCACCGACCTCATGAAACACCACTTGTTGAAGGGTCGTCCCGTGAACGGCCGCCTCCGCATCCGCCAGCAGAGTGTAGATATCCAGCGCGCGGCGCGCGACCCCCTGCGGCAGGCCACAATGGCCAATGAGTTCGACGAGATCGGAATAATGATGGTGACTATGGGCAGCCTGCTCGCTCTCGGCCTCGACACGGAACCGTTTACCTCGAAATCCCGAGAATGTCCCTTCGTCGATGCGCCAGCTCACTGAAGGCGGCAATCGCAAACACACCAGCGAGTCCGCCAGTGCCGGCTCATGTTCGGGAAACGCATCCAGCAGGGCGGCAACCATCATATCACCGGCTACCCCACCGAGTGGATCGATCCGAACCAAGCGCTGTCGCTGCATGGCAATCTCCGTTTCTGTTTCGCCTGAGTCGGCTATTCATGCATGACGCCGTAGTACGTCTCCAGACGGTGTATGTTGCACTCAATGTGATATCTCGCGGCAGTTCGAGCGGCATCGACATCCTGACGGGAAATGGCATCGATCATGGCTTCGTGCTCGGCGATAGGTGCCTGCCCACCATCAACACGAGTCACCGACTTGCGCCGGGAAACCAGGATGGTTTCCTTGAGATAACTGCTCAAGTAGTTGAAGAACTCGAGATACAACTCGTTATCGGTCGCTGTGCAGACAGCCCTATGGAAGGCCATGTCGGCCTCGACCCCCGCTTGGATATCGCCCGAAGCCACCGCCTCGCGGAACGACTCATTAGCCTCACGCATCATCGTCAAGTCATGCCGGGTACGCCGCTCAGCTGCAAATGCCGCGGCCTCAGCCTCGAATCCCATGCGTAATTCCACCATGCGCAGGACATGATCGATGCTCTGTGCATCATGCCCCCGAAGGGAGAACCCGCGGTTCGGGCGTGTCGATACGACGAATACTCCCCGTCCTTGCTGACTGCCCAGCAGACCATCCAGCTTCAAGCGCGACACCGCCTCACGAACTACGGTGCGACTGACGCCCAACTGTTTGGCCAGCCTGCTCTCGGAGGGGAGTAGCTCCCCCACCTCGAGGTCACCAGATGTCACCATGCTGCGAAGCTCATCCGTCACTTGATCGCTCAAGCTGACGGTCTTGCGAACGGCACGGAACCCAGATGGCTCTTTCATTCTCTCTCACCCCTGACTTCCAAAATCTGACCTATAATCTTATCATACAACATACACGCCCAACCGCAAGCGTGTGAACGACATCCCTGTGAATAACACAACAAGGAGATCGAGATGGGCCAGCATGCCAGCTTTCCCGACGTCGAGTTCCCCCATCTGGCCGATGTCAGACTACCCCTCGTCGTCCCCGTTCGGCTCAATCACCGACTAGGAACGCCCGTGACCGATATCGATCGGCGAACACGAGAGGTGATGCGAGAAAGCCGCCAGCTCTCTCGGCTCGCCCCCGGCAGCCGCGTCGCGGTCGGCGTTGGAAGCCGGGGCATTACCTCGATCGTCGGGATTGTCACGGCGGTAGTGTCGGAACTCAGGTCGCTGGGACATATACCGTTCATTGTTCCCGCCATGGGCAGCCATGGCGGCGGCACGGCCGAAGGGCAGGAAGCGGTGCTGGCCAAGCTGGGCATCACCGAGTCTGCCGTGGGGGCTCCCATTCACGCCACGATGGACGTCGTCGAATACGGAAAGACGGCTGACGGAATCGCATGCAAATTCGATCGTCATGCCGCCGAAGCGGACGGCATCATCTTCGTCAACCGTATCAAATCCCACACGACGTTCGACCGCCCCATCGAAAGCGGCTTGACCAAGATGATCGCCGTCGGGCTGGGCAAGGCCGAAGGGGCGCGACGCGTGCACAAACTCGGCCCGCGCGGCCTCTCCGACGTACTGCCCAATCTGGCGCGCATCGCCTTGGCCAATGCGCCCATCACGCTCGGCATCGGCCTGGTCGAGAACGCCAACAAGGATGTCGTGCACCTCGAAGGGGCCGAGCCCGACGCCATCATGACGACCGACGAACGCCTGCTCAAGGAAGCCAAGTCCTACCTTCCGCGTCTGCCCATCACTCAGGCCGATGTACTGATCGTCGAACGCAGCGGCAAGGAGATCAGCGGCACGGGGATGGACTTTGCCGTCACGGGACGCACCGACATCCGCGGCATCGACAACCCCGCAACGCCATTCATCCATAAACTGGGGTTGCTGAACCTGACCAAGGAGACCGCGGGAAACGCCGTTGGTATCGGCATGGCCGACTTCACGACCCGAGCGGCCGCCGAATCCGTCGACTTCAAGGCCACCTACATGAATGCGCTGACGGCCACCCTGGTGGATAAGTCACGCATCCCCATCGTGCTGCCGACCGAACGGGACGTGATCGCAGCTGCCGTCACCACGTCGTGGTCGCTCAACGATGAAGACGCCCGGTTCTGCATGATCTCGACCACCCTGCACCTGGACCGGATCATGGTATCTCCCGCCCTGCTGGAAGATATCCCCGACGGCATGGCAGAACCGATAGGCCCTCCGCAGGCTCTTCAGTTCAACGCGCAAGGCGAGCTTATGACCTCGCTCTGGCATCAGCATTTCGACACTTATTGAAGATAACGAGTCATGACAGAACAAGCCTCCAAGCCCGAAGTTCTTCTGTTGCAACGTATCGCCGACCCCGGCATGGAGCGACTCGAGGAACATTTCAACGTCGTCCACCTATGGGATAGCCCGACACCCGAGCGCGCCATGCACGACCATGCGGACACCGCCAGGGGCGTCCTGACGGGTGCCAACATTGGGCTGACACCGGAGCAAGCGGCGCGGTTGACTAACCTCGAGATCATCTCGCTGCACGGTGTCGGTCTCGATCGGGTCGATATCGATCACGCCCAGCGCAAGGGCCTGCGAATCGCCTATACCCCGGACGTGCTGACCGCGGATGTCGCCGACATGGGGTTCGGGCTCATGATGTCGACGCTTCGGCGCCTGCCGCAAGGGCACGATTTCGTCAAGGCGGGGCATTGGGCACAAGGCAAGCAGCCTCCCTTGACCCGCAGCCTGACGGGCAAGCGTCTCGGCATACTCGGACTCGGCCGTATTGGCCAGGCCATCGCGACACGGGCGGAAGCCTTCGGCATGGAAATCGCCTATACCAACCGGACACCCAGAGAAGATGTGTCCTATGCTTTCGAGCCGGACCTTCAACGACTGGCCGCCTGGAGCGACGTTCTGATGATGGCTGCCGCCAGCTCCCCCGGCATGCGGCCCCTGGTCGACGACAACGTGCTGGCCGCGCTTGGTCCGGACGGCATCATCGTTAACGTCGGACGTGGCGTGCTTGTCGATGAGAACACGCTGATAGGTAGGCTCGAACGTGGCGAGTTGCTGGGAGCCGGTCTCGATGTGTTCGCCATTGAGCCCCACATCAACGAGGCGCTGCTGACACTGGATAACGTCGTACTGTCGGCTCACCAGGCAAGCGCCACCGTCGAGACGCGCAATGCGATGGCCCTTCAGAGCGTGGAGCATCTGATACAGCACTTTTCCGGCGGGCGACCGGACCACTTGGCAACGACAGAGGCCTGACCAAATAAAGCTTTATTAACACAGACTTACACAGCTTGTCGTATAACCTGTTGACATAACATATGATAAGAAATACGTTGAAATTGCCTTGCTGAACGAGGCTCACACCTGCACTGAACAAGCTCAATGAAGACAGTGCAGCATCGAACTAAGACAAGAAGTGAGGAGTAACGTCATGTTAAAACTGGGTAAGCACGCCTCCATGACAACAATCGCTGCCCTGAGTGTCACTGCGGTTTCCATGGCTCAGGCCCAGGATTTCACCCTCTCGACCGGGTCACAGGGAGGATCCTGGTATCCGATCGGGGGGGCACTGAAAGCCGTCGTTGAAGATAAGCTCGATGATGTTTCCATCACGGTGACACCAGGTTCCGGCCTCGCCAACGTCCAGGGTGTGGCCAATGGGCGCTTTCCGATCGCCTTCGCCAACTCCATCTCCACGGTCGATGGCATCAATGGCAGAGATCCCTTCAACGAAGCCATCGACAACGTCTGCAACCTCGGCACGCTCTATCCCCAGTACTTCCAGGTCATGGCACTTGACGACGCCGAGGTCGGATCCGTAGCCGATTTCGAAGGCAAGCGTCTCACTACGCAACAGAATGGTCACACCGGGGAGATGCTCACGCGCGGCCTGCTGGATACCAACGGCTTGAGCTACGACGATCTGGATAGTGTCAGCCATCTGTCATATTCCGATTCGGTCGTCGCCATGAAAGACGGTCACGCCGATATCTTCACGCTCGGCACCGCCCTGCCTGCCGGCTCGGTGATGGATCTGGCGAATAGCCGTGACATCAGCTTCGTACCGATCGACGACGCGACCTTCGATCAGTTCAAGGAGCAGAACGCTGCCTTCCAGAAACGCATGGTTCACGCGGGCAGCTACCCGGGCGTGGATGAGGATGTGCCGGCCATCACCTATGACACGCACATGATCGCCCAGTGTGATTTCGATGACGAGATCGTCACCGCCTTCCTGGAGGCTGTGGTCGAAAACACGGACTCTCTCGGCGATATCAGCCGGGCCATGAAGGATCTGACGCCTAAAGAAATGGCCACCGACATCGGCGTGCCGCTGCATCCCGCCGCGGAAGCGTTCTACCGCGAACACGACGCACTGTAAACGCCACCATGACGACCGCTTCCCTTGCCCAGCCGAACTGGGCAAGGGGGCAAGACTCTATTGGCAGCCAGGTCATCGGCGAAGAACAGAAATAAAATCGGGAGTTCTCCGTGCGTCACACCTCAACGTCGCTCTATGCCCAGATTTTCGGACTATCGATCAAGGTCATCCTGGTCGGTATGTCGCTATACCATATCTATATCGCGCTGGCCGGAACGCCAGGCCCTTACATACTGCGCGGCATCCATGTTGCGTTGGCCGTTTCCCTGATTTTCCTGACCAGTAACTACCGACGCGAATCGGTCGCCATCCCGCCCTGGTACGACATGATACTGGCGGTCATAGGCCTGTTTGCAGCGCTATACCCCAGCTTGAATCTGGACTACATCTTCTCGCGCTTCATCTATGTCGACCCGCTGACCACGCGCGATATCATCGCTTCCATCACTCTCGTGACCCTGGTGCTGGAAGCCGCTAGGCGAGCGATCGGACCGGCGCTGCCGATTACCGCCATCTGCTTTCTGGTCTACGCCTTTACAGCGACCAATACGTTACCTACCGTCGTGCTCGAACAGCTCGCCATCACCACGGAAGGCATTTTCGGTATCCCGATCGCCGTCTCGGCAACCTACATGGTGCTGTTCATCATTTTCGGTGCCCTTGTCGAGCGCATGGGAATCGGTCAATTGTTCATGGATTTCGCCGTCGCCCTGACAGGACGCCAGGCCGGCGGTCCCGCCAAGGTCGCCTGCGTCACCAGCGGCATGTTCGGCTCCGTGTCCGGCTCGGCCGTTGCCAATGTCATGACGACCGGCACCTTCACCATTCCCTTGATCAAGCGCATGGGATTCCGGCCGGCCTTTGCTGGTGCCACGGAAGCCGTCGCCTCTACAGGGGGGCAGATCATGCCACCGGTCATGGGCGCAGCGGCCTTCGTCATGGCCGAGTATCTCGGCATCGGCTATCTCAAAGTGGCGATGTATGCCATCACACCTGCTTTGCTGTTCTATGTCGCCCTGTTCTTCGGCATCCATTTCGCGGCCAAACGCAACAATGTCGGCAGCGTGCCTGAAGAGGATCAAGTGCCACTGGGACGCGTCCTCAAGGAACGCGGCCACCTGTTCATTCCCCTAGTCGTCATCATCGGCGCCCTGGTGCTCGGTTACTCTGCGCCCTACTCCGCCATGTGCGGTATCGCCTCGGTGATCCCTACCGCGTATCTGCGCAAGACGACCCGACACTACGTCACGCTGCGCAACACCATCGATGCACTGGAAAACGGGGCAAGGAACGTATTACCAATCGCCGCTGCCTGTGCCTGTGCCGGCATCGTCGTCGGCGTGATCGACATCACCGGCATCGGCCTGAGCTTCTCGAACTTCGTCATTTCGGCCTCACAGGACATCCTGGTACTGGCCCTGCTGCTCAGTATGGTCGCGGGTATCATCCTGGGCATGGGCATGCCGACCACGCCGGCCTACATCGTCCAGGTTGCCCTGCTGGTCCCGGCCCTGACCAAACTCGGCGTGCAAGCCGAAGCCGCACACCTGTTCGTTTTCTACTTTGCCATCCTATCCGCCATCACGCCCCCGGTAGCCATGGCGGTCTACGCGGCCAACACACTGTCGAAAGCCAAGATATGGGAATCGAGCATCGAGGCCCTCAAACTGGGCGCCGCCGGTTTCATCGTGCCGTTCATGTTCGTCTATGAACCAACCATCCTGCTGCAGGGAGAACCGATGCGCATCGCACTGGTGCTGACGCAGGCCACCATCGGCGTCATTGTGCTGGCCGCGGCACTACAACAGTACATGTTCGCGCCGCTACGACGCTGGCAACAGCTCCTGCTCTTCGTCACTGCCATCAGCTTCATCTATCCCGATTGGCGAGTCACTCTCGGCGGTAGTCTGGTGCTACTGATCAGCATGCTGCCGATACTGCTCAACAGGCAGTCTCTCTCTGCGAAGAGCGCTCAGAAGCTGTACGAGCCGCCACGGCAATGACTCACACACCCGCCTCGGGACGCCGACGACAGTCGTCCCGAGGCCCGGGGACCGTGCGCAACCTCGGCCAATGCCGCCGCGTGTCGAACAGTCCCCGGTCTATCCCGAATTGTCCATTGGGAGTCACTACCATGTCCCAGTCTTTCCGCCCCCGTTCCGGAGGTCAGGTGCTCGTCGATCAGTTGCTGATCCACGGCGTCGAATCCGCTTACTGCGTTCCGGGCGAAAGTTATCTCGAAGTACTGGATGCGCTGTATGATGTCCAGGATCGCATCAGTCTCTACAACGCACGCCATGAAGCCGGTGCCGCCAACATGGCCGAGGCATACGGCAAGTTGACCGACAAACCGGGCATCTGTCTGGTGACACGCGGCCCCGGTGCCTGCCATGCCTCGATCGGGGTCCACATTGCCCAGCAGGATTCCACGCCCATGATCCTGTTGATCGGCCAGGTGGACCGCCCCTCACGGGACCGTGAAGCGTTCCAGGAGATCGACTACCAGCAGATGTTCGGCAGCATCGCCAAGTGGGTAGCGCAGATCGATGATGCTGCGCGAATTCCCGAATACATGGCACGCGCCTTCCGTGTCGCGACATCGGGCCGGCCGGGTCCGGTCGTGCTATCACTGCCTGAAGACATGCTGACCGATGTCGTCGATACGGTGGATGCCCCTCCCTATCGCCCCACGCGTGCCGACATCGGGGCTGCCGACCTGACGCGCATCCGCGAGGCGTTATCGTCAGCAAGGCGTCCATTGCTGCTGGTCGGAGGTAGTGGCTGGGATGATACGGCCTGCCGCGACATCACGACCTTCGCCGAAGCGCACGACCTGCCGGTGGCATGCTCGTTCCGCCGCCAGGACATCGTAAACAACCGCTCTGACGTCTATATCGGCGACTTTGGAACCGCGAGTTCGCCCCAATTGGTCAAGCGCATTGCCGAGGCAGATCTACTGCTCGTGATTGGTGCACGGCTCGGGGAAATGACCACGAAGACATACACGACCTTGACACCCCCCGTCGCCAACCAGACGCTGATCCATATCCATAGTGACAGCGATGAAATCGGCCGCGTCTACAGCCCCGAGATCGGGATAGCGGCGGCCCCGGAACGGGTCGCGCGCGCACTGCGAGACTGCCGCTGGGAGCAACTCACCGGGCGTTGGAGTGAATGGCGCCAGCAGGCCCGGCAAGCGTACTTCGACGATATCAGCAGCACAGATGAAGACGGACCGCTCAATATCGGTCAAGCCTTGATGGCCGTGCGCGATCAACTCCCCTGCGACACGGTCATCACGCTCGACGCCGGCAACCATACCGGCTGGGCCCAACGCTATCTGCGTTACGGCCGCCCCGGCCGTCAATTGGGATCAACGTGCGGCGCCATGGGCTACTCCGTACCGGCCGCCGTATCGGCCTCACTGCAGGATCCTGAACGAGTGGTCCTCGCCTTCGTCGGCGATGGCGGTTTCATGATGAGCGGCCAGGAACTGGCCACCGCCGTACACCATGGCGGGCGTCCGATCGTATTGCTCTTCAACAATGGCACATACGGCACCATCCGCATGCATCAGGAGCGTGAGCATCCTGAACGCATCGTTGGCACCGACCTGGTCAATCCGGATTTCCTCACGATGGCGGCAGGCATGGGGGCTTACACGGCCATGGTCAACCGCACCGACGAACTCCTGCTGGCGCTGCAGGGTGCCATTGAGGCACGCCGCCCGGCGGTCATCGAGTTGCGCACCGATCCCGAACGCATCTCGACGCGAACCACCATCACCCGACTGCGTCTCGCCAAGCGCGGCTGACACCCACGACATCGAACGCCTCACCCACTGGAGCCCGACATGCCCGACGCCCTGAAGCGACAGCCGTTCGCCAACGAGTTGCTCGACACGCTGGTCCATCGACTCGGGGCCGACTACGTACTGACCGAAGCTGCCGACATACTGCCTTATGTCCAGGAACAGCGCCGGCTGTATCCAGGGGATGCATTGGCCGTGGTATTGCCGGCCTGCACCGCCGATGTCGCCTTCATCGTCGAGCAGTGTCGCGAGCATGGAGTGCCGTTGGTACCGCAAGGTGGGAACACCGGGCTGGTGGGAGGCGGCGTACCGCAGCAGAGCCTCGTCGTGGCACTGGGACGCATGAATCGGATTCGCGACATCGATCCCACCAATGCCACCATCACCGTGGAGGCGGGCTGTATCCTGCAAGTGGTGCAAGAGGCCGCCCATGACGCCGGGCGTCTGTTTCCGCTATCGCTGGCCGCAGAGGGATCGTGTCAGATCGGCGGGAATCTGGCCACGAACGCCGGCGGCATCAATGTGCTGCGCTATGGCAATGCCCGTGACCTAGTGCTCGGGCTGGAAGTGGTGCTGGCCGATGGCCGCGTCATGAACGGATTGACCGCCTTGCGCAAGGACAACACCGGTTACGATCTCAAGCAATTCTTCATCGGCTCCGAGGGCACGCTGGGCATCATCACGGCTGCCGTGCTCAAGTTGTTTCCCATGCCGCGAGTGACAGCCACCGCGCTGGTCGGTTGCGACTCTCCGCATCAGGTGCTGGCATTGTACGACCAGTTGCGGGGCCAACTCAGCGATACATTGACGGCCTTCGAGTTCCTGCCGCGCTTTGCGATGGACGCCGTGCTGTCCCACATTCAGGGAGCACGCGCGCCCTTCGACCAGAGCTACACGTCATACGCGTTGATCGAGCTGACGACTCCGGATGCCGGTCTCGATCTGAATACCCGTCTGGAAGCGGCCCTGGCCGACGCCTTCGAGAACGACGTGATCAAGGATGCCGTCATCGCCACGAGCAGCGCGCAATCACAGGCGTTGTGGCGGCTGCGTGAAGGAGTTGCGGAAGCACAGATCGCCGAAGGCGCCTCGATCAAGCACGACATCTCCGTACCGGTATCGCGTATCGCGGATTTCATCGAGGCCGCCAGCGCCGCCTGCCGGTCGATCCTCCCGGCATGCCGCATTTGCGCCTTCGGCCATGTCGGTGACGGCAACCTCCACTTCAATGTCAGCCAGCCCGAGGCCATGGATACTGCCGCTTTCATGGACCTGACACCGCAGTTCAACCGTGCCGTACACGATCTGGTCGCTGACATGAATGGCTCGATTTCGGCAGAGCATGGTATCGGGCTCGCCAAACGGACCGAGTTGCGCCGCTACCAGGACCCCGTCGCCCTGGCGATGATGGAACGCATCAAGGCGGCGCTGGATCCCGAAGGATTATTCAATCCCGGCAAACTGCTATAGCCTCATCCCCGCCCGACATAGGGCATATTGGTAGCCATCACCGTCATGAACTGCACATTCGCTGCCAGAGGCAGACTAGCCATGTGCACGATTGCCCGTCCCACCTCCTCGACATTCATGCGAGGCTCGGGCACGACATCGCCATTGGGCTGCAGAATGCCCTCGGCCATGCGGGCCGTCATCTCGGTATCGGCATTCCCGATGTCGATCTGGCCGCAGGCGATATCATAGGCACGGCCATCCAGCGACAGAGACCGCGTCAGCCCGGTAATCGCATGCTTGGTGGCCGTATAGGCCACACTCAACGGTCGAGGCACATAAGCGGAAATCGAGCCGTTGTTGATGATTCGGCCACCTCGTGGCGACTGCTCGCGCATGAGACGAAACGCCGCTCTGGCGCACAGGAAGCTGCCGGTCAGGTTGGTATCGACGACCTCCCGCCATACGGCGACCGGCAACTCATCCGGAGTCGCCGGTGGTGCCCCGCGTCCCGCATTGTTGAACAGCAGATCCACCCGGTCCCAGGCAGCGGCGACCCTATCGAATGCCGCATCGACCGACGCCTCATCGCCGACATCGGCCACTACGACCAGCGTGGCTTCGCGATCACTGGCGAGACTCGCCGTTTCCTCCAGGCGATCGCGCCGTCTCCCCACCAACGCGACGCGATACCCCTCGCTGACCAGAGCCAGCGATGCCACTCGGCCGATACCACTCCCGGCGCCTGTCACTACCGCAACTTTGCCTGTCATGATGCTCTCCTCAATGGTCCTCGTCGCAGCTGGCGGTATTACGTCACAGGGGCGGGGTTGAACAGCGCCAGATCGTTATGTATCCCCAGACGGTCGACCGCCGCCTGTTCACGCCCACTGGCAATCTCCAGGATCAGATGGAACAGTTCCCACCCCATCGTCTCGATCGTGGCCTCACCGGAAGCGATGCGGCCGGCGTCCAGATCGATGAGATCATGCCAGCGGCGGCTTAACGTGGTGTTCGTCCCGACCTTAATCACCGGCACCATGGACAACCCATAAGGGGTACCGCGCCCGGTCGTGAACACATGCATGTTCATGCCCGCCGCCAACTGCAACGTGCCGCAGATGAAGTCGCTGGCCGGGGTTGCGACGAAATTCAACCCTCGCTTGCTGATCCGCTCGCCCGGCCCGAGCACATCGACGATGGGACTCGTACCCGACTTGGCAATCGACCCCAACGCCTTCTCGATGACATTGCTCAACCCACCGCTCTTGTTTCCCGGTGACGGGTTGGCACTTCTGTCCGCCTGCCCCTGTGCCAGGTAATTGTCGTACCACGCCATTTCCTGACACAGCTTCTCGCCCACGCCCTTATCGACGACCCGTGGCGCCAGCAGGTGGATCGCATCTCGGACTTCCGTCACCTCCGAAAACATGACCGTACCACCGGCCCGTACGATCAGATCCGCCGCAAAACCGACGGCCGGGTTGGCCGTCACCCCGGAGAAGGCATCGCTGCCACCGCACTGCGTACCCACCACCAGTTCCGATACGGGGCAGGGTTCACGCCGCCGTTGATTCAGCTTGGCGAGATGCTGCTCGGCCATGGCCATGATACCGGCCACCATTTCTGCAAAACCGACAAACTGCTCGTCCTGCAAGCTGAGAATATTGCCGGTGGCCGATGCCTCCTCACTCGAGTCGTACATCTTGACGGGTTGCTGGGACACCAACGTCGACGGTTGCAGCTTTTCGCACCCCAGGCCAATGACCATCACCTCCCCGCCGAAGTTGGGGTTGAGCGTGATGTTCTTGAGGGTACGAATGGGAATGATCGCGGCAGGCGCATTGATCGCCACCCCGCAGCCATACGTATGCGTCAGCCCGACGACATCATCGACATTGGGGTACTGCGGCAGCAATTCTGCTTTGATACGCTTGACGACATGCTCGACGGTGCCGGCGACGCACTGCACGCTTGTCGTGATACCGAGCACATTCTTCGTACCGACACTACCGTCCGCGTTGCGATACCCTTGGAAGGTATACCCTTCCAATGTTTCTAACGGCCCATACTCACGGGTCGCCAGTTGCAGTTCATGCAAGGCAGGCGGCTGACGCAACGCGATATTGAACTCGCTGACATGACCGCCCGACGGAATCGCCTCGGTTGCCGTACCAATGACCTCACTGTAACGAACGACCGCAGCACCCACTGGAATATCCGACAAGGCGATTTTGTGCCCTTGCGGAATATCCGCAAGGGCAATCAGTCCGGTCTTTAGTTCCGTTCCAGCGGTTACCCCGCCTCGGCCGATGACGATGGCGACGTTGTCGCTTTCATGGACCTTGATGATCTTCTTGTCGTCCATGGGCTGGGTCATGGTTATCACCTCATGCATATCAGACTGGGTATTGGATCCCGGCCTTCCATCCTGTCGAAACGGATACTCGAATGCCGGTTCAAAGCCTCTCCACAATTAATCATCTTATAGGATATCATACAACATTACGAGCTTATCCAGCCCCAGCCAAACGGCCGGCGACAACCTTGTGCTCAACCCCGTCTAGGTGCTTCACCCAGTATGCGAAAAAGGCGGCCCGCAGGCCGCCAAGATAACGATTCCACTCAAGGTGTCATCTCAGAAGAGGCAACCCTCAAAGCTCGCGCTGGCCGTCCACCAGGCGCGAGACATTGAGGGGGTTGTCGTCCTGGAGCGCCTCGGACAGCAGCCCTGCCGGCAGGTTCTGGTAGCACACCGGACGCAGGAAGCGCTGGATGGCCGCACTGCCCACCGAGGTCGTACGCGAATCCGAGGTGGCCGGGTAAGGCCCACCGTGGACCATGGCGTGGCACACCTCGACGCCGGTGGGCCAACCGTTGGCCAGCACCCGACCGGCCTTGCGCTCGAGCAGCGGCAGCAGCTGCTTGGCGGTTGCCAGGTCCCCGTCGTCCATCTGCAGGGTGGCGGTGAGCTGGCCTTCCAGGGCCTCGGCTACGGCCTTCACTTCCGCGAGGTCGTCGCACTCGATGACCAGCGAGGCCGCACCGAACACCTCGGCCTGCAGGGCCTCGTCGCTCAAAAAGTCGCTGGCGCTGGCGGCAAACAGGGCTGCCTGGCACTCGTGCGGGCCGGCGCCTTCCTGGCCACGAGCGATCTCGCGCACCCTGGGGTTGGCGGCCAGGGTACCGACACCGTCCTGGTAGGCGGCGTGGATGCCCGGGGTGAGCATGGTCTGGGCGGCGCTGCCCTTGACCGCGTCACCGGCTGCCTTGACGAAGGCATCGAGCGAGGGCCCGCTCAGGCCGATCAACAGCCCCGGGTTGGTACAGAACTGGCCGGCGCCCATGGTGAGCGAGCCGGCGAAGCCCTCGGCGATGGCCGGGCCGCGAGCGGCGAGCGCCTCGGGCAGCAGGAAGACCGGGTTGATGGAGCTCATCTCGGCATAGACCGGAATCGGCTGGGGGCGCGCCTGGGCCGTCTTCATCAGTGCCGTGCCGCCGCCGCGCGAGCCGGTGAAGCCCACCGCCTGGATGCGCGGGTCGGCGACCAGCGCCTGGCCGATCTCGCGACCCGAACCGAACAGC
>NZ_WHMA01000016.1:51408-75071 GCF_010994375.1 Halomonas sp. NO4
CCGGCCCACCAGCTCCGACGTGCCAGGGTGGGCGGAGTGGCCCTTGACGATCACCGGGCAGCCGGCGGCCAGCGCCGAGGCGGTGTCGCCGCCGGCCACGGAGAAGGCCAACGGGAAGTTGCTGGCACCGAAAACGGCGACCGGGCCCAGAGCCACGTGGCGCTGGCGCAGGTCGACGCGCGGCATGGGCTCGCGCTCGGGCAGTGCCGGGTCGATGCGCACGTCTATCCATTCGCCGGCACGCACCACCTTGGCAAACAAGCGCAGCTGGCCGCAGGTGCGGCCGCGCTCGCCCTCGATGCGCGCTCGGGGCAGACCGGTCTCAGCCATGGCGCGCTCGACCAGGGCATCGCCCAGCGCCTCGATCTCGGCGGCCACCGTCTCGAGGAAGGTGGCACGGTCCTCGAGCGAAGACTCGCGGTAGCTGGCGAAGGCCGTCTCGGCAAGCTCACAGGCCTGGGCCACCGCATTGCGGTCCAGCCCGGGGTAGTCCGGGGCCAGGGCCTTGCCCGTGGATGGATCGATGGCGCGGATGACGGCCTGGCCGCCGGTGACGGCCTGCTGGCCGATCAGGGAAGTGCCTTGAGGGGTCATGCTGTCTCCCTTGGTCGTATCGATACTAGGTTTCCTGATACTGCGCGTACATGTTCCGGGCCCGGTGGAGGTGCTGGAACATGGTCTCACTGGCCGCCTCGGCATCGTGGGACAGGATCGCCTCGAGGATGTAGGCATGCTCTTCCTGGACACGCGCGATGTAGCGCTCGGAAGCGGCCGGGTTGATATCGATGCTCAGCAGCTTGGCGCGGGGAATGCCGCTTGGGCTGAGCTGCTCGTAGAACTGCTCGAAGATGGGGTTCTTGGTCGCCCGAGCGATGGCGAGGTGGAACTCGTAATCCTCCACCCTGGCCAGCGACTTCTCCGCATGGGCCTTGATAAAGGCAGCATGCTTCGCCTCGAGAATGCGACGATCATCATCGTCATGCCTCTGGGCGGCCAGTTCGGCCGCTGCGGGTTCGAGGGTCAGGCGCAGTTCAAGGACATGCAGGATATCCTCGACGGTGGTCGGGTTGATCCGATCCGCCGGGCGCGCCTCGAGGGCTGTCGAACGCAGCACGGTGGTACCCACCCCGCGACGCGTCTCCACCAGCCCCAGGGACTTGAGGTGGGTGATCGCCTCGCGGATCACGGTACGGCTGACGCCGAAGGAATCGCACAGGCGGTTCTCGGTGGGCAGCTTCTCGCCCACCTTTACCCGCTCCTGCAGAATCAACGTTTCGAGCTGATCGGCAACATGAGCGGAGAGGCTTCCCTGCCGCTCCACCTTGTGCAGATTGAACCGCGCGCCGTCTGCCGGCATGTCCATCCCCTTATCCATGAATCACCGTTCACGGCCAAAAGTATGATTTTTAGTCTACCAGGCGAAGACAGCTCAACGAACCAAGGCCGGTCGCTTGGGATCGAATTCCCAACCCGGGATCAGGTACTGCATCGCCATGGCGTCGTTGCGCTGCGTCACATCGAGGCTCTGGTAGAGGCGGTGGGCCTCCATCAACTTTTCTTCATCCAGCTCGACACCCAGGCCCGGGGCCGATGGCACCTTGAGCTTGCCATCGCGAATCTGGAAAGGCTCCTTGGTGATGCGCTGCCCGTCCTGCCAGATCCAGTGGGTATCGATGGCAGTGATCTCGCCCGGACAGGCCGCGGCCACATGGGTCATCATCGCCAGCGAGATATCAAAGTGGTTATTGCTGTGCGAGCCCCAGGTCATGCCCCACTCGTTGCACAGCTCACCGACCATCACGGCACCCTGCATGGTCCAGAAGTGGCAGTCCGCTAGCGGGATATCCACTGAATTGAGCTGCACGGCGTACTGAAGCTGCTTGAAGTCGGTGGCGATCATGTTGGTCGCCGTGAGCAGACCGGTGCGTTTCTTGAACTCCGCCATGGTCTCGCGGCCCGAGTAGCTTTCCTCCTGGCCGCAGGGATCCTCGGCATAGCTCAGCAGGTCCTTGATCGGCTCCAGGACCCGTACCGCCTCGTCGAGCTTCCAGGCGCCGTTGGGGTCGAGGGTCAGACGGGCATCCGGGAAGGCCTCGTACAGCGCACGGATGCAGTCGGCCTCCTCCTCGCCGCGCAGCACGCCGCCCTTGAGTTTGAAGTCCTTGAAGCCGTATCGCTCATAAGCTGCCTTGGCCAGGTTGGCCACGGCGTCCGGGGTAAGTGCCTCTCGGTAGCGCACCTCGTCCCAGGCATCCTTCGGCGCGTCCGCCTTGGGATAGGGCAGGTCGGTCTTGTCAGGATCGCCGAGCAAGAACAGGTAGCCCAGCGCCTCGACCTCGTCGCGCTGACGCCCATACTGGCCCAGCAGGTCGGCCACCGGCATCTGCAGCGCCTGGCCGAAGAGGTCGAACAGCGCCGACTCGATGGCGGTGATGACGTGAACCGCCACGCGCAGGTCGAAGGTCTGGCGGCCGCGCTCCTCGCGCCCGTTACGGGCCAAAACCTGGCGTGCCTGGTTCAGGGTCTGCTTGACGTCGTTGATGCGCGAGCCTTCGATCAGCGAACGGGACTGCTCCAACCCCTTGAGGATGCCGGCGCTGGAGGGAATCTCGCCCACCCCCTGGTTGCCGGCATCATCTTCGAGAATCAGCACACAGCGGATGAACCAGGGGGCATGGCCACCGCTGAGATTCAACAGGAAGCCGTCATAGCCGGCCACGGGAACCACGCGCATGCTCTTGATCTTCGGAAACCAAGCCATGTTCACGGTTGAGCTCCATCACCATCCCTGAGCTTGACCAGTTCATGGTAAAGCTCAGCGGGAATCGCCACGCCCTCGGCCTGGCTGCGCTCCCGGGCCGCATGACGACGCTGCGACGGCAGACGCGCGCCCTGTGCCATGACGCCCTCGAACAAGGCCTCGGCTTGCTGTAGCCGTGCCTCGGCATCTGCACCCAGGAAAGAGTGGGGGTCCATGGCCAGGATGAACTCGCCATGCTGCGGCATTCCCTCTCCACTCCCGTCGGCCGGTCGAGTCTGGTGGCCCAGGCGATCGCCGATCAGCGGCCCGGCGAGCAGCTCGATCATGATCGACAGCGCCGATCCCTTGTGGCCGCCAAAAGGCAGTAGCGCGCCAGCCAGCGCGGCTGTCGGGTCGGTCGTCGGCCGACCTTCACCGTCAAGCGCCCAGCCTTCCGGAATCCGCTTCCCGGCACGACGGTGGAGCTCGACCTCGCCGCGCGCCACCACGCTGGTGGCGAAATCGAAGGTGAACGGCATGCCATCCGGACGCGGCCAGGAGAAGGCGATGGGATTGGTGCCCATCAGCGGCGACCGCCCTCCCGCGGGGGCAACATAGGCATGGCTCGGCGTCATCGCCAATGCCACCAGACCCCGCTCAGCCAGGGATTCCACCTCGGGCCACAGCGCCGAGAAATGAAAGGCATTGTTGACGGCCAGTACCGCCACCCCGCAGGAACGGGCCTTCTCGACCAGGTGTTCACGACCGGTCTCGAAAGCGAGCAGCGAACAACCACCCCTCGCATCGACGCACACCAGCCCCGGTGCCTGATCGATCACCTCGGGGACGGCGCACGGGTCGACCCCGTCGTGCCGGAGAGTGCGCACACAGTCGATGAGTCGATACAAGCCATGCGAGTGACAGTCGTCGCCCTGGGCCGCCACGACGCTGCGAGCAATGGCGGCCGCATGGGCCGCGGAATAGCCATGCCCCTCGAGGATGTCGATACTCAGTGCCCACGACTCATCGAGCGACAGTCTCACTGCTTCATCCATAGTTGCCCCCGGTCGATGTACAGATCTTCATATGCCGCTCAAGCGTCATCGGGATGACCAAAGGTGACGAACTTGCCGCCCTGATAGACGACGGCGGGATCGTCGGGATCCTGCGCCGGCTGCTGCGCGATCTCCTCACGCCAGGGTTCGGAACTGTCCTTGGGCACCCAGCCGAGGAAGGCCGCCTTGCCGTTGTCCCACCACGACTCGTGATTGTTGGAGGCGCCGTAGACCACCGTATGCTCCAGCTTGGGCGCCACGAAGGCGCGTTCGAGCAGGTTCACGAAATCCTCGACGCTCATCCAAGTGGCCATCATGCGGGCATCTGCCGGCTTGGGGAAACAGGAGCCGATGCGCACGCTCAGCGTCTCGACGCCGAACTTGTGGTAATAGAGGCTCGCCAGGTTCTCGCCGAAGCACTTTGACACGCCGTAGAGTGAATCCGGGCGCTGCGGCACCTCGCTGTCGATGCGCGTGGTGCGCGGATAGAAGCCGATGGCATGATTGGAGCTGGCGAAGACGACGCGCGGCTTGCCGAGCTTGCGGGCCGCCTCGTAGAGGTTGTAGGTACCGACGATGTTAGCCTGGAGAATGTCATGCCAGGGCTTTTCCACGGACATGCCGCCGAGATGGATGACGCCGTCGCAGTCGGCCACCAGGGTGCTGACGGCCTCCGCGTCGGCCAGGTCACAGCTGACCGCTTCTTCATGGGCGGCGAGATCGCCAAGCTCGCTCACGTCGGACAGCCGCACCTGGTGAGCCAGGCGCGCCAAGTGTGGACGGATAGCCTGCCCGACGCCGCCGGCCGCACCGGTGACCAGAAGCCGATTCAACATGAGAACTCTCCTTGCTTGATTGCAGTGGCGAATGACCCGGGCTGCAGGTCACGCGCCAGTCACGAACACAGGGGTTAGAAGCCGTACAGGGAGGCCGGGTTGTCGACCAAGATGCGCTGGTGCAACTCGGGGGACGCCCAGTCGAGCAGCACGTCGAGCTGCTCGGCGTCGTCGGGATACTGCTCCCGGGGAACGCCCACATGCGGCCAGTTGCTGCCCCAGAGGATGCGCTCGGGTGCATGCTCGATGACGCGCCGCGCAATGGCCCCGATGTCCTCGTAATGCGGCCCGCCGGTGACGCTCGCCTCGTAGCCGGCACAGATCTTGAACCAGGCGTTGCCGCGATCCAGCAGACGCAGGATCTCGTCGACACGCCGGTCGTCGGCCGCCACCGGCGGCATGAACTTGCCGATATGGTCGATGATGTAGTCGCCCTCGATGCGCTTCAGGCCCTCGAGGTAGTCGTCGAGATGACGGCCATTGAACTGCACCATAAGGTGCCAGCCGAAGGGACGAATACGGCGCTCCACGGCCAGCATGTCGTCCTGGGTGACGGCGCCGCCGGGCAGATTCATGATGCGTGCGCCACGCACGCCTCGCGCGTGCCAGTCGCGCAGCGTGGCCTCCGAGGTATCTGGCACCACGGCGGCCACGCCACGGGCCGTCTCGGTGCCCAACTGGTCGAGCGCTTCGAGCAGCGCACCGTTGTCGAGTTGATAAGCGTTCGACTGGGTTACCACCACCCGCTCCAGCCCCAGGCGCTGCTGCACCCGACGGTAGTCTGCCACCGTGGCGAGTTCGGCGATGGGTGGCCCGCCAGGCTGGCCGTCGTGGCCCGGCAGGTAGAGATGGATATGGCAGTCGGTGGCGCCCCGCGGTGTCTCGAGCTGCGGTCGTGGCCCATCCAGCGGGCGGGTATTGGGGGGAATCGTCGCCATGCTTACGCCTCCTTCAGTGCGTAGCGTACCAGGGCATCACGGTCGATCTCGATGCCCAGCCCCGGCCCGTCGGGAATGGCCACCACGCCGTCGCGATGCTCGAGCGGCGACGTGACCACGGCCTGGCGGAAGGGGTTCTCGGTGCGATCGAACTCGAGGATGGGCTCGATGGGATCGCGCCGCGGCGGATTGGGCAGCAAGGCGGCCATGCATTGCAGGCTGGCGGCGATGCACACGGCCGTACCCCAGACGTGCGGCACCAGGCGCACGCCGTGCAGGGCCGCCATGTCGGCCACGCGGCGCATCTCGGTGAAGCCACCCACGCCGCAGATATCGGGTTGCAGAATATCCACCGCCCGCGTGCCAAGCGGCTCCTGCATGGCGTAGCGGCCATGCCAGGTCTCCCCGCCGGCCACCGGTATGGGTTGATCCGCGCGTACCGCCCGGTAGGCAGAGAGGTGCTCGGGCAGCACCGGCTCCTCGAACCAGTCGACCCCGAAGCGGGCGGCGCGCTGGCCCACCGCCACCGCCTCCAGGTAGTCGTAGCCGTGGTTGGCGTCGATCATCAGGCGCAGGTCGGGGCCGATGGCCTCACGCACCGCCTCGATGACGCGCAGGTCCTCCTCGACATCGAAGCCGATCTTGATCTTCACGGCGTGGAAGCCTTCGTTGCGGTAGCCGGCCACCTCGCGTGCGATGTCCTCGACCCGATCCACCCCTTCGCGGCGGAAGGAGCCGGTGGCGTAGGCCCGCACGCTGTCGCGAAAACGGCCTCCCAGCAGCGTCGAGACGGGCACACCGAAATGCTTGCCCTTGATATCCCAGAGCGCGATGTCGATGCCGCTCAGGGCGGTGACCGTCAGGCCACGCTGGCCCTGGTCACGCAGGCGATTATAGAGCTCGAGCCAGAGCTTTTCGGTCTCCAGCGGATCACGGCCGACCAACCCGGCAGCATAGGCACGCACGACCGCGGCATTGGGCTGCGCCGGCCCCAGGCACTCGCCCCAGCCCACGGTGCCGTCATCGCAGACGATCTCCACCAGGCAGTGCTGGCGCCGCACGAAGTGCATTGAAGCGCTCTCGAAGGCCGTGTCCAGTTCATGGTCGAGGATATGGGTATGTACTGCTGCAATCTTCATGTCGTTTCTGTCCTGTTAAACCGGGTCGTCACTGGAAGAGGCGAGGTAGCGTCATCGACACGGCCGGCACGTAGGTCACCAGCATCAAGGCCACAAACAGCGCGAGATAGAAGGGCCAGATGGTGCGCACGGCCTGCTCGATCTTGATCTTGCCGATCACGCAGCCGACAAACAGGCAGGCGCCCACGGGCGGAGTGCACAGGCCGAGGCCCAGGTTCATCATCATGATGATGCCGAACTGGATCGGGTCCATGCCGAACTGCGCGGCGACGGGCAGGAAGATCGGCGTGCAGATCAGGATCAGCGCCGCCATGTCCATGATCATGCCGAGTCCCAGCAGCAGCAGGTTGAGCAGCAGGAAGATGACGATGGGATTGTCCGACAGCGCCATCAGCACCTCAGTCAGCAGCTGAGGCACGTTGTACAGGGCCAGCAAGTAGGAGAAGGCCGAAGCACACCCCACCAGGATCATGACCAGCGCCGTGGTCCGCACCGACTGGAGCACAGCGGCCTTGAACGACGCCCAGCGCAGCTCACGGTAGACCAGCCCGGTCACGACGATGGCGTAGATGGCCCCGAAAGCCCCGGATTCAGTGACAGTGAGAATACCGGAGAGCACGCCACCGACGATGATCACCGCCGTCATCAAGCCCGGCAGCGCCCCGGCCAGGCTGAGGATCAAAACGTACCAGCCCGGAAAGGTCTCTCCCTTGTAGCCGCGCCGCACGGCCACCAGATAGGCGGCCAGCCCCAAGGTCAGGCACATGAGGATACCCGGCACGATACCCGCCATGAACAGCTGGGTGACCGAGATGCCACCCCCGGCGGCCACCGCATAGAGGATCATGTTGTGGCTGGGCGGGATCACTACCCCGGCCACCGACGAGGTGACCGTGACATTCACCGCATAGTCGGCGTCGTAGCCTTTTTCCTTCATGACCGGCACGAGAATCGAGCCCAGTGCCGAGGTATCGGCCACGGCGGAGCCGGAAATCCCGCCGAAGAGCATGGAGGAGCTCACGTTCACGATACCCAGCCCGCCCCGCAGCCTACCCACGGCCGCCGAGGCCAGGCGTACCAGACGGGTGGAAATCCCGCCGTGCAGCATCAGTTCGCCGGCGAAGATGAAAAAAGGGATTGCCAGCAGGGAAAACACCGAGATTCCCGACAGCATTCGCTGGAAGGCCACGAACAAGGGCAGGCCTTCATAGAGGAAGGTACCCACCGCCGCCAGACCAACGGCAAAGGCGACGGGCGCCCCGGCCAACAGGCCCAGAAAGAACAGGCCAAAAAGGATGGCAAGACCCATGGTCAGAGGTCCTCTTGACGGTTGATGCCAAACAGGCGGGTCAGGATGTTGGCCAGAGAGAACATCATGATGAGCACTCCGCAGATCACCAGGGGAGCCGCACGCCAGCTCTCGGACAGGCCGATCATGGGTATGGCTCGCTCGAGGTTGGTCGCGACCAGCCCCCAGCCTTCATGAGCCATGAACCCCCCGAAGATGACCACGAAGAGGTCGGCCAGGTAGCGCCCCATGGTTCGCAACGGTTCGGGCAAACCTTCTCGCACGAAGTCGATGCTCAGGTGGGTATTGCTGCGAACGCCGGCGGCCGCACCCAGGCAGGTGATGTAAACCACCATCAGCAGCGAGGCCTGTTCGACCCAGGTTGGCGTGTCGTTGAGCACATAGCGCCCGAACACCAGCCAGCCGAAGATCGCGATCAACAGGACGAGCAGCACGCCAGCCACCAGCATGCAGAGACTGGCGATACCGTCCAGGATGCGACGCGTCATGTGTTGGAGTTGGTCCAGGTTCACGGTTGCCTCTGATGAGTCCAGAAATGCTCTCACGGCATACGCAGCCTGCCCTCCCGGTGACCAGCCACCGGGAGGGCAGGCTGCTCATCGGTCAGTTGGACGAGCGGATCGCGTTGACGAGCCCTTCCAGATCGGGGTTTTCCTCGATGAAGCCGGCATACACAGGCTCCATCAAGTCCTGGAACGGCGTCTTGTCTTCGATCTCGTTGATTTCGACGCCGGCATCCAGAACGATCTCGCGACTCTCCTGGGAGCCCTCCACCCAGAGTTCACGCTGCATTTCGGAGGCCTTGATCGCCTCCTCACGCACGATCTCCTGATCCTGCTCGGAGAGCGATTCCCAACTTGCCTTGGCGATGCACAAACACTCTGGAATGATCAGGTGCTCGGTCAAGGAGTAGTATTTGGCCACTTCGAAATGGTTGCTGGATTCGAAGGAGGGGTAGTTGTTTTCCGCGCCATCGAGCACACCGGTCGTCAAGGACTGGTAGACCTCGCCATACGCCATTGGCGTGGCATTGCCCCCCATGGCCTCGATCATGTCGACATAGAGGTCATTGTTCATGACGCGAATCTTGAGGCCTTCAACATCTTCCGGCGTATGGACTGGACGGCTGGTGCTGTAGAGGCTGCGCGCCCCGGAGTCGAACCAGGAGAGAGCAATCAGATTCTTCTCCGCCAGCGCATCGGCGAACTGCTGGCCGATTTCGCCGTCCATCACTTCATGCATGTGATCGATGCTGTCGAAGATGAAGGGCAAGGAGAGCACGTTGGTTTCGTTCACGATGGGGCCCATGGGTCCCATGTTGAAGTTGGCGAAGTCAAGGGCACCGTTGCGGGTCTGCTCGATAGCGTCTGGCTGATCACCGAGCACGGCGTTGTTGTAGACCTGCGGCTCGATGCGACCTTCGGTCCGCTCGGCAACGCGCTCGGCGAAGGCTTCCAGCGCCTCGGTATTGGGATAGCCGGGCGGATGGATGTTCCAGCCCCGCCAACCTTCCGCCTGCACCGGCAATGACATGGCGCCCATTGCGGCCGTCACGGCCGCGGCACAGACAGTTTTCTTCATGAGCGTTGTTGTTTGCATGAGGGTTTCCTTAGTGACGTTTCTGGCGGTTCGAGAAGAACGGTTATAGTTGTTTGGCTTTATCCACCAGCTTTTCCAGCCGGTGGCACTCTTCGGAAGTCGGCATGGTCAACGGCGCACGCACACTGCCGGCCGGACGCCCGATGATTTCCACCCCCGCCTTGATCAAGCTGACGGCGTAGCCTTTCTTCCGATCCCTGAGATCCACGAAGGGAATGAAGAAGTCGTTGGTGATCTGCTTGACGACTTCGCTGTTTCCCTTGCGCAGCTCCTTGTAGAACTTCACTGCCATTTCGGGCACGAAGTTGAACACAGCGGATGAGTAGGTGTTGACGCCAATGGCGAGATACGCCTCGGCAATAATCTCAGCGGTTGGCACGCCGCCAACGTAGGCCAGCCGATCGCCTACCCGCTTGATGATCTTGTTGAGCGCCTGGATATCGCCCTTGCCGTCCTTGAGGCCGATCAGGTTCGGGCAGTGATCGGCGAGCTGCTGCACTGAATCAGCCTCGAGAATGCCGTTGCCACGGTTGTAGTAGATGACGTTGAGCTCGGTGGCGTCACAGATTTGGCGCGCGTACTCGACCAGCCCGTCCTGGGGGCACTCGGTCAGGTAGGGGGGCATCAGCAGGATGCCGTCGGCGCCAGCCTCCTCGGCCGCCCTTGCGAAGGCCTTCCCGCTCTCGACGCTCAGCCCGGCGCTGGCGATCACCGGCAGCTTGCCGTCGACGGTTTTCACCGCCAGGGTCACGATCTCGCGAAACTCATCGAGCGCTAGGTTGAAAAACTCACCGGTACCCCCGGCCACGAATACGGCGGAGATATCGTGGCTGATGAACCACTCGAGCCGCCGGCGATAGCTCTCGGCGTCGAAACAGCCTTCCTGGTCGAAATCCGTAATGGGAAACGACAGGAGACCATCGTCGATGGCTTGCACCACTGCTTCTCTGGAAAACTTCACCCGACCATCCTCTCGTTGATGCTTGGCTTCCCAGCCGAGGCCCGTGGCCTCGCACTGGGTCACATAATGATCGACAACGATCGGCACTGCCTCATTGTCATACATCATACAACCTCAAAAGTAGGCGCGCTGTGGCTGTATGACAACATCGACCATGGTCGATAAAACTAAGGTCGAGCCCGAAGTGCTGAAGCCGTTTCAGGCAACAACGCCGTGCACGAGCCACGGCGCAACGGGGGAGGAAAGGCGGAAAGAAGACTCAGCGCTGGAAATAGAGAACCAACTCGCACGGCTCCGCAGGGCCAGCGCCATCGGCGAAGGCCTCCCTTGCTACGGGCAAAACCCAACGGGTTAGACGAGATCCGCCGGGGCGGTGCAGCGCACCAAACGCGCGCAGCCGGCCGCCCACACGTCGGCTTCCAGCTCCGCCACGGCGGCGGTGGGAAAGCCGAGGCCGCGCTCGCCTCGCCCCTCCACCAGCAGGCCAGTGAGCGCGCCCACCAGCGGCATATGGCTCACCAGCATCAGCGGGCCCTGCCCCGCCTGTTCGAGCAGCCAGTCGGCCACCGCCTGGGGAGAATCATCGGGCGTGAGGCACGACAGGGTCTCGAGCTCGACACCGCACGCCTCGGCCACAGCGCGGGCGGTCTGTTGCGCGCGGACGTAGGGGCTCGCCACCAGACGCAGGCCCTCGAGGTCGTCGCGTCCGGCCAGCCAGTTCGCCAGGCGCCTGGCCTCCCGCTCCCCCTGCGCGGTCAGCTCGCGGGCGGCATCGGGACTTCCGGGCCCGGCCTCGCCGTGACGCATGATCAGCAAGCGTTCACTCATCGCCCTTCTCCCGATCGTCACCGGCCTCGACGTGGCGATGGGCCTGGTGCACGGCCTCACGCGGCAGGATGAACTCCACGTCGCTGCTCTGTTCGCCCCGCATCAGCAGACGCGCCATTTCCCGGGCCGGCACGCCCTCGAAGAGCACTTGGTAGAGCCCTTCGGCGAGGGGCATGTAGACCCCGTCTGCGCGGGCCTTGTCGCGCACCAGGCGCACGGTATTCACACCCTCGGCCACCTGGCCCAGCGCCTCGACGGCCTCGTCCAGGGTCTTGCCCTCGCCCAGGGCATAGCCGACCCGGTAGTTGCGCGACAGACGCGACGAGCAGGTCACGATCAGGTCGCCCACCCCCGCCAGGCCCAGGAAGGTCATGGGGTTGGCGCCCTGATCCACGGCAAAGCGCCCCATCTCGGCCAGGGCACGCGTCATCAGCATGCTGCGGGTGTTTTCCCCCATGCCCAGCGCCGCGGCCATTCCCGCGGCGATGGCATAGATGTTCTTGAGCGAGCCGCCCAGTTCCACCCCGTAGCGGTCGTTGCTGGCATAGACACGAAAGTAGTCACAGCCCAGTGCCTGCTGCACCCGCGTGCGAGTCAGCGCATCGTCGCTGGCCACCACTGTAGCGGTGAGCTGCTTCTGGGCGATTTCGGTGGCCAGGTTGGGGCCGGAGATGACGCCGATATGGGCAAAGCCGGTCTCCTCCTCGAGGATCTGGCTCATCAGCTTGAAGCCCTCTTCCTGGATGCCCTTGGTGGTGCTGACCAGGATCTGCTCGGGCTTGAGCCAGGGCCGCGCCTGGCGCACCACCTCACGAAACGCCTGGGAGGGAATGGCCACCAGCACCAGCTCGGCCCCGTCGAGCACCTCCGCCATGTCGCTGGAGGCGCGCACGCCCGGGTTAATGGGATAGTCGGGCAGATAGCGCGCGTTGCGGTGCTCGCGATTGATCTGCTCGGCCAGCGCAGGATCGCGTAGCCACTGGCGTACCTCGGCGCCGTTGTCGGCGGCGATGCTGGCCAGGGCCGTGCCGAAGCTGCCGCCGCCGAGCACCGCCACCCGCTTGAGTTGATCTGACATGGTCGCCCCATAGCAAGACAAGGATGCTGGCATTCTGACACTACCCGCCCTGTCGGGCGAAGGTTCTTGGGTCACCCCGAGAGCCTTCCTGCTTCGACACGCCTTTACTCGGCAGCGGCTAGGCCGCTGCCCCCGCTCCGGTCGCTCCACAGGCTAACCCCGCCAGCCCGGCGGTTCGGATATTCCTGGCCGCATTGATGTCGCGGTCGATGGCTTGCCCGCAGCCATCACAGTGCCAGTGGCGCTGCGAGAGCGGCAGCTTCTCAACCTTGTGCCCGCAGCCGTGGCATATCTTGCTGCTGGGCAGCCACTGGCTCACCGTCACTAATTGCCTACCTGCCCACTCGGCCTTGTACTCAAGCTGGCGCACAAACTCACCCCAGCCGGCATCACTGATGGACTTTGCCAAGGAGCGGTTCTTGATCATACCAACGATGTTCAGCGACTCGACACACAGCACTTGGTTTTCGTTGACGAGCGTGCGGGTCGCTTTATGGATGGCGTCGCGGCGACAATCCGCGATCTTGGCATGAAGCCGTGCCACCTTGTTTCGCGCCTTGGCACGATTCTTCGAGCCCTTCTGCTTCTTGGCCAGACGGCGCTGGAGATACGCCAACTTGGCTTCATAGCGTTTGAGGTGGCGCGGATTGCCTGACTTCATGCCCTCGCTGGTGATGAACAGGTCGCTCAGCCCCAGGTCGATCCCTGTCATCTTTGGCGTCACCGGCAGCACTTCCGGCGTGACATCGCACAGGCAGCTGATGAAATAACGTCCGGCCCGATCCCTTGAAAGGGTGATACTTGAGGGCGCACAGGGCAGTGGGCGGCTCCAGCGGATCGGCAACGGCGTCTTCGTCTTGGCGATGGTGATCTCGCCATCTCGATAGCTAAAGGCTGCCTTGGTCAGCCGGATCGACTGCCGGCCGTCCTTGCGCTTGAAGCGCGGATAGCGCGCCTTCAAGGCGGGGTTGAAGAAGTTACCGAAGGCGGCTTGCTGATCCCGCAGGGCCTGCTGCAGGATCACACTGGACACGGCCCTCAACCAGGGGGGGCGACCAGCCGCTTTTCCGCCGCTGAGTGTGATATCGACTGCCCATGCGTCTGATACGCCTCGGTGCGATAGGCCAGCGTATTATTCCAGACGAAACGTGCAGAGCCGAACGACTGCGCCAGAAGCTCGGCCTGCTCAGGCGTAGGATAAAAGCGTTCCTTGTAGGCACGTTTCTTCATACTGGAAAAATATCAGGGGTTGGTGGCCCTATCAACAGGCACCGCTGCGCGGTGCGCGCTTATATCACCGCCCGAGTGGGCGATGCTTTACGCGCTGCTTGGTAACGAAAAACGCCTTCGCGACGGGACGATCCCGGCGAAGGCGCCTCGAGCCCGGGCGCTGCGGCCCGGGGCAGCCTCAGTCGATCAGCGGCAGCAGGTCGTCGATACTCTTGCGCGCATCGCCGTAGAACATCCGGGTGTTCTCCTTGAAGAACAGCGGGTTCTCGATGCCGGAGTAGCCCGTGCCCTGGCCACGCTTGCAGACGAAGACGTGCTTGGCTTTCCACACCTCGAGGACCGGCATGCCGGCGATGGGGCTGTTGGGGTCCTCCTGGGCGGCGGGATTGACGATGTCGTTGGAGCCGATGACGATCACCGCGTCGGTGTCGGGGAAGTCGTCGTTGATCTCCTCCATCTCCAGCACGATGTCGTAGGGCACCTTGGCCTCGGCGAGCAGCACGTTCATGTGCCCCGGCAGACGCCCGGCCACCGGGTGGATGCCGAAGCGGACATTCTTGCCGGCGGCACGCAGCTTGCGCACCAGTTCGCTCACCGCGTTCTGGGCCTGCGCCACCGCCATGCCGTAGCCCGGCACGATGATCACGCTGTCGGCATCGTTCAGCGCACTGGCCACACCAGCCGCGTCGATGGCTACCTGCTCGCCCTCGATCTCCGCCGCCGGCCCCTGGCTGCCGCCGAAGCCGCCGAGAATCACGCTAACGAAGTTGCGGTTCATCGCCTTGCACATGATGTAGGAGAGGATGGCCCCCGAGGACCCCACCAGCGCCCCGGTGACGATCAGCAGATCGTTGGAGAGCGTGAAACCGATGGCCGCTGCCGCCCAGCCGGAATAGCTGTTGAGCATGGACACCACCACCGGCATATCGGCGCCGCCGATCCCCATGATCAGGTGGTAGCCGATGAAGAAGGAGAGCGCCGCCAGCAGCAGCAGCGTCCAGAAGCCCGCCCCGTTGAGGTAGGCGATAGCCAGCACCAGGCACAGCACCGCGGCCGCCGCATTGAGCATGTGCCCACCGGGCAGCTGCTTGGGTTTGCCATCCACCTTGCCGGCCAGCTTGCCAAAGGCGATCACCGAGCCGGTGAAGGTCACCGCCCCGATGAAGATGGCGAACACTACTTCCAGCTGCAGGAAGGTCAGCTCGGGCGGCGTCTTGGTGGCCACCAGGGCGGCAAATGCCGAGAACCCCTCCAGCGACTCGCCGGCCGCCTGGGCCGCGGCCACCCGGGTGCGCTCCATGTCGGCATTCCAGGCCACGAACACCGCGGCGAGACCGACGAAGGAATGCAGCGCCGCCACCAGTTGGGGCATCTCGGTCATCTCGACCTTCTTGGCCACGTACCAGCCGGCCGCGGCCCCGACGATCATCATCGGGATCATCCACCAGTAGCCGCCGATGCCTGGCCCGAAGGCAGTGAAGAACACTGCCACCGCCATACCCACGATGCCGTACCACACCGCGCGCTTGGCCTTCTCCTGATTGCTCAGTCCGCCCAGCGAGAGGATGAACAACACACTTGCCGCAATGGAAGCGGCAGACACGAATCCTTGACCCAACATAGTCTCTCTCCGCCGCTCAGGATTTCTGGAACATGGCGAGCATCCGGCGCGTAACCAGGAAGCCCCCCACGACATTGATGGTGGCGATCAGCACCGAGATCGCGGCCAGCACGATCACGATGCCGCTGCCCGAGCCGATCTGCAGAATTGCCCCCAGAATGATGATGCCCGAAATCGCATTGGTCACCGCCATCAGCGGCGTGTGCAGCGAGTGACTGACGTTCCAGATCACCTGGAAGCCAACGAAGCATGCCAGGACGAAGACGATGAAGTGCTGCATGAACGACGCCGGCGCCACCTGGCCGAGCAGCAGCATCAGCACGCCGCCGGCCGCCAGCAAACCGGCCTGGCGCTTGGTCTGCGCCACGAAAGCGGCGTGCTCGGCGGCACGTTTCTCCTCCGGCGTCGGCTCCTTCTCCTTGGGCTTGGGCTTGGCCGCGCCAATGGCCTTCACCTTGGGCGGCGGCGGCGGGAAGGTGATCTCGCCGGCATGGGTCACCGTGGAGCCGCGGATCACGTCGTCCTCCATGTCATGCACGATCTTCCCGTCCTTCTCGGGGGTGAGATCGGTGAGCATGTGGCGGAGGTTGGTGGCATAAAGCAGCGACGACTGAGTAGCCATGCGAGAGGGGAAGTCGGTGTAGCCGACGACGGTCACGCCGTTGTCGGTCACGACCTTCTCGTCTGGCTTGGTCAGGTCGCAGTTGCCGCCCTTCTCGGCCGCCAGGTCGACGATCACTGATCCGGGCTTCATGGCAGCGACCATGTCCTCAAGCCACAGCTTGGGGGCCGGCTTGCCGGGGATCAGCGCCGTGGTGATGACGATATCCACGTCCGGCGCTTGCTCGCGGAACAGCGCCAGCTGCTTCTCGCGGAACTCGGGGCTGGAAGGCGCCGCGTAACCGCCGCTCTCGGCACCGTCCTGGCTCTCATCGAAGTCGAGGAACAGGAACTCGGCGCCCATGGACTCGATTTGCTCGGCCACCTCGGGGCGCACGTCGAAGGCGCGTACCACGGCGCCCAGGCTGGTGGCCGTGCCAATGGCGGAGAGCCCCGCCACACCGGCCCCCACCACCAGCACCTTGGCCGGCGGCACCTTGCCCGCGGCGGTCACCTGGCCGGTGAAGAAGCGCCCGAAGTTGTTGCCGGCCTCGATCACCGCTCGATAGCCGGCGATGTTGGCCATGGACGACAGGGCATCCATCTTCTGCGCCCGCGAGATGCGCGGGACCATGTCCATGGCGACGACAGTGGCGCCCTTGGCGCGGCACTGCTCGAGCAGCGCCTCGTTCTGCGCCGGCCAGAAGAAGCTGATCAGCGTCTGCCCTTCGCGCAGATAGCCCACCTCCTCGTCGAGGGGCTCGCGCACCTTGATCACCACCTCGGCATCGCGCCACAGCGCCTCGGCGCCATCGACCACGGTGACGCCGGCGTTGCGGTAGGCATCGTCGCCGAAGCCGGCAGCGGCGCCAGCCCCGGATTCTATCAGGCAGTCGTGTCCCAGCTTTTGGATGAGCTGCGCGCTGTCAGGGGTCAGCGCGACGCGCGCCTCACCGTTGGCGAGCTCCTTGGGTGCACCAATCTTCACGTTGGATCTCCCTTGTGGTTATTGATAAACCTTCAAGTATCGGCCCGGTCATTCATACCTGACGATGCCGCAATGCACAACCGCCGGCTGGCCGGACAACAGTTCCCCCAATGTAGCACTATCCGGCTGAAATTTCGGGAGAAGCGCACGCTCTTACGTTGACGTAAAGCGCGCCAATAACGCAGCGCCAGATACGCACAGACCGCCCGAAGGCGGTCTGCAAAGGATATCGGCGTCGCCGTGGCGACACCGAATAGCGGGGCGGGATCAGGCGCTCAACAAGTCGTTGAGCCGCTTGACGTAGGCGGCCGGATCGTCGAGATGGCCGCCCTCGGCGATGATCGCCTGGTCGAGCAGAATGCGCGCGAGGTCGGTGAAGCCGTCTCCCTCGGCCGCCTCGAGGCGCGCCACCAGGCCATGCTCGGGGTTGAGCTCGAGGATCGGCTTCACCTCGGGCAGCTTCTGGCCGGCGGCCTCCATGATGCGACGCATCTGGAAGCCCATCTCGTGCTCGGGCAGCACTACGCAGGCCGGGGAATCGGTCAGGCGATGGGTCACCTTGACTTCCTGGACCTCGTCGCCGAGCGCCTCCTTGACGCGCTTGACCAAATCCTCCTTGGCCTTGGCGGTTTCTTCCTGGGCCTTCTTCTCCTCCTCGCCCTCGATCTCGCCGAGGTCGAGCTCGCCCTTGGCCACGTCGACGAAGCTCTTGCCGTCGAACTCGGTGAGGTGGCTCATCAGCCACTCGTCGATACGGTCGGAGAGCAGCAGCACCTCGATGCCTTTCTTGCGGAAGATCTCCAGATGCGGGCTGTTCTTCACCGCATTGAAGCCGTCGGCGACGATGTAGTAGATCTTCTGCTGGCCTTCCTTCATGCGCTCGACGTAGTCGGCCAGGGACTGATCCTGGGTGGCGCTGTCGGTGTGGGTGGTGGAGAAGCGCAGCAGCTCCGCGATCTTCTCGCGGTTGGCGTAATCCTCCGCCGGGCCCTCCTTGAGCACCGAACCGAAGGTGTTCCAGAAGGTCTGGTAGGCCTCCTTGTCCTTGGCCAGCTTCTTGAGCATGTCCAGCGCCCGCTTGGTGAGCGCGCTCTTGATCTTCTCGACCTTGGGGTCCTGCTGCAGCAGCTCGCGGGACACGTTGAGCGACAGTTCGCGAGTGTCGAGCACGCCCTTGATGAAGCGCAGGTAGAGGGGCAGGAACTGCTCGGCGTCGTCCATGATGAAGACGCGCTGCACGTAGAGCTTCACCCCGCGTGCGCCGTCACGCTCGTAGAGATCGAAGGGCGCGCGGCCCGGCACGTAGAGCAGGCTGGTGTACTCGAGCTTGCCCTCCACTTTGTTGTGGCTCCAGGTCAGCGGATCGCTGAAGTCATGGGCCACGTGCTTGTAGAATTCCTTGTACTCGTCGTCGGAGATCTCGCTCTTGGGGCGAACCCACAGGGCGGTGGCCTCGTTGACGGTCTCCCAGGTGGTGGTCCCGCTGCCCTCGATGTCGTTGCCGTCCTCGTCCTTGGTCGTCTCGACCCTGGGCATGCGCACCGGCACCTCGATGTGGTCGGAGTACTTGCGCACCAGGCTCTTGAGGCGGAAGTCGTCGGCGAACTCGCCGGCATCGGACTTGAGGTGAAGAACGATCTCGGTACCGTGCTTCGGACACTCGATGTCAGCGACAGTGAACTCGCCCTCGCCCTGGGAGTGCCATTCGACACCCTCCTCGGCGGCGGTGCCCGCCTTGCGGGTGCGCACCGTCACCTCGTCGGCGACGATGAAGCTCGAGTAGAAGCCCACCCCGAACTGGCCGATCAGCCGCGCATCCTTCTGCTGCTCGCCGGTGAGCTGCTTGAGGAACTCGGCGGTCCCGCTGCGCGCAATGGTGCCAAGGTTCTCGACCACCTCATCGCGATTCATGCCGATGCCGTTGTCGCGCACGGTGACGGTACCGGCCTCGCTGTCGTGCTCGATCTCGATGCGTAACTCGCTGTCGCCCTCGTATAGCGCATCGTTGTCCAGTGCCGCATAGCGCAGCTTGTCGCAGGCATCGGCGCCGTTGGAAATCAGCTCGCGCAGGAAAATCTCCCGGTTGGAGTACAGGGAGTTAATCATCAGATGCAGCAGCTGCTTGACCTCGGTCTGGAAGCCGAGCGTTTCCTCGCGGGTAGCAGTGGACATGGACCTTTCACCTCATAGCTTGAACCAGCGGCGACACCCCGATGGCGCCGCCCGACAATGAACTGCCAAGCGATATGGGGGTCGGTCCCGCGATTTCAAGCATTCTGCTCACATGCTTCGAGCACGAAGTGCAGGCGCGCCGTCGCCACCGGCTCCGTCTCGCTGCGCTGCCAGGCGCTGACCTGGACATTGGCCAGGCGGCGGCCCTCGCGCAGCAGCCGGCAGCGGGCCAGGGTGGGCTCGACGCGGGCGGTGCGCAGGTAGTCGATGGAGACGTCGACGATGCGCGGCAGCCGCGGCTCGCGGGCGGCGAGCATCAGGTCCAGGGTGGCGGCGGTCTCCATGAAGGCCGCCACCACCCCGCCGTGCAGCGCCGGCAGCAGAACATTGCCGACATTGCCGTCCCGGGGATCGAGCCGGAACAGGAGCCCCTCTCCCTGCGGGTCGGTCACGGCACTGACCCCGATGCGCCGCGCGTAGGGAATCAGCGCCATCCAGGCGGCGACATCACCCTCGGCGCGGGTCTTCTCCAGCCAGGCCACGTCGTGGAAACCTTCAAACATGCGGTTGCTCCTCGGCAAACAGCGCTTCGGCGAATCCGGGCGGAGTGTTGCGTGCGCCCAGGCGCACGAAGTTGGCAATGCCCCGGGCGACGGGGCGCTCCTCCGGCTCCTGCCACACCATCCCCTCGGTGAATACCATTGAAGCGGTGACCCGCAGCGACCGGGCCCGCACCCAGAGCGGCTGGCCGGCCACCGCCGGCCGATAGTGATCGACCCGCAGGTCAAGCGTGGGGCACACCTCGGGGACGGGCAGCGCGCAGAGCACTGACGAACCGCAGGCGGTGTCGAGCAGCATGGTGAGCACCCCACCGTGGACCAGCCCCCGCGCTGTATCGCCCAGCAGGTCGTCATGCCAAGGCAGCCGCAGAAGCACCTCGGGCGGGGCGACTGTCACCACTTCCAGGCCCAGTTCCCGCGTATGGGGAATGACGGTCACGAAGCGCGTCAGCGCCCGTTGCCACGCTTCGGGGGTGGCCGTCATGCCTGCCCCGCCTTGCTTTCGCTGGCTCACGCGCCCCTCCATCAGATAAAACTATCGTTTGATCGCCATTTCCGAAGCCTAGCGGGCGGCCCCGCGCCGAGCAAGCGGTGCGAGTGCTCGCTATCAACAGGGGACGCTAATGTGCTGGGATTTCACCTCACCCCTCTACTCAACGCCGCCGTCATGGGCGAGGATACAGAGGCGATAAGACCCGCCCCCGGAGGCCGACACCATGCGCCAATGCCCCCTGATCCACCGTGCCGCCACCTGGTTTGCCGCGGCCGCCCTGAGCCTCGCGAGTGCCCCCCTGCTCGCCCAGCCCAGCGATGGCGACCTCCGCCGCGCGCTGGAGGCCGCCCGTGCCCAGCAGTGGGAGCGGATCGACATGGCTGAGCTCGACGACCACCCGCTGAGCGGCTATATCGCCTATCACCGCTTGCGCGGCAAGCTGCCCCACGTCGAGCCCGAGCGCGTGCTCGCCTTCATCGAGCGCCACGCCGACTCGCCGCTGTCCGACTGGATGCGCGGTCAGGCCATCAGCCAGTACGGCGCCGCCGGTCGCTACCGCTACCTGCGCCAGGTCGCCGATGGCGAACCAGAAGGCACCCATCGCCAGTGCCACTACTACACCGCGCTGCTCGACGTGGAACCTGAAGCCGCTGCCGAAGGCGGGCTGGCATTGTGGCGCGTGGGCCGCTCCCAGCCCGACGCCTGCGACACCCTGTTCGACACCCTGCGCGCCCGCGGCGCCATCGGCGAGCCCGCGATCTGGGAGCGCCAGATGCTGGCCTGGCAGCGGGGCGAATCCGGCATGGTGCGCTACCTGGGTGGCCTGCTGGGCAGCCGCTGGCAGGACGCGCGCAATGCGCTGGCGCGCGTGCAGGAGGATTTCTCCGCCATCACCCAGGTACCGCGCTGCATCGGCCCCGAGTGCCGTGGCAGCGACGCCCTGTTCGCCGCCGCCATGCACGGTTTCACCCGCGCCGATACCGAAGCGGCGCTGGAAGCGTGGCGCAAGGTCGCCCCGCACCTCGACCTCGATCCGGCGGTCCACGACGCCATCGAGCACGACCTCGCCTTCTATCTGCTGGTGCGCGACATCGACGCCCACGCCGGCTGGCGCGACGACGTAGTGGCACGCCTGGCCGACCCCGACCTGCTCGAGCTGCGCGTGCGCACGGCGCTCGCCGCGCGCGACTGGCAGGGGGTGATCGACTGGGTGCATCGCATGCCCGACGACCCACGACAGGAAGCGCGCTGGCAGTACTGGCTGGGGCGCGCCCTGGAGCAGCTCGGCGATCCGGCCACCGCGCGCGAGGCTTACACCGCGGCCGCCGGCGAGCGCAGCTTCTTCGGCTTTGCGGCCGCCGACCGCCTGGAGCAGCCCTACGCGCTCAACCTGGAGCGCAACTCCGTCTCCGCTGCGGACCGCGAGCGGGTGGCGGCCTTGCCGGCCGTGGAGCGCACCGAGGCGCTGCTGCGCATCGACGAGCCGGGGCTCGCGGCCAGCGAGTGGTACAACGCCGTGGCCCGCTCAACCCCCCAGGACGCCCGCGCGCTGGCCGATTACGCGGCACGGAGCGGCTGGCATGCCAAGCTGGTGCAGACCACCATCACCGGCCGGCTCTGGGATGCCCTGGAGTGGCGCTTCCCCGAAGCCTACCGCGATGAGTTCCTGCGCTGGGGCGGCACCACCGGCGTCGATCCCTACCTGCTGATGGGTATCGCCCGGCGCGAGAGCGCCTACAATCCCGAGGCGCTCTCCCCCGCCGGGGCGCGGGGGCTGATGCAGCTGATGCCGGGCACCGCCCGCCAGGTAGGCCAGCAACTGGGGGTGGGTGATCCCGGTCCCTACGGCGTGCTCGACCCGGCCCTTAACATCCGCTTGGGAAGCACCTACCTGCGCGACATGCTGGAGCGCTATCGCGGCAACCGCCTCGCCGCCGCCGCGGCCTACAACGCCGGCCCCGGCCGCGTCGATCGCTGGCTGCGCGATGGCCCGGAGGCCTTCGACCTCTTCGTGGAGAGCATCCCCTTCCGCGAGACCCGCGACTACGTCCAGGCCGTGCTCAGCTACCGGGTGATCTTCGAGAGCCTGGCCAACGGCGGCGAGAGCGAGGGCGTCGCGCTGCTCAGCGCGGCAGAGAAGAGCATGCGTTACGACGCCTCGCTGCTGGCTCGCAACTAGGTGGGCTGGCGCTCCAAGGCCAGCTTCACCCCGAAGGCGACCAGCACCGCGCCGGTCGCGCCGTTGAGCCCACGGGCGAAGGCGCGACTGGCCAGCAGCCGCCCGAGACGCCCTACCATCACGGCGATGGCGATCTGCCAGAGATTGGCGATCACGAAGTGCACCCCGGCCAGCCACAAGGACTTGGCCAGCGCCGGGTCGCCCGGGGCGATGAACTGCGGCAGGAAAGCCATGTAGAAGACCACCGTCTTGGGGTTGAGCACATTGGAGAGCAGCCCCTCGCGCAGCGGCCGCCAGGCAGACAGCCGCTCGCGCGGTCCCTGCGCCGCTGCCACCGGCAGCCCCTGCCCGCGCCGCGCCGCCAGCAGGCTGGCCAGGCCCAGCCACACCAGATAGCCTGCCCCGGCCAGCTTGAGCACGCCGAACGCCCAGGCCGACTGCAGCAGGATCAAGGAGATGCCCAGCGCCGAGATGGTGGCATGGACGAAAAGCCCGCAGCAGATCGCCAGGCTGGTCAGTACACCGTCACGCACCCCGCCCCGGGCGGTGTTGCGGATCACCAGCAGGGTGTCCACCCCCGGGCTCAGGGTAAGCAGGGTGATGGCAATCAGAAAGGGCCAGAACTGGGCATCCAGCAGCATGGGCACGGCCTTCAACAGTGAATGAAACGATTCGCGGTGAGCGCCGATTCTACGCCATTCAGGGCTTGCACCCAGTCAGGGAACCAGCCTCACCTGTACTGCGCTTCTCCGCTGGACGCTCCCGAATTTTCACTCTACATTGGAATTGGCGGGCAACGGAGCCACCGGATGGCGTCGCCTTGACGCTCTAGTGGCTCTGTAGCATCATCCGCTGCGTTGGACAGCAAGTAGAAAGTCGTTAGTTGTATTTCGATTTGTCGATACACCCGAAGCGCACTCTACCTTGTCTTGCCCACGCACTTCGGGCCCGGCACGGCCGTGTGCCCAGCACGATCAATTAGTTTGCAAGGAAATCGACAAATGGCAACTGGCACTGTCAAGTGGTTCAACGACACCAAGGGCTACGGCTTCATCTCTCCGGACGACGGCGGTGACGACCTGTTCGCCCACTTCTCCGAAATCCAGGCTGAAGGCTTCAAGTCCCTGCAGGATGGCCAGAAGGTCTCCTTCGACGTCACCCAGGGCAAGAAAGGCCTTCAGGCCTCCAACATCCGGGTCACCAACTGAGGGCTGACCTCGATTGATCCCGTCGGCGCTCCGGCGCCGGCGTCCCGGACGAAAGGCCCACCTCGCGGTGTAATGCCAGTCAGTTAACGCTGACTGGCATTTCTCTTGGCAGGGTACTTCTGTGGTCGG
>NZ_WHMA01000017.1 GCF_010994375.1 Halomonas sp. NO4
AGGCCATCGTTGCCTTCGCCTTCCATCGGCGATTCGTCGAGGCTGACCACGGGGGCGTCGTCTTGGCCCAGCTCGGCGCGCTGGGCGCTCGGGCCGTCGTCCTCAAAAGTAATCAGGCTGCCCAGCTCCACGCTCTGGCTATCGCTGTCGCCGTCGTTATCCTCAATGGTCAACTCGGCACTGAGCAGCTCCGGGTCGATGGACAGACCGGCATCGTGATCGTTGCCGTCTTCGCCGTGATCGATGGCCTGGTACTGAGTGACGGTGACCGCGCCAGTCTCGGCATCGATCTCGATGCGGAAGACCTCAGACTCGGTCTGGCTGTCCCGGCCCACCACATCGCTGCCATCCATGGAGAGCAGGATGTTGCCGCCGCCGGTGACATCCAGCCCGGAATCGACGCTGCTGGCTTCTTCGGCCAGCGCCAGGTTCAGGGCGAAGCTACGCGCTGCGTCATTCTCGCCGTCAGCGCCGCCGTCGACGCTGACGTCGAACAGCTCGTCACCGGCCAGGGTGGCGTAGCCAATGGCGCCTTCGGGCGCCCCTGCTGCGGTTTCGTCACCGGCGTTGGGATCGGTGTCGGTGTCGGGCTCCAACGACTCGTCGACTGCAAGATCAGCTTCAGTGGTATCGAACTCGATGATTTCGGGCTCGTCATCCACGAAGTTGATCAGGCTGGCCAGGTCGATATCCTGGCTCGCCGAGACGCTGTCGTCGTCGGCATCGGTCACGGTGAGAGTGCCGGTGAGGGTGATTAGATCGCTGGGGATGGAGATCGTCTGGCCGGGCTCGCCACCTTCGGGATGATCGATGGCCTGGAACTGCATCAGGGTGATCGATGCCTCTTCGCCTTCACCATCGATGGCTAGGAGGAAGACGACGTCGCTAGGCAACTCGCCACCCGCTTCAGGAGGCGTAGAGTTAGTGCTGCCGACGATGCCCATGCTGCCATTTGGACCTTCGACTTCATGTAGGTAGATGGTCTCATCACCGGTCGTCAGTCCCGAGTCGACAGAGCCGTCGCCTTCGCCGCTGGTAAGGGAGAGGCCATAGCTCCATTCCGCACTACCCGGGCCATCGGCACCGTAATTAATGGAGGCATCGAAGAAACTGGCCAGTGATTGGCTGGCACTGTTGGGCATCCAGGGAAGAGGCTGATCATTGCCAGGAAAGTCATCTTGTCCCGGCTCGAGAGCCACCTCCTGTTGCGGAATCTCTCGTGGGGGATAGCCGCCTTCGCCGGTCGCGACATCGAAAGTGGTCAGGGTCAGCTCATCGAGATCGCCGGTTGAGAACTCGGTGATGCTGGGCAGGTCGTCGAGGATGGTGATGTCGAAATCGCCGTCCGCGGTGGACCCGTCGCCACTGGTGACGGTGAAGGTCAGGCCGGCCAGCGCCTCGTCGAGGCTCTCTTCGTGCAGCAGGTTGCTGACCTGCGTCGCCGTAAACTCGCCGGTAGTAGGATCGACTTCCACGGTGAATACGAGAGACTCACGGCCGGGCGATACCGCGAACAGCGTATTGCTATCGCCGTCCCAGCTAAACTGGAGCAGCTCGCGCCCTACCTGCAGTTGGGTACCGTCCATGCCGGCGAAAGTGACGCTGCCCGCGCCGCCGGAGCCAAAGGAATAATCGAGAACACCGGTCGCGACTGAGGCACTCTCACCCACCGTTTCGGCATCTTGCAATTCGATGGTGGAAGCATTCGCGGTGGGAGCGATCACTTCGGCATCTTCCTCGACGTCGGCGGGTGCAAAGTCCTCATCGAACTCCGGCCCCGGCGTAGCGGCCCCGGCAAAGGTGAACGCCAACGGGTCGACGTCTTCGCTGATGCGGGCGAGGCGCACGAAGTCATGGCCGCCGCCAGCGCCGCCACCGCCGCCGGCCCCGGCTGCGGTGGCGTCGAGGGCTTCAAGCAGGTCGCCGTCTTCTTCTTCAAGTGCCGTGAGCAGGGCGTCGATATCCTCGTCCATCGCCGCGAAATCGGTTTCATCGACTGGCGCCTCGTCATTCAGTTCGGGCGTCATGGCAACCGTTTGACCGCCAGGGATCTGCGTCGGCTCGAGGCCGTCGCCGAAGTCGAGTTGCACGCTGCCGTTGTCCGAGGTGACCAGCACCTCGCCTTCCTGAAGGGTGTCCCCCACGCTCAATTCGCGAAGGTTACCCTGCTCGTCCCGGGCCCAGGCCTGACCGGTGATCGACACAACAGTGGCAATGCTCATGGTGTGACTCCCTGCGTACGGCGAAGATAATGTTATTGATTCACTCGAGAACGAGTCGGCACTCGTCTCCCGAATGAAGAATCTGATTCAAAGGTAGGTGACCCATCGACGGCGGGGTATTGGACCGATGGACAGGTAACGACAAGTTACCGTGGTATCAGGATATCTCGGGGTGATGGGCGAGCAGCAGCACGAGTTGCATGCGGTCGCGCACGCCCAACTTGCGGAACACGGCGCCAAGATGCGCCTTCACCGTGCGCTCGGTGATGTCGAGGCGCCGCGCCACTTCCTTGTTGCTCTGGCCACTGGCAACGGCCAGGGCCACGTCGCGCTCCCGCTCGGTCAAGGTCGCCAACTCGTCATTCGACATGCGCGGCTCGCCTCCCAGAGCCTGGTAGGTGGCGCCGAGCACACGTCCCAAAAGGTCGGCCGGCACCCAGATGCCCTGGTTGGCCGTCACCATCGCCACCTGCGTCAGCATTGCCGCCGAGGCCAGCGCGTGCGCATAGCCCCGTGCGCCCGCCTGGAGAGCCTGCAAGGCCTCGCGATCGTTGGGCGAGAGGCTGAGCACCACGACGGCAGCCCCCTGCTGGCTCAGTTGCATGGCCAGCGACGGCCACGCCGGCGTGTCGTTCATGAGCCAGACGGCATCGCCGGCTCCAGCGGATTGCTGTACTGCAGACGCCGATGCCAGTCGCGCTTCTGGAAAGGCGCGGCGCCAGCGAGGAAATTCGTCACGTCCGTGACTGACAAACCAGTGTGCCATCATCGTTCTCCCATGGAATCGCGCCACGCCCGCAACACGGGCTTGAGCAGAAACTGCATCACGGTGCGCTTGCCGGTCATGATGTCGACCTCGGCGGTCATGCCGGGAATCACCTGCATGTCGCTGCCCAGCGTCTCGTCTTCGAGGCTGCGGACCCGCACCAGGTAGAAGGTGTTGTCGTTGTCATCCGTGATGGTATCGGCGCTGATGTGGTCCAGTTCGGCTTTGAGACCACCGTAGATGCTGTAGTCATAGGCGGTGAGCTTGATGGTGGCGGGCTGGCCGGGACTCAGGAAAGCGATGTCCTGGGGTGCAATCCGTGCTTCCACCAGCAACTGCTCGTCGTTGGGTACAACGCTGACCACTTCCTGGCCGGGCTGGACCACGCCGCCGATGGTATTGATCTCGAGCTGCTGCACCACGCCTTCTACCGGAGAACGCAGCTCGGCAAGACGCACGCGATCCTGCAGGCCGGTACTCGCCTCGTTGAGGGCATTGAGATCGGCCAGGGTCTGGGCCAGGTCATTGCGCCACTCGCTGCGGCGCTCGCTGCCCAGCTCAGTGAGCTGGCCTTCGGCCTCTTCCACCGCGGCTTCCAGACGACTGACCGACGCCTGTGCCTGTTCGAACTCACCACGTGTCCGCGAGACCTCGCGTTCCAGCCGCAGCACGTCCACCTCGGAAACGGCACCGGATTCGAGCAAGGGGCGCGTGAGGTTAAGCTCGCGCGATGCCATGCTGAGTTCGCGCCGGGCCGTCTCGGTCCGGGCCCGCGCCTCGCGCAGTTCTTCCTCGCGCTGGCGAATACGGTCACGAAGCACGTTCTCCTGTTCCCGCAGCTCCTCGCGCCGGCTCTCGTAGACTTCGCGCTCCTGTATCACGATGTCGGGCACTTCATCGCGAAGCTCATCGGCGGGGTTGAACGGCGTGTCGGTGACGAGCGCCCGCAGACGTTCGATCCGCGCTCGCAAGGCCAGCGCGTTGGCGCGATTCTCGCGAAAATCGGAGACGTAGCGGGTGGGATCGATGCGCATCAGCACGTCGCCCTTCTCGACCAACTGCCCCTCACGCACGGGGATTTCCTGCACCACTCCGCCATCAAGCGACTGGATCCGCTGCAGCTGCTGCGCCGGGATGACGCGTCCGGCGCCCCGGGTGACTTCATCGATTTCCGCGAAGTAGGCCCAGGTGAGCAGCACGGCCACCGCGAGAAAGAAGGTATAGAGCAAGGCCCGCGCCCGCATCGGATCCTGCTGCATGCGCGCCCAGTCGGCATCGCTGGCCCAGTCTCGGTTCAAGTGCGCCGCCGTCACCCGTCGCGCAAAGAGGCGATCGATCAGGGGGCGAAACGGCTTGCTGCCGACGGTGGAGAAACGACCGATGGCCTCGAAGCCCTGCTGTTCGGCGGTTGGCTTGCGACTCGCCATCAGTTGGCCCTCCCGATCTGTCCCTTGCGCAGGGCCTCGACGACCTTGTCGCGCGGGCCGTCGGCCACCACCTTGCCGCCGTCGACGACGATGATGCGATCCACCAGCGAGAGCAGCGAAGTGCGATGGGTAACCAGCAGCAGCGTCTTGCCCTCGGCATAGGTCGTGAGCTGGCTCTTGAAGGCTTCCTCGCTGGCGTGGTCCATGGAACTGGTCGGCTCGTCGAGCAGCAGGATCTGGGGGTCATGCACCACCGCACGCGCAATGGCCACCGCCTGGCGCTGGCCCCCGGAGAGCATCCCGCCGCGCTCGCCGACCTGGAGCTCCACGCCGTGGGGGTGGTTGTTGACCAGGCTTTCCAGTCCGCTCAGCTCGAGTGCCTGCAGCAGGGCTTCGTCGTCGACGCCGTCGCTGCCGCCGCCGGCAGCGACGTTCTCCCGCAGCGTGCCGAAGAAGAGGCTGACATCCTGGGGGACATAGCCGATATGGCGGCGCAGCTGGAGGGGGTCGAACTGGCGGACATCCACCCCATCGATCATCACCGCCCCGGCGGTGGGCTGGTAGAGTCCCAGCAACAGCTTGTGCAGGGTCGACTTGCCTGAGCCCACCCGCCCCAGCAGGGCCACCTTCTCGCCGGCGTTGATCTTGAGCGAAACATCGCGCAGCGCCTCGCGCTCCGCCTCGGGATAACGCAGTGACACCTTGTCGAAGGCGATGTCGCCCCGCACCACCGGGCGGCTCACGAAGTGGCGGTCATCGGGGCGTTCCACGGGCTTGTCCATGACGCCATTGAGCGAATCGAGCGCCGTGGAGGACTGATGGTACTGGGCCAGCAGCGCTGCCGCCTGACTCACCGGCGCCATGGCCCGCGACGAGAGCAGGTAGGCAGCAATCAGTCCGCCCTGGGTCAGGTTGCCCTCGATGATCTGGTAGACCCCAATGACGATCACCGCCACCGCCACGGTGTGCTGGGTCCACAGCGCCATGCTGGACACCGACGAGCTGACCAGACGCAGTTGCGCCGCCGTGCGCGACAGAAAGGCGCTGGACTTTTCCCAAGAGCCCTGAATGCGACTCTCGGCACGCAGCGCCTTGACGGTTTCCAGGTGCGAGACCGACTCGACCAGGGTGGCATTGCGCTGGGCACCGACGCGCCAGGTCGTCTCGGAGAGCTCGTGCAGCTTGCTCTGGGCCGCCAGCGCATAGAGCAGCACCACCGCGATGCCCACCAGCACCGGAATCACCAGGGGCGGGCCGATCAAGGCAATGATGCCGGCAAACATCAGCACGAAGGGCAGATCGACCAGCCCCACGACCGTGGCCGAGCCGATGAAGGCGCGCACCGATTCGAAGGACTGCAGCGTCGCGGTAAAGGAACCGGTCGAGGCCGGCTTGGCCTCCATGCGCATGCCCAGTACACGAGCCATGATCGACGACGAGAGCTTGACGTCGGCACGACTGGCCGCCAGGTCCACAAAGGCATTGCGCATCAGGCGCAGCGCCAGATCGAAGCACAGCACGATGAAGATGCCGATGGCGAGCACCCACAGCGTCTCCGTGGCCTGGTTGGGCACCACCCGGTCATAAACGTTGAGCACGAAGAGCGGCATCGCCACCGCAAAGAGATTGATCAGCACCGAACCGACGATGACGTCGCGATACAGCTTGCGGTTCTCGCGGATAACGCCCCAAAACCAATGGCGCGCGCGCTGTTTCTTGACCTCGGGGCCGCGCGCATCGAACTGGAAGCGCGGCCTCACATAGATGGCCTGGCCACTGTAGCTACGCTGCAGGCCATCGAGGCTTACCTCGGAAACCGCATCGCCGAGCTCGGGGAAAATGACCTGCGCCTTGCGTGCCTTGATATCCAAGGCCACCAGCAAGCAGGCTCGGCCCGGCTCCAGCAGCAGCACCGCCGGGAACAAGTCCGGGTTCAACTGCACCAGCCGGCTCTTGACGATGCGTGCCGTCATGCCGGCACGCGCCGCCGCCCGCGGGAAGACCGCCGGGGTCAGGCGCCCCTCCTCGAGCGGCAGACCCGCCACCAGCGAGTCGGGGCTGACATCATGATCATGCGACCGGGCCACGCTCAGCAGGCATTCCAGCAGTTCGTCCTTCACTGCGGAAGCACCGGCATCGCCAAGCGTCGCCTCCAGATTTTCCTGTTGGCTCACGAGCACCTCTTGCCATTAGCCGGAAAGCGTGACGATACCCGGCCGGCCCTTCGCACAAGGCCGGCCGGATCCCGGCTCAGCCCTGAGTGGCGTAGGCGTCGTGATAGCCCAGCGTGTCCAGGCGCTGCTGGACTGCGGCGAGATCCCCGTCGCTCAACGGCCCTACCTGCACGCGATGAACGCCACCGCGACTGGCGAGGCGTGCCGGCTTGCCCAGCGACTGGGTGAGCGAATCGCGCAGCGACTCGGCCGCCTCTTGGCGAGACAGCGCGGCCACCTGGAGGAAGGTTCGCTCCGCACTCGATGCCACGGGCGTTGAGGTCACCGACTCACCGGCCGGCTCCGGGGAGGGTACTTGCTGACTCACACTGGGCGTTTCGAGCTCGAAACCGGCCGCGCTTTCTCCCCGTTCCTCGAGGGTCACTTCGACGCGGCGATTCTGGCGACGCCCCTGCACGGTATCGTTGCTGGCCACCGGCCGGCGAGAGCCGTAACCGCGCGTCTCGATCAGCTCGGCGCTGACGCCCTGGCTCACCAGATAGGCCGCGACGCTATCGGCCCGACGCTGCGAGAGCGGGTCGTTGATGGCATCGCTGCCCGTGTTGTCGGCATGGCCGGCAATGAAGACGCGCGCCAGGTCACGGCGCTCCTGGATCCGTTCGGCCAGGGCGTTGAGCTCGCTACGGGCATCCGAGCCGAGTTCGGCACTATTGACCGCGAAGAGCGCATCCGCCGACAGCGTCACATCCGGCGCCCGCTCGGGTGCCGGCGCGCTGCCCAACCCCCGGGTCAGGTCCTCCAGCGTGAAACCGGCCGGCCCCTGTACGGGACACAGCCCCTCCGGATCAAGCGCCACGCCGTCACTGCCCAGTTCGGCCAGCGTCGGCATGTCCTCGCGCATCACGCCAAGGGTCTGCATGAGCTGCCCGGTGGCCGCCAGAATACGGGTGTCGGCCAGCCGTATATCGTATACGGCATTGGCATAGGCGCGACTGGCCTCGAAGTACTCGTTCTCGCTGTCCAGCAGATCGAGCAGCGATCGCTCGCCGATGTCGAACTGCTGCTCATAGGCCCCGCGAACGCGGTCGATGGACTGGCGGTGCTCGTTGAGATACTCGAGCTGTTCGCGAAGGCGCTGCGCATCGTTGTAGGCGATCTGGGTGGTCTGGCGCACGTTGTGGCACGCCAGGTCACGCTCGTCCACGGCCTGCTCGACGCGATTGCTGGCGGCCCGGAACGAGGCCAGGTCGCTGCCGCCGTTGTACAGATTCATACTGGCGACCAGTTCGACCCTGTGGCGGTCGCGTTGACCCAGCGGGTCGAAACTGCCGTCGTTGTTCTCGTAGACGCCGGTGCGCGCGCGCAGATCGAGCCGCGGCTGGAAGGCCGCCTGGGTCTGGCTCTCCTCGGCGCGCTTGGCCTCGATGTTCTCGATGGCGGCATGGAAATCCGGGTTGCCCTGGAACGCCAGGTTCACCGCCTCGGCCATGGAAGGGGGTATGCGCTCGTCAAGGTCGGGAGCCGGCGCCAGGCTCTCTGCGGGCAGGCCGCCGACGATGCGCTGGTAGCGGGCCGAGACGTCGTGCAGGTTGGAGGCTTCGGTCATCAGGTTGGACTCGGCCAGCGCCAGGCGGCCGTTGATCTGCTGCAGATCGACGCCGCGACCGGCCCCCGACCGCACGCGCTCCTCGATCTGATCGTAGACGCGAAGGTGCTCGGCGTAATTCTGCTGGGCAAGGGTCACGAGTTCGCGATAACGCCGTACGTCGAGGTAGGCGCGTGCGGCCTCCAGGGCCACCTCCTCGCTGACACCCAGCAGCTCGTAATAGCGCACCAGGCGAGCGCGATCCAGACGCTCGACCTCGCTGCGAGTGGCGAAGCCGTCGTAGATCATCTGGTTCAGGCTGAGTTCGGCGAAGCGGGTGTCGTAGCTGCCACGGGCGTCATCCTCCCGATCCTCGACCCCGACCCCGGCGGAGACATCGATGCTTGGCAGGTAATTGCCCCAGGCCTCGCGCCTGTCATGCCCGGAGGCCTGGAACTCGTTCCAGGCGGCACGCACTTCCGGGTTAGTGGCGATGGCTTGCTGCACGACCTGTGGCAGGTCGGCGGATCCGGGGGACGCCATGCCCTGAGGCAGGCTCTGAGCTACTGCAGCCGCCAGCGGCATCAGCGTCATGGCCGAGCCTACCGCCAGCGAGCCGGCAACTCGCCCGGCATGTTGTCCCCACCTTGCGCGTTGCGTTGCACCTTGTTGTGTCATCTCAGTTCCCTGTTCGTCTTCATGCGTTCCGGCAAGCCTGCACCTGCCGATGCGTGGCGCTCTTCGACGCTCGGCGGCTGGCACTACCCACCTTTCGACATCAAAGAGATCCAATGCTGGTTATTGTCTTTTTACTGTCTGGATATGAGGCTATCAGCTCAGTGTCAAGCAGCATCTCATTCATGCACGAGCATGAGGACACACCCATGTAACCCAGTGTAACGATTTTTTCCGTTGCATCTACCCCTCCCTGGCCATACGAGTTAATCCATTGGCCTCGCCATTTGTGCGAGATTTCCTACAAAACCGGGTCGAACGACCTCGGCAAGCCGCACCAGCAACGTGCCATGCCGCAGCCCCGAGACTGTGTGAGCCGCGCAAACGTGCTATCGTCGCGGCAACGACCGAACAGGGCTCATCACGGCTCATCACGACAAGGAGAGAGCGCCATGTCAGCCTCGGAAATCCAGAAGACGCGCGTGATCAATGAACTGCGCAGCTTCATCAAGAAACTGCTTCAGGACCCAAAGATTCTCGAACAGTCGCTGGAGATCACCCGACGCCACCTTGGCCAGGACAACCCCCAGGACGTGATGGCGCGCATCGCCAACGAAATCTCCGACACCACCAGCGTGCACATTCCCGACGACCCGGCAGAGCACTCCGAAGCCGACAAGCTCTTCCTGGAGTTATTGAAGGAAGTCGTCAGCGAGGAGCAGGCCCTCTACTGACCCCCGTCGCGAGCAGGCAACCTGACCTCGGCGCCCGGCTTCGGCCGGGCGCACTGCGTTGGGCTGCGGGGAATAGGCGCGTAGATAGGTCGCTCGACCCCGCCTGTCACGCTTCCGGGTCGCCTCTGGTATACTACAAGCATCTGTTTTCACGACTGTTCCACAAGCGAGCGCCGATGTACTACCTGCTCAAGCTGTTCCCGGAAATCACCATCAAGTCACGACCCGTGCGACGGCAGATGACCCGCTGCCTGGTCAGCAACGTGCGCAATACGCTCTCGCCGCTCGGCGAGTCGGTGCGTGTCAAGGGCGGCTGGGATTCGCTGCAGGTCAGCACCGACGAGTCGCTCTCCGCGGGACAGCGCGGCGACCTGGAAAGCGCCCTGACCCGCATTCCCGGAATCCACTCCGTGCAGGTGGTGGAGGAAGTGCCGTTCACCACCTTCGAGGACGCCGGGCAGCGGCTGGTAGCCCTCTGGCAAACGGCTATCGCCGGACGCCGCTTCCGGGTCAGCACCAAGCGGCGAGGGAATCACGACTTCACCTCGGCCGATCTCGAACGCTTCCTGGGTCGTGTCCTGCTCGATGCCGCCCCCGATTCCCGCGTCGATCTCAACCATCCCGAGGTCAACGTGCGCCTGGATGTCATCGACCGGCGCCTGCGGCTGATCCATCAGGGCTGGCCGGGGCTGGGTGGCTACCCGTTGGGTCAGCAGGGCCAGGCGCTCTGCCTCATCTCGGGCGGTTTCGACTCGCCCGTCGCCGCCTGGAAGCTGATTCGTCGCGGCATCAAGACCCACTTCCTGTTCTTCGATCTCGGCGGCCCGGCTCATGAGCACATCGTGCGCGACGTGGCCCACCATCTCTGGGAACGCTACAGCCGCTCCCATCGCGTCCAGTTCATCAGCGTGCCCTTCGAGGGCGTCGTCGGCGAGATGCACCGCACCATTCCCGACGGGCTGATCGGCGTGGTGCTCAAGCGCATGATGCTGCGCGCCGCCGGCCGTCTCGCCCAGCGGGCCCGCATTCCGGTGCTCGCCACCGGCGATGCCATCGCCCAGGTTTCCAGCCAGAGCCTGACCAACCTCGCCCTGATCGATGAAGTGAGCGAGCTGCCCACGCTGCGCCCGCTGATCGCCGAAGACAAGCTCGACATCATCGCCACTGCGCGCCGAATCGGTACCGACCGCTTCGCCGAAGGCATGCCGGAGGTGTGCGGCGCCGTCTCGCGCCGTCCCAACACCCAGGCCCGCCGCGACAAGGTGCTGGCCGCCGAGCAGGATTTCGACTTCCGCGTGCTCGAAGACGCCATCGCGGCGGCGACGTCGACCCGTTCGGACCGTCTGCTGGAAAGCGAGACCGACGGCAGCGAGTTCGACGTGCGCATCGTCGAGGGCACCGCAGCCCTGGCCGACCAGGGGCCGGTTAGCGTGATCGATATCCGCCCCCCGGAAGAGCGCGAGGCCGACCCGCTCGACCTGCCCCAGGTGGAGCAGCTGGCGATCCCCTTCTACGAGCTTCAGGCGCAGGCCGACTCCCTGCCCCACGACCGGGAATACCTGCTGTACTGCGACCAGGGGGTGATGAGTCGCATGCAGGCATTGCACCTCGCCGACCGCGGCCTCACCCACTTCGGGGTGCTGCGCACCTGAACCGGTCCCGAAGGCGGCCATCACCGCCCCGCCCGGATGCAGCACCCGGCGAAGATGGCTACAATCGAGGCCTGTTTTCAACGGGACAAGCAGAGCCACCATGCCGAACACCACTCGCGATACGCGTCAGATCCTGGTCACCAGCGCCCTGCCCTATGCCAACGGCGCCATTCACCTGGGCCACCTGCTGGAGTACATCCAGACCGACATCTGGGTGCGCTTCCAGAAGAGCCGCGGTCACGAGTGTCACTATGTCTGCGCCGACGACGCCCACGGCACCGCCATCATGCTGCGCGCCGAGCAGGAGGGCATCACCTCCGAGGCGCTGATCGAGCGGGTCTCCCGCGAACACCAGCAGGACTTCGCCACCTTCGGTGTCGGCTTCGACAACTACCACTCGACCCACTCCGACGAGAACCGCCACTTCAGTGAGCTGATCTACACCCGGCTTCGCGACGCCGGCCACATCGCCACCCGTGACATCGAGCAGATGTACGATCCGGTCAAGGGGCTCTTTCTCGCCGACCGCTTCATCAAGGGCACCTGTCCCAAGTGCGGCGCCGCGGACCAGTACGGCGACAACTGCGAGGCGTGCAGCGCCACCTACACGCCGGCGGAACTGATCGACCCGGTCTCCGCCATCTCCGGGGCCACCCCCGAGGTGCGCAGCTCCACCCACTTCTTCTTCAAGCTGCCGGACTTCGCCGACTTTTTGAAGCACTGGATCGACGAAGAGCACGTCCAGTCGCAGATCCGCAACAAGCTCATGGAGTGGTTCGAGGCCGGGCTCAATGAGTGGGACATCTCCCGCGACGCCCCCTACTTCGGCTTCGAGATTCCCGATGCCCCGGGCAAGTACTTCTACGTGTGGCTCGACGCGCCCATCGGCTACCTGGCCAGCTTCAAGAACCTGTGTGACCGGGAGGGCCTCGACTTCGATGCCTATTGGAAGCCCGACTCCCAGGCCGAGGTCTACCACTTCATCGGCAAGGACATCGTCTACTTCCATGCGCTGTTCTGGCCCGCCATGCTGCACGGCGCCGACTTCCGCACGCCCACGGCGGTGAACTGCCACGGCTTCGTCACCGTCAACGGCGCCAAGATGTCCAAGTCGCGCGGCACCTTCATCAAGGCGGCCACCTATGCCGAGTACTTGAACCCCGAGTACCTGCGCTACTACTTCGCGGCCAAGCTCACCGCGCGCCTCGATGACCTCGACCTCAACCTCGAGGACTTCGCAGCGCGTGTGAACGCCGACCTGGTGGGCAAAGTGGTCAACATCGCCAGCCGCTGTGCCGGCTTCGTCAAGAAGCTGGGTGGCGGCCGGCTTTCCGCCCACTGCGTCGAGCCCGATCTGGTTGCCCGCTTCATCGCCGCCGGCGACGCCATCGCCGAGGACTTCGAGACGCGCGAGTTCGGCCGCACCGTGCGCAAGATAATGGAGCTCGCCGACGAGGCCAACACCTACATTGCCGAGGCCGAGCCCTGGGTGCTCGCCAAGCAGGCAGGCCGCGACCAGGAGGTGCTCGACATCTGCTCGGTGGGCATCAACCTCTTCCGTCAGCTGATGGTCTACCTGGCGCCCATCGTGCCCGCCATGGCCGAGCAGGCGCGTGCTTTCCTGCAGCTGGAAACGCTGGACTGGGAGAGCCGCCGCGAGGTGCTGGTCGACCACGCCATCGCCAAGTTCAAGCCGCTGATGACCCGCGTGGAGCGCGACAAGATCGACGCCATGATCGAGGCGTCGAAGGAGGACCTGGTGGAAGAACAGAAACTCAAGGAGGGCGCCAAGGGGCCGCTGGCTGAGGAGCCCTTGGCCCCGCAGATCAGCTTCGACGATTTCGCCAAGGTCGACCTGCGCATCGCCCGCATCGCCACGGCGGAGTACGTGGAGGGCGCCGACAAGCTGCTCAAGCTCACCCTCGACCTGGGTGGCGAAACACGCACCGTTTTCGCCGGCATTCGCGCCGCCTATGCACCGGAAGCGCTGGAAGGCCACCTCACGGTGATGGTCGCCAACCTCGCTCCGCGCAAGATGCGCTTCGGTGTCTCCGAGGGCATGGTGCTGGCCGCCGGCAGCAACGGCGGCATCTACCTGCTCGAGCCGCATTCCGGCGCCGAGCCGGGCCAGCGAGTGAGATGAATCGCCCCACCCTCGACGCGGACCTGATCGACGCCATCGACGCCCTGCTGCCGCAAACCCAGTGCGGCAAGTGCGGCGAGCCTGGCTGTCGACCCTACGCCGAGGCCATCGCCGCGGGTGAGCCGATCAACCGCTGCCCGCCGGGCGGCCAGCGCACCGTCGAGCGGCTCGCCGAGGTGACCGACCGCCCCTCGCTGCCGCTGGCCGAACCGGCCCAGGAGCCGCTGGTGGCGTGGATCCGCGAGGACGAATGCATCGGCTGCACCAAGTGCATCCAGGCCTGCCCGGTGGACGCCATTCTCGGCGCGGCCAAGCGCATGCACACCGTCATCGCCGACGAATGCACCGGCTGCGAGCTGTGCGTGGCCCCCTGTCCGGTGGACTGCATCGACCTGCTGCCCCATCCCCGCTGGCAAGCAGCGGAAAGCGAGGCCGAGCGCGATGCCTATCTGGCCCGGCGCGCCGAGAAGGGGCGGCGCCGCTTCCAGGCGCACCAGCGTCGGCTGGCCCGGGACGCGCGCGAGAAACGCCTCGAGCGCCAGCGCCGGCTGCTGCGTCAGCGCCAGCCGGCGGGTTCGAACCGCGCCACGAGCACCGATCAGGGCGACGCCAAGGTGCAACGACAGAGGCAGATGGCAGTGAAGGCCGCCGAACAGGCGCTGAAACGGGTGCGCCAGCAGCTGGAGAGCGCGCGGCGGCGCGGCGACGCCGAGGCCGAGGCCACCGCCCAGGCCCAGCTGCCCGAGGCCGAGCGGCTGCTCGCCAGCGCCCGCCAGGCACTGGAAGAGGCCCGAAAAGCTTAACGAATGCCAGACAACGACTGGCATCAAACTACCACCCACGTGAGGGGCGCCGGAGACAGGTCGGAGCAATACTACTCACCGGTTTCCGCCTTGCCACCGCCACGGAAGCACCATGAACGCCCAGAAACGCCACGAGATCTTTGCGCGGCTGCGCGCCCACAATCCCGAACCCACCACTGAGCTGAACTGGTCCACCCCGTTCGAGCTCCTCGCCGCCGTGCTGCTCTCCGCCCAGGCCACCGATGTCGGCGTCAACAAGGCCACGGCGCGCCTCTTCCCCGTGGCCAACACGCCCCAGGGCATCCTCGATCTCGGCCTGGAGGGTCTCAAGGCGCACATCAAGACGATCGGCCTCTACAACACCAAGGCCGAGAACCTGATGAAGACCTGCCGCATGCTGGTCGAGCAGCACGGCGGCGAGGTACCCCGAACCCGGTCCGAGCTCGAGGCGTTGCCCGGCGTCGGGCGCAAGACGGCCAACGTCATCCTCAACACCGCCTTCGGCGAACCCACCATCGCCGTGGACACCCACATCTTCCGCGTGGCCAACCGCACCGGCATCGCCAAGGGCGCCAACGTCAACGAGGTGGAGCGGAAGCTGTTGCGCCACGTGCCCCGCGAATTCCGCCGCGACGCCCATCACTGGTTGATCCTCCACGGCCGCTACACCTGTGTGGCACGCAAGCCGCGCTGCGGGAGCTGCGTGATCGAGGACCTCTGCGAGTTTCCGGACAAGACCACGCTCTAGGCCGTGCGCCAAAGGACGAGTTGGCATCGGGCCTGGGCTCGGCGACGATGGGCGGATATCGCCTCATAACAAGAACCGAGTCGCCGCGCCCATGCCCATCCACGACCGACCCATCCTCGAGCGCATCGAGACGCTGCTCTCCCTGTCCCGGGCGCATGCCGCCACCTTCTGCAGCCCCTCGGCCAGCCTGGCTCGTGCGCGCTACCTGGCCAATCACCCGACGCGCCTGCTGGTCATGAAGTGCATGGACGGGCGCATCCACATTCCCCATGCCACCCGCACGCCGCTGGGCATTATCACCCCCTTCCGCAATCTGGGCGGCATCTTCGATCTGGGCTGGCCCTACCTGGGCGAACTGCTCACCGAAGCAGTGGCGGAGGCGATCCACGCCGGCCACGGCGCGCTGCTGATGATCACCTACCACTTCTCTCGCGGTGCGCGCGCCCGCGGCTGCGCCGGGTTCGGCTGCGACCAGCAGGCGGCGCTGGCCCACGCCCGCTGCCTTCAGGCCCAGGCCGAACGGCTCTTCGGCAGCGACCGTCGCAACGTCTACCCGCTGGTATGCGGCTTCGAAACCGACGGCGACGCCCTGATCGTGCATGGCGACGGCGACGAGATCCTGGACATCGGCGCACTTTCCCCGGCCGCTGCCGCCCTCGAGCTCCGCGTCGCCCGTCTCTGCCCCGACATGCCCGGCGATATCCGCCGCGACCTGCTGCCGCTGTTCGAGGGCAACCTGGCTCATGTGACGAGCCTGCGCGGCGTCTCACGCGCGCTGGACATCGAGCACCGCGAGTGGGTGATCTGCGTGGGACGTGGCTTCGACTTCCTGCACCTGCCCAACACCGCGCTGATCATCGGCCCCTACGGCCCGGACCTGGCCGAACCCATCGGCACCGCCGCCGATATCATCGATGCCAACATGCGCGCCGGCCGCATTCCGGACGACGGTTTCATGCTGCTCGCCTCGACGCCCTACCAGAGGGTGGGCGTCGACCGTGCCCGGGCCGAGCTCAAGTCGCGCTTTCTGGCCGACTTCGCCAGCACGGTGATCGGCCAGCGCCACCCCCGCCTGGCCGAACACATGGTTCGTCACACGGCCGTGGTGCACTGGCCCACACGCCGTCTCGACCGCCTGGACGAAGCCACTACAGGGCACCCCTAGGACACCCACAAAGCGGCCCGGCAATACGGCGCTCCCTGCCCGCCCTATGGCGTTTGCAGCAGCGCCCGATAGCGTCCGACCATGGCCGGCCACTCCCAGGCGCCGACGTCGAGTGGCGGCGGCCGCTGCTGGGAGTGGGTCAGCCAGGCGGCCAGGGTCGCTTCCAGCCCGTCTCGGGTGCCGTCGTAGCGATACGCCGCGGGGTAGAGTTCGGGAAAGCAGAGGCGATCCGGCACCAGCGGCCGCACGCCCAGCTGCGCGGCCTCCATGATCGAGAGCCCCTGGAATTCGTGCCAGGTGGTGGAGATCACGATATCGCCGCTGGCCAGCATTTCCCGGTAACGCACTTCCGGCTGCGCTCCCCAGCACACCACCCGGTCCCCCAGGCGCTCGCGCGCCTCGTCGAAGATCGCGGGGCGCTCGCGAAACTGCTGCCCCATCACCGCCACCTCGAAGTCGAGGTCGCGCTCTGCCAGGGAAACCAGCACGGCGAAGAAGTCGTCGGGATTCTTGTCGTACTCCCAGCGATGGTTCCAGATCAAGCGATGGCCCGGGGGTCGATCAGGTGGTGGACGACGCAGCGGCGAAATCGGTACCGGCACCACCTCGGCCCGCTCGGCCAGCTGTGCCAGGGGGCGCGTCATCGGCAGGTTGTCGGGCATCCGCTTGAGAAAGCTCTCGGCACCGGCAAGGAAGCTGTCGCAGTTATAGGCGGTGTTGAAAACCAGCCGGTCGGCCGCCAGTGCGCTGTAGAGATTGACCATCAGCGCCTCAACCTGCGGGCGCTGGTGGGCCGAGAGCGGGTAGGCGAACTGGTTCTCGTGGAAGTAGACCACCTTGTGCGCCTGACCCAGATGGGGGTAGAGACCGCACAGCGTCGCCAGGTCGACCATGGAGGTGGCCAGGATGACGTCGTACTCCTGCGACAGCGTTTCGTGCTCCCGCACCATCCAGGTCAGGGGATTGCCACGAATTCGCCACGAAAAGTGGCGCGGCGGCAGCTCCAGCAGGGTCCATTGGATATCATCCAGCCACTCGATCACGCCCTGCGCCCAGTGGCGATGACTCACCGCTGCATAGGCCGACAGCAGCAACGCCTTCATGGTGCTTCCTCCCAGGGGTGTCCAAAGTCGTAGAGTCGGCCAACGCCGGAAGGCGTTAGGCTGCCATCACAGCCACACGAATGCGATCCGACGCTATGCAAGCCATTCTCCTGCACCTCGCCATGGCAGCCGCCTTCGGCGTCTTCATCGGTTCACTGTTTCGCCTGACGCGGCGACCCGGCCACCAGCGGCCGCTGCTCTTTCCGATGATCGGCCTGGGGGCCGGCGTCGTCGCCTACCTCATCTACTACCTGCTCTCCGTGACCACCGGCGCCCCGCCCTGGCTGCTGCCGCTGCTGGTGGTACTCCAGGTGTGGCTGTGGCTGGGTCCCCTGGGCCCCAGGCTCGACCGCCGCCGCGACCCCTGAATCGCACTCGCGTCCCGTCGGGGGAGAGAGTTTCGTTCATGGGCAATCGTGATCCGCTCGTCAGGGGCGCACCCGATGGCATCGGGCGCGGGGTAGTGATCAGCGAGTACCGAGGTTCGCTGTCGAGTTCGGCCTCGTTGATGAGCGACTGCAACACCTCGCGGTTCAGGTACCAGGCATCGTCACTGGCCTGCAGCAGGCTGTGGTGCGGCAGGTTGCGCGCCCCCGGAATCGTGCCGGGTGCCTGGGCAGCCGGCGACTGGTTGTCGCCGCAGAAATAAGTAGCCTGAGTGGCTCGACTCAATATTCCCTTACAGAATGATTGGCTTCACACCAATGCAGGATAGCCATAAACGAGTCGCCACAATCCTGCGCCCAAGGTCGTCTTTGCCGCCCCTGTCGCGATCACTAGACTGACAACAACAATCTATAAAGGAGAGCGCCATGGCCAAGGTACTGGTGGTGGACGACGAACCCAACATCGTCCTGTCACTGGAATTCCTGATGCAGCAGGCCGGCTTCGAGGTGATCACCGCCGAGGATGGCGAAGCGGCCCTGGCCGCGGTGGGCGACAGCACCCCCGACCTGGTCCTGCTCGACATCAGCCTGCCGGGCATCAGCGGCTTCGACGTGCTCGAGCAGCTGCGCGGCGACCCCCACCACCGGCGCCTGCCGATCATCATGCTCACCGCCCATGGCCGCGAGGTGGAACGCGAGAAGGGCCTCGCCCTCGGCGCCGACGACTACGTCACCAAGCCCTTTTCCACCCAGGCGCTGGTCGAAAAGGTGAAGGCGCTGCTGGCCGAGGATGCGTGATGTTCGGGCAGAAGCTACCCCGCCGACAGCGGCTCATCGGCCTGTGGTTACTGCTTAGCGGCATCAGCCTGCTGGGCGGCGCCCTCTTCGCCGCCTGGCTGGATAGCCTCTTCCAGCCCCAGGGGCTCGCCCGTCTGGTGCTGTGGCTGGGCTGCTTCTCGGGCGGCGGCACCATCTTCCTGTGCGGCCTGCTGCTCGAGCGCATGCTGTTCACGCCGCTGCGCCACCTCCAGGTCCAGCTTGCGCGCCTCGTCGCCAATCCCGACGCCCGCGAGGACTACCCCCCCGAGGGCTGGCTGCGCGGCCTCGGCCCCGACCTGATGCGCGTGCGCGAGGCGTGGCGCTCCGACCGCCAGCGCCTGGCCACCGCCCACACCGAAGGCGCGCGCAGCGCGGCACGCATTCGCCAGGAGCTGGAGACGCTGCTGCAGGTGCTCGACACCCCGCTGCTGCTGTGCGACCACCACCGCCGCCTGCTGCTGTTCAACCAGGCCGCCGAAACGCTCTTCGAGGACCATCCCGGCCTGGGGCTCGGCAAGCGGCTCGATACCCTGCTCCCGGTGGCGAGCCTGCAGGACGCCCTCGGCCAGCTGCCCCAGGATGGCGCGCCGCGCGAGCTGCTCACCCCCTGCCGGGAGCGGTGGCTGCACGTCATCCTGCGCCGCGTGCCGCACAGCGAGAGCGAGACGCTGCTGACCCTCACCGATGCCACGGCAGCCTGGACCAGCGAGATGGGCGCCCGCGCCGAGCTCACCGACATGCTGCCGGCCCTGCGCCGCCATGGCGCCAGCCTGGGCAGTGCCGCCGAGGCGCTGGGTCGCACGCGCCAGCCCGATCAGGAAGACGACGGCCTGCGCCGCCGCCTGGAAGCGGTCATCGACGAGGAGAGCCGTGAGCTGAGCCAGACCATCGACCGCCTCGGCCGGCTCATCGAGGATATGCAACAACAAGGCGAGCGGTTGGTACCGCTGTGGTCCAACGACCTCTGGCAGTCCCTCAACGAGCGCCTGGCCGACTCGCCGCTGGAAGTGGTGCCCATCGGCATGCCCGCCTGGTTCCGCGGCGATGCCCCGGCGCTGCTGGTGCTGCTCGCCTCGCTGCTCGAACACCTCCGGTCGCACGCTGGCACGGCCACCTTCGAGGGGGAGATGCTGCTCGGCAACCGCCGCGTCTATCTCGACCTGGTGTGGTCCGGCACGCCGCTGCCCCAACGCGAACTGGCCATCTGGAGCGACCAGCACCTGGAGAGCCTGCCGCTGGCGCCGCGCGTGCGCGACCTGCTGCGCCAGCACGCCAGCGACGCCTGGAGCCTGGCCGATGCCGACGGCGAGCATGCTCGCCTGCGCCTGCCGCTGCCCGCGGTGGAGCGGGTCGGCGCGCCCCGTGCCAAGACGGCACCGCGCCCCGAATTCCACGACTTCGGCATCGCCAAGCTGCCGCCCCCCGATGCCGAGCTCGCCTGCCGGCCGCTACGCGCCCTGGAGATCGTTGCCTTCGACACCGAGACCACCGGCCTGGAGCTGCGCCGTGGAGACACGGTGATCAGCATCGGCGCCTGCCGCATCGTCAACGCCCGCCTGCTGGCCAGTGAGGTCTTCGACCTGCGCGTCGACCCGGGCAAGCCGATCCCCCCGGCCAGCACCGCCATCCACGGCCTGACCGACGCCGACGTGGCTGGCGCCCCGCCGCTCTCGGTCGCCCTGCCGCGCTTTCGCGACTACATCGGCGACGCCGTGATCCTGGCCCATAATGCCGCCTTCGACCTGCTGGCCCTGCAGTTGCCGGGCAGCAACGTGACCCTCGACATGCCGGTGCTCGATACCCTGCTGATTTCGCGGGCGCTCGACGAAAGCCTCGACGGCCACGACCTGGACAGCCTGGCCGAGCGCTACGACCTGAGCTTCCCGCCCGGCACGCGCCACACGGCCCTTGGCGATGCCCGCGTCACCGCCGAGCTGTGGCTGGCACTGCTGCCGCGTTTGGAGGCGCGCGGCATCGAGACCCTCGAGCAGGCCCTGACGCTGCAGACCAGCGCCTTCGACAAGGAGGACGCCTGCACATGACCGAGCCGCGCCGCCGCGCTCGCCTGATCGCGCTCACCGCGCTGGCCGCCCTGCTCTTCTCGCCGCCGCTGGTGGTGATCTTCGACCGCCCCTCGGAGGCGGGCCCCTCCTGGCTGCCGCTCTATCTCTTCTTGGCCTGGGGGCTGGTCATCGGCCTGGCGGCCTGGCTGATGGAGAGCCGCGAGGAGGAGCGCTAGGGCAATGCGCAGCGAAGCGTTGGTACTGACGTTCGCCTTCGGCTACCTCGCCCTGCTGTTCGTGATTGCCGCCTGGGGCGACCGACGCGCCGAGCAAGGCCGCTCGTTGATCGGCTCTCCCACCGTCTATGCGCTCTCCATCGCCGTCTACTGCACGGCCTGGACCTTCTATGGCAGCGTGGGTCGCGCCGCCGAGTTCGGGCCCAGCTTCCTGCTCATCTATCTGGGCCCCACCCTGGCGATGCTCATGGGGCCGCTGCTGATCCGCAAGATGGTGCGCATCGCCCGCTCGCAGCGGATCACCTCCATCGCCGATTTCATCAGCGCCCGCTACGGCAAGAGCTCGAGCCTCGGCGCCCTCGTGGCGGTCATCGCCCTGATCGGCATCACGCCCTACATCGCCCTGCAGCTCAAGGCCATCACCCTGAGCCACGCGGTGCTGGTGAACTACCCCGAGGCGGCGGATTTCCGCCTCGCCGACGAGAGCTTCTGGAACGACAAGTCGTTCTGGGTGGCGCTGGTGCTCGCCGTGTTCATCATCCTCTTCGGCACCCGCCACCTGGACGCCAGCGAACGCCACGAGGGCATGGTGGCCGCCATCGCCTTCGAATCGCTGATCAAGCTGCTGGCCTTCGTCAGCGTGGGTGTCTTCGTGCTGTTCGGGCTCTTCCAGGGGCCGGCCGACCTCTTCGGCCAGGTGGCGGCCGATCCCGCGCTGGGCGATGCCCTGGGGCTGGGTGCGGTTCCCGGCGGCGCCACCGGCTGGTTCGGCACCCTGGTGCTCGCCTTTCTCGCCTTTCTCGCCCTGCCGCGGCAGTTCCAGGTACTGGTGGTGGAGAACGTCGACGAGCGCCACCTCAAGCGCGCCAGTTGGCTCTTCCCGCTCTACCTGCTGGCCATCAACCTCTTCGTGATCCCCATCGCCATGGCCGGCCTGCTGCTGGGCGGCAGCAACGACCCGGACAGTTTCGTGCTCACCCTGCCGCTGGCGGCGGGGCTCGACGGCATCCCGCTGCTGGTGTTCATCGGTGGGCTCTCGGCGGCCACCAGCATGGTGATCGTCGAGACCATCGCCCTCTCCACCATGGTCAGCAACCAGCTGGTGATGCCGCTGCTGCTGCGCTCGCGCCGCCTGCACCTGAGCTCCCAGGGCGAGCTGGCCGGCTGGCTGCTGGGTATCCGGCGGGTGGCCATCGTGCTGATTCTGCTGCTCGGCTACCTCTACCACGCGCTGATCGGCGATTCCTACAGCCTGGTCACCATCGGCCTGGTCTCCTTCGCCGCGGCCGCCCAGTTCGCCCCGGCCATGCTTATCGGACTCTACTGGCGCGGCGCCAACCGCACCGGCGCCAGCCTCGGCCTCATCGCCGGCTTCCTGGTCTGGGCTTGGACGCTGCTGCTGCCGGGCTTCGCCCAGTCCGGCTGGCTCGACGACGCCTTCCTTCACCAGGGGCCTTGGGGCCTGGCCTGGCTCAAGCCCTATGCGTTGCTGGGTCTCGAGGGGTGGGACATCTACGCCCACTCGCTGTTGTGGAGTCTCACCGCCAACGTCGGGCTGCTGGTGGGGATATCGCTGTTCACCCGCCAGAGCCCGCTGGAGCAGACCCAGGCAGCGCTGTTCACCGAGGCCATGCACCCGGGGCTCGAGCACACGCCGCTGTGGCGCGGCCAGACCACCCGCGGCGAGCTGCGCAGCCTGCTGGGCCGCTACCTGGGCGCGAGCGCCACGGCAAGGGTGCTCGACAATCCCGGCGATGCGCGGCTCGACGACAGTGACCCGGCGCCCTCCGAGCTGATCGCCCGCGCCGAGCAGGCCCTCTCCGGGGCCCTGGGCAACGCCTCGGCGAGGGTGCTGATCAACTCGGTGGTGCGCGGCGAGGCGCTGGACCTGGAGTCGATCCTCAGCATCCTCGACACCACCTCCCAGACGCTGGAGTACAACCGCCAGCTGGAGCAGAAGTCGCGGGAGCTGTCGCGCATCGGCGAGGAACTGCGCGCGGCCAACGAGCGGCTGCGCGAGCTGGACCGCCTCAAGGACGAGTTCGTGGCCATGGTCAGCCATGAGCTGCGCACCCCGCTCACCTCGATCCGCGCCTTCGCCGAGATCCTGCGCGACAGCGACTCGCTGCCCGACGAAAAGCGGGTGCACTTCCTCGACGTGGTGGTCAAGGAGAGCCAGCGCCTGTCGCGGCTGATCGAGGAGATCCTCGACCTGGCCCGGCTGGAGAGTGGGCGGCTGACGCTCCACCCCCAGCGCCTCGACCTGGTGGCCCTGACCCGCCACAGCGTGGATGCCGTGCATCGCCTGCAGGAGGATCGTGGCGTGGCCCTGGAGGTCGAAATCGACCTCGACGAGGCCCCGGTGGTCGGCGACCCCGACCGGTTGGAGCAGGTGATCATCAACCTGCTCGACAATGCCGGCAAGTTCGCCGATCACGACGCGCCCCGCGTACGCCTCCACCTGGCCCGTCACAAGGCGCACTTCCGCCTCAGCGTCGAGGACAATGGCCCCGGCATCGCCCCGGATGAGCGCGAACGCGTCTTCGAGAAGTTCCACCAGATCCAGCGCCAGGGCGAGAGCGCCGAAACGGTGCGCGGCCGCCCGCGCGGCAGCGGCCTGGGCCTGCCCATCAGCCGCGGTATCGTCGCCCACCTGGGCGGCCGGCTCTGGGTGGAGGACGCCCCCATCCTCAAGGGCGCCTGCCTGGTCATGGAGCTTCCCAGCGCCCCCGGCTGAGCGGGGACGCGTTATCGACCATGGTCTAATCGACCCCTTTTTGTCGCTAGTCGCCTCAAGAAGCCCCTGCCGCGGCCGATGAACCTTCCTGGCAGGGCCGCCGCCCCCGACACCGGGTGCCGACAGGCCTGCCTCCCGCCCCAATAACAAGACCAATGGCGATCGTGCCTGCTGCTGCAGGGCAACACGACGTGTGACAGCACTACCTGACGCCATATGCGGAGCCGGCATGTGCACGGCTGCCCGTGCGTAGAGGTTGCCTCACGCTCACCCCACGGACTTGAATACACAGAGGGCACTGCATTGAAAATCCTGACTCGCCTGACCCTGACCCAGAAACTCCTGGGAGCGCTGGGCATTCCGCTGCTGCTCGCCTTCCTGGCCCTCGGCTGGGTGGTGAACAGCCAGCTCAACAACGCCATTCCCCCCATGGTCGAGAACACCAGCCTGCGCCAGGTCGAGGGGCGGGCCGCCGAGATCGGCTACTGGATCGAGGGCTATCGCTTCTGGCTCTCCGGCCTGGCCCAGGACGAACGCCTCGCCAAACCGGGCAATGTCAGCCAACACCGCGACTGGCTGGCCGAGCGCCATCCCGGCGGCGACACCATCGAGTCGCTCTACGTCGCTGACGCCCGAGGCAATGTCATCACCCACACCGGCGCCAAGGCCAACATTTCCGAGCGCGACTACTTCCAGACGCTGGTCGTCGAGGGCAGCGCCGACCGTCTGATCGGTGACCCGGTGCTCTCTCTGGTCAGCGGCAAGCCCACCGCAGTCATTGCCGAGGTGATTCGCGATGCCAACGGCCGACGCATCGGCCTGCTCGGCATCACCGTTTCCATGGCCGCCGTCTCCGAGATCACCTCGGCCATCGATGTCGGCAAGGGCAGCTACGGCTGGATGATCGACAGCGACGGCACCCTGGTCGCCCATCCCAACGAGTCGGCACGCATGGCGCTCAACCTCACCGAGGCGGACGCCGACGGCTACCAGGGTATGAACGAGCTGGGCCGGGCGATGCTCACCGGCGAGCCCGGGCTCGGACAGGCCACCCTGCCCGACGGCAGCCACAACCAGATCCTCTGGCATCCCATTCCCGGCACGTCCTGGACGGCGGGGGTGACGATGCCCCGCGAGCTGTTCACCGCCATCACCACCAACCTGCTGCAAGCCCTGCTGATCGCCGCCGTGCTGACGCTGGCCGTGTTGCTGCTGATCGTGGGTGTCTCGGCGCGCAAGACGCTGGCACCCGTGCGCCGCACCGCCAGTGCCCTGGCCGATATCGCCCAAGGCAAGGGCGATCTCACTCGCCGCCTGGAGGTCGAGAGCGGCGACGAACTCGGCGAGCTCGCCACCCAGTTCAACGCGTTCGTCGAACGCATGCAGCACACCCTGCAGGAGGTTCGCGGCAACGCCCGCACCGTACTGGCCGGCGCCAGCGACATGGCGGACGGCACCGGTGAGCTCTCGTCGCGCACCGAGCAGGCCGCCGCCAACCTTCAGGAAACCTCCGCCTCCATGGAGGAGATCCACTCCACGGTCACCCACACCGCCCAGTCCGCGGAGCAGGCCAGCACCCTGGCCACCGACGCTGCCGGTGCCGCTGAACGGGGCCGCGACGCCATGTCGCAGATGGAGCACAAGATGGCGTCCATCACCGACTCGGCCGCCAAGATCGGCGAGATCATCACCCTGATCGACTCCATTGCCTTCCAGACCAATATCCTGGCCCTCAACGCCTCCGTAGAGGCCGCGCGGGCAGGCGAGCAGGGCCGCGGCTTCGCGGTGGTGGCCGGCGAAGTGCGCACCCTGGCCAGCCGCGCTGCCGACGCCGCCCGCGATATTCGCGAGCTGATCGACGCTTCGGTGCAGCACACCCGCGACGGGGAAGGCCTGGTCAAGGAAGTGGCGGAACGGATGCACGACATCGGCCAGAGCGTCACCCAGGTGGCCGACGTGATCGGCGAGATCACCGCCGGTACCCGCGAGCAGACCGCCGGTATCCAGCAGATCAACACCGCCGTCGCCGAGATGGACACCATGACCCAGCAGAACGCCGCCATGGTGAACCAGAACGCCAGTCTCGCCGCCACCATGCGCGACAACGCCCACCGACTCGACGCCCTGATGGGTGAGTTCGTGCTCGGCGACGCTCCGGTTGCCACCAATGCGCCCCGACCCACGGTTGCGGCCCTTCCCCAGCTGGGCGCCAGCCTGCCAGCAGCTCGCCCGCCTGCGGCCAGCCAGGCACCGCGCAAGCCGGCCCGCGAAGCCGAGCCGGAATGGGAGGCGTTCTAGGAAGGCAGCCAACTCAGGGGTGTCGTAGCCGACGCATGAGGCGGCGGATCGCCAGAAGGTCGTGGCGCAGCAGCAGGCGTGCATCCTCGTCGAGGCGCGCCAGGTCGATCCAGCCGTCGGGGGTGCCGCCGGCCACCAGGGTGTGACGCTGGGCGGTGAGCAGCCGTTCCTGCAGCCGTTCCAAGGCCGCACCCAGCCCCTGAGCCTCGCGCCCATCTAGTGCGCCTCGGCTCACCAGTTCTGCCAGGCGCAGTCGGGTATCCGGCGGGCGCACCGCGTGGCGAACCGCCAGCAGGCGCACGGCGCCCACCAGCGGCAGCAGCCCCTGGTGCTTGAGATCGAGGGCGCGCTCGTGGGGCGCGCCCTCGCCGCCTCCCACCAGCCGGCCGAAGCGGTCCAACGCCACCGGCAACTCATCCAGCAGCGCGGCCATTTCATCGAGGAAGAGCCCAGCCCGAGGCAGGCAGCCGGCCACCGTGTCGCGCAGCGACTCGGCTAGGGCGGCATCGCCGTGGACGGGATGGAAGTCAAGCAGGATATTGGCCTGCTGCACCCGCTTGACGCGTCGCTCGGCCGTCCAGATCGCCAGCTGTTCCCGCCATTCCGAGAGGCGCTTGCGCCACATCGGCCAACGCGCCATCACGTGTCCGTTGCACAGCGGGATCCCGGCCTCGTCCAGGCGCGCCGTGAAGCGCTCGCCCAGCGCCTGAAAGTAGCCGTCGATCGCAGTATGCTGCCCATCCGGGTAGTCGGCCACGATCATGGCGTTGTCCTGATCCGGCGCCAGCAGGCTTTCGTGGCGCGCCCCGGAGCCCAGCGTCAGCACGCAGTAGGGCACCGGCGGCGGCCCCCAGCCCAGGCCGACCATCTCCTCCAGGGAGAGGTGGATGGCGCGGCGGTAAAGCCAGTCGTTGTGGTCGCTGATCAGCTGGCTGATGCGCCCGGCGGGCAGATCGAGACGGTCCAGCGCCTCGACCAGCCGCCCCTGCCAGGCGTGCGTCTCGGCCAGACTCGGCACGGGGCCAAGCTCCGCCAGGGCCTCACGCAGCGGCGCCAGCAGCGCGGGCCACTGTGACGCGTCGGGCAGGCTATCGGTGGCGAAGAGGTCACGCCACGGCGAGGCGCGGTGCAGCAGGCGCATGGACACTCCCGGTCACGGCATCAATCGGCAATGACTGAAGTGTAGCGAGGGCGCCCTCGGGCAGCACTTGCGCAAAAGGCGTAGAACCGAGAGAGGGGGACCGCCCCCGGCAGGCCAGGGGACGGGTGAGGGTCGTGGGAGAGCGTGGGTGAGGTAGAGTCAGCGCGGCGTGAACATCTCCTCGCCAACCTGGTCGATGTAGACCTGCGCCTTGCGCACCATCAGCTCATCGCAGGCGTCTCGACCGGGCACCAGGTCGGAGCGCTCGAAGCGGTGCTCGCGCATCTCGCCATCGGTGCCCGGCTTGCGGATCCAGCCGCTGACGCGGTACTGACCGCCCTGCTCCACCGGTTCGGAGACGATCAGGTAACCCTGGTACTCCACGGGCTCGGCGGCGGCCGCGCTGCTCGACTCCGCATCACCACCGCCCCCGAACAACCCACCCAACAGTTTCTTCAGCATGTCACCTCCCAAGGCACAAGCGCCGGCCCGAGGGGCCGGCGCAGGTCATGACGGTACGTGCGGCCGCTCAGCCCTGCTGGCGACCCTTGCCGGCCGCAATGCGCAGGCGCAGGGCGTTGAGCTTGATGAAGCCCTCGGCATCCTTCTGGTCGTAGGCGCCGGCGTCGTCCTCGAAGGTGGCGATGGACTCGTCGAACAGCGACTGCTCGGACTTGCGGCCCACCACGGTGGCGCTGCCCTTGTAGAGCTTCATGCGCACCACGCCGGAGACGTTGGCCTGTGTCTCGTCGATGGCGGCCTGCAGCATGCGCCGCTCGGGGCTCCACCAGTAGCCGTTGTAGATCACCTCGGCGTACTTGGGCATCAGCTCGTCCTTGAGGTGCGCCTCCTCGCGGTCCAAGGTGATCGACTCGATGGCGCGGTGGGCGCGCAGCATGATGGTGCCGCCGGGGGTCTCGTAGCAGCCGCGGGACTTCATGCCCACGTAGCGGTTCTCGACGATGTCGAGACGGCCGATGCCGTTGTCGCCGCCCAGCTGGTTGAGCTTCGAGAGCACCTCATGGGGCTTGAGGGCTTCGCCGTCGATGGCCACGATGTCGCCACGCGCGAAGGTCAGCTCGACATAGGTGGGCTGGTCGGGCGCCGCCTCCGGCGAGACGCTCCAGCGCCACATGTCCTCCTCGGCCTCGGCCCAGGGATCCTCGAGAATGCCGCCCTCGTAGGAGATGTGCAGCAGGTTGGCGTCCATGGAGTACGGCGACTTCTTCTTCTGGCTGGTGAAGTCCACCGGGATGTCGTGCTGCTGGCAGTAAGCCATCAGCTTCTCGCGGGAGGTCAGATCCCACTCGCGCCACGGGGCGATCACCTTGACGCCCGGCTTGAGCGCATAGGCGCCCAGCTCGAAGCGCACCTGGTCGTTGCCCTTGCCGGTGGCGCCGTGGGAAATGGCGTCGGCACCGGTCTGGTTGGCGATCTCGATCAGGCGCTTGGCGATCAGCGGGCGGGCGATGGAGGTACCCAGCAGGTACTCGCCCTCGTAGATGGTGTTGGCGCGGAACATCGGATAGACGTAGTCGCGCACGAACTCCTCGCGCAGGTCCTCGATGTAGATCTCCTTGACGCCCAGCGCCTGGGCCTTGGCGCGGGCCGGCTCCACTTCCTCGCCCTGGCCGATGTCGGCGGTGAAGGTCACGACCTCGCAGTCATAGGTTTCCTGCAACCACTTGACGATGACGGATGTGTCCAGGCCGCCGGAATAGGCCAGCACGACCTTCTTGACATCGGACATTCGGGGCTCCTTTCTGATAAGCAACTAAAGGGGAGATTATAGCGTGGCAACCCGGCGGCGAATACCGGCGCGGGACGCCTCACGGCCAACCTGCTAGACTGGCGCGCATTCTCGGCGGGCTGCCCGGGCAGCCCCGCTCGACGACCGCAACCGGCGCAGACACAAGGAGAGGCGCATGAGCGAGGCGATCGCCCGCGACCTGATGGCCCAGCGATTCCGCAGTTTCCTGCCCGTGGTGGTGGACCTGGAAACCGGGGGCTTCGACCCCCAGCGGGACGCGATTCTGGAGATCGCCGCCGTCACCCTCACCATGGATCCCAACGGCAACCTGCTGCCCGACGCCACCTACGCCTTCCATCTCCACCCGTTCGAGGGGGCCAACATCGAGCAGTCGGCGCTGGACTTCACCGGGATCAAGCTCGACGACCCGCTGCGCCAGCGCGTGGCCCTCTCCGAGGCCGAGGCCCTGGGCGAGATCTTCCGCCCCGTGCGCAAGGCCATCAAGGCCCACAGCTGCACCCGCGCCGTGCTGGTCGGCCACAACGCCGCCTTCGATCACGGCTTCCTCAATGCCGCCGTGGCGCGCTGCGGCATCAAGCGCAACCCCTTCCACCCCTTCTCCAGCTTCGATACCGCCAGCCTCGCCGGGCTGATCTACGGCCAGACGGTGCTGGCCCGCGCCTGCCAGGCGGCGGGCATTCCCTTCGACAACCAGGAAGCCCATTCGGCGCGCTACGACACCGAGCGCACCGCAGATCTCTTCTGCGCCATGGTCAATCGCTACAAGGACCTCGGCGGCTGGGCGCTGGCGCAGCGCGAGCAGAACGGCCAAGGGACCTGACCCGCTCACCCGCCGGAGCCCAGACACGCAAGACCCCCGACGGCCGGCCGTCGGGGGTCTTGGATGCCGGAAAGGCGGGTATCAGGCCTGGGAGTTGTCCTCGTTCTCCTGGGCCCGGGCCGCCGCCTCCTTGACGAGCTTCTCCAGCTCGCCGTTCTGGTACATCTCGACGACGATGTCGCAGCCGCCCACCAGCTCGCCTTCGACCCACAGCTGGGGGAAGGTCGGCCAGTTGGCGACCTTGGGCAGCTCGGCGCGAATGTCCGGATTGTCGAGGACGTTGACGAAGGCGAAACGCTCGCCGCAGGACATCAGCGCCTGCACGGTCTGGGCGGAGAAGCCGCACTGGGGCAGCTGGGGCGTGCCCTTCATGTAGATCAGGATCGGGTTATCGCTGATCTGGCGCTGGATGTTCTCGATGGTCGTGCTCATGTGCGCTCCCGGTTGAATCACATGGATGCCGAGGCCGCTGCTCGAGCAATACCCGAGTACGGTGCTCAGCCTTTCTTCATGACCGTCATTCTACCCATGCCGAGCGCATTGCGCATCCCCCGGCGGCTGGCTAGGATGGGGGTTTTTTCGCGGGAGAGACCCTCATGGCGACGCGCCATTTCCTGACCCTGCTGGACCTGGACCCCAACGAACTGCACTACCTGATCCAGCGCGCCATCACCATCAAGAACCGCCTGCGGGCCCAGGGTCCCACCTATGCGCCCTTCGCCAATCGCACCCTGGCGATGATCTTCGAGAAGTCCTCGACCCGCACGCGCGTCTCCTTCGAGACCGCCATGGCCCAGTTCGGCGGCCATGCACTCTTTCTCTCGCCCCGCGACACCCAGCTCGGTCGCGGCGAACCGATCGGCGACACCGCCCGCGTGCTCGCCGAGATGGTGGACATCGTCATGATCCGCACCTTCTCCCACGCCGGCCTCGAGGAGTACGCCGGCGCCAGCGAAGTGCCGGTGATCAATGCCCTGACCGACGACTACCACCCCTGCCAGTTGCTCGCCGATATCATGACCTGGACCGAGCTGCGCGGCAGCCCCCGGGGCAAGACCGCCGTCTGGATCGGCGACGGCAACAACATGTGCCACTCCTGGATCAACGCCGCCCGCCAGTTCGACTTCCAGCTGCGCGTGTGCTGCCCGGCGGGTTACGAGCCGCGCCAGGACATCCTCGCCGCCGCCGGCGAGCGCGTGACGATCCTCCACGACCCGCAGGCAGCGGTGGCGGACGCCAACCTGGTCACCACCGACGTCTGGGCCTCCATGGGCCAGGAAGAGGAACAAGCCAAGCGCGAGGCAGACTTCGCCGGCTTCCAGGTCAGCGAGGCGCTACTCGACCGCGCCAGGCCGGACGCCCTCTTCCTGCACTGCCTGCCCGCCCATCGCGGCGAGGAGATCAGCGAGACCCTGCTCGACGACCCGCGCGCCGTGGTGTGGCAGGAAGCCGGCAACCGCCTCCACGCCCAGAAGGCCCTGATCGAGTTCCTGCTGCTCGGCCGCGTCGAGGATTGAGCGAATTGCGTCGCCGGCTCAGCGGCCGGCGACACAGCTCCAAGACGCCAGCCGCTCCATCAGCTCGTCGAGCGGCAGCGGCCGCGAGAAGAGATACCCCTGGTAGGCGTGGCACCCCTGCTCGGCCAGCCACTCGCAGTGCGCCTCGGTCTCCACCCCTTCGGCGATCACCTCGAGCCCCAGGTTGCGGCCGAGCTGGATGATCGAGGCCGAGATCACCTCGTTGGCGCTGTCCTGAAACAGCGGTCGCACGAAGGACTGGTCGATCTTAAGCTGGTCGAGGGGCAACTGATTGAGATAGGTGAGCGACGAAAAGCCGGTGCCGAAATCGTCCAGCGAGAAGCGCACGCCCAGCGTTTTGAGGCGCTGCATGGTCGCGCAGGCGATCTCCGGCTCTTCCATGAACAGCGTCTCGGTGAGTTCCAGCTTGAGCCGCTCCGGCGGCGCTTCGGTGGCGGCGAGCACGGTTTCCACCTCGGTGACGAAGTCGGGCTGCTGGAACTGGTGGGGGCTGATGTTCACAGCCATGGTCAAGCCCGCCGTCTCCGTCGTCTCGGCCCAGCGCGCCAACTGACGACAGGCGGTCTCCAGGACCCAGCGACCGATGGAGACGATCAGGTAGCTCTCCTCCGCCACCGGAATGAAGTCGCCGGGCGGCACCATGCCGTGTTCCGGGTGCTGCCAGCGCAGCAGCGCTTCCACCCCCGTCACCTGCCATGACGCGTCCACCTGCACCTGATAAAAGAGACGCAGCTGATCGCGCGCCACGGCCTGGCGCAGGTCCGTTTCCAGGGTGGCGCGACGCACGGCCTCGGCCTGCATCAGCGGGTCGAAGAAGCGCAGCGTGTTTCGTCCGGCCTGCTTGGCCTGGTACATCGCCATCTCAGCCTGTTGCAGGCACTCATCGACACTGCCGGTGCCGTCGCCCAGCAGCGTGATGCCGACGCTGCCAGAGACCGGGTGGCGCTGCTCGCCGACCCCGCACGGCTCGGCGAGCGCCCCCAGCAGGCGGTTGGCGATTCGCTCGGCGAGCTGGGAGGCGGCCTCGAGATCCTCGCCCAGCCCCTCGGCCAGGATCACGAACTCGTCGCCGCCGATGCGCGCCACCAGGTCACTGTCACCACTCACCGCTTCGAAGCGCCGTGCGACCAGCTGCAGCATGTCGTCGCCCTGCTGGTGCCCCAAGCTGTCGTTGATGTGCTTGAACCCGTCGAGGTCGACGAACAGCAGCGCGCCCTGCTGCTGGGTACGGGCCTGGGCCTCCAGGGCGCGGCCGATGCGGTCGAGCATCATGCGCCGGTTGGGCAGGCCGGTGAGCGGGTCGTAGAAGGCCAGGCGATGCGCCTCCTGCTCGGCCGCCTTGCGGGTGGTGATGTCGCTGAGGGTGGCCACGTAGTGGGTGACCGTGCCTGCCTCGTCGCTCACCGCACTGATGGTCAGGCGCTGGGGATAGGTATCGCCGTTCTTGCGGCGGTTCCACAGCTCGCCCTGCCAGCGCCCCTCCGCGTCGAGGCGCTGCCACATCTCCTGGTAGAGCTCGGGCGGATGGCGCCCGGAGTTGAGCATGCGCGGATTGCGCCCCAGCACCTCCGCTTCCGTGTAGCCGGTGATCGCCTCGAAGGTCCGGTTGACCTTCTGGATACGGCCCTGGGCATCGGTGATGAACATGCCCAGATGGGTGTCGAAGGCCATGGCGGCGATGCGCAGCTCCGCCTGCAGCGAGCGATTGATATCCCACAGCCGCTGCTCGCTGCGCACGAGTTGAGCCTCGGTGCGGGTCAGGCGCAAGTAGTGCACCAGGGCCAGCAGTCCGATCAGGGCAACGAGCATCCAGCCGAGAGCCAGCACCAGCACTTTCTGGCGCCAGTCGGCGAGCACCGTGTCGGAGGCCAGACCGACCACCGCCGAAAACGGCAATCCCTCGAGGCCGACCACGCTGAACATTCGCCGCCGTTCGTCGAGGGGCGAAGTCAGGGTGTGGGAGCTTGCCCCCGGCTCGGCGATCGCCTCGGCGACGCTCGGCGCCTCCACGGGCAAGCCCATCGCCTCGCTGACCGACATGCCGGGCACCGGGGGGCGTCGCGCCACCAAGCGCATGTGGTCATCGAGAAAGGCGATGCTCTGTCCCGCGCCCAGTTGCAGCCGCGACAGCGCCTGGGAGAAGAACCGCAGATCCATGCGCGCCACCGCCACGCCGATGACTCGCGAATCTGCATCGACCAGGCGCCGCAGATAGAACAGCTGCGGCCCCCTCTCCTGCTCCTGCCGCTCCCAGCGCACGGCAGAGTCCGGTTCTTCAGGGTCGGCCAGGAAGGCCTCGACGGCCTCGGCCGGAGCGGACATCGCGCGCGCGGAATCCGGGGGGCCCGAGGCATAGCGCAGCCGCCCCTCGGCGTCGAAGAGCCCCACGGCCTCGAGGAACGGCAGCCGTTCGCGGCGCCGGTCGAGCAGCACCTCGAAATTCTCGGTCAGGCGAGCCGCGGGCGCCGTCGCGTCGTCGCGGGCGACCGCAAAGAGATTGGCCAGCCCGCCCAGGGTATCGTCGACGCGCGTGAAGGCCGACTTGCCCCACTCCGCCATCAGCTCGGCGTGGGCCAGGGTAGCGCCCCGGGCCGCTTCCATGTCGCGGGCGTAGCGATCCTTGATCACCCAGCCCATCGCCAGCAGCAGGCACAGCAGCGCCACGGCATAGAGCGCAATGGCCTGCCAGGCGCTCCAGCGCCGTGTTGCGGGCGTGTCGTTTTCTGACGACAAGGGGTCTCCTCGGTTACGGTCCGGGTGACTGGCTGGCATCCTGGCGCAGCAGCAGTTCCACACGTCGATTGGCCGCCCGTCCCTGGGGCGTATCGTTGCTCGCCATGGGTCGCGTATCGGCATAGCCCACGGCCCGTAAACGCTCGGCTTCCACGCCGAGTTCGGTCAAGAAACGCAGCACCGCAATGGCCCGCACCGTGGAGAGCTCCCAGTTGGAGGGGAAGCGCGGCGTGGTGATAGGCACATCATCGGTGTGCCCCTCGACCGAGATGTCGCCCTCGAAGGTGGCCAGGGCGTCATGGAGACTGGTCAACACCTCACGCCCCTGAGCCGTGAGGTCGGCCTGGCCGCTGGCGAAGAGCAGATTGTCGTCGATGCGCAGGGTGATTCCCTGCTGGCCCTCGGCAACGCTCACGCCATCGATCTCGAGCCCGGAGAAGCGCGGCTTCAGGCCGTCGTGGCGCGGCTTCAGGCCCGGCGCGAGCTGACCGGAAACGATCAGCGCCGCCAGCTGAGCTTCCGCGGAGATCGCCTGGTTTGCCTGCCCCCCGTACTGGCTGCCCATGCTCGACATGCCGTTGCCCATCATCGATACCAGCAGCACGAAGAGCGTGATCAGCAGCGTCAACACGTCCAGATAGCTCATCAGCCACCCTTCCCCGTCGCCGTCGCCTGTCGGCGAGGGCTGCAGGGTGTTGCGGGTATTGCTGTCAAGCATTCTGTCCGACCTCGGTCGGGTCGCTGCGGCCGCCCGGGGCAGGATCGCGTATCTCGTCGTGGTAGTTGGCCACGAAGGAGTTGAGAGTCTCCTCGATGAAGGAGGGCAGGCGGCGCTTGGTGATCAGCGAGATGCCCTCGAGCACCATGTTCATGGCGATCAGGCGCTCTTCGGTACGGCGCTCGAGCTTCACGGCAATGGGCTTGAACACCAGGTTGGCGAGCAGGATGCCGTAGAAGGTGGTGAGCAACGCCACCGCCATGCGCGGCCCGATAACGTGCAGGTCGCCCGCCTCCATCACCTCGAGCATGTTCACCAGCCCCACCAGGGTACCGATCATGCCGAAGGCCGGCGCATAGGTGGCCATGGTACGGAAGATCTGCGCCTCGGCGTGCTCGCGCGCCTTGAGCCGGGCAATGCGCCAGCGCAGCAGATCGAAGATCTCCTCCTCCTTGGTGTTGGCGATGACCAGCTGTATGCCGGTCCGCAGGAAGGGGTTGCGCGTCTGCTCCAGGGCGTCCTCCACGGCCCGCACGTCGCCCTTGAACCAGAGCCGCGCCATGTCGACGAGTTCCTTGATGTCGTCGCGGGTATAGGTGTTCTCGCGCCGGAACACCAACCCCACCAGGCGCACCACCCGCAGCACCTCGCGCAGCGGATAGCTGATGAAGGTGGCCGCCATGGTGCCCGCCAGCACGATGGCCAGCCCCGGCAGGTTGAGAAAGCTCTGCGGCGACTCGGCGGTGAAAAATAGCACGCTGACCAGCAGCACGATGCTGGCAAACATGCCGATGAGAGTGGATGGATTCATTCAGTGCTCCTGACTGCGAGGGCGCGCGTTCTCGATACGAGCATATCGGCACCGCGAGCCCCGACTTTAGACTGCCGCCCCAAACGGCAGCAATGACTTGACGGCATTGAACTTGATCTTGGACAAGTAAATGCCACCCCCCTCAAGTTCCCCTCGTGTCGGCCGATAGCCGACGTAGCGGCCGGACTGCGGTGGCCCGCCCCCCAACCAGCCAGGAGTGGACATGAGCCGATGCCTCGACCGCGACGACCATTGCCCGCGCTGTGAAGCGTCCCTGCCCTTCGACTTCACCATGGCTTTCCAGCCCATCGTCGATGTAGCCAAGGCCCGCGTGACCACCCATGAGGCCCTGGTGCGCGGCCCCAAGGGGGAATCGGCCTACAGCATCCTCTCGAGGGTCACGCCCAAGCTGCTCTACCGCTTCGACCAAGCGTGTCGCATTCGCGCCATCGAGCTGGCCAGCCAGCTGGGCATGACCAGTGATCTCTCCATCAACTTCCTGCCCAACGCGGTCTACGAACCCACCGCCTGCATCCAGGCGACCCTCGATGTCTCGAAGAAGGTCGGCTGGCCCACCGAGCGACTGGTCTTCGAGGTCACCGAGACCGAGCCGGTGCAGGACCAGCAGCACCTGCGCAACATCATCGACACCTACCGGCGCATGGGCTTCGCCACTGCCCTCGACGACTTCGGCAACGGCTACGCCAACCTCGACCTGCTCACCGTGCTGCGCCCCGACCGCCTCAAGATCGACCGCACCCTGGTCAGCGACTGCGACCAAGACCCGCGCCGCCAGGCGATCCTGCGCTCGCTGGTAAGCCTGGCTTCCGAGCTCGACATCGACCTCATCGCCGAGGGGGTGGAGACCCGCGACGAGGCGCTGTGGCTGGCGCGCCACGGCCTGACGCATCAGCAGGGCTTCTTCCACGCGCGCCCCGCCCTGGAGGCCCTGGCCAGCGGGCTCGAGCCCCACCTGCAGGCACTGCGCCGGGCGCTCGCCGAGTAACGCCGGGGCAAGCAGGCCCCCGACCGTGCGCCGTTGAGGACGCGACCGCCGACTTGCCGTATCATGCCCAGGCGTCCATCCGCATCCAGCACGGAGCCCAGCAGCATGTCGGAGTCACGGGATCTCGATCCTTGCACCCTTGCCCTCCAGCCCATTCACGACAGCGAGCACCGTCACGTCGCCGAGCGGCTCCTCTACCGCCTGCCGGCCGATGAAGCCAGCGACGATGTCATGGCGGCCACTGCCCGCGCGCTGACGGCCGCCGTCTACGAGCTCGGCGATACGGGCCTGCTCGCCGAACGGCTGCTGTTCGTGAGCCTGCCCATGGCGTGGCTCCAGCGCCCCGAACTGCTGCCCACGCCGGCCAGCCGCCTGGTGATCGGCCTCGACGCCGCCGCCGAACCCAGCCATTCCCTGGCACGCCAGCTCGACGAGATGCGCGAACGCGGCTATCGACTCATTCTGCCGGCGAGTCTGGTCAAACGGGACCCGACGCTACTGCTGCCGCGTACCGACATCGTGCAGCTCACCTCGCCCGACGACCTCGATGACAGCCTGCGCAAGGACCTTGCCGAGGGCGACATCGCCCTGCTCGCCGAGCACATCGACAACGCGGAGCAGCTCGCGCGCTACCAGGCGCTGGGCTGCCACTACTATGACGGCCAATACCTGGCCAAGCCGAGCTTCCTCGCCTCGCGCCCGCGCGGCCGGCACGGCAACCGAGCCGCCCAGATCCGCCTCATCCAGGCCCTTTACGACGAAAACACCGACCTGCAGCGGCTGCAGGAGCTGGTCGTGCAGATGCCGCACCTGCATGTCGCCATCCTGCGTCGCGCCAATTCCAGCTACTTCAACCGCGGTGGCAAGGAAGTGGTCGACTTACGCCGCGGCATGCAGATTCTCGGCTTGATCGAACTGCGCCGCCTGATCCTCACGCTGACCCTGGCGAGCCTTCAGCCCTCCTCGCACATCGTGCTGCGCATGGCGCTGGTGCGTGCTTTCATGTGCCGCAACCTGGCGGCCCCCTTCCCCGACCTGGACCCCGAGGACGCCTTCAATACCGGGCTCTTCTCGATGATGGATGCGCTGCTGGAGGAGGACCGCGAGAGCCTGCTCGACAAACTGCCGCTCAACGCCACCATCATCCGCGCGCTCAAGGACCGCTCGGGACCGCTGGGCGCCGTGCTCAGCCTGTGCGAGGGCCACGAGCACCAGGTCGAAACGATGCCCGACGAACCGCGCCCGGACCAGCTGCACCGCTGCTACATGGCCGCGCTGGATAGTACCCGCGCGCTGATGGGCAATCTCTAGCCGACGAACCGACGCCACCCGGCTCCGGGCCGGGTCGGTCGCTCAATCGGCGTCGCGCAGGCGCGTGCGCAGCCGGCTCACGGCCTGGCTGTGCAGCTGGCACACCCGGGATTCGGTCACCCCTAGCACGGCACCGATTTCCTTGAGGTTGAGTTCCTCCTGGTAGTAGAGCGCCATGAGCAGCTTCTCCCGCTCGGGCAGTGCCTCGATCCCCGCCACCAGCTGCGCTCGCTTCTCCGCGTCGATGAGCTGATCGAAGGGCCGGTCCGCCTCGGCGTTCTCGACCCCCGGCTCGATGCCCTCCTCGAGCAGTGCCTCGAACGGCAGCAGGTGGCCGCTGTTGGTGTCGCTGAGCAGCTGGCGGTACTGTTCGAGCGCCATGTCCAGCTCGGCGGCGATCTCCGTCTCTTCCGCATGCCGACCCAGGCGCTGCTCCAGGCGGCGGGCGGCCTCGTCCACCGCCCTGGCATTGCGCCGCACGCTGCGCGGCAGCCAGTCGCGGCTGCGCAGTTCGTCGAGCATCGCGCCGCGGATGCGCTGGCTGGCAAAGGTGGCAAAGCTCGCCCCCTGGCCGGCATCGAAGCGACCCATGGCTTCGAGCAGGCCGACGGTGCCGGCCTGGATCAGGTCGTCCAGCTCGATACTAGCCGGCAGCCGCACCTGCAGCGACAACGCGTGGCGTCGCACCAGCGGCAGGTACTCGTCCAGCAGGTCACCCTGTTCGATCTTGCCTCGTGCTGTGTACATGCTCTCGTCTCGCGGCCGTCACCTGGGGCTCACGCCAGCGGCGCGCCCCCTGCCCACTTCATGAATCCTGGTGGTTCACGATCACCTGTAGCCCCTCCACCCGAACGGGACGCTGGCGGGGCTCGGCCAGCGCGAAGCGGAAGTGCAAGGGGCCCTGCGCCGCCCGCCCGGCCAGTGCCCGGGTCTGCCCGCGCGGGCCGGCCAGCCGCACGCACTCCTCCGCGTGGCAGAGCCAGGCCCTCACCGGTGCGCCGGCGGGCGTGCGGTACTGCCAGCTGACGCTGCCGATCCGCTGCCCCCCGGCCAGTTCGACCGCCGGCGAGATCAGTGGCGCCGACGAGGCGGTACGCTCGGCCATGGCCACCGTCACCGCCGGGGCGCTGGCCACCCAGCTCCCGGCCGCCACCGCCGTGGCCGCCCAGAGGCCGACCACCACCAGCAGCATCCCGCCCAGGCCCCTCATCGCGCCAGCACCAGCAGCTCGATACCGAAATAGCTCGCGGCCACCCGCTGCAGGTTGTCCAGCAAGCCCTTGGGCCCGACATCGGGCGGATGCACGGCCAGCAGCCGCTGCGGACCGCCACGTTCGGCCACCTGCTTGAGTACCCGATAGGCACGGCGGAACGCCTCTTCGTCGCTGTCGACCCACAGCCCCCAGCGCGATTGCTCGGCAGCTAGCACCGGCAGGTGGGAACTCGAGGCCGACAGCGGCACTACGCGCCAGCGGTCGGGATCGCCCACCCATTGCCGCCCTTCCTCGGCCCAGGCGTTGAGCAGCGCCGTCACCTTGCGCGCCTGACGCTCGCTGTTGCCCGGCAGACCGAGCACCATCAGCGTGCGCACCGCCGCGCCCTGCGCCGGGCGCGCCGAGGGCTGTACCCTCGACTCCTGGGGGCGAGCTGCGGCCTGCGCCGGGGCAGAGGCGGGCGCGACGGCATCGCTGGCCGCAGGCGGGGCCGGCGCGGTCAGCGACGCCGCCTCGGCGCTGGCCGACAGCTCGACCAGTGCCTCGGCCACATGGCGCGGGCACTCCGCCTCTTGCCCGGCGGCACCGCCACCGCTGGCCCACTGCCGCAATCCCGCGGCCTGATCCATGCCCATCTAGCCTGCCTCCCGTTCACCGAGTCCCAGGTGGCGAATGGCGTCGCGCACCAGGAACAGCTGTACCAGCGCCTCCATCAGCGCCACGTCGCGACGTCGCCGCCGCGCACCGGCGAGCCCCAGCAGCTCGGCGCGCAGGTCCATGGCCGCCTCGTCCTCGGCGAGGTCGAGGTGGGCCGCTACGGCAGCCGTACCGCTGGCCATCAGCAGCCGCACGTCGGGACGCATCTCGCCCAGGGCCTGCGGTTCGATCTGCTGCCAGGCGCGCCGGGTCAGCAAAGCCAGACCGTCCCCCTGCAGCTGATGCAGCAGCAGGGGGACCGGCTGGCGGCCGAGACGCGCCGGTGTCAGCCAGTAGCGCTGAGCCACCATCTGGCCACTTTCGGCATCGCGCACCTCACCCAACCAGGCCAGCACATTCTGGGGGTCGTCACCGCGGCGCACCGGCTTGGGGGTCATGCTTACCGGCAGGCTGGCCAGCCGGAGCCGTGCCGCCACCCCGCGATAGCGACAGCGGGCCTCGTCGAGGGGTTCGGCAAGCGCAACCAGCGCCTTAAGCGGGTGGCGCTCGCCGCCATGCGCGACGCGCTGGCTGCCACGCACCTGGCTGACCCAGCTCAGCGCGCGCTGTTCGAGCCACTGGCACGCCTCGGCGTCGGGCATCCCCGTCATCAGATGGACGCTCGCACCCAGCCGGGATTCGGCCTCGGCCAGCCGCGGCTGCTGACCGGCCACCTGGCGATGCTGGAGCAGCGGCAGGGCAAGCCAGTCGCCGTCGGCGTTGAGGGCGATATCCGGCATCGACCAGGCCGCCCCGCTCACCCGCCGCCGCTCGCTCCACAGTATGCCCAGCGCGCGATCATGCCCGGGATAGTCCGCCAGCAGCGCCTCCAGGCGCGGCTGCTGCACCGAGACCGGCAGCCCCAGCAGGTCCCAGACCCGCTCGAGGGCGTCGAAGCCCTCCAGGCGACGGCGCAGCGCCTGCAGGGTGCCGGCCAGGCGTCGCCCCTGCCCCATCAGCGTCGAGGCGCGACCGCCCGACGACTCGCGGGCAGCGGGTGCCGACGCGGGCAGCGGCGCCTCTCGGCGCTGGGTCAGCGCCTCGTCGATCAGGGCCGGCGGCTCGGCTAGCGACATGTCCTCGGGCACCCGCTGGCCGTGGGAGACGAACAGCAGACGCAGGCCATGGCGGATGACCACATCCAGCGCCGGGGCCAGCCGGCCGGCTTCGTCCTGCTTGGTGATCACGCAGTCGCCGATTTCGGCCCCCGCCGCCTGGGCAGCCTGGCGGTAGCGCAGCACCACTTCATCGAGCGTCTCCGGGTGGCTGGCGGCATTGAGCAGCAACACCAGCCGCACCGGGGTCTTGCCGCCGCCCAGGTGGCCCACCTGCTCGATGACCCGCTGGTCGCGCTGGCTCATGCCCACGGTGTCGATGATCACCCAGGACTTGCCCTGCATGCGGCCCAGCAGATCGTTGACCGGCTGGTCGGCGGTCAGCGCGTACATGGGCACGTCGAGCAGCCGCGCGTAGATACGCAGCTGCTCGTGGGCGCCGATACGGAAACTGTCGGTGGTCACCAGTGCCACGGGGCGGGTGCCGTGACGCATCACGTAGCGCGCCGCCAGCTTGGCCGTGGTGGTCGTCTTGCCTACGCCGGTGGGGCCGATCAGCGCCACCACCCCGGTGCGATCGAGGAAGGCGGCTTCATCGTCGAGCCCCTCGAGGCGGGCCACCAACTGTCGCTTGACCCAGCCCAGAACGCGCTCGTTCAGCGCCTCGGCGCCGCGCAGCTCATCGGGCAGCGCGGCGGCGATCTCCACGGCCAGCGTCGCGCCGAAACCGACCTCCAGCAGCAGCTGGCGAACCTGGCCGTCGACGCCGGCGGCCGGCTCGCGCCCCCCTTGCTCGCGCGCGAGCAGAGCGCGCATGTCGCGCATCTCCTCGAGCAGCTTCTCGCTCATCGCCTCGAAGGCGCTGGCGGGCGCGGCGCTCTGGCCGCCGCCCGCAGGCGGCGGTGCTGTCGGCGGCGCAGCAGCGGGGGCCGGCTCGGGGCTCTCTTCGGCCGCCGACTCGGCCATGGCCAGAATCTCGACGCCGCTGTCGGTGCGCCGATTGGCGAGAATCAACGCCTCGTCGCCCAGCGCTTCGCGCACCTGGCGCATGGCATCGCGACTGTTGGCGCCGGTGAACCGTATGACGCTCATGGTTTATCGGCCTCCCACCAGAGTCGTGACGCGCAGTGTTCGATCATCGGGTATCTCCGCCTGGGACATCACCACCAGGTGCCGCAGCCGCCGGCGCAGGAAGCGCGCCAGTAGCGGCCGCAGCACGTGCTGCACTACCATCACCGGCGGTTCGCCGCTCGCCTCGTGGCGCTCCAGCGCCTGCTCGGTCTGACTCATCAGGGTCTCGGCGAGCCCCGGTTCCAGAGCACCGTTACCGTTCATGGCCTGCATCAGCACCTGCTCGAGCTGGGCCTCCAGCCCCATGACATTGAGGGTCTCCTGGCCGGCGAACCACTGCTGGGTGATCGCCCGCCCCAGACTGATGCGCACCAGCGCGGTGAGCTCGTTGGGGTCCTGCTGCTGGGGCGCGCACTCGGCCAGGGTATCGAGAATGGTGCGCAGGTCGCGAATGGAGACCTCCTCCTCGAGCAGATTCTGCAGGATGCGCTGCAGAGCGGTGAGGCTGATCGCCTTGGGCACCACCTCCTCGACCAGCGACTTCTGCTCGTCGCCCAGCTTGTCGAGCAGCTTCTGCACTTCCTGGCGCCCCAGCATGGCGGCGGCATGGCGATGGAGCAGGTGATTGAGATGGGTGGCCACCACCGTACCGGCGTCCACCACCGTGTAGCCATAGACCTGGGCGTGCTCGCGCTGGGCAGCGTCGATCCACACCGCGGGCAGCCCGAAGGCGGGGTCCTGGGTCGGCGTGCCCTGCAGCTGGCCGGTGACCTGGCCGGGATCGATGGCCAGCCACTGGCCGGGAAAGGCCTCGGCCCGGCCGATCTCGGCGCCCTTCAGCGCGATCACGTAGGCGTTGGCGCCCAGCTCGAGATTGTCGCGAATGTGCACCACCGGGGGCAGGAAGCCGACTTCCTGGGCGAACTTCTTGCGCACGCTCTTGATGCGCGCCAGCAGCTCGCCGTCCTGGCGCTGGTCGACCAGCGGGATCAGCCGGTGGCCCACCTCGAGCCCCAGCGTATCGACGAGCTGCACGTCGTCCCAGCTCGCCTCGGGCGCCTCGGGCGGGGGCGGCGGCTCGGTCTGCATCTCCTGCTCGACCAGGCGCTGCTCCTGCTGGCGCAAGAGCCACCAGGCGATGCCGCCCAGCACCGCAGTGAAGATCAAGAACACCAGGTTGGGCATGCCCGGCACCAGGCCCAGCAGCCCCATCACCCCGGCGGCCAGGATCATCACCTGGGGGTTGACGAAGAGCTGGCTGATCATCTGCTGGCCGACGTCCTGGTCGGTGTTGACCCGCGATACCGTGACACCGGCCGCGGTGGAGATGACCAGCGCCGGGATCTGCGCCACCAGGCCGTCGCCGATGGTCAGCAGGGTGTAGGTGCGTCCCGCGTCGGCAAAGCTCATGCCGTGCTGCATCATGCCGATGAGCAGCCCGCCGATGATGTTGACCACCATGATCACCAGACCCGCCATGGCATCGCCCCGCACGAACTTGCTGGCGCCGTCCATGGAGCCGTAGAAATCGGCCTCCTGGGCCACCTCGGCGCGGCGCGTTCGTGCTTCGTCCTCACCGATCAGCCCGGCGTTGAGATCGGCGTCGATGGCCATCTGCTTGCCCGGCATGGCGTCGAGCATGAAGCGCGCCCCGACCTCGGCGATCCGTCCCGCGCCCTTGGTGATGACCATGAAGTTGATGATCACCAGGATCAAAAACACCACCAGGCCCACGGCGAAGTTGCCGCCGACCAGGAAACTGCCGAACGCCTCGATCACCTTACCCGCCGCATCGCCCCCGGCGTGGCCCTCCATCAGCACCACGCGGGTGGAGGCCACGTTGAGCGACAGGCGCAGCAGGGTGGTGAACAGCAGCACTGCCGGGAAGGCGGCGAAATCCAACGGCTTCTCGGTGAACATGCTCACCAGCAGCACCATCACCGCCAGGGAGATGTTGAAGGTAAAGAGCAGGTCCAGCGCGAAGGGGGGCAGCGGCAGGATCATCATGGCCAGGATCATCATGATCAAGACCGGCCCTGCCAGCAGCTTCATGCGCACGTCACCCAGCCAGTCACGGCGCCCCAGGAATTGGCTCAGGGATTTCATTCGCGCGCCCCGGTCGGTTCTGCGTCGTCATCACCCGGCACCGCCATGGAAGGCGGCACCGGCAGGTTTTCGGGCGTTGGCGGCACGTCTCCCCCTTCGTCGTTCACGTGCTTGAGGCGGAAGGCCCAGGCCAGCACTTCCGCCACGGCAGTATACAGATCCAGCGGAATCTCGCTGTCGAGGTCCACGTGGTGATAGAGCGCCCGGGCCAACGGGGCGGCTTCGAGCATGGGCACCCGCGACTCGGCACCCAGTTCGCGAATCCGCGCCGCCACGGCATCGGCCCCCTTGGCCACCACCCGCGGCGCGCCCATGCTCGCCTCGTCGTACGTCAACGCCACCGCATAGTGGGTGGGGTTGGTGATGATGACGTCGGCCTCGGGCACTTTGCTCATCATGCGTCCGCGCGCCATGGCCTGCTGCTGGGAGCGAATGCGGGCCTTGACGTGCGGATCCCCTTCCGACTCCTTGTGCTCGCGCTTGACCTCCTCCTTGCTCATGCGCAGCTTCTTGGTGTGGCTCCACAGCTGGTAAGGCACGTCGATGAGGATCACCACCAGCAGGGTCAGCACCATCAGCCCGCAGGCCTGGGCCGCCAGCATCATCGCCCGAGCCAGGCCCTGGGTGGTGGGCAAATCGAGCAGCGCCAGGAAGTCATGGCGCTTGAGATAGAGAAAGGCCATGCCGACCCCGCCCACCAGCAGCGACTTGGCGATCGCCTTGGCGAGCTCCACCAGCGCCTGGGTCCCCAGCATGCGCTTGAGGCCCTTGAACGGATTGAGCTTGCCGAGCTGCGGCTTGAGCGACTTGGCCGAAATCAGCCAGCCACCGAGCAGAGCCGGCGCCACCAGGGCAATCAACGCCAGCAGCAGGAACAGCGGCAGCATGGCGACCAGGGTGCGCTCGCCGAGCTCCAGCACCTTGGCGAGCATCGGTCCGGTGTCGAAGGCCTGGCGCCGCTCGAAGAGGAAGGCCTGCTCCATCACCAGCCCAAGCTGGTCGTAGAGCAAGCCACCCATGGACCACATGCCCACGACGCCCCCCAGCAGCATGAGAAAGGTGGTCAGCTCGCGCGAGCGTGCGACCTGGCCCTCCTCACGGGCTTTTTCCAGGCGTCGTGGCGTGGGTTCTTCGGTCTTTTCCTGATCGCTGCTTTCGTCGGCCATGGCCCACTACCAGGCACAGGGTTGCAAGCCTGCCATTGTGGCGGCAAGAGATCACAAGCCATACGCCAAAAAGCGCTGATGATCGTGGGCTTATCCACCCGGAGCCGAGGCACCGGGACAGGTAAAGCGGCAGCCGGGTGGAGAGGCCGGCGGGGCCCGCCGGTGGCAGGCCAGGGGGGAGAGACCGCCGCAGCGGTCGTCAGTGACGGCGTCGACAGACGCGGCGAGTACGCGGGGCGGAGCCTCGGACGCAGAGCCGAGGCGCAGCAGGCTAGAAGCCCAGTTGGTCCAGCAGGTCGTCCACCTGATCCTGGTTGGTGACGATGTCGGCGGCGTCCTGCTTGACCTGGGGACCATTGAGCAGGCCCTCCTCCCGCTTGCGGGCGTCCGATTCCCAATGGTCGTTGGCCTGGCGCTGCATGCTCTCGCGAGCCAGCTCTTCGGGGACGTTGTCGATCAGCACCTGCACGAGCTGGTGCTCGATCTCGCGGATCACGTCCATCATCTTCTTGATCACCTGGCCGGTCAGGTCCTGGAAGTCCTGGGCCATCATGATCTCGAGGAGCTCCTTCTGCGTGGCCTGGGCCTTGTCGGGCACATCGGCAAGGTAGCTGCGTGTCTCCTTGACCAGGTCACGCGCGTCATCGAGCTCCTTGGGCTCGGCGAACCACTCGGCCCAACGCTTGTCCAGCTCAACGGCACGCTCGTTGAGCGAGTCCTGCAGGGGCTGGGCGCGATCGATGGCGTTCAGCGCTCGCTCCGCCGCCTGCTCGGTCATGCTGGCCACATAGCTCAGGCGGTCTCGGGCGTCGGGGATCGCCTCGGCGGCTTTTTCGATCTCTTTGTCCAGCCCCAGCTCCCGCATGCTCTCGCGCAGCATGCGCGTCAGCTGGCCGATGCGCAGAACCAGATCATCGCCCGCAGCACCCGATGACCGAGCCTGGCCCGGCTGCTCGTTTGCGCTCATCTCTTTCTCCTCGTGCCGGCGGACGCCAAGCGCCCGCCGGTCTTGTCATTTGCCCAGCTTCTCGAAGATCTTGTTCAGCTTCTCTTCCAAGGTCGCTGCCGTGAACGGCTTGACCACGTAGCCGCTGGCACCGGCCTGGGCGGCGGCGATGATATTCTCCTTCTTCGCCTCGGCGGTAACCATCAGTACCGGCAGCTCCTTGAGGGCGTCGTCGGCACGGATCTGCTTGAGCATCTCCAGCCCGTCGAGATTGGGCATGTTCCAGTCGGACACCACGAACTCGAAGTTGCCGGCACGCAGCTTGGTCAGTGCGTCCTGGCCATCCTCGGCCTCTTCGACGTTGGTGTATCCCAACTCCTTCAGCAAGCTGCGAACGATCCGGCGCATGGTCGGAAAATCATCGACCACCAGAAAGCTCATGTTTTTATCGGCCATCGGAATTCCTCGTTGCGTTCACTGATTAAAATTCTTCCCAATCCTCTTCGCCGACGGCTTCACGCCTGGCCGCCGGGCGGGGCTGGGGTTTGGGATCCACTGGTGCCGCCCGGCGCGACTCACGGGGAGCCGGCAGGCTGGCGGAAGTCGCCGCCGAACGGCTGCTCTCGCCTTCGCGAGTGCTCGGCGCGCGGCTCGCGGCCGGGGCGGCATGCTGAGCATCACTGGCCAGGCGGAAGACCGCCACCGCCCGCTCGAGCCGATTGGCCTGCTCTTCCAGCGAGGCGGCGGCAGCCGAGGCCTCCTGAACCAGCGACGCATTCTGCTGCGTCACCTGGTCCATCTGCTCGACGGCATGGCTGACCTGCTCGATGCCGTCGCTCTGCTCCTGCGAGGCTGCCGAGATCTCGTCCATGATATCGGTCACGCGGCGCACGGCCTGGACCACCTCCTGCATGGTCTCGCCGGCATCACGCACCAGCAGCGAGCCATCCTTGATCTGAGTGACGGACTCGTCGATCAGCGTCTTGATCTCCTTGGCCGCCGTGGCGCTGCGGCTGGCCAGGTTGCGCACCTCGCCGGCCACCACGGCGAAGCCGCGGCCCTGCTCGCCGGCCCGCGCAGCCTCCACCGAGGCATTGAGGGCCAGGATGTTGGTCTGGAAAGCGATGGAGTCGATCATCCCGGTGATGTCGCTGATCTTCTGGGAACTCGCGGAGATGCCGTCCATGGTGGTCACCACCCGGCCGACCACCTTGCCGCCGCGTTCGGCGGTGGTCGAGGCCTCCAGTGCCAGGCCACTCGCCTGGCGGGCGTTGTCGGCGTTCTGGCGCACCGTGGAGGTGAGCTCCTGCATGCTCGAGGCGGTCTCTTCCAGGGAGGCCGCCTGCTGCTCGGTGCGCGAGGAAAGATCGGCGTTGCCGCTGGCGATCTCACGGGTACCCACGTGGATGGAGTCGCTACTAGTGCGCACGTCGCCGACGATCCCAGTCAGGCTCTGCTGCATGCCGCGCATGGCGTTGAGCAGCCGTCCGATCTCGTTGCGCCCGCCCTCGGGGATGCGCGAGGTGAGATCGGCCTTGGCGATGGCGTCCAGGTTCTCGACGGCCACGTTGAGGGGACGAATCACCACGCTGCGCAACCCGAAATAAATCAGGCCGGCAACGACAATAACGGCAACCAAAAGCCCCCACTCGATCCATGTGAACAATGTCGAGATTTCCTCGAGCTCTACCTTTAGCGCATCGCCACGCTCGCTGGCATAGCGCACGAATTCGGTCAACGTTTCCTCCTGAGCGGCTACCGGTTCGGCCATCTCCTCGCGCAGGACGTTGAACGCCGTGGTGTCCATCTGATCGAGTGCCGCATGCTGGTCGTATGCCAGGTCGAGAACGGCCTGGAACGTCTCTTCGACTCGCGCCCCCAGCGCTTCGCCCTGCGAAGTACGGGGCACGGAAGCAAAGTCCGCGAAGCGCGCTTCGGCACGCTCCAGCTGGCCGAGAGCCGAGACCAGGCGGTCGTCTGCCTGGCCGCTGCGCCCCAGCATGAACATGTTGGAGGCCACTTCCAGGTCATAGAGAGCGCCACTAATCAGTCCATCGGCCCGGTTGATCTCGTTGAGCTGCGCGACATTGATCTGCTCGAGGGTGTCGAGCGTTTCTTGAGTCATGCGATCAGCCAGGATGCTGGTGACGATGGTGGCGAAAAATGCCAACAACAGCGTTGTCAAAGCCACGATCACTGCAGCACGGATGCTCAGATTGCGTAATAGACGGGACATGTAGCGCGGCTCCTAAAGCACGTTGCGATCAGGGGTGTAATGGAAACTATCGGATATTGGTGAATGCCATCATACCCGCTGCGCTCGGCCCGAAGCGGCTATCAGCGCCATCACCCGCTCGGGGATGTGCTCCAGCGACACCACCTCCTGCGCTCCGCCCAAGGCGATGGCTTCGCGCGGCATGCCGAAGACCACGCAGCTCGCCTCGTCCTGGGCAATGGTTGACGAGCCGGCCTGGCGCATTTCCACCAGGCCGGCGGCACCGTCCTTGCCCATGCCGGTGAGCAGCACGCCGATGGCGTTGCGGCCGGCCTGGGTCGCCGCCGAGTGGAAGAGCACATCCACCGAGGGGCGATGGCGATTGACCGGCGGCCCGTCGTCGAGGCGTGCCACGTAGTTGGCCCCGCTGCGCGCCAGCTTGAGGTGATGGTCACCGGGAGCGATGTAGGCGTGCCCCGGCAGCACCCGTTCGCCGTCGGTCGCCTCCTTGACGGTGATGCGACACAGCCGGTCGAGCCGCTCCGCGAAGGAGCGCGTGAAGCCGCCCGGCATGTGCTGGGTGATCAGGATCGCCGGGCTGTTGGCCGGCAGCGGCTCCAGCACCGCGCGGATCGCCTCGGTGCCGCCGGTGGAGGCGCCGATGATGATCAGCTTTTCGCTGGTGCTGATCGGCGCCTTGAGCCGCGCCGGGGCGGGTGTGTCGTGCTTGCGTGCCTGGCGCGGGCGCGACTTGGCGGCGGCGCGGATCTTCTCGGCGATGTCGTCGGCATACTCGCGCATGCCGCTGCGGATACCCAGCGACGGCTTGGCGACGAAGTCCAGGGCGCCCAGCTCCAGCGCGCGCAGGGTAATCTCGGAGCCCGCCTGGGTCAGCGACGACACCATCAGCACCGGCATGGGCCGCAGGCGCATCAGGCGCTCGAGGAAATCGAGGCCATCCATGCGCGGCATTTCCACATCCAGCGTCAGCACATCGGGGTTGTGGCGTTTGATCAGATCGCGGGCCACCAGCGGGTCCGGCGCCACGGCAACCACTTCCATGTCGGGCTGTTCGTTGATGATCTCGCTGAGCAGGTCGCGTATCAGGGCCGAATCATCGACGCACAGCACCTTGATCGGGTTCGATCCCAAGGCAAGCCTCCTTGTCTCCCGGGTCGCTGCCTGCAACCCAAGGCGAAATTGAACTAAGTGACCTATCGGCCAGGGCGGGGGTAACTTTAGCGGCCGCGATCGGCCAGGGTGTAGACGGTCTGCCCCCGCAGCCGGAACACCTCGGTGATGTAGGAGAAGTTCTCCGAGTGACCGGCGAACAGCAGACCGTCCGGCTTGAGCAGCGGCGCAAAGCGCTCGAGGATGCGCGCCTGGGTCTGCTTGTCGAAATAGATCATGATGTTGCGGCAGAAGATGGCGTCGAAGGGCCCCTTCACCGGTGGCCACTGCGGCGCCAGCAGGTTGAGGGCATGGAACTCCACCAGATTGGCGGCTTCCGGCCTCAGCCGCGCCAGCCCCTCGTGGCGACCGCGCCCGCGCTGGAAGAAGCGCTTGACCCGCTCCTCGTCGAGCTTGTTGACCTGCTCCACCGGGTAGATGCCCGCCCGGGCCCGGTCCAGCGCATCGGTGTCGATGTCGGTGGCGATGACCCGGGCATCAGCGGCCCGCGCCCCCAGGGTCTCCATCAGGGTCATGGCGATGGAATAGGGCTCCTCGCCGGTGGAGGCGGCGGCACTCCACACGCACACCGCGTCGCGGCGCTCGCGGACATGCTCGGCGAGCAGCGGAAAGTGGTGCGCCTCGCGAAAGAAGGCGGTGAGGTTGGTGGTCAGCGCATTGGTGAACGCCTCCCACTCCCGTGCCTGGGGGTTCTGCGCCAGGCGCGCCAGGTAGTCGCTGAAGCGCGTCATCCCGTGATGGCGCAGCCGCTTGGCCAGCCGGCTGTAGACCATCTCACGCTTGTGCTCGGCCAGCACGATCCCCGCCCGCTCATAGATCAGCTGACGGATGGTCGTGAAGTCCGTGTCGGTCAGGATGAGGTCGCGTTCCAGCTGACCTCCCCCTGACCATTGCCCCGAGTCGGGTGCCGGGCCTTCCACTGGCTGGGTCAAAACGTTTCCCACTCCTCTTCAGCGGCCGCACGGTGGCGAGCCGGGCTCGGTTGATGCGTCACGGGCAGGGGGTCGCCCTGTACCTCGCGCGGTGCGTCGCGACGCGGACCACCGGCGTCGCGCCGCGACGTCGACGCGGGCACCTGCTCCACCCCCATGCCACGCATGCGGTAGACCTGCATGTCGCGGGCGAGCCGGGCCACCTGCGCCTGCAGTTCGCCGGCCGCGCGCGCGCTCTCCTGCACGCGACTCGCGTTCTGCTGGGTGACCTGGTCGAGTTCGGTGATCGCCTGGTTGATCTGCCCGATGCCGTTGCTCTGTTCCTCCGAAGCCGCGGTGATCTCGCCGATGATGTCGTTGACGCGAGTGGCGGTCTCCACCACCTCGACCATGGCGCTCTCGGCCTGCTGCACCCGGTCGGCGCCGCCCTGGATCTCGCCGTTGGTGCCGTCGATCAGCGCGCGGATCTCCTTGGCCGCCTCGGCGCTGCGCCCGGCCAGGCTGCGCACCTCGCCGGCCACCACCGCAAAGCCGCGGCCCTGCTCGCCGGCGCGCGCCGCTTCCACCGAGGCGTTGAGCGCCAGGATGTTGGTCTGGAAGGCGATGCCGTCGATCACCCCGATGATGTCCTTCATCTTGCGGGAGCTGGCGGTGATGCGCTCCATGCTCTGCACGACGCCATGCATCAGCTCGCCGGTTTCCTGCATGCGCGTGGCATTGTCCATGGCCAGGCCGCTGGCCTGACGGGCGTTGTCGCTGTTCTGCTGCACCGTGGTGGTCATCTCCTCGGTGCTGGAGGCGGTCTGCTGCAGCGAGGCCGCCTGCTGCTCGGTGCGCGAGGCGAGTGCGTCGTTGCCGTCGGCGATCGACTGACTGGCGGGTGCGACGATCTCGACGCCCTGCTTCACGCCCAGGGTGGTGTTGTAGAGGCTGTGGCGCATGATGCCGAGGGTGGCCATCAGCCGGCCGAACTCGTCATTCTTGAGCTTGGGCACCGTGGTGGCGAGATTGCCCGAGGCGATCTGCAGGGCGATGTTGCCTGCCCGCTTGAGCGGTCGGTTGATCGACGCCATGATCCAGCTGCCCAGTGCAATCAGCACGAGGAAACCGATCACCAGAAAGACGGACTGGCCGATCAGGATCTGCTGCTGGCCCTGCTCGGCCGCTTCCGACATGGCCAGGGCCGCCTGGCGCTTCTGCTCGATGAGTTCGTTGACCGTGCCGCTGAGCTCGGCGCCCTGAGCCCGCAGCGGCGCCACGTCGTTGTTGAGCGCCGTGAAGGTATCCAGGGAATCCTCGGAGGCCAGGGCGTCGCGCATATCGGCGAGCCCCTCGTCGAGGTAGGTCGTGAGTGCCGCGCCGAAGCGATCGGCCAGCGCGGTGGCATTGACGTCACGCTCTCGGTACTGGCTCCACAGATCACGCAGGCGCGTGATGGTGTCGTCGAGCGCCGCGGCATGCTCCGCGCGGGCGGAGAGGATCTCCATGCGGTCCTGGCTGCCCACCCGCTGGTGTCCTTCTGTCACCAGCTGGCCGATCTGCTGCAGGCGGATGACGTCCTGCAGGCCATCGCGGTTGAGCTCGTTGACGCGTTCGCCAGACACTTGCAGGCTGAAGAGCCCGACGCCACTGCTCACGGCGAGCATCAGCAGCGGCACCAGGGTCATCAGCACCAGCTTGGCGCGAATGCTGCCCAGGTTGAGGCGCGACCACCAGCCGACGACACCGCGACGCGTCACCTGGCCGCGGTGCACCGCGAGGCCGCTCCCCTTGGCCTCGCGCATACGCGCATACTGCCTGTCGGCGCGCGCCACCGCTTCGGGGTCGGCCTTGGTGCGCACCGAGGTGTAGCCCAGGCACTCGCCATCCTCGACGATCGGCGTCACCGTGGCCTGGACCCAGTAGTGGTCGCCGTTCTTGCAGCGATTCTTGACCACCCCCTGCCAGCTGTCGCCCTTCTGGAGCGTCGCCCAGAGATCGTCGAACACCGCCTCCGGCATGTCGGGATGCCGCACGATGTTGTGCGGCGAACCCACCAGTTCATCCCAGCTGAAGCCGCTGACCTCGATGAACCCGGAGTTGGCGTAGGTGATCCGTCCCTTAAGGTCGGTCCGCGAGATCAGCAGGTGTTCTGTCTCGAGGGGGAATTCCCGCTGGGTGACGGGCTGATTGTTGCGCATGTGTTCTCCTGCTCTTCTTCTTGCCCCTCGTTCTCAAGCGAGCCATGGCGATGTGCCTGCGCAAGAGAGTCCGTCAGAGGGAGCCGGCGTGGTGCAATTTTTTTATAGTGTCGTGATGGCGACGTGACACGGCCGATACGAGCCGCTAGGCACTCAGAAGGAGGCCCACTCCTCTTCCTCGTCGACTTTTTCTTCCCCCTTGCGGGCGACGCTGCGTGTCGCCGGCAAGGCCGGCGCCGCCCGGCGCCGATCGGCGGGTCGGGGATCGATAGCGGCGGCTTCCCCCCGGGGCTCGTCGCGATTCGCCGCGGGCGCTTCCGAGGTGGCGTCCCGCGCCGACTCGCCGGCCAGGCGGAAGCGCATCACCGCGTCGCGCAGGCGGGCCGCCTCGGCTTCGAGCTGGGTGGCCGCGGTGGCGGCCTGCTGCACCAGGGCGGCGTTCTGCTGGGTCACCTCGTCCATCTGGGTGACGGCCTGGTTGACCTGCCCGATGCCGCTGCTCTGCTCCTGGGAGGCGGAGGCGATCTCGTCCATGATGTCGCTGACGCGCTGCACGGCCTCGACGATCTCGGTCATGGTCTTGCCCGCCTTGTCGACGCGCTGGGTACCCACATCGACGCGCTTGAGCGAAGCCTCGATCAGGGTGCGGATCTCGCCGGCGGCGTTGGCGCTGCGTCCGGCCAGATTGCGCACCTCCTGGGCGACCACGGCGAAACCGCGCCCGTGCTCGCCGGCCCGTGCGGCTTCCACCGAGGCGTTCAGCGCCAGGATGTTGGTCTGGAAGGCGATGTTGTCGATCACCTCGATGATGTCCGACATCTGGTGCGAGCTCTGGTTGATCTCGTGCATGGTGGAGACGACCTCCCCCACCACCTCACCGCCCTGCTGGGCCGTGCGCGAGGCCTCGGCGGCCAGCTGGCTGGCCTGGCGAGCATTGTCGGCGTTGTGCTCCACCGTCGAGGCGAGCTGCTCCATGCTCGACGCCGTCTCGGCCAGCGAGGCGGCCTGCTGCTCGGTGCGCGACGAGAGCTCGCTGTTGCCCTGGGCGATATCCTGTGAGCCCAGGTAGATGCCCTCGCTGCTGCCACGCACCGAGCCCACCGTGGCGGAGAGGCCGTCCTGCATGTGCTTCAGGGAATTGAACAGACGACCGATCTCGTTGCTGCCGCGTTCCTCCACCGGCTGGGAGAGATCGCCCTGGGCCAGGCCCTCGAAGTAGCCGACGAGGCGCGCCAGCGGCTTGAGCACGTTGACGGTGATGCCCCACATCACGATCGCCATGACCAGGGCGGAGCCGATCAGGATGGCGATGATGCCTAGGCGCATCCAGTCGGCGATTTCCGCGTAGGATTGCGACAGGGCGAGGCCCGTCTCGCCGGCTTCGGGAGCAATGTCGGCGACGGCATTGGTGCCGATGTGCAGGGCGTAGAGCCCCAGGCCGCTGAGCAGCACGATCATGCCGGCGAAGAACACCAGCACCAGACTCCAGCTGACCCGGACGGTCATGTTGTCGAGAAGCTTCACGTCATTCCCTCATGATCGACAGGCACGCAGCCTGATGGTTATCGGTATGCACCCGGCCGCGAGCGCGACCGGGCGCATCGGTCTCAGGCTTCGGCCGGCTCGCGGTGTGACGCCCAGGCATCCTCGTGGCGGCGCGCGCTGGCATCGGCCAGCCGGGGCGGCTTGGGGTCGATGGCCGCCGGTGATGCCGCCACCCCGGGGACGCGGAAGTGCGCCACCTGCTGGGTCAACCGCCAGCTCTGCTCGCGCAGGCGCTGGGTGGCGCTGTTGCTGCTCTGCACCAGACCCGCATTCTGCTGGGTCATCTGATCCATCTGGGTGACGGCCTGGTTGACCTGCTCGATGCCGCTGCTCTGCTCCACGGAGGCGGACGAGATCTCGGCGACGAGGGTGCTGAGTTGGGTGATGTCGCGCACCATGCCCTGGATCACCTGCCCCGTCTCGCGCACCAGTTGGCTGCCGTTGGTGACCTGACCGTCGGCTTTCTCGATCAGGGCCTTGATCTCCTGAGCGGCCTCGGCACTGCGACTGGCCAGCTTGCGCACTTCCTCGGCCACCACGGCAAAGCCCCGCCCGTGCTCGCCGGCACGCGCCGCCTCGACAGAGGCGTTGAGCGCCAGGATGTTGGTCTGGAAGGCGATCGCCTCGATGGTGTCGACGATGCCGGTCATCTGCACGGCGCTGTCGTTGATGCTCGACATCGCCGCGATGACGTTCTCCATCGCCTCGCTGCCGCGCTTGGCGCTCTGCTCGGTATTGCCGGCCAGTTGGCGGGCCTGATCAGCATGCTCGGCGTTCTGCTTCACCGTCTGGGTGAGCTGCTCCATGCTGGAGGCGGTCTCCTCCAGCGAGGCCGCCTGCTCTTCGGTGCGAGTGGCCAGTTCGTCATTGACGGCGACGATGCTCTCCACCTCGTGGTCGACCTCGTCCGCCCGGCGGTTGATCTCGCCGATGGTGGATGCCAGCGAGCCGCGCATGCGGTCGATATGGTAGAGCAGGCTGCTGTCGTCGCCCTTGCGCAGCGCCACGTCCGAGACCAGATCGCCGTCGGCGATATGGCCGACGAACTCGGCCGCCGTGCGCGGCTCCCCGCCGAGGCGACGGGCGATGTCGCGGAACACGGCACCGATCAGCAGCGTCAGCGGCAGCCCGATGACCACCAGCCGCACCAGACTCCAGGTCAACGTGGAAAAGAAGGCCGCGTTGATGTCGTTGACGTAGACGCCGGTGCCCACGACCCAACCCCAGTCGGCATGGTATTCGTGGAAGGAAGTCTTCTTGGCCAGCGAGTCCTGCTCCTCGTGGGCCCACAGGTAGCTGACGAAACCGTCGTCGTTCCGTACCGATTCATAGAACTCGCGGAACAGGTAGCGCCCCTCGTCGCTCTGGTAGTCACCGACGAAGGTGCCCACGGGGAGACGCGGGTGAGCCAGCAGCTCGTAGTCCTCGTTGAAGACATAGACGTAGCCGCGCCCCTCGTCATAGGTCATGTCGCGCACCACGCTGGCGGCCTGGGTCTTGGCCTCGCTCTCGTCGAGTTCGCCGGCCTCGACCCGCTGGGTGTACCCCTCGATGGCGTTCATCGCCATGTCGATGTAGTCGGTGAGTGCGGTCTTGCGCTCCTCGATCATGATCTGGCGATTCTCCCAGGCTCCCCAGGCGACCAGCAGGATCATCGCCAGCCAGATGAAGGCGAACGAGCCCCACAGTTTCTGCATCGTCGTCAGTTTCAACTTACAACCCCCTGTTTCCAAACGGCTCACTGGCGCTGTTTGTGCTTATTCTAAAGTAGCCGGGCAAATGAAACTTGGCCCCGGCCAAGACTCACTCGGCCACCTTCTCGACCAGGGCCATCTCGTCGCTGGTGAGCAGCTTGTCGATGTCGACGATCACCAGCATGCGGTCGTCGAGGCTGCCCAGGCCGCTGAGGAAGTCGGAAGAGAGGGTCACGCCGAACTCGGGCGCCGGCTTGATCTGGTCCGGCGACAGGGTCATGACGTCGGAAACGCCGTCGACGACGATACCCACGATGCGGTCCTCGACGTTGACCACGATGACCACGGTCTGGCCGCCGTACTCGACCTTGTCGAGATGGAACTTGATGCGCAGGTCGACGATGGGCACGATCACGCCGCGCAGGTTGGTCACGCCCTTGATGAAGTCGGGAGTGTTGGCGATGCGAGTGACGTTCTCGTAGCCGCGGATCTCCTGCACCTTGAGGATGTCGATGGCGTACTCTTCGTCGCCCAGCGAGAAGACCAGGAACTCGCTGTTTTGCGCTTCTGCCGTGGCCATGGCGGCATCGGTCGTTTGATTCATGATGACGTCTCCATCTCGTTGTCGGTTACGGATTCAAGCGAGCGGTCGGCACGCCGCGGGCGGCGCGCCTCCTTCTTCTGGCGGCTCAGCCTGTGCAAGCCGGTGATGTCGAGGATCAGTGCCACGCTGCCGTCGCCCAGGATGGTGGCGGCGGATACGCCCGGCACCTTGCGATAGTTGGTCTCGAGATTCTTGACCACCACCTGCTGCTGGCCGACGAGATCATCCACCAGCAGCGCGTAGCGACGCCCCTCCCCCTGGACGATCACCGCGATGGTCTCGGTGAGCTCGGTGCGGGCATCGGCGACATCGAGGGCCTCGTGCACGGCGACTACCGGCAGGTATTCGTCGCGCACCTTGAGCACCACGTCGTCGCCGGCCATGGCGTAGAGGTCCTCCTTGGCCGGCTGCAGCGACTCCAGCACCGCAGAGAGCGGCAGGATGAACATCTCGCTGCCCACCTTGATCGACATACCGTCGAGAATCGCCAAGGTCAGCGGCAGCACGATGCGGATGGTGGTGCCCTCGCCGGGCCGGGACATGATCTGGACGTTGCCGCCCATGCCCTGAATGTTGCGCTTGACCACATCCATGCCCACCCCACGCCCGGAGACGTCGGTCACCTCCTTGGCGGTGGAGAAGCCCGGGGCGAAGATGAGCTGCCACACCTCGTCGTCGCTCATGGTGTCGGAGACGTTGAGCCCACTCTCCCGCGCCTTGTCGAGCAGCTTGTCGCGATTGAGGCCGGCACCGTCGTCGATCACCTCGATGATGATGTTGCCGCCCTGGTGCTTGGCCGAGAGGGTGAGCTTGCCGGTCCGCGGCTTGCCCGCCGCCTCGCGCAACTCGGGCGGCTCGATGCCGTGGTCGAGGCTGTTGCGTACCAGGTGGGTGAGGGGGTCGATGATGCGCTCGGTCAGGCTCTTGTCGAGCTCGGTGGCCGCCCCTTCGGTGACCAGTTCGATCTCCTTGCCGAGCTTCCCGGCGGTCTCGCGCACCACGCGCGGGAAGCGGCTGAACACGAAGTCCATGGGGATCATGCGGATCGACATCACCGATTCCTGCAGGTCCCGCGCATTGCGCTGCAGCAGGCTCATGCCGTTGACCAGGTTGCCGTTGGCCGGGCCCTCCAGCTCGCTGACGGTCTGATCGAGCATCGACTGGGTGATGATCAGCTCGCCCACCAGGTTGATGATCTGGTCCACCTTGTCGACGGAAACGCGGATCGAGGTCGACTCACTGCCTCCCTTGGCCTTCGCCTTGGGCTTGTCGGCGGCCTTGGGTTTACCCCCAGACTGAGGTTTGGCCGATGTCGGCGACTGGGCAGCGGCCTTATCCGCCGTTTGCTTCTCCGCCGAGGCCGCCGGCGTTGCGGCTTCCTGGCCGGCGCTCGCCTCGGGGGCGGCCTCGTCATCGGCGGGCGCCGCCTCACCGGCCTTGGCCGCTGCCGGGCCGTCTGCGGCGCCGATCTCGAGCTGGTCGGCATCGATGATGAAGCACATCACGGCCTCGATGTCGTCGTCGCTGACCGTGGACTCCATCACCACCTCGTAGCGGGCCTCGTCGCCGTGGTGTTCGATCACCTCGCCGAGCTGGCCGAGCTCCTCCACCAGCAGGTCGCGATCCTTCTCGCCGACGTTGAGCAGGGCTACTCGACGCCGCCCGCTGCCGTTATCGGCTGTGCTCGAGGCCTCGGATGCGACAGCGGCCGGCTGCTGGGGTTGGGTCGGTTCAGCAGGTTGTTGGGGCTTGGCCGCCGCCGAAGGCACCTCACCGCCGGCGGCCTCGAGCCCCTTGCCGATCTCCTCCAGGGCGAGCTTCTGCAGGGCCTGGCAGATGCGCTCGAAGGCTTCCTGATCGGGCTCGTCGCCGTTGCGGTAGGCGCCCAGCTGGTCGTTGAGCATGTCCTTGGTTTCCAGAAAGGTGTCGACGATATCCCGGCGCAGCGCCAGCTCGCCGTTGCGGGCATGGTCGAGCAGGTTCTCGAACAGATGGGTCGTCTTCTGCAGCACGTCGAAGCCGAAGGTTCCCGCCCCCCCCTTGATGGAGTGGGCCGCACGGAAGATGGCATTGAGCTGCTCAGAATCCGGTTCGTCCACATCCAGCTCCAGGAGGTGCCGCTCCATATCGGCCAGAAGCTCCTCGGCCTCCTCGAAGAAAGTGTCATAGAAGTCCGTGATATCCATGCGCAGTCCCACCTGGTGTCAGTTGGTTTCCCAGCCGCCTCACTCGTCGCTGAGCGAGCGGCTGAGGCTTTCCGTGAATTGTTGTACGGGGGCGAGGTTCACCTCGCCATCGAGCGCGTCCTGGCGGCGACTGAGCGGGCTCGGCACGCCCGGCCCATTCAGCACGCCGGGGTTGCGAATCCGATCGGCCACCTCGGGCAGCAGCAGCAGCAGCTCGATGCGTCGGTTGACCGGGTCGTCCGACTGGGTGTCCGGCATGGGCACCCGGTCGGCAAAGCCGGAGACGCGCAGCAGCTTGGCCGAATCGAGCCCGCCTTCCACCAGCTCACGGCGCGAGGCATTGGCCCGGTCGGTGGACAGCTCCCAGTTGCTGTACCCCCGGTAGCCGTTCAGATAGGCCAGGCTGTCGGTGTGGCCGCTGATGCTGATCTCGTTGGGCAGCTCGTTGATCAGCGGCGCCATGGCGCGCAGCAAATCACGCATGTAGGACTCCACCCGATCGCTGCCCAGGGCGAACATCGGCCGCTGCTCGGTATCCAGCAGCTGAATGCGCATCCCCTCGGGCGTCAGGTCGAAGCGCATCTGCTGGCGCAACTCGCGCAGGGCGGGGTCCTGCTCGATCACCGCCTCGATGCGCCGCTGCAGGTCCATGAAGAAGCGCCGCTGCTGCTCGCTGGGCCGCGTCTGCTGCTGGGTATCGATGCGTGCCCGCTCGCCGTCGCTGTGGACCGGGTCCGGCCCGCCGCCGGGAATCACCTGGGTGCTGCCCGAACGGTCGCCGCCGGTGATGGCGGTCATCAGCGGCGTGCTGAAGTACTCCGCCACCCCTTCGCGCTGCTCCTCGGTGGCCACGGAGAGAATCCACATCACCAGAAACAGCGCCATCAGGGCCGTCATGAAGTCGGCCAGGGCGATCTTCCAGCTGCCGCCATGGTGATTGTGGACGACCTTCTTGCGGCGGATGATGATCGGCCGCTTGTCTCGGCTCTCGCTCATTCGACCGTGGCACCCGCCTTGGCATTACGTACGTACTCCTCTAGCTCGCTGAAGCCGGGGCGCTCGGCGGTGTGCAGTGCCTTGCGCCCGAACTCCACCGCCAGCTGCGGCGCATAGCCGTGCAGGCTGGCCAGCAGGGTGACCCGGATGCACTGCAGCATCTTCTCGGCCTCCTTGATCTGGCGCTCCACGCTGCTGGCTACCGGATTGATGAAGCCGTAGCCCAGCAGGATGCCGAGGAAGGTCCCCACCAGGGCGTGGGCGATCATCACACCCATCTCGTCCGGCCCGGCATCGGCACTGCTGAGCGCCTTCACCACGCCCATCACCGCCGCCACGATGCCGAAAGCGGGCATGGCGTCGCCCACCTTGGCGATGGCATCGGCCGGGATATGCGCCTCCTGCTCGAACGCCTCGATCTCGTGGAGCATCAGCTCGTCGATCTCCATGGGGTCCATGCCGCCGCTGACCATCAAACGCAGGTAATCGGTCAGGAAGTTCATCACCATGGGGTCGGCGAGCACCTTGGGGTGCTCCTGGAACAGCGCGCTCTGCTGCGGGTCGTCGATATCGCGCTCGATGCCCAGCATGCCCTCGCGACGGATCTTGCTGAGCAGCTTGAACTGCACCGCCAGCAGCTCCATGAACATTGCCTTGTTGTACTTCTTGGTGCGGCGCAGCTTGGGAAGGATATTGAAGGTGGCCTTGATCGCCTTGCCGTTGTTGGCGGCGATGAAGGCGCCGGCCCCGGCGCCGCCGATCATCAGCAGCTCCGTGGGCTGGTAGAGCGGCCCCAGGTGACCGCCGGCAAGCACGTAACCGCCAAAAACGCAGAGTATGACGACGACGTAGCCAATCAGAATCAGCACAACCGGTATCCTTTTCAGGGGAGGCGACTTGACGTTATCTCGATCTATCGGCCGCCGGTGGCGCGACTTGAGCCGCGGCGCCAAAAAAATCGACCACCCAACGAACGCCGCCCCGGCAGCAGGTACCGGGGCGGCGTAGTGAAGCGCACGGCATCGGCCATGCACCGGAGGGGAAAGGCGGGACTAGCCCGACGCCACCGACACCGGATCGACGGACGCCCTGGCCGCCTCGCGATCGCGACGCTTGCGCGTCTTGCCCGCCCGCGATGGCGGCATGCAGATGCCGCACACATAGTCGTGATCCGGCGAGTGGGCATGGGCGACGTAGCGCCCGCCGCACTGGGTGCAGGCGGAAAGCTGCAGCTGATCGCTCTCGAAGAAACGCACCAGTGTCCAGGCGCGGGTCAGGCCCAGCACCGGCTCCACGTCATCGATGCGCACCTGCTCGCCATACAGCCGGTAGGCGGTGACGAAGGCCGTCATGCGCTCGCACTGCTGGTCCTCGCGCAGCCGTTCGTAGAAGTTGTAGAACAGCGAGGCATGGACATTGGGCAGCCAGGTGATGAACCAGTCGGTGGAGAACGGCAGCATGCCCTTGGGGGGCGACATGCCGCGCACTTCCTTGAACAATCGAATCAGCCGCGCCCGGCTGAGGTCGGTCTCGGTTTCCAGCACCTGCAGGCGCGCCCCCAGTTCGATCAGCTCGATGGCCAGCTGCACCTGCTGCATTTCCGCCACCAGGCTCTTCTGGGTCATGCCTCACCTCCCGCCACCGGCGAGGCGCCACCCTGCCCGGCCATCAGCAGGGACGCGTGGAAGCGGGAGAGGCCATTGTCGCGGGGATTGTCCACCACCTGGCGCAGCCGATCCGCCGCCTCATGCCCGAAATGGCACAGCAGCTGATTGGTACGGGAGAGAGTGGTGAGTTGAGCGGCACTCAGCGAGGCAATCAGATCGGCCATGTCGTCGTCGATCTTGAGGCGGAACATGGCGGCGGAGCGATTCTCGTTCAGCAGGCGCTGAGCGAGCAACAGGTAGGCCAGATTGAGATCCTGAATCTCATCCAGATGGTCGGTCGTCTGCATAGTTTTCCCTGCACGCGGTATGGCGTGTCGTTATTGGTCTAGCACTTTATTCTGAGCGATTGGCGACTTGACATGAAGCGCCGCTGTCAAATCCCTGAATAGCTGCCCTTCAGCATGGGCTATTCAGGCTATTGGGATTTTGCAGGCTTGCCAAGGTCTTTGCCAACTGGACAAAAGGCGAGGACGGGACTGCCATGTCATGACATGGATCAAACTTTACCCACACAGGGATAAGCGATTGGTCAAAAAGGACTAAGCAAAGAGGCCAAGAGATTGACAAATCCCCGTCGGCGCAAACAGGAAGCATTAAATTGCATTTTTTTACACTTCATGACACGTCATGCGACTGCGTATCCGACAGCTCGTACACCCAGACCAGGATCTCGGCGATCACCTGATAGAGTGACGCGGGAATGCGCTCGTCCAGGTCGAGACGCATCAACAATGACACCAGCTCGGGGGCATCATGCACATAGATGCCCTGCCGCTGCGCCTCGCTGAGAATGCGCTCGGCCATGTCACCGTACCCCTTGGCCAGCACGCGCGGGGCGTCATCGCCGTCGCGGTAGGCCAGCGCCACGGCCTGGCGGCGCGATTGTCGTTCAGCCATCGCCGCCCTCCTCCGGCACCCGCCGCGTATCGATCAACACCTCGTCGAACCCCGCCGCCTGCAGACGCTCCTTGAGCCGTGGCGCCCCCTCCTGGAGACTGGCCAGGGCCGTGTCGTCGGCCGCGCGCAGCTCGAGGCGCAGGTGGGTATCGCGCAGCCACAGCGCGACCTTGATCTCGCCCAGGCGCGGCACCTCCAGACGCAGCTCGGAGTGCCAGGCCGCATTCTCGTCGTCCTGGTCGGCCGCGCCCTCCTGGCCTCCCTCGCCGTCGCGCTGGGCGGCCGCCGGTATCTGCACCATCAGGGCCATGAAGATACCCGACCACACATCGCCCTCCCAGCGCAGCACGGGCGCCACCAGCATCTCGAGCTGATGGCGCACCAGGCCCTGCAGGCTTTCGTGGACCGGGTCGGCCGCCCCGCCGCGGGCGTGCAGCGCCGCCGGGTCGGTCGCTTCCCGCCCCGCGGCAGCTTCGGCGCCCGGCACTGGGCTCTGGGCCAGCGCGGCGCGGGGCGCCACCGCCTCGGGCTGCGCTGCCGCGGCATCGCTGCGGGGCAGCAGGGCGCCGGTAGCCGCATAGGAACCGGCCGCCTGAGCTGCGCTCCCCTTGGCGGCGGGCTTGGTCGCGCCCAGCAAACCGCTCGACTCCGCGGTCGGCAGGGGCAGTTGCTGAGTCGTAGCCTGCTGCCCGGCGACACCCACCGCCGGCTGGGCCTGACCGGCTGGACTGGCCGTCCCAGTCTGGACCATCTGACCGGTGTGCAGGAGCTGACCGGGCTGGCCGCCGCCCTGCCCCGCCGCGCCGACCAACGGCGCCGGCGGCTGGCCGGCCGACCCCGCCGCGGCCGGAGCAAAGCGCAGCGTCCGCCACGTCTGCGGCTCGCGCTCGAGCTGCTGTCGCGTCATCTCGCCGCGATACCACTTGGAGAGGTGCGACTCGTAGAAGAGCCCGCTGTCGCGCACGCCGCTCTGCAGGCGCTCCGCCAGCGCCGCGGCGTTCGGGGTCTCGCCGGCCCCCATCAGGGGCGCCTGGGGGCTCAGCACCGAAGGCGGCGCCGGAAAACGCAGCAGGACATCGGCAATGGTGCGGGCCGAGGCGCTGAAGTGGGTCTGGAAGGAGGCCTGGCGGGTGGCATCCACCAGCGGCAGCGGCTGGCTGGGCGCCTCGCCGCGCTGCGGGGTGGGCGCGAGCCCGGAGAGTGGCGCCCCGGCACCGCGCCCGTCGAGTCGGGAGTCGCTGTGCAGGGCCCTCGGGCCTGCGCCGGGATCGACCGGGCGCACCGGCTGGTTGAGATCACGCGGCGGTGGCACATCCGCATGCTTGCCGAGCACCTGATGCAGCAGGGTGTCGATCAGCGGGTTGATGCCGCTCACGGGCTCCCCTTGCCGGTGGTGTCGGCGCCATGGCGCACCGCTGAGCCCTGGCGGCCGTAGGTGCGCTGCAGGTCACGCTGACGACGCGAGCGATCCAGGAGCTGACCCAGCTCGTCGCGGCGTGCCATCAAGCGGTCGCGAATCACCAGGTCATCGGCCAGGATGGCTTCCAGCAGCTCGGCCTTGCGCGTGGCGTCGCCAGCGTCGAGCTCGCAGTCGGCATCCAGCGCCTTGAGGCGCTCCACCTGCGTCAGGTAGGCGTGCTGGCGCTCGATGAGCGTGTCCCAGTCCTCCGCCTCGGTCAGCGCCAGCATCTCCGCCACCTGGACGCGAAGCCGCCGATAGCCGGCGATCACCGCGGCGGGGCCATGCGCCTCGGTCATGGTCATGTCAGCCTTGCGCTGCCGCGCTGCCGATCTCGCGCCAGGCCGAGGCGATGTCATCGAGGAGTCGCTCGGCCTGATCGAGGCTCTCCACGTCATTGTGCAGGTTGCCGGCCAGCAGCAGGCGCGAGATGTAGTCGTAGAGCGAGCCGAGACGCTCGGCGATCTCGCCGCCCTTCTCGGTGTCCAGGGCCGCCATCAGGCCATTGTTGACGATATCCAGAGCCTTGGAGATCGACTGGCCCTTCTCGGCGGTGTTGCCCGCCTCGATGTGGATGCGTGCCGCGCGGATCGCCCCGATGGCGCCGTCGAACAACATCACGATCAGGCGATGCGGGCTGGCCGACATCACGCCGCTCTCCACGCCGACCCGGGCGTACGCGCCGGCGCCGCGACCGTAGGCGGCCGCTCCTCGCATGGAACTCATGGTGGACTCCTCTATCGATTCCTACCCAATAAGGCGGTCAGTCTGACAGGCCCTCGCCCCTGAGGTGCCGCGAATAAGCCCGTCGCCCGCGGTTATTTCCCGATATCGGCCCACGTCACACCAACTTTAGACCTTGACCAGGAATAATGGCCGGGAAACGAAGCGCGCCAGCCTCAGGTGGAAACGGGCACTTCCTCCACCATCTCGCCCAGTTGCGCCACCACGTCGCCACGGATCACGCGCCCCAGCCCCTCGCCGGGGGGGGCGATGCGGTCGGTGAGCTGCACCTGGAAGGGGCGCCCCTGGCCGTCCAGGCGCTGTATCCAGCCGAGCTCGCGGCTCTTGAAGCGCACCAGCGAGCCCACCGGCCGCAGGCCGAAGCGCTGGATATAGCGCTTGACCCAGCGCGGGTCGAACAGCCCCGGCTCCTTGAGCAGGTAGCGGTAGACGGCATCGATGGCCCAGGCCGAACGGTCGGCGCGGTCGCGGCGCAGGGCATCCACCACGTCGATCACGGCGCTCATGCGGGAAAGCTCGTGCAGCTGATCGCTGGCCAGCCCCTGCGGGTAGCCGCTGCCATCCAGCCGCTCGTTGATGCCTCCCACCACCGCGCGTGCCACGCTGGCGGAGAGCCACTGGCACGGAGTCAACCCGTCGAGGACCGTCTGGACGTGGGGGCGGAGCTGCGCACGCTCGTCGGGTCCGAGACGCTTCGCCTCCAGCAGCGACTTCGGCAGCAGGCCCTTGCCCAGGTCGTGGACCATGGCGCTCGCCGCCATGGCCTTTCGCACGTCGCGGGGCACCGAACTGCCACCGGCCAGCGCCAGCAGGTGCACGGCCACGGCCAGGCCGTGGCGCACCAACCAGGGTTCCTGGTGCAGGCAACGCGTGGCGAAGAGCAGCGCCTCGATGTCCTCGTCGGCGAGCATCAGCAGGCGATCGGCGTGCCGCGAAAGCTGCACGGAATCGAGGCGGCCGTCCTGCTGCAATTCCAGCAGTTGGGCATCCAGGTAGCCGGCGACCCGGGCCAGGCGTCGTGCCATGGGCGTGGGGTAGTCGAGCAGGTTGCGCCGCCCCACCGTGGGCGCCGACGCCGTCTGGGCCTGAAAGAGCAGCGACGGCAGGCGACCGTTGTCGCCGTCGCCGGCGCTGCGCAGCGACTCGCGCTCGATCTCGCGCACGAAGTACCACAGCTTGCGCTCCTGCTCGCCGGTCACCCCCTCGAAGCGAAAGCCCACGCGCAGCGCCTGGCGCTCCGGATCGGAGGCCTGGTGCCGCGGCGAGCCCTTGATCGTGAAGCGCGTGCCGTCGGGGAAGCACAGCTCGACGTCCAACGGATGGGCGGAACTCGACAGCAGCGAGGCCACCGAGGCCGGCAGCTCCAGCTGACAGCCTTCCAGGGAGAGGTCTTTGAGATCTCCCTGGGCGGAGGCGTCCTCATCGCCGCGCAGGATGGCCCCCACTTCCATGCCCAGGCGCAGCCGCGCCCGGAAGGACTCGCGGCGCTGCAGCTCCTCGAGATAGAGCGGATAGTCGCTCACGCAGATCAGGCGATCGCCACTGGGGCTGCAGCTCTCCGCCTTGAGCAGCGGCGTGCGCACCATCTTGCCGTCGATCTGCCCCAGCAGGCAAAACCCCAGGCCGCGCTTGAGTTCGACGCCCACCTCGCGGATGGCGGTGATATCGAGCAGCAGCGACTCGCCCACCACCTGCTCGGTGAGCAGCACCGGCTGCGGGCTGGCTGCCGGCTTGTCGAGCAGCAGCGAAGCCCCGCCCGGCTCGATCAGTTGGTCGAGCAGCGACTCGATCGCCGCGGGGCTGGTGATGCGTGTGAAATCGTCTTGCGCCTGCGCCATCCTTGCCTCGTCAACAGCGAGCCGCCCGGTGCGGCTCGAAACCCTGCCTCGCCGACGGCCACCACGCCGCTACCGCCAGCAAACCCTTACCTATCGGCCGGTGCCGCTGCACCTTTAGCCCTCGGCGCGGTGTCGTGATCGACGAGGTAGGCACGCAGCTGCGCCAAGGGCATGGGGCGGGCGAAATGGAAGCCCTGGAAGATGTCGCAGCCGTGCTGTTTGAGATAGCTCGCCTGGGCTGCCTCCTCGATGCCCTCGGCCACCACGGTCAGCCCCAGGTGGTGGGCCATGGAGATGATCCCCTGCACGATGGCGCTGTCATGGGCGCTGCGGGTCACGTCGCGAACGAAGCTGCGGTCGATCTTGATCTTGCCGATGGGCAAGAGCTTGAGGTAGCTCAGGCTGGAGAAGCCGGTGCCGAAGTCGTCGATGGCGACCTCCACCCCCATCTCGCGCAGCAGGCGCAGGGTCTCGATGGCGCTGGCCGTGTCGTTCATGAGGATGCCCTCGGTGAGCTCCAGTTCCAGGTATTCCGCTGCCAGGCCCGTCTCGAGCAAGGCCTGCTTGAGGTTGCCCAGGAAGTTGGGACGGTGGAACTGCAGCGGCGAGAGGTTCACCGCGACACGGAAATGCCCCAGGCCATCGCGGGCCAGCTCGCACATGTCGCGACACGCCTGGCGCAGCACCCATTCGCTGATGGGCACGATCTGGCCGGTCTCCTCGGCGAGGGGAATGAAGAGCCCCGGGGACAGGTAGCCGCGCACCGGGTGCTTCCAGCGCACCAGCGCCTCGAACCCCGCCACGCCGCCGTCGGTGGCATCGATCAACGGCTGGTAGTGCAGCTCGAAGTTGCCGGCGTCGATGGCCTCCTGCAGATCGTTGCGCAGCGCCATGCGCGTGCTCACCTCGTCGTTGATCTCGCCGGTGAAGCACTGCCAGACGTTGCGCCCCTTCTGCTTGGCGCGATACATCGCCATGTCGGCCTGCTGGATCAGCTCCACCGGATTATCGATGTCGCGGGAGAGGAAAGCCACGCCCACGCTCGCCCCCAGATAGAGCTCGTGCTGCCCCACCCGATAGGAACGGCCGATGCGCTTCAGCAACCGCTCGGCCAGGTTGAAGGCATCGTCCTCCTGCCTGATGCCGGGCAGGAGGATCACGAACTCGTCGCTGCCGAAACGCGCCAGCGTATCGCCGGGGTCGAGCTCGTCGGCCACGCGCTTGGCCACCTGGATCAGCACCTGGTCGCCCACCTCGTGGCCCAGGCTGTCGTTGATCGGCTTGAAGTCGTCGAGATCGATGAACAGCACCGCCAGTCGCGAGCCCTGCCGCCGGGCCAGCATCACGTCGTGATTGAGGTGATCCTCGAACAGCGAGCGGTTGGCCAGCCCCGTGAGGGCGTCGTGACTGGAGTGGTAGGCGAGCTTGGCCTCGAAGGCCTTGTGCTGGGAGATGTCCTGCTGGATGCCGACGAAGTGCGACACCGCCCCCGCGGCATCGCGCACCGGCGCGAGGAAGAGGTTGTTCCAGAACGGCGTGCCGTCCTTGCGATAGTTGAGCAGGGTCACGCTGGCTTCACGACACTCGACCAGCGCCTGGCGCAGTTCGTCCACCGCCTGCGCATCGGTCTCGCCCCCCTGGAGAAAGCGGCAGTTGCGCCCCAGCGTTTCCTCGCGCGTATAGCCGGTGATGCGCTCGAAGGCCTCGTTCACGTAGATGAGGGGCATGCCCGGCAAGCGCATGTCGGCGATGGTCACGCCGTTGATGCTGGCCTCCACGCTGCGCTGCAGGATGAGCAGCGCCTCGCGGTTGCGTTCGCGCTCCACGGCCAGCGACACCAGGTCGGCGGCCTCGATGATGCGGCGCCGGTCGTCCTGGGAAGGAACCGCCGTCTGGCGATAGTAGGTGGCAAAGGTGCCCAGCAGCTGGCCGCTGCTGCCCAGCACCGGATAGGACCAGCAGGCGCGCAGGCCGTGCTCGGCGGTGATGGCATGAAAACCGCGCCAGCGGTGGTCGTGGGCGATATCCTCGCAGATCACGAAATCGCGCAGGTAGGCCGCACTGCCGCAAGCGCCGACATTGGGGGCGATCGGCACGCCCTGCACCGCGGCGAGATAGCTTTCGGGCAGGCTGACGCTGTAGACCTCATCCAGGCACTGCCCTTCGCGGTTGCTGAGCATGATCGACGACAGCGCGCCCGGCGCCTGCGCTTCCACCAGACGGCAAATCGCCTCCAGCGTGGCCGCCAGGGGCTGGTCGCGCGCGACCATGGTCTGCACCCGCTGCTGGGCACGCAGGTGGCGCTGAGTATTGGCGAGCGTTACCGAGCGACGCGCGCTGATGTGGGCCACCCCCAGGCTGAAGGCCATCAGGTAGCTGAGAATCAAGCCGCCGAGCCCCACCCCCACCGGCAGCATGCCGGCCAGGGTTGGGGACTCCCCCAGCGGCGCATGGCCGCGGGCTTCCAGGGTGGCGCCGCCCGGCAACACCAGCAGGCCCTTCTGGAGCTCGGCGCCCGGCGCACCATGCGCATTGGCATCGAGCAGCACAGGCTGCTCGCCGCGATGCACCGTGACCACCAGCGGGCTGACGAAGGAGCGCACCTCCATCCTCAGCAGGCGCGTCAAGTCGATGACCGCCACCAGCTGACCGCTCGGGCCCTCCTCCCAGGGCAGCGGCACCGCCACCAGGGCCAGCTGGGGGCGCGACTCGTCGGGCAGGATCCAGCGGGGGTAGGGGCCACCCACCGCCAGCCAGTCAAAGAGCCAGTGATCCGGACGGTCGAGCCAGTGCGACACAGCGAACGCCGAACCCCTATCGCGCCCCCACAGCAGGCTCTCGTTGGCGTCCTGCCAGTGCAGCGAGACCAGGCTGGGAATGTCGCGGAAATAGCTGGCGAATTCCAGGTCGCGAAAGCCGGAATCCGGCAGCCCACCGAGCTCGCCCCAGCGATCCGCCATGCGCTGCAGCAGGCGCTGATGCTCGTCGATCTCGCGCTCCGCCGAGACCTTGAAACTGCTCAGCAGCTCCCCGGCCTGGGTCAGGCGCGCCTCGTACTGCTGCCAGGTGAGCGTGAACCACACCAGCACGCTGGCCGAGAGGCTGGCCGTCAGCGGCATCAGCACCGGACGATGAATCGCGGTGGGCAGTTCCGCCAGGCCACGGCCGATCAGCAGCAGGGCCGAGCCGAGCAACAGTGACGGCAGTGCGGTGAAGGCGGTGGAGAAGGCCTCGGCCCACAAGGCCGGCAGGCGGATGCCGGTCCACATCTCGTCGAGGAGGTTGCCGGCACTGACGATCATCAGCGCGCAGCCGGTGAGCATCCACCCCAGACGTGCCAGAGGCGAGTGCACCCCCGCTATCAGGCAGAGCGCCAGGGCGGCCACCAGCAGACTGATCAGCAAGCCGACCGGGAAGGGCCAGCCCTGAACCGCGGTATCCAGCGGTGCGGGCAACCTTGCCACCAGCGGCACCAGGGCCAGCATCAGCAGCACGCCCCCGCAGAGCCGTGCCCAGTGCGGGCGTGCCAGCAGCGTTGCCAACAGTCCCCCACCGGCCAGTACCATGAATGGCAGGCTGGCCAGGGGTGGTCGCCACTGTACTGGCAGTTGCCAGGCCATCAGACCGTTGATCGCCCCCATGACGATCAGCAGCACCGCCACCATGGCCAGCCAGGTATGAGTTGCCACCTGCCGCGTACTGTTGGGCATGTCGTCCCCAGGTTGGATGCGTTGCCGAAGACCTTACTGCAGGCTTTATCGGCCTCTTTCGGCACAGCTTGAGGTAAACGAAGGTCGTATCGCGACTTGAGGTCGTCGGCGGTGAGACGCTTCGGGGCGCTGACAAGCGTTCAAATAGCGGTCAACGCCACCTCATCGGGCGACGCGGTGAAGGCCCGATTGCGACCGCCCTCCTTGGCCCGGTAGAGCGCATCGTCGGCGCGCTTGAGGGCCTCCTGGGCCGGCTCGTCCCGGCCCAGCTGAGTCACCCCGATGCTGGTGGTCACGAGAATGCGGCGCTGCTCGCGGTCGGTGAACTCGTACACCTCCACCGCGTAGCGAATGCGCTCGGCCACTTCCAGGGCCCGCTGCTGATCGCTGCCGAGCAGGATCACCACGAACTCCTCGCCGCCATAGCGGGCCACGCAGTCGTGCTTGCGCGTCTGGCCGGCGAGAATCTTGGCGAACTGGCAGAGCACGGCGTCGCCCACGGAATGGCCGTGGTTGTCGTTGATGCGCTTGAAGTGGTCCAGGTCGAGCATCAGCACCGAGCACGGCGCCCCGCCCGCCTGCCCGGCCCCCTCGATCTCGCGTTGCCAGGCCTGGATTTTCTCCAGGTGCACTTCCAGCGCGCCGCGGTTGAAGAGCCCAGTGAGGGGGTCATGGGTCGCCTGGCGATAGAGCCGCAGCAGCAGGCTGAGCTGGAAGTGATTGGCGGCCATGCTGACCACCAGCAGGCTCGCGAGCAGCCAGAACGCCTCCACCCCCTGGCCGGTCATCCAGCTGCCGTCGACCGTCTGGGAGAAGCCCAGCAGCACCAGCATGGCCAGGCCGGCGAAGAAGGACTCGATCAGCGTGAAGGGGAAAACGCTCAGCGAGGCCACCAGCAGGAAGGGAATGAAGCCGTAGCCCACCAGGTCCGGCACGGCATGGTCGGGCAGCATCAGCAGCACCAGCACATAGAAGCCGGCCGGCAAGGCCAGCAGCATGCCGGCACAGAAACGAATGCGGCGGATGCGCTCCACGCTGAACAGCGCCAGCACCAGCACCGCCACCAAACCCAGCATCAGCACCACCCGGCCCAGCAGGGTATAGCGCAGCAGCTCCGCGGGCAGTACCAGCGAGTCGACCACGATCCACAGCGGCGAGAGCAGCGTGAAGATGATCCCCAGCGCCAGCACCCGGCTGCGCAGGTAGTGGGCATGGGCGAAGGCGAAATCGCGCGAATGGTGGCGGCTGCTCAGGGTGTCGCGCAGGGAACTCAGCCCCACGAAGAGCTCCTGATGGGCCTCGGGCGGCTCCGCCAGCGCATCCATGTGACGGTTGTTCGGCTTCTCGGCGGTATCCTCGGACTTCCTTGACAGCATGGCGAAACCTATTCGGCAGAGGCGCAGGGCCGGCGTCCTGCCGGCGTGTTCCGTGAACGATGACCAGAATGGCCCACCGATAGTAGCAGAGCGTTGTCATTGAAACGCACCAAGGATTTGACCTGTGCCAAACTCACCCTGAAAAACAGCAGGATCACCGAAGTTTCTGGATGGTTTCAAACCGCCCCGCCGGCGAGAAATGCAATCGGAAGATGCCGTGCACGCCGTCGCGCGTGACCACACGCCGCAGCGCCTCGGCGGGAAACACCACCCGCCGCCCGTCGAGACTGCGCGTGTGCACGAGCTCCGCTCGCCCCGCGTAGTGGGCCAGACAAGCGTCATAGGAGAGTTCGATCACCACGTCGATACTGGGCATGGGCAGGCGGTCATGTGAGCTTGTCGTCTACAACGAATTCGCCAATACTCTACCCCAATCGCCTCAGATCGTGGACATTCGCCATGCCTGCCAGCACAGTTATCGGCCCCCTCACCTTCTCCTCCGCCTGGCAGAATCACCACACCAACCTCGGCAATGCCGAGGCCGCCCGCCAGGTTGGCGAGCCCCAGGCCGGCGAGCAAAGCGGCGACACGCAGGGAGTGGCCGCCGAAGAGGCGAGCCAGGGCAAGGTAAGCCGCGGCAACGGCGCCGAAAAACCCAACGGCGAAGCGCTGAGCGAAGCAGAACTGCGCCAGCTCGACCAGCTCAAGCAGACCGACCAGGAGGTGCGCCGCCACGAGCTGGCCCACCAGATCGCCGGCGGGCCGTACACCAGCGGCGCCAGCTACGAGTACGAACGCGGGCCCGACGGCCAGCGCTACGCCGTCGCCGGCGAGGTGCCCATCGACTACGGCCCGGTCAGCGGCGACCCTCGCGCCACCATCGACAAGATGCAGCAAGTGATCAGCGCCGCCCTGGCGCCCGCCGACCCCTCACCCAAGGATCACCAGGTCGCCGCTACTGCGCGGCAATACCTGCTTACTGCCCAGCTGGAACTCGCCCAGCAGCAGAGCGAGATGAACAGCGCCCGCCAGGCCGGTGAATCCAGCATCGAAGCGAAGGCGGGCGATACCGCCGAGACCCCATCACTGAGCCGCTACGACATCGTCACCCGTACCGCCCAGGCCAGCGGCGGCGACGCGCTGGAGGGGTGACGTCACAAGCTGGCAAGGGCTGCTAACCCGCCATGTCCCGGCGCAGCTCCAGCACCCGGTCATGGAACTGGCGCGCCTTCTCGATCGCCACGGCCTCGCCCTCGTCCAGCGCCAGCAGCGGCCCCTCCTTCTCCCCTTCGCTTTCCTTGACCTCCACCACCGCCTCGGGATGGCGCTTGAGCAGATGCTCGACGTTCAGGCGAATGGTGAAGAGCTCCAGATCCAGGGCCGCGCGCTGCTCTTCCCGGCGAGCACGTTCCCGGGGGTCGCGCGTCGCCTCGATGATTGCCGTGAGGGTATTGCGGATCATCGCTTCAGCGGAGTGCAGCTGAGGCAGAACCTGATAGAGCAGTTCGCGAAGGGTGATATGGGATTGGCCAGATTGCATTATTCCTTCCTTGTTGGAGTCGTATTGAGCATGTGCCGCGTGTGGGCACGTTGGTCACTGACGGCCTGCGCGTAGAGGGCATGCAACTGCTGGAAATCCGCCGGCATCGCTTCATCCATGCCGGTGGCCTCGAAGCGCTCGATGGTGTGACTCGTCTCATCGATCACGGCCTGCAGTTCATCGATGACGCGCTGGTGGTCGTTTTCGGTCATTTGAGTCGATTCCTTTGTTCCGCAACTGGCTCAGGCTGCCCGCTCGCCCCCCGCCCTCGCCATGTGCATGCCCCTCAGATGCCGCGCCCGGCAGGCGGTGAGGCTAGCGGGGTGCCCACAGCGCTGCCGAAACGCTGGAGCAGCGTGGTGGAGGCGGCAATGAAGGCCTCCGGCTCGATGCCCAGGCGCTCCAACAGCTTGGGTACCCGCTCGGCGATGGCGCCGCGCTTGTCCGGGCGCTGGCAGCGGCCGGTGGTCTCGTCCGCTCGCACCCTCGGCGTCTCAGTGGTGCCCGCGTGGATGGGGTTGAGGTCGACGTAGACCACCAACAAAAAGCTCACGCCGCCTCAGCGACACGGCGGTGAAGTGCGTCAGGGGCAAGATCTGCCCCATTGGGCCAGCAAACGGCACCGAACTCATCCACACTGACCTGATCAAAAACGGCAGCATCTCGAACTGGCTCGAACATAGGGCCAAAAAGGCGATCAGCCAAGGAGACCTCGCCCTCAGTGCCATCATCAAAGGTCACATGAAGCCGATAGCCAGGCAAAGCCTCTACGTGCATCACTCTGTGCATCGTTTTCACTCCAATGGCTCGATCTTTTCTACGCCATGACAAACATTCTATCTATGCCGGCGTGTTTCACACCACCTGCCGCTCGAATACCTCTCGCGCCGCTCGCATGCCTCTCAGATGCCGCGCCTGGCGGGCGGCGCAGCAGGCGGTGAGGCTGGGGGGCGTGCCCACCGCGCTGCCGAAGCGCTGGAGCAAATATGCCGCATTGCGTCATATGATGCCACGCGTTATATTGCGGACAGGGCAATGCAGGACGCGACTGTTAATGGCCAAGTAAATTGACCCAGTACCGGCCAACGCTTTTGACCCACCCCCGAGG
>NZ_WHMA01000018.1:0-16078 GCF_010994375.1 Halomonas sp. NO4
TCGCACTGCCCGCTTTCCTCCCCGCCCGAGTGGGCGAGGGTTCTCGCGGATTTCTGCTGAGCCCTTCAGCGCACCGGATCAGCGCCGCACACCGGGCAGGCCGGGTCGCGCGGCACCTGGAAGTGCCGCCACTGGCCGCGCAGCCCGTCGAAGGTGGAGAGCCCGCGATGCGGGGTGCCGGCCCCGCTGAGCAGCTTCACCGCCTCCAGCGCCTGGAAGCAGCCGATCAACCCCACCAGCGGCGCCACGACCCCGTTCTCGGAACAGCGCAGCTCGTCCTCGCCGCCCTCCCCCGGAGGGTAGAGGCAGGCGTAGCAGGGGCACTCGGCGTCGCGCGGGTCGAAGACCGCCAGCTGGCCCGAGAAGCGGATCGCCGCCCCGGAGACCAGCGGCACCCCGCCCCGCCGACAGGCGGCGTTAATGGCATAGCGACTGGAGAAGCGGTCGGTGCAGTCGAGCACCAGGTCGGCCGCGGCCGCGGCAGCGTCCAGCGCCTCGCCGTCGAGATGCTCGCTGAGAACCTCGATGTGACACTCGGGATTGAGCGCCAGCGCCGCGTCGCGGGCCGAGCCCGCCTTGTTGTGGCCGAGGTCAGCCATGCCGTGGGCGATCTGGCGCTGCAGGTTGGACAGCTCCACCTCATCGGCATCGGCCAGGGTCAGGCGCCCCACCCCGGCGGCCGCCAGGTAAAGCGCCACCGGCGAGCCCAACCCGCCGGCGCCCACCACCAGCGCATGAGACGCTAGCAGGCGCTCCTGACCCTCGATGTCGATCGCCTCCAGCATGATCTGGCGGCTGTAGCGCAACAGCGCCTCGTCGTTCATTGCCATCACTTGCTCTCGAGTTCCTCGATATCGGGCACGTAGAGGGAGAATTCCTCCTTGACCTCCTCCATCACCACGTAGCTCTTGGACTCCTTGACGCCCGGCAGGGTCAGCACCACGTCGCCCAGCAGCTGGCGGTAGGCCGACATCTCGGGGATGCGGCACTTGAGAATGTAGTCGAACTGACCGGAGACCAGGTGGCACTCCTGGATCTGCGGCAGCCGCGCCACGGCGCGGCGAAACTCATCGAACACCGCCGGCGACTGGGTCTCCAGGCTGATCTCCACGAACACCAGCAAGTTGGCCTTGAGCGCGCGGGGGTCGAGCACGGCACGGTAGCCGCGGATCACGCCGGCCCGCTCCAGGCGCTTGACGCGCTCCAGACAGGGCGTGGTGGAAAGGCCCACCTCGGCGGCCAGGTCCACGTAGGAGATACGGGCGTTCTCCTGCAGGCAGCGCAGGATATTGAGGTCGATACGGTCAAGCGAGCGGGTCTTGGCTTTCATTGTTGGGTCGAGCACCGATCGGAATGAATGGAGAGGAGCGACGGCGAAGGCGATTCGCCTGAAAAACCCCGGGAAGAAAGGCACCCTCTGGTGTTCGCGCCCGGGATGATGACGACTGCCGGTAATTTTTCCTGATCAGGTGTACCACAGCGCTCCTCCCCCCTCCAGTGAGGGCCCCTCAACGTTCGGTGGGACGCCGCCCCAAGCTAACCCGCTCGTGGCCGGCCAGATCGCGGCGGCTCGCCACGTCCGCATAGCCGACCGCGGTCAGCAGCTCGCGCACCGCCGTCCCTTGGGCGTGGCCGTGCTCGAGCGCTAGCCAGCCCCCCGGCTCGAGGTGCTCGTGGGCCGCGGCGACCAGGTAGCGCAGGTCATCCAGCCCTTCGGGGCCGGCCACCAAGGCGCTTGCCGGCTCGAAGCGTACGTCGCCCTGCGCCAGATGCGGGTCGTCCTCGGCCACATAGGGCGGGTTGGCGACGATCAGGGCGTAGCGCTCCCCGGCCAGGGCGACGAACCAGTCGCTAACGCGAAATGCCGCATTGGCGATGCCGAGCCGCTCAGCATTGCGGCGCGCCAGGGCCACGGCTTCCGGCTGGCGATCGACCCCCAGCACCTGCCAGCCCGGCCGTTCGCTGGCAAAGGCCAGGGCAATGGCGCCGCTGCCGGTGCCCAGGTCGAGCAGCCGCCCCTGCGCCCGGGTCGCCCGCGCCAGGGCGACCTCGACCAGGGTCTCGGTGTCGGGGCGCGGAATCAGGGTGCTGGGATGGGTGGCCAGCGGCAGTCCCCAGAACTCCCGCTCGCCGGTCAGGTAGGCGACAGGGTGGCCCAGGGCGCGCGCCGCCACCAGCGCCTCGCAGCGCGCCCGCGCCAGGGTCGGCGCCTCGCGGTCGCCCCAGGTGTAGAGCCAGGTGCGATCGCGCCCCAGCGCATGACAGAGCAGCAGCTCGGCGTCGAGCCGCGGGCTCGGCGAGCCGGCCTCTGTCAGCCGCCCAGTCGCGCGCGCCAGCAGGGTATCGAGGCGCACTATTCCTCCCTGCACATCAGGCCTCCTGCTGCTGCAGGGCGGCGAGCTGCTCAGCCTGGTACTCGTGGATCAGCGGGTCGATAACCTCGTCGAGCTGCTCGCCGCTGACCACCTCGCCGAGTTTGTAGAGGGTGAGGTTGATGCGGTGGTCGGTGATGCGCCCCTGGGGAAAGTTGTAGGTGCGGATGCGTTCGCTGCGATCGCCAGAGCCCACCAGCGAGCGCCGCGCGTCAGCCTGCTGCTGGCGCTGGCTGTCCACCGCCGACTGCTTGAGCCGGGCGGCGAGCAGCGACATGGCCTTGGCGCGGTTCTTGTGCTGGCTGCGCTCCTCCTGGCACTCCACCACCACGCCGGTGGGCAGGTGGGTCAGGCGAATGGCGGAGTCGGTGGTGTTGACGTGCTGGCCGCCCGCGCCGCTGGAGCGGAAGGTGTCAACGCGCAGCTCATTGGGGTCGATGGCGATGTCGCCCACCTCGTCGGCCTCGGGCATCACCGCCACGGTGCAGGCCGAGGTGTGGATGCGCCCCTGAGACTCGGTGGCCGGCACGCGCTGCACGCGATGCGCGCCGGACTCGAACTTGAGCCGCGCATAGACGCCCTCACCCTTGATGCGCGAGATGATCTCCTTGTAGCCACCCTGCTCGCCGTGGCTGGCACTGACCACCTCGACCCGCCACCCCTGCTTCTCGGCGTAGCGCGAGTACATGCGGAAGAGGTCCCCGGCGAACAGCGCCGCCTCGTCGCCGCCGGTGCCTGCGCGGATCTCCAGGAAGACGTTGCGCCGGTCGTCGGGGTCCCTGGGCACCAGCAGCTGCTTGAGCCGCACCTCCAGCGCCTCGAGCTTTTCGCGCCCCTCGGCCAGCTCCAGCTCGGCTAGCTCGCGCAGCTCGGCATCGCTGTCATCAGCCAGCTCGCCGGCGCTCGCCAGGTCGGTCTCCGTGGCCCGGTAGGCCCGCCAGGCCTCCACCAGCGGCTCGAGCTCGGCGTACTCGCGGGAGTAGTCGCGAAAGCGTGGCTGGTCACTGATCACGTCGGGCTCCGCCAGCAGGGCGGCAAGCTCCTCGAAGCGCTCGACGAAGGCGTCGAGACGCTGGCGCAGGGTCGCTTTCATGGCGTGTCCTGTCAGGGTTTCGGGGAAGGGGGGTCGAGCAGCAGCGACTCGGCGGCGGCGAGCAGGTCGCGCCGCTCGCTGCCCGAGGCTTCGCGCATGGCCACGGTGGGCCGATGCAGCAGCCGGTTGGTGAGCTGATGGGCGAGCATGCGCACCACGCTCTCCGGGTCTTCGCCGCGCGCCAGACGCGCCAGGGCCTGCTGCTCGGAGAGCTCGCGCAGGTCGGAGGCCTGGTCGCGGTAGCGCCGGATCAGCTCGCCGCTGCTGCGAATGCGCCGCTCATGGAGCCACACGCTGACCCCGTGCTCGATCAGCGACTCGGCCTGGTCGGCGGCAGCCTGGCGACGGTGGCGGTTCTCCTGGATCACCTCGTTGAGGTCGTCCACCGTATACAGGAAGACGTCATCCAGATCACCCACCTCCGGCTCGATGTCGCGGGGCACGGCGATGTCGACCATGAAGATGGGGCGGTGACGACGCTTCTTCAGCGCCCGCTCGGCCATGCCCTTGCCGAGAATGGGCAGCGGCGCCGCCGTGGAGGAGATGACGATGTCGGCGCGCGGCAGCGCCTCGGGGATCTCGTTGAGCGAGATGGCCTCGGCATTGAACTGGCTGGCCAGACCCTCGGCCCGCTCGCGGGTGCGGTTGGCGACGATCATCTCGCGCACCCCGGCCTCGCGCAGGTGGCGGGCCACCAGCTCGATGGTCTCGCCGGCGCCGATCAGCATCGCCCGCGAGCGGCTGAAGTCGTCGAAAATGCGGCTAGCCAGGCTCACCGCCGCGTAGGCCACCGACACTGGGTTCTGGCCGATGCCGGTGCGCGTGCGCACCTGCTTGGCCACCGAGAAGGTGTGCTGGAAGAGCAGCTCCAGCTCGCCCCCCAGGCCCTGGGCATCGCGCGCCGACTGGTAGGCCTCCTTGAGTTGGCCCAGAATCTGCGGTTCGCCGAGCACCATGGAGTCGAGCCCCACAGCCACGCGCATCAGGTGACGTGCGGCCTCGTTGTCCAGGTAGTGATAGGCACAGCGGGACAGGTCGTCCACCGGCAGCCCGTGGAAGTCACTCAGCCAGTCGAGGATCGGCTTCTCGCCGCTGGCCTCGGTAACGCAGTAGAGCTCGGTACGGTTGCAGGTCGACAGCACGGCAGCTTCCCGCACCTCGGGCATGCTGCGCAGTTGGCCGAGTGCCGAGGTCAGCTGCGGGGGCGTGAAGGCGACCCGCTCGCGCACGGCAACGGTGGCCGTCTTGTGATTGATACCAAGGGCAAGAAGCGTCATGCGTTAGGCGTCTTCGCGTAGTGTCGTTCGGCGGTGCCGAAAAAGCCCACCTCTGCGGCGCTGAATTCTACCACAGGCTGGCCGCTCGGGCGCCAGGCGGTCGCCACGCAACATTGATGTACCGCAAGAACGCCCCCCTTCACCGTAGCGGCGGAACCACGCCGCGGCTTTGCCCATCCGGCCCAAGCCGGTATGCTGAAGCCTTGGCCTTATGGACGGGATCTGCATGCCCTTTAGCCCCTGCGCGATGACACCCCCCCGCTCTCACGCACTCGGCCACGGATGGCGCCATGGGCTGGTTGCGCTGGGTCTGGGCGCCACCCTGCTGCTGGCCGGGTGCCAGGGACTGCCCACGCCCGCCGCCGACCCCGGCCCCTCGGACCCGCTGGCTTCAGCGCCGCCCATCGAGCAGGGACTCGATGCCGAAAGCCTGTCGTCGCTGCTGCTGGCCGAATTCGCCGGCCAGCGCGGCGACTACCGCCGTGCCTCGCGCGAATACCTGGAGATGGCCGAACGCCATGGCCTCCCCGCCCTGGCCGAGCGCGCCACCCTGGCGGCCCGCTTCAGCAACGACCCCTCGCTGCTCGAGGAGTCGGTATCCCGCTGGCAGCGCCTGGCGCCCGAGGCCGACGCGCCGATCCGCCTGCTGGCCGGCCTCGCCCTGCAGCGTGGCGACTGGACCCAGGCGCTGGAGCAGCGCCTGCGGCTTGCCGAACGCGGCAGCCAGGCCGACCTCACCGGGCTGGTCGAGCTAGCCTTGGAAGCCGGCACCGACCTGGTGCCGCTGCGCGAGCGCCTCGCCACCTTCCTCGACGAGGCCGACGACCTGGCCCAGCGCCATGATGCCGCCCTGGCGCTGGCCATGCTCGAAACCGCCACCGGCCAGACCCAGCGCGCCGACGCCCGTCTGACGGTACTTGCCGACGAGCACCCGGAGCTGCCAGCGGTGTGGTTCACCCGCGCCCAGCTGGCGCTGGACGCGGGCAACGCCAGACGCGCCCGGGACGCCGCACAGCGCGGCCTGGAAATCGCCCCCGGCGATCCGCGCTTCGTCCTGCAACTCGCCCAGGCCGAGCTGGCCCTGGGCAACGTCGCCGCCGCCGAGGCACGCACCGACGCCTTGCTGGAGAGTCATGCCGGCGGCCACGAACTGCGCCTGGCCCTGGCGCGGCTCTACCTGGAGGGCGGCCACCTCGAGCCGGCGCGCCGCCTGCTGCTGCCGCTGACCGGCGGCGACGACACGCCGCCCGCCGTCTTCCACCTCCTCGGCGCCATCGCCGAGGAGGAGGGCGAGGTCGACAACGCCCTGCTCTACTACCGCCAGGTGCCACCGGGCAGCGAGTTCGTGCGCGCTCGCCTCAGCGCCGCGCAAATGCTGATCGACGATGACCGCCTGATGGATGCCCGCGCCTTCCTGCGCACCGAGCGGCTGCGCCACGAAGAGCACTACAGCGACCTGGTCGCCCTGGAAGTGGAGCTGCTCGAGGAGCAGGGCCGGACGGAAGCCGCCACCGCCCTGCTCGACCGGGAGCTCGAACGCACTCCCAACGACGAGCAGCTGCTCTACCTACGCGCCATGCGCGCCTGGCAGGCCGGCGATCTCGAGGGAATGGAGCGCGACCTAGGCCGCATCATCGAGCGCAATCCGGAGCACGCCACGGCCCTCAACGCCCTGGGCTATACCCTGGCCGACCTGGACATCCCGGGGCGGCTCGAGGAAGCCCGCGAACTGATCGAGCGCGCCCACGCGCTCGACCCGGGCAACGCCGCCATTCTCGACAGCCTGGGCTGGGTCTACTTCCGCCTCGGCAATGCCGAGCGAGCCCTGCCCTGGCTCGAGCGTGCCTACGCGGCCATGCCCGACCAGGAGGTCGCCGCCCACCTCGCCGAAGTGCTGTGGGCGCTGGATCGCCGCGATGAGGCCCGCGCGCTGGTCGAGGAGGCCCTCGAGCGCTTCGAGGAACACCCCGTGGTGGACGACCTGCTCGAGCGCATTCCCGAACTCGCGCCCTGATGCCCCCGATATAGCCACGAGAAATATAGCCACGAGAGATGCCCATGCCTCCTTCTGTCGCCCCGAGACTGCTTCTGCCCGCCCTGCTCCTCGTCCTGCTGGCCGGCTGCGCCGGCCGCCCCGCCGCCCCGGAAGGCGGTCGCCAGCCCGGTGGCTGGGAGGCACAGCAGGCGCGTGTCGAGGCGCTGGACACCTGGAACCTGATCGGCAAGGCCGGCCTGCGCACGCCCCAGGAGTCAACCAGTGCCAACCTCGACTGGAGCCAGTACCCCCACTATTATCGCCTGCTCATCAGCGGCCCCTTCGGCAGCGGTCGCAACCTCCTCGAGGGGCGCGAGGGTCGCTTCTCGCTCACCAATGCCGACGGTCGCTTCGAGGCCGAGACGCCGGAGGCGTTGATGCGCGAGCAGCTCGGCTGGTCGCTGCCCGTGGGGGCGCTGGCCGACTGGATTCGCGGCCTGCCCGCCGAGGAGCGCCCCTACCAGCTGGAAACCGATGCACTGGGCTTCCCGCGCCACCTCGAGCAGGACGGCTGGGTCATCGACTACCGCGACTGGACCCAGGTCGACTCGCTGTGGCTGCCGCGCCGCCTGGTCATGACCTACGACGAGCTGCGCGTGACCCTGGTGGTCAACGAGTGGCAACCGGAAATCGACGAGACCTGAGGCGATGCCGCTTGCCCATCTGACGCTTCCGGCACCCGCCAAGCTCAACCGCCTGCTGCACATCGTGGGACGTCGCCCCGACGGCTATCACGAGCTGCAGACGCTCTTCCAGTTCCTCGACCACGGCGACACCCTGCACCTGCGGCCGCGCGACGACGGCGAGATCCGCCTCACGCCCTCTCTACCCGACGTGCCCGACGCCGCCAACCTGATCGTGCGGGCGGCCCGCGCGCTGCAGGCCGAGAGCGGCTGCCGACTGGGCGCCGACATCCACCTGGAGAAACGCCTCCCCCTGGGCGGCGGCCTCGGCGGGGGAAGCTCCAACGCCGCCACCACCCTGCTCGGCCTCGACCGGCTCTGGGATCTTGACCTTTCGCTGGAGCGTCTCGCTGCCCTAGGCCTCACCCTTGGTGCCGACGTGCCGGTGTTCGTGCACGGCCACGCCGCCTGGGCGGAAGGCATCGGCGAACGGCTCACCCCGGTCGCACTCGACACGCCCTGGTTCGTGGTCGTCCACCCCGGCGTCACGGTGGCCACGCCGGCCGTGTTCGGGGCCCCGCAATTGACACGCGATACCCCCCCGATTACCATGGCGCGCGCACTGCAGGGGGGAGCGCCCGGCTGGCGCAACGACTGCGAGCCTACCGTCAGGGCCCTGTATCCGGCCGTCGCCGATGCGCTGGCCTGGCTTGGCGAGCGAGCCCCGGCCATGCTGACCGGTACCGGTGCCTGTGTCTTCGCCCGCCTATCGCGCGAAGTCGAGGCGCGAGGTTTGCTAGCCGAGGTACCGACGCACTGGCTGGCTTTCGTGGCCAGAGGCCTGAACCGCTCGCCCCTTCATGCTGCGCTGGGTCGATGATCGCCGTACCGAAGCGCTACGGCGGCGACCAGAACCGACCCGGTGCGGAGCCAATTGCTGGGGCATAGCCAAGCGGTAAGGCAGCGGTTTTTGGTATCGCCATGCGGAGGTTCGAATCCTCCTGCCCCAGCCATTCCGTCCCGGACGACCATCGACCCGATCCCTGAAGACCCAACACTGCAAAGGTGGCTGCGCGTGTCAAAATTGATGGTTTTCGCCGGGAACGCCAATCCCGAGCTCGCCCAGAAGGTAGCCGAGAGTCTCGACACTCGTCTCGGCAATGCCACGGTCGGGCAATTCAGCGACGGCGAGATCGCAGTCGAGATCAACGAGAACGTCCGCGGCAAGGACATCTTCATTCTGCAGTCCACCTGTGCCCCGACAAATGACAACCTGATGGAACTGATCCTGATGACGGATGCCCTGCGTCGGGCGTCCGCCACCAGGGTCACGGCCGTCGTGCCCTACTTCGGCTATGCCCGCCAGGATCGCCGCGTGCGCTCCGCCCGCGTGCCGATTTCCGCCAAGGTGGTGGCCGACATCATGGTCAAGGCCGGCGTCGACCGGGTGATGACCATGGACCTGCACGCCGACCAGATCCAGGGCTTCTTCGACGTGCCGGTGGACAACGTCTACGGCTCGCCGATCCTGCTCGACGACATCGAGCGCCAGAACTACGACGACCTGGTGGTGGTCTCGCCCGACGTGGGCGGCGTGGTGCGGGCCCGCGCCATCGCCAAGCAGCTCAACGCCGACCTGGCGATCATCGACAAGCGCCGCCCCCAGGCCAACCAGGCGCAGGTGATGCACATCATCGGCGAGGTCGAAAACCGCACCTGCGTAGTGGTGGACGACATGATCGATACCGCCGGCACCCTGTGCAAGGCCGGCGATGCCCTCAAGGACCACGGCGCGAGCCGCGTGGTGGCCTATGCCACCCACCCCATTCTCTCCGGCCCGGCGGTGGACAACATCACCAACTCGGTGCTCGACGAGGTGGTGGTCACTGATACCATTCCGCTCTCCGACGTGGCGCGCCGTAGCGGCAAGATCCGCCAGCTCAGCGTCGCCGGGCTGATCGCCGAGGCGATCCGTCGGGTCAGCAACGAGGAATCCGTCAGCGCCATGTTCCACTGAGCCCGGTTTCCCGGAACCGAGCGCGGTCGAACGGCGCGACGCACGCCCCGGACGAAGTCCGTCCGGGCAACCGGAAGCGCCAGGGTCTGGTCGCGGGCCCTCGCGTTTCCTTATTCTCCAGAAAGAGGCAATTCCATGTCTGACTACACACTCAACGCCAGCGTTCGTAACGACCTGGGGAAAGGTGCGAGCCGCCGCCTGCGTCGTGCGAACGAGCAAGTGCCGGCCATCGTCTACGGTGGCGAACAGGCACCCCAGCCCATCGCCGTCGACAAGACCAGCTTCTACAAGGCGCTCGAGGAAGAGGCTTTCTTCTCTTCCGTGATCACCCTGCAGGTGGACGGCAAGGCCCAGCAGGTGGTGGTGCGTGACCTGCAACGCCACCCCTACAAGCCGCTGGTCACCCATGCCGACTTCCTGCGGGTGGAAGCCGGCCACGAGATCACCATGCGCGTGCCGCTGCACGTCGTCGGCGAGGAGAAGTGCGCGGGCATCAAGGATCAGGGCGGCGAACTGCACCAGCTCGTCAACGAAGTCGAGGTGAGCTGCCTGCCCAAGGACCTGCCCGACTACCTCGAGGTCGACATCTCCGCGGAGGAACTGGGCAACACCCTGCACCTCTCCGACCTCCAGCTGCCGGCCGGTATCAGCCTGGTCGAGCTCTCCCACGGCGAGGATCACGACAACGCCGTGCTGAGCATCACCAAGCCCAAGAAGCGTGTCGCTGACGAGTCCGAAGAGGGCGAAGCCGGCGAGGGTGGAGAAGGCGAAGAGAGCGGCGAGTAACGCTAGCCGTTCCGGGGCCACGCCAGGCGTGGCCCTTCGCCACCGATCAAGCGCCCCGGCGCTTGATTTTTTTTGGAGACGCAACGATGAGCCAGGTCAAAGCCATCATCGGATTGGGCAACCCCGGCCCTGACTACGCCGCTACCCGCCACAACGCCGGCGCCTGGCTGGTAGAGGCGGTGGCGCGCGCCGCCGGGGCCGAGCTGCGCCCGGAACGCAAGTTCCTGGGATTGCATGCCAAGGTACGGCTCGACGGGCACGAGCTTCATCTGCTCGAGCCCACCACCTTCATGAACCGCAGCGGTGGTGCAGTAGCGGCCCTCAGCCAGTTCTTCAAGATCGCCCCCAACGAGCTGCTGGTCGCCCACGACGAGCTGGACATACCGCCCGGCACCGCACGCTACAAGCAGGGCGGTGGCCACGGCGGCCACAACGGCCTGCGCGACATACTCAGCGCCCTGGGCAACGACACGCCCTTCCATCGCCTGCGCATCGGTATCGGCCACCCGGGCGACTCGCGCCAGGTGACCAACTACGTGCTCGGCCGCCCCGGCAAGACGGAACTGGCCGCCATCGAGAGCGCCATCGACGAGTGCCTGGCCACCCTGCCCCTGGCCGTTGCCGGCGACTGGGCCCGCGCGATGAACCGGCTGCACAGCTTTTCCGCCGCCGACTGACAAGCCAGCCATAAGCTTGAAGCGATAAACTGTCAGTAACCCCACGGCTGGCCGGGATGGGTTTTCTGACAGCTTACAGCTTATGGCTTATAGCTCGGTCGAGTAGAATACCGACCAATCACCCTCTTCCGAACACGCTTTCCAGGACGATCCCATGGGTTTCAACTGCGGTATCGTCGGCCTGCCCAACGTCGGCAAGTCGACCCTCTTCAACGCCCTGACCAAGTCGGGCATCGACGCCGAGAACTTCCCCTTCTGCACCATCGAGCCCAACGTGGGCATCGTGCCCATGCCCGACCCGCGCCTCGATCGGCTCGCCGAGATCGTGAAGCCGCAGAAGGTGATTCCCACCACCATGGAGTTCGTCGACATCGCCGGCCTGGTGGCGGGGGCCTCCAAGGGCGAGGGACTCGGCAACCAGTTCCTCGCCAACATCCGCGAGACCCAAGCGATCGCCCACGTGGTGCGCTGCTTCGACAATGACAACGTCATCCACGTGGCCAACCAGATCGACCCGCGGACCGACATCGAGACCATCAACCTGGAGCTCGCCCTGGCCGACCTCGATACCGTCGAGCGCGCCATCCAGCGCCTCGCCCGGGTGGTCAAGAGCGGCGACAAGGAGGCCATCGCCACCAAGGCGATCCTCGATCGCATCCAGCCGCACCTCGCCGAGGGGCTGCCGCTGCGCAGTTTCGGTCTCGATGAGGATGAGAAGAAGCAGCTCAAGAGCTTCGGCTTCCTGACGCTCAAGCCCACCATGTACATCGCCAACGTCAACGAGGATGGCTTCGAGGCCAACCCCTACCTCGACGTGGTCAACGAGATCGCCGCCGAGGAAGGCGCCGTGGTGGTACCGGTGTGCAACCAGATCGAGGCGGAGATCGCCGAGCTCGACGACGACGAGCGCGCCATGTTCCTCGACGAGATGGGCATGGAGGAGCCCGGGCTGGATCGCGTGATCCGCGCCGGCTACGCCCTGCTCGGCCTGCAGACCTACTTCACCGCCGGGGTAAAGGAAGTGCGCGCCTGGACGGTCAAGGTAGGTGCCACGGCCCCGGAAGCCGCCGGTGTCATCCACACCGACTTCCAGAAGGGCTTCATTCGCGCCGAGGTGGTCAGCTACGAGGACTTCGTGACACTCGGCGGCGAGCAGGGCGCCAAGGATGCCGGCAAGTGGCGCCTGGAAGGCAAGGAGTACGTCGTCCAGGATGGCGATGTGATCCATTTCCGCTTCAATGTCTGAGCGCCATCCCGCCAAGTGCTTGACCGCAGCGGGGCAAATCCGTAAACTTCGCCCCCGTTGCGCGGCTACGTAGCTCAGTTGGTTAGAGCACATCACTCATAATGATGGGGTCCCCTGTTCGAGTCAGGGCGTAGCCACCACCGAATCGCCGAAAAACCCGACGCCACCGCGTCGGGTTTTTCATGGGCACGTATCGGCCGAGTTCAGGGCAGCACGCGACGGTTGACGAAGGCCACCAGCGCCCGGGTCAGGTGTTCCACGTCGGCGCTCCCCGCCGTCTCGCGGATCGAGTGCATGGCCCACTGCGCCACCCCGACATCCAGCGTCGGCACGCCGAGCTCGGTGGCAGTGATAGGACCGATGGTGCTGCCGCAGGCCATGTCGGCGCGGGTCACGAAAGTCTGCACCGGTACCCCCGCCTCGCGGCACAGGTCGCGGAACAGCGCCCCGGTCGCGCTGTTGGTGGCATAGCGCTGATTGGCGTTGACCTTGATCACCGGCCCGCCGTTGAGCGCCGGGCCGTGAGCGGCATCGTGCTTGTCGGTGAAGTTGGGGTGCAGGGCGTGGGCGTTGTCGCAGGAGATCATCCGCGACGCCTGGATGAGGCGGATATAGCCTTCGTCGCCGGCCTCCCCGAGCTGGGCGTTGACACGACGCAGCACATCGCCCAGGAACGGCCCTTGGGCGCCACAAGCGCTGGCGCTGCCCACCTCCTCGTGATCGTTGGCCACGAACAGCGCGCCCTGGCTGCCGTCGCTGTCCAACAGCGCCTCCAGGCCGATGAAACAGGAGAGCAGATTGTCGAGGCGCGCGCTGGCGATCAGTTCGCCGCCCACCCCCACTCGCGACGGCGGCTGCAGATCGTAGAAGCCCAGCTCGAAGTCGAGGATCTCGGCATCGCGAATGCCGTTCTGGGCATCGATCCACTCGTACAGCAGGCGCTCGAGGTCGGCGCCCTCCCCGCCCTGCAGGAAGACCGGCGCCATCTGGGTCTGCGCATTGAGCGCGCGGCCATTGTTGGCCTCGCGGTCGAGATGGATGGCCAGGCTGGGGATGATCGCCACTGGCCGGTCGACGTCGATCAGCACCCCCTCCAGGTGGCCGTCGGCATGGCGCAGGTGCACCCGGCCGGCCAGCCCCAGGTCGCGGTCGAACCAAGGCGCGAGCAGCGCGCCGCCGTAGACCTCCACCCCCAGCTGGAGCCAGCCGGCACTTTGCTGCGCCGCCTGCGGCTTGAGCCGCAGCCCGGGGCTGTCGGTATGGGCCCCGATCATGCGCAGGGCCTCGAGGCCATCGCCGGGCAATTGCAGGGCGACAATGGAGGAGTCGTTGCGGGTCACGTAGACCCGCTCGCCCGGGGTGAGCTGCCAGGGCTGGGACTCCGTCAGGCGCCGGTAGCCGGCCTCTTCCAGCCGTTCGGCCATGACCGCCACGGCATGCCAGGGAGTGGGCGAGCGTTTCAGAAAGTCGAGCAAGCGGTCGAGTCGGGCTTCCCGAGACATGAGATTCCTCTTCCAGGGGCTGTGGACGGCGGGACAGCTGCTACAATGCCCTATCGGCCTTTCGCAACTCGCCAGCCTTGCGCGTGTCTAGGGAAGGAAGTGTACACGAAACCGGGAGTGCTTCATTGATGAGCCAGCTTGTCGCCGTGTGGCGGAGAACCACCCTGCTGGTGGTGGCGCTGCTGGCCAGCGCCACGGCGCTGGCGCAGATCGAACCCAGCGATGCCCATCGCCAGGTATCCGTGGAGGTCGCCGAATCCCTGCGCTACGGCCACTACGTTGATGTCGACTTCAACGATGAGTGGTCGCGCAATGCCTTCACTCGCTACCTGGATATCTTGGACGGTCAGCGCGCCTTCCTGCGCGAGGAGGACGTGGCTGACTTCCGCCATCTGGAACCGCGCATTGACGACATGCTCCTCGACGGCGATCTGGCCGGTGCCTACGCCCTCTACCAGCGCTACCACGAGCGCGCCGAAGCCCGCTACGAGTGGCTGCTGGCACGCATCGACGCGGGGCTGGACCTCACCTTCGACAGCCGTGAGCGGCTCGAGACGGATCGCAGCGAGGCGCCTTGGGCGACCCAGGCATCGGAACTCGACGAGCTGTGGCGCAAGCGCCTCAAGAACGCAGCCCTCACCCTGGACATCAGCGGGCAGTCGCGCGACGAGATCGAGGCAAACCTGCGCCAGCGCTATGAAGGGCAGCTCACGCGGCTGCGCCAGACCAACGGCGAGGACGTCTTCGGTCTCTTCATGGCCGCGGTGACCGGCACCATCGACCCGCACACCGAATACCTCTCGCCCAGCCAGGGCGAGTCCTTCGACATCCAGATGCGCCTTTCCCTGGAGGGCATCGGCGCCATGCTGCAGTCCGACGGCGAGTACGTGAAGGTGACGAGCCTGGTGCCCGGCGGCCCGGCGGACCGCGCCGGCGCCCTGGAGCCGGCCGACCGCATCGTCGGCGTAGGCCAGGAGGATGGTGAGATGGTCAACGTGGTGGGCATGCGCCTCGATGAGGTCGTCGACCTGATCCGCGGTCCCAAGGGCACGGTGGTGCGCCTCGACGTGGTCCCGGCCGAGGCCGTGGACATGACCCGCTCGCATGTCGTGGAGATCACCCGCGATACCGTCGACCTCGAAGAGCAGGCCGCCCAGGGCGAAATCCTCGAGATCGAGCGCGATGACGGCACACGCCGCATCGGCGTGATCACCATTCCCACCTTCTACGTCGACTTCGACGCCTGGCAAGCCGGCGAAGAGGACTACCGCAGCACTACCCGCGACGTGGCCCGCGAAGTCGAGCGGCTGCGCAACGAAGGCATCGACGGTCTGATGCTCGACCTGCGCAACAACGGCGGCGGCGCCTTGCAGGAAGCCAACTCGCTGCTCGGGCTGTTCATCGACCGCGGCCCCACCGTGCAGGTCCGCGATGCCCGCGGGCGCATCAACCTCTACGGCGACACCGACAGCGGCTCGCTCTACGACGGCCCCATGGCCGTGCTGGTCAACCGCCTCTCGGCTTCTGCCTCGGAGATCCTCGCCGGCGCCATCCAGGACTACGGCCGCGGCCTGGTGCTGGGCAACGCCACCTTCGGCAAGGGCACGGTGCAGACCCTCAGCGAGCTGAGCCACGGCGAGATCAAGCTGACCCGGGCCAAGTTCTACCGCATTTCCGGGGAGAGCACCCAGCACCGGGGCGTGGAACCGGACATTCTCTTCCCCAACCTGGTGGACCCGGAGCGCATCGGCGAGAGCAGCCTCGACAATGCCCTGGAGTGGGACACCGTGCGCGAGGTGCAGTACCGCACCTACGGCGAGCCCTGGGAGTACCTGGAAACCCTGCGCGACCGCCACGAGCAGCGCGCCGACACCCATCCCAACTTCGTCTATCTGGAAAAGCGTGCCGAGATGGCGCGTCGCATGCGCGAGGAGCGCACCAGCGTGAGCCTCGACCGTGAGCAGCGTCAGCGCGAGGTGGAAGAGCTGGAAGCCGAACAGCTCGCCCTGGAGAACCAGCGGCGCGAGGCGCTGGGATTGGAGCCCCTCGAGGAGTGGACCGACGCCCGCGATACCGAGGTAGGCGCCGATGATGCCGCCGACGACGAGGAACCCGTCGACCGCGCCCAGGTGCTGGAAGCCGCGGAGATTCTCACCGACTACGCGGAACTCTCCCAGCGCCACCTGGCCGGACGACCCTGACGAGGGGGCGCCTCCTCTGCGGAGGCGCCCCCTCCTCCCCCGCCCAGGGATTTTCCCGCGCCTGGCCAGACGCCGCGCCGCTTGCCGCCGGTTGGCGAGCACGCCACCGTGCAAGGCGCAGACACGACGATAGCCCGTCCAGCCAGGACGCGGCAGGTAAGGATCAGCGCTGGGAAAAACGACGAGAACTGGCTCCCGAAGCAGGACTCGAACCTGCGACCCAGTGATTAACAGTCACTTGCTCTACCA
>NZ_WHMA01000018.1:16088-61047 GCF_010994375.1 Halomonas sp. NO4
ACATGATGACGGCGGGATCGCTGATGGCTCCCCGAGCAGGACTCGAACCTGCGACCCAGTGATTAACAGTCACTTGCTCTACCAACTGAGCTATTCGGGAACGGCTGGCTGAATCAGCGTGGCGTGCTCCGAATCGGTGGCTCCCCGAGCAGGACTCGAACCTGCGACCCAATGATTAACAGTCATTTGCTCTACCAACTGAGCTATCGGGGAATGGCCTCGAGCACGGTGCGTAGTATACGGATCGCTTCCGGCAGGTCAAGGACCGATTGGTGCGGCGGGTAGCCGGCGCCGATCCCTCGGCCCAACGGAAGGCCACGAACGACAGCGCCCGCTCGCGGGAGGCGAGCGGGCGCTGTCGACATGTCTGGTGGCTACGCCCTGACTCGAACAGGGGACCCCATCATTATGAGTGATGTGCTCTAACCAACTGAGCTACGTAGCCTTTTTCACTCACCCGAGAGGCATCCCGGGCAACGGGGGTGAATTATGCACGGCCCCCGCCGCCAAGGCAAGCCTTGATCGGGCTCAGCCTTCGAGGCCGAGCTCGGACCGCACCGCCGGCAGCGCCGGGTCGCCGTCACGGGTGGTCACGCCCTCGAGCCAGCCGTCCAGCACCTCGGGATTGGCCTGCAGATAGTCACGGGCCGCTGCCCGGGGGTCCGCCCCTGCATCCATGATCTCGCCCATCAGCCGGTTCTCCATCTCCAGGGTGAACTCGAGGTTCTCCAGCAGGGTGCCGACGTTGCCGCACTCTTCGGCGTAGCCGCCGCGGGTGTTGGTGTAGACGGTGGCTCCGCCCAGGTTGGGGCCGAAATAGTCGTCGGCCCCTTCCAGGTAGGCCATGTCGAAGTTGGTGTTCATGGGGTGCGGCTCCCAGCCGAGGAACACCATCCACTCCTCGTTGGGCACCCGCGCCCGCAGCTCGGCGAGCATGCCGGCCTCGCTGGAATCGACCAGCTGCCAGTCGCCCAGGCCGAAGGCGTCGTCGTCGATCATGTCCTGGATCAGCTGGTTGCCGTCGTTGCCCGCCTCGATGCCGTGCAGCCGCGAATCGAACTGCTCGGCATGCGCGTCGAGGTCGGCCACCGAGGTGACACCGGCGTCATGGACATACTGCGGCACCGCCAGGGTGTACTTGGCCCCCTCCAGATTGGCGCCAAGACGGTCGACGCTGCCCTCCTCGATGTAGGGATCGCTGATCGAGGCCATGGACGGCATCCAGTTACCCAGGAAGACATCGAAATCGCCGTTCTTCATGCCCGAGTAGGCAATGGGCACCGAGACGGTATCCACGCGGGTCTCGTAGCCCATGGCCTCGAGCACCTCGGTGGTCAGCGCCGTGGTGGCGGTGATATCGGTCCAGCCCACCTCGGCGAAGCGCACGGTGCTGCAGCTCTCAGGCTCGGCAGCGGAAATCGGTGAGGCAGCAAGGCCCAGCGCCACGGCGCCCAGGCCCAGGGTCATGCGGTGCGACAGGTTGGTGTTATTCATCGGTTTCCCTCCGGTTGGACACTTGAGTATAGCCGCGGCGGCAAGACCGGCGGCGGCCCTTTATTGATTGAACGTTCAATAAAGAAATGGCAAGCTGTGCACATGTTAACCACGTCTCGCGGTGTGGTTGCAAGACGAAACCAGGAACAGGAGGCCGCAAGGTGCCCAAGGTCGGAATGGAACCCATCCGTCGACAGCAGCTGATCCAGGCAACGATGACCGCCATCGACGAGGTTGGCCTGGCGGATACGACGGTGATGCGCATCGCCCGTCACGCCGGCGTCTCGGCGGGGATCATCAGCCACTACTTCGGCGGCAAGGATGGCCTGCTGGAAGCCACCATGCGCCAGATCCTCCACGATCTGGGCGAAGCGGTGGCGACCCGCCGCCAGGCCCTCGACGACACCAGCCCGCGCGCTCACCTGGGAGCGATCATCGACGGCAACTTCGACCGTAGCCAGGTCACCGGCGCAGTGGCCAAGACCTGGCTCGCCTTCTGGGCCAGCAGCATGCACCAGCCACGCTTGGCCCGCCTGCAACGGGTCAACCACCGCCGGCTGCACTCCAATCTCTGTCACCAGTTCCGTCGTCTGATGCCGCGCCAAGAAGCTCACCGTGCCGCTGCCGGCCTGGCCGCGGTCATCGACGGGCTCTGGTTGCGCGGGGCCCTGACCCCGGGCAGCCTCGACGCCGACGGCGCCAGCCGCCTGGCCCATGCAGCGCTGGATCAACTGCTCGCCGGTCATGATCGTCCGGTCCACGCCCTGAGCATCAGCTAGGCCGACACCCCCGACACCCACATGGCCCGAACAGGAGGCCCCATGGCACAGCTCGACACCCAGCTTCTCTACATCGGCGGCCGCCACGTGGCCGCCACCTCCGGCGAGACCTTTGCGGTCGTCAACCCCTTCGATGGCAGCGTGCTGGCCAAGGTGCAGCACGCCGCCGCGGCCGACGTGGATGCCGCCGTGGCGGCGGCGCGCGAGGGCCAGCGCGTCTGGGCCGCCATGAGCGGCATGGAGCGCGGGCGCATCCTCAACCGCGCCGTGGCGCTCTTGCGAGAACGCAATGACGAGATCGCCGAGCTCGAGACGCGCAACACCGGCAAGCCGATCAGCGAGACCGTCGCAGTGGACATCGTCACCGGGGCCGACGTGCTGGAGTACTACGCCGGCCTGGCCGCGGCCATCGAGGGCACCCAGATCCCGCTGCGCGAGTCGTCGTTCGTCTATACGCGTCGCGAGCCGCTGGGCGTTGTCGGCAGCATCGGCGCCTGGAACTACCCCATCCAGATCGCCTGCTGGAAGAGCGCCCCGGCGCTGGCCGCGGGCAACGCCGTGGTCTTCAAGCCCAGCGAAGTGACCCCGCTGACCACCCACAAGCTGGCCGAGATCTTCACCGAGGCCGGCATGCCCGACGGCGTGTTCAACGTCGTCCAGGGCGACGCCCGAGTGGGCGAACTGATCACCGGCCATGCAGGCATCGACAAGGTCTCCTTCACCGGCGAAGCGGGCACCGGCAAGAAGGTGATGGCCGCAGCCGGCGGCTCCACCCTCAAGGAGGTGACCATGGAGCTGGGCGGCAAGTCGCCGCTGATCGTCTTCGCCGACGCCGACCTCGACCGCGCCGCCGATGCCGCCATGATGGCCAACTTCTACTCCAGCGGGCAGGTCTGCACCAACGGCACGCGCGTCTTCGTCGAACGCTCGGTGAAGGAGGCCTTCGAGGCCAGGATCGCCGAGCGCGTGGCACGTATCCGGGCCGGCGACCCGCTCGACCCGAACGTCAACTTCGGCCCTCTGGTGAGCTTCGAACACCAGGCCAAGGTGCTCGACTACATCGCCCTGGGCAAGCAGGAGGGCGCCCGAGTGCTGGCCGGCGGCGAGGCCTGGGACCAGGGGAACTACGCACAGGGCGCCTGGGCTGCCCCCACGGTGTTCACCGACTGCACCGACGACATGCGCATCGTGCGCGAGGAGATCTTCGGCCCGGTGATGGCGATGCTGGACTTCGACGATGAGGCGGAGGTGATCACCCGCGCCAACGCCACTCACTATGGCCTGGCGGCGGGACTCTTCACCGAGAGCCTCAACCGCTCCCACCGGGTGATCCACCGCCTGCAGGCCGGTATCTGCTGGATCAACACCTGGGGCGAGTCCCCCGCCGAGATGCCGGTGGGCGGCTACAAGCAGTCCGGCGTGGGTCGCGAGAACGGCCTGGAGACCCTCTACCACTACACCCAGACCAAGTCGGTGCAGATCGAGATGGGTCCCTTTGAATCGGTGTTTTAAGGAGACTCCATGTCCCAGATTCGTGAATTCGACTACGTCATCATCGGTGCCGGCTCCGCCGGCAACGTGCTTGCTGCGCGGCTCACCGAAGACCCAGCCGTCCAGGTGCTGCTGCTGGAAGCCGGCGGCCCCGACCACCGCTTCGACTTCCGCACCCAGATGCCCGCGGCGCTCGCCTACCCGCTGCAGGGCAAGCGCTACAACTGGGCCTTCGAGACCGACCCCGAGCCGCACATGGACGGCCGACGTATGGAGTGCGGCCGCGGCAAGGGACTGGGCGGTTCCTCGCTGATCAACGGCATGTGCTACATCCGCGGCAACGCCCTGGACTACGACAACTGGGCCAAGACACCGGGCCTCGAAGACTGGACCTACGCCGACTGCCTGCCCTACTTCAAGAAGTCCGAAAGCCGCGACATCGGCGAGAACGCCTACCACGGCGGCAACGGGCCGGTGAGCGTGACCACGCCGAAGGCCGGTAACAACCCCCTGTATCGCACCTTTATCGAGGCGGGCAAGCAGGCAGGCTACCCGGAGACCGAGGACGTCAACGGCTACCGGCAGGAGGGCTTCGGCCCCATGGACCGCTTCGTCACGCCCAATGGCCGGCGAGCCTCCACATCCCGCGGTTACCTCGACCAGGCCAAGGGGCGCGCGAATCTCACCATCGAGACTCGCGCCACCACCGACGTCGTCGAGTTCGAGGGCAAGCGTGCCGTGGGGGTGCGTTACCGTCGCCAGGGACAGGCGCAGCAGGTGATAGCCCGCCGCGAGGTACTGCTGTGTGCCGGGGCCATCGCCTCGCCGCAGATCCTGCAGCGCTCCGGCGTGGGCCCGGCCGACGTGCTCGATGAGTTCGGTATCACACCGGTGGCTGTCAACGACAACGTCGGCGCTCACCTCCAGGACCACTTGGAGATGTACATCCAGTACGAGTGTACCCAGCCCATCTCCCTCTACCCGGCGCTGAAGTGGTACAACCAGCCCAAGATCGGTGCCGAGTGGCTCTTTCTCGGCCGCGGCGTGGGCGCCAGCAACCAGTTCGAGGCGTGCGGCTTCATTCGGTCGAACCACGAAGAGCCGTGGCCCAACCTGCAGTACCACTTCCTGCCCATCGCCATCAGCTACAACGGCAAGAGCGCGGTCCAGGCCCACGGCTTCCAGGCCCACGTGGGCTCCATGCGCTCTGAGAGCCGCGGGCGCATACGCCTCACCTCCCGCGACCCCGAGGCGGCACCGAGCATTCGCTTCAACTACATGTCCACCGCCAAGGACTGGCAGGAGTTCCGCGACGCCATCCGCCTGACCCGCGAGATCATCGCCCAGCCCGCCTTCGATCCCTACCGCGGCCGGGAGATATCCCCGGGGCCGGACGTGCAGTCCGACGCCGAGTTGGACGCTTTCGTGCGCGCCCACGCCGAGACCGCCTATCACCCCTGCGGCAGCTGCCGCATGGGCGAGGGTGATGACGCCGTGGTCGACGGCGCCGGACGCGTCCACGGCGTGGAAGGCCTTAGAGTGGTGGACGCCTCGCTTTTCCCGCTGATTCCCACCGGCAACCTCAACGCGCCGACGATCATGCTGGCCGAGAAGCTTGCCGACCGGATCCGTGGCCGCGAGCCGCTGCCGCGAAGCGATGCGCCCTACTTCGTGGCGAACGGCGCACCCGCCCGGAGCACGCCGCTGCGCGAGGCCGGCTGAGCACCAACTGCCACCACGCGACGCGCCCCGCGCTGCTCAGGCAGCGCGGGGCGCTTTCCAGTAGTAAGCTGCAGGGCTTGCGAAGCAGGCTACGGCAAGGGGCGCCGGGGGCAGGCCGGAGAGGGGGTCATTTGTCAGGGATGACAAATGTAGCGCCCAGGGTTCACAGCGCCCCCTCGCAGGCCTGCCGCAGGATCAGCCCAGGGAAGCCTCCATCCTGCTGGCCGGTTGCATGGGAATGGGCTAGTCTGCAAGAATTCGAACAGATGTTTGAATTCTTGCAGATGATAACGACCTGGAGACGCCCATGCTCACCCTGATCCTGCTCGTGCTGGCCGTGGTCGGCCTGCTCGTCGTGATGCGCCGCGAGGCGGGCGCCCTGCCCGCCGTGGCCGTGCTGGCCGCCACCGGCGTGGCGAGCCTGCTGCTCGCTTCGACCCTGCTCGGCGTGCTACTGCTGGCGGGCGCCCTGGCGGTGGCCGCCGGCGGCCTGCCGGCGCTGCGCCGTCGGTGGCTCACCCCACGGCTCTTCGCGCTGTTCAAGAAGGTCGCACCCAAGGTTTCCGACACCGAGCGCATTGCCCTGGAAGCCGGCAGCGTGGCCTGGGACGGCGAGCTGTTCACCGGCCGGCCCGACTGGCAGCAGCTGCTGGGCTACCGGGACGACGGCCTGTCGGCGGAGGAGCGCGCTTTCCTCGACCACCAGTGCAACGTGGCGGCCGGAATGTGCAATGCCTGGGAGATCGCCAAGGAGCGTGCCGACCTGCCCCAGGAACTCTGGGACTACCTCAAGCAGGAGCGCTTCTTCGGCATGATCATCCCGAAGGCGTATGGCGGCCTGGGCTTCTCGGCCAAGGCGCAGTCCCTGGTGCTGCAGAAGCTCGCCATCAACGAGATGCTGATGGTCACCGTGGGCGTGCCCAACTCGCTAGGCCCGGGCGAGCTGCTGCTCAAGTACGGCACCGATGCGCAGAAGAATCATTACCTGCCGCGGCTGGCCGATGGCCGCGAGATTCCCTGCTTCGGCCTGACCGGCCCGCGCGCCGGCTCGGATGCGACCGCCCTGCCGGATACCGGCGTGGTGTGCAAGCAGAGGGTCAACGGCAAGGACATGCTCGGCGTGCGCCTCGACTTCGAAAAGCGCTGGATCACGCTCGCCCCCATCGCCACCGTGGTGGGCCTGGCCTTCCGGCTTTTCGACCCCGATCACCTGCTCGGCGACGAGGCTGACCGCGGCATCACCCTGGCGCTGATCCCCCGCGACACCGAGGGCATGGAGATCGGCCGCCGCCACCACCCCATCGGCAGCCCTTTCCTCAACGGCCCCATCAAGGGCAAGGACGTCTTCGTGCCGCTGGATACCATCATCGGCGGCGAGGCGATGATCGGCCAGGGCTGGCGCATGCTGGTCGAGTGCCTTTCGGTGGGCCGCTGCATCACCCTGCCCTCCGGCGCCACCGGCACCGCCCGCTACGCCATCGGCTGGAGCGGCGGCTTTGCGCGCATCCGCCGCCAGTTCAACGTTCCGGTGGCGGAGATGGAAGGCATCCAGGAACCGCTCGCCCGCATGTCAGGCCTCTTCTACATCGCCCGCGCGGCGGTCTATCAGACCGCCAACACCATCGACCATGGCGAGCAGCCGGCGGTGCCCTCGGCGATCCTCAAGAGCCAGCTCACCGAGTTCCAGCGCCGCATTCTCGGCGACGCTATGGACATCCACGGCGGCAAGGCGGTGACACTGGGGCCGCGCAACTACTTAGGGATAGGCTACAGCGCCAATCCGGTGGCGATCACCGTGGAAGGCGCCAACATCATGACCCGCAACCTGATGATCTTTGGCCAGGGGGCGATCCGCTGCCATCCTTACGTCCTCGAGGAGCTGGCCGCTCAACAAGCCGACGACCTCCACGCCTTCGACCAGGCCGTCTTCGGCCACGCCGGGCTGATCCTCGGCAACGCCGCCCGCGCCTTGACCCAGGGGCTCGGCATCGGCCATGCCACGACACCCTTCGACGCCACCGCCGCTCCCTATGCCCAGGCGATTGCGCGGCTGTCTGCCGGCTTCGGGCTGTGCAGCGATGCCGCCATGGCCAGTCTCGGCTCGAGCCTCAAGCAGCGCGAGATGCTCTCGGCGCGCCTCGGCGACGTGCTTGCCAACCTCTACCTGGCCTCGATGACCCTGAAACAGTGGCACGAGGGTAACCAAGTGGCCGGCGAAGCGGCCCTGCTGCACTACGCCTGCCAGTTCCTGCTGGAGCGCGCCGAGCAGGCCTTCGACGAGCTCTTCGACAACCTGCCCAGCCGCGCCCTGGGACGTGCCCTGCGCGTGCTGGTGATGCCGCGGGGCAGGCGTTTCAAGCGCCCCCATGACGACCTGACCCGCGAGATCGCCCAGGCGGTCTCCCAGGATACCGCCCTGCGTCGCGCACTCCTCGGGACCGCCTGGCAGGCGAACGACGGCAGCCGTGACAATCCCCTGGCGCACTACAATGCCCTGCTGGCGACGCAGGAGCGCGCCGAGTCGCTCTACCGTCGGGTCAACAAGGCCCATGCCAAGGGCGAGATACCCGCCACCGCTCTGCACCCCGAGCAGCGGGTCGAAGAAGCGCTCAAGGCCGGCATCATCAGCGACGACGACGCCACCTTCATGCGCGAGCGCGAGGCCGAGGTACTCGAGCTGCTCAGCGTGGACGACTTCGAGTACGACGCCTTCGTGATCGACAAGTCCAAGGTGCTACGCCACCCTACAGCGGCCACACCAACAGGATCATAGGAATGGCCAGCGCCACCACTAACATCGACAGCGGCACCCCCAGCTTCCAGAAATCGCTGAACCGGTAGCCACCGGGCCCCAGCACCAGGGTGTTGGACTGGTGGCCGATGGGCGTGAGAAAGGCGCAGGAGGCACTGACCGCCACCGCCATCAGGAAGGGGTCGGGGGAGACGCCGAACCCCGAGGCCAAGCTGGCCGCGATGGGTGCCATCAACAGTGCCGCCGCCGCATTGTTGATGACGTTGGACAACATCATCGACAACGCGAACAGGGCTAGAAGCGTTACCACCACCGGCCAATCACTGCCGAAAACGAGCAACCCATCGGCAACCAGCGCCGCCCCGCCGCTGCTCTCCAGCGCCTCGCCCACCGGTATCATCGCCGCCAGCAACACCAGCACCGGCCCGTCGATGGCCTGGTAGGCGTCGCGCAGGGGCAACACGCCGATCAGAAGTGACAGCAGGGCCGCCAGGGAGAGCGCCACCGCCGCCGGCAGCAGATCCAGCACCATGGCAAGGATCGCCGCGGCAAAGACGGCGATCGACATCAGCAGCAGGCGGGGCTGGCCCAGCGTCAGGTTGCGACTGGCCAGCGGCAGGCAACCGAGCGTGCCCAGACTCTCGGAAAGCTCGCTCTCCCCGCCTTGCAGCAGCAGCACATCGCCGGCGCGAAAGCGGATGTCGCGCAGACGCTGCTTGAGGCGTCCCCCGTCGCGAGCCACCGCCACCAGGTGCAGGCCGAACTGGTTGTGCAGGCGCAGCTGGGTGACGGTGCGATTGATCATCATGGAATCGTTGCGCACCACCGCCTCGACGAGCTGCAGCCCCTCGGTATCGACACGCGTCCTCTTCTCCTTCTCCTTGCCCTGCCCCTGGCGCGCCTGGTTCTGCGCGGCTTTGGTTGCCGCTGCCTCATCGCCCCCCTCTTCGTCAGCCGGCTGGGCCCCCACCCTCAGGCCCGCCTTGTCCTCAAGCAGCTTCATCTCCTCGGGTCCCGCTTCCACCAGCAGGATGTCGCCCTCGCGCAGCTGGCCATGAAAGGCGTGCCCGGCCCGCCGCGTCTCGCCGCGCACCACCGCGAGTACCGGGATGGTCTCCTCCAGTTCACGGTGCAGATCGGAAAGCGTCCAGCCAACCGCCTTGGCGCCCTCCTCCACCTCCAGTTCCACCAGGTAGTTGGCGGTATCGAACATGGCATCGGTGGTGGCCTTCCCGGCCCGCCGTGGTACCAGGCGCCAGCCCACCAAGACAATAAAAGCGAAGCCTGCCAACGCCACCGACGCCCCCACCGGGAAGAAGGCGAACATCCCGAAGGCCTCGCCCGTGAGGTCGCCGCGATAGCTGGCAATGATGATATTAGGGGGTGTGCCGATGAGGGTGGTGAGCCCGCCGAGCAGCGAGCCGAAGGCGAGCGGCATCAGCAGCAGCGACGGCGAGGCATCGTGCTCACGAGCCAGGCGCATGGCTACCGGCAACAGCAGGGCCAGGGCGCCGACGTTGTTCATGAACCCGGAGATCACGACCACCGTGCCGATGAGCGCCACCAGCTGGAAAAAGAGCCGATCGCCGACCTTGAGCACCTGGTCGGCGATCACGTCCACCAGGCCGGAGCGTTCGAAGCCGCGACTGAGCACCAGCACGGCGGCCACGGTGATCACCGCCGGATGACCGAAGCCGAGAAACGCCTCGCCGGCTGGCACCAGGCCCAGCAGCACCGAGCCGAGCAGCGCCAATAGCGCTACCAGGTCGTAGCGAAAGCGCCCCCAGACAAAGGCCATCAGGGTCAGCCCGAGCACCAGAAACACCAGGGTGCTGTCGGCCATGCGGTCACCTCCCTGTGATGATGGGTTGCCGACAGCATCGCCAGCCAGGCCGTTGGCGGACAAGTCCTTTTGGCATTGTGGGCAAAAAAACCCGGCCGAGGCCGGGTCGGTCACGCGGCAGGGAGTTACTTCCTTGCCATCTTCTCCAGCATGGCGTTGACCGCCTCGAGGTGCTCCGGCTCGTTGTGGCACGAGCCCTGGAAGACAGCGCAGAGGTCGAGGAAGTCGGGCAGCGCCATGCGGCCGCCCTTCTTCATCAGCCGCTTGGTGAGCCGCGTGGCCTTGGGCGGCTGGGCGGCGATGCGCTCGGCCATCTCCCGGGTACGCGCCATGAGCGCCTCGGGCTCGGTGACCTCCAGCACGATGCCGTAGTCGCGCGCTTCCTCGGCGTCGATCACCCGGCCGGACAGGGTCAGCTCGAAGGCGCGCTGGTAGCCGATCAAGCGCTGCAGGTACCAGGCGCCGCCATCGCCGGGAATGATCCCCAGGTTGAGGAAGGTCTCGCCGAACTTGGCCTTCTTCGAGGCGAGACGGATATCGGCCATGTTGGCGAGGTCGAAGCCGGCGCCGATGGCCGGGCCGTTGACGGCGGCGATGATCGGCACCTCCACGGCGTCGAGGGCCAGCGGCATGCGCTGGATGCCGCGCCGGTAGCGCTCGGCCACCTCGGCCGGGTCGCCGGCGAAGTCGCCGCCGCGGCTCGCCATGTCCTTGACGTTACCACCGGCGGAGAACGCCGGCCCGTCGCCGGTGATCACCAGCACCGAGACGGCGTCGCAGTGGTTGACCCACTCCGCCACGGCGACGATATCGTCGACCAGTGCCGTGCCGGTCAGGGCGTTGCGCAGGTCGTGCCGCGCCAGGGTCAGGGTGGCGATGCGCCCCTCGAGTTCGAGTCGGGCATCGGTCAACTCGGGCAACGTCGGTGTGCGTGCGTGGCTCATGCGGTGGCCTCCAGATCGCTGTCTGCCGGCGGCAGGTCGCGTGCCACGATAACCCGGGCGTCCACCACCGCATAGCCGTCGGCACCCACGATGACCGGATTGAGGTCGAGCTCGACGAGCTGCGGGTAGGCCTCGACGAGGCGCGACACCGTGAGCAGCAGCTCGACCAGCGCTTCCTTGTCCACCGGCGCCTCGCCGCGCACGCCGCCGAGAATGCGCTTTGCCTTGATCTGCTCGACCATGCTGCGGGCGTCCTGGCGCGACAGCGGGATGGCGCGAAAGGCCACGTCCTCGAGGATCTCGACGAAGATGCCGCCCAGCCCGAACATCAGCACCGGGCCGAAGATGGGATCGCGGATCACCCCGAGGATCACCTCGACCCCCTTCTTGGCCATGGGGGTGACCAGCACGCCCTCGATATCGGCATCCCGATCGTATTGAAGGCACGACGCCAGGATCGCCTCGCGCGCCTCCCGCAATGCCGCCTCGCCCTTCAGGTCGAGCTTGACCCCGCCGGCATCGGACTTGTGCAGGATGTCCTTGGAGACCACCTTCATGGCCAGCGACGTGCCGGCGAAGTGTGCCGCCGCTTCGGCCAGTTCGTTTTCGCTGCGCACCAGGCGCTCCTCGGGCACCGCGACACCGTGTCCGCGCAGCAGCTCCTTGGCCTCGTACTCGAAGAGGTCGCGTCCCTGCACCTGAGCACGATGGAAGAGCGCGGCCAGCTCGGGCTTGGCCGCCACTGCGGTCTCGCGCGTCTCGCGCTGGTTCTGCGCCAGATAGAGGCCGCGCTCCCCCAACGCCGCCAGTACCCGTACAGAGTGTTCGATCGAATCGTAAACGGGAAGCCCCGCCTCGTGCAGGCGGCGCAGCGCCGGCGGCTTGATCGGCGTGTAGAGGCTGTAGATCACCAGCGGTTTGTCAGTGGCATGGGAGAGATCCACCATCGCCTCGGCGCCGCGCATCTCGTCGCCGAGCAGCGACTCGGCGAAGCGGATGCTGTAGCCACCGAACATGCCCACCAGGAAGACGCTATCCACGTTGTCATCGGCGGCGACGATCTCCATGCAGGTAGCGAGCAGCGAGGGATGGGCGTCGGTGGAGCCGGCCACGTCCACCGGGTTGACGGTGGAGGCCTGGGGGAAGAGCACCTCGCGCAGCTTGGCACGCGTGGTCTCGCTGAGCTCGGCGAGGGTAAGGCCTGCCTCGGCGAGGCGGTCGGAAGCGATGGTGGCCTGGCCGCCACCGTCGGAGATCACCGCCACCCGCTTGCCGCGCGCCTTCTGCAACAGGCCCAGCCCTTCGGCCACCGGCAGGATCTCGTCGGACTGGTGCACCACACTGACCCCGGACTGCTTGAGCAGGTCCACGGTCATGGCGTAGCTGCCGGCGAGCGCCCCGGTGTGGGAGCTCGCCGCCTTCTGCCCGGCTTCGGTGGCGCCGGACTTGTAGACCACCACCGGCTTCATGGCGGTGACCTCGCGGGCCACCTCGAGGAACTTGCGCCCGTCGCGGAAGCCCTCCACATAGAGCGTCGCCACCCGGGTCTGCTCGTCCTCGCCCAAGTAGCGCAGATAGTCGTTGAAACCGATATCGCTCTGGTTGCCCGGCCCCACGTAGGTTGAGAAGCCCACGTGGCCGTTGTGCTGCGCCTCCAGTGCCAGCGACAGCAGCATGTTGCCCGACTGGGAGATGATGCCCACGTCGCCGGGCTTGACGCTGTCCAGTGCCAGCAGGTTGATCCGGTGGTGCAGGTTGAAGATGCCCGAGGTGTTGGGGCCGATGATGCGTATCCCGTGGGCACGCGCCTTGGCCATCATCTCGCGTTCCAGCTCGGCGCCTTCACCGCCGACCTCGGCGAAACCGCTGGCGAGTATCACCGCGCCCTTGATGCCGCGCCGACCGCACTCGGCGATCAGGCCCGGCACCATGGCCGCCGGCGTGCAGATCAGTGCCAGTTCCGGGTTGCCGGGAATGGCCGTGACCGAAGGCCACGCCTTGATGCCGAGGATCATGTCGGCCTTGGGATTGACCGGATAGATCTCGCCCGCAAAGCCATCCTTGACCAGGCCGACCATGGCCTTGTAGCCACGCTTGGTGGGGTCGGCGGAGGCCCCGATCACGGCGATGCCGCGGGGGGCCAGGATATCGTGCAGGGGACTGCGGGTGGGAAGATGTCCTTCGATGGGATTCATGGCGTTGTTACCTGTGTCTTCTCAGCTCAGTGTCCCTGGAAACGGGGCGGGCGCTTCTCGGCAAAGGCATCGACGCCTTCCTGCCAGTCGGCGGTGGTCGAGCAGGTGAAGACCGCATCCAGCTCTTGCTGCAGCTGCCCTTCCAGATCGGTGTGCGCGCCCTGGTTGACCAGACGCTTGAGCATGGCCATGGAGACCGGGGCCTGCTGCGCCAGGGTCTCGGCCAGCTGGTGGACCTCGGTCATCAGTGATTCTGCCGGCCAACTCGCCGTGGCCAGGCCAATGCGTGCGGCCTCATCACCGTCGATTCGCTTGCCGGTGTAGAGCAGCTGACGCGCCCGGGAGAGGCCCACCAGCTGCGGCAACAGCTTGGAGACGCCGCCGCCCACGCAGGTGCCGATGCTCACCTCGGGAAAGCCGATCTGCGCCTCGTCGGCCATCAGGATGAAGTCGCAGGCGACGGCCATCTCGGCCCCGGCGCCCAGGGCATAGCCGTTCACCGCGGCGATCACTGGCGTCTTCAGGCGCAGGATCGCCTCGCAGACATCGTTTCCGAGCTGCAAGTATTGCCGGCGCTGATAGAGCGAGCGGCTGGCGCTGCCGTGCTCCTTCATGTCGGCGCCCACGCAGAAGGCGCGCCCCTCGCCGGTGAGGATGACGGCGCGCACATCAGTGTCGGCTTCGGCCTCGGCCAGGGCCACGAGCAGCTCGGTATAGAGCGTCTCGACCACTGCGTTAAGGCGGTGAGGGCGATTGAAGCGGATCTCCATCACGGCACCGTGACGCGCGATAATCAGGGTTTCAGGGCTGGACTGGTTCATGGCGTTGGTGGACTCTCCCCGGGGTCGTTGGCGGCAATCTGGCCTGCTGCAGCGGGACAGCTTCATAACGGTCGGCGCGGGTCAGACCGATACGAAACAAACGTATCGCTATCCTTATATTCCGATACAATTGTTGTGTTGCGCATCCTAGATCAACGGCAATGCGTCGGTCAACACGTGCGTGCCATGCTGGAGATCCATAAGAAACGATTGTTTCATCCATGAGGATGGCATATCGGTTACAATGCCGCGGCCATCGAATGCAGGAGGTAGCCGTGCGGGAACACGAGTCTGACAACGTCGCCACCACGACAGACCCAACCACGCCCCCGTCGGACCTGGACACCGTGAATCAGCAGCTGGCCGAGGCGTATCCGGAGCTGAGTCCGCAGCTCAAGCTCGCCGCCGGCTACGTGCTCGAGCACCCGGTGGAGATCGCCTTCCAGTCGATCCGCAAGTCGGCCAGCGCCGCCGCAGTGACCGCCTCGACGCTGGTACGCCTGGCCAAGCGGCTGGGCTTCGACAGCTACGAACAGTTCCGCGAGGTGTTCCAGTCGGCGGTGCAGGCCGGCCCGGTGGAACTCTCGGGGCGAGCCAGCCAGCTGCGCAACCTGGCCAGCCAGACCGACGACCAGGTCTTCCTCGACGTGGGCGACGCCGCCTTCGACAACATCGGGCGACTCTTCACCACCGACAACCAGGCCAGGGTGCGCGAGGCGGCGCGCCGCCTGCTGGACGCGCGAAAGGTCGCCGTGGTGGGGTTCCGCGATACCTTCGCCTGCGCCTACCACTTCGCCTACGTGGGGCGCATCGCAATGCCCAACATCCAGCTGATTCGCGGCCAGGAGGGAGGATTGCTGACCGAGCTCTCCGCCTTCGGCGACGGCGATGTGGTGGTGGCCTTCGGCTTCGAGCCCTACTGCAACGAGACCATGCGCGCCCTGAACATCGCGCGAGAGCAGGGCGTCAGCCCCATCGTGATCACCGACACCCTGCGCTCGCCCCTGGTGCCGGGCTCGGCGATCACCTTCACGGTGGCCAACGCCACGCCGCACTTCTTCCCCTCGATCCTCTCGGCGATCACCCTGATCGAGGTGTTGCTGGCGGAGTGCGTCGCCTTCGGGCCCGATGACCTGGTCGACAACGTGGCGAGCTTCGAGTCGAGGATGCGCCAGATGGGCGCGTACGTGGACAACTCCTGAGGGACGAGGTGTGAGGTGTGAGGTGTGAGGTGTGAGGTGTGAGGTGTGAGGTGTGAGGTGTGAGGTGTGAGTAGCGGATGATGGCAATAATGAAGGGAAAGCGCCGGCTTTCCCTTCACGCCTTACTCGTCACACCTCACGGAATCAGAATGGTCGAACCGGTGGTCCGGCGGTTCTGAAGGGCATCCTGGGCCTTGCCGGCATCAGCCAGGGGATAGCGGTGCGAGACCTCGACCTGGATCTGGCCGCTCTCGAGCAGGGCAAAGAGCTCGTCGGCCATCCACTCCAGGCGCTCACGGGTATCGGCATAACCGTTGAGGCTCGGCCGGGTGACGAAGAGCGATCCCTTCTGGTTGAGGATGCCGATGTTGACCCCTTCCACCGGCCCCGAGGCGTTGCCGAAGCTGACCATCAGCGAACGTGGCTTGAGGCAGTCCAGCGAGGTCTCCCAGGTGTCCTTGCCCACGGAGTCGTAGACCACGTCGCACATCTCGCCGTCGGTCAGCTCGCGCACCCGCTCGACCACGTTCTCCTTGGTGTAGTCGATGGTGGCCCAGGCACCGTTCTTCTCGGCCAGCGCCGCCTTCTCCGGCGAGCTCACCGTGCCGATCAGCTTCACGCCCAGCACCTTCGCCCACTGGCAGGCAATGGAGCCGACGCCGCCGGCCGCCGCGTGCCACAGGATGGTTTCGCCACCCAGGAGCTCCCGGGTCTGGCGCAGCAGGTACTGCACGGTCAGCCCCTTGAGCAGGCTCGCCGCTGCCGTCTCGAAGTCGATGGCATCGGGCAACTTGACCACCTTGTCGGCCGGCAACACGTGAAGCTCGGCATAGGCACCCAGCGGCCCCTGGGCATGGGCGACGCGATCCCCCACGGCGAGGTGGGTGACGCCCTCACCCACCGCATCCACCACCCCGGCCGCCTCGGTACCGAGCCCCGAGGGGAGCGACGGCGCCGGGTAGAGCCCGGTGCGGAAATAGATGTCGATGAAGTTGAGGCCCACGGCGCGGTTGGCGATGCGAACCTCGCCGGGGCCGGGCTCGGTCGGGGCGTCGTCGACGAATTCGAGCACCTCGGAGCCGCCGGTCCGGGCAAACTGGATGCGCTTGGTCATGTCGTCAAGTCCTTGTTCAGCGGGGTGTCGAGCCATCCAACCGCCCTTTGTCGTCGCGGTCAAGCCACCCCGACGGGAAAGGCGCCCAGCGCCTCCACGAAACAGCGTTTCTCCGCCTCGAAGAAACGCGCATCGTGCTTGAAGCGGCGCAGGATGGCCGTCTCGTCGAAATCCAGGGGGGGTGACAGATCGTCGATGCCCCGGGCCGGATGATGGCGCGCCAGTCCCACGCGCTGCCCGCCGGGCAGCGCGAACCAGCGAGTGATGCCGCAGCGCCGGTAGAAGGCTTCGGTTACCTCGTCCGTGGCGTCGACGCGCAGCGGTGCCTTCTCGGCCAGCTCCCGGATCAGGCGCCGTTCGCTCTCGCGGTCGCCGCCATGGGCGGCGGAGAGCCACAGCCGCATGCCACCGCCCGCCTCGTCGAGCACCAGCAGTGCCAGCGCCCCGGGGCGCGCCTGCTCATCGACCAGCGCCCACAGGCGAGCGGCTTCCTGGGTGAACAGCACCTGACGCATCCCGGTGAAGGTGACCAGAGGTGCCAGCCCCGCCTCGTGGCCGTAGTGATCGGCGCACAGCCGGGCCAGCCAGGCATCCCGCTGCTCGGGGCGTTCCGGGGTCATCACCTTCATGTCGTGCCTCTAGGGTGTGGAAAACGCGAAAGCCTAGCATACTCGCCGCGTCCCGTGCCCGGACGCAGCAGGATGCTATCCTGACTCCTCTGACCACGACTTGGTCCCAGGATTCTCAGCTGGAGCCCCTGCATGCCTGTACGTCATCCCGACATCGCGCTGCCACGCCTGGTGGCCCACCGTGGGCTCTCCGCCCGCGCCCCCGAAAACACCCTGGCCGCGGTACGCGCCGCCCACGAGGCAGGCTGCACCTGGGTGGAGCTCGACGTCCAACTGCTCGGCGACGGCACACCGGTGATCTGGCACGACGCCAGCGTGCAGCGCTGCTCCGACGGCCGAGACGCGCTGGCCGACCTGGACCTGCCGCGGGCACGGCGACTGGACGCCGGCGCCTGGTTCGCCGACACCTTCGTCGGCGAGCGCATGGCCACCCTGCGCGAGATGCTCGCACTCATCGACGAACTCGACATGGGCCTCAACCTGGAACTCAAGGTCAACCGCGGGCGCAGCGCCCCGGCGCTGGTCGATGGCGTGCTCCCCACCCTTCTCGATTCCCTGCCCAGCGAGCGGCTGATTCTCTCCTCGTTCGACGACGCCGCTCTCGCCCATGCCCGCAAGCAGGCGGGGCCGGGCCTGCTCGCGCTGGGGGTGCTGTTCGAAGGCATTCCCCGCGACTGGCGCGCACGCTGCGAGACAGTGGACGCCTTCAGCGTGCATACCGACTGGAAGCGCCTGAGCCAGCGTGGCGCCCAGGCGGTGCGCGAGGCCGGCTATCGCCTGCTCGCCTATACCGTCAACGACCCGGCCGCCTTTGCCCATCAATGGGACTGGGGTGTGCAGAGCGCCATCACCGACGACCCGGCGCTCTTCGCGGGGCGCCTACCGGAAGCGTAATAGCATGCCCTCAACGCCAGCAGGCCGACCCCACAAGGGGCCGGCCTGCTGGCTTGGTGTTACCGATAACGGGCGTCTCAGCGAATGGCAGGCTCCGGCTCGGCGTCATCCGCCTCGACCGCCATGTCATCCTCGATATGGATCGGCTCGTCCGGCTCGCGGGCCCGGGCCTTGCGCGAACGGTGCTCGACCATGAAGTAGAGTACCAGGCCCACACCCAAGCCCCAGGCGGCGCCGTGAGTGGCCAGCACCACGCCCATGATGCCTGCCACGCCCATGGCGGTGGCGTTCTCGATCTGCTCCACGGCCACCGCAATGCACAGGTAGCCGGTGATCAGCAGGGTGATGGAGAGTGCGATGGGCAGCACCGGCTTGAACAGGGTGATCAGCGGCAGCATGAAGAGCGCCAGGAAGCCGACGATCCAGAACACCGAGGTGCCCGAGTAGATGGTATCCATCGCCTTGCGACCGTAACGGTAGCGCTCCGCCACCGTGGCCATGGCGCCGGTGAACAGCGGCCCGGCCAGCCCTGGGTAGGGCGCTAGCAGCGAGTGCATCAGGTTGCGGATACCGGTGATCAGGTGCACGCGATCGACGTTGACCTCGATCTTCTCGTCCGGGCGCAGATGATCGACGCGCTTGAGCAGGGTCTGACCCACGATGATGTCGCCAAAGGCGATGATGTAGGCGATCACCGCCGTGGGAATGGCGGCCAGCAGCAGCTCGGCGCCCGGCAGGCCGATGCTGAACGGCAGATAGCGCCAGATGCCGGCGAAATCCGGCACGGCGAAGCCCCACTCCACCTCGGGCAGCGGATATTCGGCCACGCCCCAGCCGATGGCCATGGTGACCAGCATGCCCGGCACCATGCCGTAGGCGGCAATGTTGCGCGCCCAGCGGAATTTGTCGGTGAGGTCGCGGAAGGAGAGCGAGAACATCACGTAGAGCGTCACCAGACCGCCGATGCCCAGCGACAGCGGCGTGTTGTAGAGCCGCCCACCTTCGCTGATCTCGCCGCTGATCGCCGCGATGCCCGCGCCGAGCAGGATGCCCGCCTTGATCGAGGCCGGGACGTTGTCGACCAGCTTGGTCCCCAGACGGGTGACCGCCATGAACAGGAAGATCGACGTGACCACCAGCTGCAGCGCCACCATGGCGCGGATCGCCTCGGGCCCCGGCTCGTAGTCGCCAATGAACAACAGCACCACCGGAATGGCCGGGGTGATCCAGCCGGCGATGAAGGGCACGCCCAGCAGCGGCGGCAGTATGAAGCCGACGCCGCACACCACCACGAAGGCCAGTGCCACCTCGTACGGCACGCCCAGGTACTGCTCGAGCAGCGGGATCATGCCCATGGCGATGACGAACATCACCAGCGCCTGGACGGTCTCGGGAATTTCCCAGCGGAAGTGGATGAAGGGCAGGCGGAGCTTGAATGGTCCCAATGGCCAATAGGGATGTTCCTGGCCGTAGTCACGTTTGAGCAGCACGTCGATCACCTCAGCGGTTCTGGTTGTTCATGGCATTCCTTCTGGCTGTTGTTGTTGTTGGCTGAGGGAGGTTTTTACGCGGGCGTCACCCGCGCGAACATTCGACCATGGACCAAGCAGAGTTAGCGCAACGAGCCCTTGACGTGTCGACAATGTACGCGAGAAACATGCGCATGACGGACACGCACCCGCTGCCTGCGCCGTCCTCGCGGGTTGATATCGCGTCGGTTGTCGACAAGATCGCGGACAAATGGCGAACGTTGACGGTTACGTCAACTTAGGTCGAAGAGTGCTGCCGAGCGCCGTCTCAGCCTTGCGAGACGCCGCTATGAGGGCCTCGCCTGTCATTCGCTTTCCACCAAAGAACAAGGCCCCGGCGGACCATGCCAGGGGAAGGCCACCTTTCACCCCAGCAGTTGGTCGATAACCGCCATGTCCAGATGGGCTTCCAGGGTATCGGCCAGGCGGTCGAGCTCCGCCTGGCGGTGGTCGGCGTAGTCGACCACCGCTGCCTCGTCGGCCAGGCCGCAGCGCGCCAGCAGCGCCGTGCAGGCCTCGGGCCGATCGAACAGGCCGTGCAGGTAAGTACCCATGACCTGGCCGTCGTCGCTCACCGCACCATCGCGGCGTTCGCCCAAGTTGCCGTCGAGGACAACCAGAGGGCGCGCCAGCCCCGCCCCCTCGCTCACGCCATTGTGGATTTCGTAACCGCTAATCGGCACGTCCTCGGGGAGCAAGCGCCCGGAGACGTTGCTCAGCTGCTTGCCTGCCATCATGCGCGTCTCGATGTCCAGAAACCCGAGCCCCGGGCACGTGCCGGCCGCCCCCTCCAGCCCCTCGGGATCGTGAATGGCGGTACCGAGCATCTGAAAGCCGCCGCAGACGCCCAGCACCCGGCCGCCGTAGCGCAGGTGGCGCGCAATGGCGGCCTCCCAGCCCTGGCTACGCAGCCAGGCAAGATCGGCTCGGGTGCTCTTGCTGCCGGGCAGGACGATCAGGTCCGCCGGCGGGATGGCCTGGTTCGGCCCGACGAAGGCCAGCGCCACCCGCGGGTGCAGGCGCAGGGGGTCGAAGTCGTTGTGGTTGCTGATGCGCGGCAGCGCCGGCACCACGACGCGCAGTGCCGGCTCGCCCGCCACACGACCCTCGCGGCCGATGCTGTCCTCGGCATCCAGCAACAGGCCGTACAGGTAGGGCAGCGTGCCGAGCACCGGCTTGCCGGTACGTTCGGCGAGCCACGCGAGGCCCGGCTCGAGCAGCGCCAGGTTGCCGCGAAAGCGGTTGATGATGAAGCCCCGGGTGCGCGCCTGTTCGGATTTCGAGAGCAGGTCGAGGGTGCCCACCAGCTGGGCGAAGACCCCGCCCCTGTCGATGTCGCCCACCAGCAGCACCGGGCAGTCCACCATCTCGGCGAAACCCATGTTGGCGATGTCGTTCTCACGCAGGTTGATCTCCGCCGGGCTGCCCGCCCCCTCGGCGATGATCACGTCGAAGCGCGTCGACAATGCCTCCCAGGCGGCCAGCACGCTGTCGCGCGCCTCGCGCTTGTAGGCGTGGTAGTCCAGGGCGTCCATGTGGCCATGCACCCGACCGCGCAGGATCACCTGGGCACCGCGGTCGCTCTCCGGCTTGAGCAGCACCGGATTCATGTCGCTGTGAGGCTCGACCCCCGACGCCAGCGCCTGCAGCGCCGTGGAGCGGCCGATCTCGCCGCCGTCCACCGTCACCGCGCTGTTGAGCGCCATGTTCTGCGGCTTGAAGGGCGCCACTGACACGCCACGGCGGTGAAGCGCCCGGCACAGCGCCGCCACCACCGTGCTCTTGCCGGCATCCGAGGTGGTGCCCTGGATCATGAGTGTCGTCATGGACTAGAGCTCGATGCCTTTCTGAGCCTTAACCCCCTGCTCCTTGAAGGCGTGCTTGACCACCTTCATCTCAGTGACGGTGTCGGCCAGCTCGATTAGCTCGCGCGGCGCGTAGCGACCGGTCACTACCACGTGCTGCATCGCCGGGCGTGCCTGCAGGTCGTCGAGCACCCGATCGAGATCCAGGTACTCGTGGCGCAGGGCGATGTTGAGCTCGTCGAGCAGCACCAGATCGTAACTCTCGTCGGCCAGCATGCGGCGCGCCTCGCCCCAGGCGGTCTCGGCGCTCGTGACGTCGCGGTCGCGATCCTGGGTGTCCCAGGTGTAACCCTCGCCCATCACGTGGTAGTCGACGTTCGGCTGCTGGCGGAAGAAGGCCTCCTCACCGGTGGCGAACTTGCCCTTGATGAACTGCACCACGCCCACCTTCATGCCGTGGCCGAGCGCGCGAGCCAGCATGCCGAAGCCGGAACTGCTCTTGCCCTTGCCGGGCCCGGTGAGCACCAGCAGCACGCCCTGTTCCTTGTCGGCGCGGGCGATGCGCTCCTGCATGATCCTCTGCTTGGCGGCCATGCGCTTGGCATGGCGCTCGGGGTCCTTGGCGTTGTCACGCATGAATCACTCTCCGTTGTCGTCAGATGCGGGGTACGAAGACGGGGGCGCCATCCACCAAGGCGGTGGCCAGGCGCTGGCCGTAGAGGCGCTCCAGGACGCTCGGCACCAGCATGGCATCGCGCGGCCCCCAGCACGCCTCGCCGTCGGGGTAGAGCAGTAGCACCTGGTCGCACCAGCGTGCGGCCAGGTTCAAGTCATGCAGGCACAGCATCACCGCCCGCCCCTCGGCGGCCTGCTCGGTGAGCAGCGCCATCACCGCGGTCTGGTGGTGCAGGTCGAGGTGATTGGTGGGCTCGTCGGCCAGCCAGATGCCCGGCGCCTGGGTGAGCACCGTGGCGATGGCCAGGCGCTGGCGCTCGCCGCCGGAGAGCGTGCTCACCAGCCGCTCGGCCAGGTGGGCCACATCGAGCCGCTCGAGCGCCTCCTCGGCCAGCCGCAGGTCCTCGCCGCCCTCCATCTGCCAGGGCGAGAGCCAGGGATGCCGACCGATCAGCGCCGTCTCGCGCACCGTGGCGGGAAAGCCGTCCGCTCGTTCCTGGAAGACCAACCCCAGGGCACGGGCGACCCGGCGGCGCGGCAGCGCGGAAAGCGACGCCCCATCGAACGCAACCGTGCCGCGACGCGGCGCGCGCAACCCCGCCAGGGTGTGCAGCAGGGTGGTCTTGCCGGCCCCGTTGGGGCCCAGAACCCCCCACACCTGTCCGGGTTCCAGGCTCAGGTTCAGTGCCGGGCCGTCGCGCCGGCCCGGCACGTCGATGACGAGATCACGCGCCTCGAGTCGGCTCATCAGCGGCTCCGGTAGAGCAGGTAGAGGAAGGTGGGTACGCCAAGCAGCGCGGTGATCACCCCCACCGGCAACTGCTCCGGGGCGATGAGGGTGCGCGCCAGGGTGTCGGCCAGCACCAGCAGCGTGCCGCCGGCGAGCGCACAGGCGGGCAGGATCAAGCGCTGGTCGTTGCCCAGCACCAGGCGCAGCATGTGCGGCACCACCAGGCCGACGAAGCCGATACTGCCGGCGGTGGTCACCGCCATGGCGGTGAGCCCGCTCGCCGTGATGTAGATCGTCCACTCCAGCGGGCGCACCGCCACGCCCAGGGCCGCGGCCTGCAGCGCTCCGCGGGCCAGCACGTTGAGGCTGCGCCCCAGCGGGAAGGCCAGCAGGCACACCCCCAGCAGCAGGGCGAGTGGATAGCCGGGGGCGCGAGCATAGGAAAGATCACCCATCAGCCAGTAGAGCATGCCGGGCAGGCGCTCGGCGGGACTCACCGCCAGCATCAGGGTGACCACCGCGCCCCAGCCGGCGGCTACCACCACGCCGGTGAGCAGCAGCCGAGCCGGCGTCCAGCTCCCGGTACCGTGGGCCAGCCCGAAGACCATCAGCGTCGAGGCAAGCGCCCCGGCAAAGGCCGAGCCGGAAATCACCGCGCCGCCCAGCCCGGCCAGCATGGCCGCCAGCGCCCCCACCGCGGCACCGCCGGAGAGGCCCAGCACGTAGGGGTCCGCCAGGGGGTTGCGCAGCAGCACCTGCATCAGCGCCCCGGCGAGCGCCAGCAGGCCTCCGGTGGCGAAGGCCGAGAGCGCACGCGGCACGCGCAGCTCCAGCACCAGGGTGCGCGAGAGGGCGTCGCCGCGCCCCAGCGCCACCTCCCAGAGTTCGGCGGGCGAGACAGCGACGCTGCCGACCGATACCGACAGCGCCAGGGCCGCCATCGCCGCCAGCGTCAGCAGGCCCAGGGGGAAGACCAGCCCGCGGCGCCCGAGGCCAGCCAGGGCAAACCTAGCGGCGTGCACGGGCGTCCTCCAGCTTCTCGCAGAACAGTCGGCTGCCCTCCAGCAGGCGCGGCGTGGGGCGCTGAATCAGGGAGGGCGGCACGAAGAAGAGGTTATCGCGTGCCACGGCGGACAGGCTCGGGTACTGCGCCCAGTGGGTGAGCCAGTCGCGGTTCTCCTCGCCCATGCCACCGGCGAGGATCGCCTCGGGGTCGGCATCGAGCACCGAGGCATCGCCGATGCGCGGCACCAGGCGCTGGAGGTCGCCGAAGACGTTGATCCCGCCGCAGGCGGTCAGCACCTTGCCGATCAGGTGATCGTCATTGATGGTCATCAGCGGCTCGTCCCACACCTGGTAGAAGACCCGCACCGGTGCCCGGTCGGCAAAGCGGGCGCGGATCTCGGCCATGCCGTCGCGAAAGCGGGCGGCCTCGCGGCGCGCCTCGTCCTCGCTGCCCGCCAGCTCGCCCAGTCGCTCGATGGCGCTGGCCACCCCCTCGAAGGTGCGCGGCTCGAGGTAAAACACCGGCACGCCGAGCGCCTCGATGGTCTCCAACTGCTCGGGCGGATTGCCGGTCACCCAACCGATCACCAGCGTCGGGCGCAGGGCAACGAGGCGCTCCATGTCGATGCGTGTATGGCTGCCCAGCGAAGGGACTTCGCGCGCTTCAGGCGGGTAGTCGCTGTAGTCGACCACGGCCACTACCTTCTCGCCGGCCCCGGCGGCATAGACGAGTTCGGTCGCCCCGGGCGAGAGCGCAGCGATACGTTCGGCCGGCGCTTCCAGGCACACCTCGCGCTCGGCATCGTCGGTGGCGCACACCTCGGCGCTGGCGGGAAGGGCCACGGCGAGCAGCAGCCCGGCCACCAGGCCCAGCGCACCTCGCCTCCCACAGAAAGCCATACGGTTCTCCCCTTGTCAGCTGCGATCCGACTCATCGATCAGGATCAGCTTGCCGCTCTGCGGGTCGCGGTAGACACGCCCCACGCTCTCGTAGCCGCTGCCGGACGTGCCCATCCCCGCCGGCATCTCGGGCAGCTCGCGCCCGGCCTCAAGCTCCACGCCACCGGCTGACCCCGTGTCGCGCGAGGCGGCCAGCGCCACCATCAGCCCCACGGCGAATACCAGCATGATGTCTGCCAGATTGGCGAGCGGCCCCAAGGGCTCCTCGTCTGCGCTGTCGAAGCGGCTGCGCCGATAATCGGGAATGCTCATGTCCCATGCTCCAGTTGGGCCATGGCGGCGTCGTACCAGCGCCGCCGCAGCCGCCCCAGCAGAAAGCCCAGGATGCCGATGAGAAGGCCCATCACCGTGGTATTAAAAGCTACGGTGACGGCTTGAGCCAGCACGTCGAGCTGGCCGTTGCCCAGCGCGGCGAGCCCCGGCCCCAGCGGTATCAGGGTACCCATCAGCCCCAGCATGGGGCCGATGCGCGCCAGCACATCGGCGCGGTCGATGGCGCGGCGCGCCTGTGCCGCCAGCCGGTCGGCACAGCGCGCCGCAACCAGGCGGCGAATACCGCCGCTGCGCTCACCGATGGCCAGCCCCGCCTCCCACAGCGACAGAGCCACCAGGGCGAGCAGTGCCAGGATGACTGGCGTCAGCAGCCAGCCCACCAGGGTATCCATGACCTCCAGTGTGGCCTGGGTCAGGTCAGCGTTCATCGTGCGCGCCTCCCGTGGGCGATACCGCCCAGCAACAGTAGCAGCGCCGCGAGTCCCAGCAGCCAGGGCAGCAACGACGGCGCCCCCTCGGCGGCGGCCGCCATGTCTCCCTGCGGTGCTTCGGCGGCCTCTTCGCCCTCCTCTTGCGGGGCCGGCGTGTCGCTCGGCGGCTCGGCCGGGGCGGCGCTGGCCTCGACCTCGCGGATGCTGACCGGCGCGCTTTCCGGATCGACCTGCTCGATGCGAGCCGCCTCGATCACCGTCGTGAAGGCATCGCGCCGCTCGTCATTCAGGCGCTCAGCGATCCACGGCAGCAGCGGATGGTCGGGATGGGCGTGACCACTGCCCGGCAGGCCATGCTCGATCACCGCCTCGGCGAACTCGCCGGCGAGCCGTTCCAGGGTCGCCTCGTCGGCCTCCCAGAAGCCGCGCTGGGCGGCGAGCAGCGCCGTGGCCTGCATGTGCGTCTTCACGTGGACCTTGTGCCCCTCGGCCAGGAAGTCGTCCAGCCCCAGGCCATGACTGTCCTGGAAATAAACGGCATCGACCTCGTCCCACACCCAGGAGCGCACCACCTGCGGGCTCGTCACCTGCCAGCCCCAGAGATTGTCGAGAAAGTCGCTGCCCATGGTGCGCGCCCCGGCATAGCCGTGCTCCATCAGGGGGCGCAGCCATTGGGGATTGAGGTTGCGTGCGCGCAGCTCCCCGAGCAGCGCCCGCTCCAGGCTCTCGACGCGCGGGTTGTCGGGATCGGCATGCGTGAGCACGCGGTTGGCCGGTGGGGCGCCAGCGAGCTGTTCCACGGCGTTGGAGAGCCCGCCCTGGAAGTCGAAGCCGTCGTCGTTGTCGAGCAGCCCGTAGAGGTGGCTGGCACGCCCCAGGTAGGTGCGCCCGACGCGGGCGAGGTTGGCGTCAAAGGCGACATGGGCCGGCTCGCCGCCCTGCCGCTGGCCGTAGACGTGCCCCATGCGCCGCCGGTAGGCGCTGCCCAGTTCGTCGCGCGCCTCCCAGGCGCTGGAGCGCGAGGCCAGGCGATTGACCCCGGCCCCGTAGGCGCCCGGCGCGGTACCGAACACCCGCCACGCCGCCCGGTCGCCAGCCTCGGCGGCCATTTCGCCGCGGGCGAGCAGCTCGCGGGTGTCGGCCACCCAGCGCGCTGCCACGCGGTTGTCGGCCAGCACCTCGGCACCCGGGTCTCGCATTTCCTCGGGGAGCGGCGCGAGTGCCGCCTCCAGCGCCCCGGCAAGCTGTGGGTGCTCGGCGCGGATGGTCTCGCTCGCCCCGTCGAGCGCCAGGCGCACGGCGAGGTCGAGCCACACCAATTGATCCTCGTAGAGGTCGCGAAACAGCCCCGAGGTGGTGAAGAGCACGTCGCGGCGCGCCGTGCGTAGCGTGTCCGCCTCGTCGCCAGGCTCCGCCAGGGGCAAGCGTTCGAGCCCCTGGACGATGCCGCGCGAATTCCAGCGCGGTTTCACGCCCAGCATGTCGAGGCCGAAGGCGATCATCACCCCCTCGTCGCGCACCGTGTCCGAGGCCCACAGCACCAGCGCCTCGCTCTCCTCGGCCGCCTCGCCGTCACGGGAGCGCGCCGTGGCCGCCATCTCGCTGCCCAGTGACCAGGCCACCCGGGTCGGCACCAGGTCGCTGGAGAGCGCATGGAAGTTGCGCCCGGTGGGCAGTACCTGGGGCGTGCGCAGCGGGTCGTTGCCCGGCCCCGGCGGCACGAAGCGCCCCTCGAGCGCGGCCAGGAAATTCTCACGCTCATGGCGCGGCGAGACTTCAAGCAGGTCACGCCAGCGCTCGCGATCGTTGCCCTTGCCAGCCATCGAATCGAGCTGGGTGTCGACGGCCGCCTCGTCCCAGTCGCGGCCGAAGACGTGCAGTCCCAATGGCATGAAGCGCTCCTGCATGTCGGTGACGTAGTGCCCGGCCTCGTGCACCAGCAGCTCGGCCGCGACCTCGTCGAGCCTGACCTCCTCGGCGGTCAGGCCCAAGTCGCCGGCAATCTCGCGCTCGAACGCCTCGGTCAGCTCGAGGCTCTCGATGCGCTCGCGCAGCATCGCCACTGCGCGGTGCCGCGTGGGGCTGTCGGGGTCGGTGGCCACCTCAAAGGTCTCGACCAGCTGACGCAGCTCGAGCAGATCGTCGTAGAGTTCGGTGGCGGCCAGGGGCGGCGTGAGGTGACCGATCATCACCCCCAGGGCGCGCCGCTTGGCTTGGATGCCCTCGCCCACGCCATCGACGATGTAGGGGTAGATCAGCGGCAGGTTGCCGCCCAGCAGCTCCGGGTAGTCATCCTCGGCCAGCCCCGCCCGGCGTCGCGGCAGGAACTCGCGGGTGGAGTGGCGCCCCACGTAGACCAGGGCGTCGGCCGCGAAGTGGTCACGCAGCCAGTGGTAGAAGCCCAGGTACTGGTGGGTTGGCGGGAAAGTCGTGTTGGCGTGCAGCAGCTCTTCCTCCACTTCCCAGCCGCGCGGCGGCTGGGGGCCGATGAAGACGTTGCCGAATCGCAGCCCCGGGAAGAGCACCGTGTCATCGAGGACCATCGAACGCCCCGGCGGCTCGCCCCAGCCCGAGAGGCCGGGGATGCCGGTCGCCACCAGGGCGTCGCGCAGGGCCTCGAGCGTCTCGTTCTCGACCGCTTCCGCATGGGCGAGGCGCTTTCGCCAGCCGGTGACGTACTGGTCCAGCAGGTCAAGCGCCCGCGCCTGGGCCGGGTGGTCATGCTGCTCGATGAGGTGGCGTAGGTCCTTGGCGACGCGCGCCAGTACCTCCTGGACCAGTTCCGGTTCGCCCTGCGTATCGGCCTGCTTGAGGCGGGCATGGAGGTAGCCCAGGGGACCCTGCACGAGCTCGCCGCGGATGGGCGCCGGCAGCGTCGCAAAGTAGCGGCGGTACTCCTCTGTGGCAAGCGACGGCACCTGCCCGGCCATGCGCTCCAGGGCGCCGCGGTCCTCGGGCAGGTTGACCCCGCGCGCCTGGATCAGATCGTGCAGCGCCTCCGGGCTCTCCGGCAGCTCGCCGGTGTCGTAGCCGGCCTCGCGCAGCCGGGTGAGCATTTCATACAGCGAGGCCGGCACGTCGAGGTTGTCGGCGCCGACGTTCTGCCGCCCGGGCGGGTGGTTGTAGTAGATCAGCGCCACCCTCTTGTCGGCGTTGTCCAGCGTGCGCAGGCGCTGCCAGCGCGCAAAGCGCTCGGCGACGGCGTCGAGGCGCGATTCGAGCGGCCGGGAGAGCGTCAGCGCCACGCCGGTGCGCTCGTCGATCTCGGGCGTGGCCGCCACCGCCAGCACCATCGGCTGGCTCACCCCCTGCAGCTCGGGCATCGCCAGCTGGTAGTGCACCGACTCGCGCGGCAGGCCGTCGTGGGAGAGCCGCCACTGCGCCTCGGTTCGCTCGGCCAGGCGCAGTCCCTTGATCACCGGGACATCGAGCTGGCCGAGCGCCTCGGTGGCCGCACGCCGCCCCTCGCCTCCACCCAGGGTGAAGTCCTGCAGGCTGAGAACCCCGGCCAGGCTTGCCTCGCCGAGGGTCTCGGGCAGCCGTTCGAGGGCCGCCAGCGTGGCCCCACCCCAGCGCGCCAGCACCGCCACGCACTGAATGTCACGCTGCTCCAGTGCCGCACAGGCACCGTCGAGTAGTTTTCGGTCACCGGGACGATCGCCACTGTCGAGGTCGAGGATCGCCACTGCCGGCCCGGCCTCCAGCCCCAGGTCCGTGGGGTCGGTGGTGGGTGTATCGCCGCTGCGCCCCGGGCGATCGTGGTGCAAGGGACGATAGTAGCGAATCGCCGCCCGCGGTGACGGTTCGGGCACCTCCAGGTCATGACCCGCTTCCGCCAGCAACCAGCGCAGCAGGCCGTCGAGGTGTTCGGGGCTGCGCCCCTGGTAGTAGGCGCGCCCGGTCAGCCACTCGGCCTGAGCGGGGAAGCGCTCGCGCTGCGCCGCCAGGTGCTCGGCCGCCGCCTCGCCGGCTTCGGGCGCGGCCACCAGCTCGCCCAGCGCTTCCGCGTCGAGCCCCGCCAGCAAGCGCTCGCCAACCAGACGCGACAGCCGCGTCAGCCGCCGGTCGCCGTTAACGGCGAGGATCGGAACGTCGCGCCGGGCGGCGGCCGTCTCGACCAGCTGAGCCAGGCGCCCCACCTGCTCGCCGAAGACCGCCGCCAGCATTAGGGCATCGGCACCCTCGAACAGCTCGGCAATCTCCGCGTCGTCCGTCTCGGCGAGCTGCTCCGGGGTACGAAGGATCACTTCATGCTCGGGGTGAGCATCGAGGAAGCGGTGAGCGCCGGCCGCGAGCTCCGCGGCCGAACGCTCCGAAACAATACCTACCAGGGTGCCGGCCGAGGCCAGCGTGGGCAGCAGAGCGAGCATCAGTGCCAGGCAAGCCCGCGCCATTACTGCGCCCCGAAGTGAACGCTAAGGAAGGCGGCACGACCGGCGTTGATGTAGTCGCGGGAGGTCTCGTACTCCTTGTCGAGCGCGTTATCCACCGTCAGGCGCGCTTCCCACATGGGCGCGAACGCCCAGCCCGCGCGCAGGTTGAGCAGGCCAAAACCGGGTAGACGATCCTCGTTGCCGGCATCGTCGTAGCGATGGTTCTGCGCGATCAAGGAGCCGCCGAGCGACCAGTCCCCGAGCTCACGGTCGACGTCCAGGCGCAGACTCTGGGAAGCACGGCCAGGCAGACGATTGCCGTGGTTGTCGTCCCCCCGATTCTCGGGGTCCGTATAGGTCAATGCCGTCTGAAGCGTCCAGTCATTGATGTCCACCCCGGCAGCAATCTCCACACCGCGAATTCGCGCTTCGTCGATATTCGTGGGCCTGCTGTCGCCATTGATTGTCTGCGTGGCAATCAGGTCATCGATGGTCGTTTGATAGATGGCCAAATCCCAGAAGTAGCGCTGATACTGGCCCCGCAAACCAAGCTCCCAAGTTTCGGAGCTTTCAGGCTGCAAGTCCGGATTACCTGCGTAGGTTCCAAAGATCCCGAAATCTTGGAAAGGCCAGTAGAGCTCGTTGAAAGTTGGAGCGCGAAATGCACTGCCGTAGCTGGTTCTCAGGGTATGTGAGGCATCCAACTCGTAGCCGAGTGCCAGGCCTCCCGTGACGTCACTACCAAAGGCTTCGTTGTCATCATGACGCAGACTGGCCTGAACAGTAACCGGTGAAAAGTCCAGCAGGCTCTGAGTAAATACAGCCGTGTTGTCGCGGCTATCGACCTGATAATCGGTGGTGCTCGCCACCTTGTCCTCACTCACTTCCGCGCCAGCGATCAGCTCATGTCGACCGAAATTGAGAGTATTCTCCCAGCGGGCGGTTTGTGTGCGAGTATCGATGATGGAGTCCCCTGAATCATCAATGTTATCGCTCTCATCCCGCGACTCACTGAGCGTCAGACGAGATCGCCAGGCCTCAGTGACAGGAATCTCGCCATAGACGCCCGCCACCTGCTGGACAAAGTCGGTCTCGCCACCTTCGAACTCGGTATTTCCCCGCGCCCGCAGCGCCAGGACACCGATCTCGGTACCACCGTCGAAGGTGTGCGAGACGCTTGCCAGACCGCTGGTATTGTCATAGCCCTTGTCCTCGCCATCGCGGCGAATGGGCGCGCCGTCGGTAGCGAAGTGGCTGCCAGCGAAGCTGTAGCGCGTCCCGCCCTCGCTGCCGGAAAGCCCGGCGCTGAGCCGCCGGGAATCGAAGCTGCCGCCACCGGCCGAGACCCAGGGGTGCGGCCCCCCTTCCTCGGCCTGGTGAGTGAACAGCTGCACCACCCCGCCGACGGCATCGGCGCCGTAGAGGCTGCCGCGCGGTCCACGGACGATCTCGGCACGCTCGAACATGCGCGGGTCGAGATGCTGCCAGGCGGCACCGCCGGTGGTGGCCGAGCGCAGACGAATGCCGTCAATCATCAGCAGCGAGCCCGCGTTGTCCACGCCGCGGATGTAGACGCTGCTCTGCTTGCCGAAGGAGCCGTTGGTATTGACGTCCACACCGGGCTGGCCACGGAAGAGATCGGTGACGCTAGTGGGGTCCTGGCGGCGCAGGGTTGCCTCGTCGAGCAGCGTGACGGAGGCGAGCGTCTCGTCGGCGGTGCGCGGCGCCAGGGTGGCGGTCACCACCAGGGGGTTGAGGTCGACATGGGTGTCGCGGCTGTCGGGCTCGGACTGGGCCTGGACGGCCAGCGGGAGGAGGGCCAGGCTGAAGGCGGCCAGGCCACTGGCGGCGTTGCGTGTGGTGTTCATGGGAGTCCCTTGCTCACCGTGCCTACCCGCACGGCATTGGTATCGTAGTCACCGGGGGCGGCAAGGGACGAGAGAGGGAGAACGACAAAGGCGACGCCGGCCCTGCCTCGTGGTTGCCCACCGCAACCCGGCACGAAGGAAATGCCACTATTCGGCGTTTCCTTAACTCTCGGGCCGGTCTCCGGGCTGACGAGTGGACGCGAAGCGTCCCGGAAGGCCACCTTCCCGTGCCGTGGCACAGTGGTACCGGCATTCCTTGACTCGATCACCGTTGCGGGGGCAGCGTCGGACTGGCTTGAAGCGCACCGACTTCCCGTTTCACCCCGGCGCATCGACACACGCCTGGGGCACCTGAGAGTGGCGGTAACCTAGCAATCCGCCGCTGCGGGGTCAACGCCGGCGGCGGATTCATATGGGATATCTCTGCTATTTCAATGCTTTGATCAGCCCATGGCGGACGTACCACACAGCCTCGGCGCGCGCGGCGGCATCCTGGGCCAGCCAGCCGACTAGGTCGCGCAGGCGCCGCAGCTCAGGCTCCATCGGCACGATGCCGCGCCCCATCTCGGGCAGGATCAGCACCACCGGCGAGCCGGCCTCGCTTTCGACGACAGCCAGAGTCTCGAGTGCGGCGACCAGCCGACCGCGCAGGCGGTCGTCGTCGCGCTCGACAGCCAAGGCGGCCTCGAGCCAGGCCGTCCAGCCGGTCACCACCAGTATCATCCCGTCCGCCAGCGACTCGTTCCAGGCATCCAGTGCGTCGCCGGGCGTCAGGCGGTGCCAGCGCGCCGTGGGAAAGCGCTCGCTTACTGCGGCGTGCTTGCCGGCGCCGGCACCGCCGATGAAGAGCTGCATTGCCACTCCCCCAGTCGCTGAACGAAGGTCAGCCGGCGGCCTTCGGCCTGGCCCACGCTGCCCTCCCAGAAGTCGATCTCCTCGAAATGCCGGCGCAGTTCGCGGATCACCCCGCCGTGAGTGACCACCAACACGCGTTCCAGCCCCTGCGCCTCCACCTCGGCAAACAGTTCGCCCAGCCAGTCGTCGAGTCGCGTGCGCAGCCCCTGGGTAGACTCGCCACCGGGCGGTGCCTGTTCCCCCTGGCTGTCGATCCAGGCGCGATAGCCAGGCAGTGCCCGGAGCTCCCCGTAGCACTTGCCCTCGTACTCTCCGAAATCGAGCTCGCGCAGCCGTGCATCGAACCGTGGCGCCGCTCCCCCGCGTCGGCCCACCAGCACGTGGGCCAGAGTCTGGCGGCAACGCATCAGGTCGCTGGCGTGCACGGCATCGAAGCGCTCGCCGTGGAGCGCCTCGCGCAGCCGGTCGAGCCCGGAGCGCGCCTCGGGCAGCAGCAGGGGAATGTCGCGCTGACCCTGGTAGCGGCGCTCGCGGTTCCAGGCCGTCAGGCCGTGACGAACGACCACCAGCTCCAGGCGATCAGCAACAGCCATAGTTCTCCTCCCTCGATGGCGGCACCCACGATATCGCCGTTGATGCCGGTAAAACCTCGTATCATCCTCCCACCGTACACCAGCAAGAACGCCAGCAGCGCCCCCAGCAGCAGCGGCCAACCGGGCAGCGACACGAACAGCAGCCCCAGCGGCAGCAGGGCCAGCAGCAGATCGCGCCGCTCTAGATCCTGCTGCCAGGTCCAGGCCAGCCCCTCACGTCGCGCACAGGGCGCGAGGCGCAACAGGGCCAAGGCGCCGAAGCGCGACAGCGCCGGCACCGCGACCAGCACGGCCAGGGGTACATCGGCAACCAGCAGCGCCCACAGCAGCATGCCCTTCCAGGCCAGCAGGAAGACCAACGCCAGGATACCGAAGCTGCCCACCTGGGGGTCCTTCATGATCGCCCAGCGCTTCTCCAGAGTCGCATTGCTGCCTAGGGCATCGGCCACGTCCATGACCCCGTCCAGATGCAGCCCACCCGAGAGCGCCACCCACAGGCTGAGCAGCGCCAGCGCCAGCAGCGGAACCGGCAACGCACCGGCAAGCAGCGCAGCAGCCCCGGCCAGCAGCGCACCCAGCACCAGCCCCACCAGCGGGTAGCTGCGCAGGGCCCAGCGCCGGGTGGTCGGCGTCCAGGGGCAGGCCACCGGCACCGGCAGCCGCGTCAGGAACTGGCAGGCGAGCAGCAGCCCGTAGATGGCGTTCCTCATGGTCTCCTTTCCTCAGGCGGACGGGGATTTCCAGTCGATGGCGATCCCCGCCACCACCTCGACGACCCGGTCGGCCTCCCGGGCCAGCTGGCGGTGCAGGCATTGCAGGAAGGCGACATAGCCGCGTGTCGCGAGATCCCCGGGCAACACTGCCTCGTTGAGGTCGTTGGAGACCACCACCAGGTCCAGCGACCGTGCCCGGGTCGCCACCAGCAGAGCCTCGAACTGAGCCGTGCCGGTGGCGCTGTCGAAGCCTGCCTCGAAGCGCGCGCGGCTGGCCCATAGGGTCAGACAATCGAGCAGCACGCTGCTGCCGGGATCGATACCGTCAAGCGCGCTGCCCAATGCCAGCGGCGCCTCCCGGGTGTGCCACTCGGCCCCCCGGTCGCGGCGGTGGCGGGCGATGCGCGCGGCCATCTCGGCGTCCGACGCCGTCGCCGTGGCCAGGTAGTAGAGCGTCCCCCCGCCGGCCTGCCGGCACTCCCGCGCCAAGCGCTCGGCGACCTCGCTCTTGCCCGAGCGCGCTCCGCCGCTGACGAAAGCGATCATGACGATTCCCCCTCTGCCAAGGCTGCCAGCAGGCGGTCGTTGTCGGATCGATCGCGCAGCGCCAGGCGCAGCCAGCCGCCGTCGAGCCCGGGAAAGCCGTGGGTGTGGCGGGCCAGGATACCCGAGCGCAGCAGCCGTTCGAAGAGCGTCTCCGTGGCCGCCCTCCCCTCTCTTCGACCCGTCCCCGGCTCACCCATCATATCCAGCTGGGACTGCCCTGCCGTCTTTTCGGACTCCGCCCCGGGCCGCACCAGGAAGAAGTTGGTCCGGCTGGGGATCACCTCGAGGCCCGTGGCCACGAGGCCGGCCTGCAGGCGCGGCTGCTCCTCGGCCAGCCACTGTCGGGTGCGGGCCAGAAAGACGCTGTCGTCCACCAGCGGTGCCACCAGCTCAGCGGCCAGGTGGTTGACGCTCCACGGCGGTTGTCGCACATGAAACTGGTGCACCAGCGACTCGCTCGCCAATAGATAGCCCACCCGCAAACCCGGCAACGCATAGAGCTTGGTCAGGGAGCGCAGCAGGATGAGGTTATCGAAGCGCCCCAGCAGCGGGGCCAGGGACTCCTCGGGCGGGGTGACGAAGTCGATGAAGGCTTCGTCGACCACCACGCGGCAATCGCTGGCCGCGGCCAGGGTCAGGAGTCGCTCCACGGCATCGCGGGACACCAGGGTGGCAGTGGGATTATTGGGACGACACAGCCAGAGCAGGGTGCCAGGCGCCAGTGACGCACCGAGCCTTTCCGGGTCGAGCGAGAAGTCGGCCGGGGCCAACGGGTAATCCTCGATGGTCAGGCCGAAGGCGCGACAGGCCCGGGCGTACTCCGTGAAGGTGGGCTGGGCGATCAGCGCCCGGCCACCCGCGTGCGCCGCTGCCACCAGGAAGATCGCCTCGGCGCCACCGTTGGTGAGCAGCACCTGCTCCACGGTCACGCCCGCCTCGCGGGCGATAGCCTCTCGGGCCGAGCGGTAGTCGGGCGCCGGGTAGCGGGCGAGGCCCGGGGACGTCGCGGCCAGTCGGGCCGGCACCCAGGCCGGCGGGCCCAGGGGGTTCAAGTTGGCGCTGAAGTCGAGCAGCGGATGGTCGGCCGGCAGGGCGTAGCGCGCCAGCAAGGGTGCTGCCTGGCCGCCGTGTGCAGGCCAAGGCATTGCGTCGCGGGTCATGTCAGGCCCTCCGTGATCAGCACCGCCAGCGCCATCAGCAGCAGGAAGGCCAGCCAACCGCCGTGCATATGGCGGATCGCACGGTGGATATGCGCCACCTTCAGAGCCTCAATCGCCTCGCCCAGAACCGCACGGTGCGAAGCCACGCCGGCATAATGGTTGGTACCGCCGAGCTGCACTCCCAACAGCTGGGCCACCATCGCCTCCGGCCAGCCGGCATTGGGGCTGGGGTGGCGCGGTGCCTGGCGCCAGGTGGCAGCCAGCGCCCCACGGCGGCGGGCGCCGGGCATCGCCCAAGCGGCGAGCCACAGCGTCAGCGCAGTCAGCCGAGCCGGCAGCCAGTTGGCCAGATCGTCGAGCCTGGCCGAGGCGTAGCCGAAGTCTGCATAGCGAGCGTTGCGGTAGCCGACCATGGAATCCAGGGTGTTGACCGCCTTGTAGGCCAGCGCCAGCGGTGCCCCGCCAAGCAGCGCCCAGAACAGCGGCGCAGTAATGCCGTCGACGGTGTTCTCGGCCACCGTCTCCACGGCACCCCGGGCGAGCTCGGCCTCCTCGAGGTGTTCGGTGTCACGGCCGACGATCATCGCCAGTTCCTCCCGGGCGGCCGGCAGGTCACCGCCCGCCAGCGGCACCGCCACCGCCCGGGCGGCGTCGACCAACCCCTTGATGGAGAGCGCCGTGGTCACCAACCACAGCTCGGCGGCGAGCGCCAGCCACGGATGCACCAGGGAGAGCAGCGCCAGTGCGCTCCAGGTGAGCCCGAAAGTTCCCACCACCAAGGTCGCCGTAAGCCCCGCACCCCGCCAGCGCCGCATCCGAGGCGAACCACGGTTCCAGGCGCGTTCCAGATACGCGATCACCCGGCCCATGCCCACCACCGGGTGTGGCAGGCGGTGTGGGTCACCGACGGCCAAATCGAGCAGCACACTGACACCGACCAGCGACAGCAACGCCAGGGACAGTGGTTCCAAGGACTGTGATTCCAAGCAGAGTGGTTCCAAAGACAGTGGCTCGGCGGTCATGGTGCCTGGCTGGCGGCGACCCCGGCGTCCTCGAAGGTCGCCATCTCGCTCAGCATGCGAGTGGCCGCCTCCAGCAGCGGGAAAGCGAGCGCCGCACCGGTGCCCTCCCCCAGGCGCAGTTCGAGATCGAGCAGCGGCCGAGCATCGAGAGATGCCAGGGCGTGGCCATGACCCGGCTCCCGGGAGCGGTGACCGAAGACCAGATAGTCACGCACGGCCGGGGCGAGCCGGCACGCCAGCAGCGCAGCCACTGTGGCGATAAAGCCGTCGACGAGCAGCGGCATCCGGCGCGCCGCTCCGCCCAGGTAGGCGCCGGCCATGGCGGCGATCTCAAGGCCGCCCAGCTTGGCCAGCACCTCGAGCGGATCGTCGCGGTCCGGCGCGCGGGCGGCGATAGCACGCTCGATCACCCCCTCCTTGTGCGCCAGCCGCTCGGTGGAAATCCCGGTGCCCTGACCGATCAGGCCCGCGACCGGGCTCTCGGTGAGGACGGCGAGCAGTGCGCTGCTCGCCGTAGTATTGGCGATGCCCATCTCACCGACGATCAGGCAGCGGCAGCCGGCATCGAGGGCGCGCTCGGCAGCGCGGATGCCCACCTCGATGGCCGCCACGGCTTCGTCGCGAGTCATGGCGTCCGCCTCGACCATGTTGGCGGTGCCGGGGCGGACCTTCTCGTCCACCACGCCCGGGCCGGCTACCGCGCCGACCACGCCAACGTCGATCACCTCGAGGCGAGCCCCGATCTGTCGCGCGAAGACGTTGATGCCGGCGCCACCGGCCACGAAGTTGGCCACCATCTGCGCCGTGACCTCCGGGGGAAAGGCGGAAACGCCTTCGACGGCCACGCCGTGGTCGGCCGCGAAGACCAGGGCTCCGGGAGGCGCCACCCTGGGGAAGGCCTCGCCGGTGATGGTGGCGAGCGTCACGGCCAGCGACTCCAGCCGTCCCAGGCTGCCCGGCGGCTTGGTGAGGCTGTCGAGATGGGCCGTGACATCGGCCGCGATGGCGCGATCAGCGGGCTGCAGCGTGGCGAGGGTATCAGCGAGCATGCGGAGCGTCCTGCGGTAGCATGGGTGGCATCGAAGGCGGCCATCATAGCAGCCCACCCCGACGAGGGCAGGAGCAGAGTCACACCGGGCAGATTTTCGGTACCACACCTTGGCGGTGTTTCGAGGCGCCACTATACTGTACATGAATACAGTAATGGTGATCCCCCATGCCTCGCTCCATCGCCGATACCCCCCGCAAGGGGCGCGGTGCCACCTTCGACCCAGACAACCGTTTTGCCCCCACACGGGTAGAAGCGGTGGATGACGGCTGGTGGCAGGAGGAAGTGCCAGGGCGTCTAGCCACCGAGGTCCGTGACGAACCGACGCGCAGTGCCCTGTCGTGGAATCGCTCGCCCGACCTGCCCTTCGACCGCTCGCTCAATCCCTACCGCGGCTGCGAGCACGGTTGCATCTACTGCTACGCCCGCCCCAGCCACGCCTACTGGGATCTCTCGCCCGGGCTCGACTTCGAGTCGCGCCTCATCGCCCGCACCGGACTCGTGGAGCGGCTGCGCGAGGAGCTGACCAAACCCGGCTATGTGTGCCGGCCGATCAACCTGGCCGGCAATACCGATGCCTACCAACCCCTGGAGGCCGAGCGACGCACCACCCGCGAGGTGCTCAGCCTGCTCCTCGAGTGCCGCCATCCGGTGACCCTGGTCACCAAGAGCGCGCTGATCCTGCGTGACCGCGACCTGCTCGGCGAACTGGCCCGCCGGCGCCTGGTGCGGGTGATGGTCAGCCTGACGAGCCTGGATCGTGACCTCAAGCGTACCCTGGAGCCCCGCGCCGCCTCTCCAACCGCCCGCCTGCGCACCATCGAGCAGCTGGCGGCCACCGGCGTGCCGGTGGGCACGCTCATCGCCCCGGTGATTCCCGGACTCACCGACCACGAGCTGGAGCGCCTGCTCGCCGCCGCCCGCGAGGCCGGCGCCGACACCGCCGGCTGGATGCTGCTGCGCTTGCCGCGGGAGGTGGCACCGCTCTTTGCCGAGTGGCTCGAGGCGCACTACCCCGAACGGGCGGCCAAGGTGCTGAGCCTGATGCGCCAGTGCCGCGGGGGCGAGGTCTACGACAGCCGCTTCGGCAAGCGAATGCGTGGCGAAGGGGTCTTCGTCGAGCTGCTGGAACAGCGCTTCCGCAAAGCGTGCCGGCAGTTGGGCTTCAACACACCAGCGGCCCGGGCGGCGCAGTCGCTGGACACCACGACGTTTCGCCCGCCGCGCGCCCAGGGGGATCTGTTTGAGTGAACGCGATCAAGGAATGAGCACTGCCGCCCCGGAGAGCCGCCCTTGGCGCAGGTCCTCGAGCGCCTGGTTCGCCTCTTCCAGGGGATAGGCGCGGATCTCGGTGCGAATGGGCACGGTGGGGGCCAGGGCCAGGAACTCCTCGCCGTCGCGGCGGGTGAGATTGGCCACTGACTTCACGCTGCGCTCCTGCCACAGCAGGCGGTAGGGGAATGCGGGGATGTCGGACATGTGGATGCCGCCGGAGACCACCGCGCCTCCCGGCTTGACGTGCTCCAGTGCGATGGGCACGAGCGCACCCACCGGGGCGAAGAGCAGCGCAGCATCCAGCGGCTCGGGCGGCGTCTCGTCGCTGCCGCCGGCCCAGACGGCACCCAGCCGGCGGGCAAACGCCTGGGCCGGCTCGTCCCCCGGTCGCGTGAAGGCATAGACGCGCTGGCCGCGGGCCACGGCGAGCTGGGCGAGGATATGCGCCGCGGCCCCGAAGCCGTAGATGCCGAGCCGGCGCGGTTCGTCGCCGCCGGCCAGCCGCCAGGTGCGATAGCCAATCAGCCCGGCGCAGAGCAGCGGCGCGGCCGCCTGGGCGTCGTCGTCATGGATGGGAAAGCAGTAGCGGGTGTCGGCCACGGCGTACTCGGCGTAGCCGCCATCGCGGGTATAGCCGGTGAATTCGGCACGCTCGCAGAGGTTCTCGCGCCCGGCCCGGCACGGATCGCATTCGCCGCAGGTCCAGCCCAGCCAAGGCACGCCGATGCGCTGCCCCGACTCCAGACCGGAAACGCCCTCGCCCAACGCCGTCACTTCCCCCACTACCTCGTGCCCGGGAATCAGCGGCAGGTGCGGCTCGCTGAGCTCACCGTCAATGACGTGCAGGTCGGTGCGGCAGACGCCGCAGGCCAGCACCCGCAGCTGCACCTCGCCGGGGCCGGGCTGCGGGATGGGAACGTCGTCGAGTACCAGCGGCTGGTGGGGGGCATGCAAGCGCATGGCGCGCATCGTGGCATTCATGATCGAGCTCCTGCCGAGTTCGTGCTGACGACAGGATAGCCCAGGCCTCAGGCCACGACCTTGACCTCGTACCCGGTGAACTTGCGCAGGTTGATCACCCCGGTGTCGAGAATCAGGTACTGCCCCTTCACGCCTTGCAGCGTGCCGGACACCACCGGGTGCTTGTCGAAGTTGTGGGAGACGATCTTGCTCGGGTACTCGAGCACCGGGTAGTCCAGGTGCACCGGACGCTCGTCGAGGACGCGGATGCCATCCTGACCGAATCGCTCGCGCAGGTTAGCCAGGCCGCTGTCGAGGCGCGCGAGCAGGCGATCGCGCTCGGCGATGAGATCCAAGGGCGCGATCTCGCCCTTGAGCATGGCGCGCCAGTTGGTGCGGTCGGCCACTTCCTCCTTGAAGAGCACCTCGACGAAGCCGGCCTGCTGGCGACTCTCCACCCCCAGCACCGGCAGCGCCTGAACGGCCCCCTGGTCGAGCCAGCGGGTCGGTATCTGGGTAGCGCGGGTGATACCCACCTTGAGGCCCGAGGCGTTGGCCAGGTAGACGACATGGGGCTGGAAGCAGTGGCGCTCGCCCCACTCGGGCTCGCGACAGGTGCCCTGAAAGTAGTGGCACAGCTCCGGCTTGACGATGCAGGTATCACACTGGGCGAGGCGCTTGAAGCAGGGATAGCAATAGCCCTGGCCGAAGCTTTTCCTGGTGATCCGGCCGCAATGGGTACAGGCGATGGTGCCGGTCCACTCCAGAGACAGGGGGAAGCCCAGCCGGGGATTGATATCCAGGCGCGCCTCGCCCGCGCGCAGCGTATAGTGGGCTGGCTCGTCGCCCCGTCCCGGCTCGACGGCCATCTTGGTCAGGCAGCCCTGGATGGCCTGGGCGGCAGCGATGCGCGCCTCATCCGTCACGGGTGGCGTCCCGTGCCAGGCCGGCGAGTTCGGGCGGCACATCGGCACCGCTGCTGGCCCCGCCGCAGGTACGCCGCGACAGGTAGCCGACACGCTGCTCTTCGGGCACGTGATTTTCCGCTTCGTAGCGCATTACCGCTTCCAGGCAGAGTTCAGTCTGGTCGGCGGAAAGCCAGCGACCATCGGGCCATTTGCGCAGGGCGACCGCCTGCTTGAGGCTCTCGTAGATGGCCGGAGTCATCTGCTGGATCATGCGCTCGAAGGTCATCTCGCTCATGGCATCGTTCTCACTAAAAGGGAATCAAGGAAGGCGCCGCGCCCGCTCGGAATAATACCAGCCCATGGCCAGCCCCACGACCAGGCCACCGAGGTGCGCCTCGTTGGCCACGTTGCCGAACCCCACCGCGGAGGCGGCATCGGTCATGGTGAACACCATCCAGCCGAGCATAAACACCACCAGCATCTGCGGCACGAAGAAGCCGCTCTGGGGCGCGCGCCGCGACATCAGCCAGACGTAACCGAGCAGCGCGAAGTCGACGCCGGACATGCCGCCGAAGAGCACCGTCCCGGTGGCGTACTGCGCCAGGTTGGCGCCGATACCCGCGATCAACAGGATGGCGAGCATGCGCCGTGACCCGTGCAGCCCCTCGATCTGGCGCCCGAAGTACCACAGCCAGAGCATGTTGAAGATCAGGTGCATCCAGCCGAAGTGCAGGAAGGCTGGCGACAGCGGCCGCCACACCTGACCGCTGGCCAGCGCCTCACCCAGGTTGCCGACGGCGAGACTGCCGTTGACCACCCCCACCGGCACGATGGTCAGCAACGCCACGACGAGATCGCCGAACAGGCCCATGGCGGCGAAGACCAGCAGGCAGAGCGCCAGTGCCGTGGCGGTCACCGGCGCCTGGCGGAAGGGCACCGCCAGGGAAGTGCCTCCCCTGGGTGTCCGCCGCTGCCGGGGCAGGAGGGGCTCGCCGCGCTGCCAGCGGGCAATCAGCTGCTGCAGGGCATCGTGCTGATCGGGATCGGCCAGCCACAGTACCTGTCCCTCGGCCTCCTCGGTGAAACGGTGGCCAATACGGTGCGCCCAGAGTGCCTGGCGCAGCTCGCTGGTATCGATGTTGTGGGGAAACAGCATCACCCGGTACATGGGGTCTCCTGGATCGGTATCAGCCTCGCGAGCCCGCCAGTGCACACGCACAGAAAAAATCCGGCGGAAGGGGGCCGCCGGACAAGAGCAAGGGATCATTCAAGGGAACACTTACTCTGACGGACAGCCCCGCGGGAAGTTCAGGGGCGCGGCGAAAAAATAAGGTTGCTTTTTGTAAGTCAGTCAAAGTCGATCTCCCAGGGCCGCGGCCGCGCCGCTTCCTCCCGGGGCACCCGAATCCACACGAAGTGATTGGCGTCCAGGCGTGACTCGCCGCTCCAGCGGTAGGCCACCAGGCGCCCGAACTTCACCGCACTGTAATCCAGGCAGGCCACATTGGGCGCCGGCAGCGCGGGAATGCCCTCGCACCAGTAGTGGCCGATGAACAGCGGCGGCTCGTCGGGGCCGTAGTAGCTGAGATAGGCCCGCTCGTGGTCGGTCAAGGGGCGCGACTCCAGATCATCCGGGAGGTTGTCGGGCTGAAAGACCACATCGCCCCAAGTGCGCGGCTCGCGGGCCCAGAAGTGGGCGCGAAAGCTCTTGCGCGTGAAGCCATCCCCCGAATGGATGGCCACGCCTTCGGGCAGCGGTATATGGGTGCCACGGGTCAACCGATCCATCACTTGCCAGGCTAGGGTACCGTGCTCCACGGACGCCTCGAGGAAGGCCTCGTCGATGCGGCCATCGGGATGCTCGCGACGCAGGGCGTCGATGAGCGGCTGGTCCCAGCAGGCGTGCACCACGCGCAGGCCCGGCAGTTCCAGCAGTAGCGGAATCTCCAGAAACCAGGCCAGGGTGTCGTCCCATTCTGCGGGGTGGTCGCGGTACTGCTCCAGGGTTTCCTTGATGATGCGGTTGTGGCGGGGGGTGTGCTCGCGCAGCCACTCGCGACCCAGCCGGGACGATGCCCGATGGCAGTAGGCCAGGGCATTGACCTCGTGGTTGCCCATGACGATATGCGCCTCGCCCGCCTCTACCATGCGCCGCGCGATGGTGACGGCCAGGCGAATGCGCGGCCCGCGGTCGATCAGGTCACCCAGGAAGATCACCTGGCGCCGCGGGTGACGGTAGACGCCGCCGCGCTGGTGGTAGCCGAGCTTCTCCAGCAGGCTCGCCAGGGTCGCGCCGCAGCCGTGGACGTCGCCGATCAGGTCGTAGCCTTCGAGACTCGCGTGTCGTGTCACCTCAGTCCCCCAGGCGGTTGCTCCAGCCCAGCTTGCTGCGCAGGACCTCGTAGAAGTTGTGACCGTGCGGGTGGACCAGTTGCACCCGCTGCGGCTTGCGGCGCACCACCAGGACGTCGTCGGGTTTGGCCACGGCCCGCGTCTGGCCGTCGCAGCTGATGTGCGGGTAGGTCTGGTTGGTCTCGCCGATGTGCACGCGGATTTCGCTGGCGGCATCGATGACGATGGGGCGAGACGATAGGGTGTGGGGGAACATCGGCACCAGCTCGATCACGTCGAGCTTGGGATGCATGATCGAGCCCCCGCCGGAGAGCGAATAGGCGGTGGAGCCGGTGGGCGTAGCCATGATCAGGCCGTCGCTGCGCTGGCTATAGACGAACTGGCCGTCGATGAACAGCTCGAACTCGATCATGCGCACCGCCTTGCCGGGATGCAGCACCACCTCGTTGAGAGCATCGCCGTTGCCGACCAGTACCCCGTCACGGTAGAGCTCGGCATCGAGCAGGAAGCGCTCTTCCACCTCGTAATGGCCGGCCAGCACCTCGCCGACCCGCTCCTCGAGCTCGCCCGGCGAGATATCGGTGAGAAACCCCAGGCGACCGCGGTTGACGCCCAACACCAGGGTGCCGCTGTGGCAGAGGGTGCGGGCCGCACCCAGCAGGCTGCCGTCGCCGCCCACCACGATGACCAGGTCGCACAGCTCGCCCAGGGTACGACGACTCGCCTCGGGATGGCCGTGATCGAGCAACACCGTGGCGGTGCGATCCTCGACGATGACGTGGTAGCCGCCGTCGTCGAGGAAGCGCATCAGGCGCTTCAGGGTCTCGACCACCTTGGCGCTGCCCAGGCGGCCGATCAGTCCGATGTTCTTGAAAGCCTTGCCCTTGGAAGTCTTCATGCCCTGGCTCACTCGCTCACGGCCGCTCATTATGGCGACTGGCGGCGAGGCGGGCAAACTCGGGTCACAACGGCCTCAGGCCACGGCGGGCCGACGCTTCAACCACCACTCGTTGAGTACCAGCGAACCGACGATGATGGCCCCGCCCAGCGCCAGGCGCAGCAGGTCGGCGTCGCGGTTCCAGATCAGCAAGTTGACCAGCAGCCCGGCGGGAATCAGGGCATTGTTCATGATGGCCAGCGCCCCGGCATCCACCCGCGTGGCGCCCAGGTTCCACAGGAAGTAGCCCAGCCCCGAGGCGACCAGCCCGAGCCACAGCAGCACGCCCCACTGCACACCGGTGGTGGGCAGTGCCGCGGTGCTACCCAGCACCGCGAAGGCGGGAAGCGCCACCGCCAGGGCGCCCAGATAGAACCAGGCAAAGACGCTGTAGCGCGGCAGGCTCTCCGGCAGCGATGCCGAAAAGCGCCGGTAGCCCACCTGGCCGAGCGCAAAGCAGAGATTGGCGCCCTGCACCACCAGGAAGCCGGCCCAGAAGCCGCTGTCCAGGCCCTGATAGCGGATCACCGCCGCCCCGAGCACGGCCAAGGCCGCCGTGAACAGGTAGAAGGGGGTAAAACGACCGAAGAGGGCATCATCGAGCAGCGCGATATAGATCGGCGTGAAGATGGTGAAGAGCAGCACCTCCGGTACCGAGAGCAGCAGGAAGGACTGGTAGAAGAAGATGTACATCACGCCGAGCTGCACGGCGCCCAGCCCCATCAGCGCCAACCGCTGGCGTCCACGCAGCAGCGAGGGCCGCAGGAAGGGCAGGAAGACCGCAGCCGCCAGGGCCACGCGCAGGAAGACGGCGAAATAGCTGTCCACCTGGCCGGCCAGATAGACGCCGATCAGCGAGAAGGAGAACGCCCAGAGGGCGGTGACGCCAATGAGGTAGCCCACGGTCAACTCCCGATGGTTTAAAAGTTGACGAAGGATACTCTCGTGGGACTCAGCGTTTCAAGGCCAGGGTTTAAAGGCAAGGGGGTAAAGGCTAGAGTTTGAACCCTCCGACGATTCATTCTGCGACTAGAATCGCGGATTCCGACCACTCTCACGCG
>NZ_WHMA01000019.1 GCF_010994375.1 Halomonas sp. NO4
GTGGACCCAGCAGCGCTGATGGTCGGTCGCCGGGTAAACCTTGCTCAGCGCCGCCCAGAAGCCCATGGCACCGTCGCCCACCGCCAGCTTGGGAGCCTGGGTCAGGCCACGCTCTCGCAGACCTGTCAGCAGGGTCTCCCAGCTGTCCGCCGATTCGCGGAAGCCGTCCTCGACGGCCACCAGCTCCTTGCGGCCCTGCTCGGTGACCCCGATGATCACCAGCAGGCACAGGCGGTCATCTAGGCGCACGTTGCTGTAGATTCCGTCGGCCCACCAGTAGACGTAGCGCCGGTCTGCCAGGTCCCGCTGCCGCCACTCGGTATGCTCGTCTTCCCACTGCTTCTTGAGCCGCGATACCGTGTTGGCCGACAGCCCCTTGGCCTGGTCGCCCAGCAGTGCCGCCAGGGTCTCCTGGTAGTCGCCGGTGGAGATCCCCTTCAGGTAGAGCCAGGGGATCAGCTCCTCGATGCTGCGGGCCCGCTTCAGGTAGGGCGGCAGCAGGCTGCTGTTGAAGCGAGCGCCACCGCCGCTGCGGTCACGCACCTTGGGCACCTGGACGCTGACATCCCCGATCCCGGTCTGGACCGTGCGCTCGGGTAGGTAGCCGTTGCGGACCACGGCCTGACGGCCATCGTCGAGCCGCTGATCGGCATACTGCGCCAGGAAGGTGGCCAGCTCGGCCTCGACGGCCTTGGCGATCAGGTCACGGGCGCCTTGGCGCAGCAGCTCGTGCAGCGAGTCAGCAACCTGGGGTTCTGGTTGTGAAAGAGCCCGGAGGGTAGAATCGGTCATGGCGTATCCACTCTGTTGGTTGAGATCTTGGTCGTGATCAATCAACAGGATACGCCACCCTTCCTACCTCCTCCCATACACCAGACTTGAGCTTAACTCACACTCCTGGGAACGGTCAGAGCTCGAGCAACTTCTCGACCATAACTGGGATGTTCTGTGGTGTGCAGGAAGGCCTTCCTTTCTGGCATAGCACGCATCTTGCAGAAAGGCCTATGCTAAAAGAATAAAAAAATCATAATGTTAATATTTCATCTCGTGATTTCTTTCTGCAGCGCTATCTTGTCTTTCTGCAAAGTCGCCTACATAGGCCAAGCCGGAATGCTCTGCATGGTGAAGAACCGGTGTCCGGAGACGTGGTGCGTGCGCCTTGACAGCGATGGTGTTCCCCAACCCGAACGCGAATATGCGGCTACTCTGCAGTAACGCAAGTGCCGAGGCGCGGGTGGCTGGGGTGTCACGTCCCGCCCCGGGGTGAAACAGCGAGTGGGAGGCCGTGACATGAGCAATCGTCCCCTGGTACTGCTGCATGGCTGGAACGACGAGGGCAGTTCTTTCGAGAAGCTGGTGGGGCACCTGCGCAAGCGGCTGGGACCGGGGCACATTCAGCGCATCGCTATCGGTGACTACCTTTCCAAGGATGATGCCCTGCGCTTCGATGACCTGCAGGCGGCCCTGGATCGCGCCTGGACAGCGCGGAGGCTTCCCCGCGATGCCGCTAGCGTGGACGTCATTGTCCACTCCACCGGTGGCCTGGTGATCCGCGACTGGCTGGTGCGTCACTTCGCTCCCGACTCCACCCCGGTCAAGCATCTGGTGATGCTCGCACCGGCCAACTTCGGCTCACCGCTGGCCCACATGGGCCGTTCGATGCTGGGGCGCATCGCCAACGGCTTTTTCAGCCGTCAGGCGGGGCAGGCGGTCATGGAGACCGGGGCCAATATCCTGCGTGGCCTGGAACTGGCCAGCCCCTTCAGCTGGGAGTTGGCCATGCAGGACCGGTTCGTCGAGGGTGAGGGCATGTATGCGCCCGGGCGCGTCCTGTGCACCGTGTTGTGTGGTAACACCGGTTACGGCGGCATCCGCTCGCTGGCCAACGAAGAGGGCGGCGACGGCACCGTCCGACTTTCCACTGCCAACCTTAACTGCGCCCAGGTGCATATCGCCTTTCGCGAGGAGGTCCGCGACGGCAACCGGGTCACCGTGCCGGAGATGGCCGACTACCGGCCGTCCAGTGGACGCTGTGCCTTTCGGATCCTCGATGGGCTGGATCACTCGGCGGTCAAGCTCGATGCCGCCGAAAGTCGACTGAGCCGTGCCCAGCGGGACACCCTGACGCTGATCGAGCGCGCCCTGACCCTCGAAGACGCGGCGTTCCCCGATTTCTGTGACGAGTGCGAGGCGGCCAACCAGCAGCTGACTCGCCAGCCTGGGGATCGGCGCGGCAAGCCCGGCTTCCAGAACACCGTGGTGCGCGTGCGCGATCAGTTCGACGTGCCCGTCGAGGACTACCTGATCGAGTTCTACGATCCCAACCGCCCCGACGGCGGCGGCCTGGCCCGCACCATCCACGAGGAGGCGATCCGCAAGGTGCATACCTACCAGGCCGATGCCTCGCTGCGCAGCCTGTATATCGACACCGCCCGGCTGTGCCAAGCCGTCGAGCGTGCCGGCACCCGGCTGGGCATGTCGATCACCGCCGAGCCGATGCTCGATGAGGACGAGGACCATGCCCGTTACACGCCGGTGGGGTTTCGTACCCTGGCCGACGAGGACATCGAGGATCTCTGCCTGGACGACGCCCAGCTGGCAGAGTTCTTCCAGCCGCATCGCACCCTGCTGGTGGATGTCTGTTTGCACCGTTCCCAGGCCGACAACGTCTTCCGCTTGAACGTGGAGCAGGGCTGAACGGGGCGAGCTGTTGTCGGTATCGACCCGCTCGAGGGCCGGGTACAGGCTGCTCGTCAGATGGAGCAGCTAGAGCGTCTTGAGGTACTCGACCAGCGCATCCCGGTCCTCCGCCGGCAGCTCGGTGCCGTACTCATGACCCTGGTTGCTGTTGCCGGGCTCGGCGGTGTCGTAGCGGAAGCCGTGCCGCTCGGCCTCCTCACCCGCGTGGATGAAGCCCAGGCGCTCGGGGTGGTAGACGTCGTAGCCGCGGTAGAACACCGCGGGGCGCTCCTCGACGGGGCGCAGCAGATCCTCGATGGTGGGCACCGAGCCGTTGTGCAGGTAGGGGGCGCGCAGCCAGATGCCGGTCAGCGGCTTGGCCACGTAGCCGTCGGTCTTGACGAAAGCGTCGAAGTCCCAGGGGTACTCCTCGGCGTAGGCGTTGTAGCGCTCGGCGGACTCGGCGGTCCACATCTCGAGTCGGTGGCGGTCGGTGCCCACCTCCGACTGGGGGATCACCGTGCCGGTGCGCGCGCCCTCGGGGCCATGGCAGGTCGCGCAGGTTTCCTGGAAGAGCTCCTCGCCGCGCGCGGCCATCTGTTGGTCCCGGGTGTCGAAGGGGTAGGACGGCGGCGCCAGGTCGCGCAGGTAGGCCTCCAGTTCACCCAAGTCCTCCACCGGCAGGGAGTCGGGGCGGGCGCCGTCGCCGATGGCGCCGCTGAGCACCACTTCGGTGAGGGAGTCGTTGAGCCCGTCCCAGTGCAGAGCGTAGCCTTCCTGCTCGTCCATGGCCCACAGCGGCATGATGTCGGAGTTGCCGATGGTGTCGTCCTCGGCGGGGTCCAGGGCCAGCAGATCGGGGTGGAACTTCACCGGGTTGAAAGGATCGATGCGCCCCGGTCCCCAGCGCGGCCGCTCCTCGGTCCAGGTGAAGCGCTCGGCCTGTTCCCGCAGCCCATCGCGGGTGCGCGGGATGATCAGGAAGCGGTAGAGCAGGCGATCGAGCCAGGAGAGCTCGGCCTGCTCCTCGATGGCCGCCAGCAGGGTGTCGGCGGTGAAGTCCGGGTCGGCGGCGGCGTCGCCCAGGAAACGCAGGTAGGCCTGGGGGTCGAAGGTCTGGTGGGGGCCGGCGGGCACGATGCGGCGCTCGCCGTCCGGCGCCGTGCGGTAGGTGGCCGTGTGGCAGGCCGCGCAGTTGATGCCGATGCGCGGGAAGCCGATGGTCTTGCGCGAGAACCCCACCGGTGTGGGTTCGCCCTCCTCCCAGACCATGCCCAGGGCGGCGTAGCCCTCGGCGTCGCGATAGTCCGGCAGGTGCTGCGGGAACACCTCCGGCAGCACGCGCCAGATCCAGTAGGGCAGCCCCTCCTCCGGCTCGGTGCCGATGGAGCCGTAGCGGTAGTAAACCTCGACGCTGTCGAAGTGCTGAGGCTCCTCACGGAACAGCTGGTACCAGCCGACCGCCGCGACTGCGGCGCCCAGCACCAGCAGCAGGGCCAGCCAGGCGAGCCAGCGGCGGGACTTGGGCTGGGCGTGATCCTTGCGAGCCATGACTGTTTCCTCCCGAATGAGCCGAAGACGCCGCTCAGCGTCGGCCGAGCGCCAGCAGCAGCGCACCCTGGGTGACGCCAAAGAACAGGTCGAACAGGGCGAGCAGCAGGAATTGGGGATACAGCAGCGTGAAGAACACGACCCCGGCGAAACGCGCCAGCACCGTCAGCACGGCGACGACCCGGTAGCGGATGGGGTCGAAGGCCGCCGGCAGGTAGAACAGGCTGAGCAGGATCAGCAGCCAGCCGGCGAAGGCGGGCCACACTGTCTCGGCCACCGGCGCCCCACCCACCAGCGCGATCACTGCATTGGGGGCGAAGACCGCAGGTACCGCCAGGGCCAGATTGGCCGCCACCCCCAGCAATACCATGGTGCGAAATCCTGTCGCGTAGCTACCCTTAGCCAAGCGTCCTCCTTGGAGCCCCATGAGACGGGGCGCGACATTGAGGAGGGGTGAAACCCTGTGCTAAAGGTTAGTTGTCACTTACGGTAGGGTCACGTTCAACCTGCAGGGGTGAGGCCTTTCATACCTCGATGAGGCGAAGGCCGGCAAGGGGCGGTGCCCCGTCCTGATTTCAGCGACGGCGTCTACTCAGGGAGGATTTCCATGTTCGGACAACGCGGCAGCGGTCTGCTCGGTCGCCTGTTTCGGCGCATCAACCGGCGCCGCCAGTGGTACCGGTTCCCCTTCCCGATCGCCGTCCTTAACCTCGTCGCCCTGCGTGGCAACCTGCGCTGGCACAACCTCCACGACACCGAACGCGAGCGTCCGCCGGATCCCGACAAGGGCGATTTCGACGTGCGCGGCTGTCGCACCCCCGACGGCAGCTACAACGACCTGGCGGCCCCCTGCATGGGCAAGGCCCATACCCGCTTCGGGCGCAACGTGCCCATCGCCGAGACGTTCCCCGAGACCGGCGAGGCGTTGATGACGCCGAGCCCACGGGTGGTGAGCCGCCGGCTGATGACCCGCGAGAGCTTCACGCCGGCCACCACCCTGAACGTCCTGGTGCCCGCCTGGCTGCAGTTCATGGTCCACGACTGGTTCAGCCACGGCTCCAACGACGCCGAAGCCACACCCCACGAGATCCCCCTCGACGAGGAGGACGACTGGCCCTGGGATCGCATGACGGTGCTTCGCTCGCGCCGCGACCCGACCCGCGGCGCCGCCGACGAGGGCTATCCGGAGACTTTCCTCAACACCGAGACCCAGTGGTGGGACGGCTCGCAGATCTACGGCAGCAGCCTCGAGCGCCAGCGCCTGGTGCGCAGCGACCCGGAGAGCGGCGAGCTGCTGCCCGACGGCAAGCTCTACCTGCGCCCCGACGGCCACCTGCCCCGGGACGAGCACGGCATCGAGCTGGCGGGGGTCAACGGCAACTGGTGGGTGGGGCTGTCGCTGATGCACACCCTTTTCGCCTGGGAGCACAACGCCATCGTCGACCGGCTGCGCATCGACCACCCGAACCGCGACGGCGAATGGCTGTTCCAGAAGGCGCGCCTGATCAACACCGCCCTGATCGCCAAGATCCACACCGTGGAGTGGACGCCGGCCCTGCTCGACACCCCGGAGCTGCGCCTGGGCATGCGCGCCAACTGGTGGGGCATCCTCGACGAGCACTTCTACCGCAGCCGCGGCCGGGTCAGCGACAGCGAACTGCTCAGCGGCATCGCCGGCTCGCCGGCGGATCACCACGCCGCGCCCTACGCCATCACCGAGGAGTTCACTGCCGTCTACCGCATGCATCCGCTGGTGCCCGACTACTTCGACTTCCGGCGCCAGGCCGACGACGCCCCGCTCAAGGCGTGCGGCCTGACCGAGGTGGCCGGCTCGCGCACCCAGTCGCTCTACGCCGAGGTGCCGCTGGCCGACGCCCTCTATTCGCTGGGCACCAGCCACCCCGGTGCCCTGGTGCTGCACAACTTCCCGCGCCACCTGCAGCAGCACGCCAAGCAGGCGCCCCACGAGCGCACCATCGACCTGGCCACCATCGACGTGCTGCGCGACCGCGAGCGTGGCGTGCCGCGCTACTGCCGTTTCCGCCGGCTGATCGACATGCCGGCGCCGCAAAGCTTCGCCGAGCTCACCGACAATCCCGAGTGGCAGCGCGAGCTGGAGGCGGTCTACGGCGACGTGGAGCAGGTCGACCTGCTTACCGGCTGCCTCGCCGAGATCCCGCCGCCCGGCTTCGCCTTCAGTGACACCGCCTTTCGCATCTTCATCCTGATGGCCTCCCGGCGCCTCAAGAGCGACCGCTTCTTCACTGACGACTACACCCCTGAGGTCTACACCCGGGCGGGCATGCAGTGGATCGACGACAACAGCCTGCGCACGGTGATCGGTCGCCACTTTCCCGAGCTGCAGCCGCGGATGGAAGGGGTGCGCAACGTCTTCTTTCCCTGGTCTCGTCAATAGGTCGCGTGGCTAGAGTCGCGCGGCGAGTCCGGATCGATAGGGAGGTACCATGGCCAGGCGCCTGAGCATTCCCGGCCTCGTCAACCTGGTGGAGGTGAGCGACGCCCGCGAGATCCGCCGGCTGGATGCCGAGCCGCGCCTCGACCGCCACCTGGCGCCCGCCGGCGGGCTGATCAATCGCCTGCGCCTGGCCCTCCTGCGCCAGGCCTTCGTCTTCGACGGCGAGCCGCTGCCCGCCCTGCTGGCCCGCGAGGCCGAGGGTCGCGAGGCGCGCCATGCCGAGCTGGGGCGGCGCCTCGACGAGCGCGCCGAGGCGACGGCCTGGCAGCGGGACCCGGCCTTCAAGAGCCTGGTCGAGGCGGTGGCCGGTCAGGCCGAGGCCGAAGTGCTGGGGCCCGCCGCCCAGGGGCTGCTGGGGCGGCTGTTCCGCGACGATTACCGCGCCGACGAGGCGAGCTATGCCGCGGCCCGGCTGCTCGATGCCTATCCCCGCGTCAACGTCCTGCGCGCCCTGGGCCAAAGGGTCACCGGACAGCTTCGCCGCGCCCGGCGGCTGCTGGCGGAGCGTGCCGGCGGCGAGCCCTTGGCCCTGCACGCCACCGGCATCGCCGTGCACAACCTGGTGGCGTCGCTGGCGGCGATGCGCGAGCTGGCCGCCACGCCCCAGGCCCGCGGGCTCTCCCTGGCAGCGGTGCTGGGCCGCACCCTGGCGGCGCCGGAGACGCTGCTGCGCCGGGTGCGGAGGCCGCTGTCGACGCCCTGCGCGCCGCGCCGGCTGGAACCCGACGACCTGGTGGTGCTGCGCCTGGCGGAGGCCGCCCTGGGCAGCGGCGATCGCGAACTGGCCTTCATGGGCGAGAGCTGGGCGCGCTGCCCGGCCCAGGGCTTCATCCTGTCGCTGCTGGCGGCGGTCTGGGAGCGGGCCATGGCAGTGCAGCAAGGGGGGCGAGGCGCATGAGCGAGGATGTCATCTTCACGCCGCTGAAGTGGCGCAACATCACGATCAAGAACCGCATGCTGCGCTCCAACGTCTCCGGGCGCTTCGACAACGAGGACGGCAGCCTGACCCAGACCCGGATCAACTGGGAGTGCCGCTTCGCCCGAGGCGGGGTGGGGGCCATCCTCTCCTCCTTCGTGCCGGTGCAGATGGAGGGGCGCATCGTCGCCGGCTACGCCACCATCCATCGCGACGACTTCATCCCCCTCTGGCAGCGCCTCGGCGAGGCGGTGCACCGCTTCGACTGCCAGTACATCCTGCAGCTCAGCCACTCCGGCCGGCAGATGGACCTGCCCGGAGTGCACAACCAGCATCGCCGCGCGCCCAGCGCCACCGGCCACAAGGAGTCGCTGCACGGCTTCCTGTGCCGCGCGATGACCGGCCACGAGGTCGAGCGCACTGTCGAGGCCTTCGCCCGCGGCGCCTGGCGCGCCCGGGAGGCGGGGCTCGACGGCGTGGAGCTGCACGCCGCCAACGGCTACCTCTTCACCCAGTTCCTGAGCTCGGCGATCAACGACCGGCGCGACCGCTACGGCGGCTCGCTAATGAACCGGGCGCGCTTCCTGCTGGAGGTGATCGAGGCGATCCGCGACCGGGTGGGGCCGGACTTCCACCTGCAGGTGAAGATCAGCGCCGTGGACCACAACGACGTGCTGCCCTGGGAGGGCAAGGGCAACGGCCTGGCGGAGACCGTCCAGGTGTGCCGCTGGGCTGAGGCCGCCGGCGCCGACGCCCTGCACGTCTCGCTGGGCAGCCTCTTTCCCCACCCCCTGAACCCGGCCGGGGACTTCCCCTTCGAGACCATCGCCAGCACTTACGACACCATGCTCTCCGCCGGGGTCGACACCTTCCGCAACTACCTGCTGTTCCGCTACCCGGCGCTGCGCGGGATCTTCCGCTGGCTGTGGTTCCGCCACCGGCGCGGCCGCGAGGTGGAAGGCATCGGCCTGGACGAGGCGCGTGCCATCCGCGAGGCGGTGAACATCCCGGTGATCAGCACCGGCGGCTACCAGCGTGCCTCCCTGGTGCGCGAGGCCATCGCCTCGGGGGCCTGCGACGCCGTCTCCAGCGCCCGGGCGCTGATCGCCAACCCCGATCTGCCGCGCCAGTGGCAGGCGGGCCACGACGTCCCGGAGAACCCCTGCACCTTCTGCAACAAGTGCCTGCTCAACGCGCCCAAGAACCCGCTGGGCTGCTATGAGCTCGAGCGCTTCGGCGGCGACCACGAGCGCATGCTCGAGTCGCTGATGGCCATCTACGAGACCCGGCCCGAGCTGCAGTTGCCGCCGGTGCCGCCCGCTCGCGAAACGAAAGCGCACACCCCGTGAGGCTGCCATGAGACGTCAGGAGCCCCCCGTCACCGCCGTGCAGCACGAGACCCGCCGTCGCCGCTGGCGGCGCCTGCCGCTGACCCTGCTGGCGCTGACCGTGGTGGTGGTCGGCGTGCTGGTCCTGGCGATCGGCATCCCCACCCTGTGGCGCTACAGCGGCGAATCGGTGCGCCACTACGCCGACCCCGAGGCTCACTTCCGCCACGGCTCCATCGGCAGCGAGCCGGCCAGCGGCCTGCCGGTGCGGCTGTGGCGGGTGCTGCCCGAGCTCTTCCCCGAGCACTTCGGTGGTAAGGAAGGTGAGCAGGGCCGCGGCGAGGAGGGCTACGCGGCCTTCGGCTTCCTCTATGCCCCGGGCGACAACCTGGGCGCGGGCGACCTGCCCATCGGCGTGGGCACCCGCGAGGTGCGTGGCGTGGAGCTGGGCTGGTTCAACTGCGCGGTATGCCATACCGGCACGGTGCGCGAGTCCCCCGACGCCGAGCCGCGTCTGATCTCGGGCATGCCGTCCAACAACCTCGACCTCAACGGCTTCATCGCCTTCCTGCTGGAGATCGCCGACGACCCGCGGCTGGCGCCGGACAGCGTGCTCGCCGCCATGGAGGAGCAGGGCCAGGAGCTGGGCTGGGTCGAGCGCCTGGTGTGGCGGCACGCCGTGTTGCCCCGGGTGCGCGAGGGGCTGCTGGCGACCCGGGCGCGGCTCGCCCCGCTGCTGGCGGAGCAGCCGGCCTGGGGGCCGGGGCGGGTCGACACCTTCAATCCCTACAAGCTGATCCAGTTCGACATGACCCTCGCCGACCTGTCGGAGGGCGAGCGGATCGGCACCGCGGACTTCCCGTCGATCTTCCTGCAGCGCCCTCGCCAGGGTATGGACCTGCACTGGGACGGCAACAACGCCTCGCTGCAGGAGCGCAACCTGAGCGCCGCCCTGGGCGCCGGGGTCACCGAGGAGAGCGTCGACCACGCCTCTATCGAGCGGGTTGCCGACTGGCTGCTCGACCTCGAACCGCCGCCCAGCCCCCACGATCCCGATGCCGAGAGCGTGGCGGCCGGCAAGGCGCTCTACATGCGCCACTGCGCCGACTGCCACGGCTACCAGGAGGACGGGCGCTACGTCTTCGAGGGCGAGCGCCTCGGCGAGGTGGTGCCCAACGAGCGGCTCGGCGTCGACCCGGCGCGCCTGGACAGCTACACCGAGGCGCTGCGCCGCGACCAGCTCACCCTGTTCGCCGACGACGAGCGCTACCGCTTCCGCCACTTCCGCAAGACCGACGGCTACGCCAACCAGCCCCTCGACGGGCTCTGGCTGCGCGCCCCCTACCTGCACAACGGCTCGGTGCCGACCCTGCACGACCTGCTGCTGCCGCCAGAGGAGCGCCCCGTCGCCTTCGTCCGCGGCCTGGACGTGCTGGACGACGAAAAGGGCGGCTTCGTGGCACCCGACTGCACCCCGGGGGAGCCCCTGGACGAGGGCTTCTGCTTCGACACCCGCCTGCCCGGCAACGGCAACCAGGGCCATGCGTATGGCACCGGGCTGGGTGCGGAGGAGCGGGCGGCCCTGCTCGACTATCTAATGACGTTCTGACCGATCGACCTTCTGCCGCTGACCTTACCAGCGCCGACGCCTCTGGCCAGGGAGTACCGATATGCAGACCTCACAGGATACCTTCCGGACCTTTCGGCGGGTGATGCTGGCCGGCATCGTCCTCAATGTGCTGCTCGGCCTGTGGCTGTGGTGGTGGCCCGAGAGCTTCCTGGCGCTGATTCGCGCCGACCTGGCGGCGCCCCTGACCTGGCCTCGCTACGCCGGCCTGGCCATGATCGTGGTCGGGCTGCTCTACTTGCCGGCCGCCCTGTCACCGCTGCTCAATCGACTGGTCGCGCTGCTGTCGATTCTGTTCCGGGGGCTCTTCGCGCTGTTCCTCCTGTTCGCCTCGGGCTTCCTGTGGCTGCCGGCACTCTACGAGGCCGTGTTTGCCGTGCTGCAGGGCGTGACGTTCTGGCGGGCCTGGCGTACCGACCTGATGGCCAAACCCTGACGCCGCGGCGCAACACAGTGACCGGGCCGTCTCTGCGATACAGGGCTCATGATCCAAGCTTTGTCCGAAAAGTCGTCGAGCGATGGTCAGACAAGGCAAAAATCGGTGAAAAGACGGAGTTTACGTGGTGTAAATGAGTACTTTGAGCCGATTTTTAACGCCGTATGACCGAGCGTAGGCAGTTTTCAGACAAAGCGTAGGAACTGGTGACAGGATGTCTTTATCTCGCCTGAGGTCGGCGCTTGGGAAGGGCGCTTGCCTGATACTGTTCGTCGGTTTGCCGAGCTTGGCGGCCGGCGAGACGCTGCGCGTGGGTGTCTACCACAACCCGCCGAAGCTCCAGCTCGACGAGGCCGAGCGCCCGTCGGGGATTCTCGGTGACCTGCTCACAGCCATGGCCCGGCGCGAAGGCTGGCAGCTGGAGACCGTCACCTGCCAGTGGCAGGCGTGCCTGCAGGCCCTCGAGCGTGGCGAAATCGACCTGCTGCCCGACGTGGGCTGGAGCGAGGCGCGCGCCGAGAGGCTGGATTTCCACCGCGAGCCCGCCCTTCACAGCTGGTCGCAAGTCTATCAGGGGGAGGGCGAGACGCTGGAAACGGCACTCGACCTCGACGGTCAGCGCGTCGCCGTGCTCGAGGGCTCGATGCAGCACGACTACCTGCGCCAGTTGCTCGAGAGCTTCGGCGCCTCGGCCGTCTGGGTGCCGGTGGCGTCCTATGACGAGGCCTTCGCGGCGGTGCGTGACGGCGATGCCGACGTGGCCGTGAGCAACCACTTCTACGGGGGCTGGCAAGCCGCCGAGCATGGGTTGCGCAGCACCTCGATCATGTTCCAGCCGGCGCGGCTCTTCTACGCCAGCAGCGGCGGACGGCAGCCGGCGGTGCTGGCGCGCATCGACGCGTATCTGGCGCGCTGGAAGAGTGACGGCGAGTCCCCCTACTATGCTGCCTTGCAGCGCTGGCGGGGGGCCGAGTCCGGCCAGACGCTGATACCGCCCGCGGTATGGTGGGGCATGGTGGCCCTGGCGGGGCTGCTGGTGTTCGCCCTGGGAGGCAATCTGCTGCTCAAGCGTCGGGTGGCGGCGCGCACCGCCGATCTGGAGGCCGTCAAGGAGCGCCTGTCGACCATTCTCGACAGCGTGGAAGCCTATATCTATATCAAGGCGCCGGACCTGCGCTATACCTATGCCAACCGCAAGGTGTGCGAGCTTCTCGACCTCTCGCCCGAGCAGGTCGTCGGCAAGCGGGACAGCGACTTCTTCGATGCCGAGACCGTCGCCAGCCTGCACCATAACGACCTGCGCGTCATCGACCATGGCGAGAAGGTCGTGGCCGAGGAGGTCGAGATCCTCAAGAAGAACAATCGCGCGCTCACCTTCCTCTCCGCTAAGCTGCCGCTTCGCGACGCCAGTGGCTCCATCCAGTCCCTGTGCGGCATCTCCACGGACATCACCGACTACCGGGAGATACAGGCGCACAATCACCGCCTGACCTTCTACGACCCCCTGACCGGGCTGCCCAATCGGCGCCTGCTGCTCGACCACCTGGAGCTGGTCACCAAGACGGTACGCCGCTCCAACCGCTATGCGGCGCTGCTGTTCATCGACCTGGACAACTTCAAGGTGGTCAACGACCTCCAGGGGCTGCACCGTGGCGATCAGCTGCTGCATCGGGTCGCCGAGCGCCTCAGCGAGGCGGTGCGCGAGAGCGATACCCTCGCGCGCCTGGGGGCCGACGAGTTCGTGCTGCTGCTCCACGACCTGGGCGAGGAGATGGCGCGGGCGGCAAGCATCGCCGAGCGGGTGGCGGAAAAGCTGCTGGCCGCCGTGCTGGAGGCCCGCGACCTCGATGCCAGCGGCCTGCCGACCACCGGCAGCATCGGCATTACCCTGTTCGGCGGCCGCGAGGCGAGCGTGGATACCGCCATGCAGCAGGCGGATATCGCCCTGCAGCAGGCCAAGAGCGCAGGCGGCAATGCCCTGCGCTTCTTCAGCAGCGAGATGCAGGCGGCGGTGATGGCGCGGGTCCACCTGGAAGCCGACCTGCACCAGGCGCTGCAGCGTGACGAGCTGAGCCTGCACTATCAGGTTCAGGTCGATGGCGATATCCGTGTCGCCGGGGTGGAGGCGCTGCTGCGCTGGCACCACCCTCGGCGCGGCAGCGTCTCCCCCGGGGTGTTCATTCCCCTGGCCGAGTCGAGCCAGCTGATCCTGCCGATCGGCCACTGGGTGCTGGCGACGGCCTGCCGCCAGCTGGCGGCCTGGGCCGACGCCCCGGCCACCGAGGCGCTGACGATCTCGGTGAACGTGAGCTCCGTGCAGTTCCAGCAGGCCGATTTCGTGGCCCAGGTCCAGCGACTGCTCGCCGACACCGGCGCGCGCCCCGAGCGGTTGATCATGGAGGTGACGGAAAGCCTGCTCATGGATGACCCCGAGCACGTGCGCGAGACCATGACGGCGCTGAGTGAGTTGGGCATCCGCTTCGGGCTGGACGACTTCGGCACCGGCTACTCGTCGCTCAACTACCTCAAGCGCCTGCCGTTGCACCAGCTCAAGATCGACCAGTCCTTCGTGCATGACCTGCTCGACGATCCGGTGGACGCGGCCATCATCGAGACCACCATCACGCTGGCCAACAGCCTGGGCCTCGAGGTCACCGCCGAAGGGGTGGAAACCGCCGAGCAGCACCGGTGGCTCAAGGCGCACGGCTGCCACTCCTTCCAGGGCTATCTCTACAGCCGCCCGGTTCCCCGCGAGGAGTTGGTGCTGGGCCGGCTGCCGGTGCCGGCCGCGCCCTGAGCGTCACGGCGCCGATGCGCCGACGCAACGCTTCCTGTCCTCAATGTCCCGCCGGGGCCTCTCCCATTTCCCGCTCCAGGCGGCGAGCGACCTCGCCGGGTGAGCCGGTGCGGCGTGCCAGCAGGTCGTAGGCCACCGGCACCACGAAGAGCGTGAACAGGGTGGCGGCGGCCAGCCCGCAGAGGATCACGGTACCGATCACCAGGCGGGTCTCGGCGCCGGCCCCGCTGGAAACGATCAGCGGCACGGCGCCGGCCATGGTGGTCACGGCCGTCATCACGATGGGGCGCAGACGGGTCACTGCGGCTTCCACCAGGGCGTCATGGAAGGCATACCCCTGGTCGCGCAGCTGGTTGACGAACTCCACGATCAGGATGCCGTTCTTGGCGGCCAGCCCCACCAGCATCACCAGGCCCACCTGGCTGTAGATGTTCAGGGACTGCCCCGTCAGGTAGAGCCCCAGCAGGGCGCCGCAGATCGCCAGCGGTACCGTGAGCATGATCACGAAGGGGTGCACGAAGCTCTCGAACTGGCCGGCCAGCACCAGAAAGACCACGAGAATGCCCAGGCCGAGAAGAAAGGCGGTGGCGCCGCTGGCTTCCTGATAGTCCCGCGAGGCGCCCTTGACGTCGGTCTGGGCCTCGGCGGGCAGTATCTCCGCCACCGTGTCCTTCAGGTAGGCCAGCGCCTCGCCCAGCGCATAGCCGTCGGCGAGGTCGGCCTGGATGGTGATGGCACGCAGCCGGTTGAAGCGGTTCAGCGTGCTGGGCCCGGCAAAGTCGCTGATGGAGACCAGGCTGGCCAGCGATATCAGCTCGCCGCTGCGCGCCGAGCGCACCCGCAGGCTCTCGAGGCTCGAGGGGCTGGGGCGGGCGCCGGGTTCGCCTTCGAGGATGACGTCGTACTCCTCGCCGTCGTCGACATAGCGCGTCACGATGCGCCCCCCCAGCAGGGTTTCCAGGGTGCGGCCGATCTCGGTGACGGTGACGCCCAGCTCGGCGGCGCGGCCGTAGTCGATGTCGACCTGCAGCTGGGGCTGGTTCTCTTCGTAGTCGCTGTCCAGGCCGGTGATGCGCGGGTTGTTTTCACGAACGTGGGCAATCAGGGTGTCGCGCCATTCGGCCAGTTGCTCGTAGGTGCCGCCACCGAGCACGAACTGCACGGGCTTCTCCACGCTGGCGCCGAATCCCTGGCGCATCACCGGAAAGGCGCGCACGCCGGGCAAGTCGGCGAGCTGCTGGCGCACCTCGTCCATGATGGTCCAGGCGTCGCGGCGGCTGCCCCAGTCGGCCAGGTTGACGATGACGAAGCCGCTGTTGAAGGTCTCGATATTGCCCCAGCCGCGCGGGGCGCGCACCACCACCTTCTCGACCTCGCCGGTCTCGATCATCGACAACAGCCGCGCCTCGATCTCGTCCATGTAGTCGAGCATGTAGTCGTAGGTGGCACCGGGCGGGCCGTTGACCAGCACCCAGAAGTTGCCGCGATCCTCGCTCGGGGTGTACTCGTTGGGCAGTTGCTCATTGAGCCACACCATGCCGCCAACGACGCCGAGAAACAGCGCCAACACCAGCCAGCGCAGCTTGAGCACGCGCTCCAGCAGGCGGCGGTAGATGCAGCGAGAGTGTTCCAGGGCCCACTGCACGGCGCGGGCCAGGCGGCCCTCGGTCATGTTCGAGCGGAGAATCTTCGAGGCCATCATCGGCGTCAGCGTCAGCGCCAACAGGCTGGAGATGGCGACGGCGGCGGCCAGCGTCAGGGCAAATTCCGAGAAGAGTCGGCCGATGTCGCCCTGCAGAAAACTCAGTGGCACGAAGACGGCGATCAGCACCAGGGTGGTGGCGATGACGGCGAAGGCGATCTGCCGGGTGCCGCGGAACGCCGCCACCAGCGGCGTCTCGCCGTGGTCGTGCATGCGGCGATGGATGTTCTCCAGCACCACGATGGCGTCATCGACGATCAGGCCGATGGCGAGTACCAGGGCGAGGAGAGTGAGCAGGTTGATGGTGAAGCCCATCGTGGCCAGCGCGGCGAAGGTGCCGATCAGGGCGATGGGCACGGTGACCGCGGGAATCAGGGTGGTACGCAGGTTGCCGAGAAAGACGAAGATCGCCACCACCACCAGTCCCATGGCGATGAACAGCGTCTGCACCACCTGGGAAATGGCGCCGGAGACGAACACCGAGGAGTCGTAATTCAGGCGCAGGTCCATGCCATCGGGCAGGGTGTCCTGAATACGCTCCATCTCCGCCAGCACCCCGTCGGAGATCTCCAGCACGTTGGCGGTGGACTGCTTCATCATGCCCAGCCCCACCATGGGCACGCCATTGCCGCGGAAGATGGTGCGCTCTTCCACGGCACCGATCTCCACCCGGGCCACGTCGCCGAGTCGCACGAGATAGCCGTCGCTGCCCTCGGTCAGGGCCAACTGGCGAAAGTCCTCGGGGGTCGAGAAGCCGCGTGGCAAGCGCACGATGAACTGGCGCGCCGCGGATTCGATGGAACCGCCCGGGAGTTCGACATTCTCGGCGCGCAGCGTATCTTCGACATCGCCGGCGGTGAGCTCGCGGGCCGCCAGGGCGTCGGCGTCCAGCCACACCCGCATGGCGTAGTCGCGTCCCCCGCCGATGATGACCCGCGATACACCGTTCTGCACCGAGAACCGGTCGACCAGGTAGCGGTTGGCATAGTCGGTGAGCTCGGCCATGTCGTAGCCTTCGCCGGTCAGCGCGAGCCACAGCACCACATCGGAGCCGGAGTCGGCCTTCTCGACCTCGGGTGGGGCGGCCTCCTCGGGAAGGTTGCCCATGGCATCCGAGACACGGTCGCGGATGTCGTTGGCCGCCGAGTCGATGTCCCGGTCCAGGCCGAACGCGATGGTGATCCGGGAGTCGCCATCCTCGCTGGACGACGTGATCGCCTCGATGCCCGAGACCCCCGCGATGCGGTCTTCCAGCACCTGCGTGATGCGGGTTTCCACGACGCTGGCCGACGCGCCCGGATACTCGGTGTTCACGCTGACGATGGGCGGATCGATGGTGGGGTACTCCTGCAGCGGCAGGCGCTGCAGGGCCAGCAGGCCGAAGGCGACGATCAGCGCGGCGAGTACCGTGGCCAGCACCGGGCGCTGGACGGAGACATCGGAAAGGCGCATCAGCCGTTCGCCTCCGCCGTGTCACGGCCCTGGCGCAGCAGCTCCGGAATGGTGGTGTCGTCATCGAGGATGCCGAGCAGGCGGGTCGGTTGGCCATCGCGCACCCGCTCGGTGCCGTGGGCCACCACCAGGTCCTGCGCAGCGAGCCCCTCCAGCACCTCGACCTCGCCCTCGCGGCGCGCGCCGATGGTGATCTCGCGACGGGTCACGCGGTGCTGATCGGCCTCATCGAGCACCAGGACGTACTGGCGGCGCCCCTCCGGGATCAGGGCCGATTCGGGAATCACCAGTGCTTCGCGGGGCTCGCGCAGCACCTCGACGTTCATGAGCATGCCGGGGCGCAGCCGTAGCGTGGGGTTGTCCAGCTCGGCCCGCACCGTGACGCTGCGGCTCACCGGGTCGACCCGGGTGCCGATGCTGGCGATCTCGCCTTCGAAGGGGGTTTCCGGATAGGCCGCGGTGGTGGCCTTCAGCGGCAGGCCGGGGGCGATCTGCCCCAGGGCGACCTCGGGCAGCGTGAAGTCGAGTTTCATGACGTCGAGCTTGTCCAGGGTCACCAGCTCCGTGCCGGGGGTGACCAGAGTGCCCACGCTGACGTTGCGAAAGCCCACCACGCCATCGAAGGGAGCATGAATGCGGTAGTCGGCGAGCTGGGCCTCCAGCGACTGGATCTCCGCCTCCACCTGGCGCAGCTGTGCCTGGGCGTCCTCCGCGTCGGCCCGCGGGGCCAGGTTGCGGCTCTGCAATTGGCTGAGCCGGTTCACGGCGTTGCGACGCTCGTCGCGTCGCGCCTGGGCGGCGCGCAGGTTGGCCTGGGCCTCGGCGTCGGCCAGGCGCACCAGGAGCTGATTCGCCGCCACCGTCTCGCCGTCGCGGAAGTTCAGCTCGGTCACGATCTCCGTCACCGTGGCGGAGAGCGTCACGCTCTCGTCGGCGCGCAAGGTGCCCAGAGACGACAGCGGATCGGACCAGGGCGCCAGGGTGGCGCGGGCGGCGATCACCGCCGTGGGCTGCTGCTGCGCCATCGCCAGGGGAGCGCAAGCCAGCGACAGCAGCAGGCCCAGCAGCAGGGCAACCACCGGGGCGGCAAGAGGAGGAGGGGAAGCACGACGGGTCATGGAACGGCTCATGGTGTGGGGCAATGCCTGGCGACGATGCGAGAGACGAAAAGAGCGAGAACGAGCGGCTCGATTCCCTAGCCTACCCTCCCGCTCCCTCGACAATACGACAACAATCGACAAATTTTCCATTCCTGTACGCGAATTGTACGAATCGCCGTGTCCGACTGCACAGCCCACACCGCAGCCCGAATCGACTGGCCATTGCCCTTGTACAGCCCTGGCTGCCTCCGCCCACCCACAGCCATCGCGCCCGCCGCGACCCCCTCTTTACCGCTGCCGCCTGCAAGATAGTTCCAATTGTATGCAAGATTATCCAAGCGTAACTGGTTTGTAACTACGAAGCTCAGTCACGTGAGCGATCGAAATAGCCGACGCTCCTTGAATCACACAACGCAGGTTTAGTGACGCAATCCGAAGGAGAAATGTCATGAACAAGCTGATGCAAGGGATCGAGCGTTTCTGGAAGGATGAAGAAGGCGCTGAGACTGTAGAGTGGGTACTGATCGTCTCACTATTGGTTGCTGCAACTGTTGGTTTATTTGCTACGTTAGGGGATCAACTTGAAGCTGTGATTACGCAAATCACTACTTATTTGGGGACCATTGTTCCTTCAGGTACGTAAATAGATGAATTTTGTAAAGGTCAGGGGCGTCTTTAAAGACGCTCCTTTTTGACAAATTATTAAGTCTGATATTTGCAGATTTTCTGGAGGAACCGATGATTATTGGCGAATCTTTTTTCCCTCAAGATCTCTTGTTTCTTCTGATAGGTTTAGCAGTAATGTCAGACATGACAAAGCGAGTGATTCCGAATTTTCTGACTCTGGCCGGAGCCGCCATGGGGTTGCTGCTGCAAGGAGTGCTGGAAGGTCTGGGCGGTGTCCTGGCCGCCATCTACGGCCTTCTGGTGGGGCTGGCAGTTTTTATGCCCGGCTACCTGATGGGCTTTACCGGCGCCGGCGACGCCAAGTTGATGGCGGCGGTGGGTACCTTTCTTGGGCCTTTGGGCGCCTTTCAGGCGGCATTGGCCAGCATTATAGCAGGATCAATAATTGCACTATTCTATATCGGGTTTGCCGTGCTATTTCGGCGGTCTTCTTCACCGGTGGCACGCTATGGATTGATGGCGAAGACTCTGGTAGCTACCGGAAGGCCGATTTATATAAAGCCGGAAAAAGGCGAGGTGATGGGGAGGAAGTTTCCCTTTGCGGTGGCTATCGCCATCGGCACCACGGCCTGGATGATCTGGCAATGGCCGCTGGGATGACAGGGACGAGGTTCGAGGCTCGCGGAAAAATCAGGGTCGAGGTGCGAGGGACAAGGGAAGGAAAGGAAAAAGAGCAGGAACGCGGGAAGCTAAAGCTGGAAGCCACCAGCGGCCATTGCCAGGCCATTCGATCGCAAGATAACGGTTTGTAACGAAACGTGAGGTCGTCCATGAACCAGGAAGCGCCAACCTTCCACAACGTCACCGCCGGCGGTACGGCGGCCCGGCGGGCGCCGCGCCCCGGCACGGTGGCGGAGACCGGGCTGTCGCTGCTGTATCTCGGCGACCTGCTGGTCAAGCAGCTCTTCGAGCAGGGCGTTCTCGACCTGCATCAGCTGAGCCGCGAAAGTGCGCTGTCCGGCAGCGTGGTGGAGGAGGTGTGCCGCTTCCTGCGCGAGGAGGGGCGCGTGGAGGTGCGCGGCCAGGGTGAGGCCGGGGCGCTGCGCTTCGGCCTCACTGACCGCGGCCGCGCCTCGGCGCTGGAGGCCTTCAACCGCGACGGTTACAGCGGCAAGGCGCCGGTCACCCTGGAGGCCTACAGCGAGCGGGTGCGTGAGCAGGCGCTCTCCGAGGTGGGCATCCAGCGCGAGACGGTGATGGCGGCCTTCGCCGACACCGTGATCGACCCGGCGCTGCTCGACCAGCTCGGCCCGGGGCTGCACTCCGGCCGCGCCATGTTCATCCACGGCCATGCCGGCACCGGCAAGAGTTATATCGCCCGGCGCCTGGTGCGGCTGCTGGAAGGGGAGGTAATGGTGCCCCACGCCATCCTGGTGGGCGGCAAGGCGGTGCGCTGCTTCGACCCCGCCGTGCATCAATCGCTGGAAGACCCGCTCGAGGCGGCCCCCTCGATGCAGCTCTACATGGAACACGGCCACGACCCGCGCTACGTACGCTGCCACCGCCCCTGCGTGGTCACCGGCGGCGAGCTCACCATGGAGCGGCTCGAAGTGCAGTACGACGGCGCCACCCGTATCCACCAGGCGCCGGTGCAGTTGCTCGCCAACAACGGCATGCTGGTGATCGACGACCTGGGCCGCCAGCGCATGACGCCCACCGAACTCTTCAATCGCTGGATCGTGCCGCTGGAGGAGCGTCGCGACTTCCTGGCGCTGTCCAACGGCTACCACTTCAGCGTGCCCTTCGACGTGGCGCTGGTCTTCTCCACCAACCTCGACCCGCTCTCCTTGGCCGATGCCGCCTTCCTGCGCCGCATCGGCTACAAGATCCGCTTCGCGCCGCTGGAGCGCGAGGCGTACCTCGCCATCTGGCAGCAGCAGTGTCGCACCCTGGGGCTGCCCTTCGAGCAGGGCCTGGCGGAATTCGCCATCGACGAACTGCACGAACGCCACGGCATGCCGCTGCTGGCCTGTCATCCGCGCGACATCCTGAGCCTCGCCCAGGACCAGCTCGCCTACCAGGGGCGCGAGGCGCCGGATCGCGAGATCCTGCGCTGGGCCTGGCAGACCTATTTCGGTGACTTCTCCGACGCCGCCAGCGGCGCGACCGGAGGCGCCACCGCCAACCGGAGGGACGCATCATGAAACGCAAGGGTATTTTCGCCATGTTCGCGCTCTCGCTGATCATGGCGCTGGGGGCCGCCGTGGTGGCCATGAACTGGATGCAGGAGCAGGACGGCGACAATGAGGCCCTGGCCGACGCCACCCAGGTGGTGGTGGCCGCGCTCCAGGTGCCGTTCGGCACCACCGTGCAGGCCTCCGACCTCAAGATGGTCACCATGCCCAAGGACGTGGTGCCGCCCAACAGCTTCAACGATGTCGAGAAGGTAGTGGGGCGGGTCAGCAACCAGGTGATCTACCCCGGCGAGGTGGTGCTAGAGGGGCGGGTCTCCGAACACCTGGGTGGCAGCGCCCTGGCGGCACTGCTCGACCCCGGCATGCGGGCGATGAGCGTGCGGGTCGACGACGTGGTGGGGGTCGCCGGCTTCCTGCTGCCGGGCAACCGGGTCGACGTTCTCTCCACCAAGCGCAACGGCAGCCGCGACAGCGTCGAATCCAAGACCGTGCTGCGCAACCTCAAGGTGCTGGCCGTGGACCAGATCGCCAGCCAGGAGCGCGACGGCCCGGTGATCGTGCGCGCCGTCACCGTGGCGGTAACCACCAAGCAGGCCGAGACCCTGGTCAAGGCCACCCAGGAGGGCAAGGTGCAGCTCACCCTGCGCAACCCCCTGGAGAAGGAGGAAGAGAACGACATGATGGTGGCGCAGCGCTCGGTGCTCAACCTGCCGGAGCTGGAGAAGCGCGACGAACCCGCACCGCCGCCGCGGCGTGCCGCCCCGGTACAGCGACGGGTGGACGTGCTGCGCGGCACCCAGATGAGCTCCGTCAACGTACGCAACTGAAGATGTAACGAAATAAACGCTGGTGGAAAGGAGGTTAGTGGGAGGGAGCTTCAGCTCGCGAAGCAGCGCGCAGCGCTGCCAGGAGAAACCAGGGCGCCTGCGGCGCCTTCGTCGAAGCGTCGAACCGCCGGCAGAGCCGGCCTCCCACAATGCCTTCGTCCGGTAAACCGGCCTCCCACAATACAGCGGCTGGATTCGTAGAAGCTTATTAAAGCAGGGGAGAATCGCCATGATCATCAACCACAACCGCTCGGGACGCCATGGAGCCATCAAGTGGCTGTTCCTGACACTGGTGGCACTGCTGGCGGCAGGCTGGGGGATGGAGCTGCCCGCCCAGCAATCGGATCCCACCCGCCGCGTTTCCATGCCGCTGGAGGGGCGGTCGGTCTCGGTGGCCGTGGCGATCGACAAGGGTCAGGTGCTGGAATTTCCCCGTCCGGTGCGGGTGGTCTCGGTGGGCAACCCCGAGATCGCCGACATCGTGGTGATGGGCTCTCGGCAGCTCTATGTACTCGGCAAGTCCACCGGCACCACCAACGTGGTGCTGTGGGACCGCTCCGAGAACGTCGAAGGGGCGCTCAACGTCACCGTCACTCACGACCTGGAGACCCTCAAGAGCAACCTGCACGAGCTGCTCCCCGGCGAGAGTATCCAGGTGCGTTCATCCCAGGACGGGATCGTGCTCAGCGGCGAGGTCTCCAGCGCCGAGCGGCTGGAGACGGCCATGCGCCTGGCCAACCGTTACGCCGGCGGCGAGGAGGGCACGGTGCTCAACCTCATGCAGGTGGGCGGCGCCCAGCAGGTGATGCTCGACGTCAAGGTGGCGGAGGTGTCGCGCTCGCTGGTCAAGCGCCTCGAAGCCAACTTCAACGTCTTCAATGTCGGCTCCTCGGCCTTCCGTGCCGGCGCGGTCAGTGGTGGTGCCAGCTTTCCGGATGCCGTCTTCGAGGGGGCTGAAGGCTTGGGTGGCCGGATGCCGGTGTTTGATGGTGGCACGCCGATCGGTCCCGTCGTCGATGAGTTTGCACCGGCCACTGCCACCATCGAGGACACCGGCATCTTCGCCAGCTACCAGCGTGGCGACTACCTGCTCAACCTGGTGCTGGATGCCGCCAGCACCGAAGGGGTCGCCAAGATCCTCGCCGAGCCCAACTTGACCACCCTCACCGGCGAGCCGGCACGCTTCCTGGCCGGGGGCGAGTTCCCCATTCCCGTGCCCCAGGGCGACGGCCAGGTGGCCATCGAGCACAAGGAGTTCGGCGTGGGCCTCGGCTTCCTGCCCGTGGTGCTGGACTCCGGCGCCATCAACCTCAAGGTGGATGTCTCGGTCTCCGACCTGGTGCCGGCCAACAGCCTCCAGGTGGGGGTGGGCAGCGGCGTGAGCACCCAGTTCTTCGTGCCCGCGCTCACCAAGCGCAGCGCCAGCTCCACGGTGGAGCTGGCCACCGGCCAGACCATCGCCATCGCCGGCATGCTCAACGAGAGCCTGCGCGAGAACGTCTCCAAGCTGCCGGGCCTGGGCGAGGTGCCGGTGCTCGGCGCGCTGTTCCGCAGCCAGGAGTTCATCAAGGAGCAGACGGAGTTGGTGATCTTCGTCACCCCGCGCCTGGCGCGCTCCTTTGCCCCGGAGCAGGTGCGCCTGCCCACCGGCTCCTTCGTGCCGCCGAACGATCTGGAGTTCTACCTGCTGGGCAGCTTCCAGCCCGTGGAGGAGGGGGGTACCCCGCGGCCGCGCCCCAGTAGCTTCGATCTGGAGCTGATGTCGAGCCGGCCGGAAGGCGGCACCGAAGGGCGTTTCGGTCATGATCTCTGATCGCCGCCTATCCACTTCGCCCAGCCAGGGAGAGCGCACCATGACTCGTTTCCACGCAACCCGTTTTCACATACTGAACGCAGCCACTTCCCGGAACAGCGATACCCGCTCCGAGAAGAACGATACCGAGCGGTTCGCGGTTTGCAGGCTGGCGGTGTCCGCCGTCGCCCTGGCCCTTGCGATGACCGGCTGCATGGCGCCACGCCCGGGGGCTGACCTGCCGGCCTATGGCGACAGCGTGCGCCACACCAAGGCGATCCAGACCTACGAGCCCGGCGACGAGGTGCCGCCACTGCACGGCGCCAAGGCGGCCGAGGCCATGCGCATCTATCGCCTCCCGCCGGCCGGCGGTGGCCAGGCGCCGAGCTCGAAGCAATGAAGGGAAACACGTTGATGCGCCATTCGATGACAGCGGCAATGAGAGGCAGGTGAAACGATGCGCAAACGGCTCGAGATACTGCTGGCGGGAAGGGCGAGGGGGGAACTCCAGGCCCTGGAAAGCTTGCTGTGCAGCCAGGGCGACATCCAGGTGACCTCCCGGCTGATGGTCAACGGCCACGTCGACCCGCTGGAGGGGGTTGCCCCGCTGCCCGATGCCCTGGTGCTGCTGGTGGGCGATCACTGGGAGGCCGAGCTGACGGCGCTGTGCGAGCGCCCGGCTAGCGAGCGGCCGCCGCTGCTGGTGGTGGGGCCGAAAGGCAACGTGGAGCTGATTCGCCTGGCCATGCGCGCCGGGGCCCGCGATTTTTTCTCGCCGCCCATCGACGACAGCGAGATCATCCAGTTCCTGCGCGAGCTGTCCCGCGACCGCCTGGAAGACCCCGGCCACGAGGCACGCACCACGGCGGTGATCAACGCCAAGGGCGGCTCCGGCGCCAGCCTGGTGGCGGCCAACCTGGCCCACCGCCTGACCCGGCAGGAGCGCAGTACGGTACTGGTGGACATGGACGTGCAGTTCGGCTCGCTGCCGCTCTACTTCAACCTGGTGCCCGATCACGGCCTGGTGCGGGCGCTGGAATCCGCCGACAGCCTCGATGCCCTGGCACTGGAGGCCTATCTGCAGCGTCATGGCAGCGGCCTTGCGCTGCTGGCCTCGTCGCCGGGCGACCATCTGAGCCTCGGCGAGGTACCCGAGAACCGGGTCGAGCAGCTGCTGCAGGTGCTGGCGAGCGCCAATGACGAGGTGGTGATCGACCTGCCGCGCTGGCTCAACGGCGCCACCGCCTGCGTGCTGGAGCGCGCCGACCGCGTCTTGATGGTGATGCAGCAGAGCGTGGCTCACCTGCACGATGCCCAGCGCCTGCGCGACATCCTCGTCCACGAGCTCAGGATCTCTCCCTCGCGAATCAGCGTGGTGGTCAACCGCTACGACAAGAAGAGCGACGTCAGCCTGGACGCCATCGGCGATGCCCTGCCGGGGCTGGCGCGGCGTACCCTGCCCAACGACTTCAAGCGCGCCTGCCACAGCATCAACGTAGGCAGCCCGCTCCACGATATCGCCCCCAAGGCACCGCTGACGCGCCAGTTCAAGGCACTGGCCGAAGCGCTGGATACCCCCTCGCCGGGTGCCGGGGCGGGCAGAAAGCGCTCGCTGCTGGGCTGGGCCCTGCCGAGGCGACACTGAGAATGACTATCAGGTGGGAGGGGCCTCGTGGGAAGGAGCTTCAGCTCGAGGAGGAAGTAGGTGGGAGGGAGCTTCAGCTCGAGGAGGAAGTAGGTGGGAGGGAGCTTCAGCTCGCGAAGCAGCGCGCAGCGCTGCCAAAAGGGCGCCTGCGGCGCCTTCGCCCGGTAAACCGGCCTCCCACAGAGCCGGCCTCCCACATAAGGAGATTGCTACCAAGCTGGCGTCACGAAAAACAATGATCGGGACTAGGAATCATCCACCAGGAGAACGGCCATGAACCTGCGAGAGCGCATGAACCCAGGAACCGAAGGCGACCTGCGAGCCGGGTGGGCCAGCCGTGGCGCCGTGCGCCTGTCTCGCGAGGAGCAGGAGTACAAGCAGCAGCTCTTCCGCAAGCTGGTCAAGGTGATGGACCTCACCCTGCTGAGCACCCTGGAGGAGCGCGAGGCGCGGCTTCAGGTGCAGCAGGTGTGCGAGTCGCTGATGAGCAAGGAGACGCTGCCCTTCAACGCCGGGGTTCGCCAGCGCATCGTCACGGAGCTGCAGGACGAGGTGCTGGGCCTGGGGCCGCTGGAGACGCTGCTCGCCGACAAGACGATCTCCGACATCCTGGTCAACGGCACCACGCCCATCTACGTGGAGCGGCGCGGCAAGCTGGAGCAGACGGCGCTGCGCTTCGACAGCGACGCCCACCTGATGACCATCATCGACCGTATCGTCTCCAGCGTGGGCCGGCGCATCGACGAGTCTTCGCCCATGGTGGATGCCCGCCTCAAGGATGGCTCGCGGGTCAACGCGGTGATTCAGCCGCTCGCCATCGACGGCCCCATGCTCTCCATTCGCCGTTTTGCCGTGGAGCGCCTGGGGGTCGAGAGCCTGGTCGAGTACGGCAGCCTCTCGCCCGAGATCGCCCGCCTGCTGGAAAAGGTGGTCCAGGCGCGCCTCAACGTGCTGGTTTCCGGCGGCACCGGTGCCGGCAAGACCACGCTACTCAACGTACTCTCCAGCTTCATTCCCCACGACGAGCGCATCGTCACCATCGAGGACTCGGCGGAGCTGCAGCTTCAGCAGCCCCACGTGGGGCGCCTGGAGACGCGCCCGCCCAACATCGAGGGCAAGGGGGAGATCAGCCAGCGCGACCTGGTGCGCAACAGCCTGCGCATGCGCCCCGACCGCATCGTGGTGGGCGAGGTGCGCGGCGGCGAGGCCTTCGACATGCTGCAGGCCATGAACACCGGCCACGACGGCTCGCTCACCACCGTTCACGCCAACACGCCGCGCGATGCCCTGACGCGGATCGAGAACATGGTGGCCATGAGCGGTTACCAGCTTCCTCCCCAGGCGCTGCGCTCGCAGATTGCCTCGGCCATCGACGTGGTGGTGCAGATCGAGCGTCAGGAAGACGGCGTGCGCCGCCTGGTCAGCGTGCAGGAGGTCAACGGCCAGGAGGGCGAGATCATCACCATGTCGGAGATTTTCCGCTTCGAGCGCGAAGGCCTCGATGCCGACGGCAAGGTGGTGGGCCGCTACCTGGCTACCGGCGTGGTGCCGGGCTTCCACGATTACCTCAAACGCCGCGGGCTCGACCCGGGCCTGGAGATCTTCCAGAACACGGGGGGAGGTCAACGGTCATGGATCTGAGCAGCCTGATGGACATCCAGATCTCCGATCAGACGATCGTCATCGGCATGGTGTTCATCGCCGTCTTCCTGCTGATGCAGAGCTTTCTGGTGCCCGCCTTCGGCGAGAATCGCCAGGCGCAGAAGCGGCTCAAGAAGCGCCTGCGGGCGATCTCCGGTGAAGGGCAGCAGGGCGGCGCTTCATTGATCCAGAGCAAATACTTGAGAAAGCTCTCGCCGCTGGAGCGCGCCCTGGAACGGCTGCCGGGCATGGCCCGCATTCACCAGCTCATCGAGCAGGCGGGGCAGGAAACGCCCGCCTACCGGGTGGTGCTCTACTCGGTCTGCCTGGGGGGCATCAGCGGGGTGGCGGGCTACCTGCTGCTGCCCCAGCCAGTGCTGGGCATTTTGCTCGGAGTGGGCGTGGCGGTGTTCCCATTTGTGCGACTGATGCGGGCGCGCAAACGTCGTTTGGCCCGCTTCGAGGAGCAACTGCCCGATGCGTTGATCATCATGGCCCGGGCGCTGCGTGCCGGCCACCCCTTCAGCGATGCCATGCACCTGGTGGCGGAGGAGCTGGCCGAGCCTATCGCCGGCGAATTTCGTATCGCCTTCATGGAGATCAACTACGGCGGCGATGTGCGGGGCGCCCTGCTCGGGATGTTACGGCGCGTGCAGAGCGTGACGGTGATGATCTTTATCACCTCGGTGCTGATCCAGAAGGAGACCGGCGGCAACCTGGCCGAGCTGCTCGATAACCTGGCCGCCGTGGTGCGCGACCGTTTCCGCTTCCAGCGCAAGGTGCGCACCCTCTCGGCCGAGGGGCGGATGGCTGGCTGGATTCTCTCGCTGCTGCCCTTCGTCCTGGGGGGAGTCCTCATGCTGGTCAACCCGGATTTCATCCCGATGCTCACCGAGGATCCATTGGGGCGTCAGTTGGTAGTGGCCGCCTTCGTGATGGTGATCATCGGGATTCTGTGGCTGCGCAAGATCGTGCGTGTCGAGGTTTGAGGAGGGCGTGAGATGGATACCGTACTGGTTTGGATGCAGCCCCTGAACGAATGGCTCAATGATCCCGCAGCGGCGCAGATGGGCTTCGCCGCCCTGCTGGGGTTGGCGATCTTTGCCCTTCTCATCGCCATGACCATGGTGGTGATGGGGCTCTCCGATCCGCTGCGCCGGCGCCTGCGCAGCCTGGAGGCGAGCGGTGCCGGCGGTGCGGCAAACTCGGAATCGGGCCTTCGTGAATGGCTGGGGCCGATGGGGGAGCGACTGGTGCCCACCGAGGAAGAGGCCAGGAGCCGCATTGCCCGCGATCTTCGTCGGGCCGGTAAGCGCTCTCCCGGGGCGGTCAACCTCTTCTTTGGTGTGCGTCTGCTGCTCACCGTCGTGCCGCCACTGGTGATGCTGATCGTACTGCCCTTCCTGCGCATGCCGCTGAATATTGGAGCCTTGCTGATTGCTTGCCTGGCGGTGGCCGGCTATCTGTTGCCACGTTTCTGGCTGGACCGCGCCATCAAGCAGCGCTCGAAACTGATCAGTCGCGGTCTGCCGGATGCCCTGGACCTGCTGGTGGTGTGCAGCGAGGCGGGGCTGGGCCTGGGGGCGGCCATCCAGCGCGTGGCGCGCGACCTGGAGATCAGCCACCCGGAGCTGGCCGACGAGTTGCATATTTATGGCCTGCAGACCCGCGCGGGCATGGATAACAAGACGGCACTGCGCGACCTGGAAGAGCGCACCGGCGTCGACGACATCCGCGGCCTGGTGACCACCCTGCTTCAGAGCATGCGCTTCGGTACCAGCCTCGCCATGACACTGCGGCTCTTCGCCGTGGAGCTGCGCGACAAGCGCACCCAGCAGGCCGAGGAGCGAGCCGCCAAGGTCAGCACCAAGATGCTCTTCCCGTTGATCTTCTGCATCCTGCCCAGCTTTTTTGTGGTAACGCTGGGGCCACCGCTTTTGGGCGCCATGGCGGCGCTTGCCGGGCGCTGATCCTGGCCAATTCGTTGTACTCAACAGAGCCCCAGGGAGAGTCACATGAAATTTGCACTCAAGAAACCGGTTGTCTGTCTTGCGCTGGCCCTGACGCTTGGGGGCTGTGCCAGCAACGCTCAGCGGCAGGTGGGCGCAGACCCCTATGCAGCGCTTGCAGAGGGCAATTCCTCGGTGGAGTACAGCACGGCCTTCCCCGTCGGCTCGCCGGAGGAGGCCTATCGAAACGGGGCGGCAGCGCTACGCGCGAGCGACCCGGATCGGGCACTGTTCGAGTACCTGCGTGGCCTGCGCATGGAGAAGACGCCCCAGGCCGATCCGCTCTATCGCATCGGCATCATCCATCACGGCCGGGGTAATCACGACCTGGCCGAGAAGGCCTACCGCTGGGCGCTGGAGATCGACGACAGTCACGTGGGTGCCCACACGGCGCTGGGCGTCGCCCTGCTCGAACAGCGGGACTATGACGCCGCCGAGCAGCAGTTGCAGCCGCTGGTTTCGCGTGGTCGTGCTCCTTGGCAGGCGCATAACGCCCTGGGAGTGATCGCCGATATTTGGGGTGACTATGGCCAGGCCCGAGGCCACTACGAAACAGCGCTGGAGGCGAGCCCCCAAACCCCACTGGTGCTCAACAATCTGGGCTATTCGCGCTACCTGGCCGGCGACTGGGATGGCGCCCGCCAGTCGCTGCGCCGCGCGGTAAGCGCCAACCCCGGCTACGAGCTGGCCTGGCGGAACCTGGGACTGGTTTACGCCCGCGAGGGCGACTTCGAGACGGCGGTAGAAGCGGTGGCCCGAAACGGCGACCGTGCCAAGGCCTACAACGACATCGGCTACATCTCGATGCTGGAAGGGCGCTATGACGACGCCATGGGCTTCTTCGAGGAGGCCATGCGCCTGTCGCCTGCCTATTACATCACCGCCAGCCAGAACGCCAAGAATCTGGACAATTTGATGCGGCGTAACGGCAGTCGTCAGTCCGCCAACTAAGGCATACCTGCATACAGGGAGGGGCGACCATGAAAAGGGCGCGCTCGTTACACAAGCAGCAAGGGGCTGAGGTTGTAGAGTTTGCAATTACATCATTTGCTTTATTCCTTATTTTATTTGGAGTAATTGAGTTGAGTGTTGCCTTGTATGACAAAGCGGTGCTGACCAATGCTAGTCGGGAGGGAGCCAGGACAGGGATATTATTTCGTCCAATGCCCCGTGACCTTGTAGCTGAAGACGATGCCATAGAACAGGCAGTAAAAGACTACGCTGAACAGTATTTGATATCGCTAGGTGGTCCTGCGGAAATGACGATTGATATCACCCGATCTGATATGAATATGACGCCGGGTAGTGACGTCACTGTCACCGTTGACTATCCCTATAAGTTCCTTCTTCTGCCAGGAATCGTGGGTGAGTTAATCGAGATTCAGGCTGTCACCAGCATGCGGGCGGAATAGTCATGAAAAACTATAACATGATAAACGTTGATGATCGCTGGTTAGGACGAAAGAGGCAACAGGGTGTATCGGTTGTGCTAGTCGCTGTTTCTCTCGTCGTTTTGTTGGGCTTCATGGCCTTGGCGGTAGATGTCGGTAACCTTTATGTGGCAAGAAATGAGCTTCATAACGCAGCCGATGCTGGGTCCTTGGCGGGAGCCAGGCAGCTTTACATCACGGTTGACGATCCGATCAATGGAACTGAAGTCAAGATCAATGATGGGACTGATCCTTATGATGGCGTCAACTACTTGAGTGCAGAGGGGTGGGCCACGCAGGCTGCCCAGTCCAATGGCAGCCAGGGGGAAGCCGCGGAAGTCATCAGCGCGAGGCGCGGGCACTGGAGCTTCACCAATCGAACCTTTACGGCAAACCCTTCCACGGAGGTGGTGGACCTGCATGAGCGTACGACGGACGAGTTGGACCTCGATACTAACTTCATCAATGCCGTGGAGGTGGTCACGGCGCGTCAGCAGTCCCCTGTGGAAACGTTCTTTGCCAGCGTGCTGGGTATTGATGACGTGGATGTCTTGGCCCGTTCGGTGGCCTATATCGGTTTTGCCGGTACGCTGCGACCGGAAGACGTCGATCAGCCCATCGCACTATGCAAGCAAGCCCTCATGAATCCCGGCGGAAACTACTCTTGCGATGTCGGGCGATTTATCCCCGAGGGGGATCAGACGGGGGGCTGGACCAACTTCGAGCACGATGATAGTGGTGCCACTAATGCCAAGGAAATACGCGATTTAGTGGAAGGCGATGGTAACGAAAACGAGATGTACTTTGGTGAGGATATTGCCACCAACAATGGCCAGGTCCAGTCGGCTTTTGATGCTTTCTATGACCGCTGGGTCGATGAGACCAGCCGCGAAGTCACCTGGACGCTGACGCTGCCGGTGATCGACTGTGAGTCGGGCGTGGCGCCACAAAACGCTTTAGTAGGAGCTGTCACTGTGCATATCGTCTGGGTCGTCAGTAATGCCCAGGAGAACAAGATCGATGAGTTTGCCCCCGAGAAAATGGGGCTCGCTCCCGATTCGGAGGATGTCGAGTGGCCCGGGCAGTGGGAGAATGCCAGCACGGATGGGGAAGAGCGCTGGGATGACTTCGTGGATCACTTCGAGCTCCAGTTCGAGAATGGCGATCCGGCCGACTGGCGCAAGATGAGCATCTATTTTCTGCCCAGTTGCAGCGTCCACGAACCCAAGGGCCAGACCGGCGGCGAGAACTACGGCATCCTGGCACAGATTCCGGTGCTGGTGGACTGATGGTCGGCATTCCTGCTCAACAGAACGCCGGCAAGGCGGTGGCCTCGCCGGCGCTCCTGTTGCGTGATCTTTCCCAAGAACCGTGCCCCAGAACCGTGGAAGCTTTCCCCCTGGCGCTTGCACGCTTCGTAACTTCAGGGGTTGAGCGACTTCAGCAGCGGGGGGAGCTCGGGCAGTGCGGCTGGAGGGGAATTGGGGCGCTCGGTTTTCGCCCGTGCGTTGGCCGATTCCGTGGCCTCCAGCCGGTAGCTGGAAGGGGGCTTGCCGACGTAGCGCTGGAAGGTGCGGGTGAAGTAGGAGAGGTCGCGAAAGCCCACCGTGAAGCACACATCGGTGATGGTGACCTTGGGGTTGGCCAGCAAGCGCATGGCTTCGTTGATGCGCCGGTGCATCAGGTACTCCTGGAAAGTAATACCGGTCACGCGCCGGAAGAAGCGGCTGAACTGAAAGGCACTCTGTCCGCAGAGGCCGGCGACCTCCGCCTGAACGATCTTGCGGTGCAGGTTCTGGTCGATATACGAGACGACCCGTTGCAGTTTTGCCTGGTCGTCGCCAGGGGCTGAACAGTAAAGCCGTGCCTCCGGCGGAATGTGGTTCTTGACCTCGGCCACTGGCCGGTTGGTGGCCTTGGCTTTTTCTGGCAAGCGTGCGTCGTACAAACTGGCCATCACCTCCAGGAAACGTGTCATATCGAAGGGTTGCACGAAGTAGTCCCATACTCGGGCACGAAACGCCCAGACGGCCAGGTGCTCGGAGTGGGCCTGGGTGATCATCAGCAGGGGAATGGTGGGGAAGGCCTTCTTGGCTTCGCGCAGGCTGCCGAGGCCTTCGAGATCCGGGTAGTCGAACTGGAAACAAGCGGCGATGGGGGGCCGCTGCTTCATCTGGGGGATGGGATCCTGCCCCGGGGCAATGATTTCAAGATGATACCCTTGCCGCTTCAAGGCCTGGTGGTATTCGTCATCCAGTGGTTCCTGAATGGTTCGCAGCACAATGAGCATGTAGTCATGAGGTACCATGAATTTCTCCCTGCGCTCAGCCGGTACCGTACGACGAGACGATAATCCTATCGTCCGAGTGCGGTTCCGATGCGTACATGTGACGTTCTTTTTTTATGGGGCTTGCCGTGTTTATTGTTGAGTTTTTTTAATTCTTCTATTTTTCAGACAGTTAGGTGTCAATTGTGCCCCGGTCCGTGACCTGTTGGGTAGCGAGCTCATGCTCATTGTAGTTCAGGCCATCAAGCTGCAAGTATGAGAGGACTGATAAAAAAGCGTGGAATGGCTCTCTTGATGTTACCAAATGTAATTTCTCGGTAAGCATAGCGTACGGTACTCAGCGTGCCAATCAAAAAGCACCAACACTGACATCACCTCGAGCCGGTGACCTGAGCCGAGGGAGACGAGCTGCTACAATCCCCGCCCTCGAAGCAGCGGGCGGGAGAGAGGCATGACCTACGACGTGGTGGTGATCGGCGCCGGAGCCGCCGGGTTGATGTGCGCGCTCACCGCCGGTTACGCCGGACGGCGGGTGCTGGTGGTGGATCATGCCAACAAGGCGGGCAAGAAGATCCTGATGTCCGGCGGCGGGCGCTGCAACTTCACCAACCTGGCCTCCACGCCCGCCAATTTCTTCTCGAACAACCCCCACTTCTGCATCTCGGCGCTGAAGCGCTACCGGCCCGAGCACTTCGTCGAGCTGGTGGAGCGTCACGGCGTGGAGTACGTGGAGAAGGCGCCGGGCCAGCTCTTCTGCGCCCATTCCGCCAAGGAGCTGCTCGGCGTGCTGCTCACCGAGTGTGAGTGGGCCGGCGTCGAGCTTCGCCTCAAGACCGCCGTCGAGTCGGTGACGCCCGTGGGGGAGGGCATGCGCCTTGAAACCTCCCTGGGGCGCCTCGACTGTGGCGCCCTGGTGGTGGCCACCGGCGGGCTCTCCATCCCCACCCTGGGCGCCACCGGCTTCGGCTACGACCTGGCGTGCCAGTTCGGGCTCGAAGTGACCCCGACTCGCCCGGCGCTGGTGCCGTTCACCCTGAGTTCGCCGTGGAAGGCGCGCGCCGCCGACCTGGCCGGGGTGGCCTGCGAGGTGGCGGTGACCTGCCGTGGCGGCCGCTACGCCGAGCCCATGCTCTTCACCCACCGTGGGCTCTCCGGGCCGGCCATGCTGCAGATCTCCAGCCACTGGCAGCCCGGCGACGAGCTGCGGATCGACCTCTTGCCCGGCCGGGACGCCTTCGAGGCGTTGGCCCGGGCGCGCCGGGAGACGCCCCGGCGGCAGCTCTCCACCTGGCTGGCCGAGCAGCTGCCCAAGCGCCTCGCCCAGGCGCTCACCGAGTGGCACGGCGACGACGGCGTGCTGGCGGACTTCAGCAATGCGCGGCTCGAGGGCTGGGCCCGGGCGCTGGCCGAGTGGCGGCTCAAGCCCGCCGGCACCGAGGGCTGGCGCACCGCCGAGGTGACCCTGGGCGGCGTCGACACCCGGGCGATCTCCTCGAAGACCTTTGCCGTGGCGGGGCTGCCGCCGCTGCGCTTCATCGGCGAGGTGCTCGACGTGACCGGCGAGCTGGGCGGCCACAACTTCCAGTGGGCCTGGGCCAGCGGGGTGGCCTGCGGCAACGCCCTGTAAGCCCATCAGACCGGTTCCCATGGTCTATGCTCGTGTTGGGAGCTGTGTTCGAGGGAGAGCCGTGCCATGACCATGATCGCCGTAGACCGCTCGTCGAATGTCGAGATGGCGTCCCTTGTCGAGAGCGTCGTCGACGAGGCCGTCCACCAGGCGGAATCCCAGGGCTGGCAGGCCGTGCGCCTGACCGAGGTAGCCCGCGCGCTCGAATTGCCCATGTCGGTGGTGCTTGGGGAGTTCCGCGACCTGGACGCCGTGGCCAACGCCTGGTTTCGGCGCGGCTGGCGCGCCATGCTCGCCGAGAAGCCGGCCACCTTTGCCGACTGGCCGGAGCGGGTGCGTATCGAGCACTGCCTGATGGCCTGGTTCGACGCCTTTGCCGCCCATCGCCGCGTTACCCTGCAGATGCTGCGCACCAAGGCGCACCTGCCGCACCTGCATACCTGGACCCCCCTGCCTTTCGACCTGTCGCGCACCGTGCAGTGGCTGCGCGAGGCGGCGCAACTGGAGGCGCGCTACGGCAGCCGTCGCGCCCAGGTCGAGGAAGTCGCCCTGACCAGTCTGTTTCTGGCCGCCCTGGCCGTGTGGGCCACGGACAGCAGCGAAGGGCAGCGGCGCACGCGGCGCTTCGTGGAGAAACGCCTCGATCACGGCGAGCGGTGGATGAAGTGGGTGCCGATGCCCAGGCACAAGGCGCGAACGCCCGTCTCGGCAACGCTATAACGCTTTGTCTGAAAACTGCCTGCGCTCGGTCATACGGCGTTAAAAATCGGCTCAAAGTACTCATTTACACCACGTAAACTCCGTCTTTTCACCGATTTTTGCCTTGTCTGACCATCGCTCGACGACTTTTCGGACAAAGCTAAGTGCGCGCACTCCCTCAGAAGTAGCGGCCGCCGCTGGCCACCACCACGGTCACCAGGCCAAGGATCAGGTTGAGGCCGACCAGGCGGCGGATGCGTCCCAGGTGGTTGCCGCCCTCGGGCCAGCTCTTGGCCTGCACGGCGGCATGCAGTCGGGGGTAGGGAACGAACCAGATGTAGGCGAAGATCGCCATCATCACCAGGCCGATGGCAAGCATCAGGTGGATGTGCCAGCGTGCCGCGGCCATGCCACCGAACACGCTGAACAGCATCCACAGGCCGGTGGCAAGCAGCACCGCCACCGCCGCCCATACCCAGGGGAAGAAGCGCTGGAACACCCGTGCCCACAGCGTGAGCCGCTGGGGCGGATCGAGCAGGCCTGCCGCGACCGGACGCAGGACCATCCAGGCGAGAAACATGCCCCCCACCCAGATGACGGCGGCGAGCAGGTGCAGGGTGATGGCGAGCGGCATGGACGGTCTCCTCGATGATCAGCGGACGAGCCGAAGCAGGCGTCGCGCGCGATTAACCAGCAGGGCAGCGGCCACCGCCCGGCGGGCGAGGCGTACCAGGCTATGCGGATGACGCGCACCCTGAAACAGGGCCACGCCGCCTGCCGCGATGAAAGCGGTCTTGAAGCGCATCAGGCTGTGCCAGCCGTCGTCGATCGGTCGGCTGGCTTCGCGCAGGCGATGGGCGTCGACGAGGATGTCGATGCGCTGTTGCTCGATGGTGGCGAGCAGCCGGGCCTTGCGTTCGGCTCGGCTCGGGCGGGGGGATGGCGACTCAGCGGGTGGGCGTGTCGTCACGGCGTCTCTCCGCCAGTTCACGGTCGGTGGCGAGCTGGGTCAGGGTCTGCTTGAGCAGGGTGTGGCGGCGGGCCTGGGCGCGTGCCACCAGGGCCAGCAGCAGGCTGCCGCCGATCAGCGCGCCGGCGCTGATGCCCATGGCGGCCAGGCGGTGGCTGTCCCAGAAGAAGACCGCCACCAGCAGGACGAGCACGGCCAGGCCCAGCAGCAGCATCACCAGGCTCGCGCCGATCAGCAGTAGCAGGGTGACGACCCGGGCGCGCTCTTCCTCCAGTTCCACAACGAGCAGCTGAAGGCGTGTCTCGCCGGCGGCAACGAGACTGCCGAGCAGCCGCTTGACGGCCTCGAGCAGGCGGTGTGCCGGTCCTTGGCTCGATGCCATCAGCGCCGCCCGATCAGCATGCCGATGACCACACCGACGGCGGCGCCGATACCGATGCTGGTCCAGGGATTCTCGTGGACGTAGCGGTCGCAGGCATCGGCCTGCTGGGTGACGCTGTCACGGGCCTCGCCGTAGAACCGCTCGCCGCGCGCTTCTAGCCGCTCGCGGGTGTCCTTGAGGCGCTGCTCGGCGCGCTCGCGCAACTCCTTGATGTTGCTGCGGGAGTCGTCGGCAGTGGCGCTGACCAGCTCTTCGATGGTGCGCGACAGGTGGTGCAGGTCTTCCTTCAGCTGCTGGGTGCTTGCGTCGGTATTGGGCGTACGAGATGCCATGACAGTCTTCCTCTGACGATGAATGACAGGCTCAGCATAGCAGTCGCCGTATCGAGTTCAATTGAGCTTACTGTGCCGAGCCGCTGCCGGAGAACAGTGGATTGATGCTGAAGCCGAGGCTCAGGCGCTGGTTGCGGTAGTCGTAGTCGATGAGGCTCTCGCCGTAGCCGTAGTAGTACTGCACATGGCCGCGGATATTGCCGAACAGCGGCCAGGAGTAGTCGACCTGGGCGCCCATGTGGCCGGCACCGGGGTTGCCGCGCACCATCAGGCTGGCCTCGGCATCGCCCTCGAGGCGCCGGGCGAGGGTGATGTCGCCATAGCCCATGTAGCGGTGGATGTCGGGGTTGTCGTCGTCGCTCGAGGATTCCGGCACCCGCCAGTGCGGCGCCAGGTTGAGGGCCCAGTCGCCGCGGCGGAACAGGCTCTCCAGGTAGAACCGATTCCAGCTGCGCGACAGCTCGCCGGACTGACCGTTGGACTGGTGGTTGAACGCGATGCGGTTGCGAGAATTGGTCCAGCCGAACAGGCGCCAGGCGTTGTCGAAGGAGAGAAAGACCTCCGGTTCGTAGTTGGTCTCGCGAAACGGCGAGGAGGAGTCGGCGTTGTAGGCCTGCCACCAACTGCGCTGGGTATAGGCGAAATACAGGTCGCCCTTGTCGCCGAACAGGTCCTCCACCATGTTCACCTTGACGCTGAACTGGTACTTCACCTCGAAATCTTTGGGGCTGTTGCCGTTGGTAACGGCAGCGAAGTTCTGGGTCTCCGGGTCGTGGCTGTAACTGAGGGGCAGCAGGTAGTTGCGACGGTGCGAGGTGATGGCCAGGGGATTGCGCGTCGATTCGCGCTCCAACTGGCGGCGCTGGGCGATCTCCTCGCGGGTTGCCTCTTCCTCCCTGTCGAGGGCGCCGCCGTTCTCCTCGGGCAGGGTTTCCAGCTGGCGCTGCAGTTCGGTCAGCTCTGCGTTGAGCGCTTCGATGCGCGCCTCGATGGCAGCGCGGTTGGCTTCCGTTCCCGGTTCGGCGGCCAGAGCGGCACCGGTCGTGGCCAGCAGGAGGGCAACGAGCAGGGCAGGGCGAACGGGACTCATGAGTGTCTGCCTCCGTGGGTGGAGATTCCGTTCTAACACGCCGGCCGGGCAAGTCAACCGTATACGCACGGCGACAGAGGGCTTGCGCCCTGTAACAGGAGGATTGCCTCGCCGGCTCATGAGGCCGAGAATCGGCAACGGTTTTTTCGTCATTGCCGAGGTCGCACCTTGAACGCCCGTCCTGTTGCTTGTTTCCTCTCCCTGTCGCGATCAGCCGGCGGGCTGTTCCTGGCTCTGTGGCTGCTGGGTTTGTGGGGGTTCACCCCCTTCGTCGCCGCCCAGGAATTGCCCAGCCGAGAGGCTCTCGAGTCGCGGCTCGAGTCGCTCCAGCCAGCAGAGGGCGAGACCCCGAGCGAGACGGCCCAGGCCGACATTGACGCCCTGCAGGGGGCGCTCGATGCCTTGGGGCGGCTAGAGGCAGTGCGCGAACAGCGCGAGCAGTTGGAGGCGCGAGTCCGTGAGGCCCCCGATGAACTGCAGCGCTTGCAGCAGGAACTGCGCCGCATGGAGCAAAGTTCGCAGAATGAGACGGTAGAGGAGCTGGAGGCACTCTCCCTAGAGGCGCTGCAGTCCCGCCGCGAGGAGGCCGGTGTCGAGCTGTCGCGGCTCCAGGACGAGTTGGCGGATGTTTCGTCGCGGCTGCTCAACGCACAGACGTTGCCGGAACGCGCCCAGCAGTCGATCAGCGAGGCCATGCAGCGCCAGGATGAGGTGCGTCGTCAATTAGCGGAACTGGGCGAGCGTCAGGTACCCGAGGACGATCCGCGACGCGTTCGCCTGCGCATAGAACGTGAGCTGGCCGAGCAGACGCTGCAACTGCACCAGCGTCAGCTGGCTACCAACACCCGGCTGCGCGAGCTGGACCAGGTACATCGCAACCTGCTCGAACGTCAGGTAGCCAACCAGGAGGCGCGGTTGACGCTGCTGCAGGGGATCATCGACCGCCGCCAGCGTGAGCAGTCGGAGCAGGCCATCGCCGCGGCGGTGAGTGACGAGGAGGGGGTGGTCGGCCACCCCGTGGTGACCCGTGCCCAGGAGATCAATCGCAACATGAGCCTCGAGTTGTTGCAGGCCACCGATCAGGGCAACCGCTTGGTGCGTGAGGGGCTCGAGATCCGCCGTCAGCTCGAGCGAGTGCGCCAGCTGCAGCGCACCCTCAATGAGCAGATCGATGCCATCCGCGGCAGCATTCTGCTGTCGCGCATCCTGCGCGAACAGCGTCAGTCGCTGCCGCGGGTGGAGGAGCGCCGCGGGTTGCAGGACGAGATCGCCGACCTGCGCCTCAAGCAGTTCGAGCTAGGCCGCCAGCGTGACGACCTGCGCGAGGGCGAACAGCTCGCCCGTCGTCGTCTCGAGGAGGCCGACGCGGAAGCGTCGCCGGAATTGATCGATTCGCTGCTCACCCTCTACCAAGGGCGCCGCGAGCTGGTGGACCAGCTCGAGCAGGCCTATGGCGAAATGCTCAGTGCCGCCATCGACCTGCAGCTTAACCAGCAGCAGCTGCTGGCGACGAGCGATGAGTTGCGGACCACCATCGACGAGCAGCTGTTCTGGATCGCCAACGCGCGCCCGCTGGACCTCGCTTGGCTGAGCAGCCTGACCGACAAGCTCATGCTGGAGTGGCGTGAGGGTGAGTGGCGCGAACTGTTGCCCGGCCATTGGGCACTGCCGGACGCCCGAGCGTTGGCCGGTTTGCCGGTCCTGCTGTTCGCCGCCGGCCTGGCGCTGAGTCGGCGCCGTATCCAGCGTCGCCTGGGGCAGCTCCACGAGGAGATCGGCCATCTCAAGCACGACACTCAGGGTCATACGCCCCAGGCGATTGCGCTCAATGCGCTGCTGGCGCTTCCTGGTCCGCTCTGCCTACAGGCGGCCGGGTTGGCCCTGCTGCTGGGCACCGGCGGATTGGCCGGCGATGTCGGTGAGTCGCTCTTGCACCTGGCGCTGGCCTGGGCGGTGATTGCCTGGGCGCGCCGGCTGCTGGTGGCCGACGGTGTCGCCATTCGTCACTTCTACTGGCCGTCCGGCTATGCGGTAAGACTGCGCTGGTGGCTGCTGTGGCTGGCGGTGACCCTGGTGCCGGTACTGCTGATCGCGCCGCTGGCGCGTGGGGCGGAGATCGAGCTCTCGCAGCGTCCCTTGGCGCTGGGACTGCTGTTCGCTGGCCTGCTCGGCCTTAGCGTGGTGCTGGCCAAGCTGATCCTGGCCCATACCCCCTTCTTCGGCGTCAAGCTGTTCCGCCTGGTGCTGGGGCTTGCCTTGGCGATGGTGCCCCTGGTGCTGGTCGGCCTGATCGCCTACGGCTACGAGTACACGGCGCTGAGCCTAGTGGGGCGTTTCGTCATCACTCTCTACCTGCTGGGGCTGTGGATCCTGGTGGAAGCGGCAGTGGTGCGCGGCCTGGCCGTGGCTGCACGGCGGCTGGCCTATCGCCGGGCGCTGGCGCGCCGACGCGCCCAGGTGCAGGAGGGAGCCGAAGGAGGCCTGGAAGTGGTCGAGGAGCCGCCGCTCGACATGGAGCAGGTCAATCAGCAGTCGCTGCGCCTGTCCAAGCTGATTCTGCTGATCGGCTTCTTCGCGGTGCTCTACCTGGTGTGGTCCGATCTCTTTGCGGTGCTCGGCTACCTGGAGCAAGTCACCCTGCTCGAGCCCGCCGCAGGGGAGGGCGCCGAGGTGGTGGCGAACATGCTTTCGGTGGCCGATCTCTTCACCGCGCTGCTGGTCGTGCTGCTGACGTTGATGATGGCGCGCAACCTGCCGGGGCTGCTGGAGGTGAGCGTGCTCTCGCGCCTCGAGCTCAAGCAGGGCAGCGCCTATGCCATCACCTCGCTGCTCTCCTATACCATCATCGGTACGGGGGTGGTCACGGCGTTGGGTACCCTGGGCGTGGCCTGGAGCCAGCTGCAGTGGCTGGTGGCGGCGCTGGGTGTGGGCCTGGGCTTCGGGCTGCAGGAGATCTTCGCCAACTTCGTCTCGGGGCTGATCATCCTCTTCGAGCGGCCAGCGCGCATCGGTGACACCATCACGCTCGGCAATCTCACCGGCACGGTGAGCAAGATCCGCATCCGCGCCACCACGGTGACCGATTTCGACCGCAAGGAGATCATCATCCCTAACAAAACCTTCGTTACCGACCAGCTGATCAACTGGTCGCTATCGGACACCATCACCCGAGTGGTGCTCACCTTCGGCGTGGCCTATGGCTCCGACCACCGCCTGGTACATCGCCTGCTGCGTGAGGCCGCCGACGAGAACCCGCGGGTGCTGACCGACCCGGAGCCGCAGGTCTTCTTCATGAGCTACGGCGAGAGCACCCTGGACTTCGAGCTGCGCATCTTCGTCAACGGTCTGGGCGACCGGCTCTACGCCACCGACGAGATCAACTGCCGGGTGGGTGAGCTGTTCGCCGAGCACGGCGTCGATATCGCCTTCAATCAGCTCGATGTCTGGCTGCATCGTGCCGACGGCACGGCACGGCGCGTGGAGAGCGCGTCCAGCGGGCAGGTGATCGATCCGGCCCATCCGCCGCCCGGTGCCAAGGGCGACCCCGGCGATATCGATGCGGGGGATGCGGGGCGCTGATCTTCATGCCTTTACGGCGTGCAGCAGAAACTCGCGATTCCCGTCGCCGCCGCGCAGGGGGCTTTCCTGCCAGTGGCACACGCGAAGGCCGTACTCGGCGCAGCAGGCGCGAATGCGCGCCTCCACCTCGGGATAGCGGGCGGGATCGTCGACCAGGCCACGGGCGTTGACCCCGCCCGGGCCCACTTCGAACTGCGGCTTGACCAGGCTCGCCAGCTCCCCGCCGGGCGGCAGCAGGGCGGCCAACTGGGGCAGGATCAGCGTCTGGGAGATGAAGGAGACGTCCATCACGGCCAGTGCCGGCCCCGTGGCGCCCTGGGCCGCGAAGGCCTCGTGCAGGCGCGGATCATCGGTCATTGCCCGGGCGTTGAGTCCCTCCAGGCAGGTCACCCGCGCATCCGCGCGCAGCTCGGGGGCGAGCTGGTCGTGGCCTACCTCCACGCCGATCACGTGGCGGGCGCCGGCATGCAGGGCGCAGTCGGTGAAGCCGCCAGTGGACTGCCCCACGTCCAGTACCAGCCTGCCGGTGAGGTCAAGTCCCAGGGCCTCGATCAGCGCTTCCAGCTTGAGCCCGGCGCGCGAGACGTAGCGTTCCTCCGGCTCTTCGGCCACCACGAGAGGCGTTTCATCGGGAAGCTTCTCGCCGGGCTTGGTGAGTGCCCGCCCCGTCTCGGCCAGGCTGACACGGCCGTGGTGGATCAGGCGCTGGGCGCGGGTGCGCGAGCGGGCCAGGCCCTGGGCGACGAGCAGTTGATCGAGGCGGGGCATGTGGTTTCTCCGGCTGCCGGAAGCGACGGCGCCAGTATGGCATACTGTATTAGTTAGCCGGTTAACAGAAGGAGCCACCGTGGGGCGACGTGACGCAAGGGCGCTGGCCATTTCGCTGGGCGTGGGCGCCGTGGGGGGCGGACTGTTTCAGCTTATCGGCCTGCCGCTGGCCTGGATGCTGGGCCCGCTGGTTGCCAACCTGATCGTTGCAGCCCGGGGCGTCGAGGTGCGTGTACCCGAACGTCTGCGCGAAGTGTTCCTCGGCGTGCTCGGCCTGGTGCTGGGCAGCCAGGTGACGCCCCAACTGGCCGAGAGGGTGTTCGACTGGCCGCTCTCGGCGGCGTTGCTACTGGCAGGGGTGGCGGTTTCCACGAGCGCGGCGGCGGCCTGGTATCGGCGCTGCGGCTTCGATTCGGTGAGCGCCTGGTTCGCTTCGGCGCCGGGGGCGATGACGGCGATGATCCTGATGGGCGAGAAGTGCGGCGGTGACCCGCGACGCATCGCCATCGCCCAGTCGCTCCGCGTGGTGCTGGTGGTGTTGATCCTGCCGCCGCTGTTCTGGGTCTGGGAGGGGGCGAGCGGTGGCGAGGTGGCCGCCGCCGTGGACCCCGATCCGGCGTCCCTGTGGATGCTGCTGGCGTTGCCGCTGCTGCTTCCGCTGGGACGCTGGCTGCGCCTGCCCACGCCGGCGCTACTCACGCCGCTGCTGGTGGCCGGCTTGCTGTCGGGCTTGGATATCGCCAGCCTAGAGTTGCCCGACTGGGGGCTCAGCGGCATGCTGTGGGTGCTGGGCAGCGCCATCGGCTCGCGCTTTCGTGGCCTCTCCTCGCGGCGTCTCGCGCGCTATGCGTTCCAGGCGCTGGTCGCAACCCTGGTGGCGCTGGCGGTGCTGGCGCTGTTTGCCGAGCTGATCCACCACCTGGTCGGGGTGCCACGGGACGTGGCGCTGCTGGCGCTGGCGCCCGGCGGCATTGGCGAGATGGCGATCTTGGCGGTGGCGCTGGAGCTCGACCCGGTGTTCGTTGCCTTTCACCACCTGCTGCGCATGGTGGTGCTGATGCTTGTCGCGCCGCTATGGGCACGCTTCCTGCCGCTGCCCCAGCGCCCCGGCCGCTGATTCACTCCCTGTCGGGCGCCTGCCCGGCGTTGGCCTGCAGGTCGGTGGGCGGTACCCGGTCCGCGCCCCAGCTGCGGTGGATATAGCCGGTCACCCGGTCGAGCTCCTCCTGGCTGACCTGGGCCAGTTCGCCCCGCTCCAGCGGGTCGTAATGGAAGATATAGAGCCGCGAGGCGAACTGCTCGAAGGGCAGCGACGATTCGCCGAAGCGCTCGCCGTGGCCCGCCGTGCTCACCTTGATGCCGTCGCCCCAGTCCTGGCCGCTGTCGTTGTTAGGGTTGAAGAAGTACACCCGCATGGTGTCGGTCGGGTCGAGGGATGCGCGTAGCACCGTGATGGCGTGCCAGCCGATGAAGCGGGCGGCACTGTCGGTGATGGCGATGCCTGCCGGCTGGGGGTGGATCAGCGGCTGATTGCCGTTGTAGTAGGGGTGATAGCTGGCATAGAAGTGGCGCAGGAAGTCGTCCAGCTCGTGAAGCTGGCCGGTTCCCACGTCGACGTTGATGCGAAAGCCGCGCCCCGACCACCAGCCGTGGAACTCCGGGTTGACCCAGCGATGCGGGTCGCCTTCGCGGCCGATGCAGCGACGTCCCATTTCGGCATAGATGCGGTCGAGATGTGGCACCACGATCAGCGATACCGGGTCGAGGTCCATGGGCAGGCTCTGGGCCACGCCGGAGAGGCTGGCCATGGAGGAGAGCGGCATGCCCTCGAAGTGCATGATGATGTCGTCGTCGCGAGCCGCCCAGGCCACCATCTGCAGCAGGTAGTCGGGGTCGTTGTAGGCCCACATCGACAGCGCTCGGGCCGACTGGCAGGTGGGGTTATTGCCCTGACCCACACCAAGAGGCAAGCCGAGCATGCACAGCACCCCCTCGAGCAGCCGGGCCCGGGGCGAGGTATCCTCGCCGAAGGCGAGATTGAGGCGTGCCTGGGACCACTCCGACAGCGTCAGCCCCAACTGGCGCCACATCGCCGGGGCCACCGGCGGCTGGTAGAGGATGCCGCGTTCCAGCATCAGCGCCAGGCCGTAGACCGCCTGGGGAGTGGCCGGATAGACCCCGCCCCGAATCAAGGCGTGGACCAGCTCGCGATAGCACAGCAGGCAGTCGCGGCCGGTGGAGGAGAGCCCCATCGCCTCGGCCAGCAGGTGGTCGCTGTGGTCCAGCAGGTAGCGCAGCAGCACGGGATGATAGGCAGAGACCAGACCGGTGTCGTGCATGGCCCTGGCGAACCCCGTCGCCTCACCCTGCAGGGCGGTGCTGTCCATGCTGGAGAGTCGCTCTCGGTACACCTCGATGCCCGGGTCCTCGCGGCAGGCCCGCGTGGGCCCGAACAGGGAGCTGACCAGGCGGTCGGCGCCCTGGCCGCTGGCCCCCAGGTCGATCTCGGGATTGGCCTGGCAGATGGCGATCTGGGTGATCATCTGCTTGACCGATTCCACCTGGATGGGACGCTGCTGGAGGATGCGCCAGATCTCCTCGATCAGCTGATCGATCACGTGCTCGTAGCCGATGCGCTCGGCCAGGTGCTGGAAGAGATTGCGCGGCAGCTGGGCCAGCCGCCCCTGGGTTTCGCGCTCGGCCTCGGTGGGCGCGCCGAACAGCAGCCACAGGTTGATGGCCATGGTCTGGGTCAGGTAGTGGTGCGCCTGCTCCTCCGAAACCTGGGGGTGCAGGTAGTTGCCCTTGGCCACTGCCAGCAGCCGCAGCTCGCTGAGCGCCTCGATCACCACGGTGTTGGGATCGGCGCTCTTCAGGGCATAGGTGGTCAGGGTGGGCACCAGGTACTGGGGGGTCTCCCAGTCGGAACCGACGAAGACCCCGGCCTTCTCCAGGGTTTGGGCGCGCGCCTCCATGGCGGCACAGCCACCCGGCTGGAGCATGACCCGGCGAGCGGTATCCAGCACCCGGGGCAGCTTGCCGGGCTTGGCGAACTCGCGTGCCTCGCCCAGCAGGGTGATCGCCTCGTCCAGCTTCTGGAGCAGTCCGAGCAGCTTGCTATTGTCGGCCGGCGCATCACCACCCGGGTTCATCTCATCATGCGTCGTCACGCCGACTCCTCGTCTTCAGGCTGTCATTACTGCCATGACGCCTTGATCAGACATAGAAATCAAGTTCTTCCAAATTCTTGAGGAGTTCCTTCATGCGTGCGGCCTCGTCGCCCTTGAAGTAGACCAGGCCCCAGTGGGTACCAAAGGCCGTACGCTTGGTCACGGTCTCCTCCACCGGCGGGGTCAACTCGTGGGACTCGAAGTAGGGGTCGTCCTCGACCTCCTCGGGGATCTCCAGGCGGCTGACCACCCGGCGGCGCGGGTAGACACCGAAGCAGCCAGCGTAACCGTCGGCATCGACCACTTCCTTGGGGAAAAACGCCTGGACTTCCTCGGGCTTGGTCTTGGGATCGAACACCAGCATGCTCGCCTGGTAGGCATTGAAACCGTAGACCCGCTCGAGCAGCTCGAAGACCTTGAAGCCCGGCGGGCGATACGCCACCTCGCCAAAGTACATCTCGCCGTCGCTGGTGACGAAGTACTCGGGGTGGATCAGCCCGAAGTCGATGTCGAAGGCCTTGATCAGCTTCTCGATCTGCGCAGTGATCTGCGGACGGTACTGTTCGAGTTCCGGCGAGGCCGGCACAAACACCGAGTAGCCCAGCGTCACGTACTCGGAGATGTTCAGGAAGGCGATCTTGCCGTTGTGGATCCACGCTTCCACGGCGAACTCCCAGCCGTCCAGGTGCGACTCCATCAGCACCGGGAACTCCTCGTCGGGGATGGTATCGACCTCGTCGGGCGTGCGGATCACCCGGTGGCCCAGGCAGCCGGCCTTGTCGAACGCCTTGAGGTGGATGGGGTCGTTGGGGTCGCCGTCGAGCTTGAGCAGGGTCTGGTTGACGCGCTTGAGGAAGCGGATGACGTCGGCGTGGTCGTGGGCCTCCTCGAAGATGCCCACGCGGATGCCGCCGAGCTGGGCGCGGCGTTTCATCAGCGCCTTGTCGCGCAGCAGCAGGGACTGGCCGTAGAGGCGCGGCTTGTCGAGGAGCAGCGAGTTGATGGCACCTGCCCACTCCACGGTCTCTTCGAAGAGGGGAATGGCGACGTCGACACCCTTCTCCTTGAGCGTTTCGGCGATTTCCATGGAGCGGTCGTTGAGGCGCTCGAAGTTCCACGGCACGTAGGGAATATCGTGGGTATCGCAGTACTCTTCGGCCCATTCGGGCGCCACCACCACGTAACGGCGGTCGAAGTTCTCGGCGGCCTCGACGGCACTCAGGCTCCAGCCCAGCAGGGCGATGTACCCCTTGTTCGGATCCTTCTTCATGATCTGCCTCCTCAGCGGTTAGGGGGTCGGTCGCTGTCTGGCGTGTCCTCTAACCATACACGACGATCCAACGCTTCACACAGCAGCGGCGCTGCGCTGTCGCGTCCGCGGCGCTTGCTGGCAGGGGGTGGCGCTGATATAGTACGCAGCTCTCGGCAAGTCATTGATGCAACGCCGAGATCGATGCTAAAGCTAGGGCTTGTCTGGCTGGCATCGCGCTGTGGTGGCCCCGTCGGTCCTCCCGCAACGCCAAACCGCGAACCCCGCCAGGCCCGGAAGGGAGCAACGGTAGCGGTGGCCGCGTGTGCCGGGATGTGGCTGTCGGGGCCGCCTCCTTTTCAGGTATATAATTGATTTTGAAGGCTTTTTCACCATTGGTTCCGTCAAGGCATCCAAAATGGTGATCCAAATGCCCTCTAACCCTCCCTACCTGATCCGATCCAGACACGGCATCTACTACTTTCGTCTGGTGATCCCTCCTTCGCAACGTTCCTCCATCGGCAAGATCGAATTTAGACGTTCCTTACGTACCCGTTCCAAGCGTGAAGCTGTCATGCGCTGTGCAGAAGCCCTGACAGAAGCTATGGGCATCCTTGCTGGGCAGGGTTCTGAAAAAGCCCCTGTCACACCTCTACAGGCCCCCAAACCTGTCATTTCTAGCGTCTTGGAAGCCTACAAACGCCAGCAAGCTCTAGAAGGTGTCTCGATCAAGACGATTGATGACAAAGAATTCATAATAAATCTACTTATTAGAGTCATTGGGAATATACAGGTTGAGGCTATCACCCTGGATCATGCCAAACGCTTTCGAGAGGTTGCCTTACAGCTCCCTCCAAGGTTGAACAGGATCAAAGGAGACAAGAGCCTTAACACGATCATCAAGGAAGCAACCACCAACATAACAATCACCACCTACAACAACTATATAAAATACCTCTCAAGCTTCTTTGCCTATGCTGTAAGGGAAGGGTATCTCGTCAACAATCCCTTCTATGGCATGAAGATCAAGGTAAAACAGAAGCAGAATAGCTTTAGAAGCACCTTCACGGGTGATGACCTAGCCAAAATATTTGAAGCGATACAGCATCAAAACAAGCCTTTTAAATACTGGCTTCCCTATCTTGGTCTATACACTGGTGCAAGGCTAAATGAGCTATGTCAGCTTTACACGAAAGATATAAAGTTTGTTGACGGGATTCCTTGTATTCATATCCAACAGACAATGATAGATCAATGCTTGAAAACTGAGAATTCAGAAAGGGTGATCCCTGTTCATAGTAAGCTCATTGAATTAGGATTCCTTGAGTATATAGATTTTTTAGGGGATTCCTCCAAGGTGTTCCCTGAGTTAACACGACATAAAAAACACGGGTATTCAGCACAGCCCTCTAAGTGGTTTGCTAGGTTAAGACAGTCAATAGGCTTGATGGGTGATGAAAAGAAAGATTTTTATAGCTTTCGCCATACGGTTGCTGACCATCTCAAGCAGAAAGGTATCAGTGAGAACCTTATAGGTGCTCTTCTTGGCCATACAACAGGAGGAATCACGAACAACAGATATGGAAAAGATTACAAGCCTAAGGTATTAGTCGATGTAGTAGAATCTATTGACAGTGATAGTCTGTGAATTTAATATTAGTGAATAACTTGCAAGGAGGAAGCTATGGCTATCACGGAATGTACAGAATGTGGAGGTCAGGTTAGCACTACAGCTAAAGCGTGTCCTCATTGTGGTGCTAAAGATTATAAATATGATTTTTCAATCAGCATCCTTAAAAGTTCAATGGTGTATGTTGCAGAACACTGGGGGAAGTACCTACCATGGCCAATAATACAATTTATAATGGTATTAATGATCGCTCTTTATTTTATTGGTTTCTTAAACCTTCCCTTTATAGTTGGCTATGGTGTTCTACTATCTGAACCCTATGTAGACGTACCTAATATATTACTTACATGGGCAAATTGGGTAGTGGATATTTATGTTGATATTTACTCTAAAATTTATGGGCTAATACAAAGCAAGTTTTAAAGGTTGGTAAAATATAGTTGAATGCACTAGACTGAAGGTGTAATTCACTAAATTAAGGATAAATTGTTTATGGGGATTATTTTAGGTAGTGTTGTATTTGCTGTAATTCTATACGGCTTGTATTGGAAAGGTGTTCTAGACAGATTCTGTATAGAGTTTAAAGAGAATATTTGAAAGACGTAAACTAAAGCAGAGAATCACTAAAGGGCTATCTTCTAAGGAGGGTAGTCCTTTCTTTTTGTGTTCACTCTAGAGGATTCTACAGCCCTTGTAAGACATTGCCGACAGGCAGTACCTACAAAGCCTTCACCAGTATCTAACAGAGCATCTATAAATTGTTCAAAACACCATACCTTATAGGGCGTATCCCCATTTTGAATAGACACTACATCTTGTAGGTATATGCAGATAAAATGCACTATATGTTGATAAATTACAGTTTTCTAGTGAATCACCAAAAAGGTTACATATCCCCTTTATAGGGTTTATATAAATGAGAATGATTATTAACTCTTGACAGTCAAGTGTTTCCCATGGTCTAATGGGAATGTAAGAAAGATTTTCAAAAGGCATCTACCGGGGCTCTTAAGAAGTTTTCCGGAAATTCCCTTTTGTATTAATCCTAAACCTTAAATTAATATCCTTACACTGTGTTCAACTAACACTGGTGGGGATTCCTATTGTAAAAAATTGAAGAGGAAAATAATGAAAATTGAATGCCTTAGTGTTATCCCTGGTTATGGTAAGTCTAGCAAGTGTATCATTGAACTTAATAACAGTTCTCCTAATGATTTCAATATGGTATTCGTGCCATTGCTTTCAGAGATCAAAGAACGTTATTTGAAAGAATGTCCTAACGCTAACCTTGTGGAGCCACTAGACGATAATAAGACTAAATTTGATTCTCTAAAAGAAGTCCTCAAAGAAGAGTGTAACGTTATTACTACTCACAAGATGTATGAGCGGATTGATGCAGAGGTTGTTGGTCTTATCAATAAGAAGTGTAGGTTCAAAGGTAAGAAGACACTGTATATTGATGAGACTATGGATGTAGTGTCGCCTTCAACCATTATAAATAATGATGATATGAAACTTTTTGAAGAGCTTGGATTGATTTCTATTAATGAAGATACTGGCAAGGTGTCAGCACTTAAAGAATTCCCTAGCAGGTACAAGAACACTTTTAACGTGATTGAAAATGGCTTAGTGTATTTTCTTGATGGTCGTTATGTAGTGTTTGAAATTGGTATTGATTTCCTACAGTGCTTTGATCGTGTTGTTATCCTAACGCATAGATTTAAGACTTCCATTATGTATCACTACATTAAAACAGAAGGAAGGGGTATTCATTTTCTTGATGTTGATAAGGGTCGTGTTAGGAAGCTGAAAGAAGATGCAAGGAAAAGGATTGTTATTGTAGACGATATCAACATTGATTCCAAGATGTCTCATTCTGGCTTTGATAGTGATCCCGAGATGATGAAGAGGGAACTTAACAGGGTTATTAAAGAAGCAATGGATAAGACAGGTGTTAGCCTTGAGGATACCCGTTATACCTTCTTCAAGAGCTTTGGTGGGATGGATGCTAAGGCGGTTAATCGTTGGGTTAAAACGCTTAAAATTGGGAAAGGGGAGCAAAACGAAGACGGTTCACCTAAAGCATTCCTTGCCCATTCTGCTAAGGCTACAAACGATCATTCTAATTGTAAGCTGATGGTCTGGTGCCTAGACAAGCATATCAATCCCGGTATCCCTCAGTATTTCAGCGAGAGAGGGCAGAAGATCAACCGTAGGGAGTGGTCACTATCCCAGCTTATCCAATGGGTATGGCGTTCTAATATCCGTGTTACTGAGGTTGAGAAGGAGGGTGGTGAACTAGTACCCAATGAGGAAACTGTTTACATTGTGATTCCCCATGCCAAATCTAGAAGGGAATTTATCAAGTGGCTGAACAGCGATGAAGAGGAAGACGCAGAAACTGTAGATTCATTGGCGAAGGCACAGAAGAACGGGAAGTGTAAGGAATGGCTTAATCGTAATCCTCAGTTTGCAGACTTTGAAGACGTAGAAGAGCTTTACCATCAATACGGTGCTGTACAAACCAAGAACATTCTTAAAGAGCGGATGAAGAAAGCAGCATAGCAACGAATCTCACCAACGATAAGCCCCGTGTTTCACCCGAATAGGGGCTTTATTAGTACGAAAAATATATTAAAAACTGTTTGAGGGCTTACCCTAGGCAAGCGGGTAGGTTACTCCTAATCGAAGAAAACAAGGTAAAAACCCTATAGAAAACCTTAAGGAGGTAAATCTAATGTCTAAGCAAGAGTGTCCTACCTGTAATCATATTGTTGATGAGGCTTACGAGCAGTACCGCAAAGAGTACAAGAAAAAATGGTATCAAAAGAATAAAACCAAGCAAAACTTTATTAAATGGATTCGTGACAACTATTATTTCGAGGAGGTACCCGATGTTTATGAATTATACAAAATGTATGGTGGAGCCAAGACAAAGCGGGTATTAATAAAACGCCTTTATTGTAGCTAGAAAATCAGGGTGCTGTAAACTTAGCTATTCTCATAGCGTTTAGTCTCTCTTGCAACCTATAAATCTGAAATTTCAACCGTGGGTCAACGATAATGAAGGCCGGTGTTGACTGTCAGTCAGGAACAAGAGCAAAGTTATATATTTTTTCTATTTTTTTGAGGTTTGTCGCATAGTAAGTTAGTGGTAAGGCTTTGATAACTCTAGCCTATGGGGTTGCATAGTCAAGTAGTAGTGTATGATACACTAGACGTTCCTCGCCATTGGCATCAAGAAATTGATGATTTCACTTTCTGAACAGTATACGTGCTAGCACCAGCATGCTCGGCTGTCTTCCTGACACTGAATCCTGCGCTGAGAAGCTCCTGAATGCGCCTATGCTTAGCGATATCAACAGGCCTACCCTTATATCGCCCCTCAGCCTTTGCCTTCTCTATTCCTTGCTGCTGGCGCTCTCGGCGCTGTTCATAGTCCTTCCTGGCAATCGCAGCCATCATGTCGAGCATCATAGAGTTGATTGCATCTAGCATCCTGGCTGTGAACTCGTCTGAATTATCAGCGCGCATTGCCTGATGACTGGTAGGAAGATCCACAGCGACGACACGCAATCCCTTTTGGTCGATTTCAGCACGAAGCCTCTTCCAGTCTTCTGCTGGTAGCCTTGAGAGACGGTCGATACTCTCCACCAAGAGGACGTCACCTTGTCGAGCATCCGAGAGCAGCCTACGAAGCTCTGTGCGGTGTGGATTAGCTCCGCTTGCATTCTCCATGTACTGACACGCTATTGTCTGCCCATAATCTTCTGTGAAGCTCTGAAGAGACTGCTTGGCTCGACTGGCATCTTGGTCAGTGGTGCTGGCGCGAAGGTAGGAGCGAATGAACATGGTCAGATTCTCTCTGTGCTGTTTTGACGTATTGGAATATAATTGTGGTGCTTTGGGTGGCGATTGTCAATTACCAACACGAAAAAAGCATGTGATCTGGTGTGCTGCTGGGGGTATGATCAAAACAGCATAGGTATAGACTCGGGTTTAACCCTGATATAGAACAATGTTGAAAAGGGAGGGTGAGTGAATTAGGAATCTCTGCTAAGATTATATTGCCGAATACTTCATTAATAACTAAGGTAACAATATGAACAAACCGCTAGTGGCTTTCCTCATAGGTTCTGCAATGCTCGTTCCTTCAACTGGTAGCGCTCAGTCTGATGATCTTGCAGATCTAAACCCCGATATAATCGCGGCAGTTAACTGTGCTGGTTCTCTTGCAGGTTTAGCTGTTACTAACTATTTTTCTGATATTTATAACGAAGAGAGGGCGAAGGATTTGATATATGGCGCAAATATTTATGCAATAGCAGTAATGTTTAATGAGGAGGATGGTGCTCATATGTCTAAGCATGCAGATTTCTATGAAGAAATCCAAGTAGATGCTATTGACTATGTAATAAATAGAACAAATAATGGAGATTATGCTTGGGAAGATCAATACGAAATAGATAAGTGCGTAGCAAGAATGGTCAAAGTGCTTTCCTCTCCGCTGCCTGAGCCTATGACCTCTGAAGAAGCACGAAAATCTTTTCGCCAACAATCTGATGCTCGATTTGGTTTGATGCAAGAAATTTTCAAAGCAATGGAATAACCGTTCTTTTTTTGGAGTGCCTATGTTTAAATCTTTTACTTTTTTGTTAGCTCTGTTGGTTCCCTTTTCCGCCTTTGCTATGGATTATTCTCATCCAATGGCACCAACCAATTATACTGAGTGCGTAAGTTATGCAACTGAAATTGTTAGGGTGGTGGAGTACCTTAAAGAGAATGAAGTTGATCCTAACGAAAGTATTACTATATTTGATGTAATCGTAGAAGAAGAAAAGGGTCAAGAGAAGGAAGCATTAGAGATGTTTGTTAACGATGCTAAGATTTGGTACAAGAGTTCACAGTATCATTACAAACCGAAACTGATTTATATGAAGGTGCTTGGTGAATGCGAAATAGAAATAATCGAGCAAAGAGTCAAGGATATTGAGTAAGTGCTCAAGTATTTGTGCAGAGGGCTCGGAAGGGTAGGGGAGTTTTTTGAGGTTGATCTAAATAGGATGGGATTAAAATAAGAGGCATCTTTATAAGGTTCTGCTATAATTGGGTTTATAACTCTAAATTGTTGGTGCTATCTATGAAAGACTGCCACATTGATCTTGAGTATATTAATTCTGTAGCCAGGGGGCTTAATAGGATCGAGTATGGTAATTTTGTTACTAACTATATCAATGCGCTTAAAGAAAATGACGCGCTAAAGTGGTTTTGTCTTGGGTTTGCCAAGCACCATAAAAACGAGAACTGCCAGGATTATTTTCTATCAATCGTTCGCTACGGCGCTATAAGCAACGGTACTATTGATGTACATATGATGAGGTTCTGGATTTCTGTTGCTGTGCAAAGTGAGTTGTCACAACGATTGGATAAAGACATAGATGTTCTTCTTGGGTATAAACCGTCTTCGATATGCGTCGATGAGTTTGGTGATAAAGTTGATAACGGATGGAGTAATGTAATTTCATCTTACGTTGACAATAAAGCTTGGGGATTTGTTTTGCGTTTTTTATTAAAAAATAAGGATTACATCAACAAGTCCTCTAAGTCTTTGGTTTTTCCAGGTACATCTTTTAAACTTGGATTTGCTCTTCACGACAGTACATATTATCTAGAATTGCATGACATTATTTCTTATAGAGTTCGCGAATATGAGGAAGAGTTAAAGAGTTCTCTTGAAGAAGAGGAGGACTTGTTGCTTGTGGAAAATAATAATTTTTCTGGTGATAGTGAAATGAATATGCTTGATGTAATGTCAGGTATCGAGTTTGAGCATTATTTAGCAGAAAGAATAAATAACGAAACCACTATGCACGCTGAAGTTACCAAAGGTTCCGGGGATCAAGGTGCTGATTTAATCATTAGAGGGAAGGGTCTTTCAGCAGTTATTCAGTCTAAACACTATTCTTCGAAGGTAGGCAACAAAGCTATTCAAGAAGCCTTCTCAGCACGTCAGTATTACGGCACTGGTTTAGCTATAGTCGTGGCTAATGCTGGTTACACTCGCTCTGCTTGGCAGCTTGCTGAAAAGACTGGTGTTCTTGCAATGACTGAAGACTCCATTCTTGATTTTATAAAAACGCTTTCAAAGTAGATGCTAAGTGAATGCAAGGGGATTGGACAAAATTCTGTCGGATAAAATATAGATATTTATAGGCATTGTCTATGAAGTTCCTCCTGGTGATCCGCTAGGGGGTACAAATCTTTATAATTTCAGCATAGAATCAGGGTGCTTTTGAGAATTTACTTAAGCACAGGTTGGTGAAAAACCTTCGCAAAATCAATCGCCAAGATACTCGGAAGCGTCTTCGGTAAGACCCTACGCAATATTTCGGGAGTATCTGTCGGGGCCGCCTCCTTTTCTGGTCTGTCATTGCCCAATGTGCCCAATGTCTCCGTCGTGCTTCCGGTTTTTCCCATCGCAAAGCATTAGACCTTTGTCTAATTCTTGGTGCGGTGCTATCATGCGCTGCAGCAAATCATGGCGAAAAGGGAAACGACGCATGGCCATTGACACCTCCACCACGGCGGGAATCCAGCGCAGCCTTCGCCAGTGCCTCTCCAACGTGGCGGCGCTGCTCTATCACCACGGCCACGTGCTGGAGACGGTGACCATCGCCCACCGCGGCCTCGACCGTTTCGCCCTTAGCCAGCTCCAGGCGGAAGCCAGCGAATGGGATACCTGCCAGCAGGTGCTCGAGCGCAGCGAGGCGGCCACCTACAACGACCAGGGGCGTTTCATCCTCACCCCCATGGGGCGCGAACTGCTCTTCGACATGTTCGGCGAAGGCGCCGCCGACTGCGCCTGACGGCGCCATCGCAGACACCACGCGAACGCGATGCAACCACCGCGGGGAGGCCAATGGCCTCCCCGCTTGCGTTGCGGGCGAGCCCGGCGTTCGTCATGCAGCACTCCCTTCGGATCCCGCCAGCCGCCCCCAGCGATGAAGGAACAGCGCGTAGGTGGTGAGCACGTGACGGATCGAGTCGATGGAGACGCACTCGTCCACGCCGTGAATGCGCTCGGCCACCGGGCCATAGCAGGTGCCGTTGATCTCGCCGCTGACGTGGAAGGCGCGCAGGTCGGTCGTGCAGGTCGAGAGGTAGTGTTCCGGCGGCTCGTCGAGCAGCGCCTCGTGGCACGCCGAGAGCAGGCGAATCCCCGGGGTGTCGAGGTCGACCAGGTGACCCTCGGAGCGAAAGCCGTGGAAGAAGAGGCGCGGCGGGGGGCCGGCGCCGCCGAGCTCGGCGTGGCGGCGCTCGACGGTCTGGCGCACCCGCACCATTACGCTGTCGGGCGGCATGCCCGGCGGAAAGCCGACGCGCCCCTCGACCACGGCGTGGGCGGGTACGCTGGACGGCCAGTTCCCCCCCTCGATCTTGCCGATGCTCAGGTTGAAGGGGTGCTCCAGGTCGGCGTAGGCGGCGGGCCGCGGGCCGGCGTTGATCTCCTCCTCCAGCGCCTTGAAGGCGGGCAGGTAGTCGAGCAGTGCCTCGATGGCATTGCTCCCGGCGCGGGTGTCGAGTACGTGGGCGGGCACGCCGTCCACTCGCAGGCGGAACCACAGCACGCCGACCTGGCCGCTGTAGATCCGCGCGCCGAAGGGTTCGGGAATGAGCGAGAAGTCGCCCGAGAAGCCCTGGTGCAGGCAGGCCAGCGCGCCGTTGCCGGTGCACTCCTCCTCGATCACCGTCTGCAGGGTGAGAGGGAAGTCGATCGCCTCGCCGGCCTCGCGCACTGCCTGCACGGCCATCACCATGGCGGCGATACCGGCCTTCATGTCGCCGGCGCCGCGGCCGTAGAGCCAGCCGTCCTTTTCCCAGGGCTCCCAGGGGAGGCGGGTCCACATGTCGGTGGGCTCGGCGGGCACCACGTCGAGGTGGCCGTTGAACACCAGGTGCGGGCCGCGAGCCTCCGGATTCAGCCGCGAGACCAGATTGTAGCGGCCGGTGCTGGGCCAGTTCACCGGGGCGCGATGCGGATGTTCCAGAAAGCCGGGGGCGTCCAGCGGCACGCGCTGCACGGGCAGGTTGAGCCTGCCCAGCCAGGCTTCCATGGTGTCCAGTGCATCCTGCTCCTGGTCCAGCACGCTGTAGCCGCGCACCAGGTCGCGGGTCAGCGTCAGGGTATCGTCCATCAGGGCATTGCAGCGTGCGACGATTCGTTGTTCGGTCGCGCTCAGCATCAGAACCTCTCCATCGGCATGTCTTCGATGTGCCGTGCCGCTGCAGTGGCGGTGCGCCGCTTTGATGCACCGGCCGCTTTCAGCGACCTCCCTTGCTCCATAGACCGTGCAGAATGGCATCCATTCTAGCCATATCGGCGCAAGGGCCTCAGTGGGGATGCAGTTTTCGCGCCAGCTGGCAGTCCGCCCGGGATTTCCGAGACAGCTGTTCGAGGGGCGCTTCGGCGAGCAGGAAGCGGTGCAGTAAGCGCTTTCAGTCTCCGTCGCGAGTGGTCTCCCGCTCACGACGGGCCTCGAGCTCGAGCTCGGCACGCTCCACCAGCTCGCCGGGCAGCTCCTTCTTGACGGCCACGCCGAGTTCCTTGAACTCGGCGGTCTGCTTGATCAGGTTGCCGCGGCCGCTGACCAGACGGTTCATGGCCTCGTCGTAGCTCTCTCGGGCGCCGTCGAGCTTCTTGCCCACCTCCTGCAGGCTCTCCACGAAGAGGCGCAGCTTGTTGTAGAAGCGCTCGGCGCGGTTGGCGAGTTCGGCGCTGTGGCGGCTCTGGTCCTCGAAGCGCCATAGCTGGCGCACGATATTGAGGCTGGTCAGCAGGGTGGTGGGGGTGGCGACCAGTACGTTGCTCTCGATGGCGCGCTGGTAGAGGGTCTCGTCGTATTTCAGCGCCTCGACGTAGGCCGACTCCACGGGAATGAACATCACCACCACCTCGGGCGAGTTGAGGCCCGGCAGGGCGTAGTAGTGCTTGTCGGCCAGTTCGGTGATGCGCTCGCTCATGGCCCGGGCGTGTTCGGCCAGCGCCTGGTGGCGCGCGGCGTCGTCCTCGGCGTTGACGTAGCGCACGTAGGCGGCCAGCGAGGTCTTGGCATCGATCACCAGGTGCTTGCCCTGGGGCAGGTAGACGAGGGCGTCGGGCCGGCGGCGCCCCTGGTCGGTCGTGAAGCTCGCCTCGCGCTGGTAGTCCTTGCCGGGGCGCAGGCCCGAGCCTTCCAGCACGTTCTCGAGCATCAGTTCGCCCCAGTTGCCCTGGACCTTCTTCTGGCCCTGCAGCGCCTCGGTGAGCCGGCTCGCCTGGTCGGTGATCTCGCGGTTGAGCGATTGCAGATGCTTGAGCTCGGTGCGCAGGCTGGCGCGCTGCTCGGTATCGGCGCGGTGCAGGGACTCGACCTGCTGGCGAAAGCCCTTGACTTCGTTGTGCAGCGGCTGCAGCAGCCCGGTGAGGTGCTGCTGCGACTGTTCGGAGAACGCCTTGCCCTTGCGCTCGAGGATCTCGTTGGCGAGGTTCTCGAACTCCTGCCTGAGCTGATCGCGACTCTCGCGCAGCAGCTTGAGCTGCTCGGCGAAGTGCTGCTGCTTCTGGTCGAGCGTGGTCGCGAGTTCGGCGTGGCGCCGCTCCAGGTGGGAGAGCTCCGTCGCCACGCCTTCGCGGGCCGCCTTCTCTTCCTGCCACCACTGGTGGTAACGGTCGCGGGCCTCGCCGGCGGCATCCCGATGCGCCTGGGCGGCCGACAGCGCCTCGCGCGTCTCGGCCAGCCGGGCCTGCAGAGCCGCGACCTCGTCGGCGTGGCGTGCGCGCTCGGTGCGTCGAGCCCGCGCACCGAGCAGGGCGACCAGGCCGGCGCCGAGGAGCAGGGCCAGGCCGGTGGCAAGGGTGGCCAGCAGCGTGGGCGAGAGGGTCATGGGTGTCTCCGAAGGGGCGCGAACGGTGGAAGGGGTACTGTACAGGGAAGGCTATGTTGGTATCTGCTGTTGGCGTGTTCCAAAGGTACTGTATAAACTACTGTATATCCAGTTTGCCTCTGGTGCACGCCATGAAACAAGCAGACCTCGAAGCCCTCGAGCGAACACTGGCTAGCCTTCCTGTCGATCTCAAGAAATACCTCGCAGATCAGCTTGTTG
>NZ_WHMA01000002.1 GCF_010994375.1 Halomonas sp. NO4
AGGGTGGGGAGGACTCCATCCCATTGCTAACGTGCTGAACAAGCTGCCAAAGTCGGTACAACCCAAGGTCAAGGCCGACCTCCATGACATCTGGATGGCCGAGACCCGCTGTGATGCGCACAAGGCCTTTGATCGCACGCTGAAGCGCTTCGAGGCCAAGTACCCCAAGGCGATGGCGTGCCTGGCGAAGGATCGGGACGAGTTGCTGGCGTTCTACGACTACCCGGCAGAGCATTGGGTGCATATCCGCACCACCAATCCGATCGAGTCGACCTTCGCCACGGTCCGGCTACGGAGTAAGCGCAGCCGGAACTGCGGTTCCCGGGCGACGACCCTGGCGATGGTCTTCAAGCTGCTTCAGAGCGCTCAGAAGCGCTGGAGGCGCATCAAGCATTTCCAGAAACTGGAGCTGGTCGTCAGCAACGTCAAGTTCCAGGATGGAGAGCAGGTAACCGATCAGTCAGACAGGAATGCGGCCTGACCGCCATCCACCAGAATTGACAATAACTCAAGCGCAAGGCCGGACTTCTCAACCGACGCCCCCTCAGATGGAGACACAACCCACCGCTGACCACCACGAGGAGACTGCCGAGGCCGGAAAGCTGGTGGTCGCCGCCGACAGGCCGCTCAACTGCGACCAGGCGTACTACGTGGTTAGCGCCGGCGCCAACCTGGAGCGGCCCATTGCCGGACAGTTTCGAGAATGGTTGCTCGACGAGGCCAGCCTGCCGGCCTGAGCTTGGGATCCGGCCTGGCGGCCGTCCGATGGCCTGGGTGATCCAGGTGCCGGTGCTCGGCGAGCTTGCCCCTGGGCATGTCCTTGGCTACGGCCAGCTCGAAAACGCTTGTGGCCAAATCCACCGCAACGGTCATACTGATTTGTGTGGACCCATCCCGTTCTTCGCGGCCTGCCCGCATGGTACCTCGATGCCGAGAGGAGGGCGGGAGGGGCCATCCCACCACTGGAGCCGACCGTCCGAACGTCGCGTGGCGGCTTTCGGCCTGCGGCTTAGCTTCAGCGTTAGGCGTCCTGGCAACAGTCAAAGGAGGAAGCTGAAGTGATGTACTTTCAAAACCTCAATCAGATAGTTGAGTCGCTCGCAACCGATGAGTCGACAAAAAACGATCCGATACAACGGGTTTTCGTTTTTGATGGAAGGCATTTGACGGCGAATGTCGGCATCGTCCGTGACAGTGGCAATGCACTGCATACGCAGACACACCATGATGAGATACTCGTCATCATTGATGGAGATGTTGACTTCAGGGTCGGTGACGAAGTGAAGCGAGTGAGTCAGGGAGATCTGGTGTACATTCCGCAGGATACACTCCACGGTCCGATCCTTGAAGAAGGGCAACGTTTCGCAGCGCTTTCCGTGTTTGCCCCTTATTTCGATAGGTCCAAGAACAATATAGTGTGGGACAGAGATTCGGCTTGATCAGGCTTTGTCTGAAAAGTCGGCGAGCAAACCCACCAAGCCCCCGAGCCAGCTGCCTGGCTCGGGGGCTTGTCGTTTCAGCTGCCTGATTACTTGGCCGCCAGCGCCACGCCCACCTTGGAGCGGTTGGGCCGCCCGATGGCCTGGGTGATCCAGGTGCCGGTGGCGGCGAGCGTGTCGAGGTCGATGCCGGTCTCGATACCCAGGCCGTCGAGCAGGTAGACCACGTCTTCGCTGGCCACGTTGCCGGAGGCGCCCTTGGCGTAGGGGCAGCCGCCCAGGCCGGCCACGGAGCTGTCGACCACCGCGATGCCTTCTTCCAGCACGGCGTAGAGGTTGGCGAGCGCCTGGCCGTAGGTGTCGTGGAAGTGGGCGGCGAGCTTGTCCATGGGGATCTCCCGGCTCACGGCCTCGAGCATGCGCTTGGCCTTGAGCGGGGTGCCCACGCCGATGGTGTCGCCGAGGGACACCTCGTAACAGCCCATCTCATAGAGCGCCTTCGAGACCTCGGCGACCTTGGCGGGGGCGATCTCGCCTTCGTAGGGGCAGCCGAGCACGCAGGAGACGTAGCCGCGCACGCGCACCTTGGCCTCGCGGGCGCGCTCGAGCACCGGGGCGAAGCGCTCGAGCGATTCACTCACCGAGCAGTTGATGTTCTTTTGCGAGAAGGCCTCGCTGGCCGCACCGAACACCGCGACTTCTTCCACGCCGCATTCCAGCGCGCCTTCCAGCCCCTTGAGGTTGGGGGTCAGCGCCGCGTAGGTGACGCCGTCGCGGCGGGTGAGCCCGGTCATCACCTCGCGGTGGTCGGCCATCTGCGGCACCCACTTGGGCGAGACGAAGCTGGCCGCCTCGATGTAGCTGAGGCCAGCCGCGCCCAGGCGGTCGATCAGCTCCAGTTTGGTGGCCGTGTCGATCGGGTTGGGTTCGTTCTGCAGCCCGTCTCGGGGGCCGACCTCGACCAGGCGCACGCGCTTGGGAAATGCCATGTCGGTCTCCTTATTCCTCGGGGACGAATTCGAGCAGCACGTCGCCCTGGCCCACCGTCTCGCCGGCCTGGAAGTGGAAGCTCGCCACGTGGCCGTCGGCGGGGGCGGTCATGGTGTGTTCCATCTTCATGGCTTCCATGACCATCAGCGGCATGCCTTTCTCCACCTTCTGGCCGGTGTCCACCAGCAGGGCGACCACGGTGCCGTGCATGGGCGCGGTGAGGGTCGATTCCGCCTCGTGGTGGCCGTGGTCGATGGCGTCGATGCGGCGCCAGAACAGGCGCGTCTCGCCGCTGGGATCGACCATCACCACCACGTTGCCGTCGCGGCGCGCCTGCAGGCGGCGGCGGTGGCCGTTCAGCGTCACCGCCACGGCGTCGCCGGTCAGGGGCTGGAGGCTGGCGGTGAGCGTCTCGCCACGAATGGTCAGCTGCCAGCCGGTATCGGTACCGCGCTCGCGCCGGCCTTCGACCACCACCACGGCCTCGCTGTCGTCGTCATCCTGGGCATGCGCCGGATCGCACAGGGCGATGCGGATGGTGTGCGGGGCGTTGAGGCGGAAGCCGTCGTGACGGTCCCAGGGCGAGTCGCTCTCGCACTCGCGGGCCAGCTGATTGAGGCCCACCAGCGCCGCGCCGGCGTACTCCTCGATGCGATACTGGCGCGGGGCGAAGAGCGTCGCCTCGTTCTTCTCGATGAAGCGGGTATCGAGCTCCACGGCCTTGAACGCCGGGTGGGTGGCCAGGCGCTGCAGGAAGGCGCGGTTGGTGACCACGCCCTGCACGTCCAGTGCGGCCAGGGCGCGGTTGAGGGTGGCCAGCGCCTGCTCGCGGTCGTCACCGTGGACGATCAGCTTGGCGAGCATGGGGTCGTAGTGCATCGAGACGGCATCATTGGTCGCCACGCCGCTGTCCAGGCGCACCCGCTCAGGGTCGAGCCCGGCACCTTCCAGGTCCATGGCGAAGCGCGTGAGCGTGCCGGTGGCGGGCAGGAAGTCCTGCTCGGGGTCCTCGGCATACAGGCGCGCCTCGAAGCTGTGGCCGGTGATGGTCAGCGCCTCCTGCGCCAGCGGCAGGGCCTCGCCCATGGCCACGCGCAGCTGCCACTCGACCAGGTCCTGGCCGGTGATCATCTCGGTGACGGGGTGCTCCACCTGCAGGCGGGTGTTCATCTCCATGAAGAAGAACGACCCGTCCGCATCCAGCAGGAACTCGACGGTGCCGGCGCCCACGTAGCCGATCTCCTTGGCGGCGCGCACCGCGGCCTCGCCCATGTCGCGGCGCAGCTCTGGCGTCATGCCCGGGGCGGGGGCCTCCTCGAGCACCTTCTGGTGGCGGCGCTGCACGGAGCAGTCGCGCTCGAAGAGGTAGACGCCGTTGCCGTGGCGGTCGCAGAACACCTGCACTTCGACGTGGCGCGGCTGGGTCAGGTACTTCTCGATCAGCATGCGCTGATCGCCGAAGGCGGCCTGGGACTCGCGGCGGCAGCCGTCCAGCGCGGCCTGGAACTGCTCGCCGCTCTCCACCACGCGCATGCCCTTGCCGCCGCCGCCGGCGCTCGCCTTGAGCAGCACCGGGTAGCCAATCGTGTCGGCCTCGCGGCGCAGCAGGGCGTCGTCCTGGTCGTCGCCGTGGTAGCCCGGCACCAGCGGCACGCCGGCGTTGGCCATGCGCGCCTTGGCGGCGGACTTGTCGCCCATGGCGGCGATGGCCGAGGCGGGCGGGCCGACGAAGGTGATGCCGGCGGCGTCCAGCGCCTCGACGAAGGCGCCGTTCTCGGAGAGAAAGCCGTAGCCGGGGTGAATGGCGCCGGCGCCGGTGCGCTTGGCGGCTTCCACCACCGCGGCGACGTTGAGGTAGCTCTCGCGCGCCGCGGCGGGGCCCAGGCGCACGGCCTCGTCGGCCTCGCGCACGTGGCGGGCATTGGCATCGGCGTCGGAGTAGACGGCCACGGTGCGCAGGCCCATGGCGCGCGCGGTGCGCATCACCCGGCAGGCGATCTCGCCGCGGTTGGCGACCAGCAGGGTGTCGAACGGGGTGGTGCGGGTAGCGGGGGAGTGGCTCATGAGCGGCGCTCCGTGGCGGAAGTCGTGTCGTCGTCGGGGGCGGGGGTCCAGGCCGGGCGGCGCTTCTCGAAGAAGCTGGTCAGCCCCTCCTGGCCTTCGGCGCTGACGCGCAGTTCCGCGATCACCCGGCAGGTGTGCTCGCGGGTGGCCTGGCTGTCGGGCGCGCGGGCGACCTCGGCGAGCAGGGCCTTGGTGGCGCGCTGGGCCTGGGGCGAGCCGGCCAGCAGGGTGTGGAGCATGGCGATCACCGCGGCGTCCAGCACCTCGTGCTCGACCACCTGGTGCACCAGCCCCAGGGTCCAGGCGGTGTGGGCGTCCATGACCTCGGCGGTGAGCGCGTAGCGACGCGTCTGGCGCTCGCCCAGGGCGCGCTGCACGTAGGGGCTGATCACCGCCGGGGAGAGGCCGATCTTGACCTCGGAGAGGCAGAACTTGGCCTTCTCGGAGGCGATCACGATGTCGCAGCAGGCGGCCAGGCCCACGGCGCCGCCGAAGGCGGCCCCCTGCACGCGGCACACGGTGGAGCAGGGCAGGGTGTCCAGGCCGTGCATCAGCTGGGCGAGCTTGCGCGAGTCGGCCAGGTTGCCCTCGACATCGTACTCGACCATGCGCTTCATCCAGCCGAGATCGGCCCCGGCGGAGAAGCTCTTGCCCTCCGAGCCCAGCACCACGGCGCGCACCTCGCCGTGGCCGGCGGCGTCGTGGAGCGTGTCGAGATGGGCGTTGAGCTCGGCGATCAGGCTGTCGTCGAAGGCGTTGTGGACCGCCGGGCGATCCAGCGTCAGCCAGGCGATGCCGCGCGCGTCGATCTCGAGTCTTGAGAAGGCGTTGCTAGTTGCCATAACGAAATCTCTTTTTCAGGCGCTGTGGGAGGGAGCTTTAGCTCGCGATAGCGGTAGATGCCAGCGTAGGCGGGGTCCGCCAAGGCGCCTGACGGCGCCATTCGTCGAGGCGTCGAACCGCCGGCAAAGCCGGCCTCCCACAGGCAAACCTTTGGTGGTCCATTCCTACATCCGGAATACGCCGAACTTCGTGTCTTCCACCTCGGCGTTCATGGCCGCGGCAAGCGAGAGGCCGAGCACGTCGCGGGTCTGGGCCGGGTCGATCACGCCGTCGTCCCACAGCCGGGCGCTGGCGTAGTAGGGGTGACCCTGGTGCTCGTACTGCTCGCGGGTCGGCTGCTTGAAGGCCTCTTCCTCCGCGGGTGACCACTCGCGGCCCTCGCGCTCGTACTGCTCGCGCTTGACCTGGGCCAGCACGCCGGCGGCCTGCTCGCCACCCATCACCGAGATGCGCGCGTTGGGCCACATGAACAGCAGGTTGGGGTCGTAGGCGCGGCCGCACATGCCGTAGTTGCCGGCGCCGAAGCTGCCACCGATCAGCACGGTGAACTTGGGCACCTTGGCGCAGGCCACGGCGGTGACGAGCTTGGCGCCGTGCTTGGCGATGCCTTCGTGCTCGTACTTGGAGCCGACCATGAAGCCGGTGATGTTCTGCAGGAAGATCAGCGGGATCTTGCGCTGGGCGCACAGCTCGATGAAGTGCGCGCCCTTTACCGCGGATTCGGAGAACAGCACGCCGTTGTTGGCGACGATGCCCACCGGGTAGCCGTGGATGTGGGCGAAGCCGGTGACCAGGGTGTCGCCGTAGTAGCGCTTGAACTCGTCGAAGTCGGAGTCGTCGACGATGCGCGCGATCACCTCGCGCACCTCGAAGGGCTTCTTCAAGTCGGTGCCGACGATGCCGTAGAGCTCGCTGGGGTCGAGGCGCGGGGGCTTGGGCGCCTGCATGGCGAGCTCGCCGCGCTTCTGCCAGTTGAGCCGTGACACGCAGGCGCGGGCCAGCTGCAGGGCGTGGGCGTCGTTCTCGGCGTAGTGGTCGGCCACGCCGCTCTTCTTGGTATGCACGTCGGCGCCGCCCAGGTCCTCGGCGCTGATGCTCTCGCCGGTGGCGGCCTTCACCAGCGGCGGGCCGCCCAGGAAGATGGTGCCCTGCTCCTTGACGATGATCGACTCGTCGGCCATGGCCGGCACGTAGGCGCCGCCGGCGGTGCACGAGCCCATCACCACGGCGATCTGCGGGATGCCCTCGGCGGAGAGCGTGGCCTGGTTGTAGAAGATGCGCCCGAAGTGGTCGCGGTCGGGGAAGACCTCATCCTGGCGAGGCAGGAAGGCGCCGCCGGAGTCGACGAGATAAATGCACGGCAGGCGGTGCTTGCGGGCGATCTCCTGGGCGCGGAGGTGCTTCTTCACCGTGAGGGGGTAGTAGGTGCCGCCCTTGACGGTGGCGTCGTTGGCGACGATCACGCACTCCACGCCCGACACGCGGCCGATGCCGGTGACCACGCCGGCGGCGGGCACCTCGCTCTCGTAGACCGCGTGGGCGGCCAGCGCCGAGAACTCGAGGAAGGGCGAGCCCTCGTCGATCAGGTGGTCGATGCGGTCGCGCACGAACAGCTTGCCGCGCGACTCGTGGCGCGCACGGGCCTTCTCGCCGCCGCCCTGGCTGATCGCCGCGGTCAGCTCGCGCAGCTTGCCGACCTCGGCGCGCATGGCCGCCTCGTTGGCCTGGAAACCGTCGCTGCGCGGATTGATCTGGGTTTGCAGGATGCTCATGGAAGATCCTTGAAGTCTCGTATACCAACGCTGGAGTAGTGCCGTTGTGGGAGGCCGGCTCTGCCGGGCGAACCGCCGCGTAGCGGCGGCCGGTAATCGGGGCGCCTGACGGCGCCTTCGTCGAGGCGTCGAACCGGCGCTAAATCGCCCTCCCACAGGCGCTGTTAAGCGGATTCGTTAAAAATCTCGCGACCGATCAACATGCGGCGAATTTCGCTCGTCCCGGCGCCGATCTCGTAGAGCTTGGCGTCGCGCAGCAGCCGCCCGGTGGGGTACTCGTTGATGTAGCCGTTACCGCCGAGCAGCTGGATGGCGTCCAGCGCCACCTGGGTGGCCTTCTCGGCGCAGTAGAGGATCACGCCGGCGGCGTCCTTGCGCGAGGTCTGGCCGCGGTCGCAGGCGGCAGCGACGCTGTAGAGGTAGGCGCGGCAGGCGTTCAGCGTGGTGTACATGTCGGCGATCTTGCCCTGCACCAGCTGGAACTCGCCGATGGGCTGATCGAACTGCTTGCGCTCGTGGACGTAGGGCACGACCACGTCAAGGGCGGCCTGCATGATGCCGATGGGGCCGGCGGCGAGCACGGTGCGCTCGTAATCCAGGCCGCTCATCAGCACCTTGACGCCGCGGTTCTCTTCGCCCAGCACGTTCTCGACCGGGACCTCGCAATCTTCGAACACCAGCTCGCAGGTGTTGGAGCCACGCATGCCCAGCTTGTCGAGCTTCTGGGCGGTGGAAAAACCGGCCATGCCCTTCTCGATGATGAAGGCGGTGATGCCCTTTGAGCCGGCGTCGGGGTCGGTCTTGGCGTAGACCACGAGGACATCGGCCTCCGGGCCGTTGGTGATCCACATCTTGTTGCCGTTGAGCACGTAGTGGTCGCCTTCGCGACGCGCGCGCAGCTTCATGGAGACCACGTCGGAGCCGGCGCCCGGCTCCGACATGGCCAGCGCGCCGACGTGCTCGCCGCTGATCAGCTTGGGCAGGTACTTGGCCTTCTGCTCGGCACTGGCGTTGATCTTGAGCTGGTTGACGCAGAGGTTGGAGTGCGCGCCGTAGGAGAGGCCCACCGAGGCGCTGGCCCGGGAGATCTCCTCCATGGCGATGCAGTGCGCCAGATACCCCATGCCGCTGCCACCGTCCTCGTCCGGCACGGTGATGCCGAGCAGGCCCATGTCGCCGAACTTCCGCCACAGGTCGTTGGGAAACTCGTTCTTCTCGTCGATCTCGGCGGCGCGCGGGGCGATCTCGTCGCGGGCGAAGGCGTTCACCTGGTCGCGCAGCATGTCCAGGGTTTCGTCGAGGCCGAAATCGAGGGGCTTGTACGGCGTAAGCATGGCGGGACTCCGTGGGTTGTCACGTCAGTGGTCGATGCCACAAGACTAGGTCAGGTTGACGTTAACGTAAAGTGCAGCCTTGCGGTGTGCGACGAATGTCGAAGCTGGGTGGAATAACGGAAGGGAAACCGCGAGCCAGCGCCGGTGAAGCTGGCTCGCGTCGGGATGTTAGCCGGCCAGCCACTGCACGAGCTGGTGGTAGAGTGGAATGCCCACTATCACGTTGAGGGGGAAGGTGAAACCGAGCGAAGCGAGCATCGCCAGGCCGATGTTGGCCTCGGGAATGGCGGTTCGCATGGCGGCCGGGGCGGCGATATAGGAGGCACTGGCGGCGAGCGCCGTCAGGATCAACAGCGACCCGGTGGGCAGGCCCAGGGCAAGACCCACGGCGAGTCCGGCCAGGGACAGAGCGGGCGGGGCGAGCAGGGCGAAGGCGAGCAGGCGCCAGTGCCGCCAGGGCAGCGGACGCAGGGTTTCGGCGGCTGTCAGGCCCATCTCCAGCAGGAAGAGAGCCAGCACGGCGTGGAAGGCGCCGGTGAGCAGGTCGGTGACGTTGGCGCCCTGGGCCGGGCCGTACATGGCGCCGATCACCACGCCGCCGGCGAGCAGGATGACGCCGCGGTTGGTCAGGGTCTCGTGCCACAGGCCGCTCATGGCCTCGCGGGACTGGGCGCCCCGGTAGCGGCGGTAGAGGGCGATGGCCACCATGATCGCCGGCAGCTCCATCATGACGAGATAGAGGGTGACCTCGGCGCCGATGGGCAGGCCGCGCCCTTCGGCAAACGCCAGGGCCACGGCGAAGGTGCCGGCGCTCACCGAGCCGTAGTGAGCGGCGAGGCTGGCGCTGTCGGCGGCGGAGAGTCGCACCACACGGCGCAGGATCGGCATCAGCGCCAGGGGGATCAGCGCGCCGAGCGCCGCCACGGCGGCGAGTTCCGGCACCAGCGACCAGCCGAGATTGCCGTAGAGTGCCATGCCGCCCTTGAGGCCGATGGTCAGCATCAGCAGCAGGCTCAGGGTGTCATAGGCGGCCTTGGGTATGGTCAGGTCGGACTTCACTATCCCGGCCAGCAGGCCGAGCAGGAAGAACATCACCACGATATCGGGCATTGGGGAATCTCGCGCAGGGGGAACGCCGCGCATTGTGGGGAGATGCTGATATTGATACCAATTAGCTTTATGGTATCTGGTAATAGATGATTCTCTATGTAGTGCCTGGAGCGCCGACCATGAACATTCGCCATCTCACCTTTCGCCTGCTGCAGGTCTACGTGGCCGTGGTGCGCAGCGGCTCCATGAGCGAGGCGGCGCGTCTGCTGCACCTCACCCAGCCCACCGTCTCGCAGCAGTTGAAGCGCCTCGCTGAGGCGGTGGGCGAGCCGCTTCTCGAGAGTCGTCACGGGCGGCTGGTGCCCACCGAGGCGGGCAGCGAGCTCTACCGCGCCAGTCGCGAGGTTCTGGGGCGCTTTGCCGACTTCGACGACTACCTGACGGCGCTGCGCGGCGGTGAACGTGGGCGCTTCTCCATCGCCCTGGTCAACACCGCGCAGTACGTGCTGCCGCGCCTGCTCGGCCCCTTCAGCCAGGCGCATCCGGAGGTGGACGTGACGGTGCATATCGGCAATCGCCGCCAGATGCTGACCCGCTTCGAGCGCCAGGACGACGACCTCTACGTGTTCAGCCACCCGCCCTCGCTGGCCCATGCCGTGGCCGGGCGCTTTCTGCGAAACCCCTTGGTGGCGGTTGCGCCGCACGGGCATGCCCTGGCCGATCGCGAGCGGGTGACGATGCGTGAACTGCTGGGCGAGCGCTTCCTGCTGCGCGAGCCTGGCTCGGCGACGCGCATGCTCTTCGAGAGCTGGCTCCAGGAGCAAGGGTTGTCGCTGGGGGCGACGCTGCAGATGGCCAGCAACGAGGCGATTCGCGTGGGGGTGGCTGCGGGCCTGGGGCTGGCCGTGCTCTCCGAACACGTGCTGCCGCCGGAGCATCCCGATCTGGTGATCCTGCCGGTGGCGGGGCTGCCCATCGAGAGCCATTGGCAGTTCATCGTACGTCGCGACCGACGCTTGTCGCACGCGGCGCTGGGCTTTCTGCGATTTGCCGAAGGGCACCTTGCCGAGTGCGTCGAGCCGCGCTTTCTGTGCAACGAGATCGATGGCCTGCTGGCGGGGCTGGGCGAGGCGGGGGCCTGAACGGCCCCCGCTGACGGGTCACTCGGCGTTGGGCGCGTCGCCGGCTTCGGCGCGTGCATTGGGAAAGAACAGCTGTTGCCCCTTCACCTCGAAATCGGCAATGGCCTGCTGGCCCGCGTCGGAGAGCAGCCAGTCGTGCCACTGCTCGACGAGGTCGTGCTTGAGGTGCGGGTGGCGTTCGGGGTCGATCAGCACGCTGCCGTACTGGTTGAAGAGCGCCTCGTCACCCTCGAAGAGCAGCGCGAGGTTCTGGCGGTTGTCGAAGGCGACCCAGGTGGCGCGGTCGGCCATCACGTAGGCGTCCATGCCGGCGGCGGTGTTGAGCGTGGGGCCCATGCCGCTGCCCAGCTCGCGGTACCACTCGCCGCCGGGCTCCACGCCGGCCGCCTCCCAGAGGCGCAGCTCGGCGCGGTTGGTGCCGCTGTCGTCGCCGCGCGAGGCGAAGGGCGCCTCGGTCTCGGCAATCCGCGAGAAGGCCGCCTCGACCGTCCCGGCGTCTGCGATGCCGGCCGGGTCGTCGCCGGGGCCGATGACCACGAAATCGTTGTACATCACGTTGGCGCGCTCGGTGCCGTAGCCCTCGGCGACGAAGCGCTCCTCGCCGGCCGTGTCGTGCACTAGCAGGCTGTCGGCGTCGCCGCGCCGGGCGATCTCGAAGGCCTGGCCGGTGCCCACGGCGACGACGCGGACCTCGATGTCGGTGGCCTCGGTGAACAGTGGAATGATGGCATCGAAGAGCCCCGAGTTTTCGGTAGAGGTGGTGGAGGCGAGGGTGATGAAGCGCGCCTCGTCCTGGGCCGTGGCGCCAAGCGAGAGTCCCATCAGGCCGAGTGCGGCCAGGGTGAGTCCGGCTTTCTGCATGCTGTCTTCCTTCTGGTGCACTGAGTGGCGGTGGCCTCGCCCCGCCGAAGCGGCAGGGAGGGCCGGCCTACCAGACCAGCTCGCCCGCGAGGAAAGCGCGAGTCGTCGACGAGGCCGGCGCCGTGAAGAAGCGTTCAGCAGTGCTGTGTTCGACCAGGCTTCCCTCGTGGAGCAGCACCACCTCATCGGCCAGGCGGCGGGCCTGATGAAGGTCGTGGGTGGTCATCACGACGCGCGTGCCCAGGGCGTGGAAGTCGCACACCGCTTCCTCCACGGCGCGCATCGAGGCCGGGTCCAGAGCGGCAGTGGGCTCGTCGAGGAAGAGCACCTCCGGTTCGAGCAGCCAGGCGCGAGCCAGCGCCAGACGCTGCTGCTCGCCGCCGGAGAGCACCCGAGCCGGGCGCTTTTCCAGGGGCGCCAGACCAAAGCGTGCCAGTGCCTGGCGCGCCAGTGGCTTGCGCGATCGCCAAGGGATGTCGTTGACGGCCAGGGCGTAGGTGAGGTTGTCCAGGGCCGAGCGGCGTAGCAGCACCGGGCGCTGGAAGACCATGGCCTGGCGCGGCGGTCTGCCCTGCCAGCGCACCCGCCCGCTGCTGGGCGAAAGCAGGCCGTGGGCGAGGCGCAGCAGCAGACTCTTGCCGGCGCCGTTGGGGCCCATAACCAGAATCCGCCGACAGCCGTCGAGCGTTAGCGTCAGCGGGTTCAGCAGGGTCTGGCCACGATGCACGACGCCCGCCGCCTCGAGGGCCAGCGCCGGCGCCGAGACGGTGGGCAGGGTTCGCGGCATGTCGTTCATCCCAGTCGCCTCCGTGCCGTCTCGCCCATCACATAGGCGCCGGCATTGATCAGGGTGACCAGGCCGAGCAGGACGATGCCGAGTCCCAGCGCCAGTGGCAGGTCGCCCTTGCTGGTCTCGAGCACGATGGCGGTGGTCATCACCCGGGTGACGCCATCGATGTTGCCGCCGACGATCATCACCGCGCCCACCTCGGCGCTGGCGCGGCCGAAGCCGGCGAGGATTACCGTGAGCAGGCCGAAGCGCGCGTCCCACAGCAGGGTCGGCATCATGCGCCGTCGCGACAGCCCGAGGGACTGCAGCTGCTCGCGGTACTCGCCGTGCAGTTCCTCCACCTGCTGGCGGGTCAGCGCCGCGATGATCGGCAGGATCAGCAGCACCTGAGCCACCACCATGGCGGATGGCGTGAACAGCAGGCCGAACTGCCCCAGCGGCCCGGCACGCGACAGCAGCAGGTAGACGGTGAGACCGGCCACCACCGGCGGCAGTCCCATGAAGGCGTTGAGCACGACGATGATGGCGCTGCGTCCGGGGAAGCGCCACAGGGCCAGGGCGGCCCCCAGCGGCAGGGCGAGCAGGGCGGCGATCAGCACGGCGGTGAGCGACACCTGCAGGGAGAGGGCGACGATGCTGATCAGGGTATCGTCCAGCCCCAGGATCAGGGCCAGGGCGGTGGTAAAGGGGTTGTCGCTGGCGGTCATGGTCACCCGGTATGTGAAAAGGCTTTGTGGGAGACCTGCTCTCCGGCGGTTCAACGCCTCGACGAAGGCGGCGCCAGGCGCCTGCCGCCTTGGCAGCGCTACGCGCTGCTTCGCGAGCTGAAGCTCCCTCCCACACTATCTGCAATAGCCTTGGTTCTTATTCTGTGCTGACTGGCATCATGTGCAGAAAAAGCGTTGGCTGCACGCTATGCTGAAATTCATGCAGTCATAGACAGGATAGTGCGGAGCCGCGAGCGCCATGACCGTGTCCACGCCACACGCTTACCTGACCACGACGGAAGTGGCCGATTACCTGCGCCTCAAGGAGCGCAAGGTCTACGACCTGGTGCGCCAGGGGCAGATTCCCTGCACCAAGGTGACCGGCAAGCTGCTCTTTCCGCGCCACAGCATCGACCTGTGGCTGATGAACCACCTGGAAGGTGACCAGCCGAGCCAGCGCCCCGTGCCCAGGGTGCTGGCCGGCAGCCAGGACCCGCTGCTCGAATGGGCGGTGCGCGAGAGCGATGCCGGTCTGGCACTGCTCTGCCATGGCAGCGGCGATGGCGTGCAGCGACTGCTGGGTGGCGAGGCGATGCTGGCCGGCCTGCACCTGCTGGACCCGGGAAGCGGCCGCTACAACGCGCCCGAGGCGCTGGGGCTGTCCGGCATGCGTGATCTGGTGGTCGTGCATTGGGCAAGGCGCCGTCAGGGCCTGTTGCTGCCGCCAGGCAATCCCGCCGGGGTGGTCGCGTTGCCCGATCTCGCTAGAGGCGACCTGGTGGTGGCGCGCCGTCAGCCGGGGGCGGGGGCCGAGCGGCTGCTGCATTTCCTGCTGGCCGAAGCGGGGCTGGCGCCGGAGGCGCTGGCCTGGGCTGCACACCCGGCGCTTTCCGAGGACGACCTGGCGCTGGCGATTCGCCAGGGCACGGCAGACGTCGGCCTCGGCGTCGAGGCCGCCGCGCGGCGTCACGGCCTGGCCTTCTTGCCCCTTCACGAGGAGCGTTTCGATCTCGCCTTGCGCCGGCGCAGTTATTTCGAACCGCCGGTTCAGCGCCTGCTGGCGTTCGCCCGCGAGGCGCGCTTCCGTGATCAGGCGGCGGCGCTGGGTGGCTATGACGTCAGCGAGCTGGGCGCCGTCACTTATAACGCCTGAGCGGCTTCCGAATAGCTTCCGCACGACAGTGCCGGAACTGCTAGAACTGATAGTGACATCGTCACCCGGCCTGTGAGCCGGGCCGGGGACCTGTCTGCGGCGTCGTGGGCAGTGCCGGCGGCGCCCCCCTGACATGGCACTTGGAGGCACCGCCATGAGTACAACCGACCAACAAGTCAGTGAATACGTGGCTTTCTGGAATGACACCCTGGCCGAGAAGTTCGACCGCTACCAGGAGATCCTGATGAACGGCCTGAGCTACCACAGCCGGGTCCCCCTGGAGAGGCTCGAGGTGGCGCCTGGCGCGAAAATCCTCGACGTGGGCTGTGGCTGGGGCGATACCGCCATTCAGTTGGCGTACAAGACCGGCCCGCAAGGGCAGGTGCTGGGTCTGGACTGTGTCGAGCAATTTCTCGACGACGCCCGCTACCGCGCCGTGCAGAACGGGCTGGGCAATGTGCGTTTCATCGCTGCCGATGTGGAGCGCTACCCCTTCGAGCCACGCTACGACCTGTGTTTCTCGCGCTTTGGCATGATGTTTTTCGAACATCCCGTCGTCGCCATGCGCAACATCCACAAGGCGCTCAAGCCGGGCGGCGAGCTGATGTTCATCGTTTGGCGCGACATCGAGGACAACCCCTGGCTGGGGCTACCCAAGCAGGTGGTGCTCGACTTCCTGCCGCCTCCCGGAGAGGACGCTCGCACCTGCGGCCCCGGCCCCTTCTCCATGGCCAATCCGGACGTGGTCACCCAGCAGTTGGAGATCGCCGGCTTCACGGACATCGACTTCGAGCGCAACGACGGCCCCGTAGAGGTCGGCGACTCGGTGGAGGACGCCATGGGCTTCCAACTCGCCCTGGGGCCGGCGGGAGAAGTGTTCCGCGAGGCTGGGGACGAGGCGGAGCGGCAGCGCCCGGAGATCGAGGCAGCGCTGCGCGATGTGCTGGCTCCCTATGAGCAGGAGGGCAAGATCGTCATGGGCTCGAGCTCCTGGACCATCACCGCCCGCAAGCCGGAAGGCTGAGTTCGTCCCGCTCGAGCGGACCTTCAGCAGTGGTCAGGAGAGACGGCCCGCCAGCCAACTGGCGGGCCGTGCTATGTCGAGGGTCGATCACTTCGGTGGCTCGATCACCCAAGGCTCGAGGGCGACTTCGTTTTTGCAGCTGTCATCGACCTCGGCGTAGGGGTCGGCCAGGAAGGCGTCGATCATGGTCGAGCGGCACTCGTTGACTGGGCTGTGGCCGAGGGCCTGGTACTCGACGAACTGCAGGTTGGGCATGCCGGGGCGGACGTGCTCGCTCCAGCGCGTGCCGCAGCAGGGGTCCATCTGGCCGTGGATGGCCAGTGCCGGCGTCTCGGTTTGAGGCGGATCGTTATGCTCGGCGGGCACGTCGCCGTCTTCGCCCCACCAGGCGCACAGCCACGGTGGCTCGAAGCCGAGCACCGCGGGTTCGCGCTGGACGGCGGCGGTGGAGTCCGTCGGCGTGGGGCGGTTGCTGCCCATGTCGCCGCACACATGCGACAGGAAGTAGCCCAGCGCATAGTTGGGTGCCGACGGCTCGGGGTTGTAGTCATCGAGCAGGAAGAAGTCGTGCAGGCGTGAGTAGTCGCCCGCTTCGATATCGGCGAGCAGGCTCGGCAGCTCGGCGTAGGCGACGGGCAGCATCAGGTAGAGGGTGTCGAGAAAGGCCGCGCCATCGAAGTAGAGGCGCTCCTCGCTGCCGTCGCTCTCCTCGACGGTGGCCACGTAGGGGTGGCCGTCCAGGGTGCGGCGGGCACGGTCGATGGCCAGGAGCCAGTCGGGCAGGAGCTCCCGGCACGCCGGCTCGTCGGCCACGCAGCGCGCGAGCACGTCGGTAAAGGTCTGCTTGGCGGTGTAGAACTCGTCGACCGGTGGGCGGTTGCGCAGGTGGGCGAACCAGGGCCAGCCGAGAATCGCCGCGCGCACGCTCTCGGGATGGTACTGGATGAAAGAGAGCACCGTGCCGCTGCCGGTGGAGGAGCCAAAGGCGTCGAGGGTGTCGTAGTCGAGCAGGCGGCGGATCTCATCGACATCGCGCGATACGCTGTGCTGGTTGTACTGGGTGACATCGATGCCCTCGTCGGTGAGCTTCTCGTAGCATGCCGTGACCACCGGAGCGATGGCGTCCAGCCGTTCCATGGGATCGAGCGAGGCGGTGATCGCCGGGGTGTGGATGATGTTGTGGTAGGGCGAGACGGCTGCGTAGTCGGGGCACTCCAGTGCCGGCTCGGCATGGATGAAACCGCGGTGATCCATGGTCACCAGGGTGCGCTCGCCGACGTCCTTGAGCAGCTGCTCCAGGTACGCACGGTTGTCGAGCGACGAGTAGCCGGGGCCGCCGGGGAAGAAGAACACCGGCACGTCGCCATTCTCGGCATGTTCGGGCTGGAATACCGCCACGGGCAGGGCGATGCTGTTGCCGCTGGGCGCGTCCCAGTTCTCCTCGCCGTGGAAGGTGTAGCACTCTGCATCCAGTTCGCTGAGCGTCTCGGTGGCGCATTCAGCGGGTTCGAGGCGCGGGAGTTCATCGGCATCCGACGACTGCGCCTGGGCGGAAAGTGACAGGGCGGACAGGATCAGCAGCAGGGCGCCGGGCAGAAGCCACACCCGGGGCATGCCGTTCAGCGAGGGAAGGGAGCGCATGGGGGCACCAATGGGTTGTTGTTGGTGGTGTACCGGTATCGATTCAAGCTAGTGCTGGGGCGTGAGGGCGTCAAACGATGGGTCAACGTCAAGAATCACCTGGTTCACAGCCGTTGTCGGATGATCTCGCCCACCCCGCCGTCGACATTGCTCAGCCGCTTCCCATCAAGCCGGCCAGGTCCGTCATCCAGCCTGCAGCGAGTGCACCGGCGATTCCCAGCACCAGGTAAAGCACGAACATCAGCGGGCGCACGAGGCTCCACACCGCGAGCGCCGAGTAGAGGCTGATGGCCGCGCCGGAAATCAGAAAGGCCATCGCTGCACCGGGTGTCAGGCCCATGTCGATCAAACTGCGCAGCAGGGGCAGGGCGGCATAGCCCTCGATGTAGAGCGGTCCACCGATGGCGACGGCCAGCGGCACCGCCCAGCTACCCTCCACGCTTGCCATGGCGATGAAGCCCGCGTCACCCAGGTGTGATCGCACGAGGGCCTCGAGGGTCAGTGCGAATGCCAGCCAGCGCAGGACCAGCAAAAAAGTGGCAGTGCTCTCGGCCAGGAAGTGCACTCGGCACCCGGTATCGCTGCTGCCTGGCGCATCCTGCTCCAGTGCCTCCTGGCGTACCCAGCGCGTCTGCGGCGACCAGTGGCAGATGCCCTGTACGACCGCGCCGGCACCGATGCCGAGCAGAAAGGCGCCGAGCAACTTGCCGGCGGCGAAGGGCCAGCCGAGGATGCCCGCCGTCAGCAGCAGCATGCCGGGATCGGTGATCGGTGAGGAGAGCCAGAATGCCATGGCCGCCGCCACGGGGACGCCCTGGCGTAACAGCGCGGCCACCAGGGGAACGCTGGCGATGCCGCATACCGGAGTGACCGCACCGATCAGGCTGGCTGTGAGGATGGCCCGGCCGGGCCGGCTGGTCAGCCACCCGCGGAATCGCTGGGCCAATTCGCTGGCGGCCAGCCAGCCTGCCAACACCGCCACGATGAGTATCAGTGGCAGCAGGCGCAGCAATTCAACGATCACGCCCCATGCCAGCTCGAGACGGGGTTCCGGCCACAGCGACCCTGCGACCAGCAGGGTCGCGGTGATCACTCCGAGCATTGCAGCTTTTGTGTTCAAAAGGTGGTTCTCCCTACCGGCCTGACCATGGCCGTAGGGTGCCGCGCCCCCTACAATAAGGAAAACGAGTTAATTTGATCTTCAGTATCAGGATTTCTGATGTCGGTACACCTTCGCGGCGATTGGCTCGTGGCGTTCGTGGCCGTGGTGGAAGCGCGCAGCTTCACCGGTGCCGCCCAGCGGATGCACCGCACCCAGTCCGCGGTCAGCATGCAGATCCAGCAGCTCGAATTCGCCACGGGCGCCACGCTGTTGAGCCGGGAGCGGGGTGGCGTCGTCCCCACCGAGGCAGGCGAGCGACTGCTGCCCCATGCCCGCCGAATGGCGGAAGCGATGCGCGATGCGACCCAACTGTTCGAAACGGCCGAGGCGTCGGCCGGCCCCCTGCGTATTGGCCTTCCCGAGGAGTATTCCGGCACCGAACTGCCCGAACTCCTGAGCCGCTTCCAGCGCAGCCAGCCCCACGTCGAATTGTTCGTGCAGTGTGCCAGCAGCGAGCGGCTCGACACCGCCCTCGATAGCGGTACGCTGGATCTGGGCATCCTGGTGGCCGATGCAGAACACAAAAGCGGGGAAGCGCTGGGTTACGACCCCACCTGGTGGGTGATGTCGGAGACCCTGGACCTGCCCCCGGCAGGCCCGCTGCCGCTGGTGCTTTTCGATCAGGCCTGCTGGTGGCGGCAGTGGGCGCTCGATCAGGTGAATGTCGCCGGGCGTGAATGGCGCATTGCCTACAGCAGTGACAGCATTGCCGGCGTGGCCGCGGCGATCCAGGCCGGCCTGGGCATTGGCGTGCTCGGTCGCAGCACGTTACCAGCCGGCGTGCAGCGTGTACCCGACTGGCTGCACTTGCCGAGCCTGCCGGGCTCGCACCTCATGTTGCGGCAGGTGAATCCCGACGCTCCGGGTGCCAGTGCGATGGTGCGCCTGATTCAGCGACATTTCCGGTTCGGGGAGTGACGCTTGAATTCAGGGTGCCAAGCTGTCACAGCATCTCCGGCAGGAACTGACTGCGCCGGTCGATCGCCTCACCGGCGACCATGAACACGCCGTCGCCGGTGTAGTGCAGGGTCTGAGGATGGGCGGGCGTCTGCGCCACCTGTGCCGATACCACCTCCCAGATGAAGAAGTCGTAGCGCTCCACGAGGCTGTCGTCGACGAGCCGACATTCGAAGTGGGCGTGGCACTCGCGGATCCGGGGAGCGGCCACCTGCTCGGCGGGTTCGGAAGTGAGATCGAAGCGTTCGAACTTGTCGACCTCGGCGCCACTGCTGTTGCCGATGCCGATCACGGTGTCGGTCAGCTCGGTAGTGGGCAGGTTGATCACGCACTCGCCGCTGCGGCGCACCAGCTCATGGCTGTGGTTGCCGGCGGAGATGACACAGCCCAGCAACGAGGGCGAGAACGCCATGACGGTGTGCCAGCCCAGCGTCATGACGTTGCGCTCGCCCTGCCAGCAGGACGACACCAGCACGATGGGGCCCGGCTCCAGGTAGCGACGGGCCTTCTCGACGGGGAATGCCACCTTGTGCGAGGTGTTCGTCATGTCGCTTGCCTCCCTTCGGTCACAGCCGTTGTTGGATGATCTCGCCCACCCGGCCGTCGACGGTTTTCAGCAGCTTCTCTTCGATCTCGCTGCACAGCGAGTCGACCTTCTGCGACTCATGCGCTGCCACCACGAAGGACCACTCGCTGGCATCCAGCCGGTCGTGCTCACCGCTCTCGCACACGGCGACGGCCGGGTTGCGCCCGAAGCGCTCGTGGACGCCGCCCATGCGCTGGCGCTTCTCCTTCAGCGAGCGGCAGCCGGGCAGGGAGATCGATACGGTCAGGATGCCGATATGCATGCGCGCTCCTCTCTCTTCGAGTCACCTTCGTGCAGTCACTGGCTTTTCATCAAGTCGGCCATGCCGTCTAGACCGGCCCCGGGGCTCGCCCCTCAGGGCGCGGGCCGCCGGAAAGACTGGCGAGCGCGTTCGACGTCGGCCCTCATGAAGCAGTCTTCGGCATGGTCGTTGATCAGTCCCATGGCCTGCATGAAAGCATAGAGCGTCGTCGGGCCGACGAATCGCCAGCCGCGCTTCTTCAGTTCCTTTGACAGGGCATGCGATTCCGCGGAGGTGGTAAGCGTCTGCGGTGGCGGCAGCTGCGCAGGGTCGGGTTCGTAGCGCCACAGGAAGGCCGCCAGGGAGCCTTCCCGAGCTACCAGTTCCTGCGCCTGCCGTGCATTGCTGATCACCGCCTCGATCTTGCCGCGATGGCGGATGATGCTGGCATCCGCAAGCAGGCGTTCCACGTCCTCTTCGGTGAAGTCCGTGATCCTGTCGAAGTCGAAGTGGCAGAAGGCGCGGCGGAAATTCTCGCGCTTGTTGAGGATGGTGCGCCAGCTCAGTCCGGCCTGGAACCCCTCCAGGCACAGCTTCTCGAACAGGCGGTGGTCGTCGCTGACCGGAAAGCCCCATTCGCGATCGTGGTAGTCGAGAAACTCCGGCACATCGCCACACCAGAGACAGCGTGACTGGCCGTCGGGGCCGGTGATCGTGGTGGTCATGGCTCTCTGTCCTTGAAAGTCAGGGGGGCACAGCACCTTCACATCAGTAGCATAGATTCCACTCCCTGTCCGTGGCGGGGCGCTGGAATGCCGCAGAAGAAAAGAGAGGGGTACGGGCCGCGCTGGCGCGGCCCGGTGGGTGGCTCAGCCCTTGGCGTTCACGCAGTTGTCGTAGAAGGTGACGGTGGCGGGCCAGTCGCTGAACAGGCCGATGATGCCGACGTCCCGGGCCAGCACGTCGAGGGTCAGCAGCTTGTCGCCGTCGTTGTCGATCACGTCGTCGGTGGTCTGGTGGTACCACTCGCCGTCGTTGGCCAGTGGCCCGGAGCGCTCGAAGGTCCAGGCGATGAGGTCGAGCCCGGCCGCCTTGGCGCGCTCGGCATAGACCGAAGGCACGATGCGGCTCTCGTCGTCAGCCGCTTCGGGGTTGGAGGCCAGCAGCATCCACATCGGCGGGGCGAGAATCTGCACGCCCGCCTCGGCCAGTTCCTCCATGCTCGGCGTCCAGGTGGCCGGGTCGGTGTGGTCGAAGTCGTCCAGGCTGTAGCGGTCGTCGAGGTAGACGGCTTGTTCGCCGAACTCGGGCTCGTTGTCGATCCAGTAGCGCACGTCGTCCAGGTTGAACGACTGGGCGTAGACGTCGCTTGCCGGCACGTCGGCGGCCTTGTACTCGTCGATCATTTTCTGGGCGTAGTCCTCCTGGCTCATGCCGTCGAAGGGCATCTCGACGCTCGGTGCCTTGAGCTCCGGGGTCATCTTCACGCCCAGCGCTTTGAACAGTTCGATGCTCTCGGCGTGGGTCATCAAGGTGCCGCGGGAGTTGTAGAGATCCGTGCGCCAGCCGGGGGTGCCGGCGAGGTATTCTTCGATGCTGGTGGCCTCACTGTTGGCCCCTTCCATCTTGCCCTGCAGCGTGCGGAATTCCGCCAGGCTGATGTCGCTGGTACAGCACTGGATGTCCGCGGCATTGGTCAACTCGCCCGCCTCGTTGAAGGCCGGTGGTACGCTGCACTTCTGCGCCAGGTCGGTCTCGACGATGTTGGTGGTGTAGTGGAGGTCGCACTGGGAGTGGCGACAGACGAGCTCCTGGTCGTCGGTGAAGGTGACGTCGCACTCGAGAATGCCGGCACCCATCTGGGCACCGGCCAGGTAGGACTCGCGGGTGTGCTCGGGGAACTGCATCGCCGCGCCGCGGTGGCCGATGCTGAAGTCGCTGCGCTGCCAGTCGCCCGTGCTGGCCGCGCAGCCCAGTAGTTCGGCCTTGAGCTCGCGTGAGCGCTGGGTCTCTTCGTCCATGTCCTGAACCAGGAATAGCGGCCGCGGCCCGAAGGTAACGTGGCTGGCGGCGGCGATCTCGTCCTGAGCGACGACGGTGGCGGGGGCGAGCAGCAGCACCGCCAACCCGCCGAGCGTGAGCATCGAGGAAGGGGTTTTCATGTAAGCCTCGCTTTTTCTTCTTGAGCGGATGGATAACGCCGGTTCAGCATGCCCGATGGGTGTGACGACACAGTGACGTCTCCGTGTCGGGCAGGCCGGGCCTCTTCCAGCGTAGAAGGTCTGGCGGGCTTTGGTTGGGCGAGGGCGGGTGCCCCCGTCGGTGGTTCAAAGCCGGTGCGGAGCGCATTGCTACACTCTGGAGTGCATGTTCTCGTCACCCACTCTGCGCGGGGCCGCACCATGCGCCAGCGGATCCGTTACCTGACGACTCCGGACGGAGTCCATCTGGCCTGGGCAGAGGCTGGCCGCGGGCCGACGCTCGTCAAACCGGCGAACTGGCTGACACATCTCGAATACGATTGGGAAAGTCCGGTCTGGCGGCACTGGATGCACTTTTTCGCTCAGCATTTCCATTTCATCCGCTATGACGAGCGCGGCAGTGGCATGACGGACTGGCACGTTGGTAACGTCTTGTCCCCGACGTGCTGGCTGGCGGATCTCACGGCTGTGACTGAGGCGGCTGGCATCCGGGAGCCGATGATTCTGCTTGGCATCTCGCAGGGGGCGGCTACCGCCATCCACTACGCCGCTAGCTATCCCGAGCGCGTTTCACGGCTGATCCTGTACGGTGGCTATGCCCGTGGTTGGGCGCAGCGCGAAAGTCCGCAAACAGAGCAGTTCTACCATGCGATGCTGGAGCTCATGCAGTGCGGTTGGGACAGCGACAACCCCACATTTCGTCAAGTCTTTACCTCGCGTTTCATCCCGGGCGCCAGCGAGAAGCAGCTCGGCTGGTTCAACGACCTCTGTCGTCGGACCACCAGTGCGGAACTCGCCGTGAAGTTGCTGGAGGCCCGGGGCCGGCTGTCGGTGACGGAGCTGCTTCCGCAGGTTCGGGCGCCGACGCTGGTGCTCCATGCCCGTGATGATGAAGTGGTGCCGGTGGTAGAAGGCAGGCTGATTGCCTCGGGGATCCCGGGTGCCAGCTTTGTCGAACTCGAGTCCCGCAATCACATCCTGCTCGGGGATGAGCCCGCATGGCAGACCTTCCGAGAGTTGGTGCTCGAGTTCACCGGCCGGGAACAGGGGGCCGCTCCGCTCTTCGCTGACCTGTCGCGACGCGAGCGTGAGATCCTTGCGAGTCTCACTGACGGTCTGACCAACGCCCAGATCGCCGATTGCCTCCATATCAGCGAAAAGACCGTCCGCAACCATGTGTCCCATCTCTTCAGCAAGCTCGGCGTTCGGAGCCGTGCTCAAGCCATCGTCCTCGCGCGGGATCAGGGCTTTTCCAGCTGACCGGGACGAATGCCCCGGATTCTGGTGGAGGCGCGGAGCAAACGGGACACTTTGCCTATTTCCGTAGGGCCTTTCTTGAACGATGGTAGAGGAGGCGAATTCCTTGATGGCGGTGGCAACGACGCTGCTGCCGGCTCATCCGATGGAGGTCCGCAATGTCAACGAAGCACACCATCGCTGGTGGCGGAAATCTCCGCCTGCATGTGCGTGAGTGGGGTAACGCCACCGGTATTCCGATCCTTTTCATTCATGGTTGGTCCGGGAGTCATCTGGCTTGGAGATATCAGTACGAAAGCCCGCTCGCGGATGAGTTTCGGATTGTGGCATTGGATTTGCGCGGTCATGGCATGTCCGAGGCGCCGTTGGAAGCTGGCAACTATACCGAGGCTCAGCTCTGGGCAGAGGACATTGCTGCCATCATCGAGGAGTTGAATCTCGACCGGCCAGTGCTGGTGGGCTGGTCATATGGTGGTTTCGTCATTGGCGATTATGTGCACGCTTATGGCTGCGAGGCCATTTCGGGAGTGAACTATGCCGGTGGTGGTGTGAAGCTCAATGAAGCGGCCTTGAGTACCCTGTACGGACCCGGTTTTCTGGGCCATGTCGAAGGGGCGACACAGCTGGATCTGCCGACCAATATCGAAACCATGCGTCAGTTCGTTCGGGCACTGGTCGCCAGCCCCATGACGCAGGTGGATTTCGATAACACGCTGGCGTACAACATCGTCGTTTCCCCTGAGGTGCGGGGAGCCCTGCTGGCACGGGAGATCGATCATGACGATGTTCTTCAGGCTATGCGGGTACCGGTGCTGGTGACGCAGGGAGAGGCGGACCAGCATGTGCTTCCTGCGATGGCTGAGCATATCCTGCAGGTCTGTCCCACGGCAAAAGCGTCCTGGTACGAAGGGGTCGCTCACATGCCGTTCCTGGAAAACCCCCGGCGGTTCAATTCGGAACTGGCGACATTCGCGCGTGACACACGGGATTGACGTGCTGGAGCCATTCCGGCACCGCTGGCGGTATCAGCCAGGCAGTCGTTGAGCGTCGGCATGTCGGGCCCTTCTGGCAAGAAGACTTGCTGGGAAGGGCCCAGCAGGGGCGGGGCGTCCCCGCCTGGTGGTTCAGGGGCGGCAGACGTACCAGTAGTTCTGGAAGTCGTGGTCGAGCTCGTGGACCGCGATGTCGTTGAAGCCGGCCGCGCGGAAGTACTCCCGTGCCTTTTCCTGGCCCCACATGGCGCCGAGCCCTTCGCCGCCGCGCGCCAGCGACACCGTCATGCAGTGCATGCAGGAGAGGGTGTAGAGCAGGGGCCCGATGGGGTGGTCGCGGTCGTGGTGGTGGTGGCTCGAGCCCTTGATGTCCTGGGCCAGGTAGACGCCGCCGTCGGCCAGGGCGCGGCGGATGCCGCGCAGCAGCGCCGATGGGTCGGCCTGGTCGTGCACGGCGTCGAAGGTGGTGATGAGATCGAAGATGGCCGGTTCGGCGGTGCGGTCGAAGTCGGTCAGGTCGCGCACCTCGAAGACCACGTTGGTATTACCGCGCTCGCGTGCCTCCTGCTGGGCCGCGGCAATGGCTTCCGCGGAGAGGTCGTAGCCGGTGAAGCGACTCTGCGGGAAACGGCGGGCCAGGGTGTTGAGGGCCCGGCCCCGGCCGCAGCCGGCGTCGAGCACGCGGATGCCGCGCTCGAGGCGCTCGACCAGCCCCGGCACCAGCGGCAGGATGTGCGATTCCAGGGCGGGCACCACCGACTGGCCGCTATCCTCGGCCATGATGTCGTGGAAACGGCCGAAGCGCTCGTAGGGTACGCCGCCACCGTTGCGGAAGCAGCGCACGATGTCGTCCTCCACTGTACCGAGCAGCGGGACGTACTGGGCAAACACCGCGATATTGTCCGTGGGCGAGTGCCGGCTGAGGCTGGCGGCGTGTTCCGCCGGCAGGTGGTAGGTACCGGTGGCCGGGTCGTGCTCGACGATATTGCCCACTGTCATGGCGCCGAGCCATTCGCGCACGTAGCGCTCCGTGAGGCCGGCGCGTTCGGCGATCTCGCGGCTGGTGGCCGGGCCCATCTCGGCCAGGGTGTCGAAGAGCCCGGTGCGATGGCCGAGCGAGGTCATCAGGCACAGGGCGCCGTTGTTGAGTATTTCCACGACGCGGTCGGCGAAGGCCTCGGCGTGGCGTTCATCGAAGGCGGCCATGGCAGGGGCTGTATTATTAGGTGCCGTCATGATCCTTCCCCCCTGTTGGTGAATGGCAGCCGGGTGGTCCGGCTGTCACTACCAGCGTGGGAGTGAGCGGGGGGGACGGCTAGTGAACCCGTGGTCGGGTTCTGTCGTGTCACTGGCCTCGACTACAATCAGCCATATACACCCCGCGCCGCCGGCGTGAGTGCCGGGCCGGCCGGTCGCGGGGGCGGTGAACTGGACTTCCGGTACAGTCAACCGGGGTGGTCATGATGAGAGGCAGGGGCGAGGCGACCCGTGAGCGCATCCTGGCGATCGCGGAATCCGCGGTACTGGCCAAGGGCTTCGGGGCGACCTCGATCGAGGAGCTGATCGCCGAGGCGGGCATCACCAAGAGCGGCTTCTTCTACCACTTTCACGACAAGAACGCCCTGGCGCGAGCACTGCTCGAGCGCTACATGGAGCGCGAGGATGTCCTGCTCGACGATGTCTTCGCCCGCGGCCGCGAGCTGGCCGGCGACCCTCTCCATGGCTTCCTGGCCGGCCTGAAGCTGCTGGCGGAGACGATGAGCGACCTGCCGGGCGACTATCCCGGCTGCCTCGTCGCCACCTACTGCTACCAGGAACGTCTCTTCGACCGCGGCGTGCGCGAGCTCAACCGGCGCATCGTGCTCCACTGGCGGGCGCGCTTCAGTGCCATCCTGGCCGAGATCGCCGAACACCATGCGCCGAGGGAGCCGGTCGATACCCAGGCCTTGGCCGACATGGTGTCGACGATCATCGAAGGCGGCCTGGTGCTGGGCCGCGCTACCCGCGACCCGCAGCTGCTGCCCACCCAGTTGATGCTGCTGCGTCACTACGTCCAGCTGCTGTTCGAGCCGCCGGCCGAGACGCTGCACTGAGTGCCGGGCAGAGCCTGGTCAAGGCGTCATTTGATGGCGCGACTGTGGCACCACCTCAGTCAGGCGCACCGGTTGGCGACGGCGGCCCCATTGCCCGGGCGGGCCGGCGAAAACACCTGCACAGCGGGTTCCGCAGCCTTGGCAATGGCCGTCGTCCAGGCGGTGCCGGTAGTGGGTGAGATGCACGCTGCGTTCGATGGTGTTGTCCATGAGACCGTGGTGATGGGTGAGGCGGGAGAGGGCCTGTTCCTGAGGCTGCCCGGCTCCCGCCTCGTTCCGGGTCCCTGCCGTCAATGTGCCCCGCCGATGGGCAGGTCGGGGCAGGGAAGGGATTGCGTCGCGATCACGCCGGGTCGACCGGCGGGATGTTGTGGTTGTGGCGGAACAGGTTGTCCGGGTCATAGCGCGCCTTGATGCGGGTCAGCCGGTCGTAGTTCTCTCCATAGGTCGCCCGTACCCGGTCGTGCCCCTCGTCCATCATGAAGTTCACATAGGCCCCGCCCGCCGAACTGGGATGCAGGGCCTCCCAGTAGCGCACCACCCAGTCGCGAACACGGTCGGCGTTGGCCGGGTCGGGATCGATGCCCAGGATGACCGCGTTCCAGGTGGCATTCCGGTAGCGGAATGCGGTCTCGTCCTGGCCCACCCGCTGGGCGGCCCCGTCGACGGGGTAGAGGTGCATGGTGGAGAGCGGTGTGGGGACCTCGGCGAAACGCTCGTGGACGGCGATGGCCTCGTCGGGGATCTCGGCGAAGAAGTCGCCCCGCCAGTAGGAGTGCAGCCCCGGCGGGTAGAGCGGGTCGAAGACCGACTGCAGGGCCGGGAAGGGTACCTCGTGGATGCCATCGAGCAGCGGTGTGCCGAACTGTCGGGCCGGGGCGAGGGCGGCATCGGCGGCGTCGCGCTCGCCGCTGTAGACCCAGACGATGCCGCAGACGTGTCGGCCGTGCAGGGCCTCCGGGAAGGGCGGGGCCGGCGGTACGGTACCGACCATGAAGAAGCCGTACAGCTCCTCGGGCGCCGAGGGCAGGAAGTCGCGGTACCAGCGCAGCACCTCGGCGGTGTCGGCCACGTCATAGAGGACCGGGCCGGCCATGACGTTGCGCACCGGATGGCAGCGGAACTGGAAGGCGGTGATCACCCCGAAGTTGCCGCCGCCGCCGCGCAGCGCCCAGAAGAGGTCGGAATGCGACTCGGCGCTGGCGGTCACGAAGCTGCCGTCGGCCAGCACCACGTCGGCGGCCAGCAGGTTGTCGATCGACAGGCCGTAGTGGCGGGAGAGGTAGCCGCTGCCGCCCCCCAGGGTGAGACCGCCGATGCCGCTCGTGGAGATGATGCCGAAGGGAGTCGCGAGGCCGAAGCCGTGGGTGGCGTGATCGACATCGCCCAGAGTGCAGCCACCTTCGGCGGTGACCGTGCGGGCCACTGGGTCGACGCGCACGCCACGCATGGTCGACAGGTCGATCACCAGGCCGTCGTCGCACAGGGCCAGGCCGCTGGCGCTGTGGCCACCGCCACGCACGGCCAGGGGAAGGCGGTGCTCGTGTGCCGTGCGTACCGCCGTCATCACGTCGGCGACGTCGGCGCAGCGTGCGATGGCACCGGGATGACGGTCGATCATGCCGTTCCATACGCCCCTGGCCGTCTCGTAGCCGTCCTGGCCGGGGCGGATCAGCTTGCCACGCAGGCCGCCCTGCAGCGTCTCGAGGGCGGACTCTGGAATGTTGTCATTGCGGGTCATGGATGCCTCCTGAGGGTTCGTCTGGAGACTCGAGCATGGACCGAGCGGCGTTCGCTCAGCGTTCGTGAGGCGTTCGCGGGAGGGAGGTGGCGTGTTTCAGGCGCGGGTACGCTCGAGCAGGGCGTCGAGGGCGGCCAGTTCGGCGGGGTTGCAGCCGGCGGCTCTCCCGCGCAAGGGGCCGAGCAGGTCGCGAGCCGCCTCGTGGCGCTCCGCGGTGAGGTGGCGGTGCGCCAGGTCGAGGGCGGCCCGCAGCTGCAACGCCAGAGCGCCCTGCTCGGTGGCGATCGCCAGGGCTCGCCGGAGGCGCTCTTCGGCTTCGCCCGCCGGGCAGGAGGCGGCGTCGAGGCGCCAGAGTTCCGGAAGCCACCAGTAGTCGCCGTGGGCCTCGGCCCAGTCGCGTGCCTCGTCGAGGACCCGGCCCGCCTCGCCGGGGCGGTCGGTCTCGACCAGCACCTCGGCGAGCAGGGCGAGCCAGAATGGCATGCGCGCTCCCGCGTGTTGCTGGCGCAGTCGCTCGATGCCCTGGCGGATGAGGGCCTCGCCGGCCGCGCCGCCGGTCAGGCGGCCGGCCAGGACTCGCCCCCACTCGCCGTAGTAGGCGAAGCCGTAGCGCGTGCAGTGGCGCCGCAGGGTGGCGGCGTGCTCGTCGGTTCGTTCGCGATCGCCGAGCAGATGGTAGGTGATCGCCGCGTAGCCATGGGCGATCGCTACCTCGAAGGGTTGGCCGGAGGCGGCGGCCAGGCGCAGGGCGGAGGCAGCCGTCGCCGTTGCCTTGCCAGCCTGCCCCACCAGCCAGTGCAAGTGCGCCTCGGCGCCGCGAACCAGCACCGTGGCGTGGAAGCCGAAGAGGTGCCGGTCATCGTCTTCCGCCTCCGCCTCGTCACCCTGGAGGCAATCCAGTGCCTCCTGATGCCGGCCGAGGCCGAACAGCGGTAGCGACAGTGCCTGGCGGCGCCAGCCGGAGCGGGTCTGGGGAGCCGCCAGGCACTGCGCCAGGTCCGCGGCCTCCTGCATCCGCCCCTGGACGAAGCGATGCCAGCACAGGGCGGCCCGGCTGCGGGCGGTTTCCGTGGTCTCGCCGAGTCGCTCTCCCAACGCGACGCTGCGCTCGATGGTGTCGCCGACCCGCGGGGCCGCATAGCCATGCAGGGCAGTGAGCGGTGACACCAGCGCCTCGCTCAGAGCCAGCTCGCGCCGGTCGCGCGTCGCACCGGGCGGCCGCTCGGCAAGCAGGGCGAGCGCCCGGTCGTAATGGCGGATAGCGTCGGCGAGGGCAAACACCGCGGTGGCGGCCTCGGCGGCGAGGGCGTGATAGTGGATCGCCCGCTCGGGCTGGCCTCCGGCCTCGAACTGTTCTGCGACCTGGGCCGCCAGCGTGGAGCGTTCATCACCCAGAATGCTTTCCAGGGCGATGGCCAGGCGGCGGTGCAGCAGCCGGCGGTGCGGCGGGGTGAGCCGGCGATAGGCGGCCTCGCGGAGCAGGTCGTGAGCGAAGTCATAGGTGGACGGGGCGTGTTCGCACAGCAGCCGTCGCTGCCACAGCTCGTCGATGGCGCCTCGCAGGCTGGCCTCGTCGAGTTCGCTGGCGGTGGCCAGCAGGTCAAGGGAGAAGTCCCGCCCCAGGGCGGCCGCCAGCCCGATCAGCTCTTCCGCGGCGGGACCGAGTTGCGCGAGCCGCTGGTCCAGGATCGCCTCGATACGCGACGGCCGTGTCCCGCCTTCGCGCAGCGACTCGACCACGAACAAGGGGAAGCCGCCGGTGCGTGCCTGCAATCGACGCGCCTCCGCGGCATCGAGCGGGGCGTCGTGCAGGGTGGCGGCGAGCTCGGCGGTCTGGCGCGCCTCGAGGGGCGCGAGCTCCAGGCGCTGGAGCAGCCCCTGGGCCTGGAGACGTCGGCAGCAGGCCACCAGCTCGAGGTTGTCGTCGAATTCCTCGCTGCGCAGGGTGGTGACCAGCAGCAAGGGCGCGGCCGGTTCCAGGTGGAGCAGCACCTCGAGCCAGGCCAGGGTCTCACCGTCGCACCACTGCAGGTCGTCGAGCACCAGCAGCGTGGGACGTCCGGCGGCGAGGATCGCGCGCGCCAGCCCTTCGAAGAACTGGCGGCGCTGCCAGGCATCGGCGAGGGGTGCCGGGGCCGAGGCCGGGTCGGTGCCCAGCTCGGGGACCAGTCGGCCGACCTCCTGGCGCCAGGTCGGCGCCAGCTGGTCGATGCCCGGTCGCAGCGCCGCGCTGCGCAGCCATTCGACCACCGGGGCGAGCGCCAGGCGGGCCTGGGAGGAGAAGCAGCGTGCCTGGGCTACCGGCGCGCCACGCTGCTGGATGGGGTGGGCGAGCTCCGCGGCCAGGCGCGACTTGCCTACTCCGGCCTCGCCGGCGATCACGATCAGGCGCGGCCCCTGGGCGACCCGGGCCCAGGCGGATTCGAGCACGTCCAGCTCGGTATCGCGGCCGATCAGCGGCGGCGCCTGGCGCAGGGCCGGCGCCACGGCCAGGCGCGGCTCGACGGGATGGGAGAGTTCCTCGTAGAGGGCCAGGGTCTCGGCGGAGGGCTCGACGCCCAGGGTGCGTGCCAGGAGGGTGGCGCAGCGCTGACCGGTGCGCAGCGCCATGGCCCGGTCGCCGGCGAGTGCCTGCAGCCGCATCAGGGCCCGATAGCCGGACTCCTCAAGGGGCTCGAGTTCCACTCGGCGCCGGGCAGGCTCCAGCGCCGCCGGCAGCCGGCCCTGCCCGGCCAGGGTGGCGGCCAGGCGGTCGAGCAGGGCGATGCAGCGCTGGCGCAGGCGTTCGCGTTCCTCGAGTACCCAGTCGTCGTAAAGGCCGGGCAACAGGTCGCCGCCATAGGCATCCAGTGCCTGGCGTGCGGCGCTCAGGAAGGCGTCGTCGTCCGTCGCGGCGTCGGCCTCGGCGGCGGCCCGGCGGAAGGCGAGCAGGTCGAGGTGGCAGGGGGCATCCTCGCGCCAGCAGAGGCTGTGGGCCTCCACGGCGAGGCAGCACCCGGCATCCGGCAGGGCGGTGCGCAGCTGGTGGAGTTCGCGGCGCAGGTTGGTGCGCGCCTGGGCCTCGCTGGAGTCGGGCCAGAAGACACCGGCCAGATGCTGGCGGCCCTGCGGCGTCCCGGCATGGATCACCAGGTAGGCCAGCAGGGCCAGTAGCCGTGGCGAGCGCAGCGCGTCGATCGGGGTTCCGGCGTCCACGATTCTCTGCTCGCCCAGCAGGCGAATGTCCAACATGGTCTGCCTCGTCGCTCGACAACTGGCTCTCCCTGCAGGGATGGGGGAAGGCCGCCGTCCCGGCGCGACTCCCCGAGGGCCCGATGGCTCCTCGCCCAGCCAGTATAGTGGCCGGACGCCGCCGTCGTGCTGGAGACGGTCGAGGACGCGCCGGTCGAAGGGACCGGCGCGTAATAGGGAGAGAGTCAAGCGGTGACTCCGGTGGGCAGGCCCCGGGGCAAGGCGCCGTGGCGCTGGCCCCGGGCCAGCCAGGCGGCCAGGTGGTCGCCGAGTTCCCGGGCGTCGTCATCAGCGCCGTGGATGAAGCTCGAGCCGCGCCGGCGCAGGAAAGGCAGGCCCAGCACGTAGAGGCCCGGCGCCTCGATCACGCCGCCCCGGTGGCGCAGCCGCCCCTTGCGGTCGAACACCGGCACGTGCAGCCAAGCGTAGTCCGGCCGGAAGCCGGTGGCCCAGACGACGCTTTGGAACTCGCCGCGGGCGAGATCGATGCCCAGGCGCGGCGCGGCCGGCAGGTGGGTGGGTTCCGGCCGTTCCGGCGGGCCGACCGCGCTGTCCATGCCGGACTCGCGGGCCCAGGTGTCGAGGCTGTGGAGCAGGCGACCGAGCTTGAGGTCCGCCGCCATGACGTGCGCCGGCAGCGAGCCGGAGAACTGCAGCCGGGTGCCGTTCAAACCCACCAGTCGGCCGACCCGCTCGACGCCTTGCGCGGCCAGCGCGTTGAGATCCAGGGTGCGGTGGTCGTCGCTGCCCACCAGCTGTGGGGAGGGCAGGCGGCGCACGCGCTCCGGGTCGTCGACGGCCTCGGGCCCTTCATCAAGCAGGCCCGAGGCCTCCAGCCACCACTGGATGTCGCGGCCGCGGTAGCGACGCGGCAGGCGCACGTGCTCGCCCACGGCGAGCGTCACCGGCCGGCCGCTGGCGTGGATCTCCTCGGCGAGCTGCACGCCCGTCGCCGAGGCGCCCACCACCAGCACGCCGCCTGGCGGCAGCTGTGCCGGGTGGCGATAATCGAACGCCGTCACCCGGCACAGCGACGCCGGCAGGGCGGCGTCGAGCGAGGGCACCACCGGCCGGTTGCAGGCGCCGCTGGCGAGCACCACCGCCCTGCAGCGCCAGTCGCCGCCATCGGTGCTTACGCGGTAGCCGCCTTCCGTGGCCTGTACCGAGCGCACCGTGATGTGCGTGTGGACGGGGGCGGCCAGCACCCGAGCGTAGTGGCCCAGGTGGTCGGCGAGTGCCTGAGCGTCCATGAAGCCGTCGGGGTCCGGGCCGTTGTAGGCCAGGCCGGGCAGGCGACACTGCCAGTTCGGCGTGAGCAGGCGCAGCGAGTCCCAGCGCTCGTGCCGCCAGCTGTTGGCCACCTCGCCGCGTTCCAGGATGACGTGGTCGATGCCCCGCGCCGCCAGGTGGTGGCTCATGGCGAGCCCGGCGTGGCCCGCGCCGATGACCACGACGGTCACGGTGCGGGCCGCGCGGCGCGTCGGCAGGCTGCAGCCGTCGCTCATTTCACGTGGACCTCGACCTGGGTGGGGTTGGTGAGGGCGTCGTAGACGGCCGAGCGCTTCTGCGACTGGGCGACCAGTGCCTCGATATCCTCGCGGCTGGCGTCGGCGTCGATCGCGTAGGTGACCCGTACCGCATCGAAGCCGTTGCGAACGTCGCTGTCCATGCCGAGGATGCCCTGGATGTCCATCTCGCCCTCGACGGTGGCCTTCACCGCGCGCAGCTGGATGCCGCGGTTCTGCGCCACGGCGGCGATGCCCGCGGTGAGGCAGCCGGCGAGCCCCATCAGCACGTACTCCACCGGGGTGGGGCCGTGGTCCTCGGCGGCGAAGACCTCGGGGTGGTCGATGTCGAAGGCGAAGCGCGAGCGGTGCGCCTGTTCTTCGCCGAGGCCATGGAAGCCTTCGATGACGGTGTGGCTGTGGGTGCCGCGAACCCAGTCGCAGCGGGCGCGCCAGGTGAAGCGGGCAGCCTCGGGGGCCTGAGCCAGGGCCTGGCGGGCGTCGAGCAGGGCGGTGACGTTGACGCCGTTGTCGATGGTGCGCTCTACGGTTTGCATGGTGTCTTTCCTCGTTCTTGCCTCAGGGTTTGTCGTTGTCGGACGGGTGATGCCACCTGTCACAAGCGAGCTTGTGCCCGGTCCGTGGGATCGAGCGTGGGAGAGGCCGTGGTTTTTCAGGAGGTGGCGTGAGAACCGGTGGGGTGGGGCGGGGGCACGGCGTGGAAAGCCCACACGCGGGTCATCGGCATGCCGGCCTGGCGCTGGGCCAGGCGCACCGATTCGGCGTCGGGGGCGCGATAGAGGCAGACCATTCGCTGGCGGTTCCGTGCGAAGAAGGAGCGCACGAAGCGCACCCGATGGTTGTCCAGGCAGGCCGCGCCGGCATCCTCGATCTGCTGGATCGCCTCGACGGTGACCGGTGCCTCGAAGTGGCGCTCCACCAGCACGTTGGCGGCTGGGCCTGTTGATGCATCGAGGTCCGCTGCCTCGTGCACCGTGCCCGGCCAGAGGCCGCGGATTTCGGCGCCGTACGCCGCAATGGCCTGCTGCAGGACGGGGTCTGCGAGCGCCTGGTAGAGGGCGGTGCGTGTCGACTCGGCGTCCGGCGCCTGGAAGTGGCAGAACATCCGCCGGCCGTCCTGGGCCAGGAGGCTGCCCAGCCAGGTCACGCGATGGCGGTCGAGGCAGTCGCCGGCGCGCAGGGAGATGGCCAGCACGGCCTCGGCGGTCAGCGGGGTCGCGAAGCGGCGCTCGAGAAAGACGTGGGTCATCGCTCCTCCGCTTCTTGATCGCTGCGCAGGTCAGCGCGGTCGTGTCGGGCCCAGAGCGCCACCGGTGCTTGCTCGAGGGCCGCCAGGGCCGCGGCGTGCGAGCGGGCGGCGGCGGGCTCGTCCAGCGCCTGATGGGCCTCGGTGAGGAGCCGATGGGCGACCCACTGTTCGGTGGCGCGCTCCAGGGTCTGGGCGCAGGCGAGGGCTTCCCGGGCGTGCATCACCGCGGCGGCCGGACGTGCCCGCTGCAGGTCGAGGCGTGCCGCGCGGTTCAGTAGCCAGGCAAGGCGGTGCTTGGCATCGGCATCGCGCAGCGCGCCGAGTGCGGACTCGAGCGTGGCGGCATCGTCGGTCAGGGCGTAGTGGCACAGGCCCCGAGCGGCATGGGCGAAGGGGGCCTCGCTGCCGTCACGCAGCCGCTCGCCGAGTGCCACCAGAACAGCGCAGCGGGCCTGGGCGTCGTCGAACCGGCCGTGTTCGACCGCCATCATCATCAGAGACTCGTTGGCCTGGAACTCGCCGACCCGGTCGCCACCGGCCTTGCACAGGGTGCGGGCCTCCTTGAAGTGGGTCTCGGCTTCGTCCAGGCGGTCGGCGTGCCAGGCCAGCAGGCCTTCGGCCATGGGTAGGGCTGGATGACTCAGCCGGCGCTGGGCGGCCAGTTTCTGGGCGTCTGCCAGCATGGTGCGGGCCTGGTCCAGGTCGCGCTCCAGCATGGCCAGGCACTTGGCCGTCTCCGCCATGGCGATGATCTGTTCCGTGTCGTCGGCGCTGCGCGTCACGCGCTCCGATTGCAGCGCTTCCTCGCGGGCGTTTGACCACTGGCCGTGGGCCCAGCGCAGATGGCTGGCCAGCTGGTAACCGAGCCGGGCGTGGGCCAGGGCGCCATGTTCCAGCGCCCGTTCAGCCAGCATGACCAGCGTCTCGGCGGTGGCTTCCCAGTCGTCGAGGGGCGCGGCGCTGAGCAGCACCTCGTGCAGTTCAAGCAGCAGGCAGAGGCGTCGGCCGCCGGAGAGCCGTTCCGCCTGAGCGATCCCCTCCTGGGCAAGACGCTGGGCCTGCTCGTTGGCACAGAAGCGCAGGCAGAGACGGCCGGCGGTGACCAGGGCGCGGGTCGCCAACTCCGGGTCGCCGCTGAGCCGGGCGTGGTACGCCAGGTCATCGGCGTGCTCGAGCTCCAGCGCCGGGCCCTGGGCCAGCCGTTCGGCGAGGTGGCGGTGCATGAGCTGGCGCCGTGCCACCGAGATCCCCGCGTAGAGGCGGTGGGCCACCCGCTCGTGGGAGAAACGCAGCCCGCCCTCGGTCGCCTCGAGGAGTTGCAGACGTTCGGCGACTTCCAGCGCCGCCCCGATGTGCGCGTCGTCCAGGCCGCTGACCCGGCCGAGCGTCGCTGCGTCGAGGCGGGGGCTGAGCACGGCGGCCCAGTCCAGAACCTCCCGAGCGTCCGGGGCGAGGTGCTCCAGCGCGGCCTCCAGCCGGTCTTCCCGTTGCGGACCCGGGACCACCTCCGCCGTGGCTGACTGGGTCGCGCTCGGCGGGGCCTCGCTCGAGCGGTACGGTGAGGCGGCGGCGCCTTGGACGGCGGTGCCTCGACGGGCGCGCAGCAGGGCGCCGCTGGAGGCAATACCCGCTTGCTTGAGCAGGCGCAGCCCCTGCTGGAAGTGCTGGTCGGCCGCCCGGGGCCGGCGCAGCGTCAACAGCAACTCGATGAGCTTGGCCCGCGCCTTCTCGTCGAAGGGCGAGAGTCGCACCAGGGCGTGGGCATGGGGCAGGGCCCGCTCGGGCGATGCCGCCAGCCGCTCGACCAGCGCGGCGAGCAGGGTGGTCTGGGCGCGCAGGGCGCGCTCGCGCTCGGCCAGGCACCAGCTGTGAAAGTCGTGCAGGTTCGCCAGCTCGAGCCCTTCCAGGAAGGGGCCGCGGTAACGGGCGGCGATGGCCTCGAGGGTGGCCAGGTCCGGCGGGCTGGCTTCGGCGTGATGGGTGTCGAGCGCCGCGTGCAGGGCGCTCACGTCGATATCCATGGCCCGGGTGTCGAGGCTCACGCTGAGACGGTCGGCAATCAGGCGGGGATGGCCGGGGTCGTCCACCAGGCGGCGCAGTTTGGAGAGGCTCCAGCGCAACGAGCCGCGCGGGTCGTCGGGCAGCTCCCACAGCAGGTCGCAGAGGTGCTCGCGACTGAACGGGCGCGCGTGCAGGGCGAGGTAGGCGAGCAGTGCACGGGTCTTCTTCGAGGGTGGCAGCGGCACGGCCTGGCCGTCTCGAATCACTTCGAGATCGCCCAGCAGGTTGAGGGTCAGCGCGCTCATGGCTCGCGCCTCGGTGACGGACCATTTCTGAGTATAGCCGCCCCATGGGCCTTTCCCGACCGTTGCAGTCACACGCCGGGAACGGCAAAAACCACGCTGATTTCCACGCCCGTTCTCCCGGGGCGAGTCGATGCTGGGACGACCATTCCGGCACGACACCCAGAGGGAGGCATCATGGCCCGTTACGACAGCATCCTGGAGACCATTGGCAACACGCCACTGGTACGCCTCTACGCCCTGGCGCCCGCCGGGGTGAACCTCTACGTCAAGGTCGAGGCGTTCAACCCCATGGGCTCGGTGAAGGACCGCATGGCGCTGGCGGTGATCGAGGCCGCCGAGCGCAGCGGTGAACTCCGTCCCGGGCAGACGGTGATCGAGGCCACCAGCGGCAACACCGGTATCGGGCTCGCCATGGTCTGTGCCCGCAAGGGTTATCCGCTGGTGGTGACCATGGCCGAGAACTTCAGCGTGGAGCGTCGCAAGCTGCTGCGCTACCTGGGCGCTCGGGTGGTGCTGACCCCGGCGGCGGAGAAGGGCACCGGCATGCTCAACAAGGCGATCGAACTCGCCGAGACCCACGGCTACTACCTCTGCCGCCAGTTCGAGAACGAGGCCAACGCCGACGCGCATGTACGCACCACCGCCCGCGAGATCCTGGCGGATTTCGCGGATGAGCCGTTGCACGCCTGGGTCTCGGGGTTCGGTACCGGCGGCACCCTCAAGGGGGTGGCCAGCGCCCTGAAGCTGGCCAGTCCGGCCACGCGCATCGTGGTGGCCGAGCCGGACAATGCGCCGATGCTCGGCAGCGGCCTTGGCCAGCCCCGCGACGCCGCGGGCGCGCTCACGGCCAGCCATCCGCGCTTCCGTCCCCACCTGATGCAGGGGTGGAGCCCCGACTTCCTGTCGCGGCTTACCGAGGACGCCGTGGCCGCCGGCCTGATCGACGAGGTACTGCCGGTGGCGGGGGACGAGGCGCTGCGCCTGACCCGCGAGCTGGCGCGTCGCGAGGGGATCTTCGCCGGTACCACGAGCGGCGCCACCCTGGCCGCCGCCCTGCAGGTGGCGCGTCGTTCGCCGCCCGGCAGCAACATCGTCTGCATGCTGCCGGATACCGGCGAGCGCTACCTCTCCACACCGCTCTTCGAGGGCATCGGCGAGGCGATGGACGACGCCGAACTGGCCCTGTCGCGCTCCACGCCAGGCTACCGGTTCGGCGCCGCCGCGGCCGGCCAGCCTGCGTCGCCAGGCGTACCGCACCTTGCCGAGCAAGATGCCGAGGCCGAACGCCTGGTCGAGACGCTCCTGGCCCGCGAGCCGGTAGTGATGTTCGCGCTGGAGTGGTGCGAGTTCTGCTGGTCGGTGCGCAAGTTCTTCACGCGCCTGGGCATCGCCTACCACAGCGTCGACCTCGACTCGGTCGCCTACCAGGCGGACGACCTGGGTGGCCGGCTGCGCCCGGTGCTGGCCGCGCGCACCGGGAGCGTCACCATTCCGCAGATCTTCATCGGCGGTGAGGCCGTCGGCGGTTGCACGGCGCTCTTCGACGCCTGGCGCGACGGCTCGCTGCGCCGGCGCCTCGAGGCCCAGGGCATCGCCTTCGACCCCGGCGTCGAGATCGACCCCGACGACCTGCTGCCCGGGTGGCTGCATCCCCGGATGCCCACAGCCTGAGCGCCAGCGACGCTAGCCAATAGGAGGAGATGACCATGGCTTTCATCGACACCCTGGACCCCGAACAGGCCTCGGCGGAAGTGCAGGCGATGTATGAGCGCCAGCGCCGCCACTTCGGCTTTCTGCCCAACTACGCACGGGTGTTCAGTCATCGCCCCGAGGTGATGGTGAGCTGGGCGGGCCTGCTGGCGAGCATCCGGCGGCACGTCGAGCCGCGGCGCTTCGAGCTGGTGACCCTGGCTGCGGCCGCAGCGCTGGGCAACAGTTACTGTGCATTGGCCCACGGCCGGGCACTGGCCGAACTGGCCGACGCGACGACGGTGCAGGCCATCGCGGAGGCGCGGGAGGCGACGTCGCTGAGTGCTGCGGAGCGGGCGATGGTCGCCTTCGCGCGCCGGGTAGCCCGCGATGCCGCTAGCGTCACCCAGGCCGACATCGACCGGCTGCGCGCCCACGGCCTCACCGATGCCGAGATCTTCGACATCGTGGCCGTGGCTGCGGCGCGGGCCTTCTTCACCAAGGTGTTGGACGGCCTGGGTGCCGAGCCCGACGCGGCCTTCGCGGCGATGGCGCCGGATCTTCGCCGCGCCCTCACCCCGGGGCGGCCCATCGCGGCCGCCGTCGAGTCTGCGCCCGAGCCGTGATCAGGAGCGCACGGCCGCACGGGCTTCGTGCAGGGACAGCCAGGCGACGGCGGCGGCCACCAGAGCGATGGGCGCGAGCATGGCCAGGTTGAGCGTGACCCAGCCGAGGTGGTGAAGCAGGTTGCCCGAGAGCAGCGAGCCCAGCGCCACCAGCGAGAAGATGATCAGGTCGTTGACGCCCTGCACCTTGCCGCGTTCGGCCTCGTTGTGAACCCCGGTAAGCAAGGCGCTGCCGCCCACGAAGAGGAAGTTCCAGCCCATGCCCAGCAGTACCAGGGCGAGCCAGTAGTGGGCGAGGCCGCTGCCGGACAGGGCCATGAGGCTGGACGTGGCGAGAATCAGGGTGCCGGCGAGCAGGATGCGCATGACGCCGAAGCGGGCGATCAGAGTGCCGGTGATGAAGGAGGGGGCAAACATTCCCAGCACGTGCCACTGCATGATGATCGCCACCTGGCCCATCGCGAAGCCCTGGGCGCGCATGGCGAGCGGCGTGGCGGTCATCACCAGCACCATGACGGCGTAACCCACGGCGGCGGCGAGCACCGCCACGCGAAAGCGCGGCAGGGCCGTGATCTCGGCCATGGGGCGGGCCACATCGCCGGGCTGGGGTTCGCCGCTGGTCGGTACGCGCAGCCAGGCGAGCAGGCCGATGGCCGCGAGCGCCAGGGCGGCAATCATCAGGTAGGGGTCGCCATCCGGCACCGCGGCGATCCAGCCGTTGGTCAGGCTGGCATTCCAGGGGCCCAGGAAGGCGGCCACCACCCCGCCGGCCATCACCCAGGAGATCGCCCGGCTGCGAAAGGCGGGGCTGGCCACGTCGGCGGCGGCGAAGCGGTAGTACATGGCGAAGCTCTGATAGAACCCCAGCAGCAGGTTGCCGGCGCAGAACAGCGGAAATGACTCGATCGCGATGGCGCTGAAGGCGACGAGGCCACCGCCGATGCCGCCGATGCTCGCGCCGGTGATGAATCCGCGCCGCCGCCCCACGCGCTTCATGAAGAGCGAAGCGGGCAGGGTGGAGACCACCGTGCTCAACATCATCATGGCGATGGGCAGCGTGGCCAGGCCCGGGGCGGGACTCAGCCGATGGCCCACCACCCCGCTCAGCGTCATCACGGTGATCGAAGCCACCAGGAACAGCGTCTGACAGCTGACCAGAATGGCGACGTTGCGTCGCTCCAAGGGAATGGCGATTGGCATGGCGCGGTTCCGTTACTGGGTGGGATCAGAAGATCAGGACCTTGTCGGCCTGCTCGGTGGCCTCGGCCAGGGCGTCCATGGTGCGGCGTTCGGCGCCGTCGAGGATGTCGTCGTCACCGAGACCCCGGGCATCCATGCAAGTCCCGCAAAGCCATACCCGCCCTCGGGTGGTTACCCGGCGCACCATGCGTTCCACATTGTAGAAGCCCTCCGGAGTCTTCTGGCCCCGCTTGGCCCCGTTCACGGCATCGGCCATCAGAAAGACGGTGACTTCGTGGTCGCGCTTGATCAGCGCATGGGCCAGCCGCAGGCCGTTGTAAAGGCGCTCGGTGCCGTAGGGCGGGTCGTTGATGATGATCAGGCTCTTCATGGTCGGTTGTCTCTCTGCAGGGCGGTGGCGCGCGGGGTGTGGAGGGGTTGCAGCAGCATGCGGTCGAGGCGCAGCCAGCGGGGATCGCGAAAGTCGTGCAGGCCGAGGGTCATGCCCTCATGGCCATCGCGGGGCTGGGCGACATAGGTGCCCAGCAGGCGATCCCACCAGGGCAGGTTGAAGCCGAAGTTGCTGTTGGTCTCGGCGGGATGCCAGGAGTGGTGCACTCGGTGCATCTCCGGGGTGACGACCACCCAGCGCAAGCGGCGCTCCAGGTGCGGCGGCAGACGGACGTTGCCGTGATTGAACAGCGAGGTGGCGTTGAGCAGGACCTCGAAGAGCAGTACCGCCAGGCCGGGGGCGCCGAGGGCGACCACGGCAGCGGCCTTGATGCCCATGGAGATCAGGATCTCCAGGGGGTGGAAGCGCAGCCCGGTGGTGGCATCGACGTCTAGGTCGGCATGGTGCATGCGGTGCAGCCGCCACAGCGCGGGCACGGCGTGGAACAGTACGTGCTGTGTCCAGATCGTCAGGTCGAGCAGGATGACGCTGAGCAGCAGGGTCAGCCACAGCGGCCAGCCGAGCCACTGGAAGAGCCCCCAGCCGGCGGATTCGACGAACAGCCCCAGCGTCACGGCACCGGCGGGGAGCAGCAGGCGTACCAGCAGGGTGTCGAGGGCAACGATGCCGGCGTTGCTTGGCCAGCGCCGCAAGCGACCCACGGTCAGCGCACGGCGAGGGGCGCGCAACTCCCACAGCACCATGATGAGCAGCACGGCAAGGAAGGTGCCCAGGCGGAAGCCGGCTTCGGAGAAGGGCAGGTCGATGGCGCTCATTCCGTGTATGGCCTAATATTCAATCGATCAATTGAATATTGGTTGTGAGGACCTGGCCTGTCAAGGAAGATGACCCCTGACCCGACGCCGAGGCGCCCATGACGACGAGCAAGCATGATCTCTACGAACAGCTGGCCCAACTGGGTCGGGCGCTGGGCCATGCCAACCGCCTCGAGCTGCTCGAGCTGTTGGCCCAGGCCGAGTACCCGGTGGACGCCCTGGCCGAAGCCGCCGGCATCAGCGTGGCCAATGCGTCGCAGCACCTGCAGCAGCTTCGCCGCGCCGGGCTGGTGACGGCACGACGCGAGGGGCGCCAGATGCGCTATGCGCTGACCGATGAGCGCATCGTTACCCTGCTCGGCCTGCTCGGCGAGGTGGCTCGTGGACACCTCGCCGAGGTGGAGCGCCTGATGGGCCGGCTCTTTGCCGACGAGGACGCCGACGGCGCCCTGGAGCCGATCTCCCGCGAGGCACTGGCCGAGCGCCTGGCGAGCGGGGAGGTGACGCTGCTCGACGTGCGCCCGACTGCCGAATACCGTACCGGCCACCTGCCCGGGGCGCTCAACCTGCCGCTCGAGGACCTGGAGGCGCGGCTGGCGCGGCTGCCCCAGGATCAGGAAGTGGTCGCCTACTGCCGTGGCCCCTACTGCGTGATGTCGCACGAGGCGGTCAAGCTGCTGCGGCGGCACGGCTTTCGCGTGCGTCGCTTCGAGGAGGGCTACCCGGAGTGGAAGGCGGCGGGACTGCCGGTGGAGAGCTGAGGGCTTAGCATAGCCGGCTGCCGAGCAGCAACAGGCTGGCGTCGCCGACCTGCCAGCCCCACCAGGCCAGCGTCAGGACGCCGGCAGCCAGCAGGGCGGCGGCGAGGCGTGCCAGGAAGAGGCGCGTCATGCCTTCACCTCTTCCGGAGCGGGGCGGTGGATGGGGGCTTCATTGATGAACCAGTGCAGTATTGCCGCCATGACCGAGAGCAGGATGGCGATCTGCCATACGAGGTCGTAATGCCCGGTCAGGTCGTAAAGGTAGCCGCCCAGCCAGACGCCCATGAAGGAGCCCACCTGGTGGAAGAGGAAGACGATGCCGCCGAGCATGGAGAGGTGGCGCACCCCGAACACCGCGGCGACGATGCCGTTGGTCAAGGGCACCGTGGAGAGCCACAGCAGACCGATGGCGATGCCGAACAGGTAAGCGCTGGCGGGACTCAGCGGCAGGAAGACGAACAGCGTGATCACCACGCCGCGGGTCAGGTAGAGCCAGGTAAGCAGGCGCGCCTTGGAAACGCGCCCGCCCAGCCAGCCGGCGGTGTAGGTGCCGAGGATGTTGAACAGCCCCACTAGCGCCAGCACCGTGCTGCCGACGTGCACGGCCAGGCCATTGTCGAAGAGATACCCCGGCAGGTGCACGCCGATGAATACTACCTGGAAGCCGCACACGAAAAAGCCCAGGCACAGCAGCCAGAAACCGCGGTGGCCGGTGGCTTCCTGCAGCGCCGCGCCGAGGGTGATATCGCTGGACTGGCGCGGCGAGGGGCGGTCCTTGAGCATGGCGCCGAGCGGCACCATCAGGGCGGCGATGGCGCCCATCACCAGCAGCGCGCTCGACCACCCCAGCCACTCCAGTAGGCCTAGGGTGCCGGGCAGCATGGCGAATTGGCCGAAGGAGCCGGCAGCACTGACGATGCCCATGGCCAGGCTGCGCTTTTCCGGGGCCACGGCGCGCCCCACGGCGCCCAGCACCACCGAGAAGGTGGTACCGGAAAGTCCCAGCCCGATCAGCAGCCCCGCGGAGAGCGACATGCCCAGCGCCGACTCGGAAACTCCCATCAAGGCGAGCCCCAGGGCGTAGAGAGCGCCACCAGCGAGCACCGTGCGCGCCGCGCCGAAGCGGTCCGCCAGGGCGCCCGTGAAGGGCTGCGACAGCCCCCATACCAGATTCTGCACGGCAAGGGCGAAGGCGAAGACCTCGCGCCCCCAGCCCAGGTCGCTGCTCATCGGCTCCAGGAAGAGCCCGAAGCCGTGACGCAGGCCCATGGCCAGCGAGATGACGAGGCTGCCGATCAGGGTCAGCAGCAGGGCGTGGCGGCGGATGGCATCCATGGCGATATGCCTGTTTGCAGACTAATGATTCCGCACTATCGCGCGTCTCGCCGAGTCTTGCCACTGTCGCCGATGGGCGACAGCGGTGTTGCCGCCGTGCCACATGGGTGAGCCCTGTTCGCTCGGCTAGAATGCGTGGCAAGTCTCAAGGCCAAGGAGTTTGTGTATGTCTCGTCGTCTGCTTTTCCTGTGTCTGCTGCTGCTTTCCGCGCTGCTGGTCGCGGGCTGCAGCTATCAGCCTGCGCGCATCAAGTCCGAGCCGCTGGTCATCTTCGAGGAGGATCGCGGCTACCACGATCACGACCGCGGCCCGGGTCGCGGCTTCTGCCCGCCGGGGCTACGCAAGCAGGGTCGCTGCTAACTTGCACCCTCTTTCCTCGCTCCCGACTTGGCGCGCGGTGCGCACTCCCTATACTGAATGGAAACGGTGTTCGAGGCGCCGCCCGGAGAGGCGGCCGCGGTTCCTACCGCGGCCCATGGCGCGCCGGACCGGGAACGCAGGGGCAGCCATTCGACCCGCGAGGAATTCGCCATGAAAACGTCCATGCGCCTGCTGATGCTTGCCGTGGTAGCCACCAGCCTGACCCTGGCCGGGTGCAGCTACTCGCCGGCTCGCGTCCGCTCGGAACCGCTGTTCGAGGTCGAGGGGCCTCGCCACCACGCCGGCCACCGCCGTTATTCCGAAGAGCGCCACTACCGGCGCGATGACCGCCACTACCGCGGCCGCGACTACCGCCGTCATCGCGATGAGCGCTACCGTGATCGTCGCTATCGCGACCGCCGCCATGGCGGCTTCTGTCCGCCGGGGTTGCGCATGCAGGGGCGCTGCTGAGGCGCTGCCGCGGTCGACCGCCTCGTCGCGGGATCGTTGGTCCCGAATAAGCAACTTTGCCGAGCGGCTTCTAGGCTGAAGGCAACGTCGCCGGTCAGGCCTGGCTTCGCCGGGCCGGCCGCGACCGCTTATTGCCGTCCAGACCAACAATCAACAACGAGGTGGACCCATGACCGCAACGTCTCTCACTCGCCTGGTGACGCTCGCCGCGCTGCCGCTGGCCATAGCCAGTACCCAGGCCCAGGCGCAATCCTACGAGATGGTGATCGCCACGCAGCTGCCCGAGGACATGCGCAACAACGCCATCTACCCGGCGCTGGTGCATTTCAAGAGCCTGGTCGAGGCGCGCAGCGACGGTGACCTGGCCGTCAATATCTTCGGCGGTGGCCAACTCGGCTCCGAGGTGGAGAACGGTTCCGAAGTGCAGGCCGGCGGGCGTACCCTGCAGTCGACCATCATGTCCTCCGGGGCCATGTCCTCCTTCTACGAGGACTACCAGATCGTCACGGCGCCATTCCTGTTCACCAACTGGCGACAGGCCTGGGCCTTCTTCGACAGCGAGTGGTTTGCCGATTTCATGGCCGGCACCATCGAGTCGGCCGACATGCGCTATCTGGGCACCTTCGACGATGGCGGCGGCTTCGTGGCCTTCACCAACAACGTGCGCCTGATCGAGACGGTGGAGGACCTGGAGGGGCTCAACATCCGCACCGAGGAGAATCCGGCCCATGTGGCGACCATGCGGGCGCTGGGCGCTTCGGCCACCCCGCTGCCCTGGGGCGAGCTGATCACCGCGCTCGAGACCGGTCTGGCCGACGGCCAGTTCAATGCGCCGGTGCTCAACGTCACCTTCAATTTCGACGAGGTCACCGACTACACCACCCTCACCGGCCACGTCTACAACAGTGCCCCTTGGGTGGTCAGCGAGAGCTGGTATCAGGAACTGCCCGAGGAGTACCAGCAGATCGTCGTCACCAGCGCCCGCGAGGCGATCGAGATGAGCCACGGCATGTCCGGCGCCCTGGCCACCGCCAGCTGGCAGGAGTCCTGTGAACGGTTCGAGGAGTGCTACCTGATGCCCGAGGCCGAGCGGGAACGGATGGCCGAGATTGCTCGCCCGGCCTGGCAGGAGTGGATCGTCGAGGAGTTCGGCATGGAGGCTCAGCGCGTCCAGGGGCTGCTCGACGAAGTGGCGCGCGTGGGCGAGACCGTGGCCGACGAGGATTTCCGCGTCTACGGCCAGTGATGACGCCTCCGACAGCCGTGCCAGCCGGCGCGGACCACTGGGTGATCGGCCGGGCATGAGGCCCGGTCGATCCGCTGGATCAGGGATCCCCGATCATGGCGATGCACTGGCTTTCTCCGCTGCGACGTCTCAGTGATGGTGTTAACCAGGTGGCGATCGGGCTCTGCGTGGCCTGTATTCTGGCCATGCTGGGCATCTCCTTCACCGGGTTCGTCTACAAGCTGACGACCGGCAGCAGCCTGAGCTGGACCTACTCCCTGGCGCGACTTTTCCTGCCGTGGATCGGCTTTCTCTCCATGACCATTTCGCTGCGCTACGGCGAGCACGTGGCCATGACCCTGCTCGTGCGCAGCCTGCCGCGGCCGCTGATCAAGGTGGCTGCCGGGATCTGCCTGGCGGTGATCGCGCTCTTCGCCGGGCTGCTGGTGTGGTACGGCTGGGGCTATTTCCTCAACGCCACCCAGGTCTACATGGTCTCCGATCGCATCCAGGTGCCCGGTCAGTTCACGGCCGTGGTCGTGCCGCTCAGCGGGGCGATCATCCTGCTTCACCTGGTGCAGGGCTTCGCGCTGCTCGAACACTTCATCGACGACGAGGCGATGATCCACGAACTCATCGAGACCGCGGACAGCGAGTCTCCGTCAGAGGAGAAGCGCTCATGACGCCTGCCATCATCGTCTTCGTGGTTCTTCTGCTGCTCGGCGCGCCGGTGGCCGTGGTCATGGCCATGTCGGGGCTCGCTGGCGGCTTCGCCCTGGGTGGCGAGCGCATGCTGGGGATCATCGCCGATCGCATGTTCTCCGGCGTCTCGGGCTTTCTGCTGATCGCCGTACCCTATTTCATCTTCACCGCCGAGCTGATGAACCAGGGCGGTCTGACCCACAAGCTCATCGATTTCAACAACGCCCTGTTCGGACGCATTCGCGGGGCGCTGTCGCACGTCAACGTCTCGGTGTCGGTGTTCTTCGCCGGGCTCACCGGGGCGGCGATCACCGATACCGTGGCCATCGGCAAGATCATGATCCCGGAGATGAAGAAGCAGGGCTACGATGCCGACTACGCGGCGGCGGTCACCGCCTGCTCGTCGATCATCGGCCCCATCATTCCGCCGAGCGTGGTAATGGTCGTCTACGCGACGCTGCTGCGCGACATCTCGGTGATCGATCTCTTCGCCGGCGGTATCGTGCCGGGGCTCCTGATGGCCCTCGCCCTGCTCGGGGTGAGTTTCTTCCTGGCCTGGCGGCGCGGCTACCCCAAGCAGGTGCCCACGCCCTTCCGGATGGCCGTGCGGGCTTTCTTCGTGGCGCTGCCGGCGATGATCGTGCCGCTCATCATCCTCGGCGGTATTCTCTCGGGGCTCACCACTATCACCGAGGCCTCGGGATTTGCCGCGGTCTATGCCATCCTCATCGGCGTGTTCATCTACCGCAACCTGACCTGGCAGAAGATCTGGCAGTCGGTGGTGGTGACGGTGCGCTTCTCGGGCGTGGTGTTCTTCCTGCTTGCTACCTCGGCGGTGCTGGGCTGGTTCGTGACCCGCTCGGGCATTGCCCGCGAGGCGGCGAGCCTGATCACTTCGGTGAGCGATGCTGCCTTCCTGCAGCTGATGATGGTGTGCCTGCTGCTGATTCTGATCGGCACGGTGATGGATGTGCTACCGGCGCTGGTGGTGGTGGCGCCGGTACTGGTGCCGGCGATGATCCAGCTCGGCTTCGACCCGCTGCACTTTGCCATCCTGATGATTGTGGTGCTCAATATCTCCAACGTGACGCCACCGGTAGGCATGACGTTGATGACGGCGGCGCGCATCGCCAACGTGCCCTATGAGCGGGCGATTGTCGCCTCGCTGCCGTTCTACGTCGCCTTTGTGGCGGTGATCCTGCTGCTGGCGGCCTTTCCGGCCCTTTCTACCTGGATTCCTTCGCTGCTCCGCTGAGGGTGGCGCTGCACAAGGACCGAGACGATGAAGCTGTTCTACCACCCCGACCAGGAACGCCATGCGCCGGCCACCTTCCAGTTCCGCGGCCAGGCCATCGACTCGCCCGAGGGGCCGGTGCGTGCCGAGTTGCTCGCTGCGGGTCTGGCGGATGTGGGGCTCTCGCTGACCGCGCCCGCCGAGGTGGACAGCCCCACCTTGCGCCATCGCCTGGCGCAGATCCACACGCCGCGCTACCTGCAGTTCCTGGAGAGCATCCATGCGCGCTGGCGGGAGCTGTCCGGTGCCTCCGAGTTGGTCTCCCCCAATGTCCACCCCTGCGGCGGTGGCCACCACTACCCGCGGCATCCGGTGGGCCAGGCCGGCTGGCACCTGCACGACCTGGCGTGCCCGATCGGCGCCGACAGCTTTGCCGGCATCCTCGCCAGCGCGGCCAGCGCCCAGGCGGCGGCCGAGGCGGTGCTGGGCGGTCATGGCAGTGCTTACGCCCTGTGCCGCCCCCCGGGTCACCACGCCGGACCGGATCGCGCCGGCGGCTTCTGCTTTCTGAACAATTCGGCGCTGGCCGCCACGGTACTGCGCGAGCAGTTCAGCCGCATCGCCACCCTCGATGTGGACCTGCACCACGGCAATGGCACCCAGGATATCTTCTACTATCGCGGCGATGTCTGGACCGGCTCACTGCACGTCGACCCCAGCGACTTCTATCCCTTCTTCTGGGGCGGCGCTGACGAGGAGGGCATGGGCGAGGGCCTGGGCGCCAACGTCAACCGGCCGCTTCCGCTGGGCAGCGATGCCGCGGCCCTGCTCGAGGCGCTGGAGGCGCTGCTCGAGTGCCTGGACGCCTTCCGCCCCCAGGCGGTGGTGATCGCCCTGGGACTCGACACCCACAAGGACGACCCCCTTGCCGGCATGGTACTGGAAACGGCGGACTTCACCGCCTTGGGGCGACGCCTGGCCGGGCTCTCGCTGCCCACGGTGCTGGTGCAGGAGGGCGGCTATCCTACTGACGTACTAGGCGATAACCTGGCTGCGTTCATGCGCGGCTACTACCCCCACTGATTCCCTCCTGGTCCGCGTTACCCGGACCAGGGCCAGAAGGCATATGACCGGAGAGAGACTATGAGTGTCAGCTACCACGACAGCAACACCCGCATGAGCCAGATCACCATCCACAATGGCACCGTCTATCTGGCGGGCCAGGTGCCCAGCGATACTTCCGCCGACATGCGTGGCCAGACCGAGCAGGTGCTGGCGCGCATCGACGACCTGCTGGCCACGGCGGGCACCTCCAAGGAGCACCTCGTGGCGGCGCAGATCTGGGTGACCAGCATGACCGAGTTCGACCAGATGAATGCCGCCTGGGACAATTGGGTGGTGTCGGGACGGCCGCCGGTGCGTGCCGCCGTGGAGGCCAAGCTCGCCAATCCCGAGTGGAAGGTCGAGATCATGGTGACCGCGGCACTGCCGGAGGCCTGAGATGCGCATCATCACCGCCGAGGAAGTGGCAGCGTCGCTGCCCTGGCCGGCGCTGGTCGAGCGCCTGGCGACCACCTTCCGCGAGGGCGTGGAGTCGCCGCCGCGCCACCACCACGCCATGCACCGCCCCGATGGCGAGGCCACCATGCTGTTGATGCCAGCCTGGGAGCCCGCCGGCTACATCGGCGTGAAGATGGTCAATGTCTTTCCCCAGAACGCCGAGCACGGTGTGCCGGCCATTTCCGGCGTCTACCTGCTCAGCGAAGGCCAGCACGGCCAGCCGCTCGCCTGCCTTGACGGCAGCGAACTGACTCGGCGTCGCACCGCGGCGGCCTCGGCGCTGGCCGCACGCGAGCTCGCCCGCCATGACGCCGAGACCCTGCTGGTGGTGGGCACCGGCAAGCTCGCCCCCATGGTGATCGAGGCGCATGCCGCCGTGCGACCGATACGCCGCGTGCGAATCTGGGGCCGCCACCCGGAGAAGGCCGAGCGCCTGGCCGCCGATTACGCCGAGCGCTTCGACGCCGCCGCGGTGACCGACCTCGAGGGGGCCACGGCCGAGGCCGACGTGATCAGCTGTGTCACGCTCGCCACGGATCCGCTGATTCTCGGCGAGTGGCTGCGCCCGGGCACGCACCTCGACCTGATCGGCGCTTTCCGACCCACCATGCGCGAGACCGACGGCGACTGCCTGGCGCGCAGCGAGGTGTTCGTCGACACCTACGCCGGGGCCCGGGGCGAGGCGGGGGACATCCTCCAGGCGATGGAAGAGGGCGCCTTCACCTTCGAGGCGGTCCGCGCCGAGCTGGCCGAGCTTCTGCGCGGCGAGAAACCCGGGCGCTCCTCGGACGAGGCCATCACTCTGTTCAAGTCCGTGGGGGCGTCGCTGGAGGACCTCGCCGCCGCCGTCGAGGTGTGGGAGCAGCTCGAGGCGCGCGGATGAGTGAAGAGCAGGCCACCGGAGTGCCGGCCACCGGCTTCTTTTGGCACGAGCGCTGTTTCTGGCACGACCCGGGCGCCATCGGCGTCTTCTCGGCGCCGGGCGAGTTTCTCCAGCCGCAGCCCGCCTCGGAGAGCCCCGAGAGCAAGCGGCGGCTCAAGAACCTGCTCGAGGTGTCGGGGCTGATCGACGAACTCGCGGTGCGCAAGACGCCGCCGGCCTGCCGCGAGGACCTGGCGCGCTTCCACACCGCGCGCTACCTCGATGCCCTGGCGGCCGGCGACCGGGCGCGCGGCGGTGACGGCGGCGACTGTGCGCCCTACACGCCGGGCAGCTTCGCTGCGGCGCGCCACTCGGCGGGGCTGGCCATCGCGGCCGTGGAGGCGGTGGCCACCGGCGAGCTGACCAACGCCTATGCGCTGTGTCGCCCGCCGGGTCACCACGCCGAGGCCGACCAGGGACGCGGCTTCTGTCTGCTCGGCAACATCCCGGTGGCGGTGATGCGTGCCCGGGCGCTGGGCCAGGTGGGCCGCGTGGCGATCCTCGACTGGGACGTGCACCATGGCAACGGCCAGCAGGCTGCCTTCTACGACGAACCCGAGGTGCTGACCCTCTCGCTTCACCAGGCCGGGAATTTTCCCCTGGAAACCGGCTTCTTCAAGGAGCGCGGCGAGGGGGCAGGCGAGGGCGCCAACCTCAACCTGCCGCTGCCGCCGGGCTGCGGCATCGGCGCCTACGACTACGCCATGGGCGAGCTGGTGTTGCCGGCGCTCGAGGCGTTCGCTCCCGAGCTGATCGTGGTGGCCTGCGGCTTCGATGCCGGCGCCAAGGATTCGCTGGGCAAGATGCTGCTCAACAGCCGCGCCTTCGGCGAGATGACGCGCCAGGTCAAGGCGCTGGCCGAACGGGTCTGCGACGGCCGCCTGGTCATGATCCACGAGGGCGGCTATTCGGAAGGCTACGTACCGCTGTGCGGCCACGCCGTCATCGCTGCCCTGGCGGGCAGCGTGATCGAGGTGCCCGATCCGCAGAACGACGAGATCGCCGCCTGGGCCTACCAGGCGCTCCAGCCCCACCAGCGCGCGCTGATCGACGGCTGGCGCCACGACATCTTCAGGAAGGACGCATGACCCCACTCTACGATCGCGACGGATGGCTGTGGCACGACGGAGAATGGCTGCCGTGGCGCGAGGCCCGCACGCACCTGCTTACCCACACCCTGCACTACGGCATGGGTTGTTTCGAGGGCGTGCGGGCCTACGACGGCCCCCAAGGGACCCATCTCTTCCGGGTGGCCGAGCACACCCGGCGGCTGCTGGATAGCGCCCATGCCCTGGATATACCGTTATCTTTCGGTGCCGACACCCTGATCCAGGCACAGCGGGAGTGTCTGACGCGCAACGGCCTGCGCAACGCCTACCTGAAACCTACGGTGTTTCTGGGTGCCGAAGGACTGGGGTTGAGGGCGAAAGGGCTCACCACCCACGTGATGATCGCCGCCTGGGATCTGGGCGACTATATCTCGCCCGAGGCCGCATCCATCGGCATTCGGGCGCTCACCTCGTCCTGGGCGCGACACCACGTCAACATCAGCCTCTGTCGCGCCAAGACCAACGGCCACTACGTCAACTCCATGCTGGCGCTGAACACGGCGGTCAAGGCGGGCTTCGACGAGGCGCTGATGCTCGACCCCGAGGGCTATGTCGCCGAGGCCTCGGCGGCCAACGTCTTCCTGATGCGTGACGGGGTGCTGCATACCCCCGAGGTAACCTCCTGCCTGCAGGGCATCACCCGCGACAGCGTGATCCGGCTGGCTCGTGAGGTGCTGGGCCTCGAGGTGCAGGAGCGGCGCATCACCCGCGATGAGCTCTACACCGCCGACGAAGCCTTCGTCACCGGGACGGCCGCCGAGATCCTGCCGCTGCGCGAACTCGACGGACGCCATGTCGGTGCCCGGAGCGGTGCGCCGGCTGTGGGTGAGCCCATTGCGACCGACTCCGTGACGGCTCGCCTGCAGCGCCTCTACCGGCGCGTGACCCGCAGCGAGGCAGGCGAGGACCTGGCCGAGTTCCGGCACTGGCTGACGCCGACCTGAGGCGATGCCTGTGGCGGCTGCCAAGGAGTCTCAGCGGGAAACGTGCTAGGGTGCCGGCAGTCGCGGCAGGATGAAAGGAGATGGCACTGGCACTTGCATGGAGCACGCTCTTCACGCTGCTGATTCTGGGCATGGCCTGGGGGGCGGCGGCGCTGTGGTTCCGCCTCTCGCTGCCGACACCCTGGCGACAGGTGGCACTGGGGCTGTGGGGTACGCTGGCGGTGGGTCTGGTGGCACTGGGCGTGCAGGGCTATCGCGGCTCCGCGCTGGTCGGCCAGCTGGGGCTGCTGGGCGTGGTCGCACTGTGGTGGTTTCAGCTGCGCCCCACCCATGACCGCCCCTGGGCCGACGATGTGGCGCACCTGGCCACCGGCCGCATCGAGGGCAACCGGCTGACACTCGACCAGGTGCGCTGCTTCGCTTGGCAGACCCGCGAGCGTGCCAAGGTGTACTGGGAGCCGCGCCAATATGACCTGTCGCGGCTCGACTCGGCGGATCTGGTCGTGTCGAGCTGGGGGCGGCCCGGCATCGCCCACGTCATGGTCTCCTTCGGCTTTGGCGGGGAGGCGTTCGTGGTCTTCTCGGTGGAGGTGCGGCGCCAGAAGGGGGAGCGCTTCTCCGAGCTCGGCGGTTTTTTCCGCCAGTATGAGCTTGCCATCGTTGCCGCCGACGAGCGCGATGCGGTGCGCCTGCGCACCAACGTGCGCGGCGAGACGGTGTGGCTCTACCGGCTCGACATGTCGCGCCATGCCATTCGTTCGCTGCTGGAGGCCTACGTGGAAGAGGCCAACCGGCTGGCCCGCGAGCCCCGCTTCTACAACACCATCACTGCCAACTGCACCACCCTGGTGTATGCCATGGCGCGCCGGTTGGGTGCGGTACTGCCCTTGAACCATCGGCTGCTGTTCACCGGCAAGCTGCCGGAATATGCCTATCGGGTGGGCGGGCTGTGGCCGGGCCACAGCCTCGCTGAGCTGATGCGTCGTGGCCGGATCGTCGATCGGGCGCGGGCCGCGGACGACGATCCGGCGTTCTCGCAACGCATTCGCGACGGCGTGCCGGGCTGGGTTGAACCTCTCGGGGATGCCACCAGGGTGACGGAATCCGCCGGCCGCTAGTCGGGTTGCGAGTGATGGTCGGGGTGCCTCCGGGGAATCGGGGCACATAGAAGAACGCCACGGGGAAGACCCCGTGGCGTACCGCCTCCCTGAGCATCGTCCCGATGCAAAATCCCTGCCGAGCTCCTTGCCCGCCTGCGTCCGTGTCCCGTCGTGCGGCAGTGTCCCTTGCCTGTGTCCCCGAGGGGGACAGAGCCGTTATCCCCTACTGGCATGACAACCGCGTAACGAAACGATGAAGAGGCGGTGACAACGGCCTGCTTTCAGCCTAGTCGTCTTGATCGCCGGGTTCCAGAGACTTGAGCAGCCCGCGCAGCAGCGAGAGCTCCTTGCGGCTGAGCTGGGCGCGGGCGAACAGGGCCTGCAACTGCGCCTCGGTGCGCGCATGGGGCTGGGTGAGAAAGCCGCTGGCCGCCATCACCCGCGACAAATGGGCATGGAAGTGATCGAGTTGCTTGCGGGTCGGGGCGCGCTCACTGGCCGGGCGTGGCGTCCGGAAGTCGCTAGCCGGACGCTGGCGCCACGCCTTGAACGTCTCGTAGGCGAGTACCTGAACGGCCTGGGCGAGGTTGAGGATGCCGTAGTCGGGATTGGCGGGAATGCTCACCTGATGCGTACAGCGGCGGATCTCGTCGTTGGTCAGTCCGAAGCGCTCGCGGCCGAACACCAGCGCCACCGGGTCGTTCTCGGCCTGCTCGACCAGCGTGCGCGCCATGGCGTCGGGCTCGTCGTAGTGGGGCAGGGGGAGGCTTCGCAGCCGGGCGCTGGCCCCCACCACCTGTACGCACTCGGCCACTGCCTGATCCAGGGAAGCCACCACTCGGGCTTGGTCGATGACGTCTTCGGCGCCGGCGGCGAGTCGCGACGCCTCCGGGTCGGGAAACTGGCGCGGATTGACCAGCACCAGGTCGGTTAGGCCCATGGTCTTCATGGCCCGGGCGGCCTGGCCGATATTGCCGGGGTGGTAGGTCTGGACGAGGACGATACGGATATTGGAGAGCATGAGCGGGGGTCGGTGGCGGGGCGTGAGTGTGGCGGTATCTTACCGCGCCGAGCGCCGAGCGCCGAGCGCCGAGCGCCGAGCGCCGAGGAAGGCTTGCTTGCTCCTCGCTCCTTGTACCTCGCCCCTGATAGCAAAAACCCCGCCGGCTGCTCACCGGCGGGGTCTGTCTCAGGCGATGCCTGGGGCTTTTACAGGGCCTCGGGCGGGCTGGCTTACATCATGCCGCCCATGCCACCCATACCGCCCATGCCGCTCATGTCCGGCGCGGCTTCCTTCTCGTCCGGATCCTCGGCAATCATGGCCTCGGTGGTGATCATGAGGCCAGCCACGGAGCCGGCGGCCTGCAGGGCCGTACGGGTCACCTTGGCCGGGTCCAGCACGCCCATCTCGAACAGGTCGCCGAACTCGCCGGTCTGGGCGTTGTAGCCGAAGTTGCCTTCGCCTTCCTTGACGCGGTTGAGGATTACCGAAGCTTCTTCGCCGGCGTTGGTCACGATCTGGCGCAGCGGGGATTCCAGGGCACGCACGGCCAGCGCGATGCCGTGGTTCTGGTCCTCGTTGTCGCCCTTGGTCTCGGCGACCTTGGCTCGGATGCGCACCAGGGCGGTACCGCCACCGGGCACCACGCCTTCCTCGACGGCGGCGCGAGTGGAGTGCAGGGCGTCCTCGACGCGAGCCTTCTTCTCCTTCATCTCGACTTCGGTGGCCGCACCCACGCGGATGACGGCAACACCGCCGGCCAGCTTGGCGACGCGCTCCTGGAGCTTCTCGCGGTCGTAGTCGGAGGAAGTTTCCTCGATCTGGGCGCGGATTTGGTTGACGCGCGCCTCGATGTCGGCCTCGGCGCCGCTGCCGTCGATGATGGTGGTGTTCTCCTTGGACATGGTCACGCGCTTGGCGGTGCCCAGGTGGTCCAGGGTGGCCTGCTCGAGGGTCAGACCGACCTCTTCGGAGATCACGGTGCCGCTGGTGAGGATGGCGATATCCTGCAGCATGGCCTTGCGACGGTCACCGAAGCCGGGTGCCTTGGCGGCGGCGACCTTGACGATGCCGCGCATGGTGTTGACTACCAGCGTGGCCAGGGCCTCGCCCTCGATGTCCTCGGCGATGATCGCCAGCGGCTTGCCGGCCTTGGCGACGGCTTCCAGCGTCGGCAGCAGCTCGCGGATGTTGGAGATCTTCTTGTCGACCAGCAGGATGTACGGGTCTTCCAGCTCGACCTGCATGGTGTCCTGGTTGGTGACGAAGTAGGGCGACAGGTAGCCGCGGTCGAACTGCATGCCTTCGACGACTTCCAGCTCGTCTTCCAGGCCGCGACCCTCGTCGACGGTGATCACGCCTTCCTTGCCGACCTTCTGCATGGCGTCGGCGATGATCTCGCCGATATTGGCGTCACCGTTGGCGGAGATGGTGCCGACCTGGGCGATGGCCTTGGAGTCGGTGCAGGGCACGGAAAGGTCGCGGATCGCCTGGACGGCAGTGACCACGGCCTTGTCGATGCCGCGCTTGAGATCCATCGGGTTCATGCCCGCGGTCACGCCCTTCATGCCCTCGGTGATGATCGCCTGGGCCAGCACGGTGGCGGTGGTGGTACCGTCGCCGGCGTCATCGGAGGTCTTGGAGGCAACTTCCTTGACCATCTGGGCGCCCATGTTTTCGAACTTGTCCTTGAGTTCGATCTCCTTGGCCACGGAGACGCCGTCCTTGGTCACGGTCGGTGCACCGAAGGACTTCTCGAGGACCACATTGCGGCCCTTGGGGCCCAGGGTAGCCTTGACGGCATTGGCCAGCAGATCGACGCCGCGGGCCATGCGCTTGCGGGCATCATCGGAGAACTTGACTTGTTTCGCTGCCATTTTTCGTGTCTTCCTGTGAGTTCGTGAACGTCTTGGGGACGGGTTGAGTGCCGTGGCGGCTTAGCCTTCGACGACGGCGAGAATGTCGGACTCGCTCATGATCAGGACTTCTTCGCCATCGATCTTCTGTTTCTCGACGCCGAAGCCTTCCTTGAAGATCACGGTGTCTCCGACCTTGACGTCCAGCGGACGGACGTCGCCGCTGTCGAGAATCCGGCCGTTACCGACGGCGAGAACTTCACCACGAGTCGGTTTTTCCTGGGCGTTGCCCGGGAGCACGATGCCGCCAGCGGTCTTTTGCTCTTCCTCAACGCGACGGACGACGACGCGATCGTGCAAGGGACGGATGTTCATTGCTCACGTTCTCCTGATGGTTTGCTGTGCCGGGAAAGGGCCCGGCGGTTCATCATCATCCTTCCAGAACTCCCTGGAAGGTGGAGGCGAAGGTCGCCTTCCTTGTCGAAAGTGTCGAGACGACTCGACACCGTAACCTGTTGCTGACCGTGAAATGGGGACGGGCCTATGCCTTTCAAGGGGGAGGTATGAAAAAAATTGCTCTCCTCGGACGCGGTCAGGGGGTGCCCTCAGCGACGGGGCTCGTCGCGGCTGATGAAATCCCCCTCCAGCGGTGCATCGCTGCCTCTCTGCTCGGAACCCTGTTGCCGTTCCGTGTCCGGCCGGGTGCGTTCCCAGCCGGCTTCGCTGCTGCTGTGCGTGGTGCGATGCGCATAGGCCATGCCCCGCACGCCGAGGTTGAATCGGGCCAGCACGCGCGCGACCACCCGGCGGGCACCGGGGATCACGCACACGAATCCCAGGGCATCGGAAACGAAACCCGGCGCCATCAACAGGGCGCCGCCGAAGATCAGCGCGGCACCGGTGAGTAGCTCACCCGAGGGCACCTCGCCCTGTTCCAGGCGTTGACGGGCGCGGGCGAAGGTGGCCGCTCCCTCACGGCGCACCAGGTGCAGGCCGAGAAAACCGGTGGTGAGAATCAGCCCGAGGGTGGTCAGCAGGCCGATCTGGCCGCCCACCGAGAAGAGAATGACGAAGTCGAGCAGGGCAAAGAGGGTGAAGAAGAGCAGGAAAGGCATGTCGGCTCCTGACAGTCGGTTTTTCAGGAAGTGGGGGTGGGCGTCGGAAATTCAAGGCAGCCGTCGCCAGTGAAGGCGGTCAATGATGCAGCGCATCATGAGTGATAGGCTGTTTCGTGAGGGTGCCGCTCAAGTTCGAGGTGGTGGCAGCCGAAGAATAGGCTGACAGCCACCGCGGCCGGCAACTCTCGCCGGCCGGGCCGTTCCACGGCGGTCGGCACTTTTCTACGCAGCGGATTCAAGAACTGGGGAAAACCATGCAACTCGACAATCGTGTGATCGCCATCACCGGAGGGGCCCGTGGCCTCGGCTATGCCATGGCCGAGCACCTGGGACGCCAGGGCGCCCGACCGGCGCTGCTTGACGTCGACCGCCAGGCACTCGACGAGGGCGTGTCACGGCTGCACCAGGCGGGCATCGAGGCCGGTGCCTTCGTGGTGGACGTGGCTGACGAGGCGTCGGTGCAGCAGGCATTCGCCGACGTGGCCGCCTCGCTGGGGCCGGTCAGTGGGCTGGTGAACAATGCCGGCATCCTGCGCGATGCCCTGCTGGTCAAGGCACGTGACGGCAAGGTGGAGAAGCGCATGTCGCTCGAGCAGTGGCAGCAGGTGATCGACGTGAACCTGACCGGCGTCTTCCTTTGCGGGCGCGAAGCGGCCACGCAGATGATCGAGGCGGGCCACGAGGGCGTGATCGTCAACATCTCCAGCATTTCGCGGGCCGGCAACATGGGGCAGAGCAACTACGCCGCCGCCAAGGCCGCGGTGGTATCGCTCACCACCACCTGGGCGAAGGAGCTGGCACGCTACGGCATCCGGGTGGGCGCCGTGGCGCCGGGCTTCATCGAGACCGACATGACCGCCTCGATGCGTCAGGACATGCTCGACAAGCTCACCGCCGGGGTACCGCTGCAGCGCTTGGGGCAGCCGGAGAACATCGCCCAGAGCGTGGCCTTCATCTTGGCCAACGACTACTTCACCGGTCGCGTGATCGAGTGTGACGGTGGCCTGCGTCTGTAACACCCGAGTCGTGATGCAACGACGCCGCCAACCCAGGCTGGCGGGGTCGCGGTCTTGACCTGCGGGTGGCTTGGTTGGTGAGACGACTGTCAGAATTCGACCTGGTCGGCCAGCCCTTCCACGGTGGCCGGGCCGATGCCGCTGACGCGGGTCAGGTCCTCGGTATTCTCGAAGGCGCCGTTGGCGTCGCGCTCCTCGATGATCGCCGCGGCACGGCTCGGGCCGATGCCGGGCAGTTCCGCCAGCAGTTCGGCATCCGCGGTGTTGACGTTGATCGGGGCCAGGTCCTGGGCCATGCCCAGCGGGGCAAGGGCCAGCAGCGCTCCCAGCAGCAGGCCCTGTGCCAGTCCCCGTCCGTGGCGCTTCATGGATGACATTCCCTTCATGACTCCTCCCTGTGATTTCGGCTCTGTCGGTAACACCGGCAGCCATACCGGCACGGTGTCCCGACTCAAGCTAGCCGAGGCGTCCGAGCCTGGGGCGAATCCCTGAGTCGTTAGTTATGTAAGATATGTCTCATTTTTGTGTTGGCATTCGTCGGTTGAAGGTGTCATGGCGCCTGGGACGCCTACCCGGGGCGCAAACGACAACGCCCCTCCATGGCACGGCCATTCGCGGGGCGCAAGAAGGTCTGGCAGGGGATGCCAAGGGCTCGATCAGCCGGCTGCCTCATCGGTGCGGGCGGCCATGACGAAGTCGTTCTTGTGCAGCCCCTTGATCTTGTGCGACCACCAGGTGACGGTCACCTTGCCCCACTCGGTGAGCAGGGCGGGATGGTGGCCCGCCTCTTCCGCCAGGGCACCGACGCGGTTGGTGAAGTCGAGCGCTTCCTGGAAGTTGCCGAACTTGAAGACGCGCTCCAGCTGCTGGACGCCGTCACGTTCGACCAGCTCCCAGTCGGGAATATCGGACCGGTAGCTGGCGAGCTCCTCTTCCGTCACTCGGGGGGAGTCGGCGCGGCAGGCCTCGCACGACTGTTGGGAAAGTTGACTCATGGTGCCTCCTTGTCGTTGGGGATACTGAATTCATGGGGGCTCAGGCGCTGGCTTGGGCGCTGTGTGGAGCCGGTGAGAAGCGCGGCGCGTGCAGGCCCAGCGCCATGGCCCGGTGCACCAGATCCATGATGTCCTGTCGGGAAAGGTCGTGCAGGGTCGCGAGATCGTCAAGCACGTAGTAGAGCGGCTGAAGGATATCGATGCGGTAGGGCGTGCGCAGCGCCTCGATGGGGTCGAAGGGCAGGTGATCGGGCGTGTCGGACAGGGCGTGGAGCGTCTCCTTCGGCGAGGAGATGATGCCGCCGCCGTAGATGCGCCGGCCCTGCGGGGTGTCCACCAGCCCGAACTCCACGGTGAGCCAGTAGAGCCGCGCCAGTGAGACCCGCTCCTTGGGCGAGGCGGCCAGGCCCAGCCGGCCGTAGGTGGCGGTGAACTCGGCGAAGGCCGGGTTGGTGAGCATCGGGCAGTGGCCGAAGATCTCGTGGAAGATGTCCGGCTCCTTGAGGTAGTCCAGCTCCTGCGGTGAGCGGATGAAGGTGGCCACCGGGAAGCGGTGGGCGGCCAGCAGTTCGAAGAAGGTATTGAAGGGAATCAGTGCCGGGACCTGGGCGGTCTCCCAGCCCGTGGTGGCCTTGAGCACCCGGTCGATGTCGGCGAGCTGGGGCACGCGATCCAGGGGGAGTGCCAGCCGTTCCAGGCCGTCGAGGTACTCTTGGCAGACGCGCCCTTCGATCACGTCGAGCTGGCGCTGCATCAGCGTCTGCCAGGTGGCATTGTCCTCGTCGGGCCAGGCGATGTGACCGTTGGCGTCGGGCAGTCGTGCCCGGTAGCCGGTCTTGCTGGCGACGTCGCTCAAGCGGGCATGGGGTATCGTCGTCATGGGGGCTCCCGTGGGGTTGGAATTGTTCGGGTTCGTAGGGGCGGGATACTTGGGAGTCTAGGCGTTCGCTCTCGGGCAAGGCTCGCGTTCGCGGCCGACCGCCGTCACCGGCGAGGCAGGGAGTGTCACGGTTTCATGACGCATAGCGTCGCGTGGCGCGTTGCTCGGCGGAAATCGGCACGCCCGGGCGGTTGTGGGAGGGTAGGTGTCACGATATGTTGACAGATGAGTCACGGCGGCTTGACGCCGAATTCGTCCGGTCGGCGTGACGTCACGACGGCATCACGACAACGACCCCTAACCGAGTCCTTCGATGAGACTGAGATTCCACTGCCAGAACCGCATCGGCATCCTGCGCGACATCGTCTCGCCCTTCGTCGATTACGGCCTCAACGTGGCCCGCGGCGAGGTCGGCGGGGAGCACGGCAACGCCATCTACCTGCATGTGCCGCACCTGCTCAACGCCCAACTGGCCACCCTCAAGCCGGTGCTGGAGGCGGTGCCGGGGGTGTTCAGCCTGCGTCGCGTCAGCCTCATGCCCAGCGAGCGGCGCCATCTCGAGCTGGACACGCTGCTCTCCTCGCTGACCGATCCGGTGATGTCCATCGACATGGACGGCCATATCGTGGCGGCCAACCGCGCTGCCGGTCAGCTGCTTGGCGTGCGCCTCGACGAGGTGCCCGGCCTGTCGCTGGACCGCTACCTCCCCGACCTTGACCTGCCGGCGCTGATCCGGCGCAACAATGCCCGAGTCAACGGCTTGCGCATCAAGCTCTACGAGGCGACCTTCCTGGCCGACATCGCGCCGCTGCATCGCGAGCACCACGACGACGTGGGTTCGCTGGCCGGTGCCGTGGTGACCCTGCACCGCGCCGACCGTATCGGCGAGCGCATCTACCAGGTTCAGCGCCAGGAGTTGCGGGGCTTCGAGGCGATCTTCCAAGCCAGCCCCCGACTCGCCGACCTGATCCGCGAAGCGCGGCGCATGGCGCCGCTCGATGCCCCGCTGCTGATCCAGGGCGAGACCGGCACCGGCAAGGAGCTGCTGGCCCGTGCCTGCCATGCCGCAAGCGCCCGCGGCCAGGCGCCCTTCATGGCACTCAACTGCGCCGGCCTGCCGGAATCCATGGCCGAGACGGAGCTCTTCGGCTATGCGCCGGGCGCCTTCGAGGGGGCGCGGGCCGAGGGCAAGCTGGGGCTGCTCGAGCTCACCGCCGGCGGCACCATCTTCCTCGACGAGGTGGGGGAGATGAGCCCGCGGCTGCAGGTCAAGCTGCTGCGCTTTCTGCAGGATGGCGGCTTCCGCCGGGTGGGCAGTGACGAAGAGACCTACCTCGACGTGCGGGTGATCTGCGCCACCCAGCAGGATCTGCCGCGGCTGTGTGCCGAAGGGCACTTCCGCCAGGATCTCTACCACCGCCTCAACGTGCTGTCGCTGGCCGTGCCGCCGTTGCGCGATTGCCTCGACGGCATCGAGGCGCTGGGCGAGCACTTCATCGACCGCGCCGCGCGCCAGATCGGCTGTGCCCTGCCGGACCTCTCGCCGGCGGCGCTGGCGCGGCTCTCCAGCTACCACTGGCCAGGCAATGTGCGCCAGTTGGAGAACGTGCTCTTCCAGGCGGTGTCGCTGTGCGAGACGAGCACCATCGAGCCGTCGCACCTGCGCCTGCCGGACGTGGGGCAGGCGCCGGGGTTGTCGGGCCTCGACCTGGATGGCAGCCTGGCCGAGATTCTCGGCGAGGTGGAGCGGCGCGTGCTGGCCACGCTCTATCCCGACTACCCCTCGAGCCGCCAGCTCGCCCGGCGGCTCGGCGTGTCGCACACCACCATCGCCAACAAGCTGCGCCGTCACGGTATCGGGGGCGAGTCGGACTGAGCCACCCCTGTCGCCGACGCGAAACTGACCTAGTATGGCTAGGGTACAGCCACCGGCAGGGGTAACGACGTTGATGCGATACCCGGCAGGCAAGACTGGCAAGACCTCCCCAGAGTTGCGAAATGAGTTGCGACACGGCCACGCCCACTGCGGCGTGGGCGCCCTGGTCAGCCTGCGCGGCGAGGCGACCCATGCGCTGGTCGCGGACGGGCTGCGGATGCTGCGCCACCTCGACCACCGCGGCGCCCGCGGGGCCGAGGAGAACACCGGCGACGGCGCCGGCCTGCTGCTGCAGGTGCCGCACCGCTTCTTCGCCGAGGAGGTGCCCGAGCTGCCCGAAGCCGGCACCTATGGTGTCGCCCAGTGCTTTCTGCCCCGCGACGAATCGCGCCGCCACGCCATCCAGCAGCTGATGGAAGCGGCTGCCGCCGAGCTTGGCCATCGCCTGCTCGCCTGGCGGCGGGTGCCCACCGACAACCGCGGCCTGGGGCGCACCGCGCTGGCGTCCGAGCCGGTGGTGATGCAGGCCTTCATCGCCCCCGAGACACCGCTGGCCCCCGAGGCGCTGGATGTCGCCCTCTACGTACTGCGCTGCGAGATACAGAATCGCGTGCGCGACCAGGGGCTGGGCGGCGAGGGCGCCGAGCTCTTCTATCTCTGCAGCCTCGATCGGCGCCGCATCGTCTACAAGGGGCTTTTGACCTGCGCCCAGTTGGCCAGCTACTACCCCGACCTGGGCGATGGGCGGGTGGAAAGCGCCCTGGTGCTGGTGCACTCGCGCTTCTCCACCAACACCCTGGGCGCCTGGGAGCTGGCCCACCCCTACCGCACGCTGGTTCACAACGGCGAGTTCAACACCCTGCGCGGCAACGTCAACTGGATGCGCGCCCGCGAGGCGCAGCTGGCGAGCCCGCGTTTCGGCGAGGCCATCGAGCGCATCAAGCCGGTTCTCGCCGAGGACGAGCAGAGCGATTCCGCCGACTTCGACCACGTGCTGGAACTGCTGCTCGCTGGTGGGCGTTCACTACCCCATGCGCTGCGCCTGCTGATCCCCGAGGCCTGGGAGAAAGATGCCGCCATGGCGCCGGAGCGCCGCGCCTTCTACGACTATCATGCCACCCTCATGGAGCCGTGGGACGGGCCGGCGCTGGTGGTGGCCACCGACGGCGAGAGCGTGGGCGCGGTCATCGACCGCAACGGCCTGCGTCCCTGCCGCTACTGCGTGACCCGCGACGACACCCTGATCATGGCCAGCGAGTCCGGCACCCTGGACACCCCGGTCGACGATATTGTCACGCAGGGGCGACTCAGACCCGGCCAGCTGCTGCTCGCCGATACCCGCGAGGGGCGCCTGGTGCCCGAGGCGGAGGTCTTCGATCGCCTGACCCGCGCCGCGGCCTACGGCGACTGGCTGGCCCGCCACCGAGTGGCGCTCGCCGATCTCGCCGCGGCTGCCCCGGAACCGGCCATCGAACCGCTCGACTCGGCTACGCTGGATGCCCACCAGTGCGCCTTCGGCTACACCCTGGAAGGGCTTCGCGTTCTGCTCGGCCCCATGGCCGAGTCCGGCAAGGATCCGCTGGGGGCGATGGGCAACGACACCCCGCTGGCGGCCCTCTCGGCGCATCGCAAGCCGCTCTTCGCCTACTTCCACCAGCTATTCGCCCAGGTGACCAATCCGCCGCTGGACTACCTGCGTGAGGCGCTGGTCACCTCGCTAACAACCCACCTCGGCGCCCAGCAGAACCTGCTCGTCGAGACGCCCGAGCACTGCCGGCGCCTGCGCCTCGACAGCCCTATCCTCGACGACCGTGAGTTCGCCACCCTGGCCGCCCTCGATCGCGACGGGCTGGTGGCACGCACGCTCGACACCACCCATCCACCGGGCGAGGGCCTGGCCGCGGTGATCGCTCGCCTGCGCCGCGAGGCCGAGGCCGCCGTGGACGCCGGCGCCACCCTGCTGGTGCTCGACGACCGGCGCGTGGGGCCCGAGCGCGTGGCGGTGCCGTCGCTGCTTGCCGTGGGCGCCGTCCACCACGGCCTGATTCGCGCCGGCAAGCGCACCCGCGCTTCGCTGGTGTTGGCCAGCGGCGAGCCCTACGCCGTGCACCATGTCTGCACCCTGTTCGGCTACGGTGCCGATGCGCTCTATCCGTGGCTCGGCTATCGCAGCCTGGAGCGGTTGCAGTTCGAAGAGGCGCTGCGCGAGGTGGCGTCGCCCGAGGCGGCGTGTCATGCCTACCGGGCGGCCCTCGAGGACGGCCTGCTCAAGGTGATGGCCAAGATGGGCATCTCCACCCTGGAGAGCTACAAGGGCGCGCAGGTCTTCGAGTGCATCGGCCTTGACAGAGAGCTGGTCGACGACTGCTTCGCCGGCACCCCGGCGCACCTCTACGGAGTGGGGCTCGACACCCTCGCGGAAGAGGCGGAACAGGCCCACACCGTGGCCTACAGCCAGCGCATCGCCGGCAGCCTCCAGCTGCGCCAGGGCGGCGATTTCTACTGGCGCCGCGACGGCGAGTGGCACCAGTGGAACCCGAGCACCATCGGCTACCTGCAGCAGGCGGCGCGCCAGAACGACGCTGCCAGCTACCGACGCTTCGCCGAACTCGCCAACGCCCCGACTCCCAGCCTGCAGACCCTGCGCGGCCTGCTCGCCTTCGATGTCGAGGTGGAGGACGGAGCGTCGCGCGCCATTCCCCTCGACCAGGTCGAGCCGGTGGAGGCGATCCTGCCGCGCTTCGGCACCGGCTCGATGTCCTTCGGGGCGCTCTCCCGGGAGGCTCACGAGGCCATGGCCGTGGCCATGAACCGCATCGGCGGCAAGGCCGGCAGCGGCGAGGGAGGCGAGCAGGTCGAGCGCTTCGGCACCGAGGCGGAAAACTCCATGAAGCAGTGCGCTTCGGGGCGCTTCGGGGTCACCGCCCACTACCTGGCCAACGCCCGTCAGATCGAGATCAAGATGGCCCAGGGCGCCAAGCCGGGGGAGGGTGGCGAGCTGCCGGGCGGCAAGGTCGACGAAGCCATCGCCGAGGTGCGCTTCACGGTGCCCGGGGTGGGGCTGATCTCGCCGCCGCCGCATCACGACATTTACTCCATCGAGGACCTGGCGCAGCTGATCCACGATCTCAAGTGCGCCAACCCCGACGCCGAGATTCACGTCAAGCTGGTCTCCAAGGCCAATGTCGGCACCATCGCCGCCGGGGTGGCCAAGGCGCGCGCCGATGCGGTGCTGATCTCCGGCGATGCCGGCGGCACCGGGGCGGCCAAGAAGACCTCGATCAAGCACACCGGCACGCCCTGGGAGCTGGGTCTCGCCGAGACCCATCGCGTGCTGATGGCCAACGACCTGCGCTCGCGGATCAGCGTACGCGTCGACGGCGGCATGAAGACCGGTCGCGACGTGGCGATCGCTGCCCTGCTGGGGGCCGAGGAGTTCGGCTTCGGCACCGCGCCCATGGTGGTGGTGGGCTGCCTGCTGCTGCGAAAGTGTCACTGCAACACCTGCTCGGTGGGGGTAGCGACCCAGGATCCCGAACTGCGCGCCCGTTTCGACGGCGCCCCCGAGCACATCGTCACCTACCTGCGCTTCGTCGCCGAGGAGCTGCGCGAGATCATGGCCGAACTGGGCTTCACCACGGTCCGCGAGATGATCGGGCGCGTCGACCGGCTGCGCCGGCGCGAGGTGGCCCACCCGCGCGGTATCGACCTCGATGTCAGCGAGCTGCTCGCCGGCGTGACCTCGGACGACACGCCCTACCAGGTGCGCGCGCAGAACCACCAGCTCGACGACAAGCTCGACCAGCGCTTGATCGCCGAGGCGGCGCCGGCGCTCGAGCGCGGCGAGGCGGTGCGCCTCGAGGCGTCGGTGTGCAACCGCGACCGCAGCGTCGGCACGTTGCTGTCATCGGCGCTGGTCAATCGCTGCGGCGCCCACCTGCCGCCCGACGACACCCTGGAGGTGCGACTGACCGGCACCGCCGGCCAGAGCTTCGGCGCCTTCGTCGCCCGTGGCATCAGCCTGCACCTCACCGGCGAGGCCAACGACTACGTCGGCAAGGGGCTCTCGGGCGGGCGGCTCAGCGTGCGTACTCCGCCAGCGGCCGGCTTTGCAGCCGACGACAACGTCATCATCGGCAACGTGGCACTGTTCGGCGCCACCAGTGGCGAGGCCTACGTCAATGGCCTGGCCGGCGAGCGCTTCTGCGTGCGCAACTCCGGGGCGCTGGCCGTGGTGGAGGGCGTCGGCGACCACGGCTGCGAATACATGACCGGCGGGGTGGCGCTGATCCTCGGCCCCTGCGGCAAGAACTTCGCCGCCGGCATGAGCGGCGGCGAGGCCTACCTGCTCGACGAAGCCGGTGACCTTGCCGAGCGCATCAACCCTGATCGTGTCGGCCTTGAAGCGGTGACGGCACAGCGCGACATCGCCCTGGTCCAGCGCCTGCTGGAGAACCACCTGGCCTATACGGGAAGCCGCCGCGCGGCGGCATTGCTCGACGATTGGCCTGCTGCCGTGCAGACGCTGGTCAAGGTGGTGCCCGAGGCCTATGCCGAGGTGGTGAACCGTGAGCTCGCCCGCGGGCGCGACATCCGCGTCGTCCCGCCGGCGCCGGCCCGGGAGGTGGCCTGATGGACGAGAACCATCCCGACGGTTTCCTCAAGCACCCACGCGCGCCCATCGGCAAGCGCGACCCACGCGAGCGCATCGGCGACTACCGCGAGATCTATGCGCCGAGCTGGCGCGAAGAGCATCTGCGCGAGCAGGGCGAGCGCTGCATGGACTGCGGTGTGCCCGCCTGCATGGGCGGCTGCCCCATCGGCAACCTGATTCCGGACTGGAACGACCTGGTGCATCGCGGCCGCTGGCGCGAGGCGCTCGACCGCCTGCACGCCACCAACAACTTCCCCGAGTTCACCGGCTACACCTGCCCGGCACCCTGCGAGCCGGCCTGCACGCTCGCCTACAACGCCGACGCCGTGGCCATCAAGAGCCTCGAGCGGGCGATCGTCGACCGTGGCTGGGAGCAGGGCTGGATTCGCCCCGAACCGCCGGCGCGGCGCACCGGCAAGCAGGTCGCCGTGGTGGGTAGCGGGCCGGCGGGGCTCGCCTGTGCGCAGCAGCTCAACCGCGCCGGCCATGCGGTGACGGTCTTCGAGCGCGACGAGGCGCTGGGCGGGCTGATGACCCTGGGCATCCCCGACTTCAAGTTCGCCAAGTCTCAGGTCGAGCGGCGCCTTGAGCAGCTGCGCGGCGAAGGCATTGCTTTTCGCACCGGCGTCGAGGTGGGCCGCGACCTCACGCTCACCGAGCTGCGCGGACGCTTCGACGCGGTATGCCTGGCGACCGGCGCCCAGGCGCACCGCGACGTGCAGGTGCCGGGGCGCGAGCTGGCCGGCATCCACTTCGGCATGACCTACCTCACCGCCGAGAACCGCCGCCAGGCGGGGCGGGAAGGGGCCATGATCGACGCGCGGGACAAGCGGGTGGTGGTGCTCGGCGGCGGCGATACCGGTGCCGACTGCGTGGCCACGGCGCACCGCCAGGGGGCGGCGGACGTGGCGCAGATCAGCGTGCGCGACCAGCCGCCGCTGTCGCGCCCCGCCGACAACCCCTGGCCCTGGCAGCCGCGCACCTTCGAGCAGACCTACGCCCTGGAGGAGGGTGGCCGGGCGCTCTACGCGCTGGATGTCACCGCCTTTGTCGACGAGAATGGCGACGGCGCCGTGGACGCGCTCAGCGCCGAGCGCGTGCGCTGGACCCTCGATGAGCAGGGGCGGCGCGTCGACAAGACGGTGCTCGAGGCGGACATCCGCCTGCCCGCCGAGCTGGTGCTGATCGCCATCGGCTTTGCCGGCACCGAGGGGCAGCGGCTGGGCGAGCAGGGCGTGGTGCTGAGCCAGCGTGGCCTGCTCGCTGCCGACGCGACCATGATGACCGAGCTCGATGGCGTCTTCGCCACCGGTGACGCTCGCCGCGGGGCCTCGCTGGTGGTCTGGGCGATCGGTGAGGGGCGCGACGCCGCCCGCCACATCGACCGCTACCTGATGGGCGACTCGCGGCTGCCGCCGAGCCTCGAGACGCTGACGCCGCCCACCGATGACGAGCGCTGATGATCTCCTCTGCGCCCTGTCCCCGGCGCGGTATCAGCTTTCTCCGATTGCAGGGTCGTTTCAGCCGGCGGCCAGCCGCGCTCGCACCGCGGCGTAGGGGTAAGCCTCCAGCGCCGCGAAGCCGGGCAGCTGCCGCGCCTTGAGGCGGGTGAGCAGGGGGCTTGTCAGGCCGCACAGAAAGCGCGCCAGCCGGTCGGGCGTGGCGGGGTGGGCGTCGCCGTGCTCGACCAGGCGCTGTCGGAAGGGCTCGCACAGCGCTGCCAAGTCGTGGCACTCCAGCGGTTCGCCCGGTGCGGCCGCGGGCAGCTTGGCCACCTGGCCGCGGCAGGCCGAGCAGTGGCCGCAGCGTTCGGGGGTGCGGTCGTCGCCGAACCATTCGGCTAGCCGACGGGAGAGGCAAGAGTCGGCTTCGAAGAGCGCCAGCATGGCGTGCAGCCGCGCGATCTCGGCGCACTCCTTGTCGCGGAAGTAGCCATGCAGTTCATCGGTCAGCGCCGCCGCGTCGAGGTCGTCGCGCAGCACTGCGTAGACTTCGGTCATCTGCTTGCTTTCCAACATCATCCAGCCCTGGTCGACGAAGTAGTCCAGGGCGGTGAGTACCCGGGCCCGGGCGGTGTCCAGGCCGCGCTCGGCGCCGAGCCGGTCCAGGACCGCGAAGTCGAGGTTGTACCAGGTGCGCGCCTGGCTGGCTGCGTCGAGGATTGCCTGAACGAAGGCGCGCCGTTCGCCCTGGAAGCGGGCGACCAGCGCCTCGGGCTCGATGCCGAGCTTGAAGCGGTAGTCGGCGAAGTAGCTGTAGCGAGGGGCGATGATGCCGCGCAGCTCCAACTGGACGAGCAGCGTCTTGAGCGGCAACGGGCGGATGTCGCTGGCCTGCGAGAGGCGGTTGAGCACCAGCTCCCATTCGCGACCGGCGCTTTGCAGTTCGTCGATCACACGGCGGATACCGTGGGACTCCGGGGTGTCGCCGTAGACGAAGTTCTCGAGCACATGGAGGTGGTCACGGCCGGCCAGCATCAGGCAGTCGGATGGCTGGCCATCACGCCCGGCGCGGCCGATCTCCTGGCTGTAGTTCTCGATCGACTTGGGCAGGTCGAAGTGCACCACATTGCGGATATCGCTCTTGTCGATGCCCATGCCGAAGGCGATGGTGGCGACGATACAGGGCGTCTCGCCCGCCATGAAGGCGCGCTGGATGGCATCGCGGCGCTCGCCGTCGAGCCCGGCATGGTAGGCGGTGGCGGCAAGTCCCGCCTTGTTCAGGTAGGCGGCCAGGCGCTCGGCGGTCTGCTGCTGGGTGACGTAGACGATGGTGGGCTGAGGCGTGTCGGCCGCGAGCCGCGGGCGCAGCCACTCAACCAAGGCGCGCGGGCGCGTCTCGGCCGGCACCGGGGCGACCTCCAGGTACAGGTTGTCGCGGTAGAAACCGGTGGCGGTGACGTCGCTCTCTGCGATATCGAAGCGGTCGCGCATGTCGGCGATCACCTTGGGGGTGGCCGTGGCGGTGAGCAGCAGTACCTGGGGGATGGCGAACTCGCGGCGGTAGTCGGGCAGCTTGAGGTAGTTGGGGCGGAAGTTGTGGCCCCACTCGGAGATGCAGTGCGCCTCGTCCACCACCATCAACGAGATCGGCACGCGGCGGATGAAGGCGCGAAAGCGCTCGTTCTTGAGGCGCTCCACCGAGACCATCAGGATGCGGATCTCACCGCGCGTCACCCCGGCCATCACCGCTGCGGCCTCCTCGCGGCTCTGGCCCGAGTCGAGGCTGGCGGCGGCGATGCCGTGACGGGCGAGAAAGGCCAGCTGGTCCTGCATCAGCGCCAGCAGCGGCGAGATCACCAGCGTCAGGTGGGGCAGGTGCAGGGACGGCAGCTGGTAGCACAGCGACTTGCCCGAGCCGGTGGGGAAGATCGCCGCCGCCGAGCGGCCTTCCACCACTGCCTCGATCACCGGGCGCTGGCCGGGGCGGAAGTCGGGGTAGCCGAAGACCTGCTGTAATGTCTGCTGGATCATGGGATGGCACTCCCTGGCCATGGGGGGAATGGTGAGCCTGCAACGACCCCGCGCATTCTCGCATATCGTCGGCTTCGACGACGGCCCCTTTCCCCGCGGGCATCGCGGGGAGGTGCCCGTCGTGGGCGCGGTCTACTCGGGGCTTCGCCTCGAGGGCGTGCTCACCGGTCGAGTGCAGCGTGACGGCAGCGACGGTACGGGCGAGCTGGTGCGCCTGGTGCGCGACTCGAAATTCGCCGCCCACCTGCAACTGGTGCTGCTGCAGGGCATTGCCCTGGCCGGCTTCAACGTCATCGACGTGCCGCGGCTCGCCGCCGAGCTGGGGCTGCCGGTGCTGGTGGTGGCGCGCCGGGCGCCGCGCCGGGAGGCCATGCGCGACGCACTGCTGAACCACATCGCCGAGGGCGAAGGCAAGTGGGCGTCGATCGAGGCGCTGGGTCCCATGGAGCCGCTGGGCGGGGTCCATGTTCAGCGCTGGGGGCTCGACCGCGAGGAGGCGGCCGAGGTGCTGCGTGCCACGGCCGTCAACGGCGCGATTCCCGAACCGTTGCGCGCCGCGCACTTGATCGCCGGCGCCCTGGCCACCGGGGAGAGCCGCGGTCGGACCTGAGCTGGAGGCGAAGGGGGCCGGCTTTCTACACTGAAACAAGAGACGCAACCCCACGGCTCAGGATTCACGGCTCACACGAGGGTGGCAACCATGACCATTGCCGAGAGAGGTGTCGCGATCGAGCTGGCCGAGGCGACCCTGCAAGGGGATCTGCTGATGCCCGAGGGCGCCAACGGCATCGTGGTCTTTGCCCACGGCAGCGGCAGCAGCCGTTTCAGCCGACGCAACCAGCAGGTGGCCCGCTATCTCAGCGAGCAGGGGCTCGCCACGCTGCTCTTCGACCTGCTCACCCCCGAGGAGAACGTGATCGACGAGCGCACCCGCGAGCTGCGCTTCGACATCCCACTGATCGGGCGGCGCATGACCGGTGCGGTGGACTGGGTGGCCCGTGCCGAGGCGACCCGCGCGCTGCGCATCGGCCTGTTCGGCGCCAGCACCGGGGCAGCTGCCGCGCTGATCGCCGCCGCCGAGTGCCCCGAGAGCGTCGCCGCCGTGGTGTCGCGTGGCGGCCGGCCGGATCTCGCTGGCGAGGCGCTCGCGCGGGTGGCGGCCCCGACGCTACTGCTGGTGGGTGGCCAGGACGGTCCGGTGATCGAGCTCAACGAGCAGGCCCGGGCGCAGATGCACGCCCCCTGCGAGCTCACCATCGTGCCCGGCGCTACCCACCTCTTCGAGGAGCCCGGCAAGCTCGAGGAAGTCCAGGAGCACGCCGCGGGCTTCTTCCTCGATCACCTGTGACTTCTCCATGCCCCTGCGGGCCTTGGTTGGCCGGCTTGGCCGGGGCTCGGTGTCCGTTGTGCCTGGCGTGCATGCCGCTGCGCCCTCTCTCTGGCAAGATAGGCGTTTCAGATGTCAAACCATCAAGGACGCGGCATGGCCCACCTGTTACGTATCGTGATGATCCACGGCCACCTCGAGGGCGTGGTGGAGCTGAGTGTGGACGGCCACACCAACATCTGCGGCACCAACGCCTCGGGCAAGACCACCCTGCAGCGCCTGGTGCCGGTCTTCTACGGCGAGCTGCCCAACCGGGTGGTGCCCAAGACCCGCCTCAAGTTCGATGCCTTCTATCTGCCGCACCGCAACAGCTACTTGGTCTACGAGTATCGTCGCGAGGAGGGTGACGTCTGCCAGGCGGTGCTGACCCGCAAGAGCGAGGGCGGGGTGGAGTACCGCTTCGTGGGTGCGCCCTACAGCCCCGAGGACTATCTGGTGGCGAGCGAGGCCGGTGTCAGCGCCCTGGACTACGCCCAGTGGGCCAACGGCCTGCGCCGCCAGGGAGTCACGGTGTCACCCAAGCTTGGCGCCACCTCGGAATACCGCTCGGTGATCCAGAACGATTTCACCCAGCACCACGGCAACAGCCGCGAGGGGCTGCGTCTGCGCCAGGTCGCCGCCCGCTTCAGCCTGGTCCGTCCCGGGCAGCGCATCCGCCACATGGAGAAACTGGTCTCGGCGGTGCACGCCAAGGAGGGCAAGATGGACACCCTCAAGACCATGCTGGCGGCGATCTTCGAGGAGGACGGCGTCGAGCTGCCGGTGACCCGTATCCGCAACACCAAGGCGCGGGAGTGGATTGCCCGCATGCGCCAGTCCATGCGCCTGGAGCCCTTGCAGCAGTCGCTGACCCGCCTGGAGAGCCTCGACCGCGAGATCGCCGACCTCGAGGCCGCGCTGTGGCAGCTCAGGCCCCAGCTCGAGGCCGACCGCCACCGAGCCGAGCGCAGCCGGACCGACCTCGAGGCGCAGATCAAGTCGCGCCAGCGCGACTTTCAGGCCCGTGAGCAGGCCTACCAGGAGACCCGCGACGCCTTGAACGACCGCGTCAGCGAGCTGGACAGCGAACTGGACAAGACCCGCGATGACCTGGATGACCTGCAGCGTCGCTTCGAGGAGTATGAAGCGGCCGACATGCCGGGCCTCGAACAGGACCTGAAGGCGCTGCCCCAGTGGCGCGAGCAGCAACAACAGCTACGCGACCACCTCGACCTCATGGAGCAGGCGTTCAAGGAGAGCAAGGCCCGGCTGGAGGCGCGCCTGGTGGAGCTGGGCGACCTGCTCGAACAGCGTCGCGACGAGATCCAGGCGCTGATCGACGCCCTGGGCGAGGAGAAGGAGGCGTGCCGCGAGCAGCAGCGCGAGGCGGAAAGCCGCCTGGACGCCGACTACCAGGCTCGCCGCCAGTCGCTGGACGACGACTACCGCAGCCGCCTGGAACAGGGCACCGCCCGGCTCTCCGAGCTCAAGGCCCAGCTCTCCCACAGTGCCCAGACCCCGGAAGAAGCGCGCGAGGCCGAGCAGGTTCAGGCACGCCTCGACCAGGCCCAGAGCGAGCAGAGCGCCGCGGCGGCCACCCTCGAGAGTGTGCGCGGCGAGCTCGACGAGCGTAAGCAGGAGCGGGAGGCCGCCGATCGCGAGCTGGAGCTGGCCCGAGCACAGCGCTCCCGGGCCGAGGCCCATCGCGACGCCCTGCTGCTTCAGCGCGACCCTGCCCAGGGCAGTCTGCGCCAATTCCTGCGCCACCACCGCCCGGGCTGGGAGCAGAGTCTGGGCAAGGTGATCGCCCCAGAGCTGCTCGAGCGTCGTGACCTCGCCCCGCAGTTCAACGACGCCGCCAGCGACGACCTCTATGGCCTGGCGCTGGACCTGGCCGCCATCGCGCTGCCCGACTACGCCCAGGACGAGGTCAGTCTGCTGGCCGAGATCGAGGCCGCCGAGGAGTCGCTGAACGCGGCCCAGGCCGCGGTTCAGGCGGCGGAAAAGGCCCTCAAGGTGCGCCATGAGCGCGTGCAGGAGGCTTCCGCACGTCTCGATCGCGCGCGCAGCGCAAGCCGCCGCGCCGCCGAGGAGGTGGAGTACGCCCTGCAGGCTCGCCGCCAGTGCCAGGAGCGCCAAGCCGCCGCGCAGAAGGCGCGCCAGAGCGCCCGCCGCGAGGCCCTCGAAGAGCAGGAGGCCGTGCAGCAGGCGCTGCGCGACGAGCAGCACCAGGCACTGGAAGCGCTCGCCGAGACCCACCGCGCCCAGCGCCTGGAGCTTACTGCCGACCACCAAGGCCGGCTTTCCAGCTTCGAGCAGCAGATTGCCCAGCACCGCCGCCAGCTCGCCGAACTCAAGGAGGAGAATCGCCGCCAGCGCGAGGAGCTGCAGGCTGCCTTCGATCGCGAGCTGGCAGAACAGGGCGTCGACACGCTGCGCCTTGGCGAGACCCGCTCACGCCTCGAGGCGCTGGGCAAGCGCATTCGCCAGACCGCCGATCGCCAGGATGAGTTGAGGGAGTACCGCCACTTCATGCGCGTAGAGTGGGGCGAGCGCAAGCCGCGCCTGGTGGAGAAGGAAGCCGAGCTCGCCCGTGAACGCCAGGCCGCCGAGCGCGAGCGCGAGCAGCACAAGGCCGACTTCCGCGCGGCCAGCAGCGAGCACCAGGCAGCGATCGGCGAGCTGAAGGGGCGCCGGGATGCCGAGCAGGCACTGGTCGAGACCCTGGCGCCGTTGCTCGACAAGCTCGAGTCCCTGGTGCTGGAGCCGGCGCCCGAGCCCCTCGGTGAGGCGCCGGGCGACGCTGACGAGCGCATCGAGCGGGCTCGCCAGGCGCTGGCGGACCACGCCCGGGGCCTCGACGAGCTGCGCCGCGGCTGCGAGAAGATCGAGGTCGATCTGGTCAAGGGCGCCAGCAGCGACTTTCAGGATGCCCTGGAGGCCGAGCGCGCCAAGCTCGAGGATTCGAGCCCGCGGCGTCTGCTGGCCGTGCTGCGCGACATGCTCCAACTCCTCGAGGGTCAGCAGCAGCAACTGCTGCAGGAGGGCCGCAACCTAAGCGATGACCTCGACAAGTTCTTCACCGTGTTTCGCGACCTCAACCGGCGCATCAGCGCCCAGAGCCGGCGGCTCTCCGACGAGGTGGCCGACGACCTGCGCCTGGAGGGCATCGGCCGCGCCGAGGTGAAGATCCAGTCGACCATCGACGAGCTGGGCTTCTGGGAGCCGCTCAAGCGCTTTGCCCAGTGCTACCGCGAGTGGCGCGAATCCGGTCAGCCGCTGCCCGGCGACGACTATCTCGACGCCCTGGCCGACGTGGTGGAGCTGTTGCGCAGCGACCAGCAGTACAGCTTCGAGAGCCTGCTGCGCCTGGAACTGCACCTCAACGAGGGCGGCACCGACCTGGTGATTCGCAACGACCGCCAGCTGCTGGAGTCCTCCAGCCACGGCATGGCCTACCTGATCCTGTGCAAGTTCCTGCTCGCCTTCACCCGGCTGCTGCGTGGCCAGGCAGAGGTCGCCATCCACTGGCCCATCGACGAGATCGGCACCCTGGCCTACCACAACGTCGAGAAGCTGTTCGATGCCTGCGACAACAACCGCATCCATATCGTCGGTGCCTTCCCCAACCCGGAGTCGGACGTGCTGCTGCTGTTCCACAACCGCTACCTGATCGACCGCGACGAGGCCGACCCTGGCAAGCGTCGTCTCAAGCGTATCGAACCTCGCCTCAGCCGCCTGGCGCAGCGCCTGCAGGCCCGTGCCGAGGAGGCTGCCTCATGATCGAGCGCTCAATGATCGAACAGGGCCCCCTGCTGGAACGCCTGCTAGCCGGCGAGTTCATCTGTGCCATCAGCGACGAGACCGCCTTCCGTCGCCTGCAGGACGACGAGACCCGCGAGCAGCTCGACGCCTACCTGCGCCCGCTCAACCGTCGCCTGGCGACCAACGACGAAGGCAGCGTCTACTTCCTGGCCTGGCGTCAGCTCGACGAGGCTGCCCGCGAGCAGCTCTCGCGCCAGCTGGCGGACACCGTCAATAGCCTGCTGCCGCTGCTGGAGTGGCTGCAGCTGGTGCAGGAGACCCTGGGACGCGACGGCCTGGCCGCCCCCGGCGACGTGCTCAAGCCCGCCGACTTCAGCTCGCGCTGCGAGGACAACCAGGGGCTGCGCGAGCGCCTGGAACGCCTGGCCACCGACCCCTTCTTCGGCTCCCAGAGCGACCAGCTCGACGCCCAGATCAAGCAGGTCTTCAAGCGCTTGAAGGAGCACGGCTACCTGATGCAGCCCCATGCCGATCGGCAGTACTTCGTGGTCACCGCCAAGATCGACTACCTCGTCGACCTGGCGCGCTTCATCCGCGACGAGGAGAATCTGCCCGTCGACGAGGCGGTTCCCAGCAGCCAGGAGAGTCTGCTGTGAGCGGTGACGCCCATGTCCTGGAGAGCCGCCTGATCGGCACCGGTGTCGAGCGCCTGGCACTGCTCGGCAAGCACGCCGAGGCCCTGATGGCCGGCTATGCCCGCGACGAGGTGCCCCTGGAGGGGCTGAGCACCACCGCGCTGAACCGGCTGTTGGCGGCGCGCATCCTGTGGCGGCCCGATGAACAGGGTGGCGTCAAGCTCGCCCCCAAGGTGCGCGAGCTGATCGCCGAGATGCTCGCCGACGAGACCCGCCGCCATGTGAATGCCGACGTCGCCGAGACCCTGGAGCTCCTGCGTAGCCTGGTACAGAGCTACCGCGAGGCGCGCGATGCCGGCGAGTACTGGCGTCAGGAGCAGCAACTGTTGCGCCTGCGTCAGGAGGTGGACGATCTCAACGGCCGCTTCGCCGATGCCATCGACAGCCTGTGGCGACGTCTCAACAGCGACTTCGGTTTCGTCAGCCGCCTGGGCGACAAGATCCGCGAGAACGAGCGCGCCCAGAAGCAGATCGTGCGCCTGCTCGACGGCCTGGCGCTGATCGACTTCGACGAGCTGATCGAGTTGGTGGGCAGCGACGGTGCCCTGCGCAAGCTGCTGGTCAGCGGGCTTCAGCACCAGCTCACCCAGCACTACACCAGCCTGCGCGAGGTGCAGCGGCGGATGATCGAACTGCTGGCGCGCTTCCGCCAGCAGCAGTCGCGCAGCCGTCTGGTAGCCGGGATGGCCGCCTTCCTGCGCGAGCATCCCGATTTCGTGCCCGGCAACTACGCCCGGCGCAGCGAGGTGCCGGCGCTGGTCAACCGCGCCGCGCCGGTGATTGCCGCGGGTGCCGTGGCCCTGGATCACGCCCCCGACGCCCGCGTGCTCACCGAGCTGCTTCACCACTTGCCCAGGCCCGCTCAGCGTCCCGAGCCCGTCACCGCCGCCGGTGCCGCCGCACTGCACGAGGATACCCTGGTGGCCGCTCGCCAGCAGGCGCTGAAGGAGGACGTGGAGCGCTTCTACCTGACGGTGGTGGACCGCGGCGGCGAGTCGGTGAGTGCGCTGGCGTACCTGCAGGAGGGCGAGCTTGAGTGGGGCGAGGAGATATGGCTCTTCCAGGTGATCGCCGAGTACCAGGGCCTACCGAGAGGCGAGCAGCGTGCTTTCCGACTGCGCCAGCAGGAGACCCAGGCGAGCCCCTTCAACCACCTGCGGCTGATCCACGACGTCAGCCTCGAGCTGCAGGCGGAGCCATGAGTCTCTCGCCGCGCGCGCGAAACCTGCTTCGCGATGTCGCCCAATCGCTGCGGCGCGAGCCTCGCATAGAGAAGCGTCGCACCCCGGTGGTGGGGGAGGTCGTCGCCTGGTGTGCGGCGCACGATATCGAACTGGGCGCATGCTTGACCCACGCCCGGCTGCGTTTCGATCGGGACCTGCTGGCCCAGGTCGACGACACCCTGGCCGCCCTGGGGGAGCCAGGCATCAGCATCGAACTGCGCGGCCTGACCAGCGCCGAGCAGGCCCGTCATGGCACCCGCGAGGAGAAGAGCGTGCGTGAGTCGCCGCGCGAGCACCGGGTGCTGGCCAGCCTGCCTGCTGGTGCGCCCCGGACTGGCATCGCGGCACGCGCCCGCGACGTTCTCGATATCGACTGGCGCGATATCAGCCTGGAGACCTTCGATGTGCTGGTGCAGGTCGAGAACCTAGACAGTTTCTACGCCTTCGAGCCGGGGATTCCCGCCTTGAGCCACTGGCCCTGCCCCTTGGTGGCGTATCGCGGCGACAAGCACTATGGCGGCGGTTCCGCCAAGCTGGCCGAGGCGTGGGCGGCGACGGGGAAACCGCAGGTCTATGCGGGGGATTTCGATGCCGAAGGGGTGCGTATCGCCCTCGGCAGCCAGGCGACGCACCTGCTCCTGCCGCCGTTGGAGTGGCTGCAAGCGCACGCCACCGCCGGTCACTTGCCGGCCGGGCAGATGAACGCCCAGGCCGTGCTGCGCCGCTGCTTTGCCGCCCGGCCTGCTGGCCACCCCCTGCCGGCCTACCTGTCGATCCTGGTGGAAGAGCAGCGCGGCTTGAAGCAGCAGTGGTTTGACCATGACCTGATCCTGGTGCCGCTCGGCTGAGAGCCGGGCTTACACCCTTTTCCATGCTGCAAGGAGGATTTCTCATGCACGTCATCATCGATCTCTGCGTGGTGCCGTTGGGCGGCAGCGTCTCGGTTTCCGAGGAGATCGCCGCCTGCCAGCGGGTGATCAAGGCGTCCGGTCTCGCGCACCAGATGCACGCCTACGGCACCAACATCGAAGGCCCTTGGGACGAGGTCATGGCGGTGGTGAAGCGCTGCCACGAGGTGGTGCACGACATGGGCGCGCCGCGCATCACCACCACCCTCAAGCTGGGCACGCGGACCGACCGGGAGCAGTCCATGGCCGACAAGGTAGAAAGCGTGGAGGAGAAGCTGCGCAACCGGTCGTGACCAGCGAATCCCTCGCGAGTGGCAAGCTGTCTTGCTTGGGTGTCAATATTTCGTTACGCCTTGTCAGGGTTTTTCGCCACACCGGCAGGCGGTAAGCAAGCGCGGCGCACGGTGTCACGATTTCTTTACAATAAGGCTGCCCAATGCGGTGTCTGGCGGGTCGGATTACCACCAGGCAGGCATTCCGGTCGAGGCGGGGCCGGCACTAGTCTGGGGGCAAATCGACGCCGTCGCGGCGGCGTCGTCAGCCAGCGTTTCACAACAACAGACCCCTGGAGGCATTCATGAACGCGCCCGCCATCAAAGACAGCGTGCAGCCCATCACCCGCGACAACCCCATCGGCACCGATGGCTTCGAGTTCGTCGAGTACAGCGCGCCCACCGCTGAGGGCATCGAGGAACTGCGTGCGCTCTTCCAGCGTATGGGTTTCACCGAGACCCGTCGGCACCGCTCCAAGCAGGTCACGTTGTTCCAGCAGGAGAACGTCAACTTCGTGCTCAATGCCGAGCCCGACAGTCACGCCGCCGAGTTCGCCCGTGTCCACGGTCCCAGCGCCTGCGCCATGGCCTGGAAGGTGGCCGACGCCCGGCAGGCCTTCGACTACGCCGTGGCCCACGGCGCCGAGCCGGTGGACAACCCGGTCGGCCCCGGCGAGGTGGGCATCCCGGCGGTGCGGGGCATCGGTGGCTCGCTGCTCTACTTTGTCGACGAGCAGGTCGACGACGCCGGCCGTACCATCTACGACATCGACTTCGAGGCGATTCCTGGCCGTTCGCCCCGCGACAACAGCGTGGGCCTCAAGGTGCTCGACCACTTGACCCACAACGTCGACCGCGGCCGCATGGATCCCTGGGCGGATTTCTACACCGAGATCGCCAACTTCCGCGAGAATCGCTACTTCGACATCAAGGGCAAGAAGACCGGCCTGCATTCCCGCGCCATGACCGCGCCCTGCGGCAAGATGCACATCCCGATCAACGAGTCCGCGGACGATACCTCGCAGATCGCCGAATTCCTGCGTGAGTACAACGGCGAGGGCATCCAGCACCTGGCCATGGCCACCGACGATATCTACGCGACGGTGCGGGCGCTGCGGGCCAACGGCGTGACCTTCCTCTCCACCCCGGACACCTACTACGAGAAGGTGAACCAGCGGGTGCCCAACCACGCAGAGAACGTCGAGGACTTGCGCGAGCTCAGCCTGCTCATCGACGGCGGCCCGGACGAGGGCGTGCTGCTGCAGATCTTCACCGAGACGGTGATCGGCCCGATCTTCTTCGAGATCATCCAGCGCAAGGGCAACGACGGCTTCGGCGAGGGCAACTTCAAGGCGCTGTTCGAATCGATCGAGGAGGATCAGATTCGCCGCGGCGTCCTCAAGGACGACTGAGCGTATCGCCCCCGCTTCTCGGCGGGGGCTTTTGTCCACCGTCAGGATGCATCACTGATTAGGTGGTAAATAATGACAAATACCATTGCAATACCCGAATAGAGCCGTGCATATTGCTGCATCGGCACATAACAACGATTCCCTGGTGACGTAATGACGACTCCCCAACAACCTCGCGCCCAGTGGCTCGGCCGCTGGGGCTTCGTGCTGGCGGCCACCGGCTCCGCCGTCGGCCTGGGCAATATCTGGAAGTTCCCCTATATCACCGGCGAGCACGGCGGTGGCGCCTTCGTACTGATCTACCTGGCGTGCATCCTGGCGGTGGGCGTGCCGGTGATGATGACCGAGATCGCCTTTGGCCGGCGTGGCCGCGGCAGCCCCATCGACGCAGTGCGCCGGGTGGTCACCGAATCGGGGCGTTCCTCGCTCTGGTCGCTGCTGGGCTGGATGGCGATGCTCGCTGGCTTCATGATCCTGTCGTTCTACGTGGTGGTGGCCGGCTGGTCCTTCGCCTACCTGTGGAAGGCCGTGAGCGGCGGGCTGGCCGGCGCCAGCGTCGACGACATGGCGGCCATCTTCGCCGCCAACAACGCGAACCCGCTGAATCTGGGCTTCTGGAGCACCCTGGTGACGCTGGCCACCATGCTGATCGTCGGCAAGGGGGTGCAGGCCGGCATCGAGAAGAGCGTGCGCTGGATGATGCCGGGCCTGGTGGTCATGCTGGTGATCCTGATCGGCTATGGGATGTTCTCCGGCGGTTTCATCGACGCACTGCGCTTTTTGTTCGTCTTCGATGCAGGGAGCCTCTCCAGCGACGGCATGCTCGCCGCCCTTGGCCACGCCTTCTTCACTCTGTCGCTGGCCTCGGGGGCGATCCTCACCTACGGCAGCTACCTGCCGGCGCGGGCGTCGATCGCCCGTACCACCGTCACGGTGGCCATCGCCGATACCCTGGTGGCGCTGATGGCGGGGCTGGCCATCTTCCCGGTGATCTTCGCCAATGGCATGAGCCCTGAAGGGGGCCCGGGGCTGCTCTTCATGAGCTTGCCGCTGGCCTTCCAGGCGATGCCGCTGGGCGGGCTCTTCGCCATCCTCTTCTTCGTCATGCTCTCCATGGCGGCGCTCACCTCGGCGATCTCCATGGTCGAGGCCACCGTCTCCTGGCTGGTCGACAACAAGGCCGTCTCGCGGCGCACCGCGGCCTGGGGCACCGGTATCGTGCTGTGGCTGGTGAGCACCCTGGCGATGCTCTCGTTCAACGTCGGTGCCGACTGGACGCTCGCCGGCCGCCACTTCTTCGACTGGCTCGACTACCTCACCTCGCGCTGGATGATGCCGCTGGGCGGGCTGGGCATGGTGCTGCTGGCCGGTTTCGTGCTCAACAGCGCGACCTTCCGCGACGAGCTGGGCCTCTCGCCGCGCTGGCACGCGCTGTGGCTCTTCATGGTGCGCTACGTGAGCCCGCTCGGCATCCTGGTGATCTTCGTCGATGCGCTGGGCATCGCCCGCATCGAGTTCGGCGCCCACTGGCCGTGGCTCGCGGCGGTGCTGGTAGCGATCAGCGTGATCGGTGAACTGGCGAGCCCCAGGCTGCGTCGCACCCTGGCCGGTTGATGCGTGCCGCTCTCTGGTCCCCCTCGCCCCCGCCCGTGTGCGGGGGCGAGGCCTTTTGGGGCCCGCAAGGGGCACAATATCAGCGGAATGCCGGTCCCTGGCGCCCGAACTCGCGCTGCCAGCGGCTGAGTAGGGCCTGACGCTTGAGATCGTCGAGGGTGGCGAGCAGGCCCGGCCCCAGGGCGATGGGGCGCAGGGCGTCGCCCAGCTCGCTACGCAAGGCGGCAGCAGTGCCCGGCCCGTCGAGCACCGGATGGACGGCACCGAGCTCGGTATGCTCGGCGATCGTGCGCTGGCCGGCCTCGCCGATCAGGTAGTCGAGGAAGAGGGCCGCCGCCTCGGGATGCGGTGCCTGGCGCGGGATGAATGCCAGACGCTGGGTGACCAGGGCATAGTCCTCGGGCACCACCACGGCCAGCTCGGGGAGGGCGGCCACGGCGTCGCGCACGTAGCTACCTAACAGGTTGTAGCCTACCAGGTAGCGCCCTTCCGCCAGCCCCTCGAGCATCTCGCCGGTGGTGTCGGCCAGCGCCGCGCGGGCCTGGCCCAGAGCGGCGATCAGGTCCCAGTAGCGCGGCGAGATGCGCGACTCCTCGATGGCGTAGGTATAGCCCGCCCCGCTGCGTGCCGGGTCGTAGGTGACCACGCGCCCGGCCAGAGCGCGCGGGTGGGTCGCGAGGTGCTCGAGCAGGTCGCCGTGACTTTCGAGCGCGCCGAAACGCTCGGTGAAGTCGCGGTGCACCACCATGACGATGGGCTCGAAGGTGAAGGCGAAAAGCTCGTTGCGCCAGCGCGCCCAGGCGGGCCAGGCGCGGGCTGTGTCGCTGTCCAGCGGCTGGGCGTGGCCATCGTTGGCCAGGAGGTACTGCCACGGCATGGCCGAGGAGAGCACCACGTCGGCGGCGTCGGGTGTTTCCAGGAAGCGCTGATGCAGTTCGAGTGTGGTCAGGTTGCGATAGGTGATGTCGAGATGCGGGTGTCGACGGTGGAACGCCTCGAGCAGCGGGCGCGCCTGGGGCAGGTCCAGGGCGGCGTGGACGACCAGCGGCTGGAACGGGCCAGCGTCAGGGGCGGCGGGCAGGTGCAGTGACTCCTCGCCGCTGGCCGCGAGGCTCCACAGGGCGAGGCAGAGTGCGCCGGTCCAGCGCCGCAGGGCGTGCAGGCTCATGAGGCCTCCCGGGGAAAGGTCAGCGAGACGACCAGGCCACGGTTGTGTTCGCCACTGGCCAACTGCAGCCGGGCGCCGTGCGCGCGAGCGATGCCGTCGACGATGGCCAGGCCCAGACCGGAACCGTCGCCGTCGTCATGGCCGCGGTGGAAGGGGCGCAGTACCAGCAGGCGGCGGGCTTCGGGAATCCCCGGGCCGTCGTCCTCCACCGCCAGGGTGGGCGGGTTGGCGCGGGTGCGTACAGTGATGTGCCGGGCGCCGTAGCGGCGTGCGTTGTCGATCAGGTTGCCCAGTGCCTCGCCAAGTTGCCACTCGACGCCGCGCACGCGAACGCCGGTGGCGTCGCTCTCCACGCCCAGGTCGACGCCGTCGCGGTGACAGCTGGTCCAGTGCTCGCGCACCGCCTGGCGCGCTACCTCGGCGAGATCGAGCTCGATGAGTTCCGGCGTGTATTCGGGGTTGTCCAGCCGGGTCAGCGAAAGCAGCTGCATGGCCAGCCGGGCGGTGCGTGCGCTGGTGGCCTGCATGGCGACCAGCGCGTCGCGCCACCGGGTCGGCTCGTCGTGGCGCAGGGCCAGCTCGGCGCGGGCCGAGAGGCCGGCCAGCGGGGTGCGCAACTGGTGGGAGGCATCGCCGATGAAGCGTTCCTGATTGGCGCGCACGCGGCGCATGCGCGCCAGCAACTCGTTGAGGGTCTCGCGCAGTTCGGCCAGTTCGCGGGGCAGCGGCAGGTCGAGCGGAGCCAGGGTGCGCGGGTCGCGGGCGCGGATGGCACGCCGCAGGCGGGTCAGCGGCGCCAGGGCCGCGCGGAGGGCGGTCAGCAGCACCACCACGGCGAGTGCCGCCATGGCCAGGATGTAGGCGAGATTGGCGCGCAGCAGTTCACTTGCGAGGGCGTCGCGCCCCTCCCGGCTGTGGGCGACGCGGATCTCGAAGGGCTCGCTCAAGCGCCAGTCCTCCAGCTGCGAGCGGCGCACCCCCTGGCGCAGCGCCAGCTCCTGCCACGCGATGTCGCGGTAGAGCAGGGTGTCGCCGCCCGCGCTGTCTGCCCGGGGGTCGCCGGGCAGCTCGGCGTTGCCGGTAACGCGGCGACCCTCGCGATCGACCAGGCTGTAGAAGACGCGCTCCTCGGCGTCGGTGGCGAGCATCTCCAGTGCTGCCGGGGGCAGGTCGAGCCACAGGCGCTCGTCCTGCCACTGCACCTGCTCGGCGATGGCCAGGCTGGCGGCTTCGAGCAGCCGGTCGAAGGCGCGATCGGCGGTGCGTCGTGCCTCCAGCCAGGCCTGTACCACCATCAGCCCGCCCAGGGCCAGCAGCGGCACCAGCAGCCAGGTGAGCAGTCGGCGGTAGAGGCTGTCGCCGCGCGTCACACGCCCTCCAGCAAGTAGCCGAGGCCGCGTACGGTGCGCAGCGCCACGCCGCTGTCGGCGAGGCGCTTGCGCAGCCGGTGCACGTAGACCTCGATGGCGTTGGCGCCCATGGGCTCGCCCTGGAAGGCCTCATCGGCCAGGCGCGCCTTGTCCACCGGCTCGCCGGCGTGGTGCATCAGGCAGGCCAGCAGGCGCTGCTCGCGGGGTGGCAGGGCCAGCGTCTCGCCGTCGAGGGTGAAGCGCTGGGCCAGGCCGTCGAAGGCCAGGGGACCCACCTGCAGCGCCTGACTCCTTCCGCGGCGCCGCAGCAGGGCGCGCACCCGGGCTTCCAGCTCGTCCAGGGCGAAGGGCTTGGCCAGGTAGTCGTCGGCGCCCAGGTCGAGCCCGCGCACGCGATCCTGCACGGCACCGCGGGCGGTGAGGATCAGCACCGGGGTGTCGCGGTCGTGTTCGCGCAGCGTCTCGAGCACCTCGAGACCGCTGGCGCCGGGCAGGTTGAGATCGAGCAGCACCAGGTCGTGGCCGTGTTCGGAAACGGTGAGCCGTGCCCGGGCCGTGTCGCCCTCGGGCAGGTGCGTCACCGCGTAGCCGGTGAGCGTCAGGGCGTCCACCAGCGTCTCGGCCAGCAGCCGGTCGTCTTCCACCAGCAGCAAGTTCATGGCGCGGCCTCCGCGGTACGTGCCTCGCCCGGACGGGTGGCCAGCGCTTGCTCGGCGGTGGCCAGGGCGACACTGGCCTGCTCGGCAACCAGGCGCCCGGCCGGGCCGGAGAGCGCCAGCCAGCGCGGCGGTTCGCCGGGCGGTGTGGCCAGGCGCTGCACGACCATGCGGCCACCGGGCAAGTCGGGACAGGGATTCTCGTCGTCGCGCAGCGGCCAGCGGCTGCCGGGGCGCAGGTCGTGGCGCAGCGAAGTCTCGGGCAGGGCGGCCAGACGGACCTCGACCCGGCCGCCCTGGGCCTCCAGCAGGGCCGCGGTCTCGCCGGTGTCCGCGGCCAGGCCTTCGAGCAGTGGTTGTACCCGGGCGGCCAGGTGGAGGCTGGGCGGGTGGCGGCGAGCCAGGCGCAGCGGCGTGGGGCCGAGCTGCCAGCGGCCGTCGGCGGCGCGTTGCACATAGCCGAAGCGGGCCAGTGAGCCGAGCAGGCGCAGCAGGGTGCTCTTGTAAAAGCCGGTGACCTGGGCCAGTTCGGCCAGGCTGAAGGCCTCCTGGGGGGAGTCGAAGGTCTCGAGCACCGTCAGTGCCCGTTCCACGGCTTCGACGCGGTCCTGTGCCATGAGTGTCGTGCCTCTGGTAGCGTGAGGGGCAGCGTTGAACTTTCGTCGCAATTCATGCGCAAAGCGTTGACGCCGCCCTGGCAGACGCCTAGCTTTTCATCCTGAAGAACGTTGTTCTGCCTTACAGAATTGTAAGCCAGCTGACAGCGTCCTGCAAGCCACGAGTCACTGTCCGACAGGAGGACAACAACAATGTCCACGAGAACGCCACTCAAACTGATCGCCATCGCCGCCCTGACCGTCAGTGCCGGTACTGCCGCCGCCTTCGAACCCCAAGGCAAGGTGGAGTGCCTGGCCCCCGCTGATCCGGGCGGTGGCTGGGATTTCACCTGCCGCAGTGTCGGCAAGGTGATGGAGGATCTGGATATCGTTCCGCGCAGCGTGCAGACCATCAACATGGCCGGTGCCGGTGGCGGGGTAGCCTTCGGTCATACCGTCAGCAAGCGAGCCGGCGATGAGCAGTTGCTGGTGGCGGCGTCCACCGCGACCACCACACGACTGGCCCAGGGGCAGTTCCCCAACATGAACGCCGACATGGTCAACTGGATCGGGGCGCTGGGTGCCGACTACGGCATCATCGCCGTGTCGGTGGATTCCGAGTACGAAGATCTCAATGAACTGATGGATGCCCTCAAGGAAGACCCGCGCAGCGTCAAGTTCGCCGGCGGTAGTGCCAAGGGGGGCTGGGACCACCTCAAGGTGCTGATCGCCGCCCAGGCCGCCGATGTCGAGAACCTGCCGCGCATACCCTACCTGTCGTACAACAACGGTGGGGAGGCACTGACCCAGGTGATCGGGGGGCACGTGGACGCCTTCACCGGTGACATCACCGAGGCCCAGGGCTTCATGGAATCCGGTGACCTCAAGGTGCTTGCCGTGCTGTCCGAGGAGCGCCTGCCCGGTGAGTTCGAGGATATTCCCACCGCCATGGAGCAGGGTATCGACGCGCTCGGCCCCAACTGGCGCGGCTTCTACATGCCGGCGGAGATCTCCGACGACGCTCGCGACTACTGGGTCAATGCCATGGATACGATCTATGAGAGCGAGGAGTGGAAGAACGTCATGAAGCAGAACGGCCTGATGCCGTTCCACATGAGTGCCGGTGAGTTCGAATCCTTCGTCAAGGACCAGATCACCGAGATCGAAACCCTCTCCAAGGACATCGGGCTGATCCAGTGATGACCTTCAACGACCGCATCTTCGGGATTCTGATGATCGTCCTGGCCGTCGCGTACGGCTGGGGCACCACTCAGTTCCCGGAACCCTTCGGCGGGACCGAGGCTGTCGGTCCCGAGACCTTTCCCCGCCTGCTGGCCGTGGTGCTGGCACTCTCCAGTCTCTACATGGTCGTACGGCCGGATCCGGATAACGCCTGGCCGTGGAGCCGCACCGGCATCGAGTTGATCGTTGCCGTGGTGGTGCTGGTGCTCTATGCGGCGCTGTTGCAGCCGCTGGGCTTCATCATCAGCACCACCCTCGCCGTGGGCACCCTGTGCTGGCGCATGGGCTCCGCCCCGGTGCGAGCCTTCGTCACCGGCGCGGCGTCGGGCGTGGTGGTTTTCCTGCTCTTCAACTTCGCCCTCGACCTGGCGTTGCCGCTGGGCCTGCTCTCGTTCCTGGAGGTGAGCTGATGGAGACCCTTGGCTTCCTGATCGACGGCTTCGGGGTGGCGCTCGCCCCGCACAACCTGATGTTCGGCCTGCTGGGTGCCTTCCTGGGCACCCTGATTGGTGCCCTGCCGGGGCTCGGCCCGGCCAACGGCGTGGCCATCCTGATCCCGCTGGCCTTTACCCTGGGACTGGCCCCGGAGACCGCGATGATCATGCTCACCGCGGTCTATGCCGGCGCCATGTACGGCGGGCGCATCTCGTCGATCCTGTTGAACATTCCCGGCGACGAGCCGGCGATGATGACCTGCCTCGACGGCTATCCCATGGCCCAGCAGGGCAAGGCCTCCGAGGCCCTGGCGATCTCCGCCGTGGCCTCCTTCATCGGCAGCTTGGTCGCCACCATCGGCTTGATCCTGCTGGCGCCGCTGCTCGCCGACTTCGCCTTGACCTTCGGCCCGGCCGAGTACTTCGCGCTCTTCCTGCTGGCCTTCGCCACCCTCGGCGGTATCACCGGCAAGAACCCCATGAAGACCGTGGTGGCTGCCGCCATCGGGTTGATGATCGCCACCGTGGGCATCGACTCCACCGGTGTGCAGCGCTACACCTTCGGGACCCTGGAGCTCTACGAGGGCGTGGACTTCATCATCGCCATCGTCGGGCTGTTCGCCATCTCCGAACTGCTGTTCTTCATCGAGGAGAAGGCCGGCGGCGGCAAGGCGAAGATGGCCGTCAACAAGCTCACGCTCACCTGGAAGGACATCCGCAACATCCTGCCTTCCAGCTTCCGGGGCGGTGTGCTGGGCTTCATCGCCGGCGTGCTCCCCGGTGCTGGGGCCTCGCTGGGCAGCTTCATCGGCTATACCCTCGAGAAGAAGGTGGTCGGCAAGAAGGGCTACTTCGGTAAAGGCGACCCGCGCGGCGTGGCCGGCCCCGAGGCCGGCAACAACGGCGCCTCGAGCGGGGCTCTGGTGCCCATGCTGACCCTGGGCGTGCCGGGCAGCGGCACCACCGCGGTGCTGCTGGCGCTGCTGATCTCGCTCAACATTACTCCCGGACCGCTGATGTTCACCCAGAACGCCGACATCGTCTGGGGCGTGATCGCCGCGCTGCTGATCGGCAACTTCCTGCTGCTGATACTCAACATCCCGCTGGTGGGCATCTTCGTCAAGCTGCTCTCGGTGCCGCCGATGTACCTGCTGCCGGTGGTGACCATGATCGCCTTCGTGGGTATCTACTCGATCAGCAACACCACCTTCGATCTCTACTTCATGGTGGCCTTCGGCGTGGCCGGGTACATCTTCCGCAAGTTGGAGATCCCGCTGGTGCCGATCATCCTCGGCCTGCTGCTGGGGCCGGAGATGGAGAAGAACCTGCGCCATGCCATGGACATCTCCGACGGCGACTGGACCATCCTGTGGGACAGCGGCCTGGCCATCGGCCTGTGGGTGTTCGCCGGCCTGGGGCTGATCCTGCCCTATATCGTCGGGCCGATCCTGCGTCGGCGGATGCGCGCCAGCATGGGCTCCGGCAGTCCTGAGAGCGACTGAGTCGCCACTCCATCCACCAACCGCAGCGGGGCGCCGAGGGATCGGCGCCCCGTTGTCATTAATGGGGCGGTTCGCCAGGCCGGTGCAGGGGAGGCACAGCGGTGGTGCAGCCTGGTGGTGCGTCGGGCCTGGCTCGCCAGGCGTGCCTGCACAGGTACGGTGCATCGTGATGGGTAGCCAGGTTTTGAAAGCTTCGCAGTGCATTGAAAAAACAGGTTAAAACCGTTTTTTGATGCGAGTGGCGCGGTCGTTGCTACGGATTGTGTGCCCTGTGATGTGCCGCCCGGTTATTCCGGGTGGCGCGTCGACACCACAACAAGTCCTTCATCGACAGGACGCAAGGAGGTTCAAGTGACCACTCTCCCGCGCAAGACACACCCCTCACGCTGGTTCGCGGCTTCCCTGCTCAGCATGGCGGTCGCGACCCCGGCGCTGGCCCAGGACGATGACCCCATCAAGGTGGGGATCCTGCACTCCCTCTCCGGCACCATGGCGATCAGCGAGACGGTGCTCAAGGACACCGTGGAGATGCTGATCGAGCAGCAGAACGCGGCCGGCGGCCTGCTGGGCCGCGAGCTCGAGCCGGTGGTGGTCGACCCCGCTTCCGACTGGCCGCTGTTCGCCGAGAAAGCGCGCGAGTTGCTCGCCCAGGAGGAGGTCGACGTCATCTTCGGCAACTGGACCTCGGTGTCGCGCAAGTCGGTGCTGCCGGTGGTCGAGGAGCTCAACGGCCTGCTCTTCTATCCGGTGCAGTACGAGGGGGAGGAGTCCTCCGAGAACGTCTTCTACACCGGCGCGGCGCCCAACCAGCAGGCGATCCCCGCCGTCAACTACCTGCATGATCAGGTCGGCGTTGAGCGCTGGGTGCTGGCCGGCACCGACTACGTCTACCCGCGTACTACCAACAAGATCCTCGAGTCCTACCTCCAGGACGAGTTCGGTGTCGCCGAAGACGACATCATGGTCAACTACACGCCGTTCGGCCATTCGGACTGGCAGAACATCGTCTCCGAGATCAAGGCGTTCGGCAGCCAGGGCAAGAAGACCGCCGTGGTCTCGACCATCAACGGCGACGCCAACGTGCCGTTCTACCGCGAGCTCGGCAACCAGGGGATCGACGCCGCCGATATCCCGGTGGTGGCCTTCTCGGTGGGCGAGCAGGAGCTCACCGGCATCGACACCGCGCCCCTGGTGGGTCACCTGGCGGCCTGGAACTATTTCATGAGCGTCGATACCGACGCCAACTACGACTTCATCGACGCCTGGATCGAGCACACTGGTGACGAGATGGCGGTCACCAACGACCCAATGGAGGCCCACTATATCGGCTTCAACATGTGGACCGAAGCGGTGCGCAAGGCCGGCACCACCGAGGTCGACGCGGTCAAGGACGCCATCATCGGCGTCTCGGTGCCCAATCTCTCCGGCGGCTATGCGGCCATGATGCCCAATCACCACATCACCAAACCGGTGCTGATCGGCGAGATCCAGGACAACGGCCAGTTCTCCATCGTCTGGGAGACGCCCTCCACCGTGGCGGGTGACGCCTGGTCCGACTACCTGGAAGGCTCCAGGGACCTGATCAGCGATTGGCGAGCGCCCATGGAGTGCGGCAACTACAACGTGGTGCGCGGCAGCTGCGGCGGCAGCCAGGCCGAGGAAGAGGCGCCCGAAGAATAAGCCCCGCCGAGGTCCCACCGGGCCGACGAGTCGGCCCGGTGGCATATCGACACACGCCAACTCCCCATCCCCGACAGGACACGCCCATGAGGATGCTCCCACGCTTCCTGCCAGGCCTGCTGTGCCTCTGCCTGCTGCTCGGTCTGCCGCTGGCCGCCCAGGCGCAGGAGGAGGCCGGCCAGGCCTTGCTGGAATCCCTCGACACCGACGCCTACGCCGAAAAGGGGGAGGCGATCGAGGCAATAATAGAAAGCGGCGACCCGCGCAGCCGCCGCTGGCTCGAGGCGCTGCTCGGCGGCAAGCTGCAGCGTCACAAGGACACCGGCCAGTTCGTCGTGGTCGTCGAGAATCGCGGCCGCAGCTGGCCGGTGGTCGATGCCCTGAGCTTCGAGGACGCCGGCGAGATGTCGCGCCGCGAGCTGGACCGCATCGGTATCAACAACGCCCTGCGCGGCCAGTTGCAGGGGGCGCTGGCGGTGCTCGACCTGCATGCCGAGGCCGTCGACGAGCGCCGCGAGGCGGCCCGCGCGCTGCTCGGCGACGTCGACGCCAGCCTGGCCGAGCCGCTCCGTGCGGTCATCGACGGCGAAGCGGATGACGAGGTGCGTCGCCTGCTCGAACAGGCCCTGGCCATCCATCGCCTGGAACAGGGCGATACCGCCGCCGTGGACGCCCTGGCCGGCAGCCTCAACTCCCGGGTGCGAGCGGCGCTCAATACCGCGAGCCGCAGCGACGACCCTCAACTGGCCCAGGCCGCGACGGCGGCGCTGGCCGACATTGAACAGAAGATGCGCCTCAACAGCGGCCTCGAAACCCTCTACTTCGGTCTCTCGCTGGGCTCGGTGCTGGTACTGGCCGCCATCGGCCTGGCGATCACCTTCGGGGTCATGGGGGTGATCAACATGGCCCACGGCGAGCTGATCATGCTCGGTGCCTACACGACCTGGGCCATGCAGCAGCTGCTGCCCGGCCAGCCCGGCCTGGCGCTGCTTCTCGCTATTCCCGGCGGGTTCCTGGTGTCGGCGCTGGCCGGCGTGGCCATCGAGCGCGGCGTTATCCAGTTCCTCAAGGGGCGCCCGCTCGAGACGCTGTTGGCCACCTTCGGCGTCAGCCTGATCCTCCAGCAGTTGGTGCGAACGGTGATCTCGCCGCAGAACCGCACCGTGGTGACGCCCGACTGGCTGAGTGGCTCGGTGATGCTCAACGAGGGGCTGTCGCTGACCCTCAACCGCCTCTACGTGCTGGGCTTCGCCCTGGTGGTGTTTGCCGGCCTGATGCTGGTGATGCGGCGCACGCGCCTGGGCCTGGAAGTGCGTGCCGTGACCCAGAACCGCGCCATGGCGCGCTCCATGGGCATCCGTGCGACCCGCGTCGACATCCTCACTTTCGCCCTGGGTTCCGGGGTCGCCGGCCTGGCGGGTGTCGCGCTCTCTCAGCTCACCAACGTGGGACCCAACCTGGGCCAGAACTACATCATCGACTCCTTCATGGTGGTGGTGTTCGGGGGCGTCGGGAACCTCTGGGGCACCCTGGTGGCGGGCCTTTCGCTGGGGGTGATCAACCAGATCCTCGAGCCCTGGGCGGGCGCTGTGCTCGCCAAGATCATCGTGCTCGTCTTCATCATCCTGTTCATCCAGAAACGCCCCCGCGGACTCTTTCCGCAGAAGGGCCGTGCGGCGGAGGGCTAGACGATGTGGCTGACACAACCTTTCACTGAGCGCTCCACGCAGCTCTTCATCGGCGTGCTTCTGGCCGCCCTGGCCCTGGTCACGGTGCTGCACCTGGCCGTGCCGGAAGGCCATCCCCTGCATGTCACGGCCTATACCGTCAACCTGTTCGGCAAGTACCTGAGCTATGCCCTGCTGGCGGTGGCGGTGGATCTGGTCTGGGGGTATCTCGGCATCCTCAGCCTCGGGCACGGCGCCTTCTTCGCCCTGGGCGGTTATGCCATGGGCATGTACCTGATGCGCCAGATCGGCGATCGCGGGGTCTATGGCCACCCGGTCCTGCCGGATTTCATGGTGTTTCTCAACTGGGAGAGCCTGCCCTGGTACTGGGCCGGCTTCGACATGGCCTGGTTCGCCTTTCTCATGGTGCTCCTGGCCCCGGGCGCGCTGGCGCTGGTGTTCGGCTTTCTCGCCTTTCGCTCGCGGGTTACCGGGGTCTATCTGTCGATCATCACCCAGGCGCTGACCTTCGCCCTGATGCTGGCCTTCTTCCGCAACGAGATGGGCTTCGGCGGCAACAACGGCCTCACCGACTTCCGCGATATCCTCGGGTTCAGCCTGCGCAGCGATGCCACCCGCCTGGGGCTGTTCCTCGCCACCGGCGTGGCGCTGGCGCTGGGCTACGTGGTCTGCCGGGCCATCGTCGGCAGCAAGCTGGGGCGGGTGTGCGTGGCGACCCGGGATGCCGAGTCGCGTACGCGTTTTCTCGGCTATCGGGTCGAGCGCTTCCAGCTCTTCGTCTTCGTGGTCTCGGCCATGCTGGCGGGGCTTGCCGGGGCGCTCTACGTGCCCCAGGTGGGGATCATCAACCCCAGCGAGTTCTCGCCGATCTTCTCCATCGAAATCGTGCTCTGGGTGGCACTGGGCGGACGGGCAACCCTGTATGGCGCCGTGATCGGGGCGATTCTCGTCAACTACGCCAAGACGGTGTTCACCGGGGTGATGCCCGACGCCTGGCTGTTCGCGCTCGGGGCCATGTTCGTGCTGGTCACCGTGTTTCTGCCCAAGGGCGTGGCGGGGCTGCTCGCCTACCGCGTCAAGCGCCCGCGACACTCGTCGGATGACACCTCGACACCCCAGGAGGCAAGCGCATGAGTCTTCTCAGTTCCCTGGCCGACCGTGACCGGGTCTTCGACTTCCTGGTGCCGGCAGCGTCTCCCGTGGACGTGCGCCACGGGCCGATCCTCTACCTGGAGGACGTGACCGTGAGCTTCGACGGCTTCAAGGCCATCGACAACCTCAACCTCACCATCGACGATGGCGAGCTGCGCTGCATCATCGGCCCCAACGGTGCGGGCAAGACCACCATGATGGACATCATCACCGGCAAGACGCGCCCTGACAGCGGCTCGGTATGGTTCGGCAGCCGCCACGACCTGCTGACGCTGAACGAGCCGGAGATCGCCAGCCTCGGCATTGGCCGCAAGTTCCAGAAGCCCACGGTCTTCGAGGCGCTGACGGTCTTCGAGAACCTGGAGTTGGCCATGGCCGCCGACAAGCGGATTCTGCCGACCTTGACGGCGCGCCTGACCGGTGAGATCCGTGACCGCATCGGAGAAATCCTCGTCACCATCGGCCTGGCCGATCTGCGCAACCGCCCGGCGGGTATCCTCTCCCACGGCCAGAAGCAGTGGCTGGAGATCGGCCTGCTGCTGATGCAGCGGCCGCGCCTGCTATTGGTGGACGAGCCGGTGGCCGGCATGACCGAGCAGGAGATGGAGCGTACCGCCGAGCTGCTCACCGGCCTGGCCGGCAAGGGCAAGCAGTCGGTGGTGGTGGTGGAGCACGACATGGGCTTTGTGCGCTCCATCGCCCGCCAGGTGACGGTGCTGCACCAAGGCAGCGTGCTGGCCGAGGGCAGCATGGATCAGGTTTCCAACGACCCGAAGGTCATCGAGGTCTACCTGGGCGCCGAAGAGGAGGCCGCCTGATGCTGACCGTCGACACCCTCAACCAGTACTACGGCGAGAGCCACACCCTCTGGGACCTCGACCTCGAGGTGCCCGATGGGCAGTGCACCTGCGTGATGGGGCGCAACGGGGTGGGCAAGACCACCTTGATGAAGGCGATCATGGGCGAGGTCGCGGTGAGCTCGGGCCGCATCCGCTATGCCGACGATGTCGAGCTGACCCAGCGCCCCGTGGAGGCACGCTCGCGGCTGGGGATCGGTTACGTGCCCCAGGGGCGGCAGATATTCCCGCTGCTCACCGTGGAAGAGAACCTGCGTACCGGTCTTGCCGCCCGGGGGGACGGCCGCCGCACCATTCCCGAGCGCGTCTATGAGCTCTTTCCGGTGCTCGAGGAGATGCGCCATCGCCGCGGCGGGGATCTCTCCGGTGGGCAGCAGCAGCAGCTGGCCATCGGTCGCGCCTTGGTGCTCGAGCCGCGGTTGCTGATCCTCGATGAGCCGGGAGAGGGCATCCAGCCCAATATCGTCACCCAGATCGGCGAGGTCATTCGCCGGCTGATCGCCGAGGACGGCCTGACCGTGCTGCTGGTGGAGCAGAAGCTGCCCTTCGCGCGCAAGTACGCCGACCGTTTCGTGATCATGGATCGCGGCCGGCCGGTGGCTAGGGGGCCCATCGGCGAACTCTCCGACGCGCTGATCAAGGAGCATTTGACCGTCTAGCCTTCCAGCACCCAGCCTCCAACGCCCGCTTCGGCTCTCGCCGAAGCGGGCGTTTTGCATCATGGTGGTGCGTGTATCGATGGCGTGTATCGGATTGGTGCAAGAGCCCGGCCACCCAGGCGCATCGCTGGTGCGCTCGGTATCCGAATCGCTCTTTGTGTACAAAACAAGCCTCTGTTTAATAACAGGTTTTCGGGTAATTCACCATCTTGGTACGCGGCTTGCTCTGGGAGAGGAAACTCTCACCGGACGCACAGGACCCTTTGTCAATGACGGCCATCCCGCGCGCCATCCCTTCTTGTTCCGAGTCGGGCCACCGTTTCGACGCCGGACGCCGCTGGGCGGCCTCCCTCGAGCTCGCCTTCGCCACCCGCCAGGGTGCCACCCGGATGGTCACCGCGCGACATCAGGGCCCGCTGCGGGTGCAGCGCCCCTTTCATCCCGAGGGCCATGCGGGCACCTGCCACGTCTATCTGCTGCATCCCCCCGGCGGCCTGGTCAGCGGCGATGCCCTGGCCATCTCGGCACGGGTCGAGGCGGGGGCACAGGCGTTATTGACCACCCCCGCCGCCAACAAGCTCTACGCCGCCGACAGCCATGGCGTGGCCTGGCGCCAGCACACCCGGCTGAGCGTCGCCAGTGGCGGGGCGCTGGAGTGGCTGCCCCAGGAGACGATTGCTTTCGACGGCACCACGGGCGAGCAGGCCACCGAAATCGACCTGGCCGCGGGGGCTCGCTGCCTGGGCTGGGAGGTGCTGGCGCTGGGGCGGCCAGCCAGTCGGCTGCCCTATGTCACCGGGCGCATCGAGCAGCGATTCCGCCTGATCCGCGACGGGGCGCCGCTGTGGCTGGAGCGCCAGCCGCTCGACCCCGGCCACTCGCGTTTTCTCGGTCGCTGGGGGCAGGGCGGGGCCAGCGTCCAGGCCACGCTCTGGGCGGTGGGGCTGGCCGACGAGGCGGGTGCCATTGACGCCCTGCGAGAGGCCCTGCCGGGCTCGCCCCGCTGGGCGGTCACTGTGCGCCACGGCGTGCTGCTGCTGCGCTACCTGGGCCAGGCGCGCAACGAGGCCTGGGACCTCTGCCAGCAGGCCTGGGAGACCCTGCGCCCCGGACTGCTCGGCAAGCCGGCGCAGGTGCCGCGAATCTGGTTGACCTGAATCTTCCCCCTCACGACGGAGACGCCACCATGGAATTGACCCCCAGAGACAAGGACAAGCTGCTGCTCTTCTCGGCCGCCCAGCTTGCCGAGCGACGCCTGGCGCGCGGCTTGAAGCTCAACTACCCCGAGGCCGTGGCGCTGATCAGCTTCGAGATCCTGGAAGGAGCCCGCGACGGCAAGAGCGTGGCCGAGCTGATGAGCACCGGCCGCGAGATTCTGACCCGCGACGACGTCATGGAGGGGGTGGCCGAGATGGTCGATGAAGTTCAGGTCGAGGCCACCTTCCCGGACGGCACGAAGCTGGTCACCGTCCACGAACCCATCGTTTAAGGAGCTCCCGATGATTCCTGGTGAATATCAGTTGAAGAATGGCGAGATCGAGCTCTGCGCGGGGCGCGAACGGATCAGCGTCGAGGTCGCGAACACCGGCGACCGACCCATCCAGGTGGGGTCCCACTATCACTTCGCCGAGACCAATCCGGCGCTGCGTTTCGACCGTGACAAGGCGCGTGGTTACCGCCTCGACGTGGCCGCCGGCACGGCGATCCGCTTCGAGCCGGGCCAGACCCGTGAAGTCACGCTGATTCCCTATGCCGGTAGCCGGCACATCTATGGCTTTCGCGGCGAGGTGATGGGCAGCCTCGGTCAATCCAGCCAGACAGGAGGGCAGCCGTGAAGTCCGTTAACAAGATCAGTCGCCAGGCCTATGCCGACATGTACGGCCCCACGGTGGGCGACCGGGTGCGCCTGGGCGACACCGAGCTGTGGATCGAGGTGGAGCGCGATGCCACCCACTACGGTGACGAGGTGAAGTTCGGCGGCGGCAAGGTGATCCGCGACGGCATGGGGCAGAGCCAGCGTCATGACGGCAGCGTGATGGACACCGTGATCACCAACGCCCTGATCCTCGACTGGTGGGGCGTCGTCAAGGCCGACGTCGGCCTCAAGGGCGGACGCATCGCGGCCATCGGCAAGGCCGGCAATCCGGATACCCAGCCCGACGTGGCGATCGTCATCGGCCCCGGCACCGAGGTGATCGCGGGGGAAGGCAAGATTCTCACCGCCGGCGCCCTGGACGCCCATATCCACTTCGTCTGCCCGCAGCTGGTGGAAGAGGCGCTGATGAGCGGTATCACCACCATGCTCGGCGGGGGCACCGGCCCGGCGACGGGCACCAACGCCACCACCTGCACGCCCGGCGAATGGCATATCGGAAAGATGCTGCAGGCCGTCGATGAGCTGCCGATGAACATCGGCTTTCTCGGCAAGGGCAACGCCAGCCTGCCCGAGGCGCTGGAGGCGCAGCTCGAGGCCGGCGCCATGGGCCTCAAGTTGCACGAGGATTGGGGCACCACCCCGGCGGCCATCGACAACTGTCTCGCCGTGGCCGAGCGCTACGATGTCCAGATCGCCATCCATACCGATACGCTCAACGAATCAGGTTTCGTGGAGGATACGCTGGCCGCCTTCAAGGAGCGCTGCATCCACACCTACCACACCGAGGGCGCCGGGGGCGGCCACGCGCCGGACATCATCACCGCCTGCGCCAAGCCCTACGTGCTGCCGTCATCCACCAACCCGACCCGGCCCTACACGGTCAACACCATCGACGAGCACCTCGACATGCTGATGGTGTGCCACCACCTCGATCCCGGGATTCCCGAGGACGTGGCCTTCGCCGACTCGCGCATCCGTCGCGAGACCATCGCCGCCGAGGACATCCTTCATGACCTGGGGGTGATCTCGATGATCGCCTCCGACTCCCAGGCCATGGGGCGGGTGGGCGAGGTGGTATGCCGCACCTGGCAGACCGCCCACAAGATGAAGGTGCAGCGCGGCCTGCTGCCGGAGGACGAGACCCGCGGTGCCGACAACTTCCGCGCCAAGCGCTATATCGCCAAGTACACCATCAACCCGGCGATCACCCATGGCATCGCCCACGAGGTGGGATCCATAGAGGTGGGCAAGCTCGCCGATCTGGTGCTCTGGAAGCCCGCCTTCTTCGGGACCAAGCCGGCCATGATCCTCAAGGGCGGCATGATCGCCGCGGCGCCCATGGGCGACCCCAACGGCTCCATTCCCACGCCGCAGCCGGTGCACTACCGCGCCATGTTCGGTGCCCTCGGGCGTGCGGCGAGCCAGACACGGCTCAGCTTTGTCAGCCAGGCGGCGCTGGATGCGGGCATCAAGGAGCGATTGGGCCTGCATAGCCCGCTGTCGGCCTGCCGCGATGTCCGGGGCGTGAGGAAGGGCGATATGAAGCTCAACGATGCCTGCCCCGATCTCGAAGTCGACCCGCAGACCTACGAGGTGCGCTGCGACGGCGAGCTGCTGACCTGCGAGCCGGCCACCGAGCTGCCGCTGGCCCAGCGCTACCACCTGTTCTAGGAGAGCCCGACATGCTGAGACTGACCGAACGCCTGGGGCCCATCGCGGTGGACCAGGCCGTCGACACCCTGACGTTGCCTTATGAGCAGCGCGTGCTGGGCCGCCTCAAGGTGGTGAGCGACGCCGGTCGCGAGCTGGGGCTCTTCCTCGATCGCGGCCCGGTGCTGCGCGACGGCGAGGGGCTGCGCGCCGAGAGTGGCGAGATCGTGCGAGTGAGGGCCGCCGACGAGCCGGTGGTCACCGCCCGCGTGGCCGTTGGCTTGCCGCTGGCACGTCTCGCCTATCACCTGGGCAATCGCCATGTGCAGCTGGCACTGGGCGAGGACGAGAAGGGCGGTTTCGTGCGCTTTCCACCGGATCATGTCCTGGAAGCACTGGCCGAGCGACTGGGGGCAAGCCTTGAGCGGCACGAGGCACCGTTCGACCCCGAGCCCGGCGCCTATAACCAGCTGGGCCACGCTCATTCCCACTCTCATGGCCACCATCATGAACATGACCACAGCCATGCGCACTGATCCGGCCCCGTCGTTGACAGAGCAGGGCGGTGACCTGGCGCTGCTGGGGCTGTTGCAACTGGTCAGCCCGGCGCTGCCGATCGGCGCCTTCGCGTTCTCGCAGGGGTTGGAGAGCGCCTTCGAGCTGGGCTGGGTGTGCGATGAAGAGAGCCTCGGCGAGTGGCTCGCCGGCGTGCTGGAGGACGGCTTGACCCGCTGCGAGCTGCCGGCGCTGGCGCGGTTGCAGCAGGCTTGGGCGAATGGTGACGGCGAGACGGTAGCCGAGTGGGATCAGTGGCTTGCCGCCAACCGCGAGACGGCCGAGCTTGCCGCCGAGGATGCGCGCCTGGGGGCGTCGCTGGCGCGACTGCTGGGCAGCCTGGCACTGCTGCCGAGCGAGCCAGCATCGCCACCCGGGGCGGGTTACGTCACGTTTTTCGCCTGGGCCGTCCACGTCCGCGGCATTCCGCCACGTCAGGCCCTGCTCGGCTTTGCCTGGGCGTGGCTGGAAAACCAGCTGGCGGTGGCGTGCAAGGCGCTGCCGCTGGGGCATACCGCCGCCCAGCGGCTGGTCGAGCGGCTGCGCCCGGCGCTGGTCGCGGCGGTGGACAAGGCGCTGGCACTGCCCGACGGCGAACTCGGCCCCGCGCTGCCCGGCCTGGCCCTGGCCAGCGCCCTGCACGAGACCCAGTACTCACGACTGTTTCGAAGCTAGTGTAAAACACCAGGAGAACGACATGACCCATTGCCTGCGTATCGGCGTCGGCGGCCCGGTGGGCTCCGGCAAGACGGCCCTGCTCAAGCAGCTCTGCCGGGCGCTGCGCGACCACTACGACATCGCCGTGGTCACCAACGACATCTATACCCGCGAAGACGCCGACTTCCTGCTCAAGCACGAGGCGCTGCCCGCCGATCGCATCCTCGGCGTGGAGACCGGCGGCTGCCCGCACACGGCGATCCGCGAGGACGCCTCCATGAACCTCGCCGCCATCGACGAGTTGCAGGAGCGCCACCCGAACCTCGAGTTGGTGCTGGTGGAGTCCGGGGGCGACAACCTCTCGGCCACCTTCAGCCCCGAGCTTTCGGATCTCACCCTCTACGTGATCGACGTCTCCGCCGGCGACAAGATTCCGCGCAAGGGGGGGCCGGGCATCACCAAGTCAGACCTGCTGATCATCAACAAGATCGACATCGCCGAGCAGGTCCACGCCTCCCTGGAAGTGATGGAGCGCGATTCGCGCAAGATGCGCGGCGAACGCCCGTTCGTCTTCACCAACCTCTACGATGGCGTGGGGCTGGAAACCATCATCCAGTTCATCCTCGACCGCGGCATGCTCCCGGAGCGCCGGCCACGGACCGAAGCCGCCGCCAGCTGAGCCTATTACCCCACCCCTGCACAAGGAGATTCGTCATGACGTTACCCATGCGTTCTGTTGCACGCCTTGCCCCAGCTTCGCTGCTGCTGGTCGCCGGTTCGGCCCTGGGCCATTCCGGGCACGGCGCCCCGTCAGTGCACGCCCACACCGGCAGCCCCTCGCTGCTGGCAGTGCTGGCCATTGTCGCCCTGGGCGTGGCGGCGCTGGTGCCGCTGGCACGCCTTGCCCTGCGTCGCCGGCGCCGCCGCCAGCGCTGATAGTGCCGGGCGGTGGCTCAGTCCAGGTGGGTCACTGCTTCGCGCCGCGGGTCTACGTGCCAGGGCAGCCCGCGGCGGGCGTTGTGTTCCAGTTCGGCGATCACCTGGGCGCCCAGCAGCAGGATGATCGCGCCTACCTCCAGGCTCAGCAGCACCACGATCAGGGTGGCCAGCGAGCCGTAGACGGCGTTGACCAGCGACAGGTTGGCAAAGTAGAAGACCAGCAGCAGCCGTATCCCCTCCCACAGCAGCGCCGCCACGAAGCCGCCGACGACAGCGCGGCGCAGGGCGATGCGCACCAGCGGCAGCACCTTGTAGATGGCGCTGAACAGGATGAAGACGCCGCCGAAGCTGAACAGGTTGAGCGCTGTTTCCGAGAGGCCGGCGAGGGGCAGGTCGCTGCCGAAGAGCGCCAGCCACAGGCTGTTGAGCGCGCCCGCCAGGGTCACCAGCAGCGTCAGGGCCAGCAGGCCGGCGCCGAGTACCAGCATGAACACATAGGGCAGCAGCACCGAGACCCAGACGCTACGCCCCACGTGGGCGTCGGGTGCATGGAAGATGATCGCCAGGGCATCCTCCAGCATGCGAAAGGCGAAGGAGCTAAACACCAGCAGCACCAGGATGCCGAACAGGCCGATGACCTCCGGCGTATCGACCAGGGTGCGCACGGCATCGAGCAGCACCTCGGCGTGGGCCGGGGCGAGATGGCGCGCCTGCACGCTGAGCACATTGAACAGGGTCTGCTCGTCGACCACCTGGGTGAGCAGCACGGCGAGCAGGGCGAACAGCGGCACGATGGAGAGCAGAATGTTGTAGCCGACGCCGCCCGCCAGCAGAATGCCGCGATTGCGCAGGAAGGCCGTCAGCACGCGCCACAGGAAGCTCGCGATCCGCGGTAGCAGAACGAAGGCCAGGTGGCGAGAGCGAGTCGGTGGTCGAGAGGCCATGCGCTATCCCTGTCGGGGCTCTATCCGGCATGATACGTGCTGTTCGACATCGACGGTCAAACGAATCCCGATATCGCCGTCGTCAGTCGCCGCCCATTCGCCACAAGGAACCCGTCATGAGCGAGGCGCTGCCGCCCGAGAAGCCCCGTCCCGACACCCCGCGAAGCCGTCTCGAGCGGCGTTTCGAGCATTTTCTCTGGCAGTCCCGCCTGCTGGTGTTGCTGGCGGTGATTCCCGCACTGCTCGGCGCCCTGGTGCTCTTCGTGATTGCCAGCCTCGATATCCTCGGCGTGGTAGCGAGTACCTGGCGACACTACCTCGACGGCGGCCACGACATCCACAAGAGCGTGGTCACCGACATCATCGTTGCCATCGACATCTACCTGATCGCCCTGGTGCTGATGATCTTCGGGCTCGGCGTCTACAAGCTCTTCGTGTCTCGCATCGAGCCCGCCGAGGGGCGCGATCCGTCCCATCCCTTCAACGTCCGGTCGCTGGACCAGCTCAAGGACAAGATCGCCCGGGTGGTGATCCTGGCGGTGATCATCGAATTCTTCCGGGCGGTGGTGGGCATCCAGTTCGATACCCCGCTCGATGCCATCTACCTGGCGCTCTCGGTGCTCGCCCTGGCCCTGGCGCTCTACCTCATGGCGCTGGCGCACAAGGCCGAGTGAGCCTTGCCAGGTGTCCGGAAGAGGCCACCGCGACCACGGGGACTGCCTTGCGACTATACTGGCTGGCACTTCCTGTCTTGCGGGTGCGATGTCATGACGGTCAGGCGCACACCACGGCGGCACTGCCGCTGCGACCCCGCAAAGAAGGCGCGCCGCGCCGGTGTCGCTCTGCTGCTGGCGGCTTGCGTGCTGCTGCTCACGGGCTGTGCCGGCCGGCTGGTGCCGCCCGCCGAGGTGGCCGATCCGGTGGACGTCTACCTGCTCGACCATGGCCGCCACGCCAGCCTGGTGCTGCCCCACCATGAGAGCGGGGTGGTGCGCTACAGCTACGGCGACTGGCAATGGTACGTGGAGGGGCAGCGGCACCTGCTGTCCGCGACGGCGGCGATGCTGTGGCCCACGTCTGGCGCCCTGGGGCGGCGCGTCGATGAGGGGCTGGCGCTTCCCCGAGAGCTCTCCCGGCTGGCCCCCGAAGGGGTGGCGGAAAGCTATTCGCTGGTCGTGGAACGGTCGCGCGCCAGGGCACTGAGCCGACGACTGGATGCTCGCTTTGCCGCGGCCGCCCCCGGGGTGGAGAGCCCGACGTTCAACTTGGTCTTCGTGCGCGACCCGCGCGGCTATTGGCTGGCCCATCAGTCCAACCTGGTGGTCGCGGACTGGCTGGAGGAGCTGGGCGTCGAGGTGCAGGGGCTTCCCTGGCTGTCGCGTTGGCGCCTCGACCCCTGAGCGTTGAAAGACTGATGCCGATCATCTCCGGGTCGGTGCAAGACTGTGGGAACGTATCAGTGTGTGTATGCTGATGAGTCGACGGCACGAGCTTGTCGCGGCTCTGGCGACAGGCGTCATCGATCAACTGGAGGGTCCAGCCCATGTCGGATAACCCCAACAGCTCACCATTCAAGGACAATCGCGTCAGGGCGCTGGCCGCCGTGGCGGTGGTGGCCATCATCTGGGCGATCTTTGCCCACACTAGCGGCAGCTCCTATCGCGAGCACAGCGAGGCGCTCGAGTCGCAGCTCTCGGACCTGGAAGCCGAGAATCAGGCGCTCACCAGCCAGTTGGAGGAGCGTGAGTCCCAGCTCGACGCCAATGCCGAGGCGGGTGAGGATCTGGATGCGCTCGAGACGCAGATTGCCGAGCTCGAGGAAGAGCGTGACGCCATGCAGTCGGCCATGGCCGAGGAGCAACAAGCCGCCCAGGAGGAGCTGGAGCAGCTGCAGGCCGAAGTGGCGGACACCGAGTCGAATCTCGCCGAACTGCGCGAGCAGCAGGAATCGCTGCAGGCCGATATCGAAGCCCGTCAGTCTGAGCTCGCCGAGGCGGAAGAGAGCCTGGCGGCGGTGCGCGAGGAGCAGCAGTCCGCCGAGCAAGCCCTCGAGGAGGCTGTTTCGGCGCGCGCAGAAGCTGTCCAGGAGCGCGAAGAGGCCGAGGTGGCCCGCGATGATGCCATCGAGGCGCAGGAGAGCGCCGAGGCGGCGCGCCAGGAGGCCGAGGTGGCGCGCGACCTGGCGGACAATGAGCTGGCCGCCATCGAGGACGAGATCACCGCGGCCCTGGAGCGCCTGGAGTCCCTCGAGGCCAACATCGCCGAGCGCGAGACCGAGCGCGAGGCCCTCGAGAACGACATCGCCGCGCTGGAAACCTGGCGTGACGAGGTGGCCGACGAGGTGGCCGCCGTGCGCGAGGAGCGCGATGCCCTCCAGACCGAGGTGGAGCAGGCGCGGGTCAACCTCGACGACACCATGGCCGCCATGCAGATCGGTCGTGAGGAGATGGCCAGCATCGAAGAGCAGATCGACCAGCGTGAAGCCCAGCTGTCACGTCTCGAGTCGCAGCTGGCCAACTGGCGCAACGAGCTGGAGCAGCTCCAGCAGCGCACGGCCTCTGATGAGGCGTCAACTTCTGAATCCGAGGCAACGGCGGAATCTGACGACAGGGCTGGCGATGAAGAGGCTGGCGAGGTCGACTCCGCCATGGATGCCCAGGCCGAAGCCCTCGATGAACAGACTGCTGAACAGCAATAATCGGCTAAGCCAACAAAACAGGACAGTAGGAAGTCACGAACGGTGAGCCAGGCTCGCCGTTCGTCGTTTCGGGCCCCTGGAAGGGCGCGTTATACTGCCAGGAAAGCTTACCGTTGCGGCGGTTGCCGCTTCGCCATCAGCACGAGGAGTCAATCGTGATCGAAGGGGTCAAGCATATCGTTGCCGTGGCATCCGGCAAGGGCGGGGTCGGCAAGTCGACCGTCACCGTCAACCTGGCGCTGGCCGCGGCCGCCGAGGGCTACCGGGTGGGCATCCTGGATGCCGACATTCACGGCCCCAGCCAGGCGCAGATGCTGGGCGTCGGCGAAGGCGTGCGTCCCCAGGCTGCCGGCGAGAACCGCATGCGCCCGCTCGAGGCCCACGGCATCCAGGCCATGTCCATGGCCTTCATGGTCGACATTCGCGAGCCGATGGTATGGCGCGGGCCCATGGTGGCAGGGGCGTTCCAGCAGCTGCTCACCCAGACCGTGTGGGACGACCTGGACATGCTGTTCATCGACATGCCGCCGGGGACCGGCGATATCCAGCTCACCCTGGCCCAGAAGGTGCCGGTGAACGGCGCGGTGATCGTCACCACGCCCCAGGACATCGCCCTGCTGGATGCCCGCAAGGGCATCGAGATGTTCCGCAAGGTCAACGTGCCGGTGCTGGGCGTGGTGGAGAACATGAGCCTGCACGTCTGCTCGAACTGTGGCCACAGCGAGCCGATCTTCGGCGAGGGGGGCGGGGAGCGCATCGCCGGTGAATATGAGACGCGGGTGCTGGGGCAGCTGCCGCTTACCCTCGCCATTCGCGAGCAGGCCGACGGCGGGCGGCCCACCGTGGTGGCCGAACCGCAGAGCGAGGTTACCGCCACCTTCCGCGACATGGCTCGCCAGGTGGCGGCGCAGCTGGCGGATCAGTCGGCCGAGGGGCCGTCCATCTCGTTCAGCGAGTGAGGCGGCGCTACCCCCGTGACGCCCGACCCCGGGGCCGCTATCATGGCGGCCCCGGTGCCGTGAGGCCCCTTTGTCAACCCCAGCAGGAACCGTCCCGATGAGCATCAAGTCCGACAAGTGGATTCGCCGCATGGCCGATCAGCAGGGAATGATCGAGCCTTTCGAAGCCGACCAGGTTCGCTACGTGAACGATCGGCGGGTGATCTCCTACGGGACGTCCAGCTATGGCTACGATGTGCGCTGCGCCGACGAGTTCAAGGTGTTCACCAACATCCATTCGGCGGTGGTCGACCCCAAGGGCTTCGACGAGAAGAGCTTCGTCGACATCAAGGGCGATGTCTGCGTGATTCCGCCCAACTCCTTCGCCCTGGCGCGCACCGTGGAGTACTTCCGCATCCCGCGCAGCGTGCTGACCATCTGCCTGGGCAAGTCGACCTACGCGCGCTGCGGCATCATCGTCAACGTCACGCCCCTCGAGCCGGAGTGGGAAGGGCACGTGACGCTGGAGTTCTCCAACACCACCAACCTGCCGGCCAAGATCTACGCCAACGAGGGCGTGGCGCAGATGCTCTTCCTGGAGTCCGACGAGGTGTGCGAGACCTCCTACAAGGACCGCGGCGGCAAGTACATGGGACAGCGGGGCGTCACGCTCCCACGTACGTGAGGCTCTGCGACCAGTTGCAAGGCACGAGGAGCGAGGTTCAAGGGAACCCCTTGGCTCGCTTCTTGTTCATGGTTCAGGCAATACTGCCTCTCGAACCTCGAACCTCGAACCTCGAACCTCGAACCTCGAACCTCGAACCTCGAACCTCGAACCTCGGTGCTACTCCTCGTCGAGCTCTTCCGCGGCGTCGGCGTGGGACATGCGCAGCCCGTGTGGCGGCAGCGTCATGCCGTCGAAGGTGGCGCCGCCGTTGGCGAACCGCAGGCGGCCCTCCAGGCACCATCTCACGGCGATGGGGTAGATCAGGTGCTCGCGGGCGTGCACCTTGGCCTTGAGGCTCTCCTCGGTCTCGTCCTCGGCCACCTCGACCACGGCCTGTAGCACCACGGGGCCGCCGTCCAGTTCCTCGGTGACGAAGTGCACGCTGCAGCCGTGCTCGGCCACGCCGTCGGCCAGCGCCCGGGCGTGGGTGTCGAGCCCCTGGTAGGCGGGCAGCAGCGAGGGGTGGATGTTGAGCATCCGCCCAAGGAAGCGTTGCACGAAGCGCGGCGTCAGGATGCGCATGAAGCCGGCCAGCACGATGAGGTCAGGCTCGTGGCGCTCGATCACCTTGATCAGGGCGCCGTCGTAGGCGTCGCGGCTGTCGTACTCGCGATGCGGCAGAACCACCGCCTCGATGCCGGCCTCACGGGCGCGGTGCAGGCCATAGGCGTCGGGCTCGTTGGAAACCACGGCGACGATCTCGCCGCCCAGACGGTCGTGAGTCTGCTCGTCGATCAGCGCCTGGAGGTTGCTGCCGTTGCCGGAGATCAGCACCACGACCCGGCGCACGTCGGCGGGCTGCGGCGTCATGTCGTTGAGGGTGTCGCTCCCGTAGTCGCTGTCGCTCATGCCGTGAGGTGCTCCAGCTGGACCGGTTCCTCGCCGTCGCCCTGGGCAACGATCTCACCGATGCGGAACACCGCCTCGCCCTGGGCCTGCAGGTGGGCCCGCGCCTGGTCGGCCTTGTCGGCCGGCACCACCACCACCATGCCGATGCCGCAGTTGAGGACGCGGTACATTTCGCGTTCGTCGACGTTGCCCTGACGCTGCAGCCAATCGAACACTGCCGGGCGCTCCCAGCTTGCGACGTCAACGCGCGCGGCGAGGCCGTCCGGCAGGACCCGGGGCAGGTTCTCGGTGAGGCCGCCGCCGGTGATGTGGGAGAGAGCATGCACCGGCACGCCGCTGTCACGGATCAACGACAGCAGCGGCTTGACGTAGATGCGGGTGGGGGCGAGGAGGGCATCGGCCAGCGGCTGGCCGTCGATGGCGGTGTTGAGGTCGGCGCCGCTCACCTCGAGGATCTTGCGGATCAGCGAGTAGCCGTTGGAGTGGGGGCCCGAGGAGGCGATGCCCAGCAGCACGTCGCCCTCGGCCACGCGGCTGCCGTCGAGAATCTCGGACTTCTCCACCACGCCGACACAGAAGCCGGCCAGGTCGTAGTCGCTGCCCTGGTACATGCCGGGCATCTCGGCGGTCTCGCCGCCCACCAGGGCGCAGCCGGCCTGCTCGCAGCCCTCGCCGATGCCGGTGACCACGTCGGCGGCGATGTCCACCTCGAGCTTGCCCGTGGCATAGTAGTCGAGGAAGAACAGCGGCTCGGCGCCGGCCACCACCAGGTCATTGACGCACATCGCCACCAGGTCGATGCCGATGGTGTCGTGACGCTCCAGGTCCATGGCCAGGCGCAGCTTGGTGCCCACGCCGTCGGTGCCGGAGACCAGCACCGGCTCCCGGTAGCCGGAAGGTAGCTGGCACAGGGCGCCGAAGCCGCCCAGGCCGCCCAGCACTTCGGGGCGGGTGGTGCGCTTGGCCACGCCCTTGATGCGGTCGACCAGAGCGTTACCGGCATCGATGTCGACGCCGGCATCCTTGTAGCTGAGCGAGGGACGGGAAGGGGAATCGGTCATCTCGGGTCCTGTCGTGGGTCGTCGGCCGTGGGTGTCGCGCGCCGGCCGACAGGCAGTGGGCAAGATCGGGGCAGGAATTGTAGCATCATGGCACGCGACTGGCAGCCGCCAGCGGCGCTGCGATACAGGGAGAGCGGGATGCGCAGAGAGTGGTGGGTGGCCATCGGCCTGACAGCGCTGGTGCTGTGGTTTTTCGTCAGCATCGAGCCGGTGCTGATGCCGTTTTTCGTCAGCATGATCCTCGCCTACCTGGGCGATCCCCTGGCCGATTGGCTGGAGTGCCGCGGCCTGTCGCGCCGCCTGGCAGTGGCCATGGTCTTCCTGCTGTTGACGCTCGTCGTGGTGATCACCCTGCTGCTCGTGGTGCCCGTGCTTGGTCGCCAGCTTGGACAGCTGCTCGACTCTCTGCCGGCGGTGCTCAACTGGGTCGAGCAGAGCGTGGTGCCGCGGGTCCGGGCGCTGACCGGCCTGGACCTCTCCACCGACATCGGCCAACTGCGCCAGGCGGTGGTCGACAACTGGCGGGAAACCGGCACCGCGGCGGCGTCGCTGCTGGCCCAGGTGTCACGCTCGGGGCTTGCCCTGGTGGCGTGGATCGGCAACCTGGCGCTGATTCCGGTGGTCACCTTCTACCTGCTGCTCGACTGGGACATCATCGTCGCCAAGGTGCGCGAGGCGCTGCCGCGGCGCTGGGAGCCCGATGCGGTGCGCCTGGCTGGCCAGTGCGACGAGGTGCTGTCGGCCTTCCTACGCGGCCAGCTGATCGTGATGCTGTGCCTGGGCGTCATCTATGCCGTCGGCCTGACGCTGCTGGGCGTGCGTTTCGGCCTGCTGATCGGCCTGCTCTCCGGCCTGGCGAGCATCGTGCCCTACCTGGGGGTGATCGTGGGGATCAGCGTGGCCGGGCTGGTGGCGTTCTTCCAGGCCGGCGATTGGCTGATGTTGCTCGGCGTCGCTGCGGTGTTCGCCTTCGGTCAGGTGGTGGAGAGCGTGGTGCTCCAGCCCAAGCTGCTCGGCGACAAGATCGGCCTGCATCCGGTGGCGGTGATCTTTGCCGTGCTGGCCGGCGGCAACCTCTTCGGCTTCACCGGCGTGCTGCTGGCGCTGCCAGCGGCCGCGGTGATCATGGTACTCTTGCGAGAACTCCACGACCGCTACAAGCGCAGCCGCTTGTACGATGCCAGCCAGGTCGGGGAATTTCCCCGCCACCCCCGGGACGAGGAGTCGCCATGAGCCGAGCACCCGCGCAGCTGCCGCTGGGCGTGGGGCTGCGCGATGACGCCACCTTCGCCAACTTTCACGCCGGCCCCAACGCGAGCCTGGTCGACCGCCTCGAGCGTCAGCTGGATGGCGAAGGCGAGCCGTTTCTCTATCTGTGGGGCGCTGCGGGCACGGGGCGCAGTCATCTGCTGCAGGCGGCCTGCCATGCGGCCTCCGGCCGCGATCGCCGCGCCCTTTACCTGCCGCTGCGCGAGCTGGGCCATTTTCCGCCGCTCATGCTGGAGGAGGTCGAGCGCCTCGACCTGGTGGCGATCGACGACCTGGAAACCGTGGTGGGGCGCCGGCGCTGGGAGGAGGGGCTCTTTCATGCCTTCAATCGGCTGCGCGACGCCGGGCGGCGGCTGGTGATGGCGGCCGATGCCCCGCCGCGTCAGCTGCCGGTCAAGTTGCCGGATCTCGCCTCGCGGCTCACCTGGGGCATGACCTTCCACGTCAAGGCACTCGACGACGAGCAGCGCCTGGCCGCCCTGCAGCTGCGCGCCCGAGGGCGCGGCATGCAGCTACCCGACGAAGTGGCGCGCTATATCCTGCATCGCGGGCCGCGCGAGCTGGGCGAACTCTGCGAGTCGCTGGCCGTGCTCGACCGCGCCTCGCTCTCCGCCCAGCGCAAGCTGACCATTCCCTTCGTCAAGCAGGCGCTGGGGTGGTAGCCGCCGCGGCGAGGCTCACCCTTGGCAGAGCTCTTCGGTGGAATACTTGAAGGAGTTGAGCACATCCTCCTGGGTGAAGCCATGGGCGGTGAGGGTGTCCTCCCAGGCATCGGTACGCTTGTACGCCAGCAGGGCCTCGTTGACGGCGTCGCGCAGCGCCTCGGCCTCGGGGCCGAAGGCGAAGCCGCCCCAGCTTCTCACTTCCTCGCCCTCGATCACCGGGTCGCTGAAGTTGCGTGCGGCTTCCACCTCACGGCTTTGCTGCTCGAGCGTGGTCACCGTGAGACCGGTGGCGGCATAGGCATCGGCCTCGCCGTTGACGATGGCGTCGATGGCCTGCTCATTGCGCTCGATGGTGACGATCTTATCCTCGGGTACGCCGAGGGTCGTCAGGATCTCCCGCTGATCCGCTCCGGCCATCACCGCCACGCGATACTCATTGCGCCCCGCTAAGTCGTCGTAGGCGGTCAGCTCTTCCGGATTGCCGGCGCGGACCAGCAACCCCTCGCCATAGGTGGTGTTGGGCACGGAATAGAGCACCTGCTCGCAGCGTTCGGGAAGAATCGCCATCTCCGCGGCGGCCATGTCGAAGCGCCCTTCGCGCAGGCCGGGAATGAGGTCGCTGAAGTCGGTGACGATCCACTCGATGGAGCCGATGCCCAGTTCCTCCATCAGGTGCATGGCGACTTCCGGGCCGGCGCCGTGGGCGTCGCCCTGCTCGTCGACGTAGCCGTAGGGCTCTTCGTTGGCCACGGCGATGCGAATGCTGTTCTGTTCGCGAATCGTCTCAAGATCGGCAGCGCTGGCCGTCGCCAGGCCGGCCAGCAGCGTGGCGGCAGCGACCTGTATCGCTCGGCCGGTCAGGCTGTGGTGGCGCATGTCCGAACCTCCCTTCCTGGTGCATCATGGCCCCGACGGATGCCGGCCGGCCCTCTGGCATCAACATAGGTGAGAGGCCCAAGCGCCGCCAGCCGGGACCTCAGCGCCTCAGGTTGACTTGGAGGTTGCGGCCGCTGCCCAGCGATACCTGGCGGATGATGATCCTGGGCTCGCCGCTGCGAGGATCGCGCAGGCTGCCGGAGACGTAGAACTCGCCGGATGGCAGGCCGTTCAAGCTGAAGCGACCGCTGCCGTCGGTGCGCGTGGTGTGGGTATACTCCCGGGCGCGCGGGTCAGCGGGTGCCACGGCGATGCCGGCCAGCGCCTTCTCGGCGGCCTCGGCGGAGTAGGTGGTGACCGGCGCCACCGAGATGCCGGCATTGGGAACCGGTCGGCCGTCGAGGGTCAGTTGACCGCTGATCGAAGCCGTACCGCGCTTCTCGAGCCGGGCGTATTCGCCCTCGGGAAAGGCGACGTCGCGTGCCACTCGGCCCGGTGCGGTGGTCGGCGCCTCGGGTTCGGCTTCGCGCGGCGCAGGCTCGCCGCGGTCGATGATTTCGATGCGCTCGGGGGAAGTGGCGGGGCGGGGCTCCATCATCTGGCAGCCGGCCAGGGCCAGGCCCAGCAGCAGTGCGATGATCCAGGCTTTCATGGTGAGCTGTCCTCGTGGTCGTGGGCCCCGTGCCTTGCAGAGGATAGCCGATGCGACCCCGTGGCCGACAGCCGGGGAATCGGAGGGTGCCGCACAAACGCGCGGGGCCCGCCGGTTGGCGGGCCCCGCGATCAGCAACGTCGCGCGATGGCGGGCGTTACTTGGTGGCCTTGGTGGCCGCTTCCTGAGCCTGCTTGACGTTGGACTCGGTCAGCTTCTGGCTCTGCTGCACGAAGTCCTGCTGCAGGGCGACGACCTTCTCGGCGTTGCCTTGCAGGCGCTCGGTCAGCTCCTTGGCGACCTTCTGCTGGCCTTCCAGGTAGCTGCGCAGGCTCTCGGCGTCCTTGACGTCGAGCAGGTTGCGCACCTGGGTCAGGCTGGTGTCGGCATACGCCTTGGTGGCGTCAAGCTGGGCGTTGACCAGCTTCTCGGTATAGTCGACGCTCAGCGCGGCATAGGCACGTGCCGGGCCGAAGAAAAGGGATTCGAACTGTTGGCTGAACTGCTCGGTGCTGAAGTTGGCCATGGGGGCCTCCGTTTGCTCGTATGAGTGGGGTTGGGTGGCGTGTCATCACGCCCTGTGTTCTTGTGCGTCGCAGCATAACAGCTGTGCTTTGTGCAGTGCAATATCCGTGACTGCATTCAATCAATGGCGTCCGCTTCGACTCGGCGAGAGCGCGCCTCCAGTCCCTGGGCAGATACCAAAGGACCAGAGGATTCATCGTCTTGCGTCTTCGCAGCGCGACTACACTGCAGGGTGACAGCCCAAGGAAACATTGGGGGTGTCGACCATGACCAGCATCGGCAAGCCGCTGCACGCGGCGAGGCTGCAGGGTGCCGATTGCAAGTCGTGCTATCTGAATTCGCTGTGCCTGCCGGGTGAGCTCTCCGACACGGAAGTCGTCGAACTGCAGGCCATCGTTCGGCCCTTGATCCGGCTGGCCAAGCATGAGGTGCTCTACGTGCAGGGCGCCCCCTTCAGCAGCCTCTACGCCGTGCGCTCCGGTAGCTTCAAGCAAGCCACCACGGCCGAGTCGGGTGAGTACCTGGTTACTGGCCTGTTCCTGCCCGGTGAACTGCTCGGTCTCGACGCCATGGCGGAAAAGCGCTATTCCGGCACTCTGGTGGCGCTCGAGACCAGCACCGTCTGTGAACTACCGTACCAGGCGCTCGTAACGCTGTGCGATCGCCTGCCCGCGCTGCGCCATCGCCTGCAGCGCAGCCTGAGCCGGGAGATTCACGACGAGCGGCTGCGACTTTGCCGGTTGCTGCGCCGCACCGCCGATCGCCGCCTGGCCTGCTTCCTCACGTCGGTATCGAAGCGATTTCAGCATCGCGGTTACTCGCCGTATCGCTTCCGTGTGAGCCTGTCGCGCGCCGACCTGGGCAGTTACCTGGGACTGACGGAGGAGACCGTCGGCCGTGCCCTGAAACGCTGCGAGGAAGACGGCCTGCTCACCGTACACGGGCGCGAGTTTCATCTGAAGGACCTGCCGCGGCTGGAGCACCTGGCCCGGGCCAGCGGTCGGCGCAAGGCGTAGGCGGGCCACGGTTATCGGCCCAGTGCCTAGGGAAGGCGGGCTTCGAGATGCCACTCCTGGCGGCGCTCTTCGAGTACCTGCCACTCGGCGTGCTTCTGCTGGACAAAGGCGTGCAGCGGGCGATAGAGCTCGGGGGTGGCATTGGTGGCCAGCAAGGCGTCGAAGAAATGCCAGGAGTGGTGCGCCGCCTCCACGGCCTCATCGAGCACGTCACCGGCCATGTGTCCGTTGACGACGAAGAAGTGGCGGCGGCTGGGTGCCAGGGGGGTGGCAGTCTTGGACTCCTTCTCGCCGAGGCAGGCAGCGAAACCCAGCTTTTCGGCCACCGCGTTGAGCACCTCGAGGCGCTGTTCGCACTCGATCCCCAGCGCCACCATCAGACGGCTGATGTCGGGGGCGGTAGGCAGCAGGCGCAGGGCGAGCTGCCGATAGCGCCGCATCTCTGCCTGCTCGTGAAGATGGGCGAGGGTAAGCTGTTCCTGGGGCAGCAGGTTGGGGCTCTTCGAGTTGATCATGGGCGCAGTACCGTTGTGGTTGTGAGGTAGTTTGGGCCTGGCTCGGTGGGCGCTGTCTTTCACGAAGGGATCGTAGGCGGTGTCTGTCGATGCTGGCCACGACAGTTGTCACCTTTCGCGCGATCGGCGCCGCGAAGCTGCCGGGCGGCCACAGAACGCATCACCACGGTGCACGCCGGACCTTGAAAGCCACCGAGCAGGGCACGATGCTGCAATCAGGTCCTCGAGACAGCCAGGAGCGAGCCATGAGCGAATACCGCATCGAGCGCGACAGCATGGGCGAGCTGCAGGTGCCGCGCGATGCCCTTTACGGCGCCCAGACGCAGCGTGCCATCAACAATTTTCCGGTCTCCGGTCAGGCGATGCCGGCGGCCTTCATCCACGCCATTGCGCGGGTCAAGCTGGCAGCGGCGCGGGTCAATGCCGACCTGGGGTTGCTTGACGCGTCGCGCGCCGAGGCGATCGCAGAGGCGGCCCAAGCGATCATCGATGGCCGGCACGACGACCAGTTTCCGGTGGATGTCTTCCAGACCGGCTCGGGTACCTCGAGCAACATGAACGTCAACGAGGTGATCGCCCACCTGGCCAGTCGCGACGACCTGGCGGTGGGGCCCAACGATCACGTCAACATGGGGCAGTCAAGCAACGACGTCATTCCCACCGCGCTGCATCTGTCGGCGGCGCTGGCGGTGACCGCGCGACTGCGACCGGCACTGGTGCACCTGCGCGAGACGATCGATGCGCGGGCGGCGGAGCTCAACGGCGTGGTGAAGACGGGGCGCACCCATCTGATGGATGCCATGCCGTTGCGGATGAGCCAGGAGCTGGGCGGCTGGTCGAGTCAGGTGGGCCAGGCGATCGAGCGCTTCGACGCCGCCATGCTGCGCCTGACCCGGCTGGCCCAAGGCGGCACGGCGGTGGGCACCGGCATCAATGCCCATCCCGAATTCGCGGCACGCATGGCGCGCGCCTTGAGCGATCAGACCGGCCTGTCGTTCGCGCCCAACGACAGTTTTTTTGCCAGTCTGGGCAGCCAGGACGCCGCCGTGGAGCTCTCCGGTCAGCTGCGCGGCCTGGCCTGCGTGATCATGAAGATCGCCAATGACCTGCGCTGGATGAACTCCGGCCCGCTGGCCGGTCTCGGCGAGATCGAGCTCGAGGCGCTGCAGCCGGGCAGCTCGATCATGCCCGGCAAGGTCAATCCGGTGATTCCCGAGTCCGCTGCCCAGGCGGCGGCCCAGGTGATGGGTCTCGATACCGCGGTGACCGTGGCCGGGCAGAGCGGCAACTTCCAGCTCAACGTCATGCTGCCGCTGATCGCCAACAACCTGCTTACCCAGATCACCCTGATGACCAGCACGGCGCGGCTGCTCGCCGACCGGGCCATCGCCACCTTTCAGGTGCGCGAGGGGAACCTGGCGGAGCCGTTGTCGCGCAATCCCATCCTGGTCACGGCACTCAATTCGGTGATCGGCTACGACGCCGCGGCGGCCATCGCCAAGCAGGCCTATCAGGCGGGGCGGCCGATCATCGACGTGGCCGAGGAGCAGACCGACCTGTCGCGCGACGAGCTCGAGCGGCTGCTCGACCCCGCGACGCTGACGCGGGGCGGCATTCCGGAATAATGAGCGGCCGTGGTAACCCTCAGGCCGCGACAGCGCGCCGGTGGTGCGCGATATAGCGCGCTAGGCGCTCGGCCTGGTCGGGCGTGAGGCGCAGCCCGAGCTTGGTGCGCCGCCACAGGATGTCGTCGGCATCACGGGCCCATTCGTGGTCGATCAGGTAGTCCACCTCGGCGCGGGTCAGGCCGGCGCCGAAGTGCTCGCCAAGGTCGTCCGGGCGCTTGGCATCGGCCAGGAAGTGGTGGCACAGCGAGCCATAGGTGCGAGCGAAGCGGCGGACCTGTCCGTCGCTCAGGAAGGGATAATCGCTGTGCAACGCGGTCCGGAAGCCCTCCTGGGTGCCGATGTCGCCGCCCGGCAGCGGCGCGGCGGCCGTCCAGGGAGCGCTCATGGGCGGCAGGTGGGGGGCCAGGCGCTCGAGCGCCGATTCAGCGAGCTTGCGGTAGGTGGTGATCTTGCCGCCGAACACCGAGAGTAGCGGGACGCCGTCGTCATCGAGATCGAGGGTGTAGTCGCGGGTCATGGCGGTGGGGTCGGCGGACTCGTCGTCACACAGCGGGCGTACCCCGGCGAAGGTGTGCAGCACATCGGCGCGCGTGAGCGGGGTGCGGAAGTGATCGTTGACCACCGCGAGCAGGTAGTCGATCTCCGATTCGCTGGCCGTGACCCGTCCGGGATCGCCGTCATGGCGGCAGTCGGTGGTGCCGATCAGACTGAAGTCGTCCTCGTAGGGAAGCACGAAGACGATCCGGCGATCCGTGTTCTGGAGGATGAACGCGCGTTCGTCGAGGTTGCGCCGGGGCACGATGAGGTGGCTGCCGCGAATCATGCGCACCGCGTAGCGCGATCGGCGGTGGGATCGGTCGCGCACCACCTGCTCCACCCAGGGCCCGGCGGCGTTGACCAGCGTGCGGGCCTGGCGGACGACTCGCTGGCCGGTGGCCATGTCCTCCAGGGTGAGCTCCCAGTGACCGCCCACCTCGCGGGCGTCCACGCAGCGCGTGCGTACGTGAATCTCGGCGCCGCGCTGGTGTGCCTGAAGGGCATTGAGGAGCACCAGGCGGGCGTCATCCACCCAACAGTCGGCGTACTCGAAGCCGCGGGAAATGTCCGGTGCCAGGCCCTGGTCGGCGGTGAAACGCACGCTTCGCGACGCCGCCAGTTGCTGCCGCCGGCCCAGGTGGTCATAGAGAAAGAGGCCGGCACGCAGCATCCAGGCGGGGCGCAGGTGGGGACGATGGGGCAGGAGGAAGCGCAGTGGCCAGATGATATGAGGTGCCTTGGCCAGCAGTATTTCGCGCTCGTGCAGCGCCTCGCGGACCAAGCGGAATTCGCGATGCTCCAGGTAGCGAAGTCCGCCGTGGATCAGCTTGCTGCTCGCCGAGGAGGTGGCGCCGGCCAGGTCGCCCTGCTCGCACAGGGCCACCGAGAGGCCGCGACCGGCGGCGTCGTTGGCAATGCCGGTACCATTGATGCCGCCTCCGATCACGAACAGGTCGACGGTGCCGCTTGTGGTGTCGTTCATGCGCTCTCCCGCGCCTCCCCATGCAAGGGGGTACGTGAATGTTTGAAAGCGAAAATAGACGATAAGAAAGCGAACATCAAGCGGTCGCGCGGATCCTCGTGTCGGCTGTCAGGGGACTGGGCGGTCGGCAGGATGGGAGAGGCGAGCGGTTCGCTCAGGCGACGTGGAGGGCGACGTCGTGCTGCTGGAGCAGGCGCTGGATGGACTCGGGGGGCGCGCGGTCGGTGAACAGGGCGTCGAGCTGGGCGAGGTTGCCCTGGCGTACCACCGGGTTGCGCTGGAATTTGGAGTGGTCAGTGGCCAGGAACACCTGCCGCGAGTTGCGGATGATGGCCTGGGCGACACGCACCTCCTGGTAGTCGAATTCGAGCAGTGAGCCGTCCTCGTCGATGCCGCTGATGCCGATGATGCCGAAGTCCACCTTGAACTGGTTGATGAAGTCGATGGTGGCCTCGCCGATGATGCCACCGTCGCGGGAACGCACCTGGCCGCCGGCGATGATGACGTTGAAGTCCTCCTTGTGCTGGAGGATGGCGGCGACATTGAGGTTGTTGGTGATGACTTCCAGTTCGTGGTGATGCAGCAGCGCTTCGGCAATCACCTCGTTGCTGGTGCCGATGTTGATGAACAGCGAGGCCTGGTCGGGTATGTGCTGGGCCACCAGGGCGGCGATGCGCTGCTTGGCATCCAGGTTGAGCGTCTTGCGCGTGGAGTAGGCGGTATTGACGGTGCTCGACTCCAGGCCGGCGCCGCCGTGGACGCGACGAATCAGCCCCTCGGCGGAGAGGGCGTTGAGGTCACGACGGATGGTCTGGGGAGTGACCGCGAAGTGGTCGGTGAGCTGCTCGATACTGGCGTAACCCTGCCGGCGTACCAGCGCGATGATGGCGTCCTGTCGGTGTTGCTGATTCATGGCGTCTCCTCGGCTGGTCCGGATTCTACGCGATCCGCTGAGCCGCTGCAGGCGGTTGCGGGCCGCTTCCGGCTGCACCGAACGTCGTAGCGGTCTGCCCGGAGCGATAATTGAGCGTGCTGACCGGCTGGAGTAGGCTGTTATGATCGTAAACGAACATTTGCGTTGAAAACCGAAATCTACCGGTCACGGCGTTCGTCGCCGCCCAGGCGTCATCACAACCACAATCACGACAGGATGCTTGCCATGGCTTCTTACCTGCTGGCCATCGACCAGGGCACGACCAGTTCGCGCGCCATTCTCTTCGACCGTCAGGGCGCGGTTGCCGCCACGGCGCAGCGCGAGTTTCCGCAGCAATTTCCCCATGATGGCTGGGTCGAGCACGACCCCGAGGCGATCTGGGATTCGGTGCTCGCGACCAGCCGCGAGGTGCTCGACACCGCCGGCGTGTCGCTCGACCAGGTCGACGGGTTGGGCATTACCAACCAGCGCGAGACCACGCTGCTGTGGGATCGTCGTACCGGGGAGCCGTTGTACAATGCCATCGTCTGGCAGGACCGGCGTACCGCCGATACCTGCCGGCGACTGCGCGAGGCGGGGCATCTCGATACCGTCCAGGCGCGGACGGGCCTGCTGATCGATCCCTATTTTTCGGCGACCAAGCTGGCCTGGCTGCTGGACGAGGTGCCGGACGCCCGGGAGCGCGCCGAGCGCGGCGAGCTCGCCTTCGGCACGGTCGATACCTTCCTGATCTGGCGCCTAACGGGAGGGCGCGTTCACGCCACCGATGCCACCAATGCCTCGCGTACCTCCTTGTTCAACATCCACGACCAGTGCTGGGATGCGCAACTGCTCGAGCTCTTCGGTATTCCCGAGTCGCTGCTCCCCGAGGTGAAGGACTCCAGTGACGACTTCGGCACCGTCGAGGAGCAGTGGCTGGGTGGGGAGCTGCCGATTGCCGGGGTGGCCGGCGACCAGCAGGCGGCGCTGATCGGCCAGGCGTGCTTTACCCCCGGCATGGGCAAGAGCACCTACGGCACCGGCTGCTTCATGGTGGTCAATACCGGTGGCACGGCCGCGCAGTCGCGCAATAAGCTGCTGACCACCGTGGCCTATCGCCTGGCCGGACGGCCCACCTATGCCATGGAGGGCAGCATCTTCGTGGCGGGTGCGACGGTCCAGTGGCTGCGTGACGGCCTGCAGCTGTTTCGGGACGCGGCCGAGACCGAGACCCTGGCGCGCCAGACCCGCAGCGGACACAGCGTCTATCTGGTGCCGGCCTTCACCGGCCTGGGCGCCCCGCACTGGGACCCTCAGGCGCGCGGCGCCATCTTCGGCCTGACGCGGGATACCGGGATCGCCGAGATCGTTGCCGCCGGCCTGCAGGCCGTCTGCTACCAGACCCGCGACCTGCAGGCGTGCATCAGTGACGACATGACCATGCCGCCGGGCACGCTGCGGGTGGATGGCGGCATGGTGGCCAACAACTGGCTGATGCAGTTTTTGGCCGACATGCTCGGCGTTCAGGTGGATCGCCCCACGGTGCTCGAGACCACGGCGCTCGGCGCCGCCTACCTGGCCGGCCTGCACCTGGGCTGGTATCGCGACCTGGACGAGATCGCCGAGCTCTGGCAGTGCGAGCGCGCCTTCGTGCCGCGCATGGAAGAAGCGGAGCGCGAGCGTCTCTACGAGGGCTGGCTCGAGGCCGTGGAGCGGGTGCGCACCCAGTAGGCCAAGTCCTTGATGCACCAGTCCCGGATGCTCGGCCGACGAGGCGTTACGAAAGGCAGGGAAGGCTTGCATTCACGGCGCGAATGGGTAGAATACGCATCCGTTGCCACGGCAGTGATGCCGCCACGCGTGACAAGATCGCGTGACCGAATAGATAGGACCATAGCTCAGTTGGTTAGAGCGCCACGTTGACATCGTGGAGGTCGGCGGTTCAAATCCGCCTGGTCCTACCAGTCACCCCGCAGTCACCTTGGCAACCGCTTCAGGACCATAGCTCAGTTGGTTAGAGCGCCACGTTGACATCGTGGAGGTCAGCGGTTCAAATCCGCTTGGTCCTACCAGCTTTCCGAAACGCCCCGCAGCCACGCTGCGGGGCGTTTCGCTATGCGAGATCGGTACGCTCGATGAACACCGCCACCAGGGCTTCGATGCCGGCCTGATCCGCTGCATTGAAGCGCCCCTTCACCGGGCTGTCCAGATCGAGTACCCCCCAGAGGTGACCGTTCACCGAAATCGGCACGACCAGCTCGGCGTTGGAGGCCGCATCGCAGGCGATGTGGTCGGCCACGGCGTGGACGTCGTCGACGCGCTGGGTCTGCTGGGTGCGCGCCGCGGCCCCGCACACCCCCTTGGCGAAGGGGATGGGGTGGCAGGCCGGCTTGCCCTGGAAGGGGCCGAGCGAGAGCACCTCGGGCTGGCGCTGGAGGTAGAAGCCCACCCAGTTGAGGTCGGGGATCTCCTGCATGATGAAGGCGCAGGTCTGGGCGCTGTTGGTCAGCCAGTCGCGGCCGTCGAGCAGGGCCTCGAGCTGGCGGGCGAGCAGGGCGTAGTCAATCGGCATGGGTAGGGCTCCGTAAAACAGAAGGGCCGGCTCTGCGGCCGGCCCGAACCAAGGATGACTGTCGATGGGCTTATTTCCAACCCGGGACTGCCTGCGCCCCGAACAGCTCCTCCGCCTTGGCCTCGACCTCCTCGGTCTGATAGGCGTCGACCAGCTGCCGGATCGCTTCGCGGTCCTGGTCACCTTCACGCACCGCGATCAGGTTGACGTAGGGCGACTCCGGGCCCTCCTTGATCAGGGCGTCGTCCAGGGTCAGGCCGGCGGGCTGGGCGAAGGTGTTGTTGATGAAGGCCATGTCCACGTCGGGCAGCACGCGCGGCAGCTGGGCGGCCTCGATCTCGCGGAAGCGGAAATCATGGGGGTTCTCCGCCACATTGAGCGGGGTGGCCTCGAGGTTTTCCGGGTCGTCCAGCTGGATCAGTCCTTCGTTGTGCATCAGGATCAGCGCCCGCCCTTCGTTGGAGGGGTCGTTGGGCAGGGCGATCTGCGCCCCCTCGGGCAGCTCGTCGATGCTGTCGTGCTTCTCCGAGTAGGCGCCGATCGGGTAGACGAAGGTGTAGCCGGCGACGGCGAAGTCGTAGCCGCGGTCCTCCACCATGGAGCGCATGTAGGGCTCGTGCTGGTAGGCGTTGGCGTCCAGGCTGCCGTCGGCCAGGGCGGCGTTGGGGGTGACGTAGTCGGTGAACTCGACGATCTCCACGGTCAGGCCGTATTCGCGCTGGGCGATTTCGGCGGCCACTTCCATCACCTCGGTCTCGGGGCCGGCCACGGTGCCGACCTTGATGCTGTGCTCGTCGGCGAGGGTGCTGCCGGCGCCGAGGGCCAGGCTGGAGGCGAGCAGGGTGCGGATCAGTGTCTTGCGCATGACGGGTCTCCTGTGATGATGATTCGATGATAACGGAATAAAAAAAATAATTTAAATAGCAAAAGGCTATTGATAGTGGCGGAAAAGGGACTGATTTACGTAGCGAGCGAAGTCAGGCCGGTCGCCGCCGCAGCGCAGCTCCCGGAGTGTAGCCTGCTACATGAGGAGAGCGACGGTCCGACGCTTCGGCAGCGCCGGCGGCCGGGATGTCGAGCGCAGCAGGAAATCAGTGCTCTTTTATTTGTGGTCGCTCTTACGCACCAAATAATCCCCCAGGCTCTGGAAGCCCTGCACCATCACCACCAGGATCGCCACGGTGATCAGCATGATGGTGGGGTTGAAGCGGTTGTAGCCGTAGCGAATGCCCAGGTCGCCGAGGCCGCCGCCGCCCACGGCGCCGGCCATGGCCGAGTAGCTCACCAGCGTCACCACGGTGACGGTCAGGGCGGTGAAGATGCCGCCGCGCGCCTCGGGGAGCAGCACCTTGGTGATGATCTGCCAGGGGGTGGCTCCCATGGACTGGGCGGCCTCCACCAGGCCGGGATTGATCTCGTTGAGCGCGCCCTCCACCAGGCGGGCGATGAAAGGGATGGCGGCGATGGTCAAGGGGACGGCGGCCGCGTTGGTGCCGATGGACGTGCCGACCAGTGCGCGCGTGAAGGGAATGATCGCCACCATCAGGATGATGAAGGGGATGGAGCGACCGATGTTGGTGATCACGCCCAGCACGGCGTTGGTCACCGGCTGGGCCAGCACCTGGCCCGGCCGGGTGACGTAGAGCAGCACGCCCAGGGGAATGCCGATCAGGGCGGCAATCGTTCCGGAGACGGCCACCATGTAAAGGGTATCGAGCGTGGCCCGGAGGATCAGGTCAATCATCGCGCTGGACATGGCCGAGCACCTCCACGTGCAGATCATGGGATTCGAGGTAGTCGAGGGCTTCGCGGGTCTTGGCTGGCGAGCCCATCAGTTCGGCGATCATCAGGCCAAGCGTGCGCTCCTGGATCGACTCCACCTTGGCCTGGAGAATGCTCACGTCGACCCCGCACTCCCGGGCGAGGCGCGAGATGAGCGGCGTGGAGACGGCGTCGCCGGAAAAGGCCAGGCGCACCACCGGGTGGGAATGCTCGCCGGGGGCTTCCTCCAGGCGTTCGATCAGAGCCCGCGGCGGCTCCAGCTTGAGAAAGTCGTTGAGGAACTCGCGGCCCAGCTGCGTCCGCGGGGCGGTGAAGAAGTCCCCCACGTCCGCTTCCTCCACCAGCTCGCCGCCGGAGATCAGGCTGACCCGGTGGCAGATCGACTTGACCACCTCCATCTCGTGGGTGATCAGCAGGATGGTCAGCCCCAGCTTCTGGTTGATGTCGCGCAGCAGGGCGAGGATCGAGCCGGTGGTCTGGGGGTCGAGCGCCGAGGTCGCCTCGTCGCACAGCAGCACCTTGGGCCGGCTGGCCAGCGCGCGGGCGATGGCCACGCGCTGTTTCTGGCCGCCGGAGAGCTGGGCCGGGTGCTGGCTCGCCTTGTCCGCCAGGCCGACCAATTCCAGCAGCGGGGTGACGCGCTCGCGGATCGCCGCGCGTTTCATGCCCATCAGCTCCAGCGGCAGGGCGACATTGGCGAAGACGGTGCGATTGGTCAGCAGGTTGAAGTGCTGGAAGATCATGCCGATGCCGTGGCGCGCCTCGTTGAGCGCCTGGCCGGAGAGGGCGGTGAGCTCCTGGCCGTTGATCGCCACCGTGCCGGTGGTCGGGCGTTCGAGCAGGTTGACGCAGCGAACCAGGGTCGACTTGCCAGCCCCGGAAAGGCCGATCACGCCGTGGATCTGTCCTTGGGGGACATGGAAGTCGATAGCCTTCAAGGCCTGGACAGTGCGGGGCGCGCTGCCGTCATCTCGGCGCCCCTTGATGGCGTAGGTCTTGGATACGTTGTGGAGTCGAATCATGGGTGCCACCGCAGGTGGGCGCCGGGCGGGCGAGTGCGGCGGGCGAAAAAAAGGCCACCCTGGCGGGTGGCCATCAACGCTGGACACACCCTTTTAGCTGCACTTCACGCCGAGGAAGGCCTCGTCGCAGGCGCCCGCAATCCGGGTACAAATCGGCGCCAAAAATGGTGCGGCGAATCCTAAGACCAAAGGTGGGGCTTGTCAATGCCTCCTGGATGGCTTTGGCGCCATGCGGGAAAAGTGCAGAAGTATCCACTAGATCATGCTGTCTGTTTCATAAGATGTCCTGTCTTGAGTGGTGTGGGTCGGCCGGGTGGATGGACGCCACGGCCGTGACTACCTACACTGCACCGCTCGATTCCATCTTCCCGACTCGCGGGAGCAGCGTGAGGAGCGCCCATGTTCACAGGCATCATTCAGGGAATGGCCGAGATCGTCGCCATCGAGGAGGCGGAGGCGTTTCGCACGCACGTGGTGATCTTGCCGGAAGCCCTGCGCCAGGGCCTTGAAACCGGGGCGTCGGTTTCCCACAACGGGGTCTGCCTGACGGTGACGGCCATCGACGGAGAGCGGGTCAGCTTCGATCTGATGCGCGAGACCCTGGCCGTGACCAATCTCGGTGCACTGGCGGTGGGCGACCGCGTCAACGTCGAGCGAGCGGCGCGCTTCGGCGACGAGGTGGGTGGTCACGCCATGTCGGGCCATGTCATGGCGATGGGCGAGCTGGTCGAGCTCGATGAAGCCCCCAACAACCGCCGCCTGTGGTTCGAGGTGCCGTCGCCGCTGGGCCGTTTCCTGTTCGCCAAGGGCTATATCGGCGTGGACGGCGCTAGCCTGACCGTCGGTGCGGTGCGCCCGGCCGCGGCCGATCATGGGCCGCGCTTCTGCGTCGACCTGATTCCCGAGACGCTCTCGCGCACCACCATGGGCGAGCGTGCCCCCGGCGATCGCGTCAACATCGAGATCGACCCGCAGACCCAGGCCATCGTCGAGACGGTGGAGCGCGTACTGGCGTCCCGCTTCCCCGGCTGAGGCGGCGTCGGGCCTGCGTTGGCCGTCATGCTGGCGTATGGCCCGCACTTTGCTTATACAGAGCGAACCGTGCCGCCAACCGGTGGCCTTGGCGGCCTCGCATCGCGGGGCCCCTTTGGTTACCATGTGCGGCTTTTCTCGCCCCTGCTGGAATACCAGCCCAAGTGCGCAGGAATACCAAGATGAAGAACCTGATCGACAGCCACTTCAAGCTCACCGAGCACAACACCAGCGTGAAGACCGAGGTCATTGCCGGGATTACCACCTTCCTGACCATGGCCTACATCATCTTCGTCAACCCCAGCATCCTGTCCCAGACCGGCATGGATTCCGGCGCCGTCTTCGTGGCCACCTGTCTGGCGGCAGCGTTCGGCTGCTTGATCATGGGGCTGTGGGCCAACTACCCGATTGCCCAGGCACCCGGCATGGGCCTCAACGCCTTCTTCACCTACGGCGTGGTGATGGGCATGGGCTACAGCTGGGAGGCCGCGCTGGGGGCGGTGTTCTTCTCGGGCTTCATCTTCTTCCTGCTCAGCGTGTTCAAGGTGCGCGAGTGGATCATTCACTCCATTCCACTCTCGCTGCGCCTGGGCATTGCCGCCGGCATCGGCCTCTTCCTGGCCATGATCGCGCTGCAGAACGCCGGCATCGTGGTGGCCAACGAAGCGACCTTCGTGGCCTTGGGCGATCTCTCCGAGCCGGCGGCCATCTATGCCTTGCTGGGCTTCTTCGCCATCACCGCCATGGCCTACCTCAAGGTCACCGGGGCAGTGATGATCGGTATCCTGGCGATCACCGTGCTGGGCATGGTGCTGGGGCACAACGAGTACGGCGGCCTGCTCTCCATGCCGCCTTCCATCGCGCCCACCTTCATGGCGCTGGATCTCGCCGGCGCGCTGGATGTCGCCATGCTCAGCGTCATCTTCGCCTTCTTGTTCGTCGACCTCTTCGATACCTCCGGCACCCTGGTGGGCGTGGCGCAGCGCGGCGGCCTGCTCGACAAGGACGGCAAGCTCCCGCGCCTCAATCGCGCCATGATGTCCGACAGCAGCGCCTCCATGGCGGGGGCGCTGCTGGGTACCTCGACCACCACCAGCTACATCGAATCGGCGGCTGGCATCGCTTCCGGCGGGCGTACCGGCCTCACCGCCGTGGTGGTGGCGATCCTCTTCCTGGTGAGCCTGTTCTTCGCGCCGCTGGCCGGGTCGATCCCCGCCTACGCCACGGCCGGTGCTTTGCTTTACGTGGCCGTGTTGATGGCCGGCAGCCTGGCGCATGCCAACTGGGAGGATCCCACCGACGCTGCCCCGGTGCTGATCGCGGCGCTCGCTATGCCGCTGACGTTCTCCATTGCCGAGGGCATTGCGCTGGGCTTCATCAGCTATGCTGCGATCAAGACGCTCTCCGGGCGTTTCCGGGACCTCAACCCCGCAGTGGTCGTGCTGGCGATCCTCTTCGTGCTGAAATTCCTGTTCCTTGACTGATCACCCTTCCACCGAGACCTGCGATGAGCATCTACGGCGACTACATCAAGTCCGTGATTCGAACCGTCCCCGACTGGCCGCAGCCGGGGGTCAATTTCCGCGACATCACCCCGTTGCTGCAGAACAGTGCGGCGTTTCGCAAGCTGATCGACAGCTTCGTGCACCGCTACCAGGAGATGGAGATCGATGCTGTCGCCGCCATCGATGCGCGCGGGTTCATCATCGGTGCGCCGCTGGCCTACGAGCTGGGCTGCAGCTTCGTTCCGGTGCGCAAGAAGGGCAAGCTGCCGTTTCGCACCATCAGCGAGACCTACACCCTGGAATACGGCCAGGCCGAGGTGGAGCTGCATTCCGACGCCTTCCGCGAGGGCGACCGTATCCTGATCATGGACGATCTCATCGCCACCGGCGGCACCATGCTGGCGGCGGCCAAGCTGATCACTCGCAGCGGCGGCCAGGTGGTGGAAACCGCCACCATCATCGACCTGCCCGATATCGGCGGGTCGGAGAAGATCCGCGAGGCGGGCTACAGCGTCTTCGCGGTCTGTTCCTTCACCGAGGACGAGTGACGCGGCCATGAGTACCCATCGCTACCACCAGCATTTCACCGTCTCCTGGGACCAGCTGCACCGCGACGTGCGCGAGCTGTGCCACCGCCTGATCGAACGCGACTTCCAGGGCATCGTGGCCGTCACCCGCGGGGGCCTGATCCCTGCGGCCCTCTTTGCCCGCGAGCTTAACGTGCGGCTGATCGACACCGTCTGCATCAAGAGCTACGACCATATGGACCAGGGCGGCCTCAAGGTGCTCAAGGGCGTGGATCACGACGGCGAGGGCTGGCTGCTGGTCGACGATCTGGTGGACACCGGCAAGACCGCCCGCAAGGTGCGCGAGATGCTGCCCAAGGCGCACTTCGTCACCGTCTACGCCAAGCCCGAGGGCAAGCCGCTGGTCGACCAGTACCTCACCGAGGTGGCCCAGGACTGCTGGATCCAGTTCCCCTGGGACATGGGCGTGGCCTACGTGGAGCCCCTGGCCGACCAGGTCAAGCGCTGAGCCATGGGCACGCCGCTTCCCGACAGCTGGCAGCAGTGGCTGGGCAGTGAATTCGGCGCGCCCTACATGCAGGCGCTGCGCGACTTCCTGGCCGCCGAGAAGGCGGCCAGGAAGGTGATCTACCCGTACTCGTCGGACTGGTTTCGCGCCTTCGAGCTCACGCCGCTCGACCGTGTCAAGGTGGTGATCCTCGGCCAGGATCCCTATCACGGCCCGGGCCAGGCCCACGGCCTGTGCTTCTCGGTACGCCCCGGCGTTCGTGTGCCGCCTTCGCTGGTCAATATCTACAAGGAGCTCGCCGCCGACGTCGGCTTTCGGCCGGTCGATCACGGTTGCCTGGAGCACTGGGCGCGCCAGGGCGTGTTGCTGCTCAACACCTCGCTGACGGTGGAAGAGGGCAACGCCGGCTCGCATCGCGGCAAGGGCTGGGAGACCTTCACCGATCGCGCCATCGAGACCGTCAACGCCCATGCCGAGCCCTCGGTGTTTCTGCTGTGGGGCAGCCATGCCCGCCAGAAGAAGGCGCTGGTGGATACGTCCCGACACCTGGTGCTGGAGTCGCCCCACCCGTCGCCGCTCTCCGCCCATCGCGGCTTCTTCGGCAATCACCACTTCTCGCGGGCCAACGCTTTCCTCGAGCAGCACGACCGCGAGCCCATCGACTGGCAGCTGCCCGACCGTCCCGACGAGTGTGCGCCTTAACCTCAACGCGGGATGCGGGTAGAATGGCGCGCAATTTGTCGGTGCCGTCCATCCGACCAAGGTCGCCCCCCTTCACTCCGTCGCAATGAGGTCCCCCATGAGCGTACATGCCATCCAGCACCCCCTGGTCCAGCACAAGCTGGGACTGATGCGCGAAGCCGGCATCAGCACCAAGAGCTTCCGCGAGCTGGCCGGGGAACTGGCCAAGCTGCTCACCTACGAGGCGACCCAGGACCTGGAGCTCGAGACCCAGCAGATCGATGGCTGGAGCGGCAACAAGATTCCCGTCCAGTTGCTGAAGGGTAAGAAGGTCACCATCGTGCCGATCCTGCGTGCCGGGCTCGGCATGCTCGACGGGGTCACCGACCTGATTCCCAGCGCGCGCATCAGCGTGGTGGGGCTCTACCGCGACGAGGAGACGCTGGAGCCGGTGCCCTATTTCGCCAAGTTTGCGGGTGACCTCGACGAGCGCCTGGCCATCGTCATCGATCCCATGCTGGCCACCGGCGGGACCATGGTGGCGACGCTGGACATGCTGCGCGAGCGCGGCTGTGAGCACATGAAGGTGATCGTGCTGGTGGCCGCTCCCGAGGGGATCAAGCGCGTTCAGGATGCCTATCCGGACATCGAGATCTACACCGCCGGGGTGGACGATCACCTCGACGAGAATGGCTATATCGTGCCGGGGCTGGGTGATGCGGGGGACAAGATCTTCGGTACGCGCTGACAGCCGCTTGCTGCGCTGGCCGGGCGCGATGTTCGTATGCGAACATCGCGCCCGGCTTTTTCGTGGCTGGGGTCCCCGGTGATGCCTTAGCCAAAAGTTCTATATCTGGTATTAATACCTACAAAACAGTGCATTGGAAGGGTGATTGCGGACCTCGCTCTCCCTGAGTGGGCGTTTTCGGTAATACACATTTGTGTAAGAAAGCGAATCTCGACTATCGTGAATCCACGCCGACCTTGCGCGTATTCACACAACGAAGAACAGCCGAGATCCGCAATGTCATTGATCCTCGACAACATCGACCTGGTGGTCGGTGGCGCCACTCATATCGAGGGAGTGAACCTGGAGCTCAAGCCTGGCTCCTTCAACGTGCTATTGGGGCGCACCCTCGCAGGGAAGACCACCCTGATGCGCCTGATGGCCGGACTCGACAGGCCCTCCCGCGGGCGTGTGCTCATGGAGGGGCGGGACGTCACCGGGGTGTCGGTAAGGCACCGCAACGTGTCGATGGTCTATCAGCAGTTCATCAATTACCCCGGCCTCAGCGTCTACGACAACATCGCCTCCCCGCTGCGGCTGGCCAGGGTGGACCGGGCCGAGATCGACCGACGCGTGCGCCAGACCGCCGAGCTATTGCACATCGAGCATCTGCTCGAGCGCTCCCCCCTGGAGCTTTCCGGCGGCCAGCAGCAGCGCACCGCCATGGGCCGGGCGCTGGTCAAGGATGCCGATGTCATTCTCTTCGACGAGCCGCTGGTCAACCTCGACTACAAGCTGCGTGAGGAGCTGCGCGAGGAGCTTCGCACCCTGTTCGACGAGCGCCGCTGCATTGCCGTTTATGCCACCACCGAGCCGGCGGAGGCGCTGGCCCTCGGGGGCAACACGGCGGTGCTGCATGAAGGGCGCCTGCTCCAGTACGGGCGCACGGAGGATGTCTACCATCGACCGGCCAGCCGGTCGAGTGCCGAGATGTTCTCGGAACCGCCGATCAACATGATCCGCGGCCTGATCTCCGGCAGCGAAATCTCCTTCGATCGTCGGGTAGCCTTTCCCCTCAGCGATGACCTGCGCTCGCTGCCCCCCGGGGAGTACCACTTCGGCGTGCGCCCCTCGCACATCTCCCTGCAGCCCCGAGACGATGACGATCTGGCGGTCGAGGTAAGCGTCGAGCTGGCCGAGATCAGCGGCTCGGAGACCTTTCTGCACGTGGCCAACGACCTCTTCGCCATGGTGGTGCACTTGAGCGGCGTGCACGAGTTCGATGTCGACCAGCGCATCACCATCCACTTCCCGATCCATAAGGTATATGCCTTCGACCGTCATGGTGACGTGGTGCATATCCCTTCCCACCTGGGAGGCCTGTGACATGGCGGAAATCACCCTCAAGTCCTTGGCCCATACCTACCTGGCCGAACCCGCGGGCCCCGAGGATTACGCCATCCGCGAGATGGATCATGTCTGGCAGCAGGGCGGGGCCTATGCCCTGCTGGGGCCTTCCGGCTGCGGGAAGTCGACGCTGCTCAACATCATCTCGGGGCTGCTGCAGCCGTCCAGCGGTGAGGTCCTGTTCGATGGCCGCAGCGTCAATGCGCTGCCACCGGAAGAGCGCAACATCGCCCAAGTGTTCCAGTTCCCCGTGGTCTACGACACCATGACGGTCTACGACAATCTCGCCTTCCCGCTGCGTAACGTGAAGACCCCGGAGTCGCGCGTCCACGAGCGCGTGACGGAAGTGGCCGACGTGCTCGAGCTGACCGCCCAGCTCAAGCGCAAGGCGCGCAACCTCACTGCCGACGAGAAGCAGAAGGTGTCGATGGGGCGCGGCCTGGTGCGCGAGGACGTAACCGCGATCCTCTTCGACGAGCCCTTGACGGTGATCGATCCGCAGCTGAAGTGGAAGCTGCGCCGCAAGCTCAAGGAGATTCATCGCCGGTTCAACATCACCATGGTCTACGTCACCCACGACCAGCTCGAAGCGTCGACCTTTGCCGACAAGATCGCGGTGATGTACGAGGGGCAGGTGGTGCAGTTCGGTACACCGCGCGAACTCTTCGAGCGGCCTTCCCACACCTTCGTCGGCTACTTCATCGGCAGTCCCGGGATGAACTTCCTCGACGTGGCGCTGCGCGGCGGGGCGGTGATGGCCGGCGATGTCGCCCTTCCCGTGAGCGGCGCACTGCGCGATGCCATCGCCGGGGCGCGATCCTCCAACGTCAAGCTGGGCATTCGCCCCGAGTTTATCGAGGTCCACCCCGAGCCGGTGGCCGGCAGCGTCATGGCCGACGTGGAGGACGCCCAGGATCTCGGCACCTACCAGATTCTCTCCCTGCGCCTGGGTGAGCACGCCCTGAAGGCTCGCGTCGAGGAGGGCGGGGCGGTGCCGCGACGCACGGCCCACCTGCGGTTCCCCGAGGAGCGGCTCGGGTTGTACGTCGACGACTTCCGCGTGGAGATCGATCATGAATAAGGTCTACAACAATCGGGCATGGCTGCTGATCCTGCCCATGCTGCTGCTGGTGGCGTTCTCGGCGATCGTGCCGCTGATGACGGTGGTCAACTACTCGGTGCAGGATGTGTTCGACACCCATACGCGCTTCTTCACCGGTACCGAGTGGTTCGAGGCCACCCTCAACGATCCGGCCTTGCAAGCCGCCCTGCTGCGCCAGTTCGCCTTCTCCTTCACCATTCTGGCCATCGAGGTGCCGCTGGGCATCGGCATTGCCCTGCTGATGCCCAAGCAGGGCTGGCGCGCTTCGGCGGTGTTGATTCTGGTCACCTTGCCGCTGCTCATTCCCTGGAATGTGGTAGGCAGCATCTGGCAGATATTCACTCGCGGCGATATCGGCCTGATGGGCTGGAGCCTGCGCGAGCTGGGCTACAGCTACAACATCACCCGCAGCGCCGTGGATGCCTGGGCCACCATTGTTCTGATGGACGTGTGGCACTGGACCCCGCTGATCGCGCTGCTCTGCTACAGCGGACTGCGCTCCATTCCCGACGCCTACTACCAGGCAGCGCGCATCGACCGGGCGTCGCGCTGGGCGGTGTTCCGCTACATCCAGCTGCCCAAGCTCACCAACGTGCTGGTCATCGGCGTGCTGCTGCGCTTCATGCACTCCTTCATGATCTACGCCGAGCCTTTCGTGCTGACCGGCGGGGGACCGGGCAGTTCTACCACTTTCCTGAGTCAATCGCTGACCACCATGGCCATTGGTCAGCAGGACCTGGGCCCCTCGGCGGCCTTCTCGCTCATCTATTTCCTGATCATCCTGCTGGTCTGCTGGGTCTTCTACACCGCCATCATGAACCTGCAGAAAGACAAGCAAGAGAGGGGGGGCTGACATGTCCGATTCGCTGCCCACCACGCCGGAAGCCGTGCGCCGTCGCGCGGCGGCGATGGCCGCCAAGCGCCGCCGCCAGGCCCGTCCGGCCGTCCGCCAGTGGCGTCGCACCGGGCTGATGACGGCCTACATCTTCTTCGTGCTGTTGCCGATCTACTGGCTGCTGAACATGTCGTTCCAGTCCAACAGCGAGATCCTCGGTGCCCTGACGCTGTGGCCGAGCGACTTCACCCTGGAGCACTACGCGAAGATCTTCACCGATGCCAACTGGTACATGGGCTACGTCAACTCCATCACCTACGTGCTGATGAACATGCTGATCAGCATCGTGGTGGCGCTGCCCGCGGCCTATGCCTTCAGTCGCTTCAAGTTCATCGGCGACAAGCACCTCTTCTTCTGGCTGCTGACCAACCTGATGGCCCCGCCGGCGGTCTTTCTGCTGCCCTATTTCCAGCTCTACTACACCGTTGGCCTCTTCGATACCCACGTGGCCGTGGCCCTGGCACATTGCCTGTTCAACATTCCACTGGCGGTATGGATTCTCGAAGGCTTCATGAGCAGCGTGCCCAAGGAGATCGACGAGACCGCCTTCATCGACGGCTACAGCTTCCCGCACTTCTTCGTGAAGATCTTCATCCCCATGATCCGCTCGGGCATCGGCGTGACCCTGTTCTTCCTGTTCATGTTCTCGTGGGTCGAGCTGCTGCTGGCCAGCACCCTGACTTCCACCGGGGCTCAGCCGATCGGCTCGGTGATGACCCAGACCAAGGGGGCCTCGGGGATCGACTGGGGCGCGCTGTCGGCGGCGGGGGTGCTCACCATCCTGCCGGGAATCGTGGTGGTCTACTTCGTGCGCAATCACATCGCCAAGGGCTTCGCCCTGGGTCGTACCTGAGGGGGCCGACGTTATGGAATGGATGGTATGGACCACACCCACGGCGCTCTTCTTCGCGGCCATTGCCGCCATCCTGCTGGGCATGACCGCCTGGGAGGTCGTCTCGCCGACGGTGGAGCGCAAGGGCTTTCTGCCGATCGCCACCAGCCGCGGCGACCGCCTCTTCATCGGGCTGCTCACCTCCGCCTACATCCATCTGGTGGTGGTGGGCTTCACCCCGCTGAGCATCTGGCTTGCTCTCGGTGCATCGGTCGTGTGGTTGCTCGTACTGCTGCGCTGGGGCTGACCGGGAATCATGGAACCAATCGTTCAGGGAACGAACCACAACAACCAATGAGGTCAACATGAAATCGATAACAATACGACTCTCGCTACTCGCTAGCGGCGTCATGCTGGCAAGCGCGCCACTGCACGCCGACAACCACGATGCCCGCGCCATTGCCGAGCGCCTGGTGGACGAACACTTCCAGAATTCGACCCTCAGCCGCGAGCAACAGATCGAGGAGCTGCTGTGGTTCGCCGAGGCGGCCGAACCGTTCCGCGGCATGGAAATCAACACCGTCGCGGAAGGGCTCACGACCCACATCTACGAGCGTGACGTGCTGGCCGAGGCCTTCACCGAGCTGACCGGCATCGAGGTGACCCACAACATCATCGGCGAGGGCGACGTCGTCAACAACATGCAGACCCAGATGCAGTCAGGGCGCAACATCTACGACGGTTACGTCAACGATTCCGATGCCATCGGTACCCATATTCGCTACGGCACCACCATCAATCTCTCCGAGGCGATGGAGAACGAGTGGGCCGATTACACCCTGCCGACGCTGGATCTGGATGACTTCATCGGCATTCAGTACACGACCGGCCCTGACGGCAGTATCTATCAGCTGCCGACCCAGCAGTTCGCCAACCTCTACTGGTTTCGCTACGACTGGTTCCAGCGCGAGGACTTCCGGGAGCAGTTCCGCGAGATCTACGGTTATGACCTGGGAGTGCCGACCAACTGGACCGCCTACGAGGACATCGCCGAGTTCTTCACCGAACATGTCGGCGAGATCGACGGCGAGAGGGTCTACGGTCACATGGACTACGGCCGTCGCGATCCCTCCCTGGGCTGGCGCTTCCACGACTCCTGGCTATCCATGGCCGGCATGGGCAGTCCCGGGGTGCCATTCGGCAATCCGGTCGACGACTGGGGCATCCGCGTCGATGAGGAGAGTCGCCCGGTGGGGGCCAGCGTCAGCCGCGGCGGGGCGACCAACTCGCCCGCTTCGGTGTTCGCGGTGACCAAGATGGTCGAATGGCTCGACCAGTACGCTCCCCCCGAGGCCCAGGGCATGACCTTCGGCGAGGCCGGGCCGGTGCCGGCCCAGGGCAACGTGGCCCAGCAGATCTTCTGGTACACCGCGTTCACCGCGGACATGACCGATCCCGGGCTGCCGGTCACCGAGGAGGACGGCACACCCAAGTGGCGGATGGCGCCATCGCCTACCGGCCCCTACTGGGAGGAGGGCATGAAGGTGGGCTATCAGGACGTGGGCTCCTGGACCTTCTTCGACTCCACCCCGGAGGATCGGCGCACGGCGGCCTGGCTGTTCGGCCAGTTCACCACCGCCAAGACGGTGTCGCTGGAGAAGCTGATGGCCGGGCTGACGCCGATTCGCGAATCGGACATCTTCTCCGACCAGATGAGCGAGATGGCGCCCAAGCTGGGAGGCCTGGTGGAGTTCTACCGCAGTCCCAACGAGTCCAACTGGACGCCCTCGAGCACCAACGTGCCGGATTACCCGCGCATGGCGCCGCTTTGGTGGCAGAACCTGGCTCCGGCGGTCAGTGGTGAAATCGAGCCTCAGGAGGCGCTCGACAACCTGGCGGGCGACATCGACAACGTGATGGCGCGCCTCGCCCGGGCCGGCGTCTTCCAGGTCTATGCGCCGCAGCTCAATGAGGAGCAGGACCCCGAGGTGTGGCTCTCGCAGCCCGGGGCGCCGAAGGCCAAGCTCGATGATGAAATGCCGCAGGGCACCACCGTCCCCTACGAGGAGATGATGGAGGAGTGGATGGCGGCCGGTACGCGCTGAAACCCGACGGCGGGCCGCCGCCCGCCGTCACCCGGCCCGGCCGGGAGCACGATACCCGTGTGACCGGTTGCCCGAACGGGACCCAGGCCCCGCTCGGCTAGCGCCGAGCGGGGCCTTTCGCTGCAGAGAAGGGCTACACATGCAACTTCGCCAGAACAACCTCCGAAAGCTGCGCGAGCATACCTTCGATGTGATGATTGTCGGCGGCGGCATCAACGGTGCCGCGGCGGCCGCTGCCTTGAGCGGCAAGGGCGTCAGCGTCGCGCTGATCGACAAGGGGGATTTCGCCAGCAGTACCAGCATGCACTCCTCCAACCTGGTGTGGGGCGGTATCAAGTACCTGGAGAGCCGTGACTTCGCCCTGGTGCGCAAGCTGTGCAAGAGCCGCAACCACTTGATCAAGAGCTATCCCTCCACGGTGCAGGAGATTCGTTTCCTCACCACCGTCAATCGAGGTTTTCGTTACCACCCCGCCTACCTCTGGGCCGGCACCTGGCTCTACTGGCTGATGGGCAGCATGTTCACGCGGATTCCGCACTACCTGCGCCCCGCAGATATCCGCCGCCGCGAGCCGATCATCGATACCGCCGAGGCGGTGGGGGGCTTCGAGTATTCCGATGCCTATCTGCACGACAACGATGCCCGTTTCGTCTTCAATTTCGTGCGCGATGCCATGGACTATGGGGCGGTGGCGGCCAACTACGTCGAGTCGCTCGGCGCGAGCCGCGACGGCGATAGCTGGGTGGCCCGCGTGCACGACCGCATGAGCGGCGCGCACTTCGACCTGCGCTCGCGGGTGCTGATCAACGCCGCTGGCCCCTGGGTGGATGCGCACAATGCGCTCTCCGAGCAGCGTACCGAGCATCGCCATCTCTTCTCCAAGGGCATCCACCTGATCGTGCCGCGTCTCACCGACAGCCAGCGCGTGCTGGCCTTCTTCGCCGACGACGGACGCCTCTTCTTCGTGATCCCCATGGGCACGCGCACCTGCATCGGCACCACCGATACCCGGGTTGAGCAGCCCGACGTCGATGTCGAAGCCGAGGACGTCCGCTTCGTGCTTGACAACATCAACAAGCGGCTGCGACTCGACAGGCCGCTCGACGCGCGTGACATCATCGCCACGCGCTGCGGGGTGCGTCCCCTGGCGGTCAAGGCCAGCGCGGGCGGCGATCGAGACTTTCTGCAACTGTCGCGCAAGCACGCCATCGACATCGATGAGGCCAGGTGTCACCTGAGCATCTTCGGGGGCAAGCTCACCGACTGTCTCAATGTCGGCGAGGAGATCGTCGCCGCCGTGGCGGAGCTTGGCGTGGCCGTGCCTCATCCGCGCTTTCGCTGGTACGGCGAACCGCCGGCGTCGCTGCACCGCGATTTTCTGCATCAGGCCCAGCGCATGCGACTCGATGCCATGACCGCGGCCGATGCCTCGGAGCCGCTCAGCTCGCGCCTGTGGCGACGCTATGGCACCCAGGCCATCGAGCTGCTCGAGGACATTCGCCAGGACCCCGGTCAGGGCGAGGTACTGATCGAGGGGACCGAATACTTGCGCTGCGAGCTCCAGCAGGCGCGTCGTCGTGAAATGGTCACCCGCCTGGAGGACTTCCTGCGCCGGCGTTCCAAGATCGCCCTGGTGGTACCCGAATCCAGCATCCGCGACTCTCCGGGGCTGCGGGAGGCGTGCCGCATCCTCTTCGGCGACGCGGCCGAGGAGCGCCTCGAGGAATACCTTCAGGAGTCGGTTGTAGGGTAGACTGCGCCGCGGACGGGCTCGGCCTCGTCCGAACCGCCCGACCTGACGACCTGGAGACGCTCCCATGACCGACCACGCAGCGGCCGCGACGAGGCCAGCCGACTCCCTGCCACGTACCCTGCTGACCGGGGCCCAGATGCTGTTCGTGGCTTTCGGCGCCCTGGTGCTGGTACCCCTGCTGACCGGTCTCGATCCCAGCGTGGCCCTGTTCACCGCCGGCATCGGCACCCTGATCTTTCACGGCGTGACCCGCGCCAGCGTGCCGGTCTTTCTCGCCTCGTCCTTCGCCTTCATCGCGCCCATCCAGGGTTCGGTGGCAAGCTTCGGCATCTCCGCGACCCTCGGCGGGCTGCTCGCCGCCGGCCTCCTCTATGTGGCGATCGCCCAGTTCGTGCGCCTCAAGGGCACCGCCTGGCTGCATCGGCTGCTGCCGCCGGTGGTGGTGGGGCCAGTGATCATGGTGATCGGCCTCGCCCTTGCGCCGGTGGCGGTGGACATGGCCACCGGCGAGACTAGCGATCACATCGGCTACGGGCGGGCCATCCTGCTTTCCATGGCGAGCCTGCTGGTGACGCTGGTGCTGGCAGTGTTCGGCCGCGGCCTTCTGCGCCTGGTGCCGATCATGGGGGGCATTGTCAGCGGCTATGCCCTGGCCCTGATCATGGGCGTGGTCGACTTCACGCCGGTGCACGACGCGGCCTGGCTGTCGCTACCCAACTTCACGGCCCCGAGCTTCCACTGGGCGGCGATCCTCTTCATGATTCCGGTGGCCATCGCGCCGGCCGTGGAGCACATCGGCGACATGATCGCCATCGGCTCGGTGACGCGCAGGAACTACCTCGACAAGCCCGGCCTGCACCGCACCCTGCTCGGCGACGGCCTGGCGACCTCGGCGGCGGCCCTGTTCGGCGGCCCGCCCAACACCACTTACTCCGAGGTGACCGGGGCGGTGACCCTGACCCGCGCCTTCAATCCCAAGTTCATGATCGTCGCGGCCTGCCTGGCGGTGGCGCTAGCGTTCATCGCCAAGCTCGGCGCCCTGCTGCAGACCATTCCCGGGCCGGTGATGGGCGGCATCATGACGTTGCTGTTCGGCTCCATCGCCGTGGTGGGCATGAACACCCTGGTGCGCGCCGGCCATTCGCTCACCGCGCCGCGCAACCTGGTGGTGGTGTCACTGATTCTGGTATTCGGGATCGGCGGCATGCAGTTCGGCGGGGGCCAATTCACCCTGCAGGGCGTGAGCCTCGCCGCCCTGGTGGGCATCGTGCTCAACTGGGTGCTGCCGGGCAGCGAGGAGGACACCCCGCCCGCTCACGCATGATGCTGCTCGCGGCCGGCGTCGGAGAAGGAGGGTGGCGTGTTGGCGCTGACGATCACGCACGCCGTCTCGCCGGGGTTGCGGAAGCGGTGGGGCAGCCGCGAGTCGAAGTAGTAGGCATCGCCGGGGCCGAGGACCTGGACGTCGCCGGCCACGGTGATCTCGATCTCGCCGGCGATCACCACGCCGCCTTCCTCGCCCTCGTGTTCGAGCATCTCCTCGCCGCTGTCGGCGCCGGAGGGATAGCGCTCGTGGATGATCGAGATGCTGCGCCCGGGGCGCCGAGCAGCCACCAGGCGCCAGGAGAGATAGCCGTCGCCGATCTCGGTGAGTTCCTCGGCCTTGTAGAAGTGGCGCGGCGCCGCCGGCTGATCGCCGGCGAAGAAGGCGCTGATCGACACCGGCAGGGCGTCGAGGATCTTCTTCAGCGAGCTCACCGAGGGGCTCACGCTGTTCTGTTCGATCAGGGATATGGTGCTGTTGGTGACGCCGGCCCGCTTGGCCAGCTCACGTTGGGAGAGCCGGCGCGCCTGGCGCAGCTCTCGCAGGCGTCCGCCCACATTGAATCCTTCCATTGCTCTGTCTGCCGTCAAGCGTTCGATTTGTTTGACGGATGATACCCGCTCGAGGCGCTCCATCTCCATGGCAGATGACCGACGTCATGGCGCACCGCGGCGGGCGTGGCACGCCGACGCTCGCTGAGGCATCATGGGGCGAGATGTCGAGCGGTCGAGCAGGAGCGGCGATGAACCCACGACAGGAAGTGACCGGCCTGATTCTCGCCGGCGGCCAGGGGCGCCGCATGGGCGGGCGCGACAAGGGGCTGGAGCCCTTTGCCGGACGGCCGTTGGTCACCCATGTGCAGGCGCGCCTGGCAGGGGAGGTGGCGGCGGTGTGGATCAATGCCAATCGTCACCTGGCGGACTACGAGTCGCTGGCCGAGCGGGTGGTACGCGACCGCGAGACAGGCTTCCAGGGGCCCCTGATGGGCATCTACAGTGGCCTGTGTGCCGCCGCCACCCCCTGGGTGCTGGTGGTGCCCTGCGACAGCCCGGCACTCCCGCCCGACCTGGTGGCACGGCTGGTGGCGGGTATCGGCGACGCCGATATCGCCGTGGCCCACGACGGTGAACGGCTCCACCCGGTGGTGGCCTTGATTCGCACCGCCCTGGCCGAGGACCTGGGCGCGGCCCTGGCGGGCGGCGAGCGCAAGATCGACCGCTGGTACGCCCGCCACTACTGGCAGGCGGTCGACTTCAGCGACTGTCCCGAGGCCTTCGCCAATCTCAACACCGACGACGAGAAGCAGCGCCTCGAGGCGCGCTTGAGCGAGGAGTGACGCCTGCCATGAGTGTCGTGATCGACGCGCCCCTGCCTTTCGACGACGACCTGCCCCTGCTGGGTATCGCGGCCTGGAGCGGCACCGGCAAGACGACCCTGCTCGAGCAACTGTTGCCGCAGTTGGCCGAACGGGGGCTGCGCACGGCGGTGATCAAACATGCGCATCACGCCTTCGATGTCGACCAGCCGGGCAAGGACAGCCACCGCCTGCGTCAGGCCGGGGCCTCCCCCATGCTGGTCGCCTCGCGGGCGCGCCTGGCGCTGATGATGGAGACGCCCGATCAGGAGGAAGCCGACCTGGCCCAGCTGATCGCGATGGTGCGCCTCCAGTGCCCCGACCTGGTGCTGGTCGAGGGGTTCAAGGCGTGGCCTCTGCCCAAGCTGGCCCTGCACCGCGAGGCCGTGGGCAAGCCCCTGCGTGTGGACGCCGACCCCTGGATCAAGGCGGTGGCCAGTGCCGAACCGCTGGCACTGCCCCCGGGTGTGGACGCCCTGGCTCTGGACGACCTGGCGGCGATCGCCGACTGGGTGGCCGCCTGGCCGGCGCGTTGGCCGCACGAGCAAAGACCACGCCCGCTGGCGGAGGAGCAGGCATGAGCCTCTCCTGCTTCGATCTCGGTGAGCGCATGCTGAGCGTGGCCGAAGCGTGCGAGGCCACGGCCGCGCTGGCCGTGGCGCCGTTACCCGCCGAGTGGCAGCCCCTGGCGCACCTTCACGGCCGGGTGCTGGCTGAATCGCTGATCTCGCCCATCGACGCTCCCCAGAACACCAATGCCGCCATGGACGGCATCGCCTTGGCGTGGCCGGCAAGGGAAACGCCTCCCGAGAGCTGGCCGCTGGTCGGCGAGGTCTTCGCGGGTCGCTGTCATCCGACACCGCTGGCGCCCGGCGAGTGCGTGCGCATTACCACCGGCGCCCCGTTGCCCGCGGGCGCCGACACCGTGATCATGCGCGAGCAGCTCGACGAGGCGGCCGGCCGCGTTCGGGTGCGTCACCCCGATCGCGTACGTACCGGCCAGAACGTGCGCGCGGCCGGCGAGGACATTGCCTGCGGCGCCACGGCCCTGGCCGCCGGTGTGCGCCTGGGCGCCGCCGAACTCGGCCTGCTGGCCTCCCTGGGGCTGGCCGGTGCCCTTGTGCACCGCCGCCCGCGGGTGGCGCTCTTCTCCACCGGTGACGAAGTGACCGCGCCGGGCGAGGCGTTGCCGCCGGCCGGCATCTTCGACGCCAACCGCTTTTCGCTGCGTGGCCTGGTGGCCGAGTGCGGTGGGGAGGTCATCGACCTGGGCATCCTGCCCGACGACCAGCCTCGGATCGTTGCGGCGCTCGCCGCGGCAGCCCACGAGGCCGACCTGGTGATCACCAGTGGCGGCGTCTCGGTGGGCGAGGCGGACCGGGTGCGGGCGGCGCTGGCCGAAGTGGGGGAACTGGGCTTCTGGAAGATCGCCATGCGCCCGGGCCGGCCGCTCGCCTGCGGACGACTCGGGGAGTCGGGAACGCCCTTCTTCGGGCTGCCCGGCAACCCGGTGGCGGCCATGGTCACCTTCCTGCAGTTCGTCGCCCCGCTGCTGAGGCGCCTGCAGGGGGTGCGAGACGCCTGGCCACGGCGCTTGACCGCCCTGGCCGGCGAGGCGCTCGCCAGCCGTGCGGGGCGCGTGGATTTCCTGCGCGGGGTGCTGGAAAGCGACCCCGAGGGCCGCCTCTGGGTGCGCAGTACCGGCCGGCAGGGATCCGGCATTCTCACTTCCATGGTGGCCGCGGACTGCCTGATCGAGATCGATGCCGAGCGTGACGGCGTCGATTGCGGCCAGCCCGTCACCGTGCAACCGTTATCCGATCACCTGTTCTGAGGCGTTGCGGACATGACCCTGACCCATCTCAACCAGCGCGGCGAAGCCAACATGGTGGACGTCGCCGACAAGCCGGAAAGCCGCCGCGAGGCGACCGCCTCCGGCTACATTGCCATGCAGCCGGAAACCCTGGCACTGCTCGCCGAGGGCGGCCTGCCCAAGGGGGACGTGCTGGCCACGGCGCGCATTGCCGGCATCCAGGCGGCCAAGCGCACCCATGAGTTGATCCCTCTCTGCCACGCTCTTCCGCTCTCCAAGGTAAGCGTGGATTTTCACCTCGACGAGGAGAGCTCGCGGGTCGAGGTGAGTGCCACCTGCCGCCTGAACGGACGCACCGGCGTGGAAATGGAGGCGCTGACCGCCGTCTCCGTGGCGTGCCTGACGCTCTACGACATGTGCAAGGCGGTGGACAAGAGCATGGAGATCGGCGCCATTCACTTGGACGCCAAGAGCGGTGGCCGTTCCGGCGACTATCGGCGCGAACCGGAGGCCAGCGTGGCACCTCCCGAGGCGCCGATCGTCACCGGCGAGGGGGCGGCTGGCGAAGTGTCGGTGGGGTCGCGCTGCGACCTGTCGGCCCACTGCGTGCGCGTCAAGTGCCTGGCTGAGCTGCGCGAGAGCCTCGGGGTCAGCGAGCTCACCGTGCCCCTCGACGACCTGCCTACGGCGGACGTGGGTGGGCTCAAGGCGGCGCTGATCGAGCGCGACGCGCGCTTCACGCGGCTCTCCAAGAGGCGGGTACTCTGTGCCGTCAACCAGGTGATGGCGGTGGATGCTACGCCGATTACCGACGACGACGAAGTGGCCTTCTTTCCGCCGGTCACGGGAGGCTGACCATGATCCGGGTACAGCAGGCGCCCTTCGATGCCGGCGCGGAACAGCGCGCCCTGCTCGAGGGGCGCTCGGATATTGGTGCCGTGGTGAGCTTCACGGGGCTGGTTCGCGACTTCAACGAGCGACCGGAGGTCAATGCCCTGACCCTGGAACACTATCCCGGCATGACCGAGGCGGCGCTCGGCGAGATCGTGAGCGAAGCCGAGGCGCGCTGGGCGTTGCAGGGAATCAGCGTGATCCACCGAGTTGGACGGCTGGCCCCGGGTGATCCTATCGTACTGGTAGTCGTGGCCAGCGCGCACCGACGCGAGGCCTTCGAGGCCTGTGATTTCATCATGGATTATCTCAAGACCCGGGCGCCTTTCTGGAAAAAGGAACACAGCGCCAGCGGTGACTACTGGGTCGCCGAGCGCGAGTCCGACCAACGGGATGCCAGCCGCTGGGAGACATGAGAATGGATCGGGAGCTGATCGACGATTTCGGCCGCCGCGTTCGCTATGTGCGGATCTCGGTGACGGATCGTTGCGATTTTCGCTGCGTCTACTGCATGAGTGAGGACATGACCTTCCTCCCTCGTGCTCAGGTGCTCACCCTCGAGGAGCTTGCCACCGTGGCGCGCGCCTTCGTCGAACTGGGGGTGGAAAAGATTCGCCTCACCGGCGGGGAGCCGCTGGTACGACGCAACATTGGCCATCTGGTGTCGGAGATCGGTGCGCTTCCCGGGCTCAAGGACTTCGCCATGACCACCAACGGGGCAGGGCTCGGCAAGCACGCCGTCGCCCTGCGCGATGCCGGTCTCCAGCGCCTCAATATCAGCCTGGATTCGCTGGATCCGGAGCGCTTTCGTCGCCTCACGCGCACCGGTGATCTCGAGCGGGTGCTGGCCGGCATTCGCGCCGCCCGCGATGCCGGCTTTGGGCGCATCAAGCTCAATGCCGTCATTCTCAAGGGGCGCAACGACGACGAGGTGATGGATCTGGTCGACTTCGCCCGCGACGAGGGGCTGGACATCAGTTTCATCGAGGAGATGCCGCTGGGGGATGTCTCCGACCATTCCCGAGCCGAGACCTACTGTTCCAGCGATGAGGTCCAGGACCTGATCGAGGCGCGCTATCCGCTCTTGCCCACGGCGGAGAGTACACTCGGACCCTCGCGCTACTTCCGCATGCCCGACAGCGAGACGCGTATCGGTTTCATCTCGCCGCACAGCCACAACTTCTGTGCCAGCTGCAATCGCGTTCGTGTCACCGTGGAAGGGCGGCTGTTGCTGTGTCTCGGCAACGAGCATTCAGTGGATCTTCGTGCGGTACTGCGCCGCCATCCGGGGGATCTCGACGCCCTCAAGGAAGCCATTGTGAACGCCATGCCCCTCAAGCCGGAACGCCACCACTTCACCACCGACGGCGATGTTCAGGTAGTGCGCTTCATGAACATGACCGGGGGATAATCGCTCCCGGACAATGCTGTCGAACGACCAACACCGCGGAAAACCCGCGGTGTTTTTTTATGCACCTTTTCTTGCCAAGGCGCCGTCAACGCATATACTTTTGACGAGAAAGCCATCAGGCTCTTTTGTCGTTTTCCTGCATGGAGGAGGCCAATGTCCAGCGAAACCCTGGAGCGTATCGCCCGCAACAAGAACGTGGCTCGAGCCGCTGCCCGTCAGTTGAGCATGGAGCAGCTGCACAAGCTTTCCGATGTCATTGGCGAAGTCATCGAGCAGAAGAAAGAAGAAGAGAAGCTTCGCGAGCAGGAGGAAGCGGACAAGGAAAGAAAGCTGGCCGAGATTCGCGAGGCCATGCAGGATGCCGGCCTCTCCGTGGAGGATCTCGTGGGGGAGCCGCCGCGTCGGCGTCGCGGTCGGCCTCCCAAGAATGCCAACGGCAATTGAGCGCCTGGCGCGCCAGCGTGGCGTACCATCGGGGGCCGGCCGTCAGGTCGGCCCCCTTGCTTGCTGGCCACAGGGCCAGGGACTCGGGGCTCAGCGCGAGGCGTCGAAGGCGGGGGATTCCACGGCCATCAACTGCAGGTGCACGTCGGGTAGCTGACGCAGCCGCTCGCTCAGCCAGGCGGTAATGACGGGCTGCAACTGCAGGCGCAGTTCGGCGAGGGTCTCGGCCGTCAGGCTGTCGAGTCGTTCGTCCAGCCAGTCGCTGAAGGCGTCCTCATCCAGCGGGCGCATGTGATGGGCATCCAGCATCAGGCGGCCCAGGCGCGTCCAGCCGCTGCCGGTTGCGGCGACGGGAATGGCGAGGTAGAGGATGCCATGGCGCGACGAGCCGTGCTCGGCGGCCAGGCCGGGCAGGGGCGCGACCCCATCCTGGCTGACGATGCAGGGGCGCTGCGGGTGGCGCGACACCCGGCTCAGGCCGTCCGCGTCCAGGCGGATCAGGTCGCCGTTGACCGGCGACAGCGGGGCCTGGATGCCCAGCGATTCGGCGAGCTCGCGATGCGCCCGCTGGTGGCGCGCCTCGCCATGTACCGGCAGCAGGTGGCGGGGCCTGACCCAGCCGTAGAGGGTACGCAGTTCGTCCTGAGCCGGGTGGCCGGAGGCGTGGAGTTCGGGATGGTTGAACTCGTCCCAGATGGTGACGCCGAGCTGGCGCAGGCGGTGCTTGAGGCGTTCGATGAGCGGCTCGTTGCCGGGTATCGCCTTGGCCGAAAAGATCACGGTGTCGCTCGGCAGCAGTTCGAAGCTGGCATGGCGGCCGCTGGCCAGCCGGTTGAGGGCCGCGCGCGGCTCCCCCTGGCTGCCGGTGGCAATCACCAGCACCTCCTCCGGGGGGAGGTAGCCGAGGTCCTGCACCGGCACCAGGGGCGGCATGTCGTCAAAATACCCCAGTCCCCGCGCCACGCCCACCATGCGCTCCATGGCGCGTCCCATCAGGCTGACTCGTCGGCCACAGCGCTCGGCGGCCTGGGCCACGGCGAGCAGTCGCGCCAGGTTGCTGGCGAAGCAGCTCACCACCACGCGACCGGTACAGTCGGTCAGGGTGCGCTCCAGGGCGCGTGCCACCTCGCCCTCGCTGCGCGAATGGCCGGGCAGGGGGGCATTGGTGGAGTCACCGACCACCAGGTCGAGCGGCGCCAGGGCGCGCAGGCGGTCGCCGTGGATGGGCGGTCCGATCAGGGGTTCCGGGTCCAGCTTCCAGTCGCCGGTGTGCAGCACGCGGTAGTCGCCCACGGCGATCAGCAGGGCGCAGCTCTCGGGAATGGAGTGGGTGAGCGGGAGGAAGCGGATCGTGAAGGCGCCGCACTCCAGCGCCTCACCGGGTTCGATCACCCGAATGGCATCGGTTGAGAGCCCCCGATCGACGAACTTGGTGCGCAACAGACCGGCGGCGAGGGGAGTGGCGTGAATGGGGCAGCCCCATTGCGGCCACAGCCAGGCCGCGGCGCCGATGTGGTCCTCGTGGCCGTGGGTGATGAACAGCGCCGAGGGCGTGATATCGAGCGTTTCGAGTGTCTCGACGCTGGGTACCTGCAGGGGGGTGTCGGGCAGGTCCTGGCGCAGCATCATGCCGCAGTCCACCGCGATCCAGGCGTCCTCGTGGCCGTAGAGTCCGAGGTTCATGCCGATCTCTCCGCAGCCGCCCAGGGGGAGGTAATGCAAGGGCGGGCGGCGGCGGGGGCGGATCGTCACACGGGGTGGATGCATCGGCAGTTCTGGGTCGATCAATGGGTCTTTCACTATACGGGATGGCCCCGCGGCTCCACAATCCGCTCCGCCCCGGCGCTGCCAAGGCGGCGGCATCTTCGCTACAATGCCTGCCCCGTTCCTCCCGAACTGCACAGCGTTGGCCGCCATGCCCCACTACTATCGCCTGGTTGTTTCCTGTCCCGATCGTCGCGGCATCGTGGCCCGCGTGTCCGGCTTCATTGCCGGGCACGGCGGCTCCATTACCGAGGCGAGCCAGCATTCCGACCTGGAGTCGGGGCGCTTTTTCATGCGCTACGAGATTCTCGCCGACTCCATCGGTATGACCGCCGATGAACTGCGCGAGGCCTTCGCGCCGGTCGCGCGGGAGTTCGACATGCAGTGGGCACTGCGGGATACCCGCCATCGCCCGCGAGTCGTGGTGATGGTCTCCCGTGAGCGCCACTGCCTGGTCGATCTGCTGTATCGCTGGACGGCCGGCGAACTCGAGGGGGATATCGTCGGGGTGATCTCCAATCACGACGACATGCGCGGCCTGGTGGAGTGGCACGGGCTGCCCTACCACCATGTCCCGGTACCTGCCGATGACAGGGACGCGGCCTTTGCCAAGGTGGAAAGTCGCCTCGAGGCGCTGGGCGCCGATACCGTGGTGCTGGCCCGCTACATGCAGATCCTGCCGCCGGGGGTGTGCCGTCGCCATGCCGGTCGGGTGATCAACATCCATCACAGCTTTCTGCCCTCCTTCGCCGGGGCTCGCCCCTATCACCAGGCCCATGCCCGGGGAGTCAAGCTGATCGGGGCGACCTGCCACTACGTGACCGAGGAGCTGGACGCCGGCCCGATCATCGAGCAGGACATCCACCGGGTGAGCCACTGTCATACCACCGGGGATCTGGTGCGCTTCGGTCGCGACGTGGAGCGGGCCGTGTTGGCGCGGGGCCTGCGCTGGCACCTGGAGGATCGCGTGCTCATCCATGGCAACAAGACGGTGGTGTTCGCCTGACATCACCGTGGGAGGCAGCCGTGACCTTCTCCGAGACCCTGCTCGAGCCCTGGCTGCTGCTGCTGGCCGGCGTCGTGGCGCTGGCGGTGGTGGGGCTCGCCCTGGCGCAGCGCCCCTGGCAGGCACTGCTGACCGACAGCGGCCTGCAGCATCGCTGGCTGGCGGCCACGGTGGCGGTGCTCCTGCTGTGGCAGCTGCGTGCCCAGGCGGTGGACTGGCTGACCCTGCACCTGATGTTCACGGCGCTGTTGACGCTCGTTTTCAAGGCGCCGCTGGCGCTGGCCACCAACCTGATCGTCAATCTCTCCCTGGTGGTGCTGGGCAGGACGGCCTGGCCGCTTCTGGGGGTCAACATCCTGATCACCGGCGTGGTGCCGGCACTGATCACGGTGCTGGTGTGGCGGCTGGTCGACCGCCGGCTGCCCGACAACCTGATGGTATTTCTCTTCGTGTGCGGCTTTTTCGGGGCGGCGCTGGCCACTTTGGGCACCGGGCTCGCCGGGCTGGGGCTGGTCATGCTCGGCGCCACCGACCCCGAGGCGATCCATCTGGCCCGCGAGTATGCGCTCTTCCTGCCGCTGCTGATGCCCTCCGAGGCGTTCATCACCGGCATGCTGCTGAGCATTCTGATGGTCTACCACCCGAGCTGGGTGGCGACGTTCAATGACCATCGCTATATCGACACGAAGTGACGGTTACAGCGGCAGCGTCAGCTGACGGCGGGCGTCCTCGGACACGAGGCGCACGCCGACGCCGAGGAGGCGCACGGGGCGCTGGCGCCGCGCCCAGGCCTGGTCGAGCAGACCGAGAAAGCCGGACAGGGCGGGCTCACCGCTGCGCTCCTCGAGGGTGGTGAGGCGGAAGTCGTCGCAGCGCAGCTTGACGAAGCGCCCGGCCACCGGCGGGTGGCCGTGGCGGGCCAGGCGCGCCTCGAGCCGCTCGCACAGCGGCGCCAGCGCCTCCCAGCAGTGCGCCAGGTCGGGCAGGTCGCGGGCGAAGGTGGTCTCCACGCTCACCGACTTGCGCTCGCGCTCCACGCGTACCGGGCGCTCGTCGATGCCGCGGGCGAGCTCGAAGAGGCGCCGGCCGAACTTGCCGAACTCCTGGAGGAGGGTCTCAAGGGGCAGGCGCTCGAGGTCGGCACAGGTGGCAATGTCGAGCGCGCTGAGCCGTGCGGCCGTGGCCGGGCCCACCCCGTGCAGCTTGGTCACCGGCAGCTCGCGCACGAAGGACGCGACGCGCTCGGGGGGAATCACGGTGAGGCCGTCGGGCTTCTCCCAGTCGCTGGCGATCTTGGCCAGGAACTTGCTTGGCGCCACGCCCACCGAGACGGTGATGCCGGTGCGCGCCAGGCTCTGCTCCTTGAGCCACTGGGCCATCCAGGTGGCGCTGCCGGCGAAGCGGGTCACCTCGCTGACATCGAGGAAGGCCTCGTCCAGCGACAGCGGCTCCACCAGCGTAGTGAGCTCGTGGAATATCGCCTGAATCTGCCGCGAGACCTCGCGGTACTTGTCGAAGTCGCCCGGCAGCAACCTGAGGTGCGGGCAGAGGCGCAGGGCCCGGGCCGTGGGCATGGCGGAGTGGATGCCGTACTGGCGGGCCGGGTAGTTGCAGGTGGCGATCACTCCGCGCTGTTCCGCGCGGCCCCCGATCGCCAGCGGCACCTCGCGCAGCCGCGGGTCGTCGCGCATCTCCACCGCCGCGTAGAAGCAGTCGCAGTCGGCGTGCAGGATCTTGCGATCAGCCGAGGGCGTTGCCATTGCCGCCGCGGATGACGCCTACACCGATCCCCTCGATCTCCAGCGCCTCGTGACGCAGGTCCACCTCGATGGGGGCGAAGTCCGGGTTCTCCGCCGCGAGGGTCACCCGGTGGCCGTGGCGCTGGAAGCGCTTGACGGTCACCTCGTCCTCGAGGCGAGCGACCACGATCTGCCCGTCGCGCACCTGGTCGGTACGGTGCACGGCCAGCAGGTCGCCCTCGAGGATGCCGGCATCCTTCATGGAGAGGCCGCGTACCTTGAGCAGGTAGTCGGCGCGGGGGGTGAAGAACTCCGGCGGCAGCGGGCAGTAGCGGTCGATGTGTTCGGCGGCGAGCACCGGGCTGCCGGCCGCCACCTCGCCAATGATCGGCAGACCTTCGGTACCGCTGTCAGGCGGCGGCTCGGGTTCGGCCATGGCGAGGCGAATCCCTCGCGAGGTGCCGCGCATCACCCGGATGACGCCCTTGCGCTCCAGGGCCCGCAGGTGCTCCTCGGCGGCGTTGGGGGAGCGAAAGCCGAGTGCCCGGGCGATCTCGGCGCGTGTGGGCGGATAGCCCAGCTCGTTCATCGTCTTGACGATGAAGTCGAAGACGTGCTGCTGGCGTGGCGTAAGGGGGCGAGTCATGCGACCTCCGGCTGGCGCTGCTTTATTGGTCAAGTATACAGCATGGAAGTTCATCCAGTAAGTGAGGTGGCACCCGGCCGCCAGGTCCCTGGCGTTTCAAACAGGATGCTCCAATCCGGCGTTGAGAGAGCACCTGTATTCGCGTAGGATTTCTGTACGTTTCAAACAATCGTTTCCATCGAGGCCCGGATCATGGCCCAGACAGATACCGTCACGCGCATTCTCGATACCGCCGAGGTGCTGTTCGCCGAGCGCGGCTTTGCCGAAACGTCGCTGCGGACCATCACCAGCAAGGCGCGGGTCAACCTGGCCGCGGTGAACTATCACTTCGGTTCCAAGAAGGCCCTGATCCAGGCGGTCTTCGCCCGCTACCTCGACCCCTTCACCGAGCGTTTCCACGGTGCCCTGGACGCGCTCGAGGCGCGTCATCCCGACGGCACCATCCCCCTCGAGGAGCTGCTCGAGTCCATGGCGCGCACCGTGCTGGAGGTGCCCGCCGAGCGCCATAGTCTCAAGGTGTTCATGAAACTGCTGGGGCTCGCCTACAGCCAGGCCCAGGGCCATCTGCGCCGCTATATCCAGGAGGAGTACGGCAGCGTCTTCACCCGCTTCACCGAACTGGTGCGCCGCGCCACCCCCGAGCTGCCCGATGCCGAACGCTTCTGGCGGCTGCATTTCGTGCTGGGCACGGTGATCTTCACGCTCTCGGGCCTGGATGCGCTGCGCGACATCGCCGAGAAGGACTACGGCGAGCACGTCTCGGTGCGCGACCTGGTCCGGCGCCTGCGCCCCGTGGTGGTTGCGGCCCTGAACGCGCCGCTGCCGGAGGCGCCGATGGCCAACCGCGCCGAGGCCAGCTGATGCGCACCCCGCGGCTGGAGACGCTACCGCCCGCCGGCGCGCCCTGGCTGGAGGTCGATATCCCGGCCCAGCGCCTGGTGGTGTGGCGGGGGGACACGCCGGCGTCGAGCTATGCCGTCTCCACCGGGGCGGCTGGCACCGGCCAGCGGGAAGGCAGCGGCCAGACGCCGCTGGGCTGGCACTATGTGCGCGCCGCCATCGGTGACGGGCTGCCGGTTGGCGCCGTGTTCCGTGGGCGCCGCTTCACCAGGGAGGTCTACAGCGAAGCTCTTGCTGCCGCTCACCCGGGACGTGACTGGATTCTCACCCGCATCCTGTGGCTCTGCGGGCTGGAGCGGGGCATCAATCGCGGGGGAGACGTCGACAGTCAGCGGCGCTATATCTACCTGCATGGCACGCCGCCTAGCGAGCCCATGGGCGAGCCACGCTCTCACGGTTGCATTCGCCTGCGCGACACCGATCTGCTGGCGGTGTTCGACCTGGCGGTGCCGGGTACGCCGGTGTGGGTGCACGACTGAGGCGAGTCGCTGACACTCGCCGCCCACTGGGCTAGAATCGACCCCCTGTGGCCCAAGGATTCCTACCATGACCCATTCCCTAGGCCCGGTGATGCTGGACCTGGAAGGCACCCGCCTGAGGGTGGAGGAGCGTAAGCTTCTGGCGCGCCCCGAAGTGGGCGGCGTGATCCTGTTCGGGCGCAACGTCCAGGATGCTCAGCAGGTTCGCGCGCTGTGCGATGCCATTCGCGGGGTGCGGCCCGACCTGCTGCTCGCCATCGACCAAGAGGGCGGTCGCGTGCAGCGCCTGCGCCAGGGCGTCACCCGCCTGCCCGCCATGGGGCGCATCGGCCGCGACTTCGCCGTGGCCCCCGAGGTCACCTTGCGACTCTGCCAGGATACCGGCTGGCTGCTGGGCATGGAGATGGCGGCCTGCGGCCTGGACTTCAGCTTCGCGCCGGTTCTCGACGTCGACGTGGGCCTCTCCAGCGTGATCGGCGATCGCAGCTTCGGGGCCGACCCCGAGACCGTGGCCGCCATGGGAGGCGCCTTCGTGGCCGGCCTGCACGAGGCGGGCATGGCCGCCGTGGGCAAGCATTTTCCCGGCCATGGCGGGGTGGCGGCCGATTCCCACCTCGAGATGCCCGTGGACGACCGCCCGCTGGCCGAGCTCAAGCGTCGTGACCTGGTGCCGTTCTCCGCCCTGGCGGCGCGCCTCGACGGCATCATGCCGGCTCACGTCATCTATTCCGCCCTCGATGCCCGCCCGGCGGGGTTCTCGGCCAGCTGGCTGGGGATGCTGCGCGAGACCCTGGGCTTCAAGGGCACGCTCTTCTCCGACGACCTCGGCATGGCGGCGGCCAGCGTCGCCGGCGGGCCGCGCGAACGGGCGCGGGCGGCACTCGCCGCCGGCTGCGACGCGGTGCTGGTGTGCAACGACCGCTCCGCCGCCCTGGAAGCGCTCGATGCCTGCAGCGGCCGGCGCTTCCGCCCCGCCCGGCGGCTGCGCTACGGCCGTGCGCGCCCGGAGCTGGAAGCCCTGGCGGCCCTCAGCCGCTGGCGCCGGGTGCACGCCCGCCTCGAGGCCATGGCCGGCCACTGAGCCGCCGCGGCCTGACATCTTACTTACCCGACTGCCCGACGAGTTCCCTGCATGCCCAAGCTTGAACCCGATATCCATGACTCCCTGGCTACCATGCGCGAGGTCATGGAGACCGCCGACTGCCTGATCTCCCACGACGAGGTGGAAGCGGCGCTAGATCGCATGGCTGCGGCCATCACCGCCGATCTGGGCGATACCCTGCCGGTCTTCTACTGCGTGATGAACGGCGGTCTGATCACCACCGGTCACCTGCTCACCCGGCTGGGCTTCCCCCTCGAGGTCGACTACCTGCACGCCACGCGCTACCGCGGTGGCATTCGCGGCGGCGAACTCTTCTGGCGGGTCTCGCCGGAAGTGCCGATGGCCGGCCGTCACGTGGTGATCGTCGACGACATCCTCGACGAGGGGGCGACGCTCGCGGCGATTCTCGACTACTGCCGCGAGGCGGGAGCGGCGAGCATTTCCACCGCGGTGCTGGTCGACAAGCGCCACGACCGCAAGGCGGTGCCCGGCCTCAAGGCCGACTACTGCAGCCTGGAGGTGGCCGACCGCTACGTCTTCGGTTTCGGCATGGACTACAAGGGTTACTGGCGCAATGCGCCGGGGATCTTTGCGCCCAAGGGGCTGTAGGCCCTTCGGGCAGGGACAAGGGGCGAGGTACAAGGGGCCCCGTTCCTCTCCCTGCAATCAAAAGCCCCGCGAGCCATGCTCACGGGGCTAGTTTTCCATCCAGCAGTAACTAGCGTTGCCAACCTCGAACCTCGAACCTCGAACCTCGAACCTCGAACCTCGAACCTGTCAGGCCAGCCCCAGCTCGTGGGTGGCTTCCTCGCGCATCTTGAACTTCTGGATCTTGCCGGTGACGGTCATCGGGAACTCGTCGACGAACTTCACGTAGCGCGGGATCTTGTAGTGGGCGATCTGGCCCTTGCAGAACGCCTTGAGCTCGTCGGCGGTGAGCTGCTGGCCGTCGGTGAGCTTGACCCAGGCCATCACTTCCTCGCCGTACTTCTCGTCGGGCACGCCGATCACCTGGACATCGGAAATCGCCGGGTGGGTGTAGAGGAAGTCCTCGATCTCACGCGGGTAGATGTTCTCGCCGCCGCGGATGATCATGTCCTTGATGCGCCCGACGATCGCCACGTAGCCCTCGTCGTCCATGGTGGCCAAGTCGCCGGTGTGCATCCAGCCCGCCTTGTCGATGGCCTTGGCGGTGGCCTCTTCGTTGTTCCAGTAGCCGAGCATCACGCTGTAGCCGCGGGTGCACAGCTCGCCGGTCTCGCCGCGCGGCACCACGGCACCGGTCTCGGGGCTGACCAGCTTGACCTCCAGGTGCGGGTGGATGGTGCCCACGGTGGTCACGCGCTTCTCCAGCGGAGCGTCGGTCTGGGTCTGGAAGCTCACCGGGCTGGTTTCGGTCATGCCGTAGCAGATGGTGACGTCTTCCATGTGCATCTTGTCGATGACCTGGCGCATCACTTCGATGGGGCAGATGGAGCCGGCCATGATCCCGGTGCGCAGGGTGGACAGGTCGAAACGCGCGAAGTCCGGGTGCTCCAGCTCGGCGATGAACATGGTGGGCACGCCGTACAGGGCCGTTGCCTTCTCCTCCGACACGGCGCGCAACGTGGCTTCGGGCTCGAAGCCGTCGCCGGGGTAGATCATGGTGGCGCCGTGGGTCACGCAGCCGAGGTTGCCCATCACCATGCCGAAGCAGTGGTAGAGCGGCACCGGGATCACCAGGCGATCCTTCTCGGTGAAGCCCATGGTGCGGGCCACGAAGAAGCCGTTGTTGAGGATATTGTGGTGCGACAGGGTGGCGCCCTTGGGCGCACCGGTGGTGCCGGAGGTGTACTGGATGTTGATCGGTTCGTCGAACTGCAGGGTGGCCTGAATATCGGCGAGGTGCTCGGCGGAGACCTCATCGGCATGCCCCAGCATGCTCTCCCAACTGAGCATGCCGGTCAGGGCGCGATCCGCGTCGAGGCAGATCACGCGCTTGAGCTCGGGCAGCTTGGCGCTGGAGAAGGTGCTCGGCGCGCCGTCACGCAGCTCCGGGGCCAGCTCGGCCAGGGTCGCCACGTAGTCGGAGGTCTTGAACTGACCCTGCAAGATCAGAGTGGAGGTGGCAGACTGCTTCAGCGCATACTCCAGCTCATGAGTGCGGTAGCTGGGGTTGATGTTGACCAGCACGGCGCCGATCTTCGCCGTGGCGAACTGCGTAATGGTCCACTCGGCGCAGTTGGGTGACCAGATGCCGACCCGGTCGCCCTTGTTCACGCCCAGGGCGAGAAGGGCGCGGGCGGCCCGGTCCACCGCCTGCTGCAGCTCCTTCCAGGTGTAGCGCAGTCCCTGGTGCAGGCTGAGCAGGGCATCGCCATCGGGGAAGCGGGCGACGGTCTCGTCAAAGCAGTCGCCGATGGTCTGGCCCTTGAGCGGCGTGTCGCTGATGCCGCTGACGTAGCTGTTATCTACCTTGTGAGCGTCTTGGCGTGTCATTGATGTTACCCGTCTTGTTGTTGCGAAAAGGGTGGCGCCGTTTGCCGCGCGTCAGGCGTCCTGACGAGCAAGCCGGTCCAGCACCTCGCGGGCCCGGCTTTCCACGTCGTCGAGTTCGCGCTGCATCAGGCGGATGTCCTCGAGCTGGCGCTCCATGTTGGCGCGCTTGTCGGCCAGGATTTCCAGCAGCCGCTTGAGCTGGCGGGCGTTGCCGTCCGGCATGGCGTCATACATCTCGATCACCTCGCGGATCTCGGCGAGCGAGAAGCCCAGCCGCTTGCCGCGCAGCGTGAGCTTGAGGCGCACCCGGTCCTTCTCGTGGTAGATCCGCGTCTGGCCGCGCCGCTCGGGGGCCAGTAGGCCCTCCTGCTCGTAGAAGCGGATGGTTCGCGGCGTTACCTCGAACATGCGCGCCAGTTCGCCGATGGAGTAGGTGCGGCGCTGGCGGGGGAGGCTGCCGTTGACCGAGGCATGGGCGTCGGGGCTGGGAATCATCATTGCTGCTGTCCTGTAGCCGGGTGGTGCGCCGTGCGGCTGTCCACCATCGTATTCGCAACACTAGACGACGTTGACGTTAACGTAAAGTGGTTGTCGACTAAGGGTGGTATGCGCTAAAACCTAGCAAGTGCTAGGTTGGTCCGCATCGACCCGCTGCTGGCGTGTTGGTGCTCGGCGTCGACCGTCTCGCTGCCGTCCCCATGTCGAAACCCACTGTCGAAACCATGCGCGTTTCGTAACCACGCGTATGTAGATACCAAGAGGATGCCCCCGATGGACTTTTCCCTGACCGATGACCAGAAGGCGCTCGTTCAGGCGGCCGCCGACTTCGCCAAGGCCGAGCTGGCCGAGCATGCCGCCGAGTGGGATGCCACCTCGCATTTCCCCGTCGACGTCATTCGCCGGGCCGGCGAGGCGGGCTTTCTGGGGATCTACACCCCCGAGGAGCAGGGCGGTCTGGGGCTGTCGCGCCTCGACGCCTCGCTGATCTTCGAACAGCTCGCCCAGGGCTGCATCTCGACCACCGCCTACCTGACCATTCACAACATGGTTACCTGGATGATCGCCACCTGGGGCGACGAGGCGCTGCGCGAGCGCCACGTCGCGGACATGATAGCAGGGCAGCAGCTGGGCTCGTACTGCCTCACCGAGCCCGGCTCGGGCTCGGATGCCGCCAGCCTGCGCACCAAGGCGGTCCGGGAGGGCGACGAGTATGTGATCTCGGGCTCCAAGATGTTCATCTCTGGCGCCGGCGAGACCCAGGTGCTGGTGGTGATGGCGCGCACCGGCGAGGCGGGCAGCGGTGCCGGTGGGGTATCCGCCATCGTGGTGCCGGCCGATGCCGACGGCGTCAGCTACGGCAAGAACGAGGAGAAGATGGGCTGGAAGAGCCAGCCCACGCGCCTGATCAGCTTCGACGGCGTGCGCGTGCCGGTGACCAACCGCCTCGGTCAGGAGGGCGAGGGCTTCCGGTTCGCCATGAAGGGACTTGACGGCGGACGACTCAATATTGCCAGCTGTTCGCTGGGTGCCGCTCAGCATGCCTTGACCCTGGCGCGGGACTACATGGCCGAGCGCAAGCAGTTCGGTCAGTCGCTTTCCAGCTTCCAGGGGCTGCAGTTCAAGCTCGCCGACATGGCGGCCGAGCTCACCGCCGCGCGCCTGATGGTTCGTCATGCCGCCTGGCGGCTCGATCAGGGCGACCCCGAGGCCACGGCCTACTGCGCCATGGCCAAGCGCCATGCCACGGACATGGGCTTCAACGTGTGCAACGAGGCCCTGCAGCTGCACGGCGGTTATGGCTATATCAAGGAGTACCCGCTGGAGCGCCTGGTGCGCGATACCCGGGTGCACCAGATCCTCGAGGGCACCAACGAGATCATGCGTCTGATCGTGGCCCGTCGCCTGCTGGCGGACGGCGTGATCGAAGCCCTGCAATAACAACCAGGAGAGAACGAGCATGACGGACCTTGCGGTCATCTTCGATGAACTGCCGACCCGGGACGGTGGCCGGATCGGCGTGGCCACCCTCAATGCCCCCAAGTCGCTCAACGCCCTGTCGCTGGAGATGGCGCGTCAGCTCGACGCCAAGCTCGACGCCTGGGCAGTGGACCGCAGCATCGTGGCGGTGTGGCTGGAAGGCGCCGGCGACAAGGCGTTCTGCGCGGGTGGCGACATCGTGGCCCTCTACCGCTCCATGACCGAAGAGGGCGAGAACCGTGGGTCAGGCCGCGACAGTGTCTTCGCCGAGACCTATTTCACCACGGAGTACCGGCTCGACTATCGCATCCATACCTATCCCAAGCCGCTGCTGGTTTGGGGCGACGGCATCGTCATGGGCGGGGGGCTCGGCCTCATGGCCGGGGGTTTCCAGCGCCTGGTCACCGAGACCACGCGCATTGCCATGCCCGAGATCACCATCGGTCTTTACCCGGACATCGGAGCGAGCTGGTTCCTCAACCGCATGCCGCCAGGCGTGGGGGCCTACCTGGGCCTGACCGGCGCCCAGCTCAACGCCCGCGACGCCCTGGACCTGGGCATGGCGGATCACTTCGTGCCCCGCGAGCGGCGCGAGGCGCTGCTCGACGCCCTGGCCGCCGCGGACTACGGGACTCGCTCGCCCGAGGCGCTGCGCGCGGCCGTCCAGGGCGCCCTGGACGGGCAGGAAGCGCGCGAGTCGGCACCGGCCGGGCAGGTGTGGCCGCACCTCGATCATATCCAGCAGCTGGTGGGCCAGATCGACGCGCCCAGCGCGGTGGCACGGATTCTCGCCGACACCCGCGACGACGACTGGCTTGTCGCCAACCGGGCGCGCCTCGCCGCCGGCAGCCCGCTCTCCGCGCATCTGGTGTGGCGCATGCTGGAACGCCATCGTCACACCGGCCTGGCCGAGGCCTTCCGCGACGAGCTGTCGCTGTCGGTGCAGTGCTGTCGCCAGGGGGACATCGCCGAGGGCGTGCGCGCGCTGCTGATCGACAAGGACAAGAACCCGCAGTGGCAACATCGTGACGCCGCCAGCGTGCCGGAAACCGACGTTCTGGCGCTGATGACGCCGCTGTGGTCGGATGAGGAGAATCCGCTGCGCGACCTCGGCAGCGGTCATCGCGTCGGTTGACCCGGCCGGTCCTCAACTCGCGTTTGGCATTTCAGCCGATAACAACACTCAGGAGCTACGCACATGAAAATCGCCTTCATCGGTCTCGGCAATATGGGGGCCCCTATGGCCACCAATCTGGTCAAGGCCGGCCACGACGTTCGGGTCTTCGATCTGGTCGAAGGGGCTGTCGAGGCGCTGGAAGCGGAGGGGGCGAGCCGCGGCGCGAGCGCCGAAGCCGCCGCTCGCGGTGCCGAGGTGGTCATCTCCATGCTGCCGGCCGGCGCCCACGTGCGCGGCCTCTATCTCGGCCGCGACGGCGAGACGGGCCTGTTCGACGCCCTCGAGGGCAAGCCGCTGATCATCGATGCCTCCACCATCTCGCCGGAGGATGCCCGCTTCGTGGGCGCCGCCGCCGCCGAGCGCGGCCTTACCTACCTAGATGCCCCGGTCTCCGGCGGCGTGGGTGGCGCGAAGGCCGGCACCCTGACCTTCATCGTCGGGGGCGCCGAGGCAGGCTTCGCGCAAGCCAAGCCGGTGCTCGAGGACATGGGCAAGAACATCTTCCATGCCGGCGAAGTGGGCGCCGGGCAGGTCGCCAAAATCTGCAACAACATGCTGCTCGGCATCCTGATGAGCGGTACCGCCGAGGCGCTGGCGCTGGGCGTGAAGAACGGCCTCGACCCGGCCGTGCTCTCCGAGATCATGAAGCAGAGCAGCGGCGGCAACTGGGCGCTCAACGTCTACAACCCCTGGCCGGGCGTCATGGAGGGCTCGGCGGCCTCACGCGACTACCAGGGCGGTTTCCTGACCGACCTGATGGCCAAGGACCTGGGGCTCGCCTGGGAGCTGGCGCTGGGCAGCAAGGCCACGGTGCCGATGGGTTCGCAGGCGCGCAACCTGTTCGCGCTGCACAGCGCCCAGGGCAACGGGCAGCTGGATTTTTCCAGCATTCAGAAGCTGTATCGTGCCGGAGAGGACGACTGAATCCGTCTTTGGCAGGCATCGGCGAAACGGGCACAATCGGGTGCCCGTTTTGCCGTCGAGAGCCCGAATGAGCGCCCGCACCCCCGCGTCATCTGCCGTTCCCCCGTCCCGTCGTCCCGTTCGCCGCGAGCTGCTCGAAGGCCCCATCGCCGCGACCCTGCTGCGCAAGAGCCTGCCGGTGGTGGGCGGCATGATCGCCATGATGAGCTTCAACCTGGTGGACGCTTGGTTCATCGCCCGGCTGGGCACCGCACCGCTGGCGGCGGTGTCGTTCACCTTCCCGGTGGTGTTCACGGTGATCAGCCTGGCCATCGGCCTGGGCATCGGTACTTCGGCGGTGGTGGCGCGCCGCCTGGGGCAGGGTGACCTGACGACGGTGCGCCGCCGGGCCACCGATGCGGCGCTGCTGGCACTGGCCGTGGGCGTGGTGCTCAGCGCCCTGGGGCTGGCCACGCTCGAACCCCTGTTTCGCCTGCTGGGGGCCGACGACACCCTGATGCCCCATGTGCGCGACTACATGGGCATCTGGTACCTGGGCGCGGCGGCGGTCATCGTGCCCCGCGTGCTCAACAGCGTGCTGCGTGCCCAGGGTAATACCCTGGTACCGGGACTGACGATGGCCTTGGCGGCGCTGCTCAACGGCGTGCTCGACTGGCTGCTGATCTTCGGCGCAGGCCCGCTGCCGGCGCTCGGCGTCTCCGGGGCGGCGCTCGCCACGGTGCTGAGCTGGAGCGCCATGGCGCTGGCACTCGTCTTCCAGCGCGACCTGCGCGAGCTGATCGATCTCGCCGGCCTCACCCTGGCCGGGCTCGCCGACTCCTGGCGGGAGCTCTCGCGCATCGCCGTGCCGGCGGCCATCACCAGCGTCTTCACGCCACTGGCCATGGGCATGCTCACGCGCATCATGGCCGGCCACGGCCACGATGCGGTGGCGGGCTTCGGGGTCGGCACGCGTCTCGATGCCATCGCCCAGATCGGTGTGCTGGCACTCTCCATGACCCTACCGCCGCTGGTCAGCCAGAACAGCGGTGCCGGGCAGATCGACCGGGTGCGGCGGGCCATTCTCGGCTGCTTTGCCTTCGTGCTCGTCTGGCAGCTGGGGGTGTGGTTGTTGCTGCAGGGGCTCGCGCCCTGGCTGGTGGCGAGCTACGCCGACGGGCCGGCCATGGGTGAGGTGCTGCGCACCTTCCTGTGGTGGGTGCCCCTGGGCCTGGGTGCCCAGGGGGTAGTGATCCTGTCGGTCTCTTCGCTCAACGCCCTGCACGAGCCGGGGCGCGCCATGCGCCTGTCGGTGATCCGGCTGTTCGTGCTCACTGTGCCGCTGGCCTGGCTGGGCGGCCGGCTCGCCGGGCCGACCGGGGTCTTCGTGGGCATGCTGCTCGCCAATGCCCTGGTCGCGCTGGTGGCCTGGTGGCAGATTCGGGAGCGGCTGGCCGTGGCCGGCCGGGTGGCGGCGTCGGCATGACCATCGGTAGCGGGTGATACCGAGACGGGTTGGCAGTCGGGCGGTTTTGCTCTACATTTAACAAAAATGTAGAAATTATTCGTCCGTCACCGAGGAGCCTGCCATGAGCCAGATCACCCCCGTCACCTGGGATGACCCCTTCCGCCTCGTCGACCAGCTCGGCGAAGAGGAGCGGATGGTGCAGCAGACCGCCCACGACTACTGCCAGGAGAAGCTGCTGCCCCGGGTGCTGGAAGCCAACCGCCACGAGATATTCCACCGCGAGATCATGAACGAGATGGGCGAGCTGGGCCTGCTCGGCGCCACCATCGACGGCTACGGCTGCGCCGGCATGAACTACGTCAGCTACGGCCTCATCGCCCGCGAGGTGGAGCGCGTCGATTCCGGCTACCGCAGCGCCATGAGCGTGCAGTCGAGCCTGGTGATGTTTCCGATCCATGCCTTCGGCAGCGACGCCCAGCGCGAGAAGTACCTGCCGAAACTGGCCAGGGGCGAGTGGGTGGGCTGCTTCGGCCTGACCGAGCCGGACCACGGCTCCGACCCGGGCAACATGTCCACCCGTGCCGTACGCACCGACAACGGCTGGCGGCTCAACGGTACCAAGACCTGGATCACCAACTCGCCGATTGCCGATGTGTTCGTGGTCTGGGCCCGCGACGAGGAGGGCGTGGTCAATGGCTTCATCCTCGAGAAGGGCATGGCGGGGCTTTCGGCACCCAAGATCGAGGGCAAGTTCAGCCTGCGCGCCTCCATTACCGGCCAGATCGCCATGCAGGATGTGGAGGTCTCCGACGAGCAGCGCCTGCCAGGCGTCACCGGTCTCAAGGGGCCTTTCTCCTGCCTCAACCGTGCCCGCTTCGGTATCGCCTGGGGCAGCATGGGTGCCGCCGAGGCGTGCTGGCACGCGGCGCGAGAGTACACCCTCGACCGCAAGCAGTTCGGCCGCCCGCTCGCCGCCAATCAGCTGATCCAGAAGAAGCTCGCCGACATGCAGACCGAGATCGCCCTGGGCCTGCAGGCCGCGCTGCGCGTGGGACGCATGATCGACGACGGCCAGCTGGTGCCCGAGGCGATCTCGCTGATCAAGCGCAACAACTGCGGCAAGGCGCTGGACATCGCCCGGGTCGCTCGCGACATGCATGGCGGCAACGGCATCGCCGACGAGTATCACGTGATCCGTCACATGATGAACCTGGAGGCGGTGAACACCTACGAGGGGACCCACGATGTCCACGCCCTGATCCTGGGTAGGGCGCAGACCGGCATCCAGGCCTTCACGGGATGAGTGATGTGGCCATGAGCGGACCGCTGTCGGGCATCACGGTGCTGGACCTCTCGCGGGTGCTGGCGGGCCCTTGGGCCGGCCAGCTGCTGGCCGATCTGGGGGCACGGGTGATCAAGGTCGAGCATCCCCAGCGCGGCGACGACACCCGCGGCTGGGGCCCGCCGTGGCTCGCCGAGGATCGGGAAATAGGGCAGGACGACCTGGACAGGGTCGCTGCCTACTACCTGTGCGCCAACCGCGGCAAGCAGTCGCTGGCCGTGGATATCGCCAGCCGGGAAGGGCAGGCGCTGGTGCGCCGGCTGGCCCGGGGCGCCGACGTGATGCTCGAGAACTTCAAGGTCGGCGGCCTGGCCAAGTACGGCCTCGACTATGCGACTCTGCACGCCCTCAATCCGCGGCTGATCGGCTGCTCGATCACCGGCTTCGGTCAGGACGGCCCCTACGCTCACCGCGCCGGCTACGACTTCATGATCCAGGCCATGGGCGGGCTGATGAGCATCAGTGGCGAGCCGGACGGCATACCCATGAAGACCGGCGTGGCGATCACCGACGTGATGACCGGGCTCTATGCCACCATTGGCGTGCTCTCGGCCCTGCACGAGCGGGGCCGCACCGGCGTGGGTTGCCACATCGACGTGTCGCTGCTCGACGTCCAGGTGGCGGCGCTCGCCAACCAGGCGCTCAACGCCCTGGTGAGCGGCGTCTCGCCCGAGCGCCACGGCAATGCCCACCCCAACATCGTGCCCTATCAGGCCTTCGCCTGTGCCGACGGCCACCTGGTGCTGACGGTGGGCAACGACAGTCAGTTCGTGCGCCTGGCCGCGCTGCTCGGTCACCCCGAATGGGCCGAGGACCCCGCTTACGCCACCAACGCCGCGCGGGTTGGCAACCGCGAGGCGCTGGTCCCCCAGCTCCAGTCGATCTTTCTGACCCGTGGCCGTGACGACTGGCTCGCCGACCTGGAAGCGCGGGGCATTCCCGCCGGCCCCATCAACACCGTGGCGGAAGTGTTCACCGACCCCCAGGTGCTTCATCGCGGCATGCGGCGCACCCTGCAGCGGGATGGCCTGGACATTCCCCAGGTGGCCAACCCCCTGCGCTTCGACGGCCGGACGGCCATGAGCGAGGTGGCTCCGCCACGCCTGGGTCAGGACAGCGACGCGCTCCTCGCCGAGATGGGGCTCTCCGCCGCAGATATCGCCCGGCTGCGCCGCGAGGGCATCGTGCACTGAGCCGCGGTTCAGCAGCTGACGTGTTCAGTGCCCCGGGCGAGGCCGGGAATCGCCACGCTACCGATGCCCGGCAGCTTGAGGCCGGGGGCGAGGGGGTCGATGCCCAGTACCAGACCGCCAAGGTTCACCTCGAGCCCCTCCGCCGTACCCAGGGTGGCGCCCAGCACGCCGCCCAGCGAGACCTGTACGCCGCGGCCCCCCGGCGGCACGGCGACCAGCTCGCGGCCCAGGTAGTCCTTGCCGATGGCCGTGGCGGGCAGGGCGACGTCGAGCTCCGGCACCTGGCGTACCAGCCAGGCCACGAAGGTGTTGCTGTTGGGGCCGGGCCAGGTGCGGTAGACGTCGCGATAGGGATAGTCGGGCAGCAGCGTTGCGATGCGCTCGATGGCCGCCGCGGCCGGCGGGCCGCACAGGGTGGCGTGCACCCTCGGCGTGCTGCCGAACCAGGCGCGGTCGGGAATGCCGGAGCGTGAGCTGAGAGTGGGGCGCCCCCAGCCGGTCACCTGGTGAAGGGTGTAGTTCGCCGCGCCCTGAGGCTTGGTGGTGACCCAGGTGTGCACGGCGAAGAGACCGCGCCAGTTGAAGGCTCGCGCGGAATAGACCTGGACCACGGCCTCGCGGGTCCGCTGCGGGTCGGGGGCGAGCCCGGCGCTGGAGCGGTCGGCGCTGCGCCAGTGGCCCTGCAGGTCCACCTCGCCGCTCACCCAGAGGGCGAGCGGGCCGCCGGCGAGCAGAGCCAGGACCAGGGCGGTTGCGGAGAGCCAGCGCGTCATGACGGCTCAGCGCGGTGAGAAGCGACGGTGCAGGCCCGTCTCGGCGATCATCCGCGTGGAGATCTCCTCCACCGAGAAGCGGGTGGTGTCGATGAACGGGATGTGCATCTGGCGGTAGAGCGCTTCCGCCTGCTGAACCTCCTGCATGCACTGGTCCATCGAGCTGTAGCGGCTGTTGGGGCGACGTTCGTGGCGGATCGCCGCTAGCCGGCGCGGGTCGATGGTCAGGCCGAACAGCTTGTGCCGGTGTTGCGCCAGCACGCGGGGTAGCTTCAGGGTGCCGTCCTCGTCCTGGTCGTCCTCGGTGAGCGGGTAGTTGGCCGCGCGGATGCCGAACTGCAGCGCCAGATAGAGCGAGGTGGGCGTCTTGCCGCAGCGCGAGACGCCGATGAGGATGATATCGGCCTTGTCGTACTGGTGGGTGCGCGCGCCGTCGTCGTTGTCCAGGGCGAAGTGCACCGAGTGGATGCGATCCATGTAGACGTCGTCGCGGCCGATGGAGTGGGTGCGCCCGACGCTGTAGCTGGAGTGGGTGCCCAGCTCCTCCTCCAGGGGCTTGAGGAAGGTGGAGAAGATGTCGACCTTGAAGCCGATCGCCTCGCGGATCACCGCGCGCACCGCTTCGTCGACGATGGTGTCGATGATGATCGGCTGCTCGCCGTCGCGCACCGCGGTGGCCTCGATGATCTCCACCAGCGAGTGGGCCTTGTCGAGGGTGTCGATGTAGGGCTTGGTGAGCATGCGGATCTCGACGTCCTCGAACTGGGCGAGCAGGCTGCGGCCCAGGCTCTCGGCGGTGATGCCGGTGCCGTCGGAGATGAAGAAGGCGGTACGGGGCATGGGAAGTCGGCTTCCTTGGCGTGACGAGATATCCATTGTCCGGCCTGCTGCGGCGGCCGGCAAGGCGAGCGATGCGGCGGCGACTACAGGAAAGCCGGGATTGCACGATCTGTTGTAAAAATCCTCCACTGCCTTCGATGTTAGACCAATGGCGAATATGGCCGCGAGTGGGTATGGTGGCGACCATTGCATTGGCGCCCGACGCGCAGCCGGGCATCGCAGATCAAGGGGGTCTCGTGGAAGCTTACATCCTGTGGTTCGATCAGCTCGGCATGGACGACGTGGAGCGAGTCGGCGGCAAGAACGCCTCGCTCGGCGAGATGATCTCCAACCTCTCCGGTGCCGGGGTGACCGTCCCCGGCGGCTTTGCCACCACCGCCCACGCCTACCGCGAATTTCTCTCTCACGAAGGGCTCAACGAGCGCATCAACCAGGCGCTGGCGCGTCTCGACGTGGACGACGTCGGCGAGCTGGCGCGTGTCGGCGCCGAGATCCGCCAGTGGGTGATCGATACCCCGCTGCCGCCGCGCTTCGAGGCCGAACTACGCGAGGCCTACGAAGCCCTGGCGGCCCAGCATCCCCACCTCAAGGTGGCGGTGAGAAGCTCCGCCACCGCCGAGGACCTGCCCGACGCCTCCTTCGCCGGCCAGCAGGAGACCTTCCTCAACATCGAGGGCTTCGGCAACGTCAAGCGCGCCGTGCACGAGGTGTTCGCTTCGCTCTTCAACGACCGCGCCATCTCCTACCGCGTGCACCGCGGCTACGCCCACGAGAACGTGGCACTCTCCGCCGGCATCCAGAAGATGGTGCGCTCCGAGACCGGTGCCGCCGGGGTGATGTTCACCCTGGACACCGAGTCCGGCTACCGCGACGCCGTCTTCGTTACGGCGTCCTGGGGGCTCGGCGAGACGGTGGTGCAGGGAGCGGTCAACCCCGACGAATTCTATGTCCACAAGCCGACGCTGGCCGCCGGTCGCCCCGCCGTGCTGCGCCGCAACCTGGGCTCCAAGCTTATCAAGATGGTCTATACCGACGACGCCAGCGCCGGCAAGTCGGTAGAGACGGTGGACGTGCCGCTCAAGGAGCGCGGTCGCTTCTGCATCAGCGACGAGCAGGTAATGGCCCTGGCCCGCCAGGCGGTGACCATCGAGCAGCACTACGGCCGCCCCATGGACATCGAATGGGCGCTGGACGGCGACGACGGCGCGCTCTACATCGTCCAGGCTCGCCCCGAGACGGTGGTCTCCCAGCAGGAGGGCGGCAAGCTCGAGCGCTTCCACCTCAAGGAGAAGGGGCGCACCCTGGTCGGCGGGCGCGCCATCGGTCAGCGCATCGGCCGCGGCGCCGTCAAGGTGGTCTTCTCGCCGGAGGACATGGACAAGGTGCATGCCGGCGATGTGCTGGTGACCGACATGACTGACCCCGACTGGGAGCCGATCATGAAGCGCGCCTCGGCGATCGTCACCAACCGCGGCGGACGCACCTGCCACGCGGCGATCATCGCCCGCGAGCTGGGCATTCCCGCCGTGGTGGGCTGCGGCGACGCCACCGAGGCGCTGGCCGACGGTCGTGACGTCACCGTCTCCTGCGCCGAGGGCGATACCGGCCATGTCTACGAGGGGCTGCTCGAGTTCGACCGTCGCGTCACCAGCGTCGACGCCATGCCCGAGATCCCCTTCAAGATCATGATGAACGTGGGCAACCCGGACCGCGCCTTCAGCTTCGCCAGCCTGCCTCACGCGGGCGTGGGCCTGGCGCGCCTCGAGTTCATCATCAACCGCATGATCGGCGTGCACCCCAAGGCGCTGCTCGAGTACGACACCCTGCCGCTCGACCTGCAGCAGACCATCGACCTGCGCACTGCCGGCTACGCCGACCCGGTGAGCTTCTACGTCGACAAGCTGGTGGAGGGCATATCGACGCTGGCGGCGGCCTTCTACCCGCAGCGGGTCATCGTGCGTCTCTCGGACTTCAAGTCCAACGAGTACGAGAACCTGATCGGCGGCAAGCTCTACGAGCCGGGCGAGGAGAACCCCATGCTCGGCTTTCGCGGCGCCTCGCGCTACGTCTCCGAGACCTTCCGCCCCTGCTTCGAGCTGGAGTGCCAGGCGATCAAGCGGGTGCGCGACGTCATGGGTCTTGACAACGTCGAGATCATGGTGCCCTTCGTGCGCACCACCGACGAGGCGCGCGAAGTGGTCGAGCTGCTCGCTGCCAACGGCCTGTCACGCGGGCAGGACGGCCTCAAGGTGATCATGATGTGCGAGCTGCCGGCCAACGCCCTGCTCGCCGACGACTTCCTCGAGCACTTCGACGGCTTCTCCATCGGCTCCAACGACCTGACCCAGCTGACCCTGGGCCTCGACCGCGACTCCGGCATCGTCGCTCACCTCTTCGACGAGCGGAACCCGGCGGTCAAGCGGCTGCTCTCCATGGCCATCCAGGCGTGCCGCGCCCAGGGCAAGTACGTGGGAATCTGCGGTCAGGGCCCCTCGGATCATCCCGAGCTCGCCAAGTGGCTGATGGACCAGGGCATCGACTCGGTGTCGCTGAACCCGGACGCGGTGCTGGAGACCTGGTTCATGCTGGCGGGCGAGACCCTCGGCTGATCCCGACCCACTCCGCTGGCTCCCTTGCTGCGCCCGGCTGACTCGCGTCCGCCGGGCGAAGGTCGTTATGCATCGCCTATGCTGTGTGTCTGCCCCTCCCAAATGACGATATAGAGGAGAGTCGCGCATGCATTGGTTCCTGTCTTCCGGGTCGCCTCGCTGGTCGCTTGGCACGCTGATCGCGGTGCTGCTGACGGTCCCGACCGCCCTTCAGGCCGAGCAGGCCTTCGACTATCAGATGCCGGCCATCGACCCGGAAACCGCTTCCAGCGTCGAGGAGAAGCCGGGCTGGTCCACCGAACGCTTCGCGGTGGCCGCCGCCAACCCCCTGGCCACCGATGCCGGCTATCAGGTGCTCAAGGCGGGGGGCACGGCCATCGACGCCGCGGTGGCCGTGCAGATGGTGCTGACCCTGGTCGAGCCGCAGTCCAGCGGGATCGGCGGCGGCGCCTTCCTGATGCACTACGACGGAGAGGAGGTGGTGGCCTACGGCGGCCGCGAGACGGCGCCCGGCTCGGTAGATGAGACGCTGTTCCTCGACGAGGAGGGCGAGCCGCTGGACTTCATGACGGCCGTTGCCAGCGGGCTCTCCGTCGGGGTACCCGGTACCCTGCGCATGCTCGAGCGGGCCCATGACGAACACGGGCAGCTGCCCTGGGCGGAGCTCTTCACCCCGGCGATCCGTCTCGCCGAGGAGGGCTTTGCGGTGAGCCCGCGCCTCCACGCCAGCCTGGCCGAGGAGGAGCGACTGCGCGACGACCCGCTGGCCGGGGTCTTCTACTACACGGAGGACGGCGAGGCGCTGCCGGTGGGGCACGAACTCCAGAACCCCGCCCTGGGTGCCATCCTGCGCGACATCGCCGAGCAGGGCAGCAGTGCCTTGCACACCGGGGCCATCGCCGAGGATCTGGTGTTCCGCGTGCAGAACCACCCCGAGCGCCCCGGGGCACTGACGCTGGAGGACCTGGCCAGCTACGCTGCCCAGGTCCGCGATCCGCTGTGCACGGAGTGGCGAAGCTATCGGGTCTGCGGCTTCCCGCCCCCCTCGTCGGGGCACCTGACGATCATGCAGATGCTCGGCATGCTCGAGCAGTTGCCTGTCCTCGATTCGCCGCTGGCTAACGACCTGCCGAGCGCTGAGTGGCTGCATCGCTTCCTGGAGGCCGCGCGGCTGGCCTTCGCCGATCGCAACAAATACATCGCCGACCCGGAGTACGTCGAGGCGCCCGGGGGCGACTGGGCGACAATGCTCGCTCCCGGCTACCTGGAACTGCGCGCTGAGCGCATCGGCGAGGAGAGCCTGGGCAGCGGCAGTGCCGAGCCGGGCAACCCGGGCGCGCTGGACACGGCCTGGGGCATCCAGCCCACCCAGCCGGAGGCTGGCACCAGTCATATCAGCATCATCGACGAACACGGCAATGCGCTCGCCATGACCACCACCATCGAGCAGGGCTTCGGCGCGCGGATCATGGCCGACGGCGGCACGGGGATGCCCGGTGGCTACCTGCTCAACAACGAGTTGACCGACTTCTCCTTCACGCCCGAGGACGAGGCGGGCAACCCCATCGCCAACCGCGTGGAAGCGGGTAAGCGGCCCCGGTCCAGCATGAGTCCCACGCTGGTATTCGACCGCGACAGCGGCGATCTGGTGGCCAGCCTCGGCTCCCCGGGCGGGGCCGCGATCATCCACTACACGGCCAAGACGCTGGTGGCCATGCTCGACTGGGGGCTGGATGCCCAGGCGGCTCTCGAACTGCCCCATGCCGTGACCCTGGGGGGACCGGTGTTCCTCGAGACGGGTGGTTTTCCCGCCGCCACGCGCGAGGCGCTCAGCGCCCGCGGGCACGAAGTGAGCGAGCGCGAGCTGGTCAGCGGCCTGCAGGCGCTGCAGGTCACCGAGGAGGGCCTCTACGGCGGTGCCGACCCGCGCCGCGAGGGCGTGGTGAGGGGGGAGTAGCCGAGTGCAGGCACTTTGCGGACATTGCGGACAAAGCTAGTTGGCGAGCCAGCTGCGCAGCTTGACCAGCAGCAGCTCGCCGTCGCTGAGCGCGTCGCGCTGCGCCATGAGCTCGGCGAGGCGCGCCGGACGGTCGGTGATGATGGCGTCGACCCCCAGGTCGATGAGTCGCGACATCTGACGGCTGTCATTCACCGTCCAGGCATGCACCTCGTAGCCGTAGTGACCGGCCAGGCGGATCTCCTCTTCGGTGATGCGGTTGTAGCGCAAGCCCAGGGCGTCGAAGCCGTGACGCTCCAGGGTGCCGGGCAGGATCAGCTGGGCGAGCAAAGTGATGCGCAGCCCCGGCTCACGCAGGCGAATGGCGTCGATCAGCCAGGGTTGGGCCACTGCCATGCGGTTATCGCCGATCACATCGGGATCGCCGCAGTGGGCGGCGGAAAGGGGCGCACGGATCAGCGCCCGGCAGGCGTGGCGCAGGGCCGCCTCCTGTTGCATGGCGTCGATCACCGCCTCGGCCAGGGCCACCTCGCGGCCCGCATCCGGCTTCATGTCGATCATCAGCGCGGCCCGACCGCGCACGATGGCAAAGGCCTCGCCGAGGGTGGCGATCGTCTCGCCGCGGAAGGCGTCGCCGAACCAGTGCCCCACGTCGAATTCGCGCAGCTCGTCCAGCGTCAGCTCGCCGACCTGGCGGGGATCGCCGGTCAGGCGCTGCAGGCTGCGGTCGTGATAGAGGACCACCTCGTTGTCGGCGGTGAGGCGTACGTCGATCTCCACGGTATCGGCACGGTCGGCGATGGCCCGTTCCACGGCGGCCAGGGTGTTTTCCGGCGCCGCCAGGGAGCTGCCGCGGTGGGCGATGATCGACACCTCATCTTCCAGCTCGAAGCTGTTGACGATCCACCAGGCCTGGGCCAGGGCGAAGAGCAGTACCGAGAGCTCTACCACCCAGGCGAGCCGTCCGGGATGGGCATCGGGCGGCGGGGCTTCCGGGTGAGGCTCGCGGTGGGCGAGGCGCAGGTAGAGGCAGGCCGAGAGCAGTGCGTTGGCGGCGATGCCGACGAAGGTGACCGCCAGGGTGACCAGCACGTGAACGGTCACGTAGGTGAGGGTGGCGGGGATCAGCACCGCATCGCCTTCCGGCAACCACCACAGTAGCGGGCCGAAGAGGCGCTCGAAGAGCTCGCTGACGGCCAGCGGCAGGGTGACGATGATCAGCAGCAGGGCGATGACGGCCAAGGTGAGCTGTCGTGAGCGGCCGCGGGTGAGCCGATGGCTGCGCTTGAGGGCGGCCAGGGGAGCAAGCTGCTCCAGGGTGACGATGGGCAGGGCGAGAATCCAGCGCACATAGAGGTGCCCGGCGATGACCGCCCACAGCAGGGTCGGCAGCAGGGCCACGGCCAGGAACAGCCACAGGGCCAGGGGGCGCACGCGCTGCACGTAGTAGGGGTCCAGGCCGCCGAGGAAGACCCCGTGAAGCCAGCCCAGCAGCACCACCAGCGGGATCAGCAGTAGCAGATGGGCACCCACCTGCAGGACAACCAGGCCGAGCAGGGCAGGCAGGCGGTGCAGGGTCTGCCAGAGGGCGATGAAGGCGAGCTGGAAATGGTTGTCGCGTCGCCGCACCGCCACCAGGATCATGCCCGCCTGCTGCAGGTAGAGCACCAGGAAGGCAAGGCCCGTGGCGAGCAGCAGCCACAGCACGCCCCCCGGACTGAGCAGCAGGTCGAGCAGCTCGCCACTGGTGAGGATCGGTCGGTTGAAGCGCCCCAGCAGGTGGCTCAGGGTCCAGGCGACGGCGGGTAGCAGCAGGCTCGATGCCAGGACGGTGAAGAAGATGTGGTAGGCGACCAGCGGGCGCAGGTGCTCGCGCAGGGCACGCAGGACGCTGCGATTCAGCGACCTCAGGGTCAGCATAAGGAACGGACGGTAATCAGCATGTCATCAGGGTGGCACCGGCGGGCTGCGCCGGGCAAGCCTGCCGGTGGGGGCATGACAAACGGTGCCGCGGCCGGCTCAGCCGTCCAGGGGCAGGCGCTCGTCGGCGACCAGGATGCCGTTGTTGTCGGCATAGAGCCACTGACCGGGCTTGAGCGTCACGCCGGCAAAGGTCACGGGGATGTCGCGCTGCCCCTCGCCGCGCTTCTCGCTCTTGCGCGGATGACTGCCCAGCGCCTGTACGCCCAGGTCGGTCTCGGCGAGCACATCGACGTCGCGCACGCAGCCATACATCACCACCCCGGCCCAACCGTTCTCCGCGGCCTGTTCGGCGAGCATGTCGCCGAGCATGGCGCAGCGCTGCGAGCCGCCGACATCCACCACCAGCACGGCGCCGTCACCCGGCTCGGTGACCGCCTCCTTGACGCGGGAGTTGTCCTCGAAGCACTTCACGGTGCGTACCGGCCCGCAGAAGGCCTCGCGACCGCCGAAATTGACGAAGATGGGGTCCAGCACCTGCACCTCGGGGTGGGCGTCGCAGATGTCCGGGGTGATGATCGCGCTCATCGGGTGCTCCTTGGTTGAGTGGCCGATACCTCGATGATGCCATAGGCAGCCGACGGGGAAAGACGGCTTTGGTGGGGGACGGGACGGGTCAATCCGCGCAGTGGATGCAGTTACGGCCGGTCTGCTTGGCGGCATACATGGCCTGGTCGGCACGCTTGACCAGAGTTTTGGTGGTGTCACCGGGCTGATAGGTGGCGATACCGATGCTCACCGTCACCTGCCCCACTGCCTCGAAACAGGTATCGGCGACACGCTGACGCAGTCGCTCGGCCAGCTCCTCGGCGCCGCGCGCCGATGTGCCGGTGGCCAGCACCACAAACTCCTCGCCACCCCAGCGGCCCAGGTGGTCGGCGTCGCGCAGGCCGGCTTGCACCGTCGTGACCAGGGTCTTCAGCACCTTGTCGCCGATCTCGTGGCCGTGCTTGTCGTTGATGGCCTTGAAGTGGTCGACATCGAACAGCAGCAGGGCAGAGTCGCGCTGGTAGCGCGTCGCCGACGCGATCTCGGCTTCGATGGACTGTTCGATGCGATAGCGATTCCAGACGTCGGTGAGGCTGTCCTGGGTGGCCAGGCGTTCGAGGCGCTCATTGACCTGGTGCAACCGGGCATTGAGCAGATGGATCTCGTGACTGGCGATCAGCGCGGCCAGGTTTTCCGCCAGGTCGCGGGCGGCACGACGCTCGTTGCGCCGCCACACCTTGGCTTGATCGCGAACCTTCTCCTGCCATTCGGCAAAGGAGCGGCGCGGGCTCAATACCCACTGATTGTCCTGGTAGTCGAGCGGCTTCTGCGGCGAGCCGGCCCAGCGACGGGTGATGTTCTCCTCGTCGCGAAACAGCAGCAGCCAGCTGGGCGTGTGGGTATCGATCGGCAGCGGGATGGCCAGCAGTCCGCAACTGGTACCTCGCCATTCGGCCAGGGGGGTGGTCGAGAGAGCATGGCTGTACCAGGGGGCAGCGGCGTTCTCGGGGCCATTGAGCCAGTCGACGATCGCGCTGCGAGCCGACACATCGGGCACCTTGCCGCACGTGCCCGACCGCTGGCGGTGGTGCAATGCGACCCCGTCAGCGCGGAACAGCGACAGCCACTCATCGCCTCGCTGGGCCACGATCGATGCCGGCTGCACCTGGTGTTCATCCACGGGGTTGAGCAAGTCGCGGCTGAGCTGCACGCGCTGCATGAGTTCGTTGTCGGCCTTGGCCTGCAGCAGCATCAGTTGGGGCACGGCAACCTGCACCAGCGCGCGGACCGTGTCGCGGACGCTGGGTGAGAGCGGATGGTTCGCCAGGCCGTGGCAGGAAAGCAGGCCGCTGAGACGCTCCTCGTCATCGTGCAGGGCGACGGAAAGCGCCGTCTTCACCCCCATGTTGGCGAGGTAGGTCTGGTGCACGGGGGACACCGCGCGCAGCAGGCCCCGCGAAAGATCGAGGGGAGCGGCATCGACGGGGTCGACGGCCGGAACGAGGGGAACCGGCGGGGCCGTGGCATCGGGAATGCTGCGTAGCCGGTTGATGTCGTAGAGCCGGCGGACCTGGGGAGGAATGTCGCTGGCCGGAAAGTGGTGGTCAAAGAAGCTCTCGGCCGTGTCGTTGCGGCGCTCGGCGACCACGCTGCCGTTCCAGCGCTCATCGAAACGGTAGACCATGACGCGATCGAGTCCGGTCAGCGTGTACACCTCATCGACGAGTTGCTGCAACAGTTGCTCGGAAGTGGGGGCATCGGCCACGGTGACGAGCCAGCGATTGAGCATCCCCAGAAGGTGGTGTTCCTCCGCGTCGGTCAGCGGCTCGAGTTCGACCACGACGCGTGAACCGCTGCGATAGGTCGTTACTTGAAAGCGGCGCCGGGAATCAGGGCCCGCCAGGTCGGCCGTCAGGGTGTGGTGTATGGGGTGTTGCGGGTCGAGCAAGTGGCGGATGCGCTCGACAAGGTCGTCGCCGAGCAGGTCGCGCGGCGAGCCGTCGAGCGCCTGTTCCGGGGGCACGCCGAGAAAGTCCCCCAGGTTGGCGCTGACCTGACGGATCTGGCGACACTCGGCGTCCAGGCTGAGCAGACACCCGCCGGGTTGAATGGCGCCCGGAATGTGGACCGGCTCTTGGGCACACTGACGGAGGGCGTCGGCGAGTCGTGCCTCACTGACGGGGAGATCGGAAGGGGAGGTCACAGTGTTTCGTGTCTCGATTAGCCGGCGACGATCCCGGAGGACCTGATTTAGCGAGTTACCCTACCAGAAAAGGGGCGCTGCATCGCTCTGGTCCGGCATCATTTCCCTTCGGCCGGTTTGTTTCGGCCGGTTTGTTTCAGCGCAGCCGATGGGTACCCTGATCCCTCGACGTCGTTTTCCCACTCGATAGAGGGGCCGTTTGTGCCACAGCTTGCCAGCCAAGCCAGGAGTTACCCGGTGGCGCGTGCGTTGCGTCAGGCGACCCGCCAAGCCCACCAGCGGCTGGATCACCACCCGCTCCTCCAGCAGCTGATTCGTCCCGGCTTGACCCGGCAGGCCTACGGCGCCTCGCTGCTGGCCCTCTATCAACCCCACGCGCGGCTCGAAGCCTGCGTGGCGGCCGGTGTGGCGCGGCTCGGGCTGGACGTCGAGCCTGAGGTGCCATCGCCGCCGCGGCTGGCGTTGCTCGCCGCAGATCTGGCCGCCCTGGGGCTGGCGGTGCCGGCTGCGGACGGGCGTGCGCTTCCAGTCGCCGCTTCGGTGGCCACGCTGGCCGGCCAGCGCTATGTGCTGGAAGGCTCCCGTCTGGGTGGGCAGGTGATCGCGCGTCACGTGGTCGCGGCGCTGGGGGCATCCGCGCCGGTGACCTTCTTCACGGCACCGGGTGCCGGAGAGCACTGGCAGCGTCTTCTCGGCTTTCTCGAGCGCCGCTGTTCCGGTGGCGACGTCGCGCTGGCGGTGGCGGCGGCACAGGCGGCGTTTGACGATTTTCAGTGCTCGTTGGGTGGTGCAGCGCATGCCGCCCCGGTAGCGGACACCGGCCCCTGACGTAAAAAAGCGCCCCGCAGGGCGCTTTGGTATCGGCTCTGGCCGCCGCGAGCGGCGGCCGTCGATGGTGCGAGCATCGGAGTCGACTGAGTGATCCGTGGTCAGGCTTCCTGAGCCAGCGGAATCACGTTAGAGGCGGCTTTCTGGAACTCCTCGATCTCGTGGAAGTTCATGTAGCGGTAGATCTCGCCGGCCATGGCGTCGAACTCGCCCATGTAGCGCTGGTACTCCTCCACGGTCGGCAGGCGACCCTCCACCGCGGCCACCGCCGCCAGCTCCGCGGACGCCAGGTAGACGTTGGCACCGTCGCCCAGGCGGTTGGGGAAGTTGCGCGTGGAGGTGGAGACCACGGTGCTCTTGGCGGCCACGCGGGCCTGGTTGCCCATGCACAGCGAGCAGCCCGGCATCTCCATACGCGCCCCGGCGCGACCGTAGATGCCGTAGTAGCCCTCTTCGGTCAGCTGGTGCTGGTCCATCTTGGTGGGGGGTGCCAGCCACAGGCGGGTCTTCAGGCTGCCGGCCGGCTGCTTCTCGAGCAGCTTGCCCGCGGCGCGGAAGTGGCCGATGTTGGTCATGCACGAGCCGATGAACACCTCGTCGATCGTTTCGCCGGCGACGTCCGACAGCAGGCGGGCGTCGTCGGGGTCGTTGGGCGCGCAGAGGATCGGCTCCTGGATCTCGTCCAGGTCGATCTCGATCACCTCGGCATACTCGGCGTCCTTGTCGGCACGCATCAGGCTCGGGTTGGCCAGCCACTCTTCCATGCCTTGGATGCGGCGCTCGATGGTACGGCGATCGCCGTAGCCGCTGTCGATCATCCACTTGAGCAGGGTGATGTTGGACTTGAGGTACTCGGCGACGCTCTCTTCACCCAGGGTGATGGTGCAGCCGGCGGCGCTGCGCTCGGCGGAGGCGTCGGAGAGCTCGAAGGCCTGCTCCACGGTGAGATCCTCGAGCCCTTCGATTTCCAGCACGCGGCCGGAGAAGGCATTCTTCTTGCCGGACTTCTCGACGGTCAGCAGCCCCTGCTTGATGCCGTACAGCGGAATTGCATGGACCAGGTCACGCAGGGTGACGCCGGGCTGACGCTTGCCCTTGAAGCGCACCAGCACCGATTCCGGCATGTCCAGCGGCATCACGCCGGTGGCGGCGGCGAAGGCCACCAGCCCCGAGCCCGCCGGGAAGGAGATGCCCATCGGGAAACGGGTGTGGGAGTCGCCGCCGGTGCCCACGGTGTCGGGCAGCAGCATGCGATTGAGCCAGCTGTGGATGATGCCGTCGCCCGGGCGCAGCGACACGCCGCCGCGGTTCATGATGAAGTCGGGCAGGGTGTGGTGGGTATCCACGTCCACCGGCTTCGGGTAGGCGGCGGTGTGGCAGAAGGACTGCATCACCAGGTCGGCCTGGAAGCCGAGGCAGGCGAGGTCCTTGAGCTCGTCGCGGGTCATCGGACCAGTGGTGTCCTGAGAGCCCACGGTGGTCATCTTCGGCTCGCAGTACATGCCGGGGCGCACGCCCTCCAGGCCGCAGGCCTTGCCGACCATCTTCTGGGCCAGGGTGTAGCCCTTGTCGGTGTCGACGGGCTGTTCGGGCAGGCGGAAGACGTCGGAGGGGGCCAGGCCCAGGGACTCGCGCGCCTTGGCGGTCAGGCCGCGGCCGATGATCAGCGGGATGCGGCCGCCAGCGCGCACCTCGTCGAGAATCAGCTGGGTCTTGAGCTCGAAGGTGGTGAGCACCTCGTCGGTGCCGTGCTTGCACACCTTGCCCTCATAGGGGTAGACGTCGATGACGTCGCCCATCTCGAGCTTGGAGACGTCCATCTCGACGGGCAGGGCGCCGGAATCTTCCATGGTGTTGAAGAAGATCGGGGCGATCTTGCCGCCGAAGCAGAAGCCGCCGGCGCGCTTGTTGGGCACGTTGGGAATGTCGTCGCCGAAGAACCACAGCACGGAGTTGGTGGCGGACTTGCGCGAGGAGCCGGTGCCGACCACGTCGCCGACGTAGGCGACCGGATAGCCCTTGGCCTTCACGTCCTCGATCTGCTTCAGCGGGCCGGTGGTGCCGGGCACTTCGGGCTCGATGCCGTCGCGCTCGTTCTTGAGCATGGCGCGGGCGTGCAGGGGAATGTCGGGGCGCGACCAGGCGTCCGGGGCAGGAGAGAGATCGTCGGTGTTGGTCTCGCCGGGCACCTTGAAGACCGTGAGGGTGATCTTCTCTTCCAGGGCGGGCTTGGAGAGGAACCACTCGGCGTCGGCCCAGGACTGGATGACGTCCTTGGCCACGGCATTGCCCACCTTGGCACGCTCTTCCACGTCGTGGAAGGCATCGAACATCAGCAGGGTGTGTTTGAGCTGCTCGCCCACTTCCTTGGCCAGGTCGGCGTCATCGAGCAGTTCCACCAGCGAGACGATATTGTAGCCGCCCTGCATGGTGCCCAGCAGCTTGACTGCGTGCACCTTGTCGATCAGCGGGGAGCTGGTCTCGCCCTTGGCGATGGCGGTGAGGAAGCCGGCCTTGACGTAGGCGGCCTCGTCGACGCCCGGCGGCACGCGGTTGGTGATGAGGTCGAGGATGGCCTCTTCCTCGCCGGCGGGCGGATTCTTGAGCAGCTCGACCAGTTCGGCGACCTGCTCGGCATTCAGGGGCTTGGGGGGGACGCCCTCGGCGGCGCGTTCCTCGACATGTTGACGATAGGCTTCAAGCACGTTGGGGCCCTCATTGGTTGTGGTGGCCAATGCGCGGCAGCTGGCGCAAATGTCGCCGAAACGCCGCGATGGCACGTGAAACGGTCTCGATGAATCGGGTGTCCTTGGGTGGCGAGATTCTACGGCAAACTGTCGACAATGTTAAGCTGAGCCGCGTTGCTGCCCCCTAGAACTTTTGGCAAACAAGACCTTGGGCAAGGCCTTCTCGACGCCCGCCGAGGGCGGGTGCGCTTTGGCCAGGCGGTGGGGCGGGTTACCATGAGCGCCAACTGCATGAGGATCGCTATGGCCGCTGCCGACACTTCCGTTTCATCCCCTGGCGCCTCTGAGGTCGAGGCGCTGCTTCCCGCCGACCTGATCGACTTCCTGGGCTGCGCCACGCCGCAGGCCTGGATCGACTGGGCGCTGGCCAACCCCGAGCTGCTGCTCATCGACCATGCCCAGTGCGAAAAGAAGGCGGCATCCACCGCCATGAGCCTGCTCTACCGCTACGTCAGCGAGCCGCTGCTGCTGACCAAGATGAGCCAGCTCGCCCGCGAGGAACTGCTGCACTTCGAGCAGGTGGTCAAGCTCATGGAGGCGCGCGGTATCGCCTATCGCCACTTGAGCGCCTCGCGCTACGCCGAGGGGCTGCGTCGCCATGTGCGCCCTCAAGAACCCGATCGGCTGGTCGATATACTGATCATAGGTGCCTTCATCGAGGCGCGCAGCTGCGAACGCTTTGCGCGGCTCATCCCCCACCTGGATGAGGAGCTTGCCAAGTTCTATCGCAGTCTGGTTAAGTCGGAAGGCCGTCATTATGAGGATTACTTGATGCTGGCGCAGCATCTGGCGCCGTCACCCATCGAGGACCGGGTGGCTTTCTTCGCCGAGCGCGAACGCGACCTGATCGTGACGCCGGATACCGATTTCCGTTTCCACAGCGGTGTGCCTGCCTGACAGGGCCACACCGCCACGCAGGGTGCCAACATGCAGGACGCTTCAGACGTTCACGATACTGACCGGGACCGGCTGGCCCTGTTTGGCCACTTCTCGCTGTCGCTGGGTGACGATGTCCTGACCCAGTTCAGCTACGACAAGGTCAAGGCGCTGCTGGTCTACCTGCTGCTTCATCAGCAACCGGTCAACCGGGCCAGTCTGGCCGAGCTGCTCTGGCCGGACCAGGGGCTGTCGTCGGGGCGTACCAACCTTCGCCACGCGCTGCACTGCCTGCGCCAGTCGCTAGGCGAGGAGGCCGAGCGGGTGTTGGTGGTGTCGCGCCAGACCATCGCCTTCCGCCTGCCGGAGGCGTGGCGTTTCGACCTCCACGTGCTCGACCGCCTGCTCGACGGCCCTCAGGACGTGGCCAATCTCGAGACCGTGCTGCAGCACTACCGCGGCGACTTGGTCGAGGAGCTTCAGCTGCCCTCCTGCACCGAGTTCCAGCGCTGGCTGGTACAGCTGCGCAACGAGTGGCGCCAGCGCGTCATCCGGTTTGCCGAAGGGGTGCTCGAGGCGCACGAGGAGGTGCCCGACCGCCTGCTCGAGGCGCTGGTCAGCCGCTTCTCCGGCTACGGCCCCTTCCACGAGCGCCTGGTGCGCCAGCTGGCCGAGCAGGATCAGCTCGCCGCGGCCCACGAACAGTACAACGCCTACCTGCAACTGCTGGCGCTCTCCGGCCAGCAGCCCGAGCCGGGCTTTCTGCAGCTGGCCCGCTACTGGTCCGACAGCCAGCCCGACCTGCAGGGCATGTCGCCCCAGGGCGCCTTTTCGCGCACCCTGGCCGCCGACAGCACGCCGCTGCGCGAGGACGAGATCGAACAGCGCCAGCTCTCCGTGATGGCCATACGCCTGCGCCTCAAGGGCGAGCTCTCCGCCCGCGACGAGACGCGCGCCTGCCTGACACTGCAGATCGAGCTGCTGCGCTGGCTCGAGCAGCAGTGCCGCCACCTGGGCGGCTTCTGGCTGCCCGGCGCCACGGGGGGGCTGGGGCTGGCCTGCTTCGGCACCCACGGCCCGGCCCACCAGCTCGCCGAGCTGGTGGCGCTCTACGAGCACTGCCGACGGGTGCTGCCCGACGAGATCGCCCGCCACTGGAGCGGCGAGGGCGAGCCGCCGCGGCTCGAGCTGGCCGCCGGTCTCAACAGCGGCCGCGTGGTCTACCTGCCGGAGCGCCATCTGGTCGATCCGCTGGGTCAGGTCACCCAGGGCTCGCTGGAGCTGATGAACGCCGCCGAGGGCAGCGAGCTGGTGATCTCCCAGGAGGCCAGCCAGCACATGCCGCCGGCGCTGGACCTGCAGCCGCGGCTGGCCTCGCGGCTGGTGGCCAGCGATGGCCGGGTGCGCCTGCGGGCGCTGGTCCTGGGGGCCAATGAAGGCGGCCGCGATGCCATGCCGCCCAGCCTGGTGGGGCGCGAGAGCGCCCTGCGCGTGCTGCGCGATGCCCTGGCGCGTGCTGGCATCGGGCTGCGCCAGAGCGTGCTGGTGCGCGGCGCCTCGGGCATGGGCAAGTCGGCACTCATGGTGGGCTTCCGCCAGCTGGAGATGAGCCGCGACGCCGCCATCTGCTGGCAGCCCACCACGCGCCTTTCGGTGCTCGAGCCCTACGGCGTGGCGCGCACCCTGCTGCGCTGGCACCTGGGTGGCGAGCTCGATGCCGAGGGGCTGACGTCTCTGTTCGCCGCCCATCCCGACTGTGAGCCCAGCCCCGAGCAGCGCGAGCTGATCGAGGAGGCGCTGGGCGTGCGCCAGTCGCCGGAAGCGGCCCAGCTCGCCAAGAGCGGCGAGGTGGCCGAGCGCGTGGTGGCGCTGCTGTGCCGGATGATCGAACGGCAGGCCGCCGAGCGGCCGCTGGTGCTGATGATCGACGACCTGCAGTGGCTCGACGAGCCCTCCTTCCGGGTGCTCACCGGCCTGCAGGCACGTCTGCCGATCAACTGCGCCTTCCTGCTGGTGGCCAGCCACCACGGGCGCGAGGCGCTGCCCACCCGCCTGCACTGGGATCAGCAGATCACCCTCGGGCGCCTCGATGCCATGCAGTCGTCGCGGCTGCTGTCGCAGCTGGCGCGCCGCTACCGCCTGCACCTGAGCCCGCGCCTGCGCGGCCAGATCATCGAGCGCTGCGACGGCGTGCCGCTCTACATGCAGGAGATCTGCCGGCGCCTGGAAATGGACCGCCGCGAGGGGCGCAGCGTGCACCTCGACGAGCTGCCCCGTGGCCTGCTCGGCCTGCTCGCCAGCCGCATCGACCAGCTCGACGGCGACCGCGAGGTCGCCCATGTGGCGGCCGTGCTGGGGCGTCGCTTCCGCCTGGACTTCCTCGCCGAGTGCAGCGGCTGGGAGCTGGCTCGCCTCAATCGCGCCCTGGAGCAGATGCGCCGCCTGGAGATCATCGAGTCGGCGAACGGCGATGAGGGCGGACGCGAGTTCCAGTTCAGCCACCAGCTGCTGCAGGAGGCGGCCTACCTCTCCTGTCCGCGCGACGTGCGCGTGCGCATTCACCGCCAGGTGGTCAGCCTCATCGAGGAGCGCTTCCCGATGTGGATCAGTCGCCATCCCGGCGACTTCGCCACCCACCTGCGGCGTAGCGGCCACTACGCCCGCGGCGCCCGCTACTTCGAACTGGCCGCCCGCGAGGCGCTCAAGGTCAGCGCCAATCGCACCGCCCTGCGCATGGCCGATTTCGGTCTCGCCAGCCTGCGCCACGTGGAAGAGCAGGAGGAGCGCGAGATCAGCCTGCTGACGGTGCGCGGCCAGGCCGCCTTCGCCCTGGAAGGGCACGGTTCGCCCACCGCCCACGAGAGTTTCGTGCGCGCCCGCGAGCTGCTGGTCGACCAGGGCGACTACGGCGATGACCCCGAGGACCTGGAGCAGGCGTTTCTGGTCAAGTGGGGGCTGTGGGTGGGTTGCAGCCAGCGTCACGTCCACGCCGATGCCTTCGCGCTGGCCGCCAAGCTGGCCGACCTCGCCGCTCGCCTGGAGGACCCGCGCTATCGCCGCCTGGCCGACTACGCACGGGCCAACTGCGAGTACTGGGCCGGGCGCATTCGCCAGGCCTACGAGCACCTCGACGAGATCGACCCGCTCGAGCAGCCGATGCTCATCGAATGGCTGCCCTTCTCGGATCATCCCCAGGTGGCGGCAGCCTGCTTCCAGGGCTGGGCGATGTGCCTGCGCGGCGACTATCGACGCGCCGAACAGCAGGTAGAGTCGGCGATTCGCCTGGCCGAGCGCCTCGGCCATCCGGGTTCGCTGGCCATGGCGCTGCTCTTCGCCGCCTCCCTCTATCGCCAGATGGGCCATGTGCACCTGGCGGCTCGGCGTGCCGAGCAGGCCGTGGCTCTCACCGAGACGCCCGACCTGCACCTCTGGCAGGTGACCGGCCAGGGCGTGCTCGGCTGGCGCCGCGCGCTCTCCGGCGATCGCGACGGCCTGGCGCTGGTCGACGAGTCGCTCGAGGAGCTCAGCGAGATCACCGGGCGCGACCGCTTCCATCGGCCCACCCTGTGGTACAGCGATGCCTGTATCGCCCTGGGCGAGTTCGCTCGCGCCGAGGACTACCTCGACCAGTGCCTGATGATCGCCCGGGAGCGCAGCACCCTGTTCGTGCCTGAGCTGGCCATCCAGCTCGCCAAGGTGCGCCAGCACTTGGGGCAACCGCGCGACGAGGTGCGCCGTCTGGTTCAGGAGGCGCTCGATGTGGCGCGCCGCCACGAGAACCGTCACATGCAGCTGTGCGGACTCGAGGCCTGGCTGACCCTAATCGACGGCAATGACGAGGCGGCGCGCGAGGCGTTCCGCCATCGGCTGGGCGAGGTGAGCCACAGCGATGCCCCGGTGCTGGGGCGTTGGCGCACCCTGCTCGATCGCCGCTTGACGCAGGCGGTACAAGTCGAGGAGTGAGCCCTCAGCGGAAAGGGTGAGCCCTCAGCGGAAAGGGAAAGCGTCTCTCAGGTGGCGACTTCCAGTGCCGTGATGCGGGCCAACGCCTGGTCGCGGCTGTCGCCGCACAGCTCGGCGTCATAGTCGAAGCGGCGGCACACCGCCGGGCGGCGCGGGTCGCCGAACAGCCGACAGAGGTTGGCATCGTCGAGCTGCACGCAGCGCACCCCCGCCGGCTTGCCATTCGGCATCCCGGGAATCGGCGAGCTGATCGAGGGCGCGATGCAGCAGGCGCCGCAGCCGGGGCGGCATTCTTCGGCCGCCTCGCTCCCGGCGTGGATCGGCACGTCGCTCTCCAGCGCCGCGCCGTCTGTGGCGATCACTGCGTGGTAGTACGCCGCTTCGACCGTCATGGTCGCGCCTCCGCGATGGCCCCCTTGTCGATTCCCTCGAAGGCCTGGACCCGCGTGGCTTGGCCGCTCTCGCGAGCGATCCGTCCGGCCAGCCAGGCGGCGATGTACTCCACCGTGGTGGGCGTGGGCAGGATCACGCAACGCTCGTGCGGCAGACACAGAGAGAAATGGCCCTGGTCGGCAGTGTAGCGAATCGCTTGCCGGCCGAGGTGCTCGTCCTCGCCGGCGTCGGCGAGGTCGGCCGCGTCCACCAGGTAGCGGTCGGCAAGTCGCTCGGCCCATTCGGCCTCCCGTGCTGGCTGGCGACGCCCGGCCTGCCAGATATGAAGCCGCGAACGGTGGCCGTGGGCGATGCGCTGGCAGTTGCCGGCATGGCGTTTGAGGCCGTGGCTGTAGGTGTAGGCGGCGCCTTCGATGGCCTCGTCGCGCAGCTGCAGGCGAATGGCCGCGACGCGGGCCGGCGGGTGGCGCGACAGCTCGGCGGCGAGATGGTCGGCCAGTCGCTCGGGCGTGATCTCGGCCCACGGCAGCAGGGTGAAGGCCTGACGCGGGGCGCGTACCTCCAGGGGGTAGGAGTGAGTGGTCCGCACGCTGAGCCCTTCGCGACACTCCTGCACCGTCACGCCCGGGGCGCGGGTGGGGACCAACAGGGTGTGGTCGAGGCTGTCGTCCAGGTACGCCTTCAGCCAGGGCTTGACCTCGCCGAAGTCGAACAGCATGCCGTCCTCGCCCAGCTCGCCGTCGAGTTCCACGTCGACTAGCCAGCTGGCGCCGGCCAGCCCCCGTGTCGGGCACCACAGCGAAACATCAAGGTGGGTGAGGTGGTTGACGAACAGCGTCATCAGTCGATCCCCGCGATCTTGTGGATCTGCAGCGACAGGCGCCACTGCGGATGGCCCAGGCAGTAGGCTGTGGTGTCGGCCAGGGTCGAGCGCGCCTCCCCCAGCGGCTTGCGGTCCAGCGGCTGCAGAAAGAAATGGTCGAAGTCGAGGGTGGCGAAGCGCTCCGGGGGGGCCTCGGCCTGGGGGTAGACCAGCTTGAGCTCGTTGCCGGCACGCACCGCCAGGGCGTTCTCGCCCTTGGGACTCACGCAGAGCCAGTCGATGCCGGCGGGTGGCGCCAGGGTGCCGTTGGTCTCCACCGCTACCTCGAAGCCGCGCGCATGCATGGCGTCGATCAGCGCGGCATCGAGTTGCAGCAGCGGTTCGCCGCCGGTGAACACCACATAGGGGGTGACGACACTATCCGGGTCGGGCCACAGGGCACCGAGGTGTTCGGCCAGCGCCTCGGCGTCGGAAAAGCGCCCGCCGTGCTGGCCGTCGGTGCCGATGAAGTCGGTATCGCAGAAGCGGCAGGCCGCGGCAGCTCGGTCGGTCTCGCGGCCCGACCAGAGGTTGCAGCCGGCGAAGCGACAGAAGACGCTGGCGCGCCCGGCCCGGGCGCCTTCCCCCTGCAGTGAGTAGAAGGCCTCCTTGACGTGATACATCAGGCCACCTCGGTCGCGTAGGCAAGGGGATCGCGGGCACCGTTGGCGGCGAACGCGGCGAGCCGCTCGCGGCAGCTGCCGCAGCGGCCACACGCCAGGGCCTCGCCGCGGTAGCAGGTCCAGGTGTCGGCATAGTCGAGCCCCATGGCCAGCCCGTCGGCGAGGATCTCGGCCTTGGTCGAGCGCAGATAGGGCGCGTGGATCGTCACCGCCTCAAAGTTGGCGATGCCCGCCACGGCGTTCATGCGTTCGACGAACTCGGGGCGACAGTCGGGGTAGAGCACGTGGTCGCCGCCGTGGGCGCCGTAGTCGACGCGCCCGGTGCCGATGTTGACCGCCTTGGCGATGGCCAGCGACAGCAGGATCATGTTGCGATTGGGGACCACGGTGTCCTGGAGGTTGGCCGCGGCGTAGTCGGCTTCGGGCAGCTCGCGGCTGGCATCGGTGAGCGCCGAGGCATCGATCAGGCCGTGGATGGCACGGATGTCGACCACCTGGTGAGGTACGCCGAGCGTGCGGCAGACACGGGCCGCCACCTCGAGCTCACGGGCGTGGCGCTGGCCGTAGTCGAAGGAGAGGGCATACACCTTGAGCCCTTCGCGCAGGGCGCGGTGCAGGACGGTGAAGGAATCCATGCCGCCGGAGTAGATCACCACGGTGGCACGGCCTTCCGCCGTGGGGGAAACAGAGAGGGTCATGTCGGGTCTCGTCGCGGAGAATTTGTGGCGCCGCGTTCTGGAAAACGACGGCGATCCGGGGTCCGGTCCGGAGGGGTCAATAGTCTACTTGACGGGCAGGACAAGCGCCAACAAGCCTCGTCCCTCGTCCCTCGTCCCTCGTCCCTCGTCCCTCGTCCCTCGTCCCTCGTCCCTCGGCGCTGCTATAATTCTGCTCCTTCACTCCAAGCGCCGCTGTGCGCCATCGTCCTGACAACGGTGACTTCCCATGCAAGCTCCCGAACTGCTCTCCCCGGCGGGGACGTTCAAGAACATGCGCTACGCCTTCGCCTACGGCGCCGATGCCGTCTACGCGGGGCAGCCGCGCTACTCGCTGCGCGTGCGCAACAACGACTTCAAGCTCGACAACCTGCACCGCGGCATCGCCTACGCTCGTGAGCGCGGCAAGCAGTTCTACGTCGCCTCGAATATCGCGCCGCACAACAGCAAGCTGAAGACCTACCTGCGCGACATGGAACCGGTGATCGAGGCCGGCCCGGATGCGCTGATCATGTCCGACCCGGGGCTGATCATGATGATCCGCGAGCGCTGGCCGGAGCAGCCTATTCACCTCTCGGTGCAGTCCAACGTGGTCAACTGGGCGGCGGCGAAGTTCTGGCAGCAGCAGGGCATCAGCCGCATCATCCTGTCGCGGGAGCTCTCGCTGGAGGAGATCGCCGAGATCCGCGCCCAGTGCCCCGATCTCGAGATCGAGACCTTCGTGCACGGCGCGCTGTGCATCGCCTACTCCGGGCGCTGCCTGCTCTCCGGCTACTTCAACCACCGCGACCCCAACCAGGGTACCTGCACCAACGCCTGTCGCTGGAAGTACAACACCGTGGCCGCCGCCCAGGACGAGACCGGCGACCTGGTCCCGGCCAACTCGGCGGCGGCCCACGCGGCCAGCGGCGTGTGGACGCCCGAGCAGGGGCAGGCCGGGCTGATCGCCTCCGGCGGGGGCAGCACGACCCCGACGAGCACGACCACCGCCGGTGGGGTGGAGGGCCAGGATGAGCTCTCGGCACTGATCGAGGATCGCTCGCGTCCCGGCGAGCTGATGCCGGTGTTCGAGGACGAGCACGGCACCTACATCATGAACTCCAAGGACCTGCGCGCCGTACAGCACGTCCCGCGGCTCGCCGAGATGGGAGTCTCCTCGCTCAAGATCGAGGGGCGCACCAAGTCGCATTACTACGTGGCGCGCACTGCCCAGGTCTATCGCCGCGCCATCGACGACGCCGTGGCCGGCCGGCCCTTCGACATGCGCCTGATGGACGAGCTCGACAACCTCGCCAACCGCGGCTACACGGAGGGCTTTTACCGCCGCCACGTCCACGACGAGTACCAGAACTACGAGCGCGGCAACTCGGTGGGCGTGCATCAGCAGTTCGTCGGCGAGGTGATCGGCTACGACCCCGACCGCGGCGTGCTGGATGTCGACGTCAAGAACCGCTTCGAGGTGGGCGACGGCATGGAGTTGATGCTGCCCGGCGGCAATCGGCGTTTCACGCTCGAGCATATCGAGAACAAGCGCGGTGAATCCGTGGGTGCGGCCCCCGGTTCCGGTCATCGCGTGCGCATTCCGGTGCCCGGCGAGGCCATCGCTCCCGACCGCATCGAGTTCGCCCTGCTGATGCGCGACCTCTAGATCAGTTGACCACCACCACCGGCAGGGGCAGTCGCGCCAGCATATCGGGGTCCTCGTCGAGCAGTTGGCGCAGCTCGGCGCAGCTCAGCAGCAAGCCGCCGACCTCGCTGCGCGCCAGCAGGCGTTCCAGCTCGCCGGCGTGATGGAGCGGCAGCGGCATGGCGGCGTCGAACAGCGCGGCCAGCCACTCCGGCAGGCGGTTGGTTTGCGAGGTGTCCGCCGCCGGCTCGAGATAGCGCAGCGGCCCGCGCCGGAAGGCGTGGCGTTCGTCCCAGACGAGCACCGTGCAAGGGGCCTCCAGCAGTAGGCGGCGGCTGGTGGAGCCCAGCCGCGGGCCGAAGCGTTCCGACATACCCGCCTTGCCCAGTACCAGTACATCCGCCGGCCCGGCCGCGGCCAGCGCCTCGACCGTCACCTGGCCTCGGCTAACCTCCAGGCGGTGGTGCAGCTCGCGGCCGGCCACGGCGCGTTCCAGGGCCTGGTGGATGCGGCCGCGCTGCCGGGCGATGGCGGCCTCCAGGCTGGTGGTCGACAGCGGCCGCGCGAGGCCCGACTGGGCGCCGATCTCCCGTGAGAAGGGGAAGGCGGTGCAGCGCAGCAGGTCGAGATCCTCCACGTAGAGGGCTACGAGCTCGGCGTGGCGGCGACTGGCCAGATCCACCGCTGCGCTCAGCGCGGCCAGGCTGTGGCGCGAGGCGTCGAGCAGGGCCAGCACGCGAGCGAGTTCCTGCGAGGTGTGCTTCTCCGCCGGCTGGCCGGTGGGATGCTTCGCGCTGTCGGCAGGGCTCTCAGTCATCATGGTTGTGGGCCTCCTCGTCGCGGTCTTGGCCCGTCCGGCCGGTGTGCTTGACCGTCTCGTGGAAGGCGGTCAGGCGCTCGACCACGCGGGCATTGAGCGAGCTCTGGGGATAGCGGCCCTCAGCATCGGCTTCGCCCGGCGTCATGCCGGTCAGCAGGGCCAGCGCCTCGTCGAGGTCGTGAATGGCGTAGAGGCGGAAACGGTCGGCGGCGATCGCCTCGCGCACGTCGCGATCGAGCATCAGGTGCTCGACGTTGGTCGCCGGCAGCAGCACGCCGTGGCCGTCGAGTTCGCCGCGGGCCCGGCAGATGGCGAAGAACCCCTCGATCTTCTCGTTGACCCCGCCCACGGCCTGGACGCGGCCGTACTGGTCGATGGAGCCGGTGACGGCCAGGCGCTGGTCGATGCCCACCCGGACGATGGCCGAGATCAGCGCGCAGGCCTCGGCCACCGAGGCGCTATCGCCCTCGATGCCGCCGTAGGACTGCTCGAAGGCGAGGCTCGCCGAGAGCGACAGCGGCGTGTCCGGCGCGTAGCGACCGGCCAGGCAGCGCGACAGGATCATCACTGCCTTGGAGTGCACCCGCCCGCCGAGGCGCGCCTCGCGTTCGATGTCGACCACCTGGCCGGCTCCGGGGCGGGCGGTGGCGGTAATGCGTGTCGGCTGGCCGAAGGTGAAGTCCCCTAGCGACAGTACGGAGAGGCCGTTGACCTGGCCCACCTCGCGGCCTTCGGTGCGGATGGCCAGGGTGCCGCGGGTGATCTGTTCGTGGCTGCGTTCGCGTAGGCGACTGGCGCGCCAGCGCTGCTGTTCCACCGCGGTTTCCACGTGGGCACGACCGATCACCGCTTCGCCCGCCTCGCCGGCCCAGTGGTTGGCCTCCTGGAGCAGGTCGCTCAGGGCGCGGTGGCGGGCGGTCAGCTTGTGCTGGTCATCGGCCAGGCGGCTGGCGCGCTCGATCACCGCTGCCACCCCGCCGCGGTCGAGGGGGCGCAGCGCCGACTCGCGCGCCTGGGTGGCCAGCATGCGCGCGAAGAGCGGCAGGGTCTCGTCGCTGCGCGGCAGGTCGTCTTCCAGGTCCGCCTGCACCTTGAAGAGCTCCAGGAAATCGGGGTCGTGCTCGCACAGCAGGTAGTAGAGCAGCCGTTCGCCGAGCAGCACCACCTTGAGGTCCAGTGCCACCGGCTCGGGCTCCAGGGTGGTGGTGTTGATCAGACCGTAGGCCTGCTCCAGCGACTCGGTGCGGATCTCGCCGGCGCGCAGCACGCGCTTGAGCGTCTCCCAGGCGCCGGGCTGGGTGAGCAGGGCGCGCACGTCGAGCACCAGGTAGCCTCCGTTGGCGCGATGCAGCCCGCCGGCGCGAATCAGCGAGAAGTCGGTGAGCAGAGTGCCATTGTGCACGTGATGCTCGATGCGCCCCACCAGGTGCTGGTGGCTGGGCAGGTCGAGGTAGATCACCGGGGCGCCGTCGGTGCCCTGGTTGTCGACGATCAGGTTGAGGTGGCAGCGACTGAAGACCGCCCCCGGCGGGATGTCCGGCTGCTCCTCGATGAAGGAGTTCACGTGCACCAGTATCGCCTCGCGGATCGCCGCCAGGTGCGCTAGCACACCGTCGTGGCCGGCATAGCGCTCGTCCAGTTCGTCCAGCGGTGCGCCGATGGCCGACTGCAGCATCTCCTCGTTCAGGGCATCGATCTGCTCGCGCAGCTGCTTGGCCAGGCGCGGCATCCGGCGAATCGCCGCGCTGAGCTTCTTCTGCAGCACGGCGACGGTACCCTCGATGCGCTCGCGCTCGTCCTGGGGAAGCTTCTCGAAGGCCTCCGGCGACATCATCTGGTCGTCGCCTTCGGCCGGGGCGAAGGTGAAGCCGTTGGGGGTGGAGAGCAGCAGGATGTCGTGCTCGCGGGCCTCGCGGCGCACCGCCTCGATGGCGTCGCGCTGGCGCTCGCCCATGGCCTGTTTCAGCTCGTGCAGGCGGTTCTGGTACTCGTCGCCCTCGAACACCGCGGGAATCGCCGTGCGCAGCTCGTCGACCAGGTTCTCGATGTCGGCGCGCAGCACGCGGCCCGTGCCGGTGGGCAGCGACAGGCAGCGCGGTCGGGCCGGGTCGTCGAAGTTGTAGCAGTAAGCGATGTCCGGCGGGGTGGCCTCGTCATGGGAGCGCTCGGTGAGAAAGCGCCCCACTAGCTCGTGCATGCCGTGGCCGGGGTGGCCGAGCACGAAGAGGTTGAAGCCTTCGCTGCGCATGGCGGTGCCGAAGGTCAGGGCATCCCGGGCGCGCCGGTGGCCGCTGAGCCGGTCCAGGGAGCTGAGTTCGCTGCTGACCGTGAAGTCGAAGGCGTCCTCCGGACAGGCTCGGTACACCTGATCGACGGAGAGAGGGGTGATGCCGTCCTGGGATTCCAACGTGACTGCCTCCCTACAGGGCTCGCGGTTTCCGCCAGTATGGCCGAGTCGCCCCGTGGGTGCATGACGTCGGTCAAGGCGTGGCGTCGCGGTAGCGGTGGATGCGCAGGCTGGGCAGGAAGGGCTCGGCTTCCAGGCGCTCGTCGCGGCGCCGGGCCCGTGTGCGGCTCTCGGGTGGCGTCGCCGGGGGCTCGTTGCGGTCGGGCAGCCGGCCGCGGGGCGCCGGGATGAACACCGGCAGGGCGACGTTGAGGGCGCGTCGAGTGCGGCCGTCGTCCAAGGGCTCGGCGAAGAAGAGGTTGGCGCGCATCAGCGGCGCCTGACTCTGTACCTGGGCCAGCGGCTCGTCGCTGGGCAGACCGGCCAGCTTGCGCAGCTGGATGCGCACGTGGGGGGCGTCGCTGTCCAGCACCAGCAGCTTCTGCTCCGCCTCGCGCACGCTGAGGCGCTTGATGGAACGCCCGCTGGTGTACCAGGCCAGGCGCACTCGCGCCACCGGCGCCTCGGCCACGGGAATCGCCCGCCAGCACTGCTTGAGGTGCAGGCGGGCCAGGCCGCTGCCGCGCAGGTGCTGGTGCAGCTCGGGGTGGCGGAAGGGCAGCACCGCCTTGATCTCGGCGATGAGCGGCGGGTGCGCGTCGCGGATGCGGGCGAGCAGGGCGGCGAACTCGGCCTTGGCGGCGTTCACCGCGGCGACGTGCTGAAGCAGGCTGTCGTCGGCGGCCACCAGCCCCACGTGGCTGCGGGTGGCGCGGCCGTCCTGGCCGTCCTGGTACCAGAAGTCGAGCAGGGCGTGGCGCAGCCACTCGGTGCTCGCCTCGGTCTGGAAGGCCCAGGCCTCGCTGGGGGATTGCTGGTAGACGGAAAGCAGCGCCTCGGTGCGCTCGATCAGGATATCGAAAGCGGCTTCCAGCTCCGCCAGCAGACGGTATTCCGGGGCGTGCACTTGGCTCATCTCAGCCGCTCCTGCCCGCTCGAGAAAGCGCCTCGATCGCCTGTATCCCGAAGGCCAGCAGCGTCCGATAATGGTCCTGTTCGATGACGTCCTGGATGATCTCGGGGTCCACGTCCAAATAGTCATGAACCAGCGCGTTGCGCAGGCCGATGACCTTGCGCCAAGGCACTTCATGGCCAATCCGGCCACGATCGATCAGATGCTCGAAGGCGCTGGATGCTTCGCTGGTGGGTCTGCCAATCTCGTGTCGTGCCCAGTGTTTGGCGAGGCCGATACAGCCTTCGATCAGCACTTGCAGGGTGCGCTCGGCGGCGTGACGCTCCAGGCGAGACCACGGTCGCTCGGCCAAGATCGACTTCAGCGTCGCGATATCGGTCTCGCACTCATCGAGATGCTCCTTCACCGCCATGAGGTAGGCAGCGGTGGGTTTGGCTTCAGCCATATCGTCTTGCTCGGTGTGAGTAATCCAACTCCCAGCGTGACAGGATCCGGGATTCGTGGGTCATGCGGACCTGCGGGTGGCGGTCCAGTAGTAGCTTGCCCTCGCTGAGGATGCTCCAGCCGAGAGGGACGGGACAGGTCGCCAGATCCACCACGCTCAATTGACCATCAGGCAACTCCAACGCTTCCTGCCATGTCATGGCCAGAAGCTCCGGTCTCAGGCGACGCTCTAGCGCTTCCGGAATCCAGTTGGTGAAAGCAACGGCGATATCGTAGTCGCTGCCTGAATAGTGGTCGCCACGGGCTCGGGAACCATAGAGCCAGAGTGCCGCGATCTCCTCGTGTTGTTTGGCCAACTCGATCAGTTGATCCACCAGCGGGTTCTGTTCCGGCATCATGCCCCTTCCTGTGGTGTGTGGGCGAGGCGCTTCTTCAGTCGCCCCGATCGGCGCGGGCCAGCCACTCGTCGATGTTGGTTTCGTCGAGGGCGGGCTCGCCGGCGATGCGGTGCGACTCGTCGGCCCAGGCGCCCAGGTCGATCAGCTTGCAACGCTCGCTGCAGAAGGGGCGGTGCGGGTTGTCCTCTCGCCACTCGACCTTGCGGTGGCACTGCGGGCAGGGGACGGTCAGGGGTTTTTGCGCTTGGCTCATGGGTCCAGCCGTGTCGAGTATGTACCGCTCATTCTAGCGAGGAACGCCCGGTGGACGACAGCCGCCGGTAGCGCTGGTTGAGTTGTCTGACCTGCACCGCGAGGGCGGCCTCGTCGCCGCCGTTGTCGATCACGTCGTCGGCGCGGGCGAGCCGCTCGGCACGCGGCATCTGGGCGGCGACGATGGCGCGGGCCTGGGATTCGTCGACGTCGTCGCGGGCGGCGGTACGGGCGATCTGCACGGCCTCCGGCACGTCGATCACCAGGCAGCGATCGACCATCTCGGCCTGGCCCGACTCGAAGAGCAACGGCGAGACCAGCAGACCATAGGGAACATCGCCGGCCTGGAGCCGTGCCAGATGCGCGTGCAGACGCTCGCGGATACGCGGGTGGGTGACGGACTCCAGCCAGCGCCGCTCGTCGGCATCGGCAAAGACGATCTCGCGCAGCGCACGGCGGTTCAGGCTGCCGTCGGCGTTGAGCACGCGCGCGCCGAAGCGCTCGGCGATCTCGGCCAGCGCCGGCTCGCCGGGAGCGACCACCTCGCGGGCCACGTCGTCGGCATCCACCCAGGGAATACCCAGTCGCTCGAAGGCGCGCGCCACCGTGGATTTACCTGAAGCGATCCCGCCGGTCAGACCGATGATCATCCTGTTCTCCTGTCGCGCCGAGTGCGTCACATTGTCCAGGCAACATAAGCTGCCATCAGCGGCTCGCCGGCGAGCAGGGCGACCCAGCCGGCCACGGCGAGATAGGGCCCGAAGGGCATGGGGGCGCCGCGCAGGCGGGGCAGGGCGATCTGCACGGCGATGCCGATGAGGGCGCCGGCGCCGGCGGCGAGGATCAGCACCAGTGGCAGGTACTGCCAGCCCAGCCAGGCGCCCAGGGCGGCGAGCAGCTTGAAGTCGCCGTAGCCCATGCCCTCCTTGCCGGTGACGAGCTTGAACAGCCAGTAGACGCTCCAGAGGGCGAGATAGCCGGCCATGGCGCCGATCACCGCATCGGTGAGCATCAACGGCTGGAACAGTAGCTGGTAGACCAGTCCCGCCCACAGCAGCGGCAGGGTGAGCAGGTCGGGCAGCAGCTGGGTGCGAAAGTCGATCACCGTGAGGGCGAGCAGCGTGAGGCAGGCGCCGAGCACGAAGAGCGCCGGCCAGGTCGCGCCGTAGAGCGCTAGCACGGCCAGCGTCAGCACGCCGCCGGCGAGCTCCACCAGCGGATACTGCGGGCTGATGCGCGCCTGGCAGTGGGCGCAGCGTCCGCGGCGCTTGAACCAGCCGATGAGCGGCAGGTTGTCGTGCCAGGCGATGGGCTGCTCGCAGTTGGGGCAGATGGAGCGCGGCACCAGCAGGTTGAAGCGTGGCCGATCCTCCTCGGGCAGCTCCAGCGCCTCGCGCGCCTCGGCGCGCCAGCTGTACATCAGCATCACCGGCACACGCACGATTACCACGTTGAGAAAGCTGCCCAGGCACAGGCCCAGGAAGGCGGCCAGCGGCCAGAAGAGCGCGGGGGGAAGGTCCATCAACGGTGTTGCCCCTCTGCCTGACCCTGACGGCTTTGCGTTTCGAGACTGGTGAGCAGGCGCACCTTAGCCAGTTCCTCGTCGGGATTCTGTTCGGCTTCCCACACATCCAGGGCAGTCTGCATGTTCAGCCAGCTCGCGACCGAAGTGTCGGTGGCCTTGGCAACCCGCTGGGCAAGCTCTCGGCTGCACGGCACCCGTCCGTTAACGAAAGCGGATAGGTGCTTGCGGGAGATGCCGAGTGCTTCGGCGGCACGCGAAACGCTCAGGCCCAACGGCTCGAGCACGTCGTGCTTGAATACAATGCCCGGATGGGAGGGCTTGCGCTGGCGTTGACGGCTCATGGGATAGCCTCTCAATGGTACTGCTCATAATCCACGACAATGGCATCTTCACCTTCGAAGGCGAATGTGAGGCGCCAGGCACCTGATACATCAATGGAATAGCGACCTTTCATGCGTCCCTTCAGAGCATGCAAGCGGTATCCTGGCAAGTCCATATCGCTTGGCCCTGTGGCAGCATCCAAACGGTCCAGCCGGGTGCTCAACTTCCCGGCATGCTTAGGGTTTATGCCACGGGTGCTGCCGTCATAGAAGAAGTCTTCCAGTCCCTTGTGTCGGAAGCTTTTGATGGTCATCCATGCAACCTAGTTGGTAACAGTCTATTTGGGTTTTTCTGGGCTTGCAACCGGGTTGGTGACAGTTGGCGGTTGATTGCCTCTTCGGCGTTGCGCCAAGCATTCTTTTGCCTGTTCCCTTGCCTTGGCGACGACTTCGGGATCGAGCCGTTTGAGCAATTCAGAAAGTGGCTTGGCCATTAGGCCTCCTTACAACACTGTCCCCAGCTCGAAGATCGGCAGGTACATCGACACCACCAGGCCGCCGACGAGCACGCCCAGCACCACGATGATGAAGGGCTCGAGCAGCGAGGTGAGGGCGTCGACCTTGTTGTCGACCTCCTCCTCGTAGTAGTCGGCCACGCGGTTGAGCATGGCGTCGAGCGCGCCGGACTCCTCGCCGATGCCGACCATCTGCACGGCGAGGGGCGGGAAGCGTTCGGTGAGGCGCATGGCGAAGTGCAGCTGCTGGCCGGTGGCCACGTCCTCGCGAACCTGTTCGATGGCGCGCTGGTAGACGAGGTTGCCGGCGGCGCCGGCGGAGATGTCGAGGGATTCGACCATGGGCACACCGGCGCCGTAGGTGGTGGCGAGCGTGCGCGAGTAGCGTGCCACGGCGGACTTGTCGAGAATGTCGCCGATCACGGGAATCTTCAGCGCGAACTTGTGCATGCGGTAGGCGAAGCTCTCCGAACGCTTGATGCCCTGGCGCAGCAGGAAGATGGCGGCGACGATGCCCCCCAGGCCGTGCAGCCAGTAGGCCTGGGCGAACTCGGAGAGGTTGATGGTCATCTGCGTCATCGCCGGCAGTTCGGCGCCGAAGCCGTGGAAGAGGCTCTCGAACTGCGGCACCACCTTGATCAGCAGCAACGCGGTAACGCCGATGCCCACGGCGATCACCGCCGCGGGGTACCACATGGCCTTCTTGACGCGCCCCTTGAGCGACTCGACCTTCTCCTTGTAGGTGGCGATGCGGTCGAGCATGCGGTCGAGCGAGCCGGAGGTCTCGCCGGCTTCCACCAGGTTGCAGAACAGCGAGTCGAAGTATTCGGGGTGGCGGCGCAGGGTCTGCGAGAAGCTGGAGCCGGCCGCCACCTCGTTCATCATCTGCTGCACCACGGCGCTCATGGCGGGCTTGCGGATGCTCTCGGCCACCACCTGAAAGGCCTGCAGCACCGGCACCCCGGCGCGGATCATGGTGGCCATCTGGCGGGCGAAGAGCATCACGTCGCGCGGCTTGACCTTGCCCATACCGCCGCCCAGCCCGCTCTTGCGGCGGATGCTCTTGACGATGATGTTCTGGCCGGCCAGCGTTTTCTCCACTTCGAGCTTCTGGCTGGCGACCACCTCGCCCTTGACCTGGCGGCCGCCGGGGCCCTTGCCGGACCACTTCCAGCGGTAGAGCTTGAGTTTCTTGCGGGGCGCTTGTGCGGTTCGAGTTGCCATCGAGGGTTCCTGCGAAGTGGGTCGAGCGGCCGGGCGGCCATCAATCCTTCGTCACGCGGTTGATTTCGGTCAGGCTGGTCACCCCCTGCATCACCTTGAGCAGGCCGCTGCGGCGCAGGTCGGGGTGTCCCTCCTGGCGGGCGAGCTGGTCGAAGTCGATGGAGTTGCCTTGGCGCATGATCAGCTGGCTCATGGCGCTGGAGATGGGCACCACCTCGTAGATGCCCACCCGGCCCTTGTAGCCCTGGGTGCAGTGCTGGCAGCCCACCGCCTCGAACACAGTGGCGCTCTCCACCTCCTCTTCGGTGAAGCCCTCGCGCAGCAGCGCCTCGCGGGGGATCTCCGCCGGCTGGCGGCATTGCTTGCATAGCCGCCGCGCCAGGCGCTGGGCGATGATCAGGCTCACGGAGCTGGCGATATTGAACGGCGCCACGCCCATGTTGGCCAGGCGGGTGAGGGTTTCCGCCGCCGAGTTGGTGTGCACCGTGGAGAGCACCAGGTGGCCCGTCTGCGAGGCCTTGACGGCGATCTCGGCGGTTTCCAGGTCGCGGATCTCGCCCACCATCACCACGTCCGGGTCCTGGCGCAGGAAGGCGCGCAGGGCGCTGGCGAAATCCAGGCCGATCTTGGGCAGCACGTTGACCTGGTTGACCCCCGGCACCTTGATCTCTACCGGGTCCTCCGCGGTGCAGATGTTGCGCTGTATCTGGTTGAGGATGTTGAGCCCGGTGTAGAGGGTCACCGTCTTGCCGCTGCCGGTGGGGCCGGTGACCAGGATCATGCCTTGGGGGTGGTCGAGCACGCCTTCGTAGAGGGCGCGCTGCTCCGGCGTGAAACCCAGGGCGTCGATGCCCAGCTGTGCCGAGGCGGGGTCGAGGATCCGCAGCACGAGCTTCTCGCCGTAGACCGTGGGCAGCGAGTTGACGCGAAAGTCGATGGTGCGGCTCTTGGAGACCTTGAGCTTGATGGCGCCGTCTTGCGGCAGGCGGCGCTCGGAGATGTCGAGCCGCGCCATCACCTTGAGGCGCGCGGCGATGCGCGTGCGCATGGCAAACGGCGGTCGCGCCGCCTCGATCAGCATGCCGTCGATGCGCATGCGCACCCGGTAGCTGGTCTCGTAGGGCTCGAAGTGGATGTCCGAGGCGCCGCGGCGGATGGCGTCGAGCAGCACCTTGTTGACGAACTTGACGATGGGGGCATCGTCCGCCGCGCTCTGGGCGGCGTCGGTGGTGCCCTCGTCGCTGAGGTCCTCGCCTTGGTCGTACTCCAGCTCGCCGATGGCGTCGTCGACCCCGGCCAGTTCGTCCATCATGCTCGCTTCGCCCTGGGCGAGGTAGGCCTCGAGGAAGGGCACGAGCTGGTCCGCCGGGCTCAGTACCGCCTCGATGCTCAGGCCGGTGGCGAACTGCAGGTCGTCGAGCTGGGCCAGGGTGGAGGGGTAGGGCACCGCCACGATGAGCCGATGGCCGCGCCGCGCCAGGGGCACCACGCCGAGCTTGCGCAGCAGCTTCTCGGGGTATTCGCCCGCCGGCGGCAGGCTGGAGAGGCGCACGGCGTCCAGGTCGATGATCGGCAGGCCGTACTCCCAGGCGGCGCTCAGGGTGGCGCGCCGTGCGGTGACCAGGCCGGCGTCGATCACGTGGCGCAGCAGGGTCACTTCGGCCTCGCGCGCCTCCTGCTCGGCGCGCTCGGCGGCAGGCAAAGTCAGATGGCCATCTGCCACCAGGCGCCGCGCCAGGCCCCGCAGCGAGCCCGGCTGGGCGGCGCGCTTGAGCGGGGCATCCGCATCGGCGGCCGCCGCATCGGCGTTGGGCGGTGTCAGGTAATTGGTCATGGCAACCCCGTAATCCCCCGCGCACCGGTGTAATGAGCCCCGGCGTGCTGGAAACGTTGAAGAAACACTGTTTTCATTGTAACCCGCCGCTGGCGAAAGTGGCAGGCTTGGTGCCATCATGCCAGCGACGGGCGATCAACGAACTCGTACATTACGCTGAGATTGACCTCGGGCAAAGGGGCGAGACAAAGCCCTTGCCGGGTGGTGAGAGATGCCATACTGTCTGCATAGCGTACGATTCGGCGATCGTTTTGCCATCGCGTAACGCACTTGGCGAAAGCGGCGCAACGCGATGGCCAGAAAACGGAAGGCGTGGCCAAGCCCGCCGCCGGACGAGAGTCGAGGCAACCAAGGGGAACCCAGGGCGATGAAAGAGACCATGGAAATGAACGACGTGAAAAAGATGCCGGCCGGCAAGCAGGGTGGCTTTACCCTGATCGAGCTGCTGATCGTGGTAGCAATTATTGGCGTGCTAGCGGCAATTGCGATTCCTCAATATGCAAATTATCAAGACAATGCCGCAGCAGCTGCATGTGAACAGGAGCTTTCTGCAGCTAGAACAGCACTGCTGTCTGGAAGTGCAACTGTAGATAATTACTCATGGAGTGCTTGTACCAGTGTTTCAATGGATACTGATAGTCTTGATGCCACAAGCGCACAAAGAAATCAGAGTGTTTCTGTCCCGATCGGAGCGCAGGTTAATGTAGGGAGCTTGTGAGAATATAGCTGATTATGAGCCGGCGTCGTGCCGGCTTTTTTTATGTATGGATTTGATCAATTGCGCATTTTGGCGCTTGTCATGTTGCTTGCCGTCCTTTGGTCAGGGCTTATAGCCTGTCTGCGCATACGGCTTACCATTTCATTTTCGTTGGCAGGAGGCAGTCGCCGTTTGATTTTTGTTGCGGCGATTGCCTTGGTGCTTTCGGCCTTGATAGTAATGGGAAGTTTGTCACCGCTGATCAGTCTTCTGGAGCTTGTCTTTTTGGCGGTGGCTGGGATGATGCTGTTCTTCGTAGGCGTAATGGCCACGACACTTCGGAGAGTCGTAGTTTGGCAAGTGCTGGGTGGCCTGGTGATGCTGGGCTGCGCCGTTTATGGATTTAAGGCCCTGGATGCCATCTATTGGCGCCGAGAGTTTCTGGAAGCCCGCGATGTGACGCCGGGTCTGCCCAATATTCGCCTCTTTTCCGATATTGCCGCGGGTCTAATGCCGCTGGCGCTGCTCTATATCACTGCTCGCCGCTCTCCTTCGCGGGTCGCCGCACTGCTTAGCTTGCCGCCGCTGGCGGTGTGGTGGTATCTGCTGTTTTTGACTGAGGGACGGGCGGGCATTCTGGCGCTGACCTGTGCCATGGGAGTGGCACTTTTGCTCTTTGGCCGCCAGGCGCGCTTTCCGGTAGCCACACTATTCGTTGCGGCGCTGATCGGTCTGCTGGGCTGGTGGATCTATAATCCGCTTATGGGTGAGCGGGCTGAATCACCCTTCCGGCGCGATCTTACCAGCAGCAGCGGTCGCCTCGATCTCTGGGCCGACGCGCTGCGCTACTCTATCGAAAACTTTCCTGTTGGCATCGGCCCCATGATGTTTGCCGGGGACGGACATATTCGCAGTGCGAGTGCCCACAACCTATTCCTCAATACCGCGGCGGAGTGGGGGCTGCCTCTGGCACTGCTGCTGATGGCGCTGGTGGTGAAGGGGTGCCTCGTCATCGTCAAGCGGGCGCGCGCCATGCCGGAGGCGGACAAACCACTCTATGCGTGCCTGGTGATGGCCTTCGTGGGGGTGATGGTCAACGTGCAGTTCAGCGGGGCGCATATCGCCCCGCTAAGTTCGCTGGTGATGGTGTTGGCGATTGGGTTGGTATTCGGCTATCGCCATTCCGCTCAGCCGGCGCTGGCGACATCGAGCGGGCCGGTGCCCCTGGGCGCCAAGCTGCTGTGGGGATTTGTATTAGCCTGCATGATCTATCTGGTGGTGGCCGGGTGGGCGCTTTACGAACTTTCAGTGGCGTCGACGCAAGTCTGTATGCAGGAAATTGGCCGTGCCTATCTTTACCCACGTTTCTGGGCCCAGGGGCGCCTGGAGTGCATGCAAATGGTCGATCCCGATCACTGGCTGTTCTGGAACTGGCGATGAGAACTTGATTTCGCGACACGCTCGCTGATTAAGCTATGTAATAAGGAAAGTTTCGATTGAAGGACTTCAAGGATGGAAAAACAAACAGCGCAGGAAAGCGGCGACTCAGGTCAGCAGGGTTTCAGCCTGATCGAAGTGTTGGTGGCGGTGGCGATTATCGGGGTGCTGGCTGCCATTGCCATTCCGGTGTACATGGGTTTTCGAGAGCGTGCTGCCAACGGTGCCTGCCTAGCCGATGTGCGCGCCTATGCCTCGGCGGTGTATGCCACGCACTATGACGAGGAAGCCGAGAGTACGCCTTCCGTGGCGAGCGTGCTTGCGACTTACCCCGATGATGGCGCCTGCACGGCAATTACGGTCAACGGCGACACGCTGGAAGGCACGCCCCGAGCGCCGGGCGATGTCGAGGCGCTGCAGGTCGTCGAACTGGGCTTTGCGCCGGCGGAGGGTGGCTGACGGCAGCGCGAGGATCGGCGTTGGGTGCAGGGCTATCGCAGTTATTTTGTGGGAGGGACGGTTCGACGCCTCGACTTCAGCTCGCGAAGCAGCGCGCAGCGCTGCCCGATCTGGGCGCCTTTCGGCGCCTTCGCCCGGCAGAGCCGGCCTCCCACTTTGCCCCTCTCTACTGTGGGTGCCATCAACTGCGATTGCCCTGGCGTTGGGCGCTGGTGCTGACGTACAAGAATACGTACAATGGCAGTGTTCGCACTGGAGGTTGCCATGGACACTGTCACCTATTCTCATTTCCGCAGCCATTTGGCCAAGACCCTGGACCGCGTCAACGATGACCATGTGCCGGTGCTCATCACGCGCCAGAATGGCAAGCCCGCTGTGGTCATGTCGGTCGAGGATTTCAAGTCCTATGAAGAGACCGCTTATCTGATGGCCAGTCCGCGGAATGCACAGCGGCTCAACGAGTCGATTGCTGAAGTGGAGCACGGTGAAGGGGCTGAACATGGGCTGCTTGACCCATGAGGCTGACCTGGGCAGGCAATGCCTGGGAAGATTATCTCTATTGGCAGGCTCGCGACAAGAAGACCCTGAAACGCATCAATACGTTGATCAAGGACATTCAGCGTCAGCCATTCGACGGACTGGGAGACCCGGAGCCGCTGCGGCATCAATGGTCCGGCTTCTGGTCTCGCCGCATCGACCGTGAGCACCGGCTGGTTTACAAAGTCACGGATAACGCCATCGTTATCGTTCAGTGTCACTACCATTACTGATGCTGGCCGATAGGTAGTCGGGTTCAGGTCGTCGATGCCAAGCTCAAGGCAATGGTCGAGCTGCGCCGTGAACTGGGAGATCAAAAGATCGATCTGGTGATACATCGGCGCGCGGTGCCGGACGCGCCGATCTATCGCATCGCGCAAGATACTGGCATCTTGCTTTGGATTCATACGGCCGCTCTCCCCAAGCCTTCTTTGCTATCGCTTCTTACTGAGCGCTTCAGCTGTGCGAGCTTAAACTCTTTCTTTAATTCTGGAAAAAAACCGGCCATGCTGTTGTCATAAACGTAGAAATGCGGTATCTATGTGCGCCGCATCCCATTCATTCATCAACAAGGCAAGGCCATGTCATTACTTAGCGAGTACGTCCAGAAGGAACAGCAGCTCAAGCAACTCCAGGACGAGATGGAGCGGCTGCAGAACGACGAGCGCCTGAAAGCGGAGCTGGCGTTCAAGGAGAAGCTCGAGGCGCTGATGCGCGAGTTCAACAAGAGCGCCGCCGATGTCATTCAGCTTCTCGACCCGCAGGGGGCTGCCAAGCCCGCCGCCAAGGCACCGACGACCGGCGCCGGACGTCGCAAGCGCAAGCTGAAGATCTACAAGAACCCCAACACCGGGGAAGTCGTGGAAACTCGCGGCGGCAACCAGAAGACGCTCAAGGCGTGGAAGGACGAGTACGGTCCCGAGATCGTCGAGAGCTGGCTGGTACGCGTCGAGGAGTGAAGGCTGCACTTCGGATGTTTGCATCCTGAACTCAAGCAACAAGTGCAATGCCTAGCATAAGAAGTGCAATGCTCAGGTAACCGGCGGTGCTTCACTGTCGCGATGGGTCCGGGGCGCTGTCGACAACCGTTCGGCGACGCCCCGGCCCCAATCACTTTCTCGGCGAGGCCTTGGCCAGCAGCGGTAACTGGACTTCCAGGCCTCGCGGGTGCCAGTGCACTTGAACGGGCTCGCCATTGGCGTAGCGCCGATTCTGGGGCAGGCAGTAGGTAACCAGCTGATGAACTGCGGTGGGAATGTCGCTGAAGGCCTCCACGACCACGCAGGCGTGTTGCCGGGGCGGCAGTTCGAGCAGGCGGAAAGTCGGCGGAATGGCGAGCCCTGTGCCTGCGTTGGGCGGTATCATCAAGCCCAGATCGATCCGCTCCAGCCGACAGGGCTGCAGCAGGTTGTGCATCACGGCCATGCCTGGCGCCCGGTTCAAGCGGTTCGGTAAGGTCTCGCTACCGTGAAGTTTCCGGGCCAGGCGGGTGAGGTCGTTCACCCGTTGCAGGGGCTTGTAGACACGGGTCACTAGGGCTTTGCGGGTGGCGTACTGGCGAATCTCGAACGGCGGAGGCGCTGCCTCGGGGCAGAGCGCAGCCAGCCTGGCCCGATGATGGCGACGGAACTGGCGCGGGCTTTGCCCATACAGGCGCTGAAAGGCGCGGCTGAAGGAGGGGTGATTGCGGTAGCCGCAGTGGGTGGCAATGGTGCTGATACTGTCGGGTGTCAGGATCAGCAGGCGTGCGGCCTTCTCCAGGCGTAGCACGTCGCGATAGGCGCTCGGGGTGATCCCGAAACACTGCTTGAACCGGCGCCGTACCTGGGAGGTCGAATAGCCGAGACGGTTGGCCAGTTCATCGATACCCTTCTGGCTTTCCAGATGCTCCTGCAACCAGATTTCCGCTCGCATCATCTCATTGAACATTATCTGGCCCTTGCGGTGTTCCCTGTGACAGGTCTGGTCTGTCGGTGTGTTATGTCGTTGAGCCGCGCGATGGCGTTCAACAGGGGCGATCCTCTCCGGGAGCGTGCCCAATGATTTGATAGCTGTTGTTTCTGTCTTTATGCGACGGCGGCGCTGACGAAGGCAAACTTGGGCGCGTTGTTTGAGCGTTTGTGCACATTTTGCAGAATTAGAGGTAATGACTCCGATTTGCGAGTGAGAAGCGGGCGTGCGACAAGGTGCTGAATGAGCGCGCAGAGCAGAGGGGAATCGTTATCAAACCCATGGCGCTTCGTTGGCGCCGTATCCGACGGTATACTCGCGGCGTGCCACGCCTCGAGTTATGGCGGGTATTTGCAAACCGATGGATGCCGATGAAACAGAAAACCAATCGCCCCATGGACGAACGCGAGAAACTGCGCAAGTTTCGTGAACTCGACGACGCCTTTGCGCAGGCCTTGCGTGATCTGGATGCCCCACAGACCGAACCCGAAGCGGCCGTTGCAGCTTCCGGCAGTGACGCCGACGTGCGTGGCGAGTCGTCCGACCCCGATACCTTCGAGCGGCGCCTGCACGCACTGATGCAGGAGTACGCCCAGCCCCGGGAGAAGGTGGCTCACCTGCTGCGTACCCTGCAGTCGCTTGGCCGCATCGCTTGAGCCTGGCATGACCTATTTCCTGGTGATGGGCACTCTCGCGGTGTCGACCTGCTTTGCCCTGGGCTGGGGGCTGTGGCGCAGCCTGAGCTGGTTGCTGGCCTGCCTTCCTGGCCAGCGCGGCGCGCGCAAGCCGGCCCGGCAGGCCCAGCGCCGCGCTGCCAAGCGGGGCGGGAAAACCCCGAGCGCCGCCGCTCGGCGCAAGCCCTCGGCCAAGCCGGCGCCTCGCAAGCGCCGCGACCCCGGCCGCCTGACCTGCTGGCTGGCCGCTCGCCATGCCGCCCTGCCACTGGCCCTGGTCGCCAGCCTGGCCTACCTGGCCGTTCGCCTGGCGGAATACGGCCTGCACTTTCGTCCGCCCCATGACGCCCCCGCCGGCTATCAGTCGGTCCTCGTGGGGCTGGGCTGGCTCGCCGCCGGGCTGCTGCTGATGGCGCTGTGCCAGCGCCTGGCGACGTGGCGCTGCCGCTGAACGGCATAGCCTTGGCACACCCTTCCCGCTTGCCTGCTTGATATGTTTGACATGCATCAAGTATATCGGCATCTTCTGATTGATTTCGTCTAATTACATTTCGTCACTGCTGTAATGCTCTAGTCTGATATCGGTAAAGATATTGTTGCAGGGTCGTTTGCGCCTTGCGGCAGGTTGGCTGCGATGGCGCCGTCCGGCCTAGGGGCAGCGAGAGGGGTGGCGATAGGGGCAGGACGGGATCAGGGGGAGGCATGCGTGAGCGGAAGGAGGGGCGCGGCAGGGTGGTGTGGTCGGCGGCGGATGGCGGTCGCTCGACGGCCGATCTCAGCCAGGAGCTGAAGCATTTCTACACCGCCGTGGAGCAGAGTCCGCTGGCCACGGCGATCACCGATCCCAGCGGGCGGCTGCTCTACGTCAATCGCCGCTTCATGGAGGTGACCGGCTACCGCCGTGAGGAGCTGATCGGGCACACCTCGGCGTTGATCCAGTCCGGCAAGACGAGCGAGCGCACCTACCGCGAGCTGTGGGAGACCTTGCGGGCCGGGCGCGAGTGGCGCGGGGAGCTGCTAAATCGGCGCAAGAACGGCGAGGAGTACTGGGAGTACGAGCTGATCACGCCGATCTTCGACGAAGCGGGGGAGATCACCAGCTACGTCACCGTGAAGCAGGACATCACCGGGCGCAAGGAGCAGGAGGATCAGCTACGCCTGATGGCGACGGCCTTCGAGACCGGGCAGGCGACGCTGATCACCGATGCCGAGATGCGCATCGAGCGCGTCAATCGCGCCTTTACCCAGATCACCGGTTACCGCGGCGATGAGGTGATCGGCCAGACGCCGCGCCTGTTCAAGTCGGGGCGCCACGGCCCCGAGTTCTACGCCGCGCTGTGGGCCTCGCTGCAGCAGCAGGGCCACTGGCAGGGGGAGATCTGGAATCGCAACAAGCGCGGCGAGATCTACCCCGTGTGGCAGTCGATCACCGCCGTGCGGGGCGACCACGGCGAAGTGCGCCACTACGTGTCGGTGTTCCACGACATCGACGAGCGCAAGCGCCTCGAGCAGACCCTGGCCCGGGAGGCGAGTCGCGATCACCTGACCGGTGCCGCCAACCGTCGCTCCTTCGATCGCGCCCTGATCAAGTCGATTCGCGCGGCGCGCCAGGACGGCAGCGAGCTGGCCCTGATGCTGTTCGATATCGTTCATTTCAAGGCGGTCAACGACAACCACGGCCACGATGTCGGCGATGCCATCCTCCATGCGCTCACCGAGCTGGTGCAGCGGCGGCTGCGCAAGAGCGACCTGCTGGCACGCTGGGGCGGCGAGGAGTTCACCCTGCTGTTGCCGGAGACCTCCGCGCAGGGAGCCTGCCGGATCGCCGAACGCCTGCGCGCCGACGTGGCGGCGGCCGACATGCCGGGCCCCAGGGTCACCATCAGCATTGGCCTGACCACCCTGCAGCCCGGCGACACGGCGCGCGACATGCTCCTGCGTGCCGATCGGGCGCTCTACCGGGCCAAGCGCAGCGGGCGCAACTGCGTGGAGCGGCTGGATCGCGACTCCGCTCTGGCCGACAGCGCCAGCCGCACGGCATCGAACCTGGCGATCCTGCCACCGCTGGGCGCGGCGGCGCGCTATATCGACGAGTATCGCGGGGCTTCCCAGCGCTCGCGCCTGATCCATCGCCTGGAGCAGGCGCTGGATCAGGCGCGCCGGCGCGAGGGGCGGCTGCTGGTGTGCGCGCTGGATGTCGACCACTTCAAGACGCTCAACGAGCGGCTCGGACAGCCGGTGGCGGATCGCTTGATCCTGTTGCTGGTGCAGCGCCTCAATCGCCAGCTGGGGCGTGAGGATCTCATCGTGCGTACCGGCGGCGACGAATTCGTGCTGCTGATTCACGATTCGGAAGGCGACGGCATCGCCGAGCAACTGCTGACGCAGATCCGCCGGCCCTTCGTGCTGGGCAAGCGTACGACGAGCATCACCGCAAGCCTCGGCATGGCGCTCTTTCCCCCCGATGATCGCGAAGCCGACATGCTGCTGCGCCATGCCCAGCAGGCCATGTTCCGCGCCAAGCAGAGCGGCCGCAATACCGTCAGCCGCTTCGATGCGGGCCAGGACCGGCGCCTGCAGCACTGCCTGAGCCAGCGCCGCCGCGTGGAGCAGGCCATTGCCGAAAACGAGCTACGCGTGCATTACCAGCCGCAGATCGACATGTCGACCTCGGCCGTGGTGGGCTTCGAGGCCCTGGTGCGCTGGCAGCACCCCGAGCGGGGGCTGTTGGCACCGGCGGAATTCCTGCCGCTGATCGAAGGCTCCTGGCTGGAACAGGCGCTGGGCGAGTGGGTGCTCAAGGCGGTGCTGGACCAACTCGGCTGCTGGACGCGGGAAGGCCGGGAACTGCCGGTCAGTGTCAACATCAGCCCGAGCCACCTGCTCGCACCGGACTTCGCCACCCGCCTGGACGGCCTGCTCGCCACCAAGCCGGGCGTGTCGCCCTCGCGGCTCAAGCTGGAGGTGGTGGAGACCGCTGCCATGCGCGACATCGCCGCCGCCCTGGAGGTGATCTCGCGTTGTCAGGCGATGGGCGTACAGGTCGCCATCGACGATTTCGGCACCGGCTTCTCGTCGCTGACCTACCTGCGTCAGCTGCCGGTCGACCTGATCAAGGTGGACAAGAGCTTCGTGAGCGACATGCTCAGCGACACCGACGACCGCGCCATGGTCGAGAGCGTGATCTACATGGCCAGGCGCTTCGACCGCGAGCTGCTCGCCGAGGGAGTGGAAAGCCTCGGTCACGCCTCGGCACTGCTGGGGCTAGGATGCCGGCTCGCCCAGGGCTACGGGATCGCCCGCCCCATGCCGGCGGAAACCCTCGCCGACTGGCTCGAGGCATGGCCCGCGCGGCGCGAATGGCAGGAGCTGGAGCCCGCGCCCGCGTAGTGCGTGGGTAGGTAGTACGCGCGGGGGCCGTCGAGCGGAACCCATATGGAACCCAGTCGCGTTTTTGCTAGGCACAACGAAAAACCGCCACCCGGAATGACCCGAAGCGGCGGTTTTGTCGGCATTTCTGGTCGGAGCGACAGGATTCGAACCTGCGACCTTTGCAACCCCATTGCAACGCGCTACCAAGCTGCGCCACGCTCCGACTCTGGTTGTTTTCGAGCGACGACCCTGGCGGGTGCTGCCCGAGAACGAGGCGTATACTAGCGCCTCCGCCGGCAAATGAAAAGCCCCTGGGGCGTATTGTCTTCAAGGCATTGCGTTTTTTTTGCCGGCTCCGGTGACAGGGGCCGGGGCTATCGCAGTTATTTTGTGGGAGGGAGCTTCAGCTCGCGAAGCAGCGCGGAGCGCTGCCAAAAGGGCGCCTGCGGCGCCTTCGCCCGGCAAAGCCGGCCTCCCACCATGCAGCCTGCAGAACAGATTCACGCCAAAGTGGGAAGAACCAAAGAAAGGAGCGTTGTCATGCCGTTGATCATGGGAATGAGTGTCTTGCTGGCCTGCCAGTTTGCCGGTGAACTGCTGGCAAGGGGCCTGGAGCTGCCGATTCCGGGGCCGGTGCTCGGCATGGTGATCCTGCTGGCGGGGCTGGTGATACGCGGCAAGGTGCCCTCGAGCCTGCGGCTGACGGGGGAGGGGCTGCTGCGCTACCTGACGCTGCTGTTCGTGCCCGCTGGGGTGGGGCTGATGGTCCACGCGCGGCTGATCGGCATGGATCTGCTGCCCATTGCGGTGACCTTGGTTGTGTCGACGGCGTTGACGCTGGCGGTCACCGGCTGGGCGCTGGAGCGCCTGCAGCGTCGGCAGGGCCCGGGGAGCGGCGCATGAACGTAGTGCCGCTGGACCAGCTCTGGGTCTATCTCTCCGGCCATCCGCTGCTGTCGCTGCTGGTGACCCTGTTGGCCTTCGTGGTGGCGGTGCGCATCAACCGGGCCTTGGGCGGGACGCCGCTGGTGCATCCGGTGACCCTGGCCATTGCGCTGCTGATCGGCTTTCTGCTGTTGGCGGATATCGAGTACGCCACCTATTTCGAAGGGGCGCAGTTCATCCACTTTCTGCTGGGGCCGGCCACCGTGGCGCTGGCCATTCCCCTCTACGACCATCGCGAGCGAGTGCGGCGACTGCTGTGGCCGCTGCTGCTCGCCTGTGGCGTCGGCATCGTCACGGCCGTGGGCTCCACCCTGGGCCTGGCGATGCTGATGGGGGCGCAGCCGGAAACGCTGCTGACCCTGGCGCCTCGTTCGGTGACCTCGCCCATCGCCATGGGGATCGCGGAGCAGATCGGCGGCATTCCATCGCTGGCCGCCGGCCTGGTGCTGCTGACCGGTTCCATCGGCTGTGCGCTGGGGCCGGGCCTGTTCCGGCTGCTGGGCATTCGCGACCAGGCGGTGCAGGGCTTCACTCTGGGGCTTGCCGCGCATGGTTTCGGTACGGCCCACGCCTTCGCGCGCATCGGCGCGGTGGCGGGCGCTTTCTCGGGGCTGGCCATGGGCCTGACGGGGCTGCTCACGGCGTTCCTGCTGCCGCTGATCGTCAAGGTGTTCGGGCTGGGATAAGGCGGGTTGCCCCGGGGCGAGGGCGCGACGGCGTCTGTGGAGCCGCCGCGCATGGCGTCAAATCTCTTCCCAGATGCGGCGACGGAATTCGTTGGGCATCTCGGCGACCTTCTTCATGCGCTCCATGTGATGGTCGCTGATCTCGTTGGCAATGCTGCGATAGCACTCTCCCATCTTCTCGGGATCGCCGCCATGGGTGTCGTAGCACTCGGCGAGCCTTTGGCTGGCGTCGGCCATCGCCTTCAGGAAATTGGCTTCCTGCTCCATGACTTCGGAAACGCTCTGCATCCACGCCAGCTGAAGGCGCGTCATGGGGTTGGCGTTCTGCATCCATTGTTGAGCCCACCACTCCATCATCTGGCTTGGCATCTCCATGCTGGGAGTGCTGTTGGAATCGGGTTTGCGTTCGCTCATCGTTGGCTCCTGTGCCTCCTCATTATGCGAGTGGCAGAGAGGGTGAAGGGACTCTCACCAGCAGTATAGGACAGGCCCTGTGGTGAGCTCGTTCCGCGCACGCTGAGACAGTTGACACCCATCAATCAACGTGTCGATTTCGCCAGCCGGATGGGCCTGTGGCATGCTGCCAAGGTGGCTGGCTCAGGGAGTAGGACATGTGGGGCGTGATCAAGTCGGTACTGGCCGCCTTCTTCGGCGTGCAGAAGGAGGGACAGCGTCGCCAGGATTTCGAGCAGGGCAGGCCGGTGCCTTTCCTCGTCGCGGGGGTGTTGATGGCGCTTGTGCTGGTGGGCCTGGTTGCCCTGGTGGCGGTGCTCGCGTCACGTTGAGTCGCCCTGAGCGCCGAGCGTTGACAGGCGCGTTGGTCAGGAGCCTGGCTAGCGGACCGCTCTTACCGGTATCTCTCTATACTCGATGCAGCAGCGACTAATGTTCTTGTTGACGATATCGATAGAACCCCTCGTTCCCTGACGATGGTGAGTCGCTGACGAAGACAATGACAAGATCAGGAGGCGTCGATGCGCACTCTGCTCGTCTTGCTGGCAGGGGGAGGACTCCTTGCGGGCTCGCTACAGACGGCTCTGGCCAACGGCTGGAACATGCCCGTGGGCGTCACCGAGCTCAGCGGCGAGATCTACTCCCTGCACATGATCATCTTCTGGATCTGCGTGGCGATCGGGGTGGTTGTGTTCGGGGTGATGTTCTATTCGCTGTTTCGCTTTCGCCGCTCCAAGGGAGCCAAGGCGGCCAACTTCCACGAGAACACTCTGGTGGAGGTGATCTGGACGGCAATTCCGCTGCTGATTCTCGTCGGCATGGCGGTGCCCGCCACCGCCACCCTCAAGAAGATGTACGACGCCTCCGACGCCGACCTGGACGTCATGATCATCGGGCAGCAGTGGCGCTGGCGCTACGACTACCTGGGTGAAGGCGTTGCCATGACCTCGAACCTGGCAACGCCGCGCACCCAGATCCGCGGCGACGAGCCCATCGACGCCAGTGCCAACTACCTGCTGGAAGTCGACGAGCCGCTGGTGTTGCCGGTCGGGCAGAAGGTGCGCTTCCTGTTCACCTCCGACGACGTCATCCACTCCTGGTGGGTCCCGGAACTGGCCATCAAGCAGGACACCGTGCCCGGGTTCATCAACGAGAACTGGGTGCGTATAGACGAGCCGGGGATCTACCGCGGGCAGTGCGCCGAGCTGTGCGGCGTCGACCACGCCTTCATGCCCATCGTGGTGCGTGCCGTGGAAGAAGAAGAGTTCGAGGCCTGGCTGGCCAGCCGCCGTGAAGCGGCCGAGGAGGAGGCCATGGGCATCGATCGCGAATGGCAAATGAGCGAGCTGATGGAACGCGGCGAGCAGGTGTATGGTTCGGTGTGCGTCTCCTGTCACCAGCAGGAGGGCACCGGCAATCCCCCGGCTTTCCCGGCCCTGGCCGGCAACGAGCAGCTGCTCAGTGATGCCGATTGGCACACCAGCACCGTCATCAACGGGGTCTCGGGGGCGGCCATGCCGGCCTTCCGCAACACGCTCAACCCGGTTGAGATCGCCGCCGTGGTGACCTACACCCGCAATGCCTGGGGCAATGACACCGGTGACAGCGTACAGCCGTCGGAAGTCGCCGAGCGGCTTTCCGACTAGGCGGACGCGCTCGTCCTTTCCGTTGCTCTATCGTGACCGATGACAGGGAGATTTTCGATGGCGATGAACCCAGGGTCCAAGCCGGTTCTCCAGCATTCCACCGCCACTGCGGGCGGCATGGCCGAGGCCCATCCCGCCCCGCCGAGTGGCCTGCTGCGCTGGCTGCTGACCACCAACCACAAGGAGATCGGTTCCCTTTACCTGATCTTCTCGCTGGTGATGTTCTTCATCGGTGGTATCTTCGCCATGGTAGTGCGCGCCGAACTGTTCCAGCCGGGCCTGCAGCTCGTGCAGCCCGAGTTCTTCAACCAGATGACCACCATGCATGGCCTGATCATGGTCTTCGCCGCGGTGATGCCTGCTTTCACGGGCCTGGCCAACTGGATGATTCCGCTGCAGATCGGCGCGCCGGACATGGCTCTGCCGCGGCTCAACAATTTCAGCTTCTGGCTGCTGCCGGTGGCCTTCACGCTGCTGCTGTCGACGCTGTTCATGCCGGGCGGCGGGCCCAATTTCGGCTGGACCTTCTATGCGCCCCTCTCTACTACCTACGGGCCGCCCTCCACGACCTTCTTCATCCTGTCGCTGCACATCGCCGGTATCAGCTCCATCCTGGGGGCGATCAACATCATCGCCACGATCCTCAACATGCGTGCGCCGGGCATGCGCATGATGGACATGCCGCTGTTCGTCTGGACCTGGCTGATCACCTCTTTCCTGCTCATCGCCGTGATGCCGGTGCTGGCGGGGGTGATCACCATGATGCTCATGGACATCAACTTCGGCACCAGCTTCTTCGATGCCGCCGGGGGCGGCGATCCGGTACTCTTCCAGCACCTGTTCTGGTTCTTCGGGCACCCCGAGGTGTACATCATGATCCTGCCGGCCTTCGGTATCGTCTCGGCGATCATCCCTACCTTCGCCCGCAAGCGCCTGTTCGGCTACGCCTCCATGGTGTATGCCACTGCGGCCATCGCCATCCTGTCGTTCCTGGTCTGGGCGCACCACATGTTCGTGGTGGGGCTGCCGCTGGTGGCTGAGCTCTTCTTCATGTACTGCACCATGCTGATCGCCGTGCCCACTGGGGTGAAGGTGTTCAACTGGATCACCACCCTGTTCCGCGGTTCGATCAGCTTCGAGCCGCCGATGCTCTTCGCCCTGGCCTTCGTGGTGCTGTTCACCATCGGCGGTTTCTCGGGGCTGATGCTGGCCATCGCCCCGGCGGACTTTCAATATCACGACACCTACTTCGTGGTCGCCCACTTCCACTACGTGCTGGTGCCCGGGGCGGTGTTCGCCATCATGGCCGGCGTCTACTACTGGCTGCCCAAGTGGACCGGCCACTATCCCAACGAGCGGCTGGCGCAGTGGCATTTCTGGCTGTCGGTGGTGGGGGTTAACCTGACCTTCTTCCCCATGCACTTTGCGGGGCTGGCCGGCATGCCGCGGCGCATTCCCGACTACGCCCTGCAGTTCGCCGACTTCAACCTGGTGTCGAGCCTGGGCGCCTTCCTGTTCGGCGCCTCTCAGCTGCTGTTCGTGGCGGTGGTGGTGCTGTGCGTGCGCGGCGGTCGCCGGGCGCCGGCGCAGGCCTGGGATTACGCCGAGGATCTCGAGTGGAGCGTGCCGAGCCCGGCACCGCTGCATACCTTCGACACGCCACCCACCTTCGAGCGCCCCGCGCACTGAGGGCATTGCGTGATCGACGAGGGAGGTTCGCATGACAAGCTCGGATCCGCATCGCGACAACCGGGCCGGGGTACGCCGCACGGTGTGGCGCAGCGTGGCGGCACTGGCGGGCATGTTCGCCTTCGCCTTCGCCCTGGTGCCGCTCTACGACGTCTTCTGCCAGGTGACGGGGCTCAACGGCAAGGTCAACAACAGCGCCCAGGCCGTGATGCACGACGGGGTGGACGAGTCGCGCCTGGTCACGGTGCAGTTCATCACGCGCAGCGGTTCGGGCTTGCCCTGGCAGTTGGAGGTCGAGACGCGCCAGATGCGCGTGCATCCCGGCCAGCCCACCGAGGTGAGCTTCACCTTCGACAACCAGGGCGACGAGGAGAGCTGGGGGCGGGCGGTACCCAGCGTCTCGCCGTCGCAGGCGTCGCAGCACCTACGCAAGATCAGCTGCTTCTGCTTCGACGAGCAGCGCCTCGAGGCCGGCGAGCGGCGCGACATTCCGCTGGTCTTCCAGCTCTCGCGGGATCTGCCGCCCGACGTCAAGACCGTGACCCTGGTCTACACCCTCTACCCGGTGGAGGCTCGTAACGCGCCGCAGCAGGCGAGTGCCGTGACCCTGGAAGGAGAACAATCATGAGTGGCAGCTATTACGTACCGGCGAGCAGCAAGTGGCCGGCGCTCGGTTCGCTGGCGGTAGGCGTGATGATGATCGGCTCGGGCATGCTGCTGGTGCACGGGTCGGGCGGGCCGGTCATGGCGATCGGACTGGCGGCGGTGCTCGCGGTGATGGCGCTGTGGTTCCGCGACGTGGTGCGGGAGTCCCGTCACGGGCTCTACGACAGCCAGATGGACCGCTCCTTCCGCTGGGGCATGGGCTGGTTCATCTTTTCGGAGGTGATGTTCTTCGCTGCCTTCTTCGGGACGCTCTTCTATGTGCGTACCTTCGCCGTGCCCTGGCTGGGCGGCGAGGGAGAGAAGGGACTTGCCGCCCTGCTGTGGCCGGAGTTCACGGCCCACTGGCCGCTGCTCAACCCGCCGGGCGAGGGCATCACCGGCCCCCGGGAAGTGCTCAGCCCCTGGCAGCTGCCGCTGGTCAATACCCTGATCCTCGTCGCTTCGAGCATCACCCTGACGGTGGCGCACGAGGCGCTCAAGGAGGGGTATCGTCACACCTGTCGCAACTGGCTGGCCGGCACGGTGCTGCTCGGGCTCTGCTTCATCCTGATCCAGGGCGTGGAGTACTACGAGGCCTATGCGCACTACGGCATCACCCTGGATGCCGGCATATACGGTGCCACCTTCTTCATCCTGACCGGCTTCCACGGGCTGCACGTGATCATCGGCACCGTGATCCTGGCCGTCATGCTGATGCGAGTCCATCGTGGCCATTTCTCCGAGGAGAGCCATTTCGGCTTCGAGGCCGCAGCCTGGTACTGGCATTTCGTCGATGTGGTCTGGGTGGGGCTGTTCCTCTTCGTGTATGTATTCTAGGCACGGGCCCGCAAGGGCCTTCAATCGCCCAGCCCGCCGAGGAAAAAGCCGTAGAGCAGCAGCGCCAGCAGCAGCACGGTCAGGGCAATACGGATCTTCAGCGACAGCAGCAGGCGACGGGAGTGGGTGTCATCGCGCAGCAGGAAGCCGGCTCCGGCGGCCATGCTGGCGATGATGGCCACAAAGACAATGGCGATCAGGGTCTTCAGCAGCATGACACACTCCGTCAGGGATCGGTGGTCGGGGGAGGTTCAGGCGCCATCGAGTCGCCGTGCCGGCTGGCGACTGTGGCTCTGGTGCGCGCTGTGGTCGCTGCTGGTGGCGCTCGGGCTTTTTCTTGGACTATGGCAGTGGGAGCGTGCCGCCGACAAGCGCGACTATCTGGCCCGCCTGGCGGCTGCGCCGCATCTCGAGGCGCCAGAGCAGACGCCGCCCGAAGGAAGCCGCCTCACCCTGCGGGGCGAGTTCCTCACCGAGCACACCCTGTTTCTGGACAATCGCACCCGGGATGGCCGTCTGGGCGTTGCGGCCCTGACCCCGCTTCGCGGGGAGGACGGGCGACTCTGGCTCGTCCAGCGCGGCTTCCTGGCCACTGGGCCCGACCGCGAGACGCCGGAGGTTTCGACACCCGCTGGCCCGGTGGTGGTCGAGGGGCGCTGGCAAGCGGCTGGCGACAGCGCGCCTCTCTTCGGCCTCAATCGCGAGGGGCAGCGACTGCAACGCATCGACCTGGCGGCGTGGTCGGAATTGTCGGGCTTCGCGCATGCCGGATGGGTGCACCAGGAGGCTGGCTCCGGTGCGTTGAAACCCTGGTGGGAACCCAGTGTGATGCCGCCCAGCCGCCATGTCGGCTATGCCGTACAGTGGTGGGGGCTGGCACTGGCGGCGTTGGCGGTGATGTTCCTGGGCGGCCGTCGCCTGCTTGCCGAACGTCCATCGGCGCGCCTGGGGCGCCAGTCACGCACCCATGACCCGGAGGAGCTGCCATGCCGCAGCCGTTGAACCCACGCCGCCAGCGCCTCAAGCTGCTGGCGTTGATTGCCATCTTTGCCGCCCCCATGCTGGTCGCCTGGGGCATGGTCGAGTGGCGTGTCGGCATTCCCGACCAGCGCACCGCCCACGGCGAGCTGACGCCGGAGGTGCCGCCGCTGGGGCAGTGGCCCTTGACGGATCCCAGCCAGGCACTGCCGGAGGGTGACTGGATTCTGGCCTTCGACTGTTCGCGGGCCTGCGACGCCCTGGCCGACCAGTGGTGGCGCCTGCACCGCGCGCTGGGACGCGAGGCGCCGCGGGTCAGCCGCTTGCGTGTCGGCGGCGACGCGGCGGCGCTGCCGGGCGAGATGGTCGCCCAGTGGGCCGAGCGGCCGAACTGGCTCTCCCCCGGGCGGCTGTGGGTGCTTGACCCGCGTGGCGAGCCGGTACTGGCCTATGCTGATCGAGTTGAGGCGCGCGATGTACTGGACGATGTCAATCAGCTGCTGCGCATGAATCCGCAGCGGTGATTGCCGGCGCACGGACAAGGAGCTTCTGTTGGTGGCCAAGTCGATGATCGGAGCGGTGGGTAAAGAGCGGGCAGGGGGTGAGCTGACCGCGCGACTGCGTCTGCTGAAGGCGTTGAGCCTGGCCGGGGTGCTGCTGACCGCACTGGTGGTGCTGGTGGGGGCCTGGACCCGGCTGGTGGATGCCGGCCTGGGCTGCCCGGACTGGCCCGGCTGCTACGGGCAGCTGGTGGTGCCGGACGCCGAGCGCGCCCGGCTGCACTCGCCCGATGCACCCCTCGAGACGTTCAAGGCCTGGGTGGAGATGGGGCATCGCTACATCGCCTCGGCACTGGGCCTGCTGGTGATCGCGCTGCTTGCCCTGGGGTCGCGACTGCGGCGTGTCGACGGCTATCCGTGGCGAGTGAGCGTGGTGCTGCTGGTGGTGATCCTGCTGCAGGGCGCCTTTGGTGCCTTCACCGTGACGCTGCGCCTCTGGCCGCAGGTGGTCACGCTGCATCTGCTCGGGGGGCTCACGGTGCTGGTGCTGTTCCTGTGGCTGTACCTGCGCCTGCGCCGTTTCAAGCAGGGCGCGTTGACTTCCGAGGGCACGGTGGCTCCCGCGAGTCCGCCGCGGCGGCTTTCATCGCTGTGGGGCGTGGCCATCGGTGCGCTGGTGCTGCAGCTGGCGCTTGGCGGCTGGGTGTCGAGCAACTATGCCGGCATTGCCTGTCAGGGCTTTCCCACCTGCAACGGCCAGTGGTGGCCGAGCATGGACTGGAGTGAAGGCTTCCACCTGACCCAGACGGTGGGCCCCAATTATCTGCATGGCCAGTTGCATGCCGATGCGCGCGTGGCAATTCACCAGGGGCACCGCCTGGGCGCGTTGCTGCTGGGGCTGGCGCTGGTGCTTCTGGCCGCTCGCCACTGGAAGGAGCGCGCCATGCGCCCCTGGCTGGGCGGCCTGGTCGGCGTGTATGGCGGGCAATTGACGCTGGGCGTGGTCAATGTGCTGCTCTGGCTGCCGCTCTCGCTGGCCCTGCTGCACACGGCCGGTGCCGTGGCGCTGGTCGTGCTGATGACGCTGGCCGTGTGGCAGCGGCGTACCGCCGCCGCGACGGCGGATGAAGCAAGTGTGCAAGGTCCGGGCAAGGAGTGGACGCATGGCTAACGTGGCAATCAAGCGCGAGGATATCCGGCATGCCCTCAAAGGGGTGCTCGCGGAGAAAGGGGCGCTCGTGGAGACAGCCCCGGCCAGCTGGTCGTGGCGGGACCTGATCACCCTGTGCAAGCCACGCGTGGTGGTGGTGATGCTGGTGTGCTCCCTGGTGGGCATGGCGCTGGCCACGCCCGAACTACCGTCGCCGCAGGCGGTGCTATTCGGGCTCACCGGCATCGGCCTGGCCGCCGGCGGCGCAGCGGCCTTCAACCACGTGGTGGATCGGCGCCTGGATGCCATGATGTTGCGCACCTCGCGCCGCCCTCTGGCTACCCGTCGCATGCCCACGGCGCTGGCGCTGGGCTGGGCGACCCTGCTTTCCGTGGCCGGTATCGGCCTGCTGCTCTGGCAGGTCAATGCGCTGACCGCCTGGCTGACCCTGGCCTCGCTGATCGGCTATGCGCTGATCTATACCGCCTTTCTCAAGCGCGCCACGCCCCAGAACATCGTCATCGGCGGGGTGGCCGGTGCCGCGCCGCCGCTGCTGGGCTGGACGGCGGTGACTGGTCAGCTGGGGCCGGAGCCCCTACTGCTGTTCCTGATCGTGTTCGCCTGGACGCCGCCGCACTTCTGGGCGCTGGCGATCCACAAGCGCGACGAGTACGCCAAGGCCGGCGTGCCCATGCTGCCGGTGACCCACGGCGAGGCCTTCACGCGGCTGCAGGTGTGGCTCTACGGCTGGCTGACCGTGGCGGTGACCCTGCTGCCCTTCGTCATCGGCATGAGCGGGGCGCTCTATCTGGTTGGCGTGATGGCGCTCAATGCGCGCTTCATGTACTGGAACGCCAAGGTGTGGCGTGGCCACGACCCCCGTGCGCCGCTGGCGGCCTTCTGGTTTTCGATCCGCTATATTCTCGGCGTCTTCGGCGTGCTGTTGTTCGATCACTACGCCAACGCCTGGATTGTCTAAGGGCGGTTGGCGGTTGGGGGCGCTCACACTTGCCGTGCCGCGGGGCCTGGAATGGTACAATGCGTCATCCATTCCCCCGACAGCGTGAACACTCCATGACGACCACGACCGCCCTGATTCTACTGGCGCTGGCCCTGGCCATCATCGCCGGGCTCGGTGCCTATGCCTTCACCCTGTGGCGCGAAGTGCGCCGCCGCCAGGCCTTTCGCGAGGACGAATTGCGGCGGGCCCACGAGAACTGCCTGGAGAACCTGGAGATGGTGGCCTCGGCGCTGGTTCAGGAACAGGTGGAGGTCACCGAGGGGGCCTGGCGCTGCAAGGTGCTGCTGGAGATTCTCGACCCGGGGTTGATCGAGCGTCCGGATTTCCGGGTGTTCGGCGAGGTCTATGCACGCACGAGTCACCTGCATACCCACTCGGCGCGCCACGCACTGAGCCCGCGGGACCGCATGCGCGAGGATCGCGAGCGCCTGGCGGTCGAGGACGAGCTTCGCCAGCCGGTGCTTCAGGCCGCCCAGGCGGTGCTGGTGTTTCGCCGCCATTGGCCCGACAGCCTGCATTGAGCGGCAAGGCGACGCCGCTCTCTCGGGCATTCCGTTTCTACCGAATATTCTGATTGCAAGATTCCTGATGCTACGGCAAGCTCTGCCCGCGGTCGCCGGACGAGGTGCCGCCTCGTCCGGTTTTACCGTTCCGGCCAGAGGTAAGGGTTTGAGCATATCGCAATTGTGCCTACACTTTATGACTGTCGGATCGAGAAAATCCCTGGACGTCCGGGTCGCTCGACATCGAGCTCCGCGGATTGGCAATAAGAAGGAGTCTTGCATGAAGAAATCAACGGCAGGCTTGCTGCTGGGTTCGGCGCTGGCCCTCGGCCTTTCGGGCTGTGCTGCTACCATCGAGGGCGGGGCTACCAGCGCGTCCAGCGACACCTCCCCGCGTCCCTGGTACCAGCAGCCGGTCGTCTGCGGCATTGCCGGCGGTCTGGCGGGTGGCGGCATCGGCTACGCCACCAGCGGCGAGTCCGACGAGGAGACCGGTGCGGCCATCGGCTTCACGACCGGTGCGGCCATCGGCGGGCTGCTCTGCGCGGATCGCACACCTGAGCCCGAGCCGGAACCCGAGCCGATGCCGGAACCCGAACCCGAGCCTGCTCCTGAGCCCGAGTTCGAGCCGGTGGTGCTCTCCAGTGACGTGAACTTTGCGTTCGATTCCGCGGAACTGCGCCCCGCTGCCGAATCCCGGCTGAACGAGGTGGCCGAACGGCTGCGCGAGAACCGTGACATCAACGTCACCATCGCCGGTCACACCGATTCGATCGGTAGTGCCGAGTACAACCGCGACCTCTCGCAGCGTCGTGCCGATTCCGTCAGAGACTACCTCGTCTCCCAGGGGATCGACACGAATCGGATGCGCACCGTCGGCTACGGCGAGGAGCGTCCTGTCGCCACCAATGAGACCGACGCGGGGCGTGCGCAGAACCGCCGCGTCGAGATCAGCAACTGACCAACGGCGCGCCTGCGGCGCGCCGTCTCGTCATCAACTCGGGTCCCTGATCCGACCGGCGGGGGTGCCTACGGGCACCCCCGCTGCTGTTGGGGCTCCGCGTTCCCGGCGTGGCGCCGCCGGGGCGGCATCTGCTAGGATACGCCGCTGGCGCAGCGCGCGGCGGGGCGAGGTGAGTCGTACCCGTATCGCCCAGAGTAGTGGGTGGGCCGCGTGCCTGAGCCGATTTCGCTTTTTCTACGCCATCAACCGCGTCATGTGGGCCTTGGTATGGATCGGCACATACCATTTAAATCAATGGTTTATCTCTGATTTGGCGGGTGGCCATACAGGTGGCCATACAAGATGGGCGAGGGTAGGGGCGTGGTTACCCCTGGCGGGCGAGGATTTTCTTCTTCATGTAGGCCTCCACTTCTCCCTTCACCCAGCGGATCGACCGTCGCCGTCCATCCCCGTGTGACATCACGACCGGGTCGGGGAAGTCGACGTCATCGCGACGAATGCGCTTGAGCGTCGTCTTCGACACCCCGAGCTTCTCCATCACGTCAGCCGTGGTCAAGAAGACCAGCTCGCTCTCCGGGGCTGCGTCCGTCATGCGGGCTCTCCTCGGTTGCCATATTAGCTATCAATCATGTCGTGCCCGGGCGTCCCAGGCGTCCAAGGCGTCATCTGACCAGTGCTCGATGCGGTCATGGCCGGTGCGGACCTCGGGGCCTTTGGCGCCGCAGCCAGGACAGACCACGGCGCCCCACTTGAAACCCTGGCTTTCGTCCGGCTCGATGCAGTCGGCATCGACCTCGCTGTTGCAGAACGGGCAGTTCTTGTGGTTCACGGCGATCCTCCTAGTCGGGCTCCACAGAGGCCACTTGGTCGTGGCCGAAGCGCTGCTTGACACTCTCCCGGGCGTGGTCGAGCCCGCGTCCTTCCATATCGAGCATGGTGATCTCCTGGCCGGTCACCAGGCGGATGCGGTACACCTTGATGCGTTGCGTGGCCATGGCTCACCTCCGGTCACTCGTTGCGTGGGCTATCCACCGTGGCGGGCATCCAGCCGGTGTCGCGCACGATGGTTTGCCAACGTCCGTGTCGGGATTCTTCCTCATCCAGACAGGTCACTTGGTCGGTGCCGCACAGCGAACCGCAGTCCAGCGTGAGACGCGGTTTTCCCACCAGCTCCCCCAGCATGGTGGCGGCCATGCTGGTCTCCGCGACACGGTGTATCTCCCCCTTGCGATCCTTGTTCACCTTCGGCCCATCCAGCAGCACCTTGCTCCCCACCCGGATCGGCACGTCGTGTCGGTCAAACCCCACGATTGTCGTCATTGCGAAGTCCTCCCTCGGTCGCGCCCAGGTGGCGCCACTCCGACCGCTGCTTGCCGGTCTTGCCGATGGCCTGGCGCTCCATGGGTTTCATGCGCAGGGCTTCCTCCAGGCCGATGCCGTACTTCCGCATGCGGTTGCGGATCGTGCCGGGGTTCTTGCCGGCCTCCCGGCAGCGGCTATCCAGCTCCGATTCCTCCTGCCTGGGCGGCCTTTCCCTGGCCTTCTGCTTGAGCAGGCGGCGGCGCTCGTGGTCGGTTATCTTCATAGCGAATAGTCAATAGCTTCGATGTCTTCTAGCATGTCTGTCGCCAGATCAATGGCATCTTCCCTGAGCCTTGCGATAAGCTCGTAACGTTCTTCTTCTTCCATTTTTCCGATGTTGCTAGGGTCAAGCCCTTCTTCCTCTTCCTTTGTTCCTTCTGGCTTATACCAGGGGCTTGCCAGCATCCCTTTCAACAGCTCGGTCGCCACATATTCATGCTTGGTCAAGCAGGCCGGGCGCTGTTCGGTCGGGAAGGCGGGAAGATAAAGATTGCTCATGGTTCACCTCTCTGCCTCATGGCTTCGTTGGCTCAAAAGATTGCCGAGGCGCTGGATCACCAATCCGGCCTTTCGCCGGTCCTCGAAGCACCGGCAGCCGCCATTGGTGCCCATGCCTACGGGCTTGCTGATGCAGCAGCTGTTGTCGCCACAGCCGGGAATACCAGCCAGGACGGACTGCAGCAGCTCGGCGTCGTGGCGGGCGAGGGTTTCATGAGGCGTTCGCTGCAAGACGGCCTTGGCATCGTCGGCGTATTCGCGGGTCACTTCGCCGGAGCGAGCCAGGCTGTGCAACACGCCCTGGCAAGCTGACAGCTCGAACACCAAAGCTTTCTGGTGTGCCGCCAAGGCATCCCGCTCGTCTTTCAACTCCTGCCAGCTAGGGCTAACATCCATTCCTGTATCATCGGTCATAACGCCTCCTTCAGTTCTAGATTGCGGCCGACGCGGGTGATGGCGGCGCGCACGGCGCCTAGCCGGCGACTGGCCGCAACGATGTCGGTGAATGGCTCAGCGCTCATGGCCACCCCCATTGGCCTGGTGGTAAAGCTCGATGGCTCGCCCTTCGAGACGCTTTGCGTCCACGGGGTCGATAAACTCGCGGCTTTCCTCGTCAAGCACAGCGGCTTGGGCGAGCTTTATGTTGCCGTAGCCGGCGCGGTGGAGGCGTCGCATTGCATCGGCCATCACGCCGCTCATCGTGTAATGGCCATCGGTGCGCTCCACCACAGACAGCATGGCCTCGACCGCCTCATCCTCGGCCCGCTGGTCGGGGGTGCAGATGGGGTGTAGCTCGCTTGATGTGGCCATGTCGTAGCCGCCATAGTCATCACGAAGCCAATACATGTCGCCGTCACGTGCCAATATGGTGTGCTCGCCGTGGCATGTGTCACCTTCCTGCCATCGGCAACGGTCACCAACTTTCCATATGCCATCACATTCCATAAAACCTCCCCTGAATCAGGTGTCTTTCAGTTCCAGTTATCGCGTCTTCTCGCGAATCCTCTCCAGCACGATGCGGATGCCGGCGGCATCGTGAAGCCGGCGTTCCGCCATGGCCTGGTCGTGCTCCTGAAATGCGCTTTCCTCGATCTCGCGCAGCCAGCTGGCCTTGAGGTGACGAAACGCCTGTTCGATGTAGTCCTCGTCCAGGCAGTCGTACATGGCGGCGGCACATTCCTCCCAGGTGGTATGCAGCTCGCTGGTCGCCTCGTAGTGCCGCCGGGCGTTCTCGATCTGCAGGGTCTTGCCGGCCAACGCCTTCCCCAGATGCTGACAGCGGCGGTTCATGTACTCGTGACCGCCGGCCAGCTCTATCACCTCCGTGGCGGTCAATCCCTCGCGCTGGGCCTTGGTTATCAGATGGTGTTTTCTGGCAGTCATAACGGGCGCCCCTCCTGCGCACGGCGCAGTTGCGACAGGGTGTTTTTTACCGTGCGGTTGTCACTCGGGGTGCTGCTCGTGAAGATGGTGGGGTAGCCGGGGCGGCGGAATTTAAGGTGGTTTTTGCGGGTCATCGACACCTCGAAGCCGTGCCGATGGGCGTAGTCAATCAGGGGTTTTACTCGTTTCGAGGGTGTCTTCATGGTCACCTCCGTGGCGGTTGTCCAGGCCGTCGACGTAGCGGTGAATGAGGCCCAGGATGCGATGCAGTCGGTCGGCATCCACCACCTCGATCACACCGCCCACGTCATGCTCCAGTCGGGTGGGAGCATTCAGGCCGCTCGCGGCCATCATCCGCACCGTGGCCAATGCCCTGGCCAGGTCGTCTCGCTCGTCGATGGCTCGGGCGCACAGCCGCGCCTCCTCGGCGTTCAGGCTGACTCTCGACGGCGTGATCGCGGCGCCCCGGGCCCGGGCCCGGGCCAGCAGGTCTCCGGCATCGTTCATGTCAGCCCCCTCGCATGGTGGCCATCTGACGGCGCGCTTCTCTTTCCTCTGCCCGAGCCGCATCGCGTTCGGCCTTCAGGGCGTGGATGGCGGGCACCACGTCGCTCGTCACGTCGCTGCCGGCGGGCAGGTCCAGGGCGTGGGCCGCCTCGTGAAGGGTGTTGGCCTGCAGGGCCAGTTCAACATTCGTGTTCATGGTCCTCCCTCCAGTGGTCTTGCGGCATGTTGGGTGCCTCAAGGTCGGGGTTGTTCAGCGCCATCCAACGGCCACGGCGCTGACTGTCTTTCACACCGAGACGCTTGGCGCGAGCCAGTCTCACGTTCTGGCTGTCGAGGTCGCTGCGCCAGTGGTGCGCCACATGGGGCGGTCGCTTCATCCGTCGTCCCAATGCATCGCAGGGCGCGTCATGACGAGTTCGTTTCACGCGGGTCACCTCAGAACACGAATCGCTCGGGTCGGTCGGTTGTCACCGGCGCGGTGGGCTGGCAAGCCAAGGTGGTGTCCGGGGTGTCCGTCACCCCCTGGCCGAGCAACAGTAGGGTCAAGGCAATGGCGGTCATGGCTCACCTCACCCACTCGTATCCGCAGTGCAGGCAGTGGTCGCGCTCGCTGTTCTTCATGCGCGGCTCGTGCTCACACTCTTGTGCCTGTTTTAGCCGTCCGATTTGCTTGTCGATGTAGGCCAGCTGCTGTTCGACCGTGGCGCGCTCCTGGCGCCGGGCGGCAAGCGATTCGCTGATAAGCTCGTCGATCTCCAAAAGGTTGCGCATCGGTCACCTCCATCAAATGGCCGTCAAATGGAGTCCCTTGTCGCGGGCCAAACGGTCGGCGCCTGGAACCTCCCGCTCGCGCGGTAGACCCGGCTCGCCACTCCGACCTCACTGCCGGACTGATGGCGAGGTAGGGACAAGGGTGGGCCCATCGCCGACTGCTCTGGGATATTGCGGCCGCCGTATCGGCCGCTACTCCCGCTGCGCCCGTCCCGGCGAGCAACGCGGTAACAGCGGGGCCTGCACGTTCAGAACGAGCCCGAGCTGCCGAAACCGCCATTGCCGCGACCGGACGGCGCCAGGCTCTGGGATTCTTCGGCGTCGATGAGACAGGGGACCACCACCAGCTGCGCGCAGCGCTCGTTGCTCTCCAGGCGAATGAGGTCGAGGCCGCGGTTGATGACCGCGACGCGCACCTCACCGCGATAGTCGCTGTCGACCACCCCGGCCAGGCGATCCAGGCCCTGGTCCACGGCCAGGCCGGAGCGCGGCCAGATGAGGCCGACCCAGCCCTCGGGGATCGCCACGGCGATGCCGGTGTGGAGCAGGGCGCGCTCGCCCGGCGCCAGGGTCACGGCGTCAGCGGCCACCAAGTCCCAGCCCCCGGCCCCATCCGTGGCTCGGGTCAGTGGCGGCGTATTGGCGCGCAGGGGCCGCCACTGCATCACCGGGTTGAGGCGATCCAGTAGCTGGGCGTGGGCCGTCATCAGTTCATCGTGGCGCTGTGCCAGTTGCTCGAAAACGCTGTCCGTCATCCTCACCTCCAGAAGTTCACGCTGGCACCGCGATCTTGTGTGCGTGCCCCAGATGGGCGATGGGGTAGGGCGCCGGTGGTGCCTCGCCGTAGTGCTCGCGGTAGGCCACTTCGTGCCAGTGACTGAGGAACAGCTTGACCGCATAGCGTTTGGCGCGGGCGTGAATATGCGCCGGCGGCAGCTTGCCATTGCTGTACCACTGGTACGCTTCGGTGGTCTTACCGATGGAATAATCCTCCAGCTTTTTCGCTGCCTGGTCGGCGAATTCCCCGTCATCATTGCGCTGAATTTCCAGGGCCTTTCGTTCCAGATAGACCTTTCCGTAAATGTCATCGTCTCGGCCGCTGACCTTGACGAACGACTCGCCGATCTTCCAGCACAACGTCTTGAGTCGCGCGTTCCATGGGCGCACCTTTCCCTTCTCCCACCGGACGGTGGGGTCCAGACCGGCGTACCGCCAGATATGGCCCACGGTCGGCGCCCTGGTGATGTCGATATGGGCCATCAATCCGGCGGCAATCACCGGGCCAATGCCGCAAATACCACGCGCCCATTCGCCGATAGGCCGGGAGGCGCTGTAGACATCCAAGGCGGCCTTGATCTGGTTTTCCATCATGCGGTTCTGGTCGGCCAGCCACTGGAGGACAAGGTGGGGTTCGCCGTTCTCGCCCAAGGCGCGAACCTGATTGTCGGCGCGCTTACGGTCCTCCTGCATGGTGTAATAGGCGTCGACGAGGAAGCGGGCTTCCTCATCACTCAGGGTGACGCTGGCCTTACGCAGGTCACGTTTCAGGCGTTCAAGTTGCTCCAATGCCATGAATCCCTCCCGGTTTTGTCGCTCCCGTTTCTTGGTCCTATCAGGTAAATTGGCTCGATCCCCACTATGGTTCTCTCCGATTACTTGTCTCACTCACAGCATTTGGTTTCCTCCGACTTTCTGGTTCGATCATTCCAAGTGGTTCTCTCGACCTGTTTGTCTCGATTCGGCGGTGGGGTTCTCTCTGAGGCGATGTCTCACTTCACGAACTTGGTTCTCTCCGGCACATTGGGTCACTTCCTGCCTATGGTTCGCTTCGGGCTAATGGGTCTCTTGACGCCAGTAAGTAACTGATTCAGAAGGGAATATCGTCGTCGAAGTCATCGAACCCGCCCTGATAGGGTCCGCCGTTATGCCCCTGTTGCGGGGGCTGTTGCGGTTGCTGCGGCTGACCCTGCGGCGGCGGCTGATTGGGCGGCGGGCCACCTTGCTGCGGGTGTCCGTTCGGCCCCGGTGCGCCGTAGACGCCTTGCTGCGGTGGCTGCTGAGGCGGCGGCTGCTGGCCTTGCTGTGGTTGCTGTTGCTGCCCATTGGGGCGGCTGTCAAGCATCTGCAGGTCGGTCGCCACGATCTCGGTCTTGTAGCGATCCTGACCGTCCTGCCCCTGCCACTTGCGGGTCTGCAGGCGTCCCTCGACGTACACCCGGCTACCCTTGCTCAGGTAGTTCTGGGCGACCTCGGCGAGCTTGTTGAACAGCACCACGCTGTGCCACTCGGTACGCTCCTGGCGCTGCCCGCTGTTGCGGTCCATCCAGGCATCGGTGGTGGCCAGGCGGATGTTGGCGACCGGTTTACCGGAGGACGGCATGGCGCGCACGTCCGGCTCCTGCCCCAGGTTGCCGATGAGAATGACCTTATTGACTCCGCGTGCCATGTCTCCTCCTATGCGGCGTTTTTGCGCAGTTCGGTTTCGTAGGTGTCGACCAGTGACGAGAACTCTCTCAGGTCGCTGGCGAGCGCCTCGATGTAGGTGTCGTCTCGGGCGAACTCCCGCCACCACAGCTGCTTGCCGACCGGCTCCAGGGCCTCACAGTAGAGGCCGATGTGCCACCAGCGGCGGCCGGTGATCCACATGCAGCCCTGCACTTGGTCGATGACCTCGCTGACGTCGCCGTCGATATGGAAGGCGCGCAGCTTGTCGGGCGCGATGAAGCACTTGTATTCGCTGCCTCCGTCCGGCTCGATGAGTCCGTCCGCCGAGGCGCCGAATAGCCCGTCATCGGTGACGACGAAGCCGGCCCGCTCGACCATCAGACCGCTCTGCAGCTCGTGCTCCATGCGGGCCACGGGCTCCAGCTCATGGCCGCGCCGCATGGCCCAGGTCTCGAACCCCTCGTCCAGGGGCTCGCCGCTGATCCGTTCCACGGCGACCCGGAAGGCGTAGTTCTTGGCCGATTCGCTGGGCTCGCCGACGACCTCCCCAGCCAGGGCACGCCGGATCGTCTCCGACTTGGGCGCCTGCTTGTAGCCGGCCAGCTCGCGCGCCTCGGGCTCGGGGTTGCCGGCCAGGATGTGGTCGACATACACCTTCTGCTGGGCGGTTAGACCGCCCACCCGGGAGCGGGCGACCTTGAAGTTGCTGGCCGTGATGATGCCGGCCCTGGCCTGGTGCCATTCGGGGCTGCCCTGCGGGCACTCAATCACTCGCATCGTCGGCCTCCTGGGCACGCAGCCGCTTGCCGCGTGCCTCGACTCGCTCGCGGAAGTCATCGGCCAGGTCACGCTCCCGATAGCGCTTGAGCGTCTTCAAGCCGTCCTTCCAGACCTCCTTCAACGTCTCCGGGGTCTCGGCGGCGTTGACCTGCTCGGCCAGGGTGTCGATGAGGGACTGGCGGCGGGCCTCGACCAGCTGCGCCAGGGTCGTGTCGAAGGCGTTACGCGGCACCAGGTCGGCCTCGCCGAAGGTCTGGGCGAACCAGTCGCGGGTGGTCTCGGGGCAGTCCTCCAGCTTGGCCTTGAGCTGGGCCGACTGGGTTTCGGTAACGGCGGGTTCGCCACCGGCGGCATTGCCGTCGTCGTCCTCGTCGGCCATGGCCAGGTTGAAGATGAGCAGGGTCAGGTAGCGCCGCGCATAGCTCATCGTCGAGCCGTGGGCGTGGGTGGCGGTCTTGTTCTGGTTACCCTTGAACCCCTGCGTGTCCAGCGGCATGTCGACTTTCTTGTGGTCGATGTGCCCGTCGACGTGGGCCACGTCGCAGGTCACCCGGATATACCCCTCATAAGGGCAATCGCCTGTGCCGAAGGACAGCGAGAAGCCGTGGCGGGTATAGATGGGGCGGATGGAGCGGTCGATGGTCTCCAGGCGCGTGTACCGGGAATGGGTCTGGTTATTCTCGGCGTCTCGCACGACAGGGCGCATTTCCTCCTGTGCGCGGTTCATGGCCTGGTGGAAGGCGATGTGCGCCTGCTCGGCCAGGATTTTCTCCTGCATCTGCAGCAAGCGCTCCATCTTGTCGATGTCGACGTTGGGGTCGGTTGCCGCCCGCTCGATGATATGGAGAACGCTGCTGTTCCGAGCGGCCTCCGGGGGAGCGGCATCGCTCTGTTGAATCTGCTGTGCCATGGTAGACTCCTTTGCGACTCGTTTACGTGCCTGTTGCGGGTCAATGGCCCGCCCTCCAGTTGCCGCTGGAAGGCGGGCTTTCTCATGTCAGGACGCCGTACTCATCCAGCTCGCCGGCCGCTTCCTCGTGAGCCCATGCCTTGAGCCAACTGTGGCCCAGCGGCGTCCTGATGTACTGCTCGATCCATTGCCGGAACGTCATGTCCAGATCGAGTTCGGCCTGGCAGCCCATGACGCCTTCGTCGGTCAGGTAGTCGGCGAAGGACTGCATCAGCGATTCCTCGCCGTCCCTGACTCCCTCGGCTAGGCGATACGCCTGGTAGCGAATGTCACCGGCCGTGGCCGAGGGGTGCGAGAAGGCGGGGCGTCCGGCGACGATGTAGTTCTGGGTCAACATGACGGCCTCCTATGCGACTTCGGGGTGCTCCTCGAGGTAGGCGTCCATGACAATCTCGATGGCGTTGTTCAGGGAATTGCTGCGGCAATGCCCTCCGGTGAAGAAGGCGTCCTCCAGGGCCGGCAGCAGCTCTCTTGTCTCCTGGCGATCTTGCCGGATCGCCCAGATGACGGCCTGGCGTACCAGCTCCCTGTCCTGGGCGTCGCGCGCATCCTCGATGCTGTCGGGGTGCCGCGCCCATTGATGCATTAACATAAGGAACCTCTGATCTAGTGATAAAAAACGGCCGCCAGGGGATGGCGGCCGTCAAGGTCCGTCGTGGTGACGGATATGCCACAGATACATGAGAGCAATCACATGCGATGCGCCAACAGCACATCCGGCAGGGCTCGGCCGAAGCAAGGGTGGGCGCGGGGGAACCGGACTCCGACCGGAACCCTGCCGGATGCGCAATGTGCGCTGGCGAGGCTGGGCATCGCTTGCTGCCCGGGGCGCCACCCCGACCGCGTTCGGCGGCCCGCTTGGTTGGCCTCGCCCACCGCCAGAATGGGTCTGACGGTGCCCACCTTTAAGCCGGTGGGAGGCATGCCGCATTTTTAAAGATCAGGCCAATCAATCCGTGATCGGATCAAGTAAGGCTATATGCTGCTGTCCGTTCGCCTTTAACCTGAAAGGTAGAGCCCAAAAAAACGGCCGTCAAGGACGGCCGTGGCAAAAAAATGCTTAGGAGTGCTGTCGGGGGGCGGATCGGGGAGGCGGAAAACCCATCTTGCGGAAATAGAAGAGATCAAACGCCCTGTTCATGCGCGCCCGCCCCGGGTGTTCCAAGTCAAAACCCTGATTTTCATCAAGATTTTTTATCGAAGCCTCCATTTATACCTCCTGCGCATCTCATGAGGGATCTGTATATCCATACAGTAGTCCCTCACCATCTGTCTCGCAATCTCGATCTAATAACAATGAATCCTCCCTACTCTATGACAGCACCATCCCACGGTAAATAGCGAACACTGTTCGGGTAATACCCAAGGCTTATCAAGCTGTTTCTTTATGAATATTTGCTGTCACTCCTCCTGCGGAGCTTCCTCACCATTCTTCTGATTGTCCTCCTGCCCATCCTTGCGTTTCACGCCTATCTCGTAGAAGAGCTGACCGCGCGCCTCGGCATCGCTCATGCCGTCCAGCAGCAGCTCGTGGGCACGATTCATGACCGAGACGAAGTCATCCACGGACCCGTCCGGCAGTAGAACAGAGCACACCATTTCCGTCAGATCGGCCGCCCGGTGGAGCAGCTCGTCAGGCGGTCCCAGCTTTTCGTAACCAGTCGGGGCGAAGCTCGTATACCCGGACACCGACTCGGCCGTCACCCCGTACAGCGTCGCCAAGCGGCGCAGGGTGGCGTCCTCGGGGTAGCTGATGAGGTTCTTCCATTCGCTGACGGTGGCCTTCGACACCCCCGCATCGTTGGCAATGATGGTCACCATCCCGTGGCTGTCGGGGTGGTTGTGATAACTCTTGGCTGCAGCGAGGAGGCTTTCCCACATCGCTGCCTTGATGGCCTCTCTGGGCTTTCTCCTGGGCATAAAAGTAATCCTAATTAGGTTGATTCCTGACTTCTTGGGTCAAGTTTTCATGACTCGATAAAAATGTAGCAGATATATCAAACCAGCAACACCCAGTAACCATCCCTGCATCGCCTCTACCTCGGGCTTCGGTAGCCGACTTCCACATCACACCTTGCGAGCGCAGGCTCTTTCTCCTACGCTGTTCGGTGTAAAGGCGATGTTCGTCAGGTCGATATAGACCCTTCATCGCCTGTATCGGTTACGAAGTACGAGGCTGGCGGACTACCGCTCGGAAGCTGGCTTATGCGTCCCACCAGACGGTGACACGGTTCGGTCAGCTTTCGTGACAAGGCCGGAAGAATGACCCCTCACGCCGGCAGGGAGGGGGAAGCGCATCCCCGGCACAGGATGCGTGGGCGGCTCCCGAGGATGCCCTGGTCGCAGGGTGAATCCCGCCCAAGCCACAGCGGCGACCTGACTGTGGCCACCATCGCTGATCGACAAGCGCTCTGGTGATACTTCCACGCCCGGCCAAAACGTCGAAATTTTTTCGGCGTCGGGTATGGGGAAGATGTGCCCAGCCAGGGGCACATGCCCAGCCAGGGAAGGATGGCACTAAGGGTAGTAAGAAACCACGCGCGCGGGGAGCGGCACTTGAACGAACGCTGAATCAACCTGCGCTAATGCAGTCCTCGCGAGGGCTGGACGAGAAGAGCCCCGGCCGTGCTGGGGAGCAGGAAACCGGGGCTCAGAACACAACCACTGGTTGCGGAGGCCATTATGCCACAGCAGCTCTTCCCCCACCAAGCAACCGCCCTGGACGAAGTGAAGCGGCAAATAGTGAGCGGAATCAAGGCCTTGGCGGTCATGATGCCCACTGGCTCGGGCAAGACAGCGGTTGCCAGCCGCATCATGGCCGGGGCCGAGGCGAAGGGGCATCGCGCCTACTTCGTGGTCGACTCCGTGGAGCTGGTCGACCAGGCGTTTCAGCGCTTCACCGAGGACGGTATCTCGGTGGGCGTGATCCAGGGGCAGAACCGCTTTACCGACTACAGCCAGCCGGTGCAGGTCGCCACGATCCAGACCCTGCGCAATCGGTGGCCCGAGATCGCCGAAGCGAACAAGCCGGCGGTGGTCGTTATCGACGAGTGTTTTGTCGCCGGCACCCAGGTCAAGACCCAAGAGGGCAATAAACCCATCGAGACCATCAAGCCGGGAGACGTTGTCGCCAACGCCGCTGGTTGGGGCGAGGTGACAGCTACGTCAGAGAAGACTGCCAGCCAGCTAGTTGAAGTGGAGCTGTCCGATGGAAGCGTTATCACCTGCACCTCAAACCACCCCTTCTTCACCTCAGCAGGCTGGGTCGAAGCCGAGGCCCTGGCGGTGGGATCGCGTCTATACCGCGAGGAAGACCTGCGAGCACTGCGGGGAGGAGTTCGCCCCGAAGATTTGGACGGGGAAGGACGCCTTCTTGAGGTCGTGCGGGTGGACCGTTATCCGGGTGAAGAATCAGGACGCGGTACGCCTGTCTTCAATCTGCAAGTCGCCGGACACCCTTCTTACTTCGCTGAAGGCGTCCTAGCCCATAACTGCCACGTCCTGCACAAGGCGCACGAGGAGATCATCGAGGAGTGCAAGGCGCGCGGCGTCCCGGTCCTGGGGCTCAGCGCGACGCCATTCCGCCGGGGCATGGGCCAGGTGTTCGACTCCCTGGTCGTGGGGGCGACCACCCAGCAGCTCACCGACGAGGGCTATCTGTGCCCCGCCACCTGCTATGCGCCCTACGTTCCCGACCTGGCTGGGGTCAAGACGCGCCACGACGGTGACTTTCAGGAAGACGCCCTGGCCGAGTTCATGGGCGATGCCAAGATCGTCGGTGACGTCGTCACGTCGTGGTTCAGCCTCGCTGAGGGGCGCCAGACCCTGGTCTTCGCCGCCACCGTGGCGCATTCCCGGGAGCTGTGCGACGCCTTCCGCCGGGCGGGTGTCGAGGCGGCGCACATCGACGGCTATGAGCACGACCCGGTGCGTCGCCGGGAGGTCATCGAGGACTTCCGAGCCGGCAGGATTCGGGTGCTGTGCAACGTGGCCGTCCTCACGAAAGGCTTTGATGCGCCCGAGACCGACTGCATCGTCATGGCGCGTCCGACGAAGAGCCTGATGCTGCACTACCAGATGATGGGTCGGGGCCTGCGCACGACGCCGGGCAAGGTCGACTGCCTCATTCTCGACCATTCCGGCAACTGCCTGCGCAACGGTACGCCCACCGACCCGTTGCCCGACCACCTCGATGACGGCGAGAGCCAGCACAAGCTCGACCGGCGCAAGCGGGACAAGACCGACCCGGTCAAGAAGCCCTGCCAGTCATGCGGCTACGTGAGCAGCCGCCACGAGTGCCCCGCCTGCGGGTTCAAGCCGGAGAAACGCGAGGACGTCGAGGTTCGCGACGGCGAGCTGTACGAGATCGGCACCCAGACCCGGCCGCGCTGGTCGCGGGAAGGGGTCCGCACCCTGTATGCCGAGCTGCTCGGCCACGCCCAGCTCAAGGGCTTCAAGAAGGGCTGGGCCTGGCACACCTGCAAGGAGTTCACCGGCACTGCGCCGCGCGACACGCGCCAGATCGAGCCGATGCACCCCTCCAGCCGCACGCTGGGGATCATCAAGCACATGCGGATCAAGAAAGCGAAGGCGGCCGAGAAGCAGCGCCGCCAGGAGGTCGCATCATGAAGATGCCGACCCGTGAAATCGCCCGTCATCGCTGGCAGAGCATCCTGCTGTCCATGGGACTGCCCGCCAAGTACCTGAGCGGCAAGCACATGGCGTGCCCGCTGTGCGGCGAGGGAGAGGACCGATTCCGCTGGGATAACAAGGACGGAAGGGGCACCTACTACTGCTCCCAGTGCGGCCCCGGCGACGGCTTCCAGCTGGCCTCTGGCTGGACCGGCAAGTCGTTCACCGAGGTCGCCCGGGAGATCGACGACATCCTGGGCAACCGCGACCCGGTGCCGGCGCCGCAGCCCGAGAAGCAGCAGGACGAGGCGGCCAGGACGCGCCGCCGCCTGCAGCGCATCGGCCGTGACCTGCAGCCGGTGGGCGACCTCGACCCGGTGGCGCGCTACCTGCGTCATCGGGGCATCAAGCGCATCCCGCGCGATCACCTGCGCTATCACCCCAGCCTGCCGTTTTTCGATGGCGGCCCCAGGCCGGTGGCGCATTACCCGGCCATGGTGGCGGCCTTCCGCCGCTCGGACGGCGCCATCGAGACGTTCCACGTCACTTACCTGACCCGGGACGGCTACAAGGCGCCGGTCGATCCGCCGCGCAAGGTGACCGGCAAGCAGCAGGGGCTGCCCGGGTGCGCCATCCGCCTGTCGGAGGTCGAGCGCCACATCGGCATCGCCGAGGGCGTGGAGACGGCGCTGAGCGTCACCGAGCTGTACGGCCTCCCGTGCTGGTCCTGCTACTCGGCCAATGGCCTGGAGACCTTCGAGCCGCCCGAGGGCGTGGAAGAGATCAGCATATTCGCAGACGCCGATGAAAACTTCGCCGGCCAGGACGCCGCCACATCGGCGGCCCGGCGCCTGACCAAGGCGGGATACACCGTGCGCCTGGCCCAGTTCCTGCGCCCGGGCCTGGATTACAACGACTTGCTGGAAGAGGGCTGATATGACGGACCTGGCGCTCGACACCATGCCCGAGATGAGCGAGGACGAGACGCTCAACAGCCTGCTGGAAACCTTCAACGCTCGTCTGCTCGCCGCCGAGAGCAAGGATCACTACATCGGCAACGTGACCACGCGCGTGCGGATCGGCGAGCACGAGTACCTGACCCTGCCCACGGTGCGCATCACCGTGGCCGCCCACAAGGCGGAGCTGGAGCGAGCCAGGGCGACGATGTTCGCGACCTACCTGCTCCAGCTGGGCCGGGAACAAGCCCGCGAACTCTGGAAGATGGCTGCCCCGTGGGAGGGTCAGCACTTCATGGCCTGGGTGAAGCTCGACATCGAGTGGAAGCGGGCCAACGGGGAGCACGCATAGGAGGTCGTCATGACGGTAGCCGCGACATCACTGGACGCTTTCCACGAGCACCTCGTCACCGGCGGGGTGAGTCAGCAGCAATGCATTGTCCTGGGCATCTTGCGTCGCTTCGGCGCGATGACTCGCCAGCAGATCGCCAGCACGTCGGGCATCCCTCTGTCGTCGGTGTGCGGTCGCTGCAACGAGCTGCTGGCCGTCGACCAGATCGAGGTCGTGGGGGTCCAGTACACCCAGGTCGGGAAGCGGCGTTCGCCCCGCGAAGTGCTCGAACTCGTGCCCGACATGCTCGACAAGCTGGAGGTGACGTCATGAGGAACCTGGGAATGGGGCGCGCGATGGTCGAGCGCGTGATCGCTGGTCAGGTATCGGAAGGGCTGTGGAGCCACTGCCCGAACCACACCCGCTTCCATGTCGTGATGCTGGCCCAGGCCATCATCGACCTCGTTGCGTCGTTTCCGGGGCGCCGCGAGGATGCCTATGCGTATCTGTTCACCGGCGACGAGCCGATGTCGGCTCAGCTCCTGGGCGTCAACCCCGAGTTCCTTCACCGCCTGGCGCATGCGTATGTCGAGCTGGTTGCTGAGCACCGCCCGGCGCTGCGCAAGGCGGCGAAGGCCAGTCCGATCAACCGGGAGGCGGCATGATCCGGCGAGTCTATGAGAGTTTGACCGGCGTGCTGGGCCGCGACTGTCAGGGCAGGCCCTTGCGCCAGGGTGACTGGGTGGAGGTGATCGACGACGGCACGGTGCGCCCCAAGCTTATCGGCCACCGTGACCGGGTGGCGGGACGCGCTAAGGTGGCTTCCCGAGCACTCGGCCATGGCCCTGCCGTCTGGCTGGATGGCGGCCTGCGCGGCCGGACGCACAGCATGATGAAGCTCGACGACACGCGCGGCAGCTGGGATCGCGTTGCCGACCTCACCGCCTGGACGCCCCGTGAGGTCAGGGTGCCTGCTGAAGCCCCCGCCAAGGCAAGGAGCTGATTATGGTGAAGCCCGTCGAGCCAGGGTGTCTGGCGATCATCGTGCAGAGCGACGTGCCCGAGAATATCGGTCGGGTGGTCGAGGTGATCCACTGGGACGTCGAGGACAAGACGTGGTTTTGTGAAGCCGGCGATGCCCTGATGGCGACTCAGCGGGTCGGGGGTCGCCATGTACTGGCGGTGCATGGCCACTGCGAGGACCGTCAGCTCATGCGGATCGACGGGGACGTCAGGCCTCAGAAACGGCGCCGCAAGGGTGCTTCGCAATGACCACCCGGCTGATCCGCGACGACCGTGACAAGGCGCGCCTGGTGCGCTGGATCGAGGGTCAGGAGCCGCCGTTCACCGCCAGCCTCGCCAAGGGGTCGCTGCGCAGCCTGGCCCAGAATCGACTGCTCCACCAGTGGTTTCGCGACGCGGCGGAGCAGGGCGATATGACGGCTCAGGAGTACCGGGCGCAGTGCAAGCTCCATTTCGGGGTGCCGATCCTGCGCGAGGAAAGCGACGGATTCCGCGAGAAGTACGACCGGCTTATCAAGCCTCGCTTATATGAGGAGAAGCTGGAGTTCATGGTCGAGCCCTTCGACTTCCCGGTGACGCGCCTCATGACCGCGCGCCAGTTCCGGCGCTTCCTCGACACCATCCACGAACACTTCACCGGCCTGGGGTTCGAGTTAACCGACCCTCGAATGCTGGGCATCGAATCGCTGATGGAGGTGGCATGAACATCGTTTTCGACCTCGACGGCACGCTCGCCCTGGTTGGGCACCGCAAGCACCTGATCCAGGGCGACGCGCCCGACTGGCCCGCGTTCTACCGTGCGTGCGTCCACGACGAGCCCAACTGGCCGGTGCTGCGCATCCTCCAGTCCCTGGCTGGGCGTTATGACATCTGGGTGCTCACCGGGCGCAGCAGCGAGGTAGCCGACGAGACAATGGACTGGCTGGAGTCATGCCTCCCGGGCATCGACCTGACCCTGTTGATGCGCGACGAGGGCGACCACACGCCCGACCACAAGCTCAAGGCGTGGTGGGTCGAGGAATGCGGGCTGACCCCGGAGAACACCACGGCCGTGTTCGAGGATCGCGACAAGGTGGTGGCCATGTGGCGGGACAAGGGTTTTACCTGCTGCCAGGTCGCCGAAGGAGGTTTCTGATGGCGGTATGGCAAGGGCTGGCCGAGTTCGTTTTCTGGGCCGTTATCTGGATCGCCTGCATGGTCGGCTTGGGCGCCAATAGCGCTAGAGCGGTGGTCGGCATGACGCTGCTTTGGCTGCTGTCCGGTGCGGTGGTCTCGGCCATGGTGATGTTGTTTGCGTTCGCAGTTGGGGAGTTTCCCTGATGTACCTCAAGCCGCAGCCTATCCGTTCTAAGCAGGTTCGCGACGCCGCCAGGGGCGAGCGCTGCACGCTGCAAATCCTGGGCGTGTGCAACCACGACGACAGCACCACAGTGCTATCCCATCTGCCCGACGAGAGCCACGGCATGGCGCGCAAGGGTGACGACATCTCGGCGTGCTTCGCCTGCCATGCCTGTCACGACGTGATCGACGGCCGCCGGGACTGGCCCGAGGGCGAGGCCGAGCACCGCGAGTGGTACATGCGGCGCGCCCAGACACGCACGCTGCGTCGGCTCATCGAGCGCGGCATCGCCAACGTCAAGGGGGTGGCATGAAGACCGTATCGAGCGACGCCGGAACCCGCCTGGCTCGGGCCAAGTGGGCCATGGACGAGTGGGGAAAGGCGTTTCAGATCGGCCGGGAGTACGAGTCGCGGAATCTTGCTCGGCTGCATGTCGAGTATTTGAGGGCGAGGCAGCACTTCATCGAGGTCGCCGAAGGGCTGGCCGATGAGCTGGTTGCGCAGAACTTTCATCGGATGGAGGACGGTAATGGCCAAGGCAAGCCGTGAGAAGGGGCGTAAGGCCGAGGGCGAGGTGGCCCGCCTCCTGGGCGAGCGCCTGGGGCTGACCCTCAAGCGCCGCCTGACGCAGACCCGTACCGCCCGGGAGCACGACTTGGACGGCTGGGATGGCGTGTGCATCGAGGTCAAGCGCCACAAGCGCGCCACGCAATCCGACATCGCCGCCTGGTGGCGGGAGACGCTGGGGCAGTGCCATGACGGCGAGGCACCCCTGCTGGCGTACCGCGCCGACATGCAGGACTGGCGTTTCGTGATCCGGCCCAGCGACTGGGGCGTGCCGATTGATGAGCCGATTCAGTTGGACATCGAGGGCCTGGCCGCCTGGCGGGAGGCGACCGATGGATAAGCCCCGCCTGCGCGCCTATCCCGTCCATCCCGACCTGTCCGTGCGCTACTGGCACTGCCGGGGCCAGGGCCTGGTCGGATATGGCATGACACCTGACGAGGCGCTGTATCAGTGGCAGCTCAGCCGCCAGCTGCGCCGCGCCCTACGCTCCACCACGAACGGGAGGCTTCCATGCCATGCAATCGTGCGTTCGAGCTGAAGCCACACTTATACCGGATCAGCTGCTTTGGCGATCTTGTGTGGCTGTGTGTCAACCGCCAAGCCATTGGCGTGGGTGACACCCCTTGCGAGGCATACGACATTTGGGCGTCCTTGCGCGACGTCCCTGGAGGGTAACGACATGGGCGACAACGGCGTCGTCGAACTTGCCGAGTGGTATCCGTCACTGGCCACGGGGGAGGAGCCCATGGGAGAGCCAGTCAGCATGCATGAGCAGATTGCCGACATTGTCTCCCATCATGCGGATGACCTGCTGGGGGAGTGCATGGAGGCGGAAGCGTTGACCCTGTGCGAGGCGGTCAACGAGCTGAGCGTTGTCACCGAGTACCAGAACGACGGCGAGGGTAGTCTGATTGCCACCATTGTGGTGTGGCGCCTGTCCGAAGGCGAGCAGATAGGCCGGCGTGACCTGCGCCTCAATTTCCAGTGAGTGGACAGCGTCAACGAAGGCGTTTCCATTAGTTTACAGCGATGGAGTGATGGCTAATGAAATACGAGTCAGCACGCCAGATGGTCTTCGAGGCCTACCTGTACCAGGGCGGGTCGCTCATGGCACAGGCCATCGAGAAGGCTCGCGTAGGGGCCGACGTCCAGCTGACCAACTACCGCCCCGTTGACGGTCGCATCTGCCACGGCCTGGAGGCCGGGCAGGTCATCAGTCGTGTCGAGTCGCTGCCGGCGTTCCTGCAGTCCCTTCTCGTGGTTCTGTTCGGGCCTTTCACGGCCGACGAGCTGGATGCCGACCGTGAGTGGGTGCAGCTGTCGCTGTTTCGTGCGCTCATCGAGTCGGGCGTGCGGCCGCCGGCGCGTGGCAAGGGGAATCAGGTTCCCTCGGTCGAGCAGCTGGAGGCCATGCGCGCGCTGTGCCATGCAGCCCTGTACCACCACGCCGAGACGACGTGGCCGTATAACCGTCCAGGCCTGCCCACGGTGCGTTCGGTCAAGCGCTGTCTGTGGGAGGAGTTCGAGCTTGAGCTGGACGCCAGCAACTGGTCCCGCCAGGACCGGCCCAGCTGGGGGCGTGTATGGCGGTCGGCGTTGACGTGCCTGCAGGAGTGGGAGGGTACTGCCCTGGCTCCGGTTGCCGAGCTTCTTCGCGAGCACAAGGAAGCCCGGCGCGAAGGCCGGGCGGTGTCACAAGGGTAGACTCAGGGAAATAGCCTGAGGTCGTACTTGTCGCGGATGCCTTCCTCGTCGCTTTCGACGACCTCGATGTCGTATTGGGCGAACCTATCGAGACCCAGGTTCTCGGACGTGCTCACCGCGATGTTGGAGCGGCTGAGCTTGGTGCTGTGGTCCTCGGCGTGGGCGGTGGCGACGGTTTTCCGGGTGTCGCGGTCGCGCAGTGTAATGGTAATCATGGCCATATCCTCCTGCCGTTTATCAGATAATGCTGAAGGCGCCGCTCCATGTGGGCCAATCGTCCTGCGGGCCAATGGCCAGCACCTGGGGCAGGCCGTGAGACATGCGCACGACGCAGACGTCGCCGCGTTGATGCCAATGCCAGCCGTGCCAGGAGCGGGGGTCGGTATGGCAGCCGGTCCAGGCATGGGTGTCGGTGGGGGTGGTCATGGTCGCCTCCTGGGCCCGGCCCTCGGGCCGGGCACTGTCGTGATGGGGCTTTCGGTTACTCGAACTCGCCGGCCTCGAGCTTCTCGATCACGGCCTTCTTTGTCGGGCCGAATACGAACGGAGGCACGTCGCTGCCATCCTCGACCTGGGCGAACCACTTCATGTCCTTGGTCGGCTCCCAGTCGGGTCCGGTGCGGTCGATGGTCACCGGGTAGGCCTCGACGACGTAGGCCTCCGGGTAGCGATGACGCCACTCGCTGACCGTCTTCTCGGCCAGGTCGCGACGACCGGAGAATCCGAGTATCCCGTCAGGGTCTCCCGTGAACACGTCCCGGCCTTTCCGAACGACGGTGGTTGTGCCGGAAAAGACGGCGTGCGTGTACTCGCGGGTGGTGTTGCGGGTCTCGATGTCACCGTTGGCGGAAAAGGCGATGTAGAGCGTCATGGTGTGCCTCCTCGGGTGTTGATGTCCGGCAGCAACCTGCCGTCACCCCGCAAGCTAGCCGAACCCTGTTCGGTAGTCAAGGAAAGATAAACCAGACGATGCAAAGGTCTATACTTGACAGGTGGGAACTGGGTTCCCTACCTTGAGGGGTGCAACACACGGGAGCAGGAGGACAAACCATGTTGGCATCCAAGTTCGGTCGCATTTCCGCCGCGCAGGAAGACCGCCCCCTCACCAACGCCGAGATCGAGCGCGCCGCGCCGTCGATCTTCGCCCACGAGGCGCACCACAGCCGCAGCCAGCGCTACACCCAGATTCCCACCATCGAGGTGCTGGATGGTCTGCGCAGCGAGGGGTTCCAGCCGTTCTTCGCCTGCCAGACGCGGGTCCGCAAGAGCGACAAGGTGGAGTTCACCAAGCACATGCTGCGGCTGCGTCAGGAATCCGCCCTGGCTGGGCGTGAGGTGAACGAGATCATCCTGCTGAACAGCCACGACGGCTCCAGCAGCTACCAGATGATCGCCGGACGCTTCCGCTTCGTCTGCCACAACGGCCTGATCTTCGGCGACACCGACGCCGACGTCCGGGTGCGCCACAAGGGCAACGTCGTGGATGACGTGATCGAGGGCGCCTATGACGTGGTGGATCACTTCGAGCGGGTCGACGCCCACAGCGAGGCCATGCGCGCCCTGGAGCTGCCCCAGGAGGCCCAGGAGGCCTACGCCAAGGCAGCCCTGGAGTACCGATTTGGGGGCCAGGACGAGGCGCACATCCCGCTGACCCCCAGCCAGGTGCTGCTGCCGCGCCGCAACGAGGATCGGGGCAACAACCTCTGGAGCACCTTCAACCGGGTGCAGGAAAACCTGACCAAGGGCGGGCTGACCGGCCGCACCCGCAAGGGCACACGCCGCCGTACCCGTGCCGTCACCGGCATCGACAGCGACGTGAAGCTCAACCGGGCGCTGTGGACCCTGGCCGAGAGCCTGGAGGAGGCCCTGGCGTAACCCACTCAAGCGCCAAGGACGGCGCCCACGGAGGCACACCATGACGACCTACAATTTCGACACCGAGCAAGTCACCGAGCCGCTGAAGGTCATGTTCCTCGAATGGTGCCTGGCGCAGCCCGAGGATCGCCCCATATGCCACACCAGCTGGGAGAACTGCGCCGTGGGCGACTTCGCCCGGGCGCATGGATTCCAGGGGTATAAGGACGGCTATGAGGCGCCGCCCGGCTACCGCAACTGGAGCGACTACACCCGCGAGCATGTGCCGATGGCGCTTCTCAACGCCCTGGATACGGCCCAGCAGGGCAATCGTTATCCCACCTACGGCCGGCTCGCCCAGGCGATCAGGGCGCAGTACGTCGTCAGCAGTCAGGAATGAGGCCCGCGCCACGGATGGCGCCCAGTCCACAGGAGTCAATCATGATCAAGTACGAAGCCACCACGACCGGCGTCAGGCTGCTTCTCAAGAGCCTGGACAGCCTGCGCGACAAGACCGGCATCACCGTCGACGGGGAGCTGCTGAAGCGCCTGGAAGGGCAGGGCAAGGTCACCCTGGAGCGAGGCGGTGAGAGTTGGACAGTTCGCAAGGCTCAATCTTTATAACCACTCAACAGGTTACAGCCGAACGAGGTTCGCATAACCTGTGGGGTGTCAAGCATTCTCTGGAGGGACGCATGATCGACGATCACGACAACGCCCAGGAGCTGGACGCCTTCGAGCGGAACGCCCTGCGCCATATCAAGGCGTTTCTCGACCCCGAGCGAGCCAAGTCACAGCGCACGCATCGGGTCGGTCAGCCTCCCCGGGGCACCCGAGTTCGCCTGGCGGTGCGACGCAAGCGGCTCGACGTCGACAGCGAGTTCATCCACGACTCGGACAGTATTTCGTTTTTGGAAGCGCGCTTCGACGCCGAGAAGGCCGCTCGCGCCGCAGGTTATCCCGTTATCGGCTACGTCATCGAATATGAGGCCCGGCGATGATTGACGCGCGAACGCAATACACCCCGGAGAGCGTTCCGACCCTGATTACCCGAGCCAAGGCTTCGCTAGGCGTTAGCAACGCCGAGTTGGCCGAGCGCCTGGGACTATCGGAGCGCTACATCCAGATGCTGGAGAGGGGCGAGCGGACGCCACGCTACCCGGTCCAGATCGCCCTGGAGCAGCTTGTCATTTCGCCCGACGTCAGGCATTGACCTGGGGGTTGATAACCTGACGCCGAATCATGTACCGTAACCCCACGATCCGGTAATGCGCCCTGACGTCCTCGTCGGGGCGTTTTTGCGAGTGTCGCGCCTGTTGCCTCCAGGCGGCAGGTAGGGAATGGCCGCGCCCTACAAAGACGGCCTCGCTCAACATACCCGCCACGCCTCTGCCAGGGAATGGGAATGCCCGTTCGACGGCACGCATAAATCGGCGGGTCTTACATGCAGCGCCTCGCCTCCCCGGCGGGGCGTTGTCGTTTCCGCTCCCCTGCCGCGAGGCACCGGAGGTCGCCATGCCCAGCATTCGCCCCCAGGACGCAGGCGGGCATAACGTCTGCGCCTTCCTCGACATGATTGCCTGGGCCGAAATCGGCCGCGCCATGCTCGATGCCAGCGACGACGGCTATGACGTGCTCGTGGGATCGACGCCCAACGACATGGCCATTTTCAAGAGCTACGACGACCACCCGCTGGCCGGGCCGGACGCCGCCATCGAATACCGCCAAGGGCTGCTATCCACGGCCGCCGGTCGCTACCAGATTCTCTACCGCTTCTGGAAGCACTACCAGGGTCTGCTCGGGCTCAAGGACTTCTCCCCCGTCTATCAGGACATGTACGCCATCCGCCAGCTCGAAGAGCAGGGCGCGATGGGGCACGTCAAGGCGGGGCGAATCCGCCGGAGTATCGACAATGTCGCCAATATCTGGGCGTCCCTACCGGGCGCCGGCTACGGCCAGCACGAGCGAGACCTAGCGGAATTGCTGCACGAGTATCGCCAGGCCAAAGGGCGCCTGGATGACGAGGATTGGCACTGGTACGAGCAGGTGGCAAAGCATGGATGACCGCCGACCGAGCAAGGAGAACTGTACCCCCGGCTACGCACAGCTGGCGGTCCAGCTCGACCGGATGGAAGGGTCGCTGCAGCACGTCGACAAGAAGCTGGGCCAGGTGCTTGAGAGGCTCGCACGAATGGAACAACGCCAGGACAGCCAGGCTGCCGAGATCGAGTCGCACCGCTCGCAGCTGGAGTCGCACGACCACCGCCTGCGCACCGTCGAGGTCAACCAGGCCGTGGTCGAGAAAGCCACGCAGAACGCCGATACCCGTAGCGACGGACGCTGGTCGAACCTCGGCGCCGTGGGGCTCGTGCTCCTGGGCGCCATCGTCACCGTCCTGGGCAAGGGTCTCATCGACTTCCTTCTCTCAACGGGAGGCTGACATGCGCCGCCTGATCTTGGTTGCCGGTCTGGGTGTCATCCTGGCTGGTTGCGCAACGAATGACGTCGAGACACCCCTGGACGACGGTTACCAGCCCGGTGACGTGGTGGGCACCGTCGACACCCTTCAGGCGCAATACTGCGCCAACGCCGACCCTCGGCAACGCGCCTATGCCCTGGCCGCTCTCGAGGCACTGAAGGTCACCATCCCGGACCGTGGCGCCTGCACCGACATCCTAGAGCTGGTCGACGACCGAGAGGTCGAGGCCCTGGACGAGGTCGATGTAGAGGCCGCCAAGCAAGACCAGAAGGAGGCGCAGGAGCGACTGGAGGCCCAGGAAAAGGAGTGATCCCGTGCGAGCCCACCTGAACCACGGAATCAACGTTTCGGACGGTGGCAAGGGCAGTGTGGGCAGCCTGACCCCCTACTTCGAGGAATCCGGGCACGACGCCATCCTGCACAGCTACGGCTGGGTGGGCTTCCTGCGCGTGCGGTGGCGCAACGAGACCGCCACCCAGGCGATCCGCCCGCATGTCCATGACGGCGACGTGCTGGTCGGCCACTCCAATGGCTGCCTCATCGCCTGGGAGTTGATCGAGGCTGGCGTCAAGCCATCGGCGGTCATCTGCATCCAGCCGGCCCTGCGCCGCGACACGCTCTGGCCCGACGACATCCCGGTCCTGTGCCTCTACAACCAGGCCGACTGGGCGGTGAGTCTGGGCCGCATGTGGGGCCGCTTTGCCAGCGTCGCCAACCCCTTCCGCGACATCCACGGGTGGGGCGCCGCCGGCCGGCATGGCTTTACCCGGGGCCAGGCCAACGTCACCAACTGGGACACCGACATCGAGGAATTCCCCGCCCGAGGCCACTCCGGTGTCTTCAGACGCCCGGCGCTCTTCTACTGGGCGCCGAACATCGTGGGATGGGCGCGGAGCCACGCTTGAGGTGAGCATGAGCGAGACGACCGACAAGACACGCGTCAAGAAGGTGATCGAAGGCAGCCGCAACAACGCCGAAGGTGCCGGCTATGCCCTGGCTGTGGCCCTGCCCACGCTGCTTGAGCAGGGGTTCGGCGTCAGCGTCACCCCGGAAATGCTCAGCATCGGTGCCGCCCTGGTGACCAGCGTCGCCGTGCGCATCAAGGAGCACGTCTAATGCCGCTGTGGCTCACCGAGATTGTGCCCCGCTTCGTTACCGAGGACTGCGCCGTCACCATCGACGACACCGGCACGGTGATCGACATGGTGCGCCTGGTGGACGTGGACACTGGCGAGCGGTTCGACCGCATCGTGCCGATTCGTTGCCTGGCCTGGCTGGGCTTCGGTTTCTTCTGCCGTGACGCCGGCCCCGACCGGCCCTTCGAGGGAGGCTGAATGACGACCTGGCTTCCGGCGGTCTGCCTGGTGTGGACCGCGCTGTGCGGCGTGGTGGCGTCCACCGACCCGACCTTCAGCCGGGGCCGCGACTACGCGGTCGGCGCTGTCGTGGGCGTGCTGTTCGGTGGCGCCACGTCCGTCGCTGCCTACATCGTGATCCGCCTGGCTGCCCTGGTGGTGTCGGGATGACCGAGGCCGAGCGCCGCGCGATCAACGCGCAACGCCAGAAGGGCTACACCCAACGACCCCAGCATCGAGGCTGACATGGCACTGAGCGAGTACACCGACATCGAGCTGCTGCGGGAGCTGCTGAGCCGTAACCGGCTGCAGCCGACCCCGTATCATCGCATCTTTGCATCGCCGCACCAGGAAGCGGTGGTGGGCATCGGCGCCGACCATACCGCCGACATCACCCTGGACGAGGACGCCTTGGCGCTGCTCAACCTGGCCGGCAGCGACCCCTGCGCCTGATCCACTGCCGGCGGCATCGGCGGGCGTTCCGCGAGCCGGTTCTGACGGCCTCTCCGGTGAGGACCGGGGCGCCCAACCCATGCCGCTGGCAACCGAATCCCCGCGCCTGGGGTAGGGGCACGTCGGGAGACGTCCCCCGCTCTACAACCACCATGCTCGCCAACTGGGCCAGACGTCGGGCTCCTTCATGGATGCGCTGAAACTCAGGAAGACGAGTAACCGCCCGCGAGGGCATCGAAGCAGCAGCAAGAGGAAGCGTCATGTTCACCATCAAGATTCAACGCCAGGGCGAAGGCCAGCAGATCATCTCAACGGATAGCCAAGTGACGATTCTCCGCGAAGGAGATCACGAGTTCACGGCGCACTCCCTGACTCTGGAGAAAGAGCACCAGAAGAGGATGGAGCGCCAATGCCCCGAGCTGCCTTATGTGAGCCCGCAAACGATCCTCTGCTACGGCTTGGCCATCGCGTATCTGTACGACGGTGATCGCGCCTGGGTCATGAACGCCAACGGCAAGACCGTGGCGACGGTGTAGCGGCTACCGCTGCATCTGATCGACCCCCCTCCGTTGGGGGGTAGGGCCATGCCGTGAGGCACCACCCGCACCTGCCGGCTCGTCGTGAGACGCCCGGCCCTTATTCAGGAGGCGCGGCCCGCGAGGGCCGCGTAATCCCTATGGCCAACCGCGATCAATACGACTGGGAGGCGATCAAACAAGACTACCGCACCGGGCGTTTCACGCTGTTCGAGCTGTCGCGCCGCCACGGCCCGACCCGTCAGGCGATCAGCAAGAAGGCCCGCCAGCAGGAGTGGACCAAGGACTTGACCGACGAGGTGCGCCAGCGCACTCGCGAGAAGGTCAGCCGCGCCACGCTGCCGCCCGAGGCCCAGGAGGCCCTGGACGAGCCCGACGACGAGGCCATTGTCGAGCACGCCGCCACCGAGAACGCCGCCGTGGTCAAGGGCCATCGCAAGATGCTGTCGGCCTGGCGCGAGCGCCTCGAAGAGTACACGGCGCTGCTCGGCCAGCAGATGGCGTCCAGCACGCGCACCGTCCTCGACCGCGAGGGCAACGAGGTCGACGTCGACGTCGAGCTGGACTACGTCGGCAAGTGCATGAGCTACGGCACCCAGGCCCTGGATCGGGTGGTGAAGCTGGAACGCCAGTCCTATGGCCTGGACGAGAGCGACAGCGACGACGACCTCAAGACGTTCGACGAGCTGATGCAGGAGGTCGCCAAGGGTGACTGACCGGGCCAGCGAGGTACAGCGCGCCGATGTGTTTCTCGACGCGCTCGACGCCGGCCGACTCACCGACCCGGCGGACCTGCTGGAAGCCCTGAGCCTGAAATGGTTTCGCCTGGGCGCCCTGTACCACATCAAGGACAAGTACGGCGTCATCCAGCAATTTCGCCCCAATGGCGCGCAGCGGCAGCGCTACCTCGATGGGCACACCCGTGACCTGATCCTCAAGGCCAGGCAGCTCGGGTTTTGTGTCGATCCTTCCACGCGCGTGCTGACTGCCAACCTGCGCTGGGTGGCCATCGCCGACCTACAGCCAGGCCAGGCAATCATCGCGGTAGACGAGCACACCCCCGGCGGCAAGGGTAAGGCGCGCAAGATGCGCACGGCCACGGTGGAGCGGGTCGGCCGGGTCACCCGCCAGGCGTACCGCATAACCCTGGACGATGGGCGCGAGGTGGTCTGCACCGACAAGCACCCCTGGCTGACGCGCAAAGTGGCCACGGATGCCAAGTGGCGCAGCCTGTCCGGCGAGGGCAATCAGGTGGTCGGCAAGATCGAGGTGGGAACCCAGGTGCGCTGGGTCGCCAAGCCGTGGGATGGAGGCGACTACGCTGACGGATGGTTCGGCGGGATGCTCGATGGCGAGGGGTCGATGGCCCTGCCGGGAAGTTCTGGCGCCGAGGTCAATGTTGCCCAGGTTGAAGGTCCGGCCTTGGCGCGCCTGGAGCATTATCTGCACGAGCGTGGCTATCACTACCGCACCGAGGCAGATACCCACGAGCGGGACAGCAAGCACGGCAGCGTTCCCGTCCATAAGCTGTGCATCAGCCGCATGGATGAGATGTTCCGCCTGGTCGGGCAGACGCGACCCTCGCGATTCGTGGGGCGCCGCTTCTGGGAAGGCAAGGAGCTGCCGGGTAAGCGCAATGGTGGCGTTGGCTGGGCCACGGTGACGGCCATTGAGAAGCTGGGCGAGCAGGAAATGGTTGACCTGCAAACCAGCACTGGCACCTACATCGCCGAGGGTTTCGTCTCCCATAACACCACCTTTGAAATGCTTGATGCACTCGATGACTGCCTGTTTATCGACAACTATTCGGCGGGGTGCATCTGCCACAAGCTCGATGACGCGCGGGACATCTTCGACAACAAGATCGCCTTCGCCTACCGGCGCATTGCGCCGGCCTGGCATCGCATCTTACGCGAGCTTGGCATCCGCATTCCCAAGGCGCGCAGCGACAAGTCGGGGGCGTTTCATTTCGACAACGGCAGCCAGATCACGGTGAGCACGAGCTACCGGGGCGGCACGCTCCAGCGGCTGCACGTCTCGGAGTTCGGCAAAATCTGCCGCGAGTTCCCCACGAAGGCCAAGGAGATCGTCACCGGCGCCTTCGAGGCAGTCGGCTTGGGCAATCCGATCACCCTGGAGAGTACAGCCGAGGGGCGGGAAGGCTACTTCTACGACTACTGCGAGCTGGCCCGGCAGATGCAAGACCTGGGGCGTCCGTTGGGGCCGATGGACTGGCAGTTCCACTTCTTCCCCTGGTGGGCCGAGCCGGAATACCGCCTCGATCCCGAGGGCGTGGTGGTTCCGCAGCGACTCCGTGAATACTTCGAGGAACTGGAGCACAAGCACGGCATCAAGACCGACGCCGCCCAGCAGGCGTGGTACGCCAAGAAGTACGAGACCCTGCAGGACGACATGATGCGCGAGTACCCGTCCACCCCGGACGAGGCGTTCGCGCAGTCGGTCGAGGGCGCCTACTACGGCACGCAAATGCGCTACCTGCGCAAGCACGGCCGGATCGGCGCCCACGTCGAGGTCAACCCCACGCTCCCGGTCTACACCGCCTGGGACTTGGGCATGAACGACACCATGGCCATCTGGTTCTGCCAGGTTGTCGGCCGCGAGGTCCACCTCGTCGACTACCTCGAAGACAGCGGCGAGGGCATCGAATACTACGCCGACCTGCTCAACCAGCGCGGCTACCGCTACGGCGGCCACTTCGCCCCGCACGACATCGAGGTGCGCGAGCTGGGCACCGGGCAGAGCCGCAGCGACGTGGCCAGGCAATACGGCATTCGCTTCGAGACGGTGCCGGCGGTCAGCAACCAGGCCGAGGGCGTCCAGGCCGTGCGCAATTTCCTGCCCATGTGCTGGATCGCCGAGGAAGCCTGCCATGACGGCATCAAGGCGCTCGACAACTACCGCAAGGAGTGGGACGAGAAGCGCGGGTGCTACAAGGAGAAGCCCCGCCATGACTGGGCATCCCACGGGGCCAAGGCCCTGGAGACCCTGGCCCGGTCAGGCCTGTTCGAGCGCACCGGCCTGCCCACGCCGAGGCCCGCCCGCGAGCGAGGCGGCTGGGCCGCCCACACCTGAACCCTGTCGGGAGACAGCATGCAGTCACTCAACGCCGACAAGCACCGCGCGTTCCGTACCGCCGCGCGGCTGGCCAACGTGCGCAGCGTCGACCAGCTGGAGGACGTCATGCGGACCATCGGCCGTGCCCTGGCCGAGCAGCTGGCCGAGGCTGACATCCCGATCAAGAGCCGCCGCTTTCGCCCTGACGTGGGCCACGTGCAGATCGACAACTGCATCGCCGAGGAAAAGGTCACCAAGCCCCACCCGGTGGTGCGCCTGCAGTTCGAGGTCGACGGCGGCATGGGCATCGACCTCAAGGTCAAGGTGGTCGACTTCCTGACAGACCCGGCGGGCTATACCCGCGACTTATTCGCCCACCTGGGGCCGATGCGCCGTAACGTACTCCGCCTTCGCCAGGAGAAGCGGGAACTCAACAACGCCTTCTACAAGGCGCTGACGGAGGGCAGCGGCGATGGCTGAGCTGGGGATGCTGCAGTATCGGTCGGCGTCGGACCTTCGCGCCGACGAGCAGGCCGAACAACTCCGGGCCGAGGAAGAGCGCCGCAAGGAGCTGATGGAGTCCTCCCTGGCCGCGCATATTCGCCGCAGCTGGGAGGCCGCCCGCTGGGCCAAGCAGGAGGTCGAGGATCGCCTGCTGGACTGCCTGCGCCGCCGCAAGGGCGAGTACGACCCGCAAAAGCTCCAGGCCATCCAGAAGGAAGGCGGCAGCGCCATCTACATGATGCTGACCGCCACCAAGTGCCGGGCCGCCGCCGCGTGGCTGAGAGACATCCTGCAGCCGCCCAACGACCGACCCTGGGGGTTGGACCCGACCCCGGTCTCGGACGTCCCTGACGCCTACCTGGCGCCGCTCGCGCAGCAGATTCAGCAGCAGGCCATGGCCGCCCAGCAACAGGGTCAGCCGGTCGACATGGAAGCGCTCAAGGAGAAGGCCCGCGAGCAGCTTCGCCAGGCCGCTCAGGAGCGCGCCGAGGAAGCCGCCGAGCGCCACGAGGACGTGATCGCCGACCAGCTGATGGAAGGCGGATTCGACGAGGCGTTCGAGGCGTTCATCGACGACTTCGTGACCTTCCCGGCAGCGTTCCTGCGCGCGCCCATCCTGCGCCGCGTGCCGACCCTCGAATGGCTGGAGGGCTGGCAGCCGGTCAAGAGCGAGACGATTCGCCCCGAGTTCGAGCGCATCAGCCCGTTCGACGTCTACCCCAGCCCCGATGCCACCGACATCGACGACGGGGCGTTCCTCATCGAGCGCTGCCGCTTCCGGCGCCGCGACTTCGTGCAGATGCTCGGCGTGGCCGGCTTCGACGACGAGGCGGTGCGTCGGGTGCTCCACGACTACGGCCAGGGCGGGCTGCGCGACTGGCTATGGCTCGATGGCGAACGCCAGGAGCTGGAAGGCCGCGAGCACGAGTGGATGAACCCGGGCGACACCATCGACGGGCTCATCTACTGGGGCAGCGCACAGGGTGTGACCCTGCTGCAGTGGGGCATGAACCCCGACGAGGTGGACGACCCGCTGGCCGAGTACGAGGTCGAGGCCATTCTGGTCGGCGAGCACGTAGTGCGGGTGCGTATCAACCGCGATCCCTTGGAGCGCCGCCCCTACCACAAGGCCTCATTCCAGCCGGTGCCGGGCAGCTTCTGGGGCCAGGCCATCCCCGAGCTGATGGCCGACATTCAGGACGTGTGCAACGCCACGGCACGCAACCTCGTCAACAACCTGGCCATTTCCAGCGGACCCCAGGTGGAGGTCTACGAGGACCGCCTGAGCCCCACCGAAGACCCCAGCGACATCTATCCCTGGAAAATCTGGCGGACCAAGGATGGCCGGGTAACGGGCAACAATCGCGCTCTGCAGTTCTACCAGCCGACCTCCAATGCCGGCGAGCTGCTGCAGGTCTACGAGAGCTTCGAGATCAAGGCCGACGACGCCACCAATATCCCGCGTTATGCCTATGGCAACGAGGACGTGGGCGGCGCCGGGCAGACCGCCTCGGGCCTGTCGATGCTCATGGAGAGCGCCAACAAGGGCATCAAGGATGCGGTGCGCCACATCGACCGGGGCGTGATCCGTCGTGTCATCGAGGCCCTGTGGCTGCACAACATGCAGCACAGCGACAACCAGGCCATCAAGGGCGACGTGGCCGTCGTGCCGCGTGGCTCCAGCGCCATGCTGATCCGCGACCAGCTTGGCCAGATGCGCCAGGAGTTCCTGCAGTTCACGGCCAACGACTACGACATGAGCATCCTGGGCCGCGAGGCACGCCGCAAGCTGCTCGACAGCATCGCCGCGCAGCTCGACATGCCTGGCCTGGTGCCCACCAAGGAAGACCTCGCCCAGCAGGACCAGCAGCGCCAGAAACTGGAGCAGGTGCAGCAGCAGATCGAGCAGGCCAAGGGCCAGGCCGAGGCCGCCGAGCGCCAGGCCAAGGCGCAGAAGACCCAGGCGGAAGCGGTAGAGACCCAGGCCGATACCCAGATCGACCAGCAGATGGCGCCCCTGGAGGCGCAGAAGCTGCTCGCCGAGATCGCCAAGCTCATCGCCGAGGTGAGGGGAGACACCGATGGACGAGGAACGCAAATGGAAGGCCCTGGCCCGGATACGCGAGGCCCCGCAGGGCAAGGTGCTGCTGGAGCTACTTCGGGAGCGCCGGGCCGAGGTACGGGACTCGCTGGAGTCATGCCCGGTGGAGGACGTGGCATGGCACCAGGGCCGCGCCGCCCTGTTCGCTGAGTTGATCGAGGAAATCGAGCAGGCCTCCGAGGTCATGCACCGCCGATTCACCTGAGCCGGGCACCGCCCGGCCCACCGCAAAGCCGCTCGTGGTTCGCCCCGGGCGGCTTTGTCGTGGGTGGACGCTCGGGACTGCAGCCCGAAACCGCTACCCGAATCGTGAACCCCGGCCAATGCCGGCTCACAGACCGCGCCGTGAGGCGCCGTAGGAGTAGGAAATGTCACTGCCCAGGAGCGTGCAGGAGCAAGTCAACCGTTCCAATGAGCACTTCGAGAAGCCCGTGAACCCCGAGGAAGAGACCTCGACTCACGAGGGCGAGCGAAACCCGCCGAAGGATCAGGACGACACTGTGCCCCCGCCCGAGGGAGACACCGCCGGGCAATCCGCCGACACCGAATCACCGAAGGGTGGCCAGAAAAGCCAGGAGCAGGCCAAGCAAGAGCCCGACAAGGACGCGTTGTACTGGCAGCACCGCTTCAAGGTGATCGAAGGCAAGTACAACGCCGAGGTGCCGGCGCTGCAGAAGGAGGTAGCCGACCTCAAGCGGGATAACGAGGCCAAGGCCGAGCGGATCAAGGAACTGGAATCGCAGCAGGGCTCGACCGGCCAGGCCGGCGATCTGAGCGACGAGAAGTTGGCACAGTTCCGCGAGGACTTCGGCGAGGACTTGGTGGACTTCGTGGAGCGCATGATCGCGCAGAAGGCCGCACCGTCACAGGCAGAAAGCGACGACGTCTCGGAGCTGCGTAGTGAAGTCGAGAGCCTCAAGCAGGAGAAGCTCGACCATGCAAAAGCCGGGTTCTGGCGCGATCTGCAGTGGGCGGTGCCCAACTTTCGTGAGGTCAACGCCGACCCCGGATTCCTCCAGTACCTCGCCCAGGTCGATCCGCAGTCGGGCAGGCAGCGTCAGCAGCTGCTCGACGAGGCACAGAAGGCCCTGGACGCCAAGACGGTCATTGACATCTTTCAGCTCTATCTGAACCAGGCCGGGCAGGGCGCTGAGCGCTCGACTCGCGTGCCCGAGGAAGAGCTGGAGCCGCCCCGCTCACGTTCCACCGACACCCCGCCTGCCGGCGGGGGCAATGTGTGGACCGGCGCGGGGATCAACCAGTTCTACCGCGACAAGCGCGAGGGGCGCTACAGCGCCGATGAAGCCCAGCGCCTGGAAGCCGACATTTTCGCCGCCCAGAAAGAAGGCCGGGTGCAACCCTGACCCTGGCCGGGCGTTTTCGATTCTCGCCGTGAGGCGATAAACGGAGGTATGAGTCATGGCAGGTCCGACTCGCGACTCCGGCCATCCTGACTATTCGAGCACGTCAAGCTCGGGGTTTATTCCGCAGGTATGGTCCGGCAAGCTCATTGAGAAGTTGTACGCGTCCACCGCGTTCGCCGAGGTCTCAAACACCTATTACGAGGGGGAGATCAAGAACAAGGGCGACACGGTGGAAATCCGCACCACCCCGTCCATCACCATCAACGACTACGAGATCGGTGGTGGGCTGAGCTACGAGAAGCCGACCAGCGACAAGGTCGAGCTGAATATCGACCACGCCAAGTACTTCGCCTTTGAAGTCAACGACGTGGACGCCTATCAGTCCGACATCAAGCTGATGGACGACTGGTCCGACGATGCCGGTCAGAAGATGAAGATTGCCATTGACGTGGACATCCTCGCCGATGTTTACGGCAGCGTGGCGTCCGACAACGCTGGCACCTCGGCGGGCACCATTTCCGGGTCGTATGACCTGGGCGCGCCCGACGACCCGGTGGCGATCACCAAGTCCAACATCCTCGACACCATCGTGGATTGTGGCTCGGTACTCGACGAGCAGAACGTGCCGGACACCGACCGCTGGTTCATCCTGCCCGCGTGGATGAACGGGATGCTCAAGAAGTCCGATCTGCGCGATGCGTCGATCATGGGCGACAGCACCTCCGTGTTCCGCAACGGCAAGGCCGGCACCCTGGATCGGTTCACGGTGTACATCAACAACAACATGGACACGGTGACCGACGGCACCACCGGCAACCAATGCACCAACATCATCTTCGGGCACAAGAAGGCCCTGACCTTCGCCTCGCAGATGACCAACATGGAGCGTCTGCCCAACCCGGACGACTTCGGGCAGTTGGTGCGTGGCCTCAACGTCTTTGGCTTCGAGGTCATCGACTCCGATGCCATGGGCCACCTCTACGCCGAGCGCGGCTAAGGCTCGGCATCCTGACGGCGCCGCCCTCCGGGGCGGCGTCTTTTCGTAGGAGGAACACCAATGGCAGACCAGATCGAGCAAATCAAACAGGCCGGCAACAAGGAAGCGCTCGCCCCCTTGGCCGAGGAACTGGGCGTCGAGCTGGACAAGCGCAAGGGGCTCGAAACCCTGCGCGCCGACGTACTCGCCGCTGCCGAGAAGGCGCAGGAGCCCACCGAGAAGGCGAGTGGCGATACCCACCACCTGGCTGGGCAGGGCAAGGCCGCGAAGGACGGCAAGAAGGACGGCAAGAAGGGCCGCTACCTCAAGAACACCACGACCGGCCGCGTCTTCACTTATTCCGCACGCCTGGCCAAGCGCAAGGACATGAAAGAGGTGTGACACCTCGCTAGGAGGAACCCATGGCAGTCACCACGGTGGGAACCGTCATCGACAATGCCAAGCTGGTCCTGCAGGAGGTCACCTCGGCGGGTACGCGCTGGACCAACGAGGAATTGATCGGCTGGCTCAACGAGGCGTACCAGGCCATCGTGCAGCTCAAGCCCGATGCGTCCTCGGTCAACGAGACCATCACCCTAGACCCGGGGACCAAGCAGTCCATCCCCGACGACGGGCTGCGCCTCATCGACGTGGTGCGCAACACCGCCACCGACAGCGACAAGTTGGGCATTCTCGTGACCTCGCGGCGCGCCCTGGACACCACCCGCCGCAGCTGGCACGCCGATGACGAGAGCGTCAACATCGAGCAGTTCGTCTTCGACGACCAAGACCCGACCCACTTCTACGTCTATCCCCCGGCCGCTACCGGAGCGGAAATCGAGATCATCTATTCGTCGGTGCCCTCGGCGCACGACGCCTCGGGCGGGCTGTCGGCCATCGAGTCAGACACCATCAAGCTCAACGACAGCTACGTGCCGGCGATCACTGATTACATCCTGTACCGGGCGTACAGCAAGGACGCCGATCACGCGGCCAACCTTCAGCGGGCGCAGATGCACCTCGAGGCGTACATGAACTCGCTGGGCCAGAAGGTTCAGGTGGATCGCCGCACCTCGCCCAACTCGCCCGACCTGCAGGACAGCCACTACGGCCGCCGGCCGCCGCAGCAGGGGTAAGCCATGGCAACCCTGGACGAGCTGGTCGACAACGTGGTGATGGAGGTTCCCGACGCGCCACTCATGACGATCCGCGACATGCTGCGCTGGGCGGGGCGTCGCCTCTGCACCGAGGCGGACGTCTGGGTCGAGCGTGACGGCCCCATCGTGGCCGGGGCGGACACCGACTATCCCGAGGTGATCGTGCCCGCCGGGGCCGAGGCGCTGCGTATCCGCGAGCTGAAGACCGACGACGACTTCACCTACGAACTGGGCGTCCACTTCACCCAGCCCACGCCGTCGACGGTGGCCTTCGAGATCGACCCTTCCGACAGCCTGCTCTACGGCGAGCTGGCGGTGCGCCCGCAGCCGGGCAAGACGCCGCCCGAGTCGGTCATGGAGCGCTATTACGAAGCGCTGTGTGACGGGGCACGCTCGCGCCTGTTCCTGCTCCCTCAACCCTGGCAGAACGCCGACCTGGCGACACTCTATCAGCGCCGCTTCCAGGCCGCCATCACCGAAGCCAAGCAACACGCCCAGCTGGGCCATGCCCGGGGCACGCGGCGCGTCAAGGCGCGGCGCTTTATCTAATCCACCGCTTACCGTGAGGTAACCGTCATGGCGAAGTTTGCATCCGACAACGTCCTCGACAATGGCCCTGCCCATATCCAGGCCAACTGCGAGCGGCAGGTGCTGATCAGTTCCTACACCTTCGGGGACAGCTACTCGACCGTCACCAGCAACATCCTGGCCGAGGCATCGATGGCGTCCGGCGACTTCACCTTCTCCAGCTCCGGCGATGACCGGGTGCTGACCACCGCGTCCGGCAAGAGCGACTCGTCGGCCAACGACTCCGGCACGGCCTCCCATATCGCCTTTCTGGACGACACCGCCTCCGAGGTGCTGTGGGTGACCGAGGAGACGAGCGGGCAGTCCATCACCAGCGGCAACCCGGTGAACTTCCCGCAGCTCACCTACACCGTCACCCAGCCGACCTAATAGGAAGTCGTTATGACCCAGAAATCACAGGTATTCACTTCGAGCGGAACGTGGACACGGCCCGCTGGTGTCGAGTGGGTTTATTTTTGGGCCGTCGGAGGGGGAGCCGGCGGTGAAAACGAGACCGGCACTGATTATTCCTATGGAGGCGGGGGTGGAGCTGTTATGCATGGCTTGATCCCCGCGAACTCCGACCTGACGGTTACGATAGGAGCTGGTGGTGCTGGAGGCGCATCGGGCGGTTCGAATTACGGGGCTGATGGGGGAGACTCTAGGATCGAGAATAGCGCAAACGAGCTTTTGGTTGTAGCTCCAGGCGGAAAGACTCCGCCCTTTGATTCGGAGAAGCCTTATGATATGGACAATATTTCCGGCCCATGGTCCATGTCAAGGGAATTATCGGCAAGCTGGTGGGCATCGCCAGGCGCTGAAGGAGGCGATGCAAATGGCGGCGGTGGTGGTTTTGGTTTCGGCCCCGATGGGCATGGTAAAGGAGGCGACGGAAGCGGTGACGCAGGCGTCAGAGCCAGCGATGGTGGAACGGGTGCTGGCGGCGGTTCCTCCACCAACGACGGCGGTGGCGGCGATGGTGGACAAGGCCTGGTGATCCTAATGTGGAGTGAATGATGGCTAAGATCGCGCTTTTTGATTCACAGGGTCGAGTTATAAATACCGTCATGGGTTCTCTGGATCAATTCCCCGACGGAGAAGACATCACTGGTAAGCCCTATGGGGTCGGGTGGGTAAAAGGAAGCGATGGGAGTTGGACGCCGCCCGCGCAACGCGCCCCTACGCTATCCAGGGTCGAGTTTCTGAAAAGATTTACCCGCGACGAACGAATCAATATTCGGAAAGAAACCAACACCGATGATGTCGTGGGTGATTTCAAGGAAATGCTGAACCTTGCTGTCTCGGTAAATCTCGCTGATCCCGATGTTGTGGAGGGAATGGATTACCTCGTGCAAGTGGGGCTGCTAACCCAGGACCGCCGCGACAAAATCCTCTCTTACTGACGGTGAAGTGGCATGAGCTTGCTCCTATTCCGTGAGGAAGAAGAGTCGGGGACGGTAACCGATCACGACCTCGCGGGCGCGAATGTCACCCAGGAGGCATCCGCTGCTGGCGGGTCCGTCACTCAGACGCATGAAACATCGGGGGCGTCGGTCACCGTCGAGGCGACCAGCGCCACCGGGGCCGTGGAGTCCGTCCATGTCCTGGGCGGCGTGGATGCCATCCAGGCCACCGTGGCATCGGTCGGGGCCGTCGATACCCAGCACGACCTCGCCGCCAGCAGCGCCACACAGGCCGTCACCGCCGCGACCGGGGCCGTTGGCCAAACCCACGAGCTGACGGCGGCCGACGCCACCCAGGCCGCCACGTCCGCGGCCGACGCGGTCGAGCAGGTCCATGACATTGCAGCGGCTGGTGCCACGCAGGACGCGCTCTCGGCCTCCGGTGCCGTGGTGCAGGACCACCTCCTGGCCGGGGCGGATGCCACGCAAGGCACATCTACCTCCACCGGATCGGTTGACCAGACGGCCTCAGCCCAAGGCGAGGACGTCGTCCAGGCGGCGAACTCGGCTTCCGGTGCCGTCGACCAGACGCACCTGATCGACGGGGCTGACGCCACCCTGAGCGCGACCTCGGCCGCGGGCGCGGTGATCCAGACGCACCCCTTGACCGGGGCATCCGTCACCCAGGCGGCGACGACCTCGACCGGGGCCATCGAGCACGTCCACCAGCTGGCGGCCAACGCCACGACCCAGGGCACGGCAGCCTCGACCGGCGCGGCCTCACAGCGGCACGTCCTGTCGGCATTGCCGGCGGCACAAGAGGTGACATCGTCAGTCGGGTCGGTCACGCAGACGCACGGCCTGGTGGCGGCGTCGGCCGTTCAGGGCACGGCGTCCGTGGTGGGCGCGGTCGGCCAGACCCACCGCCTGGACGGGGCGAACGTCATCCAGGGGATCGAGGTTAAGGTCCCGCATGTCCTCCAGGGCGCCGCTGTCGTGGTGAGCGCCCTGAGCGCCATGCAGGCCAGGGCGCCGCTGGGTCCCACCCCCGAGGACCGTACCATCCACCTGCTGGCCGAGAACCGCACCCTGCACCTGGCGCCCCAGGACCGGGACCTGGCCGTGGCGTACCAGCACCGCACGGTGACCCTGGCCAGTGATCCACGGCGCGTCGATCACGGCCATTGAATGAATCAGCCCCTGTCGGGAGATAGCGGATGAAAGTCTTTCGCAAGCAGCCCAACGACCACCTGGACTATCGCGTCGACCTGTCGGAGTGGCTGGAAGACGGCGACGAGGTGACGAGCGTCGAGGTGACAGCCCCGGACGGCATCGAGCTGACGGGCGACAGCATCTCCACCGACAAGGTCGAGCTGTGGATCAAGGGTGGCGAAAGCGGCAAGTCCTACCAGTTCTCGCCGCTGATCCATACCACCACCCGCACCAAGGAAGTCGACTTCCTGATCGTGGTCGCGGAGATTTAATCATGCGGCTGGTCTACAGTGCCTTCCAGGGCGAGCGCCCGATCCTCGATGCTCGCCTGCTGCCCGAGAATGCCGCCCAGACGGCCGAAAACGTCTACCTGCGCCACGGCACGCTCCAGCCCGAGCAGGACACGGCCAGCCAGTCGGTCACCACGGTCAGCGACCCCACCACCCTGTACCGCTACCCGCACGGCAACAACGGCGATGGGTTCTGGCTGAGCTGGAGCGGCGACCCGGTGCATGTGGTGCCCTCGCCGCTGGCCGACGACGACCACGAGCGCCTCTACTGGACGGGCGATGGCGTGCCGCGCATGGCCGCCATCGACCACCTGACCAGCGGCACCGCACCTTACCCCGGCGCCTCCTATGAGCTGGGTATCCCGGCACCCGACAGCGCGCCCTCGGTATCGGCCCCCGCCGACCGGGTGGCCGAGGGGGAGTGGCCCGACACCGCCCTGGAGACGGCCTATGTAGTGACCCTGGTGAGTGGCTATGGCGAGGAAGGCCCACCCAGCGACCCCAGCGGCACCATCACCCGCTGGGACATGGTCAGCGGCGCCCCGGACGGGGGTGAGGTCGAGGTCAGTCTGCCAGGCATCGTCAGCGGCAACCACGACCTTGTCACCCAGCGTCTCTACCGGGTCGAGTCGGGCGGCATCTACCAGTTCGTCGCCGACCTCGACGCGGCGGCGACCAGCTACACCGACGCCGTGACCAGCGACAGCCTCGGCGCGGCCCTGCCGTCCGTGGACTGGGACGCCCCGGACCCGCGCCTGGTGGGGTTGACCGCACTGCCGGGTGGCATCCTGGCGGGCTTCTTCGACAATACCCTGTGCTTCTGTGAGGCCTACCGCCCGCACGCCTGGCCGGTGGGGTATCAGCTCGCCTTTCCCTACCACATCGTGGCCATCGCCAGCGTGGCCAATGGGCTGGTGGTGGTCACTGACGGCCATCCCTACATGGTTACCGGCTCCAGCCCCGAGGCCATGGCGCCCACCGAACTGGAGGTGCCGCTGCCGTGCGTGTCGGCGGCCTCTCTGGTCGACATGGGCGATTACGCGCTCTATGCCTCGCCCGATGGCCTGGTGGCCGTGGGCGGCCGGGAGGCCCGCCTGGTGACGCGTGAGATAATGAGTCGCGATCAGTGGCGTGCGCTCGATCCGTCGACGATCCACGCCTACCGCTACGACGAACGCTACCTGGCGTTCTATGACGGCGGGAGCTTCGCCTTCTCGCCCGAGGACGGCATCGAGTTCTTCACCATCGAGGCCGATGCCGGCTATTACGACCTGGCCGACGACACCCTCTACCTCGTCCAGGGTGGCAGCGTCACCGCCTGGGGGCAGGGTAGCGACCTGACCTACATCTGGCGCTCGCGCATCGAGGAAGTGGTGCCCGGGACATCGTTCACCTGCGCCAAGGTCATCGCCGCCGATTACCCGGTCACGCTGCGCCTCTACGCCGATGGCAACACCGTGATCGACCGCGAGGTGGACAGCCATGACCTGTTCCGCCTGCCCGCCGGCTACGCCTTCGCCCGTGACTGGGAGGTCGAGGTCGAGGGAACCAATGAGGTCAATTCCGTGCAGATCGCCAGCAGCCCGCAGGAGTTGGTATGAGTCGACGCCGCACGCTGCCGCCCGTCTCGCCCAATACGCCGCCCGAGCAGCGCCGCCTGGTCGAGGCCATCAAGGAGATCGTGGAAACCGGGGAGGGCGTGCGCGGCGATCCCCTGGACCGCAAGGTGACCCTGCGCGACCTGCTCGACACTGGCATCGCCAACCGCAAGGCCGGCGGCAACGTGGGGCATCAGGGCAGCGGTGCCCTGGAGCCCGGCGCGGGCGGTAGCGAACCCGACATGAGCACCCCGGCTGCGCCCGAGGGGTTCGCCGCGAACGGCAGCTTCAACGGGCGCATCGTGCTGACCTGGGACAACCCCGACGACCTGTACGGCAATCACGCCCACGCGAACATCTATCGCAACGAAAACGACAACTTCGCCAACGCCGTGCTGGTGGGCCGGGACAGCGGAATCGTCTTCACCGACTATGCCCGCGACGACGACCTGGCGCCCGACGATCCCGACCACCTCAAGGGGTATTATTATTGGGTGACTTTCACCTCCACGGCGGGTGTCGAGGGGCCGCCCAACGCCACGGCGGGCACCTACGCCGAGCCCATCCCCGACGTGGGCTACCTGCTGGAAACCCTGACCCGCAACCTCGACGACGAGCCCGCCGACCTGGGTGCCCCGAACGAAACTCTGATCCTTCACGCTGACCGCCTGGCCGTGCGCACGGGGCCTGGCGAAGACCCGGTCTACCCGCTTCTCATCGAGGACATCGACGGCACGCCCACGGTGTTGATCGACACCGCCCTCATCAAGGACGGCTCGATTCAGGAAGGCCAGCTCGGCCCCATCACCATCGGCAAGATCGAGGACGACGCGGGCGACCCCATAACCACCGTCGACGGAACGATCCGTGCCGAGCTGATCGAGGCCGACCAGCTCAGCGTCGCCGAGGCCGCGACCTTCTACGATGTCGCTCAATCCGACAACTATGTTGCTGGCTCATCAGGATGGATTTTGCGGCCCGACGGCTATGCCGAGTTCGGCGGCACGGATACGCACATTCCGCTGGCCGGTATTACCGATGCTGGTTCACTGGCAGGCAAGGATAGCGCGGATTACGACGCTGACGTCACCGGCACCAAGCCGCCGGCCGATGCCGACAAGACTGACTACACCGATAGCCGGGTGTCGAACGATGTGGTTCGTGATGAAATGACCGGCGTTAACTATTCCCTTGACGCCACTTTCACCGACAGCGGCAGTGGAAGTGATCTCGGGAGGCTTAATGACGGCGTCAAGGAATTATCTGGCGACTATTGGAGCTTGGGTAGCGGGGCGCAGTACGTCACTGCTGACCTGGGGGCTTTCAAATATATTGCCGAGAGCCGGGTCTACTTCTACAACCTCGATGATCGGCAATACAACTACGCCATCGCCGTCTCCGAGACCGGCAGTGGCGATTGGGTCTTTGTCGTAGGTGAGGGTGATTCAAGTGGCAACGTCTCCAGCTATTCCACCTCCCGCGACGGCGGTGATGGTAACGAGGGCGACATCATGCCCACCGTCGACGGCATTGGTCGACATGCCCGGTATATCCGCCTCTACTCCGACGGGTCTACCGCCAACGACGGCAACCATGGTCACGAGTGGGAGATTCTCGGGGTCGCGGCGGGTATCGGCGACCCTTTCTGGGTGCGCCCTGGCACCACCCGGATCGACGGCAACAAGATTTATACCGGCGACGCCTACGTCGACACCCTGCAGATTAAAGGGCAGGCGGTTACATTTCCGCGAGCTTCCTATACCGCTGGACTCACCACCGGTCACTACTCGTCATGGCATACTATGCAGACGTTGTCGATACCGGGTGGAGAGGATCAACTACTGACATGTAGCGCAGTTATCGCTAACGGGGGCGGCTATACTTATCCGCTTCATTACCGCGTTGTAGTAGGTGGGTCAGTAATTCTTTCAGCCTCTGACGCAATGGCCCCCTCATCCGTGGGAACGGTGTGTGTTAGCGTCGTGACGACGGCAGGGGGTACGGTCTCTTTTCAGTGTCGGGTCCCTGAAGGCAACGAAAATACCGATATAGGCTACAAGGCTCGGGCTATCAGCTGCATAGAGTTAAAACGATGAACTATGTCATCTATGGATCAGACCTTCCGTCACCCATTCACCGAATCGTCACCCTCCCAAAAGGTAGCGACAAAGAGGCAGAGGGAAATTGTCTCGATGGTGAGCGATTTATTGCAGTGGATGTCAGTTCATTCGACGACACCACTCATTACGTCGACCTCTCCGGCGATGAGCCGGTCGTCAAAGAGCGGGAATCACTGGACACCACCCACACCATTGCCGGGCTCGAAGTCACGTTCCAAGCCCTGCCGTCGGGAACTGAAATTGAGGTAAACAGGCAGACAATGATCGCTGACGGTGACGACGTCATCGAGTTCGATCTGCCGGGAACCTACTCGATCAGTCTGGCAGGACCGCCGGCCTATCGGGATGAAGAACTGGAGGTAACCGTCGATGCGTAACATCATCCTTGCCACCCTCATCGCCATGATGCTCGCTGGATGCAGTTCTCTCGAGCCTGTCGGCCACGACACGGCCAAGTGGCACGGCGAGCAACACCTCGACATCATGAAACACCCCAACGGGCGCCGGTACTGATGGCCAGGCTCAGCATCAAGACATTCCCCGACACGGCCGCGTCACGCGCCCACTACTTGGATAAGGTGGATGCGGCGGCAGAGGCGGCCCGCAAGCGCTTCATCTCCCCTGGCGAGGGCCAGGCCATGGCCTACGAGGCCAAGCTGGCCGAGGCGCGTCGTCATCCCGACAATGGCCCCTTCCCCTGGCTCGAGAAGGAGGCGCAATCGCGCGGCATCTCGACCGCCGACATGGCGGCCCTGGTGCTGACACGGCGCGACGAGTGGGTCAATGCCGGCTCCGACATCGAGGCGGCCAAGGCCAATGCCAAGCGAGCGATACGCAATGCCGACGCCCCGTCCGCCATGCACGCCGCCGTGAAGGCGCTGGAAGACGACCTCGACGCCATTTGATACCCTGCCGACAAGCCCACCGTGAGGTGCGCCAATGTCTCGACTGACCCCCGCTCGCATCGAGGACCACTGGCAGGCCATCCGCCCCTGCCTCGACAAGGTGCAGACGAAAGCCCCGGCCCGATGGTCGCCCGATGACGTCTATGCGGCCTGCGTCGAGGGTCGCGCGTTCCTCTTCGTTTGCCCCGAAGGCTTCTGCATTCTTCGCCCGCTCGCCGGCTCCGTGACCACGGTGCAGGTGTGGATCGTCTATGGCGAGGGAGACTCCCTGATTACCCGCTATGAACCCGAAATAGAGCGTCTCGCCCGTGAGATTGGGGCACGTCGCCTCGTATTCACGTCGACACGCCCCGGCTATCGGCGCGTCATGCGTCGCTGGTCACGGGATGGCAACGATTACGAGAGGTATATCCATGAGTGATGGTGGTGGCGGCGGCGACAACACCGTCGAGGATACCCCGGAGCAGCGCTACCTGGCGCAGGTCGCCGCCGAGAAGTGGAACTTCGCTCAACGCGAACTGGCGCCCCTGGAAGACGAGTACATGGAACAGGTGGCGGGCATGACCGACCCCGACCGCATGGCGTATATCCGGGGGCGGACCATGCAGAGCCAGCAGCAGGCGGCCAGCGACCTGCGCGGCGAGGCCGCCGGGCAGCTGGGCGAGGCAGGCATCGACCCCACCAGCGGTCGCTATCAGGACACTATGGGCGGCCTGTCGCTGGACGCCGCCGAAGCCGGCGGTGAGACGCTGGGCCGCGCGCAGTTCGAGCAGGAGAACCAACAGATTCAGGGCCTGCAGAACATCACCGCCATCGGCCAGGGACAGGCCGGGCAGGCACAGCAGGGTTTGGCCGGCGTGGCCGACGTGGCCGCCGCCGACGCTCGCGACACCGCTTCCCAGCGCTTCAACCGGCGCAGCGCCAACCTGCAGCTGCTTGGCCAGGTGGCCGGCGCCGGCACCCGCTACGGCCTGCAGGAACTCGGCGGCGAGACTCAAGGGCTGGGCATGGATGATGGCGTATCACAGACCGCCATCGACACCTCGCGCGACATCTACGGCTACTGAGGGAGGATGCCATGGCGACCGATTTTCGCAGCAGCCTGCCCAACGTTCCCGCCCCATCGGGCAACAGCGCTCAGCAATACATCAACCCCGGCCAGGCGTTCCGTGGCGACCAGGGCGCCTCGCGCCTTCTCGGCCGCCTCAACCGCGCGCAATGGGAGGACTGGAAGGCGCGCTTCCGCCCCTACGTGCGCTCCCTGGCCGACATCGCCCAGGACGAGACGGCGCCCCGCGATGCCGCCCGCCAGGCCAGCCAGTCCATGGGCCTGGCCTTCGACGCCAACCAGCAGGCGGATGAGCAGTGGCGCCAGGGGCTGGGCGTGAGCCGCGACAGCCGCCAGCAGGCCGCCGACGAGCGCGAGGCCGACGTGCGCCGCCGTGCCGCTCAGGTGAGCGCCGGCAACCAGGCGCGCATTTCCGCCCTTGACCGTCAGCAGGCCATCCTGGCTGGCGGCATGGGCCTGTCCAACATTCCCGACAAGGTGATGGACCAATGAGCTACGGACTTCTCGGGCTGCGCGGTCAGATGGAAGGCGAGGCCATGCAGGGCCTTCAAGACCTGGCCGGGCAGCAGCGCCAGGCGGAACACTTGGAGAGCCAGATGGAGCAGGCCGAGCATCAGCAAAAAATGCAGGCCGTGGGCACCGGGGCCGGTATCGGCGCCATGGTGGGTGCCGGCACGTCCGTGGGCGGCCCCGTGGGCGGCCTCATCGGTGCCGGCGTGGGTCTGCTGGCCGGCTCACTGTTCTAGGAGGCAGACATGGCAGAAGGACTCGACACGCGTGGTCTCGCCAGCGGCTTCACGCAGGGCTTCGGCCTCATGGATCAATACTACCAGGGCCAGGCGCAGCAGGAGCGCGCCGATGAGAAGCTGAATATGCAGCGCGAGCGCTTCGATATGGAGCGCGAGGAAGTCGAGCGCGCCCGCGACCTCGAAACCGTGCAGCTCGCGCTGGGCAAGATCGCCAATGGCATGGCCCCCAGCGAGGAAGAGATCGAGACGCTGCGCGACAACCCCAAGTACTGGCCGGCGCTCGACCCCGACACCGATGATGCCCTGGCCGTGGCCGAGCAGGTGGTCGATCCCGAAAGCCCCAAGTCGATCAACGACCCCGATTCGTTGGCCTCGCTCAACCAACTGTTCGGCAGCGAGGTTGCCAAGGGCGAAGGCGGACAGAAGCTGGTCACCGGCGTCTACCCCGGCACGCAGGGCGACACCGTGACCCTGGACCTCGAAGTCACCGGCGAGGACGGCAAGACCTACCGCGCCCCCATGACCGATGGCCGTTCCAACCGCGAGGATGACGACACCGTGATGGAGGTGCCGGTCGAGAAGCTGGTGGAGAAGACGCAGGGCATGAAGGCGATCCGCAAATCCTTGCAGACCCCCGAGGCGCAGGCGCAGGCCAGCAAGGTGCTCCAGCTGCTGCGCGGCGAGGAAAGCGACAACTGGGAGCTGGAGGAACATGAGACCCTGGGCATGATCCAGCGCAACACCGATACCGGCGAGGTGAAGCCGGTACGCGGTGGCGCCGGCAGCGCCGATGCCGCTCGACGGGGCGGTGGCGACGACCGGCCCAGCCGTATCCGCGAGGCCGAGCTGCTGGTCGAGAACGGCATCGCGGGCGACATGGAAGAGGCCTACAACATGGTCCGCTCGCGGGCCGGCAGCGCGTCTGGATATGACCGGGCTCAGGACGAGATCAACTACCTGTCCGACCGCATCGAGAGCATCAACAACACCCTGCAAGACCGGGCTGCCATGGCGCAGATTCCGGACGAGGATCGCGAACAGATGCGTCGCGAGCTGGAAGAGCTGAAATCCCGTCGCGAGCGTGTCGCGCAGCAGGCCTTCCCCTCTGGCTCGGGCCTCGACACCGGGGACCAGCCGGAACCCGAGCCGGAAGGCGAGACCGAGGAAGGCAAGTCGTCCGAGGAGGACCAACCGAACCGCGAGCGCGGACGGCGCCCTGGTCCCGACACCAGCCCCGACGAAAGGGCCGACCAGATTCTCAACGACGTCCTGGGGTAAGACCGAAAGGAGCCGCGTGTGAACGCCGCCACCGACAAGTCGACGACGTGGAAAGAAGTCACTCAGAGCGAGGGCTTCAAGCAGGCCGATCCCGAGACCCGAAAGATCGTCCGCGACAAGTTCTTCGATCAGGTAATCCGCCCTAAGGCGCCCGAGGGCAAGGTCGAGTACATGCGGGACAAGTTCGTCTCGACCACCGAGCCGGACGTGTTCCCCAGCCAGGAGGCGGGTGACGAAGGAGGCGACGAGGGCGCTGGAGAGCCCCGTGGCCTGTCGCTGCCCGACGCCAGCTACACGGGCGGCAGGCCTCAGGAACGCGCCGTGAAGGAACGCCAGGATCGCCAGCAGCGCCAGGCACGCACCGACCTGCGCGAGAGCAGCGAGCTGGACACCGCCGCCCTGCAATCGGCCCAGGACGTGGCCGACGAGCCCGAGGGTATCAGTGCCAGCGACTACGGCCTGGAAACCCTGGAAGGCGGCGTGCGCGGCACCGGCGGCGTGGGCGGTGGTGCCGGCGACTTCTTGGAAATGGGCGGCGAGCAGGTCGACCGGGGGCTGCGCAAGCTGGGTCTCGGCGAGCTAATCGACCGTGGCGATGAGGCCCTGCAGGGCCGCAAGCCCAGCGACCTCTTCCAGCGCTTCGAGGACTGGATGAATGAGGGCGCCGAGCAGATCGACGCGCAGCAATCGCAGGAATTCAGCGAGGCGGTCAAGGGCTCCATGCCGAAAGGCGACCTCACCGACCCCAGTAGCTGGTCGATGGGCGACGACCCCAGCGCCGCCGGCTACATGGGCCTCATGGCCGGCCTGATGGGCGAGTTCGCGCCCCAGGCCGCGACCCTGATGGCCGGCTCCCCGCAGCGCGCCATGGCGGCCATGTCCGCTGTGGGCGGCCTGCAGGCCGGGGGCGGCCAGGCCCGCGAGGCCGAGGAATACGTCGAGACCATGGACCACGACCAGCTGTACGAGGAGGCAGGGCTCTACAAGGAGCTGGTCGACGGTGGCATGGACCCCGACGAGGCCAAACGCCAGACCGCCAAGACGGCCGGCGCGGCGGCGAGCACCGCCGGCATGGCCTTGGGTGGGGCCGGTGGCGCCGCCATGGGTTATGTGCTGGGTCCGCTGCAGAAGCGGCTGGGCGGCAACATCGTCAAGCGCGTGGCACAGAGTGCCGGTATTGAGGGGGCCATTGAGGGCGGCCAGGAAGCCACCGAAACCATGGCCGCACGCGGGCTCTCCAACCAGGCCATCGACGCCGCACGCGACGTGACCAAGGGCACCTGGGGTGACTTCATGACGGGCACCATGCTGGGTGGCCCTATCGGTGGCCTGGGTGGTGTCGGCGGCGCGGCCCGAGGCGGCAAGCCGCCGCGCACGCAGAGCGACATCGTGCGCGAGCGCACTCCCGAGGACATCGCCGCCCTCAACGAGCGCTTCGAGCAGGAGCAGGCCCGGGATGCCCGCCAGGCCGCACGGCAGCGTCGACAGGATGACGACGCACCCGACACCACCGTCACCGTAGGCGGCGACCCCGTGGAAGGTCTGGCGATGGACGAGGCCCCGGTCAGCGACAGCCGCCGTCGCTTCCTCGATACCGTCAGCTCCCTGGCCGGCGACATGGAAGACGGGGCGACGATGCCCGACTTCGACGGCGAGGGTCAGCTGACCGTGCGCAAGGATCGGCGCGACGACGGCACCGAAACCCTGCGCGTGGAGCGCGACAATGGCGAGCCGGCATTCGAGTTCGAGCGCGACGGCGATGCCTGGCGCCCCGTGGGCGTATCGGCTGGCGAGGCCGTGTCCGGCGAAGCCATGGCCGCGTCCCAGAATGTGATCCAGGCCCTGAACGGGACGTCCGCCCAGGCCACCGACCTGCTGCGCACGCCGCGCAGTGAACTCGATGCCGAGCAGCGCGCGCAGCGTGACTCCCTGGCGTTCGGCGACACCTTCAAGACGATCCGCGAGCAGGCCGAAGCGCAGGGCATGGACGACGTCGTGCGCGACCTCGATGCCGCCAGCGAGGAGGTGTCGGCCGCCCTGGAGGACGAAACCCTGGCCCGGACCAACGAGGATCAGGAGGGCGTCGAAGCCGCTCGCACCCGCCTGTCGAGTGCCGCCGAGCGCTTCGGTAGTGCCCTGGAGCGCATGGAGAGCGCCGAGACGGGCGCGAGAATGGACACAGAGGCCGCCACCGGCGAGACGGAGGGTGAGGTCGGCCGTCGCTTCCGCAGCCGCCAGGAGTGGGAACAGGCGTGGCAGCAGCAGGGGGTGGAAGACCCCTCCGCCAATATTCCCGACACCACCATCGAGATCGACGGCCAGCGCCTGGGGCTCGACGAGATCAGCCAGGGAGCAGCCGAGGCCGCCACGCGCAAGCCACGCGCCCAGGTTCGGGCAGACCTGCAGCCGCGTGGCCTGGACCTTGATGAGGCCACCGCCCAGCAGCAGGAAGAACCCGAGATAACGCCAGAAGCCCGGGAAGCCGCCGAATCGGTGGCGACAGAGGAGACGGGCGACCAGCGCACGGCCTCCGTGCCGACCATGGTCACCAACCGCATGAAGCGTGACCTGGGCAACCTGGGGTACAGCCGCGACGCGATCAAGAAGATGAAGCCCCAGGAGGCCTGGGACATCATCCAGCAGAGCCAGGCCGGCACCCAGGAAACGGACGCGGCGACCGACGAGCAGGCGGCCGACCCCGAGCTGTTCCGCCGCACCAATGGCCAGCCCTTCAAGACGGAACGTGGTGCCCGGGCCAGCCGTCCCTTCCGCGACGCCCTGCGCCAGGAGCGCGAGCCCATCGTGGAGCCGGTCGACGGCGGTTTCGCCGTACGCGTGCCGCGCCCGCGCCGCATGGAGGCACCGACGCCGTCCGAGGTGGAGGCCGGAGCCAGCCGTGCGGAGACTGACCCGAGCGACGCCCAGATCGAGGCCGACAACTACCGCAAGGGTCGAGTGCGCCTCCAGGGCATGGACATCGCTATCGAGAACCCCAAGGGGTCGGAGCGCAGCGGGACCGACGAGGATGGTGGATTCTGGCGGTCGCGCCTGGCGCACCACTACGGCGACATCAAGGGCACCCGAGCCCCGGACGGGGACAACGTCGACGTCTTCGTGGGCGACTCCCCGGATTCCGAGCGGGCCTTCGTCATCGACCAAGTCGACCGCGACGGCGAGTTCGACGAGCCCAAGGTGATGATGGGCTTCAACTCGGCGGAGGAAGCGCGCCAGGGCTACCTCGCCAACTACCCGAGCAACTGGGACGGCCTGGGCGCGATCACCGAGACCGATCCCGACACGCTGCGCCAGTGGCTGGAAGACGGCGACACCAACCGCCCCTTCGGCGACCTCGATGCCCAGGCGGAGGTGGCCCCCGAACCCAAGGGCATCGCCGCCCAGCGAGAACGGGACGCCCGATCAACCCGAGACCGCACCCTGTATCGCGGCTCGGGACGTCAGGATCGGGGCGAGCGTTACGCCGGTGCCGACGTCCCCGTCATGGGCGAGGGTCGCTACTTTGCCCTGGACCGCGAGACGGCCGAGCAGTACGGGCCCGACATCGAGACCGCCAGCCAGTCGGACGTGGCCGAGAACCCGCTGGTGATCCGTGGCGACAAGGACTGGGCGCGGCTCACCAAGGAAGCCGGGTGGGACGTTCCCAACCCCGCCGGCAAGAGCGAGGCCGAGATAAAGCGCCTGACCCGCCAGCTGCGCGAGGAGGTGACCGGCCGTGGCCACGACAGCATCGTGGTCGACTGGGACGACAGCACCCCTTACGACATGGACGACAGCGGGCGCTCGATCAAGCTGCTGCGGGACGTCTTCGACACGCCCCAGGTGGTGAGCTACCAGGCCCCCGACCAGACCCGCTATCGCCAGACCAGTCAGCCCAGCGAGCACGCCCGCGCCGTGAGCGACGCCGTGCAGCCGCTGCGTGACGAGGGGCTGCCGGCCGAGGTGGTCGACAGCGTCGATCAGTTGCCGGCGCCCATCCGCGAGGCCATCGAGCGTGACGGCGTGGCCGATCAGGTCAGCGGTGTGCGTCACCAGGGCACGTCCTGGCTGGTCGCCGACAACCTCGACTCCCCCGACGAGGCGGTCAGGACCGCCCTGCACGAGACCGTGGGCCACGGCGGAGTCCGCCAGGTGCTGGGCGACACCATGAACCGCACCCTGGACGCTATCTACCGAGACATGCCGGCCCGAGAGCGCCGCCGCCTGGAGCGCACCTACGCCGGTCAGCTGAACAACCAGTCTCCCGAGCAGGCCCGCCGCACGGTCGCCGAGGAGCACATGGCCCACTTGGCCGAGACGCAACCGCAGAGCGGCTGGGTTGACCGGGCCGTCAGCAAGGTCCGCCAGTGGCTGCGCCGCCTCTTCGGCGACCGGGCCGCCAAGCAGTGGGGTCGCCAGGAGATCGTCGACCTGCTGGCCCGGGCCCGGGGCGCCGCGATCACGCCGTCGAGAGATACCGCCCCGCGCTACGCGCTGCGCTTCAACCGCGAGTTCGGAGGCTTCAAGGCACACGTCGCGCCCGATGGCACCCTGACGGTGAAGGGCGACCCGGACGAGATTCGTGCCCAGCTGCCCGATTCGGTCAAGGGGCGCAAGGTCAAGGAGGGGTTGCGCTTCACGCCCAACCTGGCCGCCCAGGCACGCAACGCCCTGGAAGGCTTCAAGAACGCCTATACCCGGGGCGGCGAGGTGCTTCGCCAGAAGCCGATGAAGAACGGCAAGTACATCGGCGCACCCGACAAGTTCAACACCCCGGGCAAGATTGGCAAGCTGCGCCGTATTCTGCGCGGCCTCGCCGAGGAAGGGGCGCCCGGCCGCTACTGGTATGAGAACAGCGGCGACGCGATCCTGCGCATGGTGGGCGGTGATGTACGCAGAGCGCGTCAGTTTGCCTCCCTGTTGTCGATCTACTCGCCCCAGGCCAAGGTGGGCTCCAACGGCACCTTCGCCCTGCGCGCGTGGGCTCAGCACGAGGCCGGTCACCCGATCAACGTCAAGACCGGGGATCAGGACCGCAAGGCCGAGCGAGCGCTGAGCGACGTCGATGAGTTCTGGAGCGGGGAGAAGACCTCCAACTTCTTCAACAACCTGCTCCGCCAGATCGACCCCAGCACCGAAGGGCGCCAGGGCGCGACCATCGACATGTGGATGATGCGCGCCGCGCAATACGACCACGACCGTCCGACCGATTCCGAACAGATGTTCATGCAGGACGAGGCCAACCGGGTCGCCAAGCAATTCGGCTGGGAGCCTCAGCATGTCCAGGCAGCCATCTGGGTGGCCATCAAGGCCCGCATGGAGAACCCCAAGGTCAAGAAGCGCGCCGACGAAATTTCGGAGCGCAAGGGGTGGATCAGCTTCAGGGAGGTCGAGAAGGACGGCAAGACCCGCAAGGAGCGCGTCACCCACAACGAGGCGAAGCACTGGGACAACTGGTTCGACCAGGCGATGAAGTCGGACGTCGACCCCCAGGAGACGGTCAAGGCCAAGTTCGACTTCGAGGAAGCCATCCTCAACCACGTCGGTCAGGTCTCCTGGGAGGCCCGGCCAGGCCGCACCACGGGCGTGCTGCCGGGCGTCCACGACGCGCCCTATGAACAGCAGGTGGAGTTCCAGCAGGCGGTCCACAACGCCCTTCGCGATGAGAACGGCGTGGACATGGTCGCCGCTCGCCTGGGGTTGATCGCCGAGCCGGACGACCTGATGGCACCCGGTGCCTGGCAGGGCGAGGTCTCGGCCGGCATGCAGAAGCAGGTGGCGGTGGCTCCCGACCGGGGCGGCACCCAGCGTGGCGCCGTCGACCCGGCTCAGCGGGAAGCTCTGGACCTCTACGCCAACCTCCTGGGGCTGCTCACGTATCAGGAGGGCATCGGCTGGCACCGGCCCTTCCCGGCCACCTCAAAGAAGCGTGCGAACGCCCTGGACGTCAACGTGGGGCGCCCGCTGTCGGCGCAGGAGATGGCCGACCTGTCGAGCGCCCTGGACGCGCACTTCAACGAGAAGGGGCAGCCCGACTGGCAGGACGACCTGGCCCTTGTCAGCACACCGCAGGGTGTTAGGCTGCTCAATATGGGCACGCTGCCGGACGGCAATGCCCTTGAAGCGCTGGATGCTGTCTTCGCACCGGCAATACCTGATTCTGAAACGAAGCTATTGCGGTTCGACGGCGGTTTCGCCGCCAACGACTGGCAGGAGAATCCTAATGGGCAAGGTTACACGTCGCGGATTAGCGAAGCCGGACGATCCGATCTTCTCGACTGGGCCCGAGATCAGCTCCAACCACGCGTACAGCGGGTCTTCGAGGACTTCAGCGAGCGATACGGGTGGGGAGACCCCGGCGACGTCCGATTCAGCCTACGATCCGAACGCACCGGAGACCGAGGAGGACGCCAAGCGCGCCGAGGCCCAGCGCCGCTTGAAGGTGCGCCGTCAGTACGAGGGGCTTCGGGGCCGGACCCGGAACTCGTAGCGGTTGCCGAGCAGTATGCCCGCGACCATGGCATCGAGCTTCGTCGACAGGCGGAATACGTCAAGGTCGACGAGGACCGTGCGCGGCGCATCGCTGACGCCTATGCGGCGATGGAGCACGCCCCACAAGACCCCGAGGTACAGCGCGCCTACCGTGACATGATCCGCCAGACCCGGGCGCAGTACGACGCCCTGGTCGACGCCGGATACGAGTTCTACTTCTTCGACGCCGATACCGACCCTTACGACGGCAACCCTTGGAACGCTGTTCGCGACCTGCGCGCCAATAAGCGGATGGCGGTATTCACCACCGAGGGCGGCTTCGGCACCGACGAAGAGTTCGACCCCACCGACAACCCACTCCTCGAGGACACCGGCCTTGAGTGGGCCTTCGGCAGCCCGGACGGCCCCAAGCGCAAGGTGCTTGCCAACGACCTCTTCCGCGCGGTTCACGACGCCTTCGGGCATGGCCTGGAGGGCGCCGGCTTCCGTGCGCGTGGCGAGGAGAACGCCTGGCAGGCGCATATCCGGCTGTTCACCGGCCCGGCAGTGGGCGCCGTGACGTCCGAGACGCGCGGGCAGAACAGCTGGCTCAACTTCGGCCCCTACGGTGAGCACAACCGCACCGCCGGCATCGAAGACACCGTCTTCGCGGACCAGAAGACCGGCCTCATGCCCGAGTGGACGTGGACCGAGGGCCGTGCGCCGAGCGAGGACACCCCCGAGCCGCGATTCAGCCTGGCGCCGCCGGTGAAAAGCCCGGCATTCCGTCGCTGGTTCGGCGAGTCGGTGGTGGTCGATGCCGAGGGCGAGCCCCTGGAGATATACCACGGCACCCAGACCGACATCGCCTACGCCACCGAGAACGGCGGCCCGATCTACCTGACCGACTCGGCCCGCTACGCCAACTACTACGCCGGCGGCGAGGCCACCGGCTCCCCGATGACCTTCGCTGACCAGTACCCGGTTGGCGACATGACGCCCGAGCAGCAGCGCGACGAGGTCGAGCGTATCGAGACCGAGGCGATGGCCACCAACGACGCGGTCACCGAGGAGGAGGCCGAGTTCTACTATGGCGAGGGTGCCAACCTGTCGCGGATGTGGGAGGCCTTCGACGACACCGAGCGTCAGCAGATTCGCGAGCGCAACCCGTCGGTGGCCGACAAGATCGACCGCTACCAGGCGCTCGACGCCCGAATCCGCGAGACCGCCCGTCGCCAGCAGAGCCTCAACGAGGAGGCCCGTCGCGTGGAGAGCCGCGGCCGGATCGCCACGCCGAACGTGGTGCCGGTCTACGCCTCGATCCAGAACCCCTACTACGTACAGGACGAGATGGGGATTTATAACCTGGGCGACGACCCCGAGGCCGTCCAGCGCCTTAAGGACCAGGGCTACGACGGCGCGATCTGGATCAACCCGGGCGTCGACAACCTGGGCGAGGCCGCCAACCTGCCCTACGGCAGCGAGGTCCTCGCCTTCTCCCCGGGCCAGGTGAAGTCGGTCTATAACAAAGGCGAGTTCGACATTGGCGATCCCGATATTCGCTTCTCGCTGCGCCGTCCCGTGGGCGGTCGGTATCCGTCCGGCGACTCGGCTCACTTCAGCCTGCCCGACGAGACCCTCACCGAGGTCGCCGCGCGTAAGGCAGTCGACAAGATGCGCCCCCTCAAGGTTCTGGAGCAGCGCATCGAGGAGCATGGCGGTCGCGTCAACGAGGACAACGACGTCTACCTGGCCGAGGAGCTGTTCCACGGCAAGACGGAGACCGACCTGCGTGACCTTGAGCAGGACTACGTCCAGCGCCTCGCCGAAGGCCTGGCCGAAGCCGACATCAGCCAGTCCGACTTCGACGACTTCCTCTACGCCCGCCACGCGCCGGAGCGCAACGCAAAGATCGCCGAGCGCAACCCCGACGATGAGCGCTATCAGGACGGTGGGTCGGGGATGACCGACGCCGAGGCCCAGGAAATTCTCGACCGCAAACTCAACAGCAGCAAGGCGGATGACTACCGGCGCCTTGCCCAGATCGTCTATGACATGCTGGCCCTGCGTCGCGAGGCGATCCGCGAGGGCGGCCTGGAAGACAACGAAGCGGTGGACGCCTGGGAGGCCAGCTACGACTACTACGTGCCGCTCAAGGGCTGGGCTCACGACGAGGAGGCCCAGCCGCAGTTCGGCGTCGGCACGGGCACCGGCAAGGGCTTCGAGGTCCAGGGCCGCGAGGGACGCACCGCGCTGGGCCGTCGCACCCAGGCCGCTTCGCCCTCGACCCAGGCTATCGTGGACACCATCCAGTCGCTGATTCGCCGCCGCAAGAACGAGGTCGGCAACTCGCTGCTGTCGCTGGTGACCGACAACCCCAACCCCAAGCTGTGGCAGGTCTTCACGCGGGACAACCCCGATATGGAGCGTGCCAAGGTGACCCGCACCGACCCCGAGACCGGCGAACGCCGCATCGAGGTCCAGATGCGCCCGGTGGCCATGGACGGCAACCCGCGCTACTTCAAGACCAAGAAGGGCGGGCGCACCTACTACATCAAGATCAACGACGAGCGACTCGCGAACGCCATGCGAAACGTGGGGCCCGAGCAGAACGGACTCCTCATCAACGCCATGGCCTCAGCCACGCGCCTGATGTCTAGCCTGGTCACGAGCTACAACCCCGAGTTCATGGTCAGCAACTTCGCGCGCGACCTGCAGACGGCGATCCTCAACCTGTCGGCCGAGCAGACCCGCGAAGACGGCAAGGCGAAGGGCAAGCGGATCGTCCGCCAGACCGTACGCGACATCCGGCCGGCGATGCGCGCTGCCTACCGGGCCCTGGCTGGGCGGGAAGGCCGTGATGCCAATTCCCGTGTCTGGGACCAGTGGATGCGCGAGTTCATGGAGGACGGGGCGAAGACCGGCTACTTCGACATGAAGGACATCGACGCCCAGGCCAAGGAGCTTCGCCGCGTGATGCGCCGCTCGCAGCGAGGCGCGGTGTCCGACATGCTGCGCGCCCGGAAGCGCGCCACCGACCTCGTGGAGAACGTCAACGGGGCGGTGGAGAACGCCGTGCGTCTGTCGGCCTACGTCAATGCGCGCAAGGGCGGCCTGTCACGCAAGAAGGCCGCCAGCCTGGCGAAGAACATGACGGTTAACTTCAACCGTCGCGGCGAGCTGGGCACCGCCTTCAATGCCGCCTTCATGTTCTTCAACGCCTCCGTCCAGGGCACCATGAACGTGGTGCGGACGCTGGGGAGCATCAACGATGCACCGCCGGGCAACAGCCGCATGAATATCTGGTCGCGGATGAACGCTGCTCAGAAGATGGCCGTGGGCATGACGGTGGGGTCGTACATGCTCAGCATGTTCAACCGCTGGATGTCCGAGGAGGACGACGATGATGAGTTGTACTGGGACAAGGTGCCCTCGTTCGAGAAAGAGCGCAATCTGGTCTTCATGACCAGCGGCGAGAACTACGTCAAGATTCCGCTCCCCTACGGCTACAACGTCTTCTCGGTGATGGGCACCCATGCCGAGGGCGTCATCAACGGCAACAAGTCGATCACCGACTTCGGCAAGGACATCGCCCTGTCGGTCCTGGGCAGCTTCTCGCCCATCGGCTTCGAGGACTCGCCCGAGATGCAGAACGTCCTGGCGAAGAACATGACCCCCACGCTGTTCCGCTCCATCACCCAGGTGGCCGTCAACGAGGACTTCGCCGGGCGACCCATCTACCGCGAGAACTTCGTGGGCGGGGCACCCAAGCCCGACAGTCAGCTGGGCATGGGCTCCACCCCCGAGGCATTCAACGCCATGGCGGAGTTCATCAACGAGCACACCGGCGGCAGCAAGTACCGCAGCGGTGCTGTGGACCTCAACCCGAGCGTCATGCAGCACTTGGTGAACTACTACGGGGGCGGCGCCTGGGGCTTCACCGAGAAGACGGCGGACGCCGTGGCTCGGGTCTTCCAGGGCGACGAGATCAAGCGCTTCCGCATCCCCTTCGCGGGCCGGGTGATGGGCGAGGTCATGCCCTACCGGGACATGCAGACCTTCTACCAGCGCCGGGACGAGCTGGCCCAGCTCAACGAGGAGTTCGAGAACATCGACGCCGACAAGGCGCTCGACTTCCACGACAAGCACGAGGCCAAGCTCGGCCTCCATGAGCTGGCCACGGAGGTCTCTGACACGCTGGCGAAGCTGCGCGACGTTCGCGACGCCATCAAGGAGGATGACGAGCTGTCAGAGGCGGAGCGCAAGGAGGAGGTCGAGGCCATCGAGGAGGCCATGCAGGCCGAGGTCGACTTCTTCAACAAGCTCTACAATGAGGACACCCGCGAGTCGAGGTGACGCCGCAGCCGATGGCCGACCCCGTAGCCGATGGCGAAGATGAACGGGAACCAGGCGAGCGTGATAAGCGTCGCCACCCAGCCGCCGTAGGGCAGCAGCTCGAAGAAGGGCAGGAAGGTGTACGGCCCGAACATGGCGGCGAACGCGAAGACAGCGCCGCAGCTGAACGGGGTGACGGCCACCACCTTGCGATCTATCTGCTCCAGCAGGGTGGGAGGCCGCTCGGGCAGCAGCGGCCGCTCATACGGCTGCGTGGCCCGAGAATCGGCAAGCGCCCACCACGACAGGAGGCGGCGATAGACGAACTGTCGCACCCGGTAGCGGACCCAGACCCCGGCCAGGAAGCCGACCGGGATACACCCGTAGCTGGCATAGGCGTGATACCAGTGCGGCTCGCCGGCCCACGGGGCCTGCGACATGAAGACCAGCACCGTGACCGCCACGCCGACCACCAGCCCGATGGCGGTGCGGCAGAAGTCCAGTGTCAAGGCGCGATCTATCCGTCGATGCTCGGCCTCCGTGAGGCGTACCACGGAACTCCACTGCGAGGGGATCATATCGCCTCCGTCTTTCCTGCCATAAGGGTAGTCATCTGCCCGGCGTCATTTCCAGACGCTCCCCGCCCATGCCAGGCACGATGATCCGGGCATCGAACTCGTCGATCATTTCCTGAGTGATACCGGCCTCCAGGGCATCGAGGTAATCGCTGTACCACTGCATCATGATGCTCCGGGGCTTGATCCAGGCCGCCTTGTTGTAGACGCCCTCCAGGCCAGGCAGGGCGTGGGCCAGCTGCATCTCCGTCCAGTCGCGCGGCCAGCCGTGCTCCGACAGCAGCGTCTTGGCGGTGTGCCGGCTCCCGTGGCCTGTCATCCTTCCTTTATATCCCGCCAGGTCGATGCAGTTGTTGATCGCGCTCGACGACAGCACGGGTGTCTTGCTCCCGTTGCGGCTCGGGAAGACGTACCCCCGGCGATTGGCCAGCGGCCTCACCCCTTCGAGCAGCTCGATCACCTGACGGGTCAAGGGAACCAGATGGTCGCGGGAGGACTTCATCCGCTCGGCCGGGATCGTCCAGATGGCGTTGTCGAGGTCAATCTCGTCCCAGTGCATCCAGCGCACCATGGCCGGGCGGGAGGCCGTATGCACCACGACCCAGACCGCTGTGCTGACGATGGTTCCGCTGGACACCTGGCGGAGCGCCTGAAGAAATCCCGGGAGGTCGCTCTCCAGCAGGTGGGCAAAGGGCTTCGAGGGAGTCTTGCGACGGGCGACCACGCCCATGTCGGCGGCCGGGTTGTGATCGCATCGGTCGTGGGCGATGGCATAGCGGAATATTGCCCGCAGCCAGACGCGCATCTTGCGCGCCCGCTCCAGGGCGTTCCGCTTTTCGATTCGCTGTTGTACCCTTACGCAGTCGGCCCGGGTGACTCGGGAGATGGGGATGCGGCCCAGGATGGGGAGGGCGTCGTTGTCCAGCCATCCGCGGACATGGCGCTCATATTCGTCGTTGACGCCTTCCTTCAGCTTGTGTTCGAGCCATTCCTCGGCCGTGACCGACCAGGGGGCCATGCGGTCGCTCGACTTTTCGGCCTTCTCCTGGCGGCGCTTCTCCAGGGGGTCTTCGCCGTGCGAGACGGTTTCCGCGACCTCCTGGGCGCGGGATCGGGCGAGCTTGACCGAGGTGTCGGGGTACGCCCCGATGCCCAGCCAGGCCCAGCGTCCCGTATCCGGTTTCTTGTAGCGGACCTCCCAGCGCTTCCGGCCGCTCGGGCTGACCACGAAATACAAGCGGTCGACGCCGTAGGCCTCGCGGTATTCCCGGTCCTCCGGCTCCAGCTTGGCGAGCACGGTGTCGGCCAGGGGGCGACGTTTGATGGCAGTGCGTTTCATGCGTGTGCTGTCCTGTATGGCGAGGGCGATGATGCTACACCATACATCACCATACACGACACCATACAAGGTGCTGCGCCGTACATCGGACCACGTTGAACTGCGATGAACCGCCAAATCGTTTTTAAACAGACACTTAACCGAAAGACAGCGCAGGATGGCCTACATTGGCTCCCCTCTCAGGAGCCCTGGTATGGATCAGCCTAATCCTTCAAAATCAACCAGTTAAGGCGCAGAGCGGGTGCCGCCATACACGCAGCCATACAAGATGTACGCCCATGGCGGTTTCCTCTTAGGCTCCTTGGTATGGTCCACCACTGCGCAAAGGACGCTTGCATGCCCATCGTGACCCTGCCCGACGGCAGCCAGAAGATCTTCGATGCCCCCCTGACCGTGATGCAGTTGGCCGAGTCGATCGGTGCCGGCCTCGCCAAGGCGTGCGTGGCCGGCAAGATCGACGGCGAGCTGGTCGATGCTGCCGATGTGATCGACCGTGACGCCAAGGTGTCGATCCTCACCGCACGCGACCCCGAGGGGCTCGAGGTCATTCGCCACTCCTGCGCCCACCTGATCGGCCACGCCGTCAAGCAGCTCTATCCGGACGCCAAGATGGCGATCGGGCCGGTGATCGAGGACGGCTTCTACTACGACATCGACTTCGGCCAGTCGGTGACCCCGGATGACCTGGCGGCCATCGAGACGCGCATGAAGGCGCTGATCGACCACGAGTACGACGTGATCCGCGAGTACGTCGATCGCGACCAGGCGATGCTCACCTTCCTGCACCGCGACGAACCCTACAAGCAGGAGATCGTGCGCGAGATTCCCGAGGGGGAGACGATTCGTCTCTACCACCACGAGGAATACACCGACATGTGTCGCGGGCCACACGTGCCCAACACGCGCCACCTCAAGGCCTTCAAGCTGACCAAGCTGGCCGGTGCCTACTGGCGCGGCGATGCCAGCAAGCCGATGCTCACGCGCATCTACGGCACGGCCTGGGCCGACAAGAAGCAGCTCAAGGCCTATCTCAAGCGCCTCGAGGAGGCCGAGAAGCGCGATCACCGCAAGCTCGCCAAGCGCATGAACCTCTTCCACCTCCAGGAGGAGGCGCCGGGCATGGTGTTCTGGCACCCCAACGGCTGGACGCTCTATCAGGCGCTCGAGCAGTACATGCGCCGCGTGCAGATCGAGCACGGCTATCAGGAAATCAGGACGCCCCAGGTCGTGGATCTGTCGCTGTGGAAGAAATCCGGCCATTGGGGCCACTACAGCGACCTCATGTTCACCACCGAATCGGAGAAGCGCGAGTACGCGGTCAAGCCGATGAACTGCCCCTGCCACGTGCAGGTGTTCAACCAGGGGCTCAAGAGCTATCGCGACTTGCCGCTGCGCCTTGCCGAGTTCGGCAGTTGCCACCGCAACGAGCCTTCCGGTTCGCTGCATGGCCTGATGCGCGTGCGCGCCTTCACCCAGGACGATGCGCACATCTTCTGCACCGAAGGCCAGATCCAGGCGGAGGCCGAGGCCTTCATCGCGCTGACCCTGAAGGTCTACCGCGAGCTCGGCTTCGAGGACGTGGAGCTCAAGCTCTCCACGCGGCCCGAGGACGACTTCCTCGGCGAGCCCGAGCTGTGGGACCGCGCCGAGGCGGGGCTGGAGGCCGCGCTCAACGCCACGGGGCTCGATTGGGAACTGCAGCCCGGAGAGGGCGCCTTCTACGGCCCCAAGATCGAGTTCTCCCTGCGCGACTGTCTCAACCGGGTGTGGCAGTGCGGCACCCTGCAGCTCGACTTCAACCTGCCGGGGCGGCTCGGGGCCCAGTACGTCGACGAGGACGGCGAGCGCAAGACCCCGGTCATGCTGCATCGAGCCATCCTGGGCTCCTTCGAGCGCTTCATCGGTATCCTTATCGAGCACTATGCCGGCGCCATGCCACTGTGGCTCGCTCCCGAGCAGGCGGTGGTGATGACCATCACCGATGCCCAGCGCGATTATGCCCTGGCGTTGGAACAGCGCTTGCAGAAAATCGGCCTGCGCGTCAAGGCGGACTTGAGGAACGAGAAGATCGGCTTTAAAATCCGGGAGCATACGTTGCAGAAAGTTCCCTATCTCCTGGTGGTAGGAGATAAGGAAGTCGAGGCCGACTCGGTCGCCGTGCGGACCCGCAGCGGCGAGAACCTCGGCACCCTGCCCGTCGATGGCCTCATCGACCGCCTGCGTGCCGAAGGTTGGTAAGGACAGCTTGGCAAGGACAGGTTGTAAAGACTGAGTAGGTCACGGCATCGTCAATTACCGGAACGGAGACGGAACGATCAAGCGAAGCAACCCTAGAGGGCGCGTCCAGGATAAGCGCCCACCGATGAACGAGCGGATTACCGAGGATCAGGTGCGCCTGATCGACAGCGACGGCGAGCAGCTGGGCATCGTGCCCACCAGCGAGGCGCTGGAGCGCGCCGAGGCCGCCGGTATGGACCTCGTCCAGATTTCCAATGCCGATCCGATCGTCTGCAAGATCATGGATTACGGCAAGTTCGTCTTCGAACAGAAGAAGCAGAAGGCGGCCCAGAAGAAGAAGACCAAGCAGATTCAGGTCAAGGAAGTCAAATTCCGACCGAACACGGACGAGGGCGACTATCAGGTCAAGCTGAAGAACCTGATACGTTTCCTCGAAAGTGGCGACAAGGGCAAGGTCACGCTGCGTTTTCGCGGTCGTGAGATGGCGCACCAGGATATCGGCCGTCGGCTGATGGAACGGATCGCCTCCGATCTCGAGGAGATCGGCACCGTGGAGTCCTTCCCCAAGATGGAAGGGCGCCAGATGATCATGATCCTTGCCCCCAAGAAGAAGTGATCCGAAGGCCCGTCAAACGGATGGCCGGTGCGTGCACCGGCCATCGGCCGCGGATTTTCTGAAAAACCCTCGAGCGGAGTTCAACTCATGCCGAAAATCAAGAGCAACAGCGGCGCTGCCAAGCGCTTCAAGAAGACGGCCAACGGCTTCAAGCACAAGCAGTCGTTCCGGAGCCACATCCTGACCAAGAAGTCCACCAAGCGGAAGCGTCAGCTGCGCGGTATGAAGCAGATCCATGACGCCGACAAGCAGCTGATCCAGCGCATGCTGCCCAACCTCTGAACCTTGGTAGAACCGTTCAACGTCAGGAGTGAACCATGACTCGTGTCAAGCGTGGTGTCGTCGCACGTCGTCGTCACAAGAAGATTCTCAAGCAGGCCAAGGGTTACTACGGTGCGCGTTCGCGCGTCTTCCGCGTAGCCAAGCAGGCGGTCATCAAGGCCGGCCAGTATGCCTACCGTGACCGTCGCCAGCGCAAGCGCCAGTTCCGCGCCCTGTGGATCCAGCGTATCAACGCCGGTGCGCGCCAGCACGGCCTCTCCTACAGCCGTTTCGTCGGCGGCCTGAAGAAAGCCGGCATCGAGATCGACCGCAAGGTGCTGGCGGATCTGGCTGTTCATGAGAAGGCTGCTTTTGCCGCCATCGTCGAGAAGGCCAAGGCTGCCCAGTAAGTGGTATCGACCGATGGTGCCGGGGCGGTGAACGCCGGCCCGAACTGACGCCGATCCGTCACAGGGGAAGAGCAGCCGCTCTTCCCCTGTTTTTTTACCAGATTCGGAGCACAACGGATGGATCATCTTCCCACAGTGGTCGCCGAGGCCCGCGCAGCGATCCAGGCTGCCGAGAGCATCCCGGCCCTCGAGGCGCTGCGCGTGCGCTACCTTGGCAAGAAGGGCGAGATCACCGCGCTGCTCAAGGGCCTCGGCAAGCTGCCGCCCGCCGAGCGTCCGGCGGCGGGGGAGCGCATCAACGAGGCCAAGCAGGCGCTGGGGCAGGAGCTGGAGGCGCGCCGCCAGGCGCTGGAGAAGGCCGAGCTCGAGGCGCGCCTGGCCGCCGAGCGCGTCGACGTGACGCTGCCCGGCCGTGGCCAGGCGAGCGGTGGCCTGCACCCGGTAACCCTGACGCTGGAGCGCATCGAGGGACTCTTCACCCGCATCGGCTACGAGGTGGCGGTGGGCCCCGAGATCGAGGACGACTACCATAACTTCGAGGCCCTCAACATTCCCGCTCATCATCCGGCTCGCGGCATGGCGGATACCTTCTATTTCGATGCCACCCGCCTGCTGCGCACCCACACCTCGCCGGTGCAGGTGCGTACCATGAAGGAGCAGGCGCCGCCGATCCGCATCGTCTGCCCGGGGCGGGTCTACCGCAGCGATTCCGACCTGACCCACACGCCGATGTTCCACCAGGTGGAGGGCCTGCTGGTCGATGAGGATGTTAGCTTCGCCGACCTCAAGGGCACCATCGAGGACTTCCTGCACGCCTTCTTCGAGCGCGACGACCTCTCGGTGCGTTTCCGTCCCTCGTACTTTCCCTTCACCGAGCCCTCGGCCGAGGTCGATATCCAGTGCGTGATGTGCTCCGGCGACGGCTGTCGCGTGTGCTCGCACAGCGGCTGGCTCGAGGTGATGGGCTGCGGCATGGTGCACCCGGAAGTGTTCCGCCATTCGGGCATCGACGCCGAGCGCTACAAGGGCTTCGCCTTCGGCATGGGGGCCGAACGCCTGGCCATGCTGCGCTACGGGGTGAACGACTTGCGCCTGTTCTTCGACAACGACCTGCGCTTCCTGCGCCAGTTCGCCTGAGCCACCATGCCTGAGAGTACACGGGATCCGTCATGAAATTTTCCGAACAGTGGCTGCGCGAGTGGGTCTCGCCGCAGCAGGATGTCCAGGGGCTGGCCGATCAGATCACCATGGCCGGGCTGGAAGTCGATGCCATCGAGCCCGTGGCAGCCGTCTTCGAGGGAGTGGTGGTGGCCGAGGTGGTGAGCAAGGCGCCGCACCCCGATGCCGACAAGCTGGCGGTGTGTCAGGTCGATGACGGCAGCGGCGAACGCACCCAGGTGGTGTGCGGGGCGCCCAATGTGGCGGTCGGCCAGAAAGTGCCCTTCGCCCGGGTCGGCGCCGTGCTGCCCGGCGACTTCAAGATCCGGAAGGCCAAGCTGCGCGGCGTCGAGTCGCGGGGCATGATCTGCTCCGCCTCGGAGCTGGGCATGGCCGAGGAGACTTCCTCCGGGATTCTGGAGCTACCGCTCGAGGCGCCGGTGGGCGAGGCCTTCCGCGTCTGGATGGGGCTCGATGACCACAGCGTCGAGGTGGACCTGACGCCCAATCGCGGCGACTGCCTGAGCATCAAGGGTTTGGCCCGCGAGGTCGGGGTCCTCAACCGCCTGCCGGTCGAGGGGCCGGCCATCGCGGCGGTGGCTCCCAGCCATGACGAGCGGTTTGCGGTGCGCGTCGAGGACCCCGAGCGCTGCCCGCGCTATATCGGCCGGCTGATCAAGGGGGTCGACGTGGCCGTCGCGACCCCGCTGTGGATGGTGGAGCGCCTGCGGCGCAGTGGCGTGCGCTCTATCGACCCGGTGGTGGATATCACCAACTACGTGATGCTCGAGCTCGGTCAGCCGCTGCATGCCTTCGATCGCGCCAACCTCCACGGCGCGGTGATCGTGCGTCTGGCCCGCGAGGGGGAGCAGCTGGTGCTGCTCGACGGCCAGACCGTCGCCCTGCGCGACGATACCCTGGTGATCGCCGACGAGCGCGGTCCGCTCGCCATCGCCGGGGTCATGGGCGGCGAGAACTCCGGCGTGAGCGCGGCGACCCGCGATATCTTCCTGGAGTCGGCCTTCTTCACGCCACTGGCGGTGGCCGGTCAGGCTCGCACCTATGGCCTGCACACCGACGCCTCGCACCGTTTCGAGCGCGGCGTCGACCCGCAGCTCACCCGCGAGGCGGTGGAGCGCGCCACGCGCCTGCTGATCGACATCACCGGCGGCGAAGCGGGGCCGCTGGAGGAGTCGCGCAGCGATGACCACCTCCCCGGCGAGCGGGAGGTGCGTCTGCGTAGCGCGCGTCTCGAGCAGGCGCTGGGCAAGGCGCTGCCGGCCGAGGAGATCGGCGAGATTCTCGAGCGCCTGGGGCTCGGGATCACGCTCCGTGACGATGGCTGGCAGGTGAAGGTGCCGAGCTGGCGTTTCGATCTGACCATCGAGGAGGATCTGATCGAGGAGGTGGCGCGCATCCACGGCTACAATCGCCTGCCGGTGCGGCGCCCTGCGGCGCGCCTGGCGCTGCGTGCCGATCACGAGGCCCGAGTGCCGCTGGGACGCCTGCGGCGCCAGATGGTGGCGCGCGGCTACCAGGAGGCGGTGACCTACAGCTTCGTGGCGCCGGAACTGCAGGCGGCACTGCTGCCCGACGCCGTCTCGCCGCACCTGGCCAACCCCATCTCCAGCGACCTCTCGGTGATGCGGGCGAGCCTCTTCCCGGGGCTGGTACGCGCCCTGGAGCACAACCTCAACCGCCAGCAGAGCCGCGTACGCCTCTTCGAGGCCGGCCTGGTATTTCGTGGCGAGCTGGACGATCTGCAACAGGTGCCGATGCTCGGCGCCCTGGTGTGCGGGCCGCGCGAACCGGAAGGCTGGGCGGGCTCGCGGGAAGCGGTGGACTTCTTCGATCTCAAGGGCGACCTGGAGAGCCTCATCGGCCTGGGGGGCGAACCCGAGGCCTGGCGTTTCGAGCCCGCCCCGCACTCGGCGCTGCACCCGGGGCAGAGTGCGCGAATTCTTCACCGGGGCGAACCGGTGGGCTGGATCGGGGCGCTGCATCCCGGCGTACGGGCGACTCTGGGGCTGCGCGCCGATGCGCTGCTCTTCGAGGTGCGCCAGGATGCCCTGACCCATGGCCGTATCGCGGCCTTTACGCCGCTGTCGCGCTACCCCGAGGTGCGTCGCGACCTGGCCTTCCTGGTCGAGGCGTCGCTGCCGGTGCAGGCCCTGCTGGATACCATCCGCGGCCAGGCCGGGGAGTGGCTCACCGAGAGCCGGCTGTTCGATGTCTACCAGGGCAAGGGGGTGCCGGAAGGGTGCAAGAGTGTCGCCTTGGGCTTGACCTGGCAGCATCCTTCGCGCACGCTGAATGACGAGGAAATCAATCAGTTGGTCGATGCCATCGTCGACGAGTCGCGTCAGCACCTGGGTGCTGAGCTGCGCGGGTGACGACTTCCGCCACGGTGGAAACTTCAAGGGCGCGACCGTTTTGCGGTGGCGCCCTGTTCGTTGATCCGGCGGCGGGGTGGACCGCCCACCATGAGGGAGCAGACATGGGAGCGTTGACCAAGGCTGAGCTGGCCGAGCATCTCCACGCTGAACTGGGGTTGACCAAGCGGGAAGCCAAGGCGATGGTGGAGGCGTTCTTCGAGGAGATTCGCGCCTGCCTGCGTGAGAACGAACAGGTGAAGCTCTCCGGATTCGGCAACTTCGATTTGCGCGACAAGCGCGAGCGACCGGGGCGCAACCCCAAGACCGGCGAGGAGATTCCCATCTCGGCGCGCCGGGTGGTGACCTTCCGGCCTGGCCAGAAGCTCAAGAGTCAGGTGGAGGGCTATGAAGGGCCGGCGTCGCACTGACGGGCGGCGTCATATGCCGCCGCCGCGCTCGATCAGCCAGGTAATCACCACCTTGAGTATGTAGCCCAGCATGCCGGCACCGAGCACCACGAAGAGCATGATGGTGCCGAACCGCCCGGCGCGGGACTGGCGTGCCAAGTCCCTGATGATGAAGCTCATGAAGAGGATGAGGCCGCCGATCATGATCGGGGTGATCCAGGCTTCGAAGGTTGCTGTCATGCCGCCTCCCGTGACTAGAGTCCGAGTATTGTACTCGGACTTTGTCGTCACTGCATGAGCGTGCGGCTCTCGATGCATGACCGGTTGATGTTATTATCCGACTAAAATACTCAGGTATCCCCACGACATGCCGATGCTCAAGATCTTTGTTGGAACCATGTATGGCGGCGCCCTCGACGTCGCCGAGCAGGTCGCTCCGCTGTTCGAATCGGCCGGCTACGAGGTGTCCATCCTCGAGCAGCCGACCCTGGAAGATTTGGTGGACACGCCGCCCGAGCTGGCGCTGTTCTGCGTCTCCACCACCGGTAGCGGCGACTTTCCGGGCAATTTCGTGCCTTTCGCCCGTGCTCTCGACGAACACAGCCCGTCGCTCACCTGGCTGCGCTACGGCCTGATCGCACTGGGCGACAGCTCCTATGGCGATACCTTCTGCGGTGCCGGCCGTCGCCTCGACGAGATGCTCGCCGGGCTCGGCGCCAGTCGCCTCGGCGAGCGCCTGGAGGTCGATGCCATGGAGACCTTCATGGCTGACGATGCCGCGCTTCCCTGGGTGGAGGAGTGGATCGAGGATCAAGAGCTCAAGGTGGCCTGATGACGACAGCGCCCACTGCCGAGCGCCTGAGCCTGTTGCTGGGGCTCGGGGTGCTGATGGCGGCCACCGTGCCGCGCTACCTGGCCGGCGGCCATGACACCCGGTTGACGCTGATCCTGATGTCGCTGGCCGTGGTGGCCCTGGTCGCCGGCTTCCAGTGGCGCCTGCTCGCCGAGGCGCAGCGCCGTCGGCTACCCGGCCTGGTCAAGCGCCTGGCGCTGTGCTGGGTGGCCGGCGTGCTGGGCATGGGTCTGTGGCATCTGCTGATGAGCGACTGGCTGAGCTGGCAGCTGCTGCTCGCCCACGGCGCTACCCTGGGGCTGCTGCTGCATGCCCTGTGGTTGTGGTGGCAGGGCGAGCCAGGGAGTGCCGATCGCCTCTAGCGGATCACTCAAAGTCACTAAGCGCCACCAAGAGAAAGGCCGCCCACGTATCAGCGTGGGCGGCCTTGTCGCGTCCGGAGGCTGCGTTCAGGCAAGCCGGTAGCAGGGCTCGTAGGCCTTGCCGGGCAGCTTCATGCGCCCCTGGGCGACGAACGAGCCCAGCAGTTCATCGAGGTGGCGCATCAGCTCGGATTCGGCGTGGAGCCGGAAGGGGCCGTGGGCCTCGATGGCGCGCAGGCCGTGCTCCTTGACGTTGCCCGCCACGATGCCCGAAAAGGCGCGGCGCAGGTTGGCGGCCAACTCGTGGACCGGCTGTTCGCGATGCAGGGCCAGGTCGGACATCGCCTGATGGGTCGGCTCGAACGGGGCCTGGAAGTCGCGGGCGACGGTCAGCCGCCAGTTGAAGTGGAAGGCGTCCTGGTGGGTGAGCCGGAAATCGGTGACTTCGTCGACGCCCTTGCGCAGGGTGCGCGCCACCTCGACGGGGTCGTCGATGATGATGCGGTACTTGTCGCGCACGGCCTCGCCGAGGGTGTAGCCGAGGAACTCGTCGATGCGCCGGAAGTAGTCGGCGGCGCTCGCCGGGCCGGTGAAGACCAGCGGCAGGGCCATGTCGGCGTTGTCCGGGTGCAGCAGGATACCCAGCAGGTAGAGGATCTCCTCGGCCGTGCCGACCCCGCCGGGGAAGATGACGATGCCGTGGCCCACCCGCACGAAGGCCTCCAGGCGCTTCTCGATGTCGGGCATCACCACCAGTTCGTTGACCAGCGGGTTGGGCGCCTCGGCGGCGATGATGCCGGGCTCCGAGATGCCCAGGTAGCGTCCCTCGCTGCGACGCTGCTTGGCGTGGGCCACGTTGGCTCCCTTCATCGGCCCCTTCATGGCACCGGGACCGCACCCGGTGCAGATGTCCAGATCGCGCAGCCCGAGCTGGTAGCCGACGTTCTTGGTGTAGTCGTACTCCTCGCGGGAGATGGAGTGGCCGCCCCAGCACACCACGATACTCGGATCGCGGCCGGGCTTGAGCACGGCGGCCTTGCGCAGGATATGGAAGACGGCGTTGGTGGTGCCCTCGCCGGTGGAGAGATCGAAACGCTGGTGGGTCTGGATCTCGTTGTAGACGTAGACGATATCGCGAAGCACCGAGGAGAGGTGCTCGCGGATACCGCGAATCATCTTGCCGTCGACGAAGGCCTCGGCGGGGGCGTTGCTGAGCTTGAGGCGGATGCCGCGGTCCTGCTGGAGCACCTCGATGTCGAAGTCGTGGTAGGTCTCCATCAGCGCCAGGCTGTCGTCGGTCATGTTGCCCGAGCTCAGCACGGCCAGTGCGCAGCGCCGCAGCAGGTCGTGCAGACCGGTCTTGGAGGTGTCGCGCAGGCGGTTCACCTCGTGCTGGGAGAGCACCTCGAGGCTGCGCAACGGGGAAACGGTACTGGAAAGGGTGTCGGGCATGAAGGCGTCCTTGTCACGCAGGGGCCCGATGCGCCGGCAAAGCCGGGCCACACGCCTCGACAATGGGGAGTGTGCCGTCGCGACGTAGCCTTGCCTCACGCATCGGGATCGGGGGATGGATCATGTCTCGATGCTATCATGCCGCAGGCAGGGGCGCAGCGCTGCGAGGGATGGCCGGGCCTGCTAGAATGACGCCTCCGGCAGCCGTCGATGCGCCCCCAATCCCATGTTCAACGCCCAGTATTTCCGCACTTTCGTCACCCTGGTCGAGACCGGCAGCTTCACGCGCACGGCGCAGCGCCTGGAGATGACCCAACCCGGCGTCAGCCAGCATGTGCGCAAGCTGGAGCGCTACCTCGACAAGCCGCTGCTCGATCGCCAGGGGCGGCGCTTCGCGCTCACCGAGGCGGGCCGGCGCGCCTACGACTACGGGCTGCGCCTGTTCGCCGAGCACGAGCAGTTTCGCCATTCGCTGGACGACGACGCCCTGGACAGCGGCGAGTGCCGCATCGCCTCGCCGGGCAGCGTGGGGCTGATGTTCTATCCCTACATCCTCGGCCAGCAGCAGATGTACCCGGGGCTCAGGGTGAACTACAGCTTCGCCTTCAGCCACGAGATCGTCGGCGATGTGCTGGCCGGGCGCCACGACCTGGGCATCGTCACCGATCCGGTGCGCCATCCCGAGCTCGACTGCGTGCCTTGGCACCAGGAGTCGCTGTGCCTGGTGGTGCCCGCCGACTTCGCCGGTACGAGCCTGACCGAGCTGATGGGGATCGGGTTCATCAACTACTCCGACGGGGTCAATCACGCCCGGACCCTGCTGCGCAGCAACTTCCCCGAGGAGTTCCGCGCCATGGGCCAGTTCCGTCGCCAGGGTTTCACCAACGAAGTGGGCATGGTGCTCGACGCCGTGGCACGCGGCCTGGGCTTCACCGTGGTGTCGCGGCTGGTGCTGGAAACCTCGCCCTGGCAGCGCCAGGTCAAGGAGCTGGTCCTGCCGCGCCCAGAGTACGAGACCCTGCACCTTGTCACGCGTGCCGGCACGCGCATGCCGCGGCGCTACGTGCGCCTGCTCGAGGGCTTCCGCGAACAGCGACTTCAAGAGCTCTACGGCCACGGCGAACAGCCGGATTTCGCCTGAGCGCCGCGCCCGCGCCGATACCCGACCGAACGATGAAAACGCCCGCTCTCGCCAATGGCGAGAGCGGGCGCTGAGGCATCCGGACTGCAGAGGCTCAGTCGCGGTCGTCGTCGATATTGTCAATCACGATATTCATCGATACTGGGGCAGGAGCAGATCAGCTGGCGGTCGCCCAGCACGTTGTCGACGCGGTTCACCGCCGGCCACACCTTGGCGGCCTTGACCGCCTCGGAGGGGAAGGCGCCCAGCTCCCGGGAGTAGGGGCGCTCCCAGCCTTCGTCCATCAGGTCGGCCATGGTGTGCGGGGCGTGCACCAGCGGGTTGTCGTCGGCCGGCCACTCGCCGTTCTCTACCTTGGCGATCTCCTCGCGGATGGCGATCATGGCATCGCAGAAGCGGTCGATCTCGTAGCGCGACTCCGACTCGGTGGGCTCCACCATCAGGGTGCCGGGTACCGGGAAGGACATGGTCGGTGCATGGAAGCCGTAGTCCATCAGGCGCTTGGCGATATCCTCCTCGCTGATCCCCGAAGCCGCCTTGAGCGGGCGGACGTCGATGATGCACTCGTGGGCCACGGTGCCGTTGACGCCGCGGTAGAGCACCGGGTAGTGCGCCTCGAGCCGCGCGGCGATGTAGTTGGCGTTGAGGATGGCGAGCTCGGTGGCCTGGCGCAGGCCGCGCGCGCCCATCATCTTGATGTAGGCCCAGGAGATCGGAAGGATCGAGGCGCTGCCGAAGGCGGCGGCGGACACGGCCCCGCAGTCGCGGTCGACGCCGAGCAGCGGGGTCACCACGTGGTTGCTGACATAAGGCGCCAGGTGCGCCTTGACGCCGATGGGGCCCATGCCGGGGCCGCCGCCGCCATGGGGAATGCAGAACGTCTTGTGCAGGTTGAGGTGGCTGACGTCGCCGCCGAAGTCGCCGGGCCGGGTCAGGCCCACCTGGGCGTTCATGTTGGCGCCGTCGATGTACACCTGGCCGCCGCGATCGTGAACGATGCGGCACGCCTCGCGCACGCCCTCTTCGAACACCCCGTGGGTGGAGGGGTAGGTGAGCATGATCGCCGAGAGGCGTTCGCTGTGCTGTTCGGCCTTGTCGCGCAGGTCGGCGAGATCGATGTTGCCCTCGGCGTCGCACTCCACGACCACCACCTTCATGTGGGCCATGGCGGCCGAGGCGGGGTTGGTGCCGTGGGCGGAGCTGGGGATCAGGCAGATGTCGCGTGCCCCCTCGCCGATGGCCGCCTGGTAGCGGCGGATGGCGACCAGGCCGGCGTACTCGCCCTGGGCGCCGGAGTTGGGCTGCATGGAGATGTGCTCGTAGCCGGTCACCTCCACCAGGAAGGCGGCCAGCTCGTCGATCATCTGCTGATAGCCGACCACCTGCTCCTTGGGCGCGAAGGGGTGGAGCTGGGCGAACTCGGGCCAGGTGATGGGCACCATCTCGCTGGTGGCGTTGAGCTTCATGGTGCACGAGCCCAGCGGGATCATGGCGTGAGTCAGCGACAGGTCGCGGTTCTCGAGGCGCTTCAGGTAGCGCAGCATCTCGGTCTCGCTGCGGTAGCGCTGGAAGGTGGGGTGCTCGAGAAAGCCGGACTCGCGCACGCAGGCCGCGGGGATGCCGCTCTTGGCGCTGCGCACCACCGCCTCGTCCAGCGTCGTGACGGAAAGTCCGTGCTCCTCGCCGAGCAGCACGTCGAACAGGACGTCGAGGTCGTGGGCGGTGACGGTCTCGTCGAGGCTGACGCCGATGTCGCCGTTCTCGAAGTAGCGCAGGTTGATTTCGTGGGTCACCGCCCGGCCATGGATCTTGCCGGCGTCCACGGCGGTCAGGCGCAAGGTATCGAACCAGCTGTCGTGGGCCAGGCGCACCCCTTTCTGCTGGAGCCCTTCGGCCAGGATGGTGGTCAGGCGGTGAATGCGCGTGGCGATGGTGGTGAGTCCCTCGGCGCCGTGATAGACGGCGTAGAAGCCGGCGATGTTGGCCAGCAGCGCCTGGGCGGTACAGATGTTGGAGGTGGCCTTCTCGCGGCGGATGTGCTGCTCGCGGGTCTGCATGGCCATGCGCAGGGCGGTCGCGCCGCGGCTGTCCTTGGAGACGCCGATGATGCGCCCGGGGATCGAGCGCTTGAGCTTGTCGGTGGTGGCGAAGTAGGCGGCGTGGGGACCGCCGAAGCCCATGGGCACGCCGAAGCGCTGGGTGTTGCCGACCACGATGTCGGCGCCGAGGGCTCCCGGCTCCTTGAGCAGCACCAGGCTCATGATGTCGGCCGCCACGCAGGTCATGATCCCCTTGTCGCGGGCGCTGGTCAGCAGCGGCGCCAGGTCGCGGACTTCACCGCTCTGGCCCGGATACTGCAGCAGGGCACCGAAGACATCGTGGTCGGCGAGCTCCTCGGCGGGGGCGACGATGAGCTCGTAGTCGAAGTAGTGAGCGCGAGTGCGCACCACGTCCAGCGTCTGGGGCAGCACGTCGTCGGCGACGAAGAAGGCGTTGCTCCTGGCCTTCTTGTTGGCCCGCTTGCACAGCGCCATGGCCTCGGCGGCGGCGGTGGCTTCATCGAGCAGCGAGGCGTTGGCCAGCCCCATGCCGGTGAGGTCCATCACCATCTGCTGGAAGTTGAGCAGGCCCTCCAGCCGCCCCTGGGCGATCTCCGGCTGGTACGGGGTGTAGGCGGTGTACCAGCCCGGGTTCTCCAGCACATTGCGCTGGATGACCGCCGGCACGTGGGTGTTGTAGTAGCCCTGACCGATGTAGGTCTTGAACACCTTGTTCTGGCGTGCCAGGCGCCGCAGGTAGTCGAGCGCCTCGGCTTCGGTGCGCGGGGCCTCCAGGTCGAGCTCGCGACCGAGGCGGATGTCCGCCGGTACCGTGCGCGTGATCAGCGCGTCGAGGCTGTCCATGTCCAGCGCCGCCAGCATGGCGGCAACGTCGTCGGCTCCGGGCCCGTTGTGGCGGCGGATGAAGGCATCGTGGTCGGCCAGGTCGGCCAGGCGGCGAGTGTCATGAACCATGGGGTGCCCTGTGTGCAGGTGGCGGGTAGCGGTTGAGCCGGCAGGCGCGGCAAGGGAGGGCGCCCCCGCGTGGGGGGCGAACGTCGGGCCGGGCGTTACTCCTCGGCGTCGACCAGGGCCTGGTAGGCGTCGGCATCGAGCAGTTCGTCGATATCGCTGGCATCGGCCAGACGTACCTTCATGATCCAGCCGTCGTCATAGGGGGTTTCGTTGACGGTCTCCGGTGCGTCTTCCAGCGCCTCGTTCACTTCGACGATGTCGCCGGCCACGGGCGCGTAGAGGTCGGAGGCGGCCTTGACGGATTCGATCACGCCAAATTCGTCACCCTTCGCAAGCGTGCGCCCCACCTCGGGCAGCTCCACGAACACCACGTCGCCCAGCGCTTCCTGGGCATGGTCGGTAATGCCGATGGTGACGGTGCCGTCGCCGTTGTCCAGCACCCATTCGTGGCTGTCGTTGTAGCGCAGGTTGGCAGGAATCGTGCTCATGCTGTTTTCCTATACGAAAAAGGTTTTCTGACGAGGCGAATGCTAACGCCATTGGTGGTGTTTGGCGAGCCCGGCGGCTCGGGGTCGATGGCGTCGCGGTCGCCCCCTTCGACGCCTTCAGGGTGGCCTGCCGCGACGTTGCCGTCCAGTCAGGCCGGTGGCCGCGGCGTTGGCGCCCGGTCCCTGAGTCGACAGCGTCAGCGTGGCTCACTAGGCTGACAGCGTGCAGCCAGGGCCCGCCGTCGAGAGGCCGCCGACGAGGCTGTGGCGAACGGATGGCGACGGGGCCGATTGTTTCCGATACGAAACCTGAGGGGTTGCGGGTCGTCGGCGCTGGCCCCGATGCAGCAGACGAGATTTTCGTCAGGGTGGCGTAGCGTCGATAATTTCCGCTATCGTACGCCGGTTCGCTGTGTCGATCGTGTGTGATACCAGCGTTTCAGCCAGATGATGGGTCGCCATGGTTCAGCCATGGCGGGCACGACACCAAAGGCAATAACCATAAGGGAGACGTTCGTGGAAACCATGACAGCCATATTCAGTGCCATCAACGGCGTGGTATGGGGGCCGTTGATGCTCATCCTGCTGCTCGGGGTGGGCATCTATCTGCAGATCGGTTTGAAGCTCATGCCCATCCGCAAGCTTGGCATGGGCTTCAAGCTGATGTGGCAGGGGCGCGATGCCAAGCCGGCGCCGGGCGAGAAGGTCAAGGACGAGGGGGAAATCTCCCCCTTCAACGCGCTGATGACGGCGCTCTCCGCCACCATCGGTACCGGCAACATCGCCGGCGTGGCCACGGCCATTGCGCTGGGCGGGCCGGGCGCCGTGTTCTGGATGTGGATCACCGCGCTGGTGGGCATGGCCACCAAGTTCGCCGAGGCCGTACTGGCGGTTCGCTACCGCGAGACCGACAGCATGGGCTTCCACATCGGCGGGCCGATGTTCTACATCAAGAATGGCCTGGGCCGTAAATGGCTATGGCTCGGCGGGGCTTTCGCCTTCTTCGGCGCCGTGGCCGCCTTCGGTATCGGTAACACCGTGCAGTCCAACTCCGTGGCCGATGCCCTCGACTCCACCTTCGGCCTGCCCCCCTGGGTGACCGGCGTGGTCATCATGGTGCTGGCGGCGGCCGTGATCCTGGGCGGGATCAAGCGCATCGCCAAGGTGGCGGGCAAGCTGGTGCCGATCATGGGGATCGCCTACATCCTCGCCGGTCTTGCAGTACTGACGGTCAACGTCGGCCAGATCGGCGATGCTTTCGGCATGATCTTCTACTACGCCTTCAATCCCCATGCGGCATTCGGTGGCTTCGCGGGGGCGGCGGTGATGGCGGCCATCCGCTTTGGCGTGGCGCGCGGCATCTTTTCCAACGAGGCGGGTCTGGGCAGTGCGCCCATCGCCCACGCGGCCGCCAAGACCAAGAACCCGGTTCGCCAGGGGCTGATCGCGATGCTCGGCACCTTCATCGACACCATCGTGGTGTGCTCCATCACCGCCCTGGTCATCCTCACCGCCACGGTGTGGGAGACCGGCGAGGCCGGCGCGTCGCTGACCGCGCTCTCCTTCGATGCGGCGCTGCCGGGGGTGGGCAACCAGATCGTGTCGCTGGCCCTGGCCATCTTCGCCTTCACGACCATCCTGGGCTGGTCCTTCTACGGCGAGAAGTGCTTCCAGTTCCTGTTCGGCACCCGGTCGATCATGCTCTATCGGGTGCTGTTCGTTCTGGCCATCCCGCTGGGCGCCATGGCCAACCTGGGGTTCATCTGGCTGATGGCCGACACCTTCAACGCCATGATGGCCATTCCCAACCTGATCGCCCTGGCGCTGCTGTCGCCGGTGGTGTTCAAGGTCACCAAGGACTACTTCGACGGCAAGGAGGTGCTGCCGGGCGAGGAACTCGAGGACGGCCACTCCTGAGCGGGGCGCTGCCGGCCCCTCATGCCAGGCCAGGGAGGTGCCCCATGGGGCACCTCCCGGCGTATCGGCCCCGAACCATCGCATTTTCAGAGGATTCCGAGATGAGCGACCTCAAGCGTACGCCACTTCATGACCTGCACGTGGAGCTGGGGGCCAAGATGGTGCCCTTTGCCGGCTATGACATGCCGGTGCAGTACCCGCTCGGCGTGAAGAAGGAGCACGAGCACACTCGCGAGGCCTGCGGGCTCTTCGACGTCTCGCACATGGGGCAGGTGCTGCTGCACGGGCCGCGCCCTGCCGAGTCGCTGGAGACGCTGGTGCCGGCCGATATCGTCGGCCTGGCCGAGGGCATGCAGCGCTATGCGCTGTTCACCGCCCAGGATGGCGGCATCCTCGACGATCTGATGGTGGTCAACGCCGGCGACCACCTCTACCTGGTGGTGAACGCGGCCTGCAAGGATCAGGACGTCGCCCTGCTGCAGACCGGCATGGACAGCGAGCATCGTGTCGAAGTGCTGCATCGTGGCCTGCTGGCGCTGCAAGGCCCGGAGGCGACCAACGTCATGCGCCGCCTCTGTCCGCCGGCCTGCGACATGGTCTTCATGCAGCACGGGCGCTTCACCATCGACGATATTCCGGTGTGGATCAGCCGCAGCGGCTATACCGGCGAAGACGGCTTCGAGATATCGGTGCTCGCCGAGCAGAGCGAGACCCTGGCCCGCCGGCTGCTGGCCGAATCCGAGGTGGAGGCGATCGGTCTTGGGGCGCGCGACTCGCTGCGCCTGGAAGCGGGCCTGTGCCTCTACGGTCACGACATCGACATCCATACCACGCCGGTGGAAGCCGGGCTGATCTGGGCAATCGCCAAGCCGCGCCGGCGCGGGGGCGAGCGGCCCGGCGGCTTCCCGGGAGCGGACCTGATCCTGCACCAGGTCGACGCCAAGGATCATCGCCGCAAGCGAGTCGGACTGCTCGGCGAGGGGCGTGCCCCGGTGCGCGAGGGTGCCGAGCTCTACGACGCCGAGGAGCGCCACATCGGTCGCGTGACCTCGGGCGGTTTCGGCCCCAGCGTCGGAAAACCCGTGGCCATGGGCTATGTCGCGGTAGAGCAGGCCGAACCGGGTACCACTGTCTATGCCGAGGTGCGCGGCAAGCGCCTGCCGATGACCGTGAGCAGGATGCCGTTCGTCGAACCTGGCTACTACCGCGGCTGATATTATACCGTTATCTTAAGCAAGTGCTCGCAGCGACGCCCCGTTCCGGCCGGAACGGGGCGTCGCTGTGTCAGGGGCGGGCGTCGGTCTGGATCCAGCGAAAGGTGAGGCTGATGCGCAGCCCCGGCTGCTTGCGCGGCAACAGGGCGTGCTGGAGCCGATGCTGCACGCCGCGGCCCATGAGCAGCAGGCTGTCGTGGGGTAGCCAGACATTGAAGGGCCGGCCTTCGCCCTGCCGCCAGCGAAAGCGCAGCGGACGCTCCGCTCCCAGCGAGACGGCGGCCACCAAGGGGTCGCTGCCCAGTTCCGGCTCGTCGTCGCTGTGCCAGCCCATGCGCTCCTCGCCGCTGGCGTAGCGGTTGAGGAGCACGCTGTTGAAGGCGGCCGACACGCCGGCCTCGGCGAGACGGGCGGTCACCACGTCGCGGATCTCGGCGACGAGGGGGTGCCAGGGCTCGGGACTGAAGTAGCGCCCGGAGTAGCGGTAGCGGGCGGCCGGGTCGCCCATCCACACTTGGCGGCGCGGAATGGGATGTTCGCGGCCGTAGAGACTCAGGCGCGGCTGCTGCCAGTCCAGTTCCTGGTCGAGACGTTGCAGCGCCTCGTGCGCTGCGGGCTCTCCCAGCAGGTGGTCGTAGCGCACCAGTGGCGGCGCATCGAGCAGGGTGTCGGTGGTCCCGGTGCAAGAAGCGGTCATGGCTTCAGCGTAACACGCGCTGCGGGTCGATCGGCTTGCCCCCGTGGCGCAGGTCGAACAGCAGATCGTAGCGCTCGGTGGCGTTGCTGTAACCCACGGCACAGAGCGGGGTGCCACGCTTGACGCGACTGCCTTCCTTGACGGTCAGCGAATCGCACAGGGCGTAGACGCTCTGAAGGTTGTCGGCATGGTGGACGATGACCACGCGACCGAGCTGGCGCATGCTGCCGGAGAAGCGCACTTCGCCCTCGGCCACTGCCTGGGCTTGGGCCCCCTCCCGGCTGGCGAGCAGCATGGGCTGCAGCGTGCCGCGGCTGTCGGTGCCGTAGCGGCGAACGATGCGATAGTCGTCCAGGGGCCAGGGCCAGTTGCGCGCCGAGGCGGGCAGCGACCCCGAGGCGGTGGCCCCCGGCGACGTCGTCGCGGCGGCGGGGCTCGCCGGCTTGGCGGCCGCTGCACGGCGTGTCGACGCGGATGCCGTTCGGGCGGGCTGGGTGTCTTTGAGCGGCACCTGGACCACATGCCCGACCCGCAATTGCCGGGGTTCGACCCCGGGGTTGGCGTTCTGGATGCGCGCCGGGGTGGTGCCGAAGCGCCGGGCGATGCCGGCATAGGTATCGCCGGGGCGAATCTGGTAGCGGTAGGGGCCGCCCGAGGGGGCGCGCTCGCGGTGGGTGGGGACCAGCAGTCGCTGCCCCACGGCAAGGCGTCGGGCGTCGACGCCGGGGTTGAAGCGCATCAGCCGTTCGAGCGGCACCTCCGCTCGCCGCGCGATGGCGCCCAGGGTGTCGCCGCGCTGGATGGTGATCCAGTGTCCGGCGATGCCGGGCTCGGCGGCACGTTGCACCTCACCGCCGCGCCCGGCACAGGCGCCGAGCATCAGCAGCAGGAGCAGCGTCATCGCGAGTCGAGCCGCGCGTCCTTGTCCTGCCACAGGGCGTTGAGCCATGAATGGAAGCGTTCCTTGTAGTCCGGGTCGTCGTGGTAGCTGCCCTCGGCCATCCAGGCGGGTACCGCCAGGCGACGGGCCTCGAGGGTCATCGCCCCCTCGCTGCCGCACAGGAAGCCCCAGAAGGTGGGGTCGGGGTTGGCGTAACTCAGGGTGACGTCGAGGATGCCGTCCAGGCGATCGCCGAGCAGGCTCACCACTTGGGCGGTTCCCCCGGCGCGGGGCCGCAGCAGATGACGGTAGGGCGATGCCTGGGCGGCATGCTTGGCCGGCGTGAAGCGGGTGCCCTCGACGAAGTTGTAGATGGCGATGGGGCGTTCCCGGGCAAGGCGACACATGCGTTCGGTGGCTTCGCGGTCGCGGCGGGCGAGGTGGGGGTGGCGCTCGCGCTGTTCGCGGGTCAGCCGCCGCAGCATGGGGAACTCCAGCGCCCAGAACGCCAGCCCCACGACGGGGACCCAGATCAGCTGGCGCTTGACGAAGAAGTGAGGCATCGGCAGCCGCCGGTGCAGGGCCAGGAACAGCAGGAAGATGTCGGTCCAGCAGCGGTGGTTGGAGAGCACCAGCCACCAGCGGTCAGCGGAGAGGCCGTCGGGCAGTTCGACCCTCAGGCGCGGCTTGAGCCAGCGGCGTATCCACCAGAGGTTGCAGCCCACCCAGTTGAGCGCCACGGCGTTGAGACCGTCCAGGACACGGCGCCGCAAGGCACGCCCGGGCGTGATCACCTTGAGCAGGGTGAGCAGGATCAGGGGCACCGCCCAGAAGAGGGTGGTCAGGGTCAGCAGCAGGAGACTGACGCTCCCCTTGAGCAACGGCATGCACGCTCCTTATGTGCACTGTCACGGTGCGCTGTCAGGATGAGAGAACCGGCACCAGGGTGCCAGGCCGTCTCATGCTACTGCATGCCGGTCGGGCTGCCCACCCGCCGGTTGGTCGGACGCCGGTCGTCCATCAGTCGCACAACTCCGGCAGGTCCTCGAACTGGGCCAGGGCCGAGGGGTTGGCCAGCGAGCCGAGGTTGGCCGCCGAGCGCCCGTGGACGACATCGCGCACTGCCAATTCCACCAGCTTGCCGGAGCGGGTGCGCGGCAGGTCGTCCACCTGAATGATCTTGGTCGGCACGTGGCGCGGCGAGGCGTGGGTGCGGACGGTGTCGCGGATGCGCTGGCGCAGGGCGTCGTCCAGAGTCAGACCGTCGCGCAGCCGCACGAAGAGCACGATTCGCACGTCGTCCTCCCACTGCTGGCCGATGCACAGCGACTCCACCACCTCGTCGACGCGGTCCACCTGGCGGTAGATCTCGGCGGTGCCGATGCGCACGCCGCCGGGATTGAGCACGGTGTCGGCGCGGCCGTGAATGAACAGGCCGTCCTCGGCGGTGAGCTCGGCGTAGTCGCCATGTGCCCAGACGCCGGGAAAGCGGGCGAAGTAGGAGCCGTGGTAGCGCTGGTCATCCGGGTCGTTCCAGAAGCCCAGCGGCATGGAGGGGAAGGGCTGGGTGCAAACCAGCTCGCCCTTCTCGCCCACGGCGCAGGGTGTGCCGGACTCGTCGTAGACGGACACCGCCATGCCCAGGCCCCGGCACTGCAGCTGGCCCCGGTAGACGGGGCGGATGGGGCAGCCCAGGGCGAAGCAGGAGACGATGTCGGTCCCCCCGGAGATGGAAGCCAGCAGCAGGTCCGACTTGATCGCCCGGTAGACATAGTCGAAGGTTTCGTGGGGAAGCGCCGAGCCGGTGGAGAGCAGCGTATGCAGGGCCGAGAGGTCGTGGTCGCGGCCCGGGCGCATCCCCTCCTTGGCGCAGGTGGTGAGGTAGGTGGCGCTGATGCCGAAGCAGGTCACCCTCTCGCGCTCGGCGAGGCGCCACAGCGCCGCCGAGTCGGGGGCGAAGGGCGCGCCGTCGTAGAGCAGCAGAGTGGCGCCCGAGGCGAGCCCCGAGACGAGCCAGTTCCACATCATCCAGCCGCAGGTGGTGTAGTAGAAGAAGACGTCGCCTTCGCCCAGGTCGCAGTGCAGGCGATGCTCCTTGAGGTGCTGCAGCAGGGTGCCCCCGGCGCCATGGACGATGCACTTGGGTTTGCCGGTGGTGCCGGAGGAGTAGAGGATATAGAGCGGGTGGTCGAAGGGCAGCTCGGCGAAGTCGAGCGTCTCGGCGGCATCCCCGAGATACGTCGCCCAGGTGACCGCCTTGTCGATGCCCCGGGTGTCGGGCGTGGCTTCGGGGTCGAGGAAGGGGAAAAGCACCACCTGCACCAGCGTCGGCAACTGGTCGACGAGCTCCCCTAGGCGCTCGTGGAGGGCAATGGCCTTGCCGTTCCAGTGGTAGCCGTCGCAGGCGATCAGCACCTTGGGCTCGATCTGCCCGAAGCGGTCGAGTACCCCCTCTACGCCGAAGTCCGGCGAACAAGAGGACCAGACGGCGCCGAGGCTGGCGGTGGCCAGCATGGCGATCACGGCGTGCTCGCTGTTGGGCACCAGGCCTGCCACCCGGTCGCCGCGCTGCACGCCGCTGTGGCGCAGTGTGCGGGCCAGCCGCGCGACCCGGTCGTAGAGCTCGGCATGGCTGAGTTCGCGGCGCCGCCCGCGCTCGTCACAGGCGATCAGGGCCGGGGTGGCGTCGCGGCGGCGCAGCAGATTGGCGGCGACGTTGAGGCGCGACTCAGGGAACCAGCGTGCGCCGGGCATGGCCGTGGGGTTGTCCAGGACGCGCTGACCGGGGTCGCCGATCACGCCCAGGTCCCACACCTTGCGCCAGAAGGCCTCGGGGTGCGCCAGACTCCAGGCGTGCAGTGCCGCATAGTCTCGGAAAACGCTGCCGGTCTCGGTTTCCAGTTCGCGCATCAGGGAGGCCAGCTGGCTGGCCTCGCGGCGCGCGGGAGCCGGTTGCCAGAGAGGGGTAGCCATGGTCGCCTCGCCGGGTTGCTACGCGTCTGTCTCCAACGTAGCAGTTGGGACCAGGGTTGCCGCCAGGATCTCCTGCATCGCCTGGGCGGCCACCGACAGCTCCTGGCCGGCGGGACTCAACACGCCCACCGGGCGGGCGATTATCGGCTCGGTGAGGGGCAGGCAGCGACCGCCCAGTTCGTGCATCTGTTGGCGACACAGGGCGGGAACGGCGCTGACGCCGAGGCCGCTGGCCACCATGCGTCCGACGGTCGCGAGCTGATGGCTCTCGAAGGCCACCGGCAGCTCGATCCCCTGTTCCGCCAGCTCTTGCTCCAGCAGCAGGCGCACCATGGAGGGGCGCTGCAGGGTAATGAAGTCGTCACGCAGCAGCTCGGCCCAGCGCAGTGTCGTGGCGTCGGCCAGCGGGGAGTCCGGCGGTACCACCGCCACGAAGCGATCCTCGAAGAGCGGGGTGAAGGCCAGCCCGTCGCCCGCCGCGGGCTCGAAGGCGATGCCCAGCTCCACGCGCTGTCGGCGCACCATGTCGATCACCTGTTCGTTGATGACGTCGTGCACCGTCACCTCGATGCGCGGGTGCTGGCGGCGGAAGGCCATCAGCACCGCGGGCAGCTGGTTGCAGGCGAAGGAGGGCATGGCGGCCAGCGCCAATCGCCCCAGCTGCAGGGTAAAGCGCTGGCGCATCACCTCCTCGGCATTGTCCCAGTCGGCGAGCAGGCGTTTGGCCAGGGGAACCAGGGATTCGCCTTCGGGGGTGAGCCGGACACTGCGCGTGGTGCGGATCAGCAGACGCCCGCCGAGGCTCTCCTCGAGGCCCTTGATGGCCAGGCTCAGCGCTGGCTGGGAGAGGTGGAGGTGCTCGCAGGCCTGCGTGAAGCTCAAGGTCTGGGCCACGGCGAGAAAGGCGCGCAACTGCTTGAGGGTCATGGCGGCCGCCTGAGTCAATTTATTGGTCTATCAAATCAATCAATAAAAAAAACAAACTTAACAAATATATTGGCCGGGTCAACACTGATCAGGTACCGTCATTCACTCATCCCACAACAAGACGAGGCTTCGCGATGGCCGGATTCGACAAGCGCGTGTATTCCTACGAAGAGGCAATGGAAGGCATCGAGAGCGGCATGACCGTGATTGCCGGAGGCTTCGGGCTGTGCGGCATTCCCGAGAACCTGATCGCCGAGATCAAGCGTCGCGGCGTCAAGGACCTCACCGTGATCTCCAACAATTGCGGGGTCGACGGCTTCGGTCTGGGCCTGCTGCTCGAGGACAAGCAGATCAAGAAGTTCTACGCCTCCTACGTGGGCGAGAACGCCCTGTTCGAGCAGCAGATGCTCAACGACGAGATCGAGGTAGTGCTCACGCCTCAGGGCACCCTGGCCGAGAAGATGCGCGCCGGCGGCGCCGGCATCCCCGCCTTCTACACCGCGACCGGCTACGGCACGCCGATCGGCGAGGGCAAGGAGGTGCGCGAGTTCAACGGCCGCCACTATATCCTCGAAGAGGCCTTCACCGGCGACTTTGCCATCGTCAAGGGCTGGAAGGCCGACCGCTACGGCAACGTGGTCTACCGCAAGACCGCGCAGAACTTCAATCCCATGGCCGCCACCGCCGGGAAGATCACCGTGGTCGAAGTCGAGGAGATCGTCGAGCCGGGCGAGCTGGAGCCGGACCAGATCCACACGCCCGGCATCTACGTCGACCGCATCATCCAGGGCACCTTCGAGAAGCGTATCGAGAAGCGCACCGTCCACCAGGGTTGAGCCGCCACCGGCAACACCCCCCGGCCGGCAGGCCGGCGCTTCTCCACCGAACACAAGAGGCAAACAAGATGGCACTGACTCGCGAACAGATGGCACAGCGCGTGGCGCGCGAACTCCATGATGGTTTCTACGTCAACCTGGGCATCGGCATTCCGACCCTGGTGGCCAACTACATTCCCGAGGGCATCGACGTGATGCTGCAGTCCGAGAATGGCCTGCTGGGCATGGGGCGCTTCCCCACCGAGGAGGAGGTCGACCCGGACATGATCAACGCCGGCAAGCAGACGGTGACCGCGCGGCCCGGCTCGGCGATCTTCTCCTCGGCCGAATCCTTCGCCATGATCCGCGGCGGCCACGTCGACCTGACCGTGCTGGGCGCCTTCGAGGTGGATCAGGAGGGCAACATCGCCTCCTGGATGGTCCCCGGCAAGCTGATCAAGGGCATGGGCGGCGCCATGGACCTGGTGGCCGGTGCCGAGAACATCATCTGCACCATGACCCACGCCTCCAAGCACGGGGAATCCAAGCTCCTCGAGAAGTGCACGCTGCCGCTGACCGGCGCCGGCTGCATCAACCGGGTGCTCACCGACCTGGCTTATCTGGAGATCAAGGATGGTGCCTTCCACCTGGTGGAGCGGGCACCGGGGGTCAGCGTCGAGGAGATCGTCGAGAAGACCGCCGGCAAGCTGGTCGTTCCCGACCATGTGCCGGAGATGACCTTCGAGGCCTGAGGCGGCGATACCTCTCTCAATGTCGCTCCAGACAAGGCCCGAGCCATCAATGGCTCGGGCCTTTCCTTGTTGAGGGGCAGTCGACTGGGTGTCTCGAGCCGCAGCGATGACGAAAATGTGACCAACCCGAGGTGACCGCCCTGACCGTGCAGCCGGACGGCGGTTTTGCGCCGCCCTTGCACAGCGTTATCCACAGATTCTGTGGATATCGCCCGGACTCAGCTGATCTGGCAGCGGGTGTGATGGGGGAGCAGGAGTTCCACGGCGCGCTCGTGGTCGTTGCTGAGGCACTTCTGCACCAGGGCCAGCCCGCCCAGGTCGATGCGGTGCTCGTCGCCGTCGGCAAAGGCCAGGCGCTGCGAGCAGGTGGGGTAGAAACGGTACTCGAGCAGCGGCGAGACGGGAAAGACGCCGTGGTGCCGGTCCGAGCTGCCGGCGAGGCCGGCCTGGAGGAGGGCGCTGTCCAGGGTGGGCAGGTCGCTACCCAGCCGCTCGCAGTCGTAGCCGACGTGATGCATGCTCGGCCCCATCACCGCCAGCCAGCCGGCCAGGGGGTGGGCACCGATCAGCGCCTGGTAGCTCTCCCAGTCGGGCATGGGCCAGGGTCGGCCGCGGCTCAGCAGGTCCTGGCCGCGCGTGTCGCGGGGATGGGTGCGCTCGGCGAGGTCCGTCAGGTGCTGTCGCGGCGCCCGCGACAGGGTGCCCAGCTGCAGCTCGGCGAGCACCAGCCAGGCACCGTCGTCGGGCGGAGCCAGCAGGGTCACCAGCAGGCCGCGGTCGGCCATGGCGTAGTGCTGCATCGGGCGATAGCCCAGGCGCGCCAGACCGGGCGTGAGCTCGCGCGCGCCGAACGGGCCGTGATTGAGCGTCAGCAGGGTCAGGTACTCGGCCGGGGCATCCATCGACCACAGGCGCAGGGCGCCCACATCGGGGTGTCGATGGATGTAGTCGAGCCACAGCTGCTGGACGAATTCTTCCCGTTGCATCGCGCCGTTCCCTCTGTCCTGATGCGCCGTCGAACGCCGTCAGTATAGGTGCTGGACGCGATGAGCTTTCAACGAGACAAGGACGGTGACTGCTCCCCGCCCGCTAGCGGGCGGGGCTTCCCACTTCTCAGGCCGCTGCCGGCGATATGCCGGACTGACGCAGGCTTCCATGGGCAGAGACCGACAGCCCTTCGGCCTTCAACTGGAGGATGCCCTGGCGCCGAATGTTGCGCGCCGCATTGATGTCCCGGTCGATGCCTTGGGTGCCGCAGGCCGGGCAGTCCCAGGTGCGGATGGTGAGCGGCATCGACTCGACCTTGTGGCCGCAGTGAAAGCAGGTCTTGCTGCTGGGGTACCAGGGGTCGATTTTCACCAGATGCTTGCCTGCCTGCTCGGCCTTGTAGGCAAGCTTGACGAACAGGCCACCCCAGGCCGC